>NZ_CP152290.1:0-1778410 GCF_038682365.1 Erysipelothrix sp. P66 | reverse complement strand
AGACAAAAAAACTCCCAACAAGTTATCCACATAATCTACTGTGGAATACGGCTATTCTAATGCTTATTTTGATAGTTATCCACAGTTGTCCACAAAATTATGAATGTTTATAAATTGTGGACTTCTTAAATACATTCTCAACATAGCGTTGACAAAAAATGTAGAGCTTGATTTTTGTTATTTATACGCAGACATCTCAACATGAAAATAGCTACTTATAAAAGGGTATGATGCATTTATCCACACTATCCCCAATCTGTTGATAAACATTGTTATGAACTCGTATAAAAGATGGTTTATAGTTTTCCACTGATTTTTTAATCATTAAAATCTTCCACTAAATTTATCCCACGAATCCGATAGAGTTACCAACATTTCGTTGCATATGCATGAAAAAGTGGATAACCACAAGCATTTTCGAACGAAAATAATCCGATATTGGTAATAAAAGGGCAAGCATCAACTAATTTTAAAGAGGAATGCTCACTCTTTTATTACCTGTGAATTATTTAAAGGCGCTCCGATCAATAAAAAAATTGAAAAAAATATCGTGATTGAAAGATGAATGTGTTACAATAGCGATGATAATTCTATAAAGTTAGAATGAAATAGTATCAATTAGATGGTGAATCAGATAATCAAAACGTTATTTAAGGCACTTTATTGACATTGAAAAGTATTTCTTATATAATTTTAAAGCATTTGCTCTTCGTATATATAAAGAACTGGAGGTGGTTTTCATGAAGAGAACTTATCAACCGAGCAAACGGAAACACCAAAAGGTCCATGGTTTTAGAGCCCGTATGAAAACAGTAGGCGGTCGCCGCGTGCTTTCACGTCGTAGATCAAAAGGAAGAAAAGTGTTATCTGCATAACAGTCACCCTTATGGGTGACTTTTTTGTCATAATGGAAGTGAAAAAAAATGAGAGAAGAATATAGAGTAAAAAAAGCAGCGGAATTCCAAAAAATCATGGGGGCTCGTCGATTTAAAAATACCAAAGCTTTTACAGTATATATAAATAAAAAAACTAAAAATCACTCGCGATATGGAATTGCAGCACCTAAAAAACTAGGAAATGCAGTAGTGCGCAATAAAACAAAACGTCAAATAAGAAGTATGCTCCAAGACATCAACATGTTTGATACACCTTACGATTACATCGTTCTAGTTCGAAAAAAATATTACGAACAGAGTTATGAGGAAAATCGAAAAGACTTGGAAAACCTAATAAAAACGGTTAAAATGTAAAGTGAGTATTTTAGATTAGGAGATAGATATGAAAAAATATAAAAAACTGATTATATTCAGTATTTTGCTATTAGCATTAACGGGATGTACTCAAGTTATTGATCCACAAACGAAACAAGTATACGCTGACAAGATTATTAGTTTAGGTGATGCATGGTCATGGGGTACGGACACATGGTTTGGAGCGCTCTTTGTATGGCCAATTGCACAAGCATTAAACTTTTTCTCACAATACATTGGAACCATTGGTTCAATTGTTGTTGTAACATTGATTATTAAGCTTATTACAATCAAAGGTTCAATTAAAGCAACAGTTCAACAACAAAAAATGCAATTAATTGGTCCTGAACAAGCTCGAATTGAAGCGAAGTATCAAGGTCGAAATGATCAACAAGCAAAACTTCAAAAAGCTACTGAAATGCAAAAGTTGTTTGAAAAACATGAAATTAATCCAATGGGTGCTTTAGGTGGAACATTCCTTCAGTTACCAATTATGATTGCAATGTATCAAGCTGTTATGCGTTCAGAAGCCATCATTAATGGTACGGTATTTGGACAAACTCTAGAAGTAACGCCGATGCAAGGATTTACTCAAGGAAATATTATTATCATTGTAATTTTCATTCTAATGGCAATATCACAGTTCCTTTCAATGTTCTTGCCACAATATCTTGCAAAACAAAAACTTCGTAAACGTTCATATGAAAAACAACCTGCTAATCAAGCAAATATGATGATGTATTCATCACTTATTATGATTGTAGTTCTTGCTCTTAACTGGCAAGTGGGTATGAGTTTATACTGGATGGTTTCGGCTCTTGCACAATTAGTACAAACATTATTTATTAATCATAAATACGGCACAAAATAAAAAAGGGAGGAATACACGTGAAGCAATATACAGCTAAGTCTTTAGATGATGTTCTAAACAATGTCTCTAAAGAAAAGAATGTTGAAAAAAGTGATCTTATCTACTATGTCATCGAAGAAAAATCAGGTTTCTTAGGCATTGGGGCGAGTGTTACTGCTGAAGTGTTTGCCCTTAATGATGTCAAATTGTTTGTTGAAGAATATTTTAATAAATTCTTTACCGGTTTGGGATTAAAAGTTGAACAAGAAATTACTGTTAAGAATAATAACGTTAAAGTATCATTGAATGCAGAAAACAATGCAATCCTAATTGGTAAAAATGGGAAGTCATTGGAAGGCATGAATATGTTACTCAAACATGCAGTTAATTCCGAGTTTAAACGTCGTTTTTACGTTATGATTGATATAAACAACTATAAAACAGATCGTTATCAAAAACTTAAGGCAATGGCAAAACGGATTGCTAAGAATGTTAGTCGTTCTAAAATTGACGCATCTTTAGACCCAATGCCAAACGACGAACGTCGTGTGATTCATAAAGAATTGACTGATTTTCCAGGAATTCGCACACAAAGTGAAGGTTCAGGAAGAGACCGTCATCTTAAGATTGTCTATGATCCAAACAAAGAGTAAGGGGAGTCCCTTATTCTTTTTTGCTTAATGGAGGAATGTATGAAAGTAATCGTAGGATTAGGAAATCCCGGAAAACAGTATGAGAATACAAGACATAATGCAGGTTTTCTGGTTATTGATGAAGTTGCATCGAAATTAGGTGTTTCGATCACAACGAATAAATTTAAAGCACTTATTGCTGAAACGTTTGTAGGTACTGAAAAAGTCGTTTTGGTTAAACCACAAACATATATGAATCTCTCAGGAGAATCAGTCGGAGAAGTCATGCGTTATTATAATGTTGATCTTGAAGATCTTCTTGTTATTAGTGATGATATGGATATTACCGTCGGATCACTGAGACTTCGCGAAAAAGGATCGTCAGGTGGACAAAAAGGTGTTAAGAACATCATTGATCATTTGGGATCAAATGAATTTTTAAGGCTAAAAGTTGGAATTGGTAAAAGCAGTCAAATAAAAACAGTTGATTGGGTACTTGGAAAAATTGATGAAGAAACAGCAATTTCATTGGGTGCTCGATGCGTAAGTGATTTTATCAGTGGAAAACGGACTGATCAATTGATGAATGAATACAATGTAAGAGTGTAAAAATGAATTGGTTATATAATTATTTAGAAAAGCATGAACTTGTTAAAGAGTACACCCAGGGCAAAAGTATTTTTGCCCATTTAAGCGTGGTTCAAGAAGCTTTATTAGTTCTAGGATCCAGTAGAGTAAGCAAAAAACCTTTGTTTATAATTAAGGAAAACGAACAACAAGCATCAAATTTATATAATGAGATAAAACATCTTGATGAAAATGCAAATGTAGTTTATTACAACCATGAAGAGTCACTACGTGTTGAGGCTATTGTTCAGTCAGAAATTATGAAAGCGAATCGAATTGATGCATTATTTAAAATTGTGAACGGAGACTTTGATATTTGTATTACGCATGCAATTGCTTCAGTAAGAAAATTATCCCCGTTGAAAGTTCTTAAAAATTCGATAATCAACATTAAGACCGGTGATGAGTGGGAACCGCTCCAACTTGCATGTGAGCTCGAACGACTGGGGTATACGCGTGTTAAATATGTTGAAAAGCCATTTACATATGCAATTCGTGGTGGTGTTTGTGACGTGTTTTCTATCCAAATGGAGCAGCCACTTCGAATTGAATTTTTTGATGTAGAAGTAGATAGTCTAAGATATTTTGACATCGAGAATCAGCGATCGCTATCGCGAGTTGATGAAGCGATGATTGCATTTGCGACAGATATTCTTCTTAACGATCAGGATATTTTAGAAATCAGTAATTCATTGACGCAAAAAATCGAGGGAATCGATAATGATGATTTGATTCATGAAATGGAACAAAAACGAGAATTATTACAAATGAATCAGTTTGATGTATCGTTGTACCCTCTGCTCTCATTTTGGTCAAACTATGCGACGATTTATGATTATTTAAGTGAATCAACGACGTACATGAGCCCGATTGAAGCTATTGAAAGAACACTTAAACAAAATACCTTAGATGCTCACACGTTTATTGAAGAACAGTATGAGATGAATCAAATGATTTATGTCTCAGATATTTTCGAGTCATTTGAACGGATTAAAGTAAAACATACGTATCGTGAAATTTTTGAATATCAAACCGAGGGTGAAGTTTTTATTCCTTGGCATGCCCCCAATATTGTATCGGAAAGTATAGAGCAAACCATGAAGTGGCTTCGTAAAGAGGCAATAACACAAAAAGTGATCATCATACTCGATGAAGATACTATGGAAGATTTTGTTAAGACGCTACTAAATCAAAGTATTGAGTATCAGGTGTTAACAGACAAACCAACTACAAATGGAATCTATATTGAATACGGTCATATCACCTCTGGATTTATTCTAGAAGATATTGATACGGTCGTTTATACAGCAAGTGAATTGTATAAGTATAAGAAAAAGATGTTCCGATACGATAATAAGTTTTTAAAGGCAGAATCTTTAAATCAATTATCAGATCTCGATACATTGGATTATGTTGTGCACCGCCAATATGGTATCGGTAAGTATATGGGAATTACTACCAAAGAAATTGAAGGAATTCATAAAGATTTTATGCGCATTCAATATCGTGATGGTGATGAACTGTTCGTACCTCTCGAACAATTTAACCTGGTTCGTAAGTTTATGTCACGAGAGGCAGCATCAGTTCGCCTGAGCAAGCTTGGTACAAGTACCTGGCAAAAGAACAAAGAACGTATTAAACAAGATGTTGCCGATGTGGCAGATAAACTCGTAACGCTCTATTCTTCAAGAATGGAGGCAAGTGGATTTGCTTTTAGTCCCGATACGGAATACCAGAAACAGTTTGAGGATGCGTTTGAATATGAATTAACTCATGATCAAAAAACAGCCATTGAAGAAATTAAACGGGATATGGAACGCAATGTTCCGATGGATCGTTTACTTTGTGGTGATGTTGGATTTGGAAAAACCGAAGTAGCCATTCGTGCAGCGTTTAAAGCCTTTGTAGATCATAAACAAGTCGTTTTCCTTTGTCCTACAACAATCCTCTCACAACAACATGCACGAACTCTTAAAGAACGATTGAGTGATTTTCCTGTGACGATTGAAGTTTTAAATCGCTTTGTATCAGATAAAGAAAAAAAGGAAATTATTGAACGGGTCAAAGATGGCAAAGTTGATATTTTAGTGGGAACACACCGTGTATTATCTCGCGATGTAAAGTTTAAAGATTTAGGATTACTAATTATTGATGAAGAGCAGCGATTTGGGGTGGAACATAAAGAGCGTATTAAGGAATTTAAAGTTTCTGTGGATGTTTTATCACTCAGCGCGACTCCGATTCCACGAACACTTCAAATGTCTCTAATTGGACTTCGTAGTTTATCACAACTCAATACTCCGCCATCAAACCGTCTTCCGGTAATGACTTATATCATTGAAAAAAACCAACAAACGCTTAATGATATTATTTCCAAAGAACTTAGTCGGGAAGGCCAGGTTTTCTACCTATTTAATAATGTAGAGCAAATTTACTCTGTTGCTTCAGTCATTGCGAATCATGTGGAAGATGCACGTGTAGCTGTTGTGCATGGCCAAATGGAACGTCATGAAATTGAAGATGTGATGATACGATTTATTAGTAAGGAAATTAATGTTTTAGTTTGTACAACAATCATCGAAACTGGAATTGATATTCCAAATGCCAACACGATCATTGTGGACAATGCGCATCGTTTTGGTTTGTCACAGCTCTATCAAATCAAGGGACGCGTTGGACGGTCAGATCGTTTAGCGTATGCGTACTTTGTTGTACCCAATAAACGTGGGTTAACGGAGTTAGCACAAAAAAGACTTCAAGCAATTAAAGAATTTACACAGCTTGGTAGTGGATATAAGATTGCAATGCGTGATTTAACGATTCGTGGTGCCGGAGAACTCCTTGGTGGTAATCAGTCGGGATTTATTGATACTGTAGGTATCGACTTATACGTACAACTTCTTAAAGAGGCCATTGCGAAAAGACAAGGTAAAGAGGTTATTGATGTTGAAGCACAAGAACGATTCAATCTTAAAGTGGATGGATATTTACCCGAAGACTTCGCAAGTGATGATGGCGAAAAATTAGATCTGTATCAACAAATTAACCAAATCCAATCACTGGATGAATTGAAGCAGTTTCATGAGATGATTGATGACCGCTATGGGAAATTACCAAATTCAGTTAAAATGCTGTTGGAAAAAACACGTCTGGAATTATTCTTAAATGATCAGCGCATTAAGTCATTTAAAGAACGTGTTAATAAAGTAGAATTAGTCTTTACAGAGGAATATAGTAGTCAAGTAGATGGTGTCCATCTCTTTGAATTAATCTCTGAAAAGTCGAGTGAAATTAAGATAAAGTATCTAAATCAAACAATCATTATTACCATGCCAATGTATACAGAGTGGGCAGAAGATTTGATTTATATACTCGAAAATTTAAAGGAGCAAACACTATGAGACTTGATAAATATTTGAAAGTATCACGAATCATTAAACGCCGTACTGTGGCGAAAGAACTCGCTGATGATGAGCGTGTCTTTATTAATGGAAAGAAAGCAAAACCATCATCAGAGGTTACACTTGAAGATGTAATTGAAATTCGATTTGAACATCGCCATATTAAAATAGAAGTTACATTTTTAAGCGACAAAATTTTACGAAGTAATCCGCCGATGTATGAACTTATTTCAGATCAACGGATCGATAGAAGCGATTCAGAAAACTGACAACTCTTGCAATTTTTGAGAATGTCAGTATAATGAATATAGATAAATAAACTAACAAAAAAAGAAAGAGAAGTGGAAAGATGGGACAAACAGTTACGAAACCGCGAATAGCTAAGAATCCAACAATTAAATTTGCATCAATCATTCTTGGTATTTTGATAGTATCCGTTTCATGCCTGATGTTATCTAAATCTGCAAAAGAATTAGTATCAACATTCCAATTGAATCAACAACTAAAAAGCGAGCGCTCGAATTTAAAAGTACTCGAAACAAGACAAGGTGAACTTGCTCTTGAGAAGGCAAAACTTCAAGATCCTACTTATGTTCAAAACTATGCTCGAGGCAAACATCTCTTGTCGAAGTCAGAAGAACAAGTATTCATCTTACCTAAAACAGAATAACAAAAAATAAAGAGTAACATTTAATGTTACTCTTTTTTTAATGCTTATTATAATTTATTCATTGTTTCGATCATCTGCTTACGTTTAATCTCATAGCGAATAATCTCATGATTATTAACCAATAAGGGATCAAAATAAAATTGTTGGATTTGTCTATTCTCGTAGGTTGAGATGTTAACCGTTCTATTCTCTAAATCGTATGCAGAGGTATACTGTGTGTATTGTACCTGGTTTTTTTCATCGACAATCAATCCGTAAGGAATATCAAAGGTATTGAGGACGCGGAAAACTTTATCAAGTGCTTGGTCATCATTGGGTTGATTTGAGAGGTTATTCAAGACTGTTGCCCTTACAAATCGCGATTGTGGTGTATAGTCTCCGGGTAAGCCAAACAATCCATTCCCCGTACCAGAACTCAAACTTTCAAATTTACCAAATTTACGTGAAGGATAAATTTGATTGTTCATGGAGACATAGTTTTGAAGGTTTTGAACATGCCAAGGAAATTCAGGCTGATTGGTGAAGGTTCCAATCTCGTTGGGATAAATATCAAAGGAACCGGCGGAGGAAGGTTCAAGAACGATGCTAGCTCCTGTACGGTCTACAAAAACATAATGTTGAGGGATTACATTACCATGAATATTAGGTTCGTTGGATATTGCGACCTCTTTAATTGCTTTACGGTGTAAATCGACAATCGAATCACAATTTAGTAGAGCCCAAGTTACAAATTCCTCTCCTCTTAAGGCCTGTTTACCCATCAATTCAATTGCACTGGTGGGTGCATAATCTGAGTAATCATTTCCATAATAGAAACTCCCACCTACGAGTCCATGTTCATTCATACCATCCATAAATAAAAGATCCTGGTTCGAATCATGAAGACTAATGCCAGCAGCAGCATTTTTCGCTACAATGGGTGAAAGCATATGATTAATTGCTGTTCCACGAGGGACAAGCACGCCATAAACGGGCAAAAATGTATCAAATTCTTGAGTTCTACCCCAATAAGTATTATTTTGCTTTGAAATTACTTGTATTCCTGTACACATATAAGTACCGCCTTTCTCGTCTTTAATATATTACCATTTTATGTGAGCAATTAGTGAAGAAGCATAAAAAAAAGCGAACCAATTGGACGGTTCGCTCATTATTTTTGTGATAGATAATGATTTACTTTGTAAGCAAGGGAAATAGTTTTTGCATCCGTAATATTATTTGCTTCGATATCAGTAATAATATCATGAAGATCACGAGTATAAACATTGAGCACTTCATTGTCGTCGAGGTCTTGGCCGACATAATCTAAATCCGATGCATAATAAAGATACAAGACTTCGTCAAGATATGCGGGTGATGGATGAATGTATCCAAGTGGAACAAGTGTTTTCGCTACAAATCCAATTTCTTCCCGCAATTCCCTTAGCGCAGCATCAAGTGGCAACTCACCTTTATCAATTTTTCCTGCAGGGAACTCTTGCATAATATGTTCAACACCATAACGATATTGATCAACAC
The DNA here is from genome assembly GCF_038682365.1 of Erysipelothrix sp. P66. Taxonomy (NCBI): domain Bacteria; kingdom Bacillati; phylum Bacillota; class Erysipelotrichia; order Erysipelotrichales; family Erysipelotrichaceae; genus Erysipelothrix; species Erysipelothrix sp. P66. Next base: position 1,769,462 of record NZ_CP152290.1, on the reverse strand, counting down.
AGTAGAATGCTTGATCGTCATGGGTTGCGGCAATACAGACACCGCCATCATGTTTTAAAATCTCAGCTTCAAACATGCCAGTTTGTGTTTCAAATTCAACATTATATACATCTACAATTTTTCCTTGATACTTTAATACTTCATTTAGTTTTAAGCCATCTCTTACCATCTAATCTTCCTTCTTTATAATGTGTTTGATAAGAACTCCAAAAGCGACACAAAACATCAAGAGCGTGAGAATTGTGAGGACCGTTGTATTAAGAAAATAATTAATAACGATTAAGAGTACAACAATCCCTAAAACAATCATATAGACGTTGTCATTTGATGCTTTTTGAAATCCTTTTTTAATTTGTTGGATCATAATTTTTTCCTCTAAAGTTTTCTTCTTCCCTTACATAATAATCCAAAATGATAAAACACACAACTTTTAGAATAGACCACGCTATACCATGCTATAATATTCAAAGAAGAGGTGGCAACATGACATTATTTGTATCATTTGAAGGTCCTGAGGGAAGTGGTAAAACAACAATTACCAAGATCGTTTCGGAGTATTTTGAGAAAAAAAATCAACCCGTCCTTTGTACTCGAGAACCTGGAGGAATTCGTATTTCTGAGAAAATTAGAGAACTGATTCTTGATCCGGATCATAAAGAAATGGATGATCGTACCGAAGCTTTGCTCTATGCTGCAAGTCGCCGACAACATTTAATTGAGAAAATTCAACCTGCACTAAACCGAGGTGAATTGGTAATATGTGATCGATTTATTGATAGCTCACTCGCTTATCAAGGTTATGCTCGAGGTATTGGTATTGATGATGTATGGGATATAAACATGTTCGCTATTGATGGTTTTCTGCCCGATTTAACAATCTTTTTGGATGTCAAACCACAAGAAGGCCTAAATCGAATTGGTGTTCGTGGATATAAAGATCGTTTAGAGCTCGAAGGCGATGTCTTTCATGAGAAAGTATATGAAGGGTATCAAGAAGTGATTCGTCGTTTCCCAAACCGTATTAAGATTGTGGATGCGCATCAATCGATTGATGATGTTGCTTCCGATGTTATTAAGATTATTGAGAAACATTTGAATCATGAATAATGTTTCAAGTCAGGTTAAAGCGCTAAATCTCTTTCATCGTCAACAATCAAAAAATCGTGTTTCCCATGCCTATTTAATCGTTGGAGATTATGGAACGCTTGATTTTTCTAAATACATGGCAATGAGTATGATGTGTTGCGAACAAGACATTGGTGCCTGTGGTTCTTGTCTTACATGCCAACGAATAAACAATGAAAACCATGCGGATTTTAGAATACTTAGTGGTAAAGAACAAAGTATTAAGAAATCAGAGATCATTGATCTCAAGGAATATTTCAGTCAATCATCAATAGAAACATCAGGGCACCAAGTCTACATTATTGAAGATGTGGATAATGCGACCGTAGAGGCGATGAACAGTCTTTTGAAATTCTTAGAAGAGCCAGAAGGTGATATCGTTGCAATCTTAACAACACGCAATGAAAATCGTGTTCTTGAGACCATACGATCCAGATGTCTCACAATCCATTTGGAATCGATGAATCATCAAATGTTATTTGATGTGGCATGTGAACAAGGGATTGATCCAATTGATGCTTATTTATTATCGAGGATGAATCAAAATAGTGAAGAACTAAATCATCAGATTAATGATGACGTCTATAGAGAAGCCAGTTCCATTTTCTTTGATGTACTTGAATCTTTAAATCAACGAGACTATTTGTCGGCGATCTTAACCTTACAAGTTGAGGGGATTAAGAAAAAAAGATTGGATCGGGAACGATTGGTATTACTCTTTGAATTATTCGAATTATCGTTCTCATTACAAGGTCAACACGAACAAACAATCCAAGTTCGAACAAATCACATTACAAATGAAGATCGTATTCATTTGCTTCAAATTGTTTTAAGCTTAAAAGATCGGATTCGACCGGGCGTCAATATTAACCTTATCATTGATCAATTTGCTTATGAATTAACGAAATACTATCAGAACCTTTAATTTCGATTAAAGGTTTATCTATTTTAGGAGAATGTTATGATAAAACAACAAAGTTTTAAAAACGAAAAACCAACACTATTCCTGGTTGCAACACCAATAGGAAATTTGAATGAGATGACACCCAGAGCGATTGAGACATTGAAAAATGTTGATGTTATTGCGGCAGAGGATACACGCAATGCACGCAAGCTCTGTTCACACTTTGATATCAACACAAAAATGATCAGCCATCATATGCATAATGAACAAGAATCAACTAAAGGGATTCTTGATTTATTGGAATCAGGCTTAAGTGTTGGTTTAGTCAGTGATGCAGGATATCCATTAATCTCTGATCCAGGCCAAACATTAGTTCGCGATGTCATTGCCGCGGGCTTTAATGTTGTCCCAATATCCGGAAGTAGTGCCTTTCTTAATGCACTGGTTGCATCGGGACTTATTGTTCAACCTTTCGCATTTATGGGCTTTATGGAGCATAAAGAAAGCCAACTTAAAAAACAATTAATCCAAAACAAGGATTTACCAATGACGACAATCTATTATTTATCAGTTCATAAATTAGAAAAGACACTCGAAATCGTGTATGATGTGTTAGGTAATCGAAAGATTTGTCTTGTGCGTGAGATTACAAAAATGCACGAGGAGTTTATACGTGGTACGGTTACCGAGGTTATGGAGTCAGTTGAGACGATAAAAGGTGAGTTTGTAATTGTTATTGAGGCGAACACTGATGTATCAGAAGTAAGCTTTGATGATTTAATCATTCGCATTAAGGAACAGATTAATGCAGGAAATTCTGTTTCACGTTCAATTTCTTCTGTGGCCAAAGAGAATGGTGTTTCAAAAAACGAGCTCTATTCTTACTATCACGAGAATAAATAGGAGGCCGTAATGAAAATATTTGATTACGAAGATATTCAATTAATTCCAAATAAATGTATTGTGAAAAGTCGCTCTGAATGCGATACAAGCGTTAAATTGGGAAATCGAACCTTTGAAATGCCTGTTGTTCCTGCAAACATGCAAACAATAATCGATGAACCGCTCGCTATTTGGTTAGCAGAACATAATTATTTTTATGTTATGCATCGTTTTAACGAGGAACGTCGTTATGGCTTTATTCAAGATATGAATCAACGCGGTCTATATGCATCCATTAGTGTTGGTGTAAAAGATGACGAGTATGATTTTGTACGTCGATTGGCAGCAGATAATGTCATTCCTGACTATATTACAATCGACATTGCGCATGGTCATTCTGAGCAAGTTATTCGAATGATTAAGCACATAAAAGAATTCTTACCAAACACATTTGTGATTGCAGGAAATGTGGGAACCCCAGAAGCGGTTCGTGAACTTGAGAATGCAGGAGCAGATGCTACGAAAGTGGGTATTGGCCCGGGTAAGGTATGTATTACGAAATTAAAAACTGGGTTTGGAACAGGTGGATGGCAATTATCCGCATTATCATGGTGTGCTAAGGCCGCTCGCAAACCTTTGATTGCAGATGGAGGAATCCGAGATCATGGCGATATCGCTAAGTCAATTCGATTTGGTGCTACGATGTGTATGGTTGGATCATTATTTGCAGGACATGAAGAATCACCTGGAGAAACAATTGAAGTTGATGGCGTTCCATTCAAAGAATATTTTGGAAGTGCATCACAATTTCAAAAAGGTGAACATAAAAATGTTGAAGGAAAGCGCATTTTAATTGAACATAAAGGAAAAATCGAGGATACTCTACGCGAAATGCAACAAGATCTTCAATCATCCATTTCTTATGCTGGAGGTCGCGATCTTGAAGCGATTCGTAAGGTTGATTACGTGATTGTTAAGAACAGTATTTTTAATGGGGACCGTTAGATTAAAGCAAATATTCTTGTAAAAGCATATTTTATGCTATAATTAAGATGGTGATGATAATGAGTATCAAGCTTACTAAACAAAGACAAGAGATTTTAGATTTAATTCAAGCATCTGAAGGTCATATGACGGCAGATCAAATTCATACAAAACTTAAAGAAGGTGATGTATCAATTGGAATTGCGACGGTCTATCGAAATTTAAATGTGCTCTATAATGAAAAATTAATAAACCGTGTAAGACATCCAGAACTTGGATTTATCTACGATAAAAATCTACACGATCATTATCATTTTAGATGCAGAGAATGCAATCGCATTGAAGATGTGGAATTAGATTACCGAAAAGAATTACATCAACTCGTCGAAGAAGAATTAGGATGCCTCGTGTTAGATCACGACATTACATTCGAGGGGATTTGTAAGGACTGTTTGGCAAAATCAAATCAAAAACATAAGTAAGAACAAAAAAAGGAGCCTTTGCTCCTTTTTTTTACCTTCATCGAAAGATGATGGCTTTCTATTTGTAACCCAGTGCTACTTTACCTACTGCTTCATTTACTTTTTCATAACTATATAAATCTAATTGAGAAAAACATTCAACAAGTTGATCAACTGTAACAGATTGAAGATGTTCAACGATTGCTGTTGCGGTTAAAGCTTCAAGTTCTTCTTCTAAACCTAATAAGTACGTTGGAGTTGTTTCTAAAGCCTCGGCGATATCATAAATTTTTGACTGGGGAAGATCGATCACACCTGCTTCAATTTTGGCAATTGTAGAACGTGATGTATACCCTACAGCAACAGCAAGTTCCTGTTGAGAAATACGTAGTTCTTTTCGACGTGCCTTCAGTCTTTGACCTAATATATTCGACATAATTACTCCTTCACCTCAATGAATATAGCATTTATATCTCTAATTTGCAATATCTATTCAGAGAGTGTGAAATTTCCATATAAAATCTGTCCTTTCTTGAATTAATATGGTGAATAATACGCCCTTTTGGATAAATTATTACCAAGATGGTAAAAAAAGTGGACATTTTATGACAAAAATAATTGACTAAATATGTGAAAACAAATATTATCAACGTTGTGATTAAAAATCACTTTTAAATGATACTTGTAAGGAGGAAAAAAATGAGAACGAGAATCATTAAAAGCGGATTAACAACCGTGTTAATCACAATGGTATTATTATCAGTAAGTACATCTTTTGTATCTGCGGAAGGACATCCTTCTACAAGTGTTAAAACAATAACAAATTCAGTACAAATAGATGATATGCAAGAAGGTTCGGTTCGCGTATTTAAAACAGCGAAACCAATTCCCAACACGATTAATCGTTGGGAAATATCGATTGATGTATATGGACGCGTAAAGCGGGAACCATCAGACATCGTTTTGGTACTTGATACATCCGGAAGTATGGATCCACAAAAAAATCCACAAGGAATTGATCGGATATCAAAGGCTAAACGTGAAGCGATTCGTTTTGTGAATGAAATTTTTGAAAGAGATGACACCGCTCGAATTGCCCTTGTATCCTATGGAACACGGGTAAAAACAAATTCATTTCATACCAAAAATGATGCAACGCATTTAATTGATGAAATTAATAATCTTAAAGCCGAAGGAGGGACCTTTACGCAAGGGGCACTTCATGAAGCGAAAACATTATTAAATCAGAGTACGGCGCCAAATAAAACAATAATCTTGTTATCAGATGGGCAACCCACTTATCGATATCCACTCAAGGCAAAAGTAAATCAAGAATTACTTGGTTTTGAGGGAAATGTTATGGTTCAAAAACGCTATAATGGACAACAACGTCCTTTTGATACGGGAATTCCAAGTTCGGGGAACTATGCGATTCCCGGATATCGATTTAAATCATTACCGAATACCGATCATTTTGATTATAGCGCTCCGGTTTACGGAACGGGTAATGAGTATTATTTGGATCAACTTGGCGATGTACTATCACATGGAAATAAGAATTATTTTGTCTATATGTCTTCAGCAGACGCATCCATTGTCGAATCCAATCAAATTCATCAAGAACAAATCCATTTATACTCAATTGGATTTGATACCGATGATAAGGGAACCGAAATATTGAAGCGTATCAGTAAAGGAAATTATTATGATGCTACATCAAGCCGTGATAATCTGGATGATATCTTTAAGGAAATTTCAAACAATATTTTTTCTGCGGCGAAGGATATTCATATTGATGACCCAATGAGCGATGCTTTTGATGTTGATATGTCACGTTTGGATGATGCACTCTTACCAATGTATGATTCAAACCAAAAACGTTTTAATGTTCGAAGTCTAGGACTGTATGATTACGATAGTGATATCCAACACTTTGGCTATCACTATGAAGTCAAAACAAATCCATTGGCAAATATAAATGAGCACAACTTCTTTGAACTAAACAAAACAACAACCATTACGTATACAGACATCAATAATCAAACCGTTAAAAAAGAGATTACAGTTCCACAGGCTAAACCAACACCCGTTCGCCTTAAAACAGAAGTCTATAAAGCGGATAAATCACGGGATTTAAAAACAGATTATCAAGCGAATGTCGTCTTTAAATCGGATCATGATGAACAGAAACTTCATCATGTTAGTGCAATGAATGAAAGCACGACGTCATGGTCCTTTACAGATTATGGAGCGTATGATGTTCGGATTGAGGCACTCAATGTGAAAGACGAAGCACATAATCTTAAGGATTATGATGTTGTCTACGAATATTATGAGTATGTAAATGGTGAGCGTAAACCTGTATCGCGTTTAAACATTCAGAATCAACCGGAATCGTATGAGGTTGTGGTTAAACTTTATCAGAAACAATTAGGAACTATCACAATTGATAAGACCGTTAAACAGGGCTCAAAAACAATATATCCTGATGATATTTTTATTTTTGAAGTCTTTAATCAAGACTACAAAATTGATGAAATTCGGTTAAAAGCGGGCGAGCATAAAACACTCACCGATTTACCGCTAGGCTCCTATCGTGTTGAAGAAAAAACACTAGAAGGATATAGTCCAAGAACCCCACAACAATCCTTTGAAATAACGTATCAAGGTCGTGATCATACCCTTCATTTCACAAACGATGTTGAGAATAAAACATCTTATGAGGTCGAAAAGATTTGGGTTGGTGGGACGTCTCGACATACGGATGTTCTGATTGATTTAAAACAAAATGGAACACCCCTTAACATACCAAAAGTCCTTGAGAAAGGGAATACAAAGATTGAGTTTACAGATCTCCCACGATTTGATGAGGCAGGTAATGAATATGTGTATGAGCCCTATGAACCGAATGTTCCAGATCATTTTGAATCATCCGTAGAGGGAAATAAGATTACAAATACTTACATAACTCCAAAACGAAGTTATACGGCATCAAAAATTTGGGACGGCGGTCCTATCGTTAAACCGACCATCACACTCCAACTTTACCAAAATGATCAACCTTATGATCGTATTGATTTAGAATCAGGAGAAACATCGTATACATGGAATGATCTACCTGAGACAGACGACTCAGGCAATACGTTTAAATACCATATCGATGAAATCAATGTTCCGGAGAATTATAAAATGAACCTTGATGGATCTACCATTACCAATACCTATGTAAGTCCTACGCGAGATATCATCGTTACAAAAGAATGGATTGGTGGACCGGATATTAAACCAACTATCGAAGTAGCACTGCTTGCGGATGGTCATGAAGTAGCGCGACAAAAAATTGAAACAGGGACGACCAGCATTACATTTAAAGAACAGCCTATTAATGATCGTAATGGATTACCGATAACATACAGAGCAATTGAAACGCAAGGGGCACACGATTACGTAAACATTCCATCCGAGGACCCGCTTGTTATTAAAAATGAATACCGCCAACCGCGTATTACCGATCCCATCATTGCAACTAAAATATGGGATGGCGGTCCTCTCGAGAAACCAGAGATTGAAATGATTCTTTATCGTCAAAGTGTGACAAATCCTGAACGTGTAGATTCAAAACGCTTAGCTTAACAAATGGACAAACAAAAGCCATATTTACTGATTTAGAAAAAACAGATAAAAATGGAAATCTTTATACATACTGGGTTGAAGAAGGCGATCAAGAGGGTCTGCTTCAAGAACACCACTATACCGCTGAGCGCATCGATGCCTTCACGATCGTGAATCACTATCATTCCCCTAAAACAACATTCACCATGACAAAAATATGGGATGGTGGTCCAGAAATTAAACCTGAAATTGAAGTTCAGCTTCTAAAAAACGGTGAAACTGTAGGCAATCCAATCATTCTTCATCACGGCGAGACAACCTATACGTGGACCGATCTTGATGAATTTGACAAAGACGGAAATATAATTAACTATCGTGTTCGTGAAATCAACGAACCTGAAGGATATATCCAAGCACTTGATGAAACAGGCGCCATCATAACAAATCACTTTCAACCTGAAGTTCGAACCATTAACGCTTACTTATATTGGGAACATGGACCGGATGAAAAGCCAACGGTTATTTTTGATCTCTATCAAGTTGTCGATGGTGTAGAAACACGTATTGATGAATCTAAAACCTTGGTAACTGGCATGTCACATGTATCATGGGATGTACCTGTGCAAACACATGAAGGAAAAAACATCGAGTATTTTGTAAAGCAAAGAAACCTTCCTGAAGATTACACAATGCGGTATGGTGTCGATCGCTTAACAGTAATTAACACATATCATCCCCCTGTTCAGGAAATTACGTTAAATAAGCAATGGGTGGGGGGCGAAAAGATCCAGGCAGAAGCAACCTTTACGTTGTATCAAAACGAAAAGGTCTATGATGTGGTAAAGCTTTCATACAACGATACAAATTATAAATGGCTTGTAGACGCAAAGGATCTTAAAGGAAATGCGTTTACGTATCACCTTGAAGAAACTTCCGTACCTGATGCCTTTGTATCAGAACGTATTGATGCATGGACCTTCCGTAATACCTACACATCACCTAAACGTGATGTAACCGTGACAAAGCATTGGATCAATGCGCCTGAAACGGTACCAACGATTCATCTTCAACTCTTAAGAAACAATGAACCAATGGGTGACCCAATTACTTTAGAGAGTGGTCAAAGCACCTATACATGGAAACATTTAGATGAGACCGATGAACAAGGCAATGCATATGACTATCGTGTTTATGAAATTGATCCCCCTAAAGGTTACCAAGTTTCCTATAGTGAAGATGGACTGGAAATATTTAATAAATGTCAAGAAGATGTGTCTAACATTCGGAACGAAAATCCCTCAAAGAATACACCGAATAAAGAACCAATCCTACCAGATGAAAAACCGAATCATCATACTGTGAATCATGAGGTTCTCCCCAAAACAGGCGTTGGAAATCAAGTTCGATTGATTCCGGGAACGGTACTGTTTGGTTTGGGTGTTATTTTATTATTGAAAAAGAAACATTAGTTTTATATTTAAAAACCTCGTATTGTGAAAAGTACGAGGTTTTGTCTTATTGTAGAGCTTACATAAATAGGCTATAATTAAGGGGAAATTCTAGCGGAGGAAATCAAATGAAAAACAATAAAAATTACTATATAACAACCGCTATTGCTTATACATCAGCAAAACCTCATATTGGTAACATTTATGAGATTGTGCTAGCAGATAGTATTGCACGATTTAAACGTGCTCAAGGTTATAATGTTCGTTTCCAAACAGGAACGGATGAACACGGTCAAAAAATAGAAGATAATGCGAAAGCACATAACATGTTACCGAAAGCATATGTCGATAATATTTCGAGTGTGATTCGCGGTTTATTTGATCTGATGAATGTTCAATATGATTATTTTATTCGAACAACAGACGACTATCATAAAACACAAGTTCAAAAGGTTTTTAAGAAACTCTTTGATCAAGGGGATTTATATAAAGGAAATTATGAAGGATGGTACTGTAAGTCATGCGAATCCTTTTATTCAGATTCACAGGTAGAAGATGAAACATGTCCAGAGTGTGGTGCGAAGGTTGTACGCCAACAAGAATCTTGCTACTTCTTTAAAATGAGTAACTATCAAGATCGCCTTGTACAATACATCAAGGATAATCCATCATTTATTCAACCTGAATCACGAAAAAATGAAATGCTTCAAAACTTCCTTAAAGAAGATCTCTATGATCTTGCGGTTTCACGAACAAGTTTCAAATGGGGAATTCCTGTAGATTTTGATCCTGAACATGTTGTGTATGTTTGGATTGATGCACTGATTAACTATATCACGGGTTTAGGATATGATGTTGATGGGAATAATGGGCCACTTTTTGATGAGTTCTGGCCAGCTGACGTGCATTTAATTGGTAAGGATATTTTACGTTTCCATACAATTTATTGGCCAATTCTATTAATGGCCCTTGATATTGAGTTACCAAAACAAATTTTCGGACACCCATGGTTACTTACTGGCGACAGCAAGATGAGTAAATCAAAAGGGAATGCACTTTATGTTGATGATCTAACATCCGTCTTAGGTGTTGATCCAGTTCGATACATTATGCTTCATGAAATGCCTTTTGAACGTGATGGTCACCTCACATATGAATTGATGATTGAACGTATTAATACAGACCTTGCGAATATTATTGGGAATCTGGTTAACCGTACCATTTCAATGACCAATAAATACTTTGACGGCGTATTGACTGTTAATCATGTGCATGAAGCAATCGATGATGAATTGATTGATGCATGTAAAAATCTTATTCCAAATGTTGAAGCGAAGATGGATACGCTTCATGTAGCGGATGCAATTTCTGAGATTGTTTCCTTATTTAGAAAAGGGAATAAGTATATTGATGATACACAACCTTGGGTTCTTGCGAAAGATGAAACGAAACAAGATCGCCTTCAAACAGTACTTTATAATCTAACGGAATTGATTCGTATTGGTGGTATCGCCCTTGAATCATTTATCCCAGATACATCCCAACGCATTCTTGCACAATTACAAACAGAACATACAACGTTTGAAAGTGCGAAGGTGTTTGGACTCTTTGAACTTAATAAACCTGTTGTTTCAAAAACAGACATCATCTTTAATCGTTTAGATGTGAAAGAAACACTTGAGTTATTAGAAAAGGAGGTAGAACCTGTGGTAGAAACAAACGTTGTTGAAGAAGAAACAAAAGAAATAACATTTGATCAATTTCAAGATGTAGAACTTCGTACGGGGACAATCGTAAAAGTCGAAAAACATCCTAAAGCAGATAAACTCTATGTCTTACAAGTTGATTTAGGAAGCAAAGAAGTAACTGTAGTAAGCAGCCTTGTAGATTTCTTTACGGAAGAAGAACTCCTCAATCATAAAGTTGTTCTCGTTGCAAACCTCAAACCCGTTAAACTACGCGGTATAATGTCAAATGGTATGATTCTTACAGCTGAAGAAGGCGACAAAGTAAGACTTGTAACCGGTGGTGATGTCGCAAACGGAACGCTATTGCGTTAAGATAGGTATTGTATAGAAAAGAGGGTGCTTTATGAAAATTGTATTAGTAAGACATGGTTATACGACTTCTAATGAAGAAGGAACGTATTCAGGTTGGTCTGATGTTCACTTATCGAAACAAGGAATTGAAGACCTAAAACAATATAAATTGGAGTACGCGTATCCACAAACAGAGCGTTATTATACATCTGATTTAACACGTACGATTGATACGTTTGAAATTCTTTACGGTAAAGAGACACCAATCTATGAATCAAGTAAAGAATTACGCGAGATCTATTTTGGTGATTATGAAGATGTACATGGGGATGACGTATCCGAAAATTATTTTGATGGATTCCTTATTAATAAACGTATTGCTCATGGAGAGACGTTAACTGAATTTAGCTACCGAATCATCTCTAAGTTGGAATGCATTCTAAAAGATATGAAAGCAAACAGTGTGGAATCTTCAACAATTGTTTGTCATTCAGGTGTTATTAAAACACTGTTAATTTTCTTAGAAAACAGACCATTCCTAGACTTTAGAGCAATTCATGCACCCAATGGACTGGGATACATACTTGATGTTGATTTCGATGATTCGTTAAATCGCATTATCTTAAAGAGTGTAGAAGCATTACCAAAAAAATAAGAAAGACACGTATCGATACGTGTCTTTTTTTATGTAGAACTCTATGAATCTTTTTTAACAGAGAGGTAGTATTCAAAATAAATATTAAGATCTGTAACTTCAACATTAACTCGATAAATATCATGAGGTCGATCCGAAATTACAAATGAAGATACTTTGTCTTTAAGTAACTCTAATTCGCTTGAAGAAACAAAATCCGAATCATGATTACTTACATTGTCACTGACATAGATTGATGAAGATGCACTGATTCCTTTCGCGAATACAGAATCCTCATTCTCCGCACGATAAATCATCCCTTCAGTATTGATGTTATCGATTGGTTTTAAGTTGTTTTTGATGTACTCTGTTGTTTTAGGATGACGATTATCGATGTTTAACAGGTAATCGTTCATATAGTCACGATCTTTTAGTTTATAGGCAAGGACAAAGTTTAATGTATCGCCATTGGGTTGTAGTTCAGCATTTTGAAGGTCATCTTTATATGTTTCGATGAGTTCGCTTCGTGAACCTGTAAATCGATATCCCTTGGTTAGGGTATTATTGAAGATATAAATTTGATTGATTTGCTTTTCTTCATTGAAGAGGATGTTTGTATCTTTTAAAGTATCAGGATTTACAACTGCAGGATAGAGTGGTTTTAATAACTCATCCTTTACATTAAAACGGCGCTTAATTTTACTTCCGCTTTTGAGTTTGTACTCGATGTATATGGGCGTATATTCTGAAGTATACTCAAGATTTGAACTTACTAAGCCTTCATTTTCTTTCAATTGGCTAACGATTGAGTAATGGAATGTATTTGTAAGTTGGAGTAATTCGGGTTGTTCACGGGTAATATGAAGATTTTTTTGAAAAAGATAGTTTCCAGCATTTATGAGGAAGTCTTCATCTTCGATTCCCGAAAATTCCCCTTGAGAAGTTATCGTAACCGACTCAATTTTATCAATCTTCGGAATATAATATGTATAACCCAGCCCGTTGGTTACATATAAGATTGTACAGAATATCATTAATACCACCGCAAAGATTGTATAGTTCTTCAGGATTTCTGTCATGTTTTTTAGAGAACGATTTTTGATAATGTTTAAAAGCGTAAAAAGTAATAAAGCGATTAAAATGGGCATCACAACCGAACCTACAGTAAGGGTTCGCGTTCCCATGGCAAAGATTGGAAGTAAAAATATCAAAACAATGCCTGTGAAGAGATAGATGATTAAAGGGAAAAACCAATTATTAATAAATGGCGTCTCACTTTTTTCAGATTTACGTGCATCATGAATCACAAGCGACACAGACAGCAGTATAAGCCCAAGAATTAACCAATATGATGCGTAAAGACCCATATCATAAGGTGAATTCGTAGTTCTTAGTCCAAATAGTACGGAAATCGGCGGTGATAGAAAGGCCAATGAATCCATGCGCATCGAGGTATATCCAATTACAAAAGTGGATGCAAACAATTCTAAAGCACCAAAAGCTAAAAATGGCGCAATAAAGATAATCACGGTATAGATTAATGCATCTGAGAGTGTACCCGTGTTCATCAAAACAAACATAACCGGTGTTGTGGTTGCAAAGAAAATTGCGAGTAATTGGAAGTAAGTCTCAATATGATACCATTTTAAAGAAATATTAAATAAGAGATTATTAAGGGCATAGCCTGAAAAATAGGCGATGGTGAACGGTATAAAGATAATAAGAAGGGATGCAACATAGTTTGTAAGAAATAAATCACTCCGTTTTATCGGTAGTGAGTGAAATACATCGACAGATTTCTTACTACTCAAGTAATTGAAGAGAATCATTGGGGTAACGATGGATAAAAATATTGTGATGATGATTGGTACATACACAGAAGCATTTGAGTAATTCTCAAAATTCTGCTGATCTCGAGTTTGGATCCAACGGATTAAAGTGGGTATTGGAAACGAAGTCATTAGAAGTATTGTATAGAATAACAGTAAACCTTTATATTTTTTAAAGTTAAACTTTAAATAATCAAAATTGATTCGTGAATTAATCAATGTTTTCATGATTCTTGTTCTCCATTTCATAAATAAATATCTCTTCAAGGGTCACGTCATTATGTTCGACGAGTAAGGGATTCATTGAATTGAGTTCTTTTTCAATTGTTTCACGGTTTCCCTTGATAATAATTGAGAAAATACGTGCTGAACCTGTTATATTTAAAGGATTCATAAAATCAAAGTCCGAACGTTTCATTTCAGATTCAAAAGCTATTTGATAGCGATGATAAATTGATCCAAAATCATTGGTTGATTGATTCATCATGATATTGTTTTCATCGATAATCGCAACTGTATCGCAAATATCTTCAAGTTCTCTTAAGTTATGGGATGAAATAATAACGGTAGCGTTATGATCGATGATCATTTCCCCAAGAAACTGCTTAATTCGAAACCGCATGATCGGATCAAGACCATCGAAAGCTTCATCAAGAAGTAATATTTTTGGTTTTGATGCCAAAGCAAGTAAAAGGGAAACTTGTCGTTTCATTCCTTTTGATAGTGCATTGATTTTTCGATTTTCATCCAAACCAAACAACTCAAGAAGATCTTGGTAGTAATGGTCATCAAACGATTTATAGAATACTTTGTAAAACTGTTGCATGTCTTTAATCGTAGATTGACTAAAGAAGAAAGGATCATCCCCAACAAAGAATACGTCTTTTTTGGTTTCAGGGTTATCGTAGACGCGTTGATCATTAATTAAAACAACACCAGCATCGGCATGAAGGACCCCACTGATAAGGCGTAATAGTGTCGACTTTCCGGAACCATTTTTACCAACAAGGCCAATAATTGAACCTTCTTCAAACGTAATATTAATATCTTCGAGAACAATTTTGTTATCAAATTTTTTATTTACATTAGTGAATCGTATCATTATGTGACTCCTTTAATAGATTGAATATCGTTTCTTGTGTTTCTCCGAGTTCAAGTAATTTGTGATAGATCAGGGTGAGTTCTTGATAGGCATCACTAACGAGATTACTGACACCTTTTTCATGCTCGCTTACAAAAGATCCCTTACCAGGAATTGAGTAAATAAGTCCATTCATTTCACATTCGTGATATGCCTTTGAAACGGTATTGGGATTGACACCGAGATCTTTGGCGAGGGAACGTACGGTTGGAAGTTGTTCATGTGGTTGGAGTATCCCCATTGCGATAAACTTTCCAACTTGTTGAATAATCTGCTCAAATATTGGTGTTGCGTTTCGTGTGTTAATTGTAAACATAGATACCTCCTATCTGTACCACTTACATTAATACAGTATTACATCATGACGTATGTGTCAAGTTTGAATAAATAAGTGAACTTAAATCATTATCAACTCGAATGTTGTATAATTGTGATAAAATACCAACGGAGGCTTTTATATGTATGATGTTATAGTAGTAGGAGGCGGTCATGCCGGTGTTGAAGCAGCAGTTGCTTCAGCCAGAATGGGGCAAAGAACTGCACTCTTTACGTTAAATGTAGATAAAATTGCATCAATGCCTTGCAATCCATCAATTGGTGGACCTGCAAAAGGGATTGTTGTTCGTGAAATTGAAGCACTTGGCGGTGTTATGGGGGAAATTGCGGATAAGACAGCCTTGCAGTTTCGGATATTAAATTCAAGTAAGGGACCGGGTGTTCAATGCTTGCGTGTTCAGTCGGATAAATTAGCGTATTCGCGTGCGATGCGTGATGCTGTTCTTGCGGAACCTGGAATTGAAATTGTTCAAAAAATGGTAGAAGGTGTTGTTGCTGAAAACGGCATTGTCACCGGTGTTCGTTGTAAAGGTGATGAGTTTGTAGCGGCTAAGGCTGTAATTATTACCAGTGGAACGTATATGAGTTCAAAAATTTTACTGTCCTCAACGGTTACCGTAAGTGGACCTGATGGCGATCCCACAACAAATAGCCTATCAGAATCATTACGTGCTTTAGGGTTGAAGACGTTCCGTCTTAAAACAGGAACGCCAGCACGTGTTTATACAGATAGTATTGATTTTAGTAAGACAACCATTCAGCCTGGGGATGATGAGCCGTATTACTTCTCCAATAGTACTCAGAAGGAAGATGTAATTAAGGAACAATATCCTTGTTATTTAACCTATACAAATCCTACAACTCACGATCTAATTGAGGCTAATCTTGAAAAATCAAGCATGTACTCAGGTGTTGTTGAAGGGGTCGGTGCACGTTATTGTCCATCAATCGAAGACAAAATTGTCCGCTTTGCAGATAAAAATCGTCACCAAATCTTTTTAGAGCCAGAATCCGCAGAGTTGGATACAACTTATGTTCAAGGGCTGTCTTCATCATTACCAGAAGAGGTTCAAGACGCAATGATTCGAACCGTTCCTGGATTAGAAAACTGTCGCGTTCAACGCTATGGTTATGCTATCGAATATGATGCAATTGATCCAATTCAGTTAAAACCATCACTTGAAATCATGACTGTGGAAAACTTATTTACTGCCGGGCAAATTAACGGTACTTCAGGTTATGAAGAAGCAGCCGGTCAAGGTCTGATGGCAGGGATTAATGCAGCACTTAAAAATCAAGGGAAAGAACCCCTTATTCTTAAACGCGATGAGGCTTATATTGGTGTAATGCTCGATGATCTTGTAACTAAAGGAACATTAGAGCCGTATCGTCTCTTAACCTCACGAGCAGAGTATCGTCTCTTATTGCGTCATGATAATGCATACCGACGATTATCTCACTTTGGTCATGAGATTGGATTGTTAAGTGACGAAGATTATGAGAAAATAGAGTTAGATATTCAAATTATTGATGAATTCATTGAAGCAAGTAAAACCATCAAATTACCGCATAGTCCGGAATTTGAAGCATATTTTGCTGAAAAGGATTCACCATTTCAAGCACATGATTTAACAATTTACGACGCGGTTAAAAGACCGGGTATTGAATTGTTAGAGGTATTAGAACTGTTGGACATGGAAGTCCGCAAAGACTTAGCATTCCAAATCCAAGTAGAAATCAAGTATGAAGGTTATATTAAGAAAGCCATGAAAGAAGCAGAAAAGCTTCGTTCGATGGAGAATATTAAATTACCGGAAGATATTAACTATGATTCTATTGAAAACTTATCAATTGAGGGGCGTCAAAAACTGACTGCTGTAAGACCGATTACAATGGGTCAAGCATCGCGTATTTCAGGTGTTAATCCAGCAGATATTGCAATTCTTGCTATGGTACTCAAACACAAAGGATAGGGTGGAAAACATGAATATTGGAACAATTGGTACAGGAATTATTGTTGAAGAATTTATTAAGTCATCACAAGATATATTGGGTGTGTCATTTAAAGCGGTTTATTCCCGCACGCAAGGCAGAGCGGATGCTTTAGCGAAGCGTTTTGGGATTACACAAACACACACGACACTTGAGGGCTTATTTTCAGATCCGTTGGTGGATACGATTTATATTGCTTCACCCAACAGTCTTCACTATGAACAAGCATATGCTGCGTTAAAAGCCGGGAAACATGTCATTGTAGAAAAACCTTTTGTTGAAACAGAGGAACGTGCGCAACGATTGATTCGTTATGCACAAGAGCATCATTTATTCCTCTTTGAAGCAATTTGCAATATTCATTTACCGCACTATCAATTTATCAAATCAAATTTAGAAGTTATTGGTGATATTAAGCTTGTTCAGTGTAATTTCAGTCAATATTCAAGCCGATATGATGCACTCTTAGCAGGTGAAACACCCAATGTCTTCAACCCTCATTTTTCTGGAGGTGCCTTAGCGGATATCAATATATATAATATTCATTTTGTTGTTGGGATTTTTGGAATGCCCGATGAAGTAAAATATTATGCAAATAAACATTCTAATGGTATTGATACTTCTGGTGTTCTAATTATGAAATATCCGACCATGATCGTAGAGTGTGTTGGTGCTAAGGATAGTTTTTCTCAAAACTTTGGACAAATCCAAGGGGAAAAGGGCTATATTTATATTCCTGAAAGTGTCAGCAGCATTGAGTCTGTAAGTATTGTAACGAAAGATTCAAAAGAGA
Source organism: Erysipelothrix sp. P66 (assembly GCF_038682365.1). NCBI lineage: Bacteria > Bacillati > Bacillota > Erysipelotrichia > Erysipelotrichales > Erysipelotrichaceae > Erysipelothrix > Erysipelothrix sp. P66. The sequence continues at coordinate 1,751,282 of NZ_CP152290.1, read as the reverse complement.
TGATTAACATTCAAGATCTTCCAAGGCTTGCATATCAAGTGGAAGTATTTGAGCGTGCGATTCGAACACAAGATTTTGAACTTCGAGATCTGTATTTAGAACAAACACTGAGTGTGGTTCGAATTGCAGAAAAGGCCCGTAAAACAGCTAATAATTACTTAAAGCCAATCCAGTAGGGTTGGCTTTTCTTTTATCAAATCTCAACCGCACCACTTTTACTTTTATGATTTCTTATTGAGTAGACAACACTTTGTTGTAAATCGAAAGACCTCTTTACAATCCAAGGATGTATATGTAAAAATTTAAAACGCTATTAAATGTGGAGGGGGATTTAATGATACGAAAAATTGGTATATTTGTAATGTTTATTTTACTTTTTGGTATTTTTCGAACAGAACATGTTTCTGCGGAAGTAGGTTTTGATTTTCAAAATCTAAATCAAGGAACTGATGTAATGCTACGCGGTCTTTGTCATCGTGCTAATACCTGTGTATCAGGTTCTAAAACTTACACAATTAATTGGTTCGGGATGGAGAGCGGTGATCAGCCCATCTCCTTAACAATGCAAGAGGAGTTTAATGATGATACCTCCATTGAAATTGGTAAGATTACAAATCTTACAAAAGATATAAAGTCAATTACGATTGATAATCTAGTCGTTCAAGATGCATTCAACTTTAATGCTGATGGAGGCAATCTTTATCATAAAGTTTATGACTTTAAAATTGATAAAGAAACGCCAGATGCTCTTGAATATAGAGTGATTCAGAATCAAAATATCATTAATATTGTGCGAATTAAAAATCAAACAATTAAATTCTCGGTGGTCCGGGATGGACCCATCAATGGTGTGCGATCGCTTCCTTTTGTGTTAACAAAAAATGGTGAGCAATCGAAAAGTCATCGCACTACATTTTACACACGTTCTTCAAGTCAACATTATTCGTTTATTACAACCAAGTATGACGATAAGAATCGACCTTATACATTTGATATTATTACCGATGGTGATGATAGGGTAAAAATTGAAAAAAAGGTAATCAATGAAAACGAATTTGAATTTCGTATTCGTCAAGATATTACGAAAGAAATTCCTTTAAAAGGCCATAATACAAGTGGTCTTACGGGAGAAGTCGTTTTTATTACTGATAACCAAAAAGAATTAACAGGTATTGTTAAAGACGGGAATGTGGTATTTGAGAATATTAGACATGAAGACTTGAATACATTTACTCGAATGAAACGATACAATTTGAATGATGCAAGCGTAGAACTTAATATCAGAGAAGATCGGTTAAAAGAAATTTCTGAAATTGCAGTCGAGCGATTCATTGACAAAACATTTAATGTGGAGTGGGGACCTAATATATTGGCCTATCCAGGAGCCAAGGAAACAGATACGATTGATATTCACCTCTTTGAAGGAAATCAAGCCACCGAGTTCAAAAAAACCGTCGCCTTTAATCAGTCGGAAGTAACCTTCAAGGTAAATCCTCGTAAAGAAACGACATTCTCCGTTGATGATGGGTTTGTAAGTGTCGCAAATGATTTGAAAATTTATATCGATCGGGTGATTCAGCCGCTTCAGATTGACATTCAGAAGGCATATAAGCCGAAAAGAGATGACGATTTGGATATCCAAGTAGAAATATTAAGTCCGCCTCGTGCAACAGGCAAAATTGATTTGAACGAACTGTTGGGTGTGGATGGATTTATCATTCATGAAACTCCGAAGCCTTCAATAGAACCTGATCGTGAGGTCATGCTATCGGTAGACGGTTTTGTTATTCACGATACTCTCGATGAACCTAAAAATCGTTTACGACCCGATCCGGTATTTCTTGATGGATATGGTATCGAAGACGTTCAAAATCACGAATACATCAGTGGAATGGAAGCCATTATGCAGAAGGAAAGGATGAAGCAAAAATATTTAGAAGATGTTTTAGAGCAAGATCGGAAAAATCGCATTGCTTACGAACTCAGTACGAAGGAATATGAGGCACACCTCAACCCCATAATTTTAGAGAATCATTTTGATGGATTTCCAATTGAACTACAAGAAACAGCCTTACATGAAAATCTTAATCCAATAATAGAAGTTGGAGTGTTTAATGATAATCAGCAGATTTTTAGTATGGTAGATGTTGAAGGAGAACCTATAAAAGGGGATATCCTTCCACCTTATTTAGAAGGAGAGGAAGTTCCTGAACATGCATTCGACCACACTGAAAGGGATGCGGCATCGAAGTTTTTGAGTATCATTGAAACAAAAAAACGTGTGGAATTGGAGCGGATTTTACTTCAAGATATTGAAAATCGGAAACAGCACGAACGTGAAACAAATAATATATTAGACGCATTGCTACGTAGGCAACCAGACAGTCCCAACGTGATTGAACCACTTGAATATTATGAAATAATCATGTCAAATCCAATTATCCAACAAAAAGAAGGCGTTTCAAAAATAACAACAGAACAACAATCATCAAATTTGGTGAGAGATAAAAGTATAAAAACCACACATACTCCAAAAGAAAAGACCGAAGAGAGTCATGCAATCAAAAGTCATTACAGTACCATTAAACAAAAGTTTGATGAGAAAACGATTGCCCGGGTAATAAACAAGGACACAGATGGCGTTCTTCCTAAGACCGGAAAACAAAAACACAGTAATAAATGGGGAATAATCCTGATATTAATGGGAGTTTGTGTATTATTACCGAAAAGGCATAAAAATAGAATTGTTAATTAGCACATAAAAGGCAGTATATACTGTCTTTTATGCATTTTAGACCAAATATTTGTCACGATGATTTGTTGTGGAAATCTTATAAATACGCTATAATTACAACGTAGTTTCGATTCTAATCATAAGAATCAAATATGATAAAAATGTGTTAATAAAAGATGCATTGCAATTGGAGGCTTCATGAATTTTTTAGAATTTATTAGTAAAATTGAAGCGTTGGGAATTGTTGTTTCAGAAGAGATGAAACAACAATTTTTATCGTACAAGAATCTTATTCAAGAAGTGAATAAAGTCTTAAATTTAACCGGTATCGATGATGATGAAGGCATATTTTTAAAGCATTTCTACGATTCATTACTTATTTCACCATTAATAAAAGAAAACAGTCGGATTGCTGATATAGGAAGTGGTGCAGGTTTTCCAGGAATTGTTCTTGCCATTGCCCGTCCGGATATCACGGTGACCTGTATTGAACCCACAACAAAACGAACAAATTTTTTAGAACGTGTTGTACTTGAATGTGGATTAAAAAATACAACTGTAATTAATGGTCGAGCAGAAGATGTTATCGGAGAACTTCGTGAATCATTTGATGTTGCGACGGCTCGGGCTGTTGCATATCTTGATATTCTAAGTGAGTTATGTCTGCCTTTCGTGAAGGTAGGCGGTGTATTTTTAGCGATGAAAGGATCTAAAGGAATTGAGGAGTATGAAGACTCCCTCAAAGCGATTAAAATCCTTGGTGGCGAACTTACGCAGACACATAAATTCAGTGATGATATCATGGGTGACCGCTATAATTTAGAGATTACAAAAGTGAAGTCCGCTTCGAAGAAGTATCCAAGAAGTTATGCTAAAATTAAAAAGACACCACTGTCTGGGAGGAATCATGATTGATCGTAGAGAAATAGCTATTGAAAAAATTAAACCTAACCGTAATCAGCCTCGGCTAACTTTTAATGATGAGAGTTTGTTGGAATTAGGACAATCGATTAGTGAAAATGGCCTTCTTCAACCGATTGTTGTTCGTGAAGTTGACGAGACAGATGAATATGAAATTATTGCCGGAGAACGTCGATATCGAGCAATGCGAATGTTTGGATTTACTGAAGTACCATGCATCATTAGTAATATTGATGATGATAAAAGTGCGACATTAGCGCTTATCGAGAACATCCAACGCGAAGATTTAAGTGTTTTGGAAGAAGCGAAAGCGTATCGCGATATTTTGCGAATTCAAAAAATAACTCAAAAGGAACTTGCAACAAAAGTAGGAAAATCGCAATCCGCAATCGCGAATAAAATCCGTTTGCTTGAATTGCCAGAACCCGTACTCGAAGCCCTTGGCGAACGTAAAATTACGGAGCGTCATGCGCGCGCGTTATTAAGCGTTGAAAAGGAAAAAACTGAAGAAGTTTTAGACGAAATCCTTAATAAAAAGTTGAACGTTAAAGAGACCGAAACCCTCATTAACAAACCACGAAAGAAAAAAGCTGTAACACGTGGTATTTCTCAACACATCAAGATTGGAATCAATACAATCAAACAATCGATTGGTATGATCGAAAAAACAGGAATTACGGTAAAACATGATATGGAAGAAACGAATGATGAGGTCGTCATCACGATACGCTTCCCTAAATAACTTAAGAATATAACAAAGGATGTGAGTCAATGGGGAAAATAATTGCTGTAGCGAATCAAAAAGGTGGCGTTGGTAAAACAACGACAAGTATTAATTTATCTGCTGGTTTAGCCTACTTAGGCCAAAAAGTTCTATTAGTAGACCTTGACCCCCAAGGAAATGCATCTCAAGGTGTAGGTGCAAATAGAATGGCCATCAAAGACAGTACCTATGATTTAATTCTTTCTGAAAAAGAAGTAAGTGACATTAAGATGTCTCTAAACACGCCTCCAATGGATTTAATTCCCGCAACAATTGACCTTGCGGGTGCAGATCTCGAAATGGTAGAGTTTAAGATTGGTCGCGAACGTCTTTTAAAGAATAAATTAATAAAAGCAAAGGATGACTATGATTACATCATCATCGATTGTCCGCCATCATTAGGTTTGTTAAATACGAATGCTCTAACAGCTGCAGATTCGGTTATTATACCGGTCCAATGTGAGTATTATGCACTTGAAGGATTAACGCAATTGTTATCCACAATTCGACTGGTGCAAAAGCTGTTTAATCCAGATTTAAAAATAGAAGGCGTTTTACTTACGATGTTTGATGTCCGTACTCGTTTGAGTGTTGAGGTTCAACAAGAAGTTCGTAAATATTTTAAAGAACGTGTCTATAAGAGTAATATCCCTAGAAATGTTAAGTTGTCAGAAGCTCCTTCTCGTGGAAACTCAATCTTCGAATATGATTTAAAATCGGAAGGCGCTAAAGCATACGCATCTCTAGCGAAAGAAGTCTTATCATATAATAAGAAACGGAGTGACTCGAATGGCAGAGAAAGATAGTAATCGTTTAGGTCGTGGACTGGGTGCAATTTTTGGTGATGATGTGTCTTCAGTCCTTGAGGATATTCAACAAGGTAATAATGATGAGTTTACAGGCGTTAAGACAAGCCTTAAAGTCAAAGATATTCGCACAAACCCATACCAACCACGTCGTCATTTTGACGAGGATAAATTAGAAGAATTATCACAATCAATTTCAACTCATGGTTTGTTTACCCCGATATTAGTTCGTGAAACCAATAAAGGTTACGAACTTGTCGCAGGAGAGCGTCGTTTACGTGCTACAAAACGTGCGAAAATAGAAGAAATTGCTGCAATTGTTGTCGATTTTGATGACTCACAAATGATGGAAATTGCGATTATTGAAAACGTTCAGCGTGAAGATTTAAATGTAATTGAAGAAGCGATGGGTTACAGTTCTTTAATTGATCGTTTAGGTCTAACTCAAGAAGAAGTTGCTAAACGTGTAAGTAAATCCCGCAGCCATATTACAAACTTGTTGCGTCTGCTTAGACTTCCAAAATCTGTACAAGAGATGGTGAGCGATAATAAATTAACAATGGGTCATGTACGTCCACTTGTTACAATTGAAGATCCAAAAGAAATTGAACGCATTGCGGAAGAAATTTTAAGTAAGAAGTTGTCTGTTCGTGAAGCAGAACGTCTCATTAATAAAGAAGATGTTAAACCTGTTGAACCGAAAATCCGTAATAAAGATTATGATTATGCTCAATCATTATTTGAACGACGTCTACAAACGCGCGTTAATATTGCAAATAATAAAGTAACAATATCGTTTGATGATGATGAAGATTTAAATCGTATTTTAGAATTGCTTGATATCATCGAGTAAGGACGCTGACGCGTCCTTTTTCTATCTTTCATTGTAATTTCTCATATCGATAAAATGATAATGATATCGTAACATTAGAGGTGAAACTATGAAACAAGAACGACAAAAGGTGTTGGATCAGTCTAATCGGAAGAACCAACGTCTACTGAAAATCGCAGTCGTATTATTTTTAATTGTTCTGGGACTTCTAGTCTATCAAAAGTCACAAGTTAACGATCATACTAATCAAGATGATTCACTTGTTCAAAATATATCGATTCCAATCAATGTATTGGGTGATGTCTTGAATGAAAATGCAGATGCATTTTACCAAAATCTTGTAAAATCTGAGACCATTCGTTCCTATCATCTAAATCCAATTGATCTGTGTGAGAGCGATAATCAAAAGATTCAATCTCAAATTTATGTGGTAAACATTGAAAAAGAAAATCCTGAAACCAAGGAAAAAGAATACAAACCGGAGTACTTATTATCCGGAGCGGTAGAAATTGTGTATGATAATAATGAGGTAAAGGGATACAGACGATGGATTGAGCGCTCTGAAACAATTGAAGGGATTCATGAATTCGTTAAAGCACGTCAATTAACGTGCTCTATTCCGTAATCAAGGGAAAAGAGGGGAAGTTATGAAAGTTATTTTAGATGTGGATACTGGGATTGATGATACCTTTTCAATAGCCTATATGTGTGCGCAAAAGGATGTATCGTTAATTGGTATTACTACAGTTTATGGAAATATTGATGTTGATCAAGCGACACAAAATACGTTGGACTTACTCTACTATTTTAAGTGCGAAACAATTCCCGTATATCGTGGGTGTACGCATGCGCGAAGTGATGAGGCTTATGAACATCTAGCCGGCGGCATTAAGTTTCATGGCAAGAATGGAATTGGGAATGCTGTCTTATCACCATCTCCAATACTTGAAAATTCAATCCATGCGGTTGATTTTTTAATTGAGTCAGCTAAGAAGTATGGAAAAGAACTTGTAATCATATCATCGGGACCACTTACAAACTTGGCGAGAGCCATTGAACGAAATCCTAAGGCGATGGCAGGAATTAATAATCTTGTTTTAATGGGTGGTGCATTGAGTGTTCCTGGAAATGTCAGCAAGTTTGCGGAAGCAAATGTTGCACAAGATGACTTAAGCAGCAAGATTGTCTTGGGAAGTTCAATCCCAATAACGATGATTGGTTTGGATGTTACGACACGTGCAATTATTACCCATGAAGACATCAACCATTGGACAACATCGGCGCCCGAACTTTATCAAATTATTCAATATTATTTGGACGCTTATAAAGATGCATATCCAACGTGGGGGGGATGTGCCTTGCATGACCCTCTCGCTGTTTTTGCGGCACTTCATCCTGAATTTGTAACCGGACCGACTGTAAACGTCGAAGTTCTGACAGACCCTGAACAAAAAGGACGAACGATTTTGGATACGCATGCGTATCAGGTTGGGAAAACACCAAATGTTAAGGTTGCACTCGATGTGGATATTGAACATTTTAAGAAATCTTTATTGGGGGATATCGATTCACTACTTGATTCAATATCGTGATACAATAATTTAAAGGAGTGGTTTGATGATTTTAGCATTCACAGGTGCAGGAATTAGTAAAGCATCCGGAATTAATACGTTTATGGAACAACCTGAGATTCGAGATCGTTTGCATCGTAGCTTTGCGACACAAAATCCGAAAACATATTGCGAAACAATTTCAGAAATGTATTATATGATTCAAAAAGCGGAACCCAATGATGCTCATTTTGCATTGGCGGAATACAAGATTCCTATTATCACGATGAACATTGATGGCTTACATGAGAAAGCTGGAAGTACACCAATTGCGTTACACGGGACCATGCCCAATGAAAGTGAACTTGCATATGCAGATAAACTTTTTAATAAACCCGTCTTATATGGCGATCCGGCACCTAATTATCGACGTGCGTATGAAAAAGTTGATGCTTTACGAGAAGATGATATCTTTCTTGTGATTGGTGCGTCACGTTTTACCGCAGTCGCAACTGATTTGCGTGAAATTGCATATGCAAATGGAGCGGAAATCATTGAAATTCAGGAAAACGCTGTTGAGCAAGTTCGCGAGACACTTGAATCCCTAAAACACGATTAAAAAAGAGAATTCATTGCGCATTCTCTTTTTTTTACCTATAATATGCGTATGATAACAGATACAATAGTAGCAATTATAACGGCACTGCAAGAAAGTGCCATCAATGTTTTAAGAATAAGTGGAGTCGATGCCATAGAAACCGTGAATCAGATATTCTCTCGGGATCTTGAACAAGTCGATTCACACACCGTTCATTACGGTCATATTATTGACCCTGTGAACAAACAAGTTGTTGATGAGGTACTCGTCAGTGTTTTTAGAGCGCCTCGAACTTATACACGAGAAGATGTTGTTGAAATAAGCTGTCACGGTGGTGTTTTAGTGACCAAAAAAATATTAAGTCTTTGTCTGTCTGTAGGCGCACGGATGGCAGAACCAGGCGAATACACCCAACGTGCATTCCTTAATGGACGTATTGATCTTTCGCAAGCAGAATCAGTTATGGAATTGATTCAAGCTCCAAATGAGTTTGCGCAAGAACTTGCAATTTCTGGGGTCCAAGGAAATGTACGTAAATTAATTGAGCCATTACTTGAACGTTTAATCCAAATGATTGCCAATATTGAAGTAAATATCGACTATCCTGAGTATGATGATGTGGAGGTCTTAACAGAAGCGGTAATTCTCCCGGATGCAAAAGAATTTCTAAAAGATCTTGGAAAAATTCTAAAAGAATCGCAAAGTGGTCGTATCATGAAAGAAGGGGTCAAGACGGTTATCCTTGGAAAGCCCAATGTTGGTAAATCAAGTATTCTTAATGTCCTTCTTGAAGAAGATAAGGCAATCGTTACGGAAATAGCCGGAACAACACGCGATCTGGTCGAAGGTTGGATTCGGTTGGAGAATGTAGCTCTTCATTTAATTGATACAGCAGGCTTACGTGATACCGGTGACCGCATTGAACAAATCGGAATTGAAAAAAGTCGAAAAGCGCTTGAAACTGCCGAACTTGTCATTGTTGTTTTTGATGCATCGCAACCCAGAGATCAAGAAGATCTTGAGTTATTAGAAGCAACTAAGCACAAAGAACGCATTATTGTATACAACAAAAAAGATCTTGTAGAGCGAGCTCCCGATGGTCTATACGTCAGTGCTTTAGAGGCAGATGTTCATGAACTCGTTGATGAAATCAATAAGCGGTATGTCGAACATACGAAAGCCTTATCGAAACCCACACTGTCAAATGAACGTCATATTGCGCAGGTACAAAAGAGTTATCTCGCAATGCAGCGTGCTATTGAGGCGTTGGAATTTGGAATGGAGCTCGATTTAGTAACGATTGATTTAAATGAGTCGTATGTAGAACTTGCTTCAATTATTAAACCGAAGAAGGACATTAATGTGCTTGATGAAATTTTTGCGCGTTTCTGTCTGGGTAAATAAATTTTGGCTCCTTACGGAGCCTTTCGTATCATAAGTTAGGAGTATGAAAATGGAATATGGTTGGATTGATTCGCATGCCCACATTGCCTCCAAAGGATTGGTTGAATCTTTTGAAGCATTGGTCATGAATGCGAAGGCCGAAGGTATTGATAAAATATGCATTATCTGCGGATCGGTAGAGGAAATTGAAGATGCACTTGAAAAAACAAAAACAAATCCTGAGATGTTTGATTTAGCGATTGGAATTCATCCTTGTGATGTGAAGGATTCAAAAGAAGAAGAACTTGAAAAGATGATGACCTACATCAATCATCCCCAAGTTGTTTGTGTGGGTGAGATTGGCTTGGATTATTATTGGGATGATTCAAACAGAGAAGAACAAAAAGAAATCTTTAAAAGACAAATTTCGATTGCGAATGAGTCGGGTAAGCCTATTGCGATTCATGTTCGTAATGGGGAACTAAATGCTATGGATGATGTCATTGCTATTCTTAAAACACATCCTGCAGCAGCATCCGGAATTGTACACTGTTACAGTGATACAGTTGAGAATGCCCAACATCTTTTTGATATGGGATTTTATATCGGTGTTGGTGGTATTCTCACCTTTAAAAACGGTCAAAATGTTCGTGATGTTTTAAATATCGCGCCAATAGATCGCATCTTAACTGAAACAGATTCGCCTTATTTGGCACCAGTACCGAAACGTGGAAAACGCAATGAGCCGGCTTTTGTTCGTTATACTGGCGAGAAAATAGGGGAACTGAAGGATTTGACACCACAAGAAGTTCGAAAACAAATTCATCAAAACTATAAGCAACTCTTTAAGCGATAAAAAGGAATTCCACCAAAAAACACCGATGACGCTAACACTAAATAAAACACGACTGTGTAAATATTTCGTTAAACGTCATCGGTGTTTTTTTGGTGTCTAAAAAAATGAAGCGCAAAACAAAACAAAAAAGGATACGTTCATGGGAATCATGTCGAACGCATCCATAATCTTGGGTATCGTAGTGCTATCAGATATAAATGTTTTTTTGATTTGGTATCAACTTAATTAGTACGCGCATCTGAGACTTACTTCCCTTTAGAATACAGGGACTGAAGCACCACTTGTTTCTTCAATAATTAACGCCTTCACAGCATCTGTTTTATACAGTTCCACAATACGTTTTAAATCATCGCGATCCTTATCTTCTGTACGAATTGCAATGAGGTTTACATAGTTTGCATTCTCTTCGGTTAGGGTTTCTAGTTTTAAAGCATCGCGATTCGGCGTAAATCCTGCATCAACCGCAATTCCAGAGTTAATTGCTGCAAGGGGAACTTCTGCGAGCGCTCCAGGAAGGTTTGATGCTTCTAATTCAAAAATATCAAAATTATGTGGATTTTCAATGATATCTTTTTTATCAGGAAGTTTCGCATCGTTTAATTTTAAGAGACCGTGTGTTTGAAGTAATTGTAATGCACGTGCCCCATTTGTTCGATCACTTGGAATGGCAATTTTATCACCCTCTTTTAATTCTGAAAGGTCGCTAATCGAACGAGAGTAAAGACCAAGTGGTGAGTAGAATGTATCCGCAACCGCTGTGAGTTCATAGCCATTTTGTTGGCTCTCATCTTCTAAGTAAATGTGGTGTTGGAATGCATTCATATCAATTTCTTTAGAATTTAGAGCTGCATTGGGTTGAGGATAGTCTGAGAAATAAACCAGTTCGATGTTGATACCTTCCTGAGCGGCTTGCTCCACAACATAATTCCAACTCTTTGTTTGGTCGCCACCATGAAGTCCGATACGTACGACATTTGATTTAGGTTTGGAACCACAACCAACAAGTGTTAATAATGTAACAAATAAGATTAGTATTTTTTTCATAAGTTTCTCCTTAATGTGATGTTTTCTTTATAATGAAATTACCGACTGATTGAATTACTGATACAAAAATAAGAATTACAAGAACTGCTACAATCGAAATGTCAGTATTATATTTATTATGACCATAGCGGATGACGTAATCCCCTAATCCCCCTCCACCAACAACACCACCCAGTGTTGTAAGTCCGAGAAGACTGATGAGTGTGATGGTTGTAGAGCGAACAAGAGAAGGGATGCTTTCCCTTAAATAAACCCGTATAACAATTTGTAAGGTTGAAAGACCCATGGATTGTGCCGCTTCAATGAGACCGCGGTCGATTTCAGATAAACTTAAATCGACCTGTCGAACGAAGAAAGGTGTGCATCCGACGACTAGGGGAAAGATGGTACCTTCAACACCGATCGCGGTGTTAGAAACAATTTTTGTGATTGGAATCAGTGCCGTGAGTAAGATTACAAATGGAATCGAGCGAAAGATATTTACAAAAGTATCAAGAACACTATAGATCAACCGATTGGGTTTTAAACCGTCCTCGCGCGTTAATACAAGAATGACACCAAAGAAAAGACCCGCAAGGATGGAATAGATTCCTGCTTTGGTAAGCATGTATAGGGTTTGTTTAATGCTTTCGATAAATTCAGGCCAATACTGAATAAGATTTGGGACAAGATTGTTAATCATTTTCGATAACCTCCACATTAATGTTGCGACTTCGTAGATTTTCTAATGCTTCCAATTTACGGTATCCAGATAAAATAACGAGCATGGTACCCACAATTTCATTTTGAACGATTTCGACATTGGCATGTATGATGCTTGCACTAACATTGAACTGCTGTGATATCTCTGAAATCACGGATTCACGTGTATTTGAACCAATAAAGTCAATGCGTACAAGACTTTGGTCCGCTTTTAAATCTAAAATTTCTGGATTTGTTTTAAAGAGTTCAATGGTTTCAAGCGTATTTGTAGTTGTATCCACAAAATCTTTGGTAATTTGTGCAGAAGGATTCGCAAAGATATCCTTGACCGTATTAACCTCTTTTACTTCCCCATCTTCCATGACCGCAACACGATCACAAATATCTTTCACAACATCCATCTCATGAGTAATAATTACGATCGTAATTCCTAAAGTGTTATTTACTTTCTTTAAAAGTTTTAAAATCGTTTTTGTCGTTTGTGGATCCAATGCGCTGGTTGCTTCATCACAGAGTAGAATATCGGGGTCATTAGCGAGCGCACGGGCAATCCCTACCCGTTGTTTTTGACCACCTGATAGCTGGCTGGGATATGCGTTTGCTTTGTCTTGGAGACCTACAAGTTCTAGGAGGCCTGTTACTTTTTGATTTAAAACTGCTTTTGAAAGTTTTTGGTCTTTAAGGGGAAAGGCAATGTTTTGGAACACTGTTCGCGATCGCATAAGATTAAATTGTTGGAAGATCATACCAATTTTTTTGCGTTGCTTACGTAATTGTTGGTTTTGGAGATGTCTTGTTTTAGCATTCGCCTTTGTCAGATTGGGATTAAGAAGCGTACCATTTACAATGACGTCTCCAGAGGTTGGGTGTTCAAGTAAGTTAATGCAACGTACAAGCGTACTCTTGCCGGCACCACTAAATCCAATAACGCCAAAGATTTCACCTTTACCAACTTCAAGAGAGACGTTTTTAAGTGCATGAACCGTTCGATCGTTTGTTTGGAATGTTTTGTTGATGTTTTGTAGTTTAATCATGATTGATTCGAAATCCTTTCTTGGTGTTCGTTTTTTATTGCCTGTAAGAGATCAGGACTTAAAATTAAATCAAGCGCTGTCAGTGCGAGCAGTTGTGCTCCAAGTTGAATGGATTCAAGTCCCTGAGGGCTACACGCTGCTGCTTTAAATTCAGGACTGTGACCAGCGATAAAAGTATCGGATATGTTTATGGTTGGCTGAATTGTAGGGACAACATAGCTTACGTTCCCAACGTCACTGGATCCAAATGTGGAACCATCGCGACTTACAACATGATGACCATAATCTTGAAGGTGTTTAAGGTAGAGGTTATCAAATGAAGGGGTAATGATTGTATCATCGACAGCATTTTGGAATAAGCCAAATTCATACTCACATCCAGTCGATAACGCTGCCCCTTTTACAATATTTTCAAAGCGAGTATAAACATCGCGAAGTGTGGAGCGGGTATTTGCTCTGAGGTAAAAGCGTCCTTTCGCATATTCAGGAACTATATTAGGCGCGACACCACCATCGGTAATAATACCGTGGATCATGACATCTTTAGGTAGGTGTTGACGCATGGCGTTACTTGCATTGAAAACTTGAATAAGCGCTTCAAGAGCATTAATTCCTAATTCAGGCGCTGCAGCCGCATGACTGGGTTTTCCAAAAAACGCAACATCTACGGGGTCATTTGCGAGGGTTTCAACCGTGAGGCTGTGTAAGTGACCGGGATGGACGCAAAGTGCTGCATCCACATCATCAAAGTAATGATCTCGGACAAAGCTTGCCTTGGCGCTTCCATTGGTTCCGCCTTCTTCTCCAGGTGTACCGTAAATACGAATTTCACCACCGACCTCATCAATGAGTGATTTAAGGGCAGTTGCGGCAAGGATTGATGTAACACCGAAGAGATTATGCCCACAGGCATGTCCAATACCGGGTAATGCGTCATACTCCGCAAGAAAGACAATAACTGGGCCGGTTTTCTCTGCTTGATAACGGGCATCAAATCCTGTAGGATGTCCGGCAACCCCAACCGTGACGTTAAACCCTTCTTGAGTACAGAGCGTGCTTAAACAGTTGCAAGCATAGACCTCTTCATTACATATTTCCGGATGTGCATGAAGATCCAATGCGATTTCTTTATAATGATCGATGCGTTTGAGTACTGCAGATTCAATATTCTTTTTCATAGACTTCCTCCTGACAAATAAAAAACGCCCATCCCAAAGGATGAGCGTGCTCATGTTACCACCTTAATTTATTAATACCTCACGGATATTAACCTCTTCAAGTTCTATCAAACTCTATCGCTTTAACGGGCGCTCCCGGCGTAGCCTAAATCTTTCGAATTCAACTACACAGCTCCAAGGCCATTTTCAGTACGCTTCCATTCATCTGCTCTCACCAATACAGACTCTCTGTAAAACTTTTCACGGACTTACTTTCCTTTTCATTGCTTTTCATTATTATGTTCCAAAATGTAATATTTGTCAACCAATTCATTTAACATTTCACATTGAGTGACTTATGATGTACATAAGGAGTGTGATTCTATGAACCTACTAGAAAAGCAAAAACGATATTTTAATTTACAAAATACAAAACCAATTGCATTTAGAAAAGATGCATTAAATACACTTGAAACGGCACTTAAGGCATATGAAAACAAGATTTATGATGCATTTAAAATCGATTTAGCAAAACCTGAAATGGAGGTATATACGACCGAACTTGCAGTGGTATATCGATCCATTCGCGATGCGCAAAAAAATCTTGGGCAATGGATGAAACTTCAAAGGGTTAAAACACCCATGGTTTTAGTGGGACGAAAAAGCTATAAAATGTATGAGCCTTTAGGAAATACATTGATCATAGGGCCCTTTAATTATCCCTTACAACTCGTTCTTGTGCCCCTTGTAGGAGCGATTGCAGCGGGAAATACCGCGATCATCAAGACATCCGAACTGACACCCAAAATTTCAAGCGTAATACATACTATGATATCAGAATTTTTTTCTGAAGAGTATATTGCGGTCGTGGAAGGGGATGTGACGGTGAATCAAGCATTACTCAAACTTCCCTTTGACTTTATTTTCTTCACCGGGAGCACGCAGGTTGGAAAAATCGTGATGCAACATGCTGCAGAACATCTTACACCGGTAATTTTAGAGTTAGGAGGGAAAAGTCCTTGTGTGGTAACCCAAAATGCAAATATTACATTAAGTGCTCAACGAATTGCATGGGGTAAATTTTTAAACAATGGCCAAACATGTGTTGCACCGGATTATATCCTTGTCTCAAAAAAGAACGAAGCGGCCCTTACACAAGCACTTATCAAAGCAATTAAAGCCATGTATGGGGATGATTATCAAAATAACGAAGATTATGGAAGGATCGTGAACTTAAAACACGCAGAACGACTTAAAAAGATAATTGAAGCCCATCAACAAGATATTGTATTTGGTGGCAAGACGGATGGAACATTTATTGAACCAACCTTGCTATCCCTAAACCATGCGGAGGGACCCGCAATGGAGTCTGAAATTTTTGGACCGATTCTCCCCATTATTTCATTTGATACACTGGAAGAAGCGTACTCAATCATCGAAAAAAATCCCAAACCATTATCCTTATATATCTTCACTGAATCTTTTGAAGAACAAGACGCCATTTTAAATCGCATTCAATTTGGTGGTGGCTGCATCAACGATACAATTTTACATCTTGTGAATGATGCACTGCCTTTTGGAGGTATTGGAAATTCTGGCATAGGAACCTATCATGGATTTTCGAGTTTTGAAGTTTTTTCAAACTGCAAATCAATTATGAAATCAAGTGCAATACCACTATCAGTGATGTATCCACCTTACCGAAAAACAAAATTTAACTTAATCCAAAAGATATTTCGATAAACTGCATCAAGTTTGAATTACAATACGCGTTCTATAATAAAAAAAAGTTATGAGTAAAAGAAGCGTTTCATTAAAATAGTGAAATATTTTTTCAAAAAAAGCAGGGGGTATTCCCTTCTAAAAGCGCAAGATTTTTACACAAAATATATTGCCCTATATATAAGGATAGAAAAATTGAAATAATTGGCACCTTTTAGATCAAAAAATATAAATTCAATAAAACGTGAAATGCACAATTTATAAAATTAATTTGAAAGACTTATGATATAATACAAACGAAATGAAGAGAGGTAATAATATGAAAACAAAAGATTTAGCCTTAGAGGCATTAATTGCGGCAGTTTATATCGCAGTTACCGTGCTTCTAAAACCGATTTCATATAGCTTTATGCAAGTTCGTATTTCAGAAGTGATGTTGATTTTAGTTCTATTTAATCGAAAACATGCTTATGGATTAATAATTGGTTGTTTACTCGCGAATTTTGTGAGTGATGCGGGGATTCTGGATGTCATTTTTGGTACATTGGCAACGGCAATCACCTGTTTCTTAATGAGTATTACAAAAGATGATCATTTGGCTCTTGTGTGGCCAGCTCTTGTGAACGGAATTATCGTTGGCGCAATGTTGGGTTATGTTCTCAATGTTCCGTACTTACCGGCTATGGGATGGGTATTTTTAGGCGAATTTATCGCCACATTTGTTCCGGGTATTTTCTTAATTAAGCCACTAAAGAAAAATACCAAGATGCAAGAAATATTTGGATAATCACATAATTTCCCACAATTCAAAAGATAACTCGGAAACTCACTTAGATAGTGAGTTTTTTAATTTCACAATGTCTTCACAAACAAGCGAAACGTAAAATTATTTGCCAAACAAATATTCTTATGCTATTCTTCTCAAGTCTTTTTTGAAAGGAGACATTTTAATGAAGAAATACTTAGTGATTATCTACATGGTGGTCATGGTAACAATCATTAGTGGGTGTGCCGTGAATGCGGATGCCAATGTGGATATTACCTATCCAGTACTAAATGACATCGCTGAAAATAGCGATGAACCTTATAGGTTTAAAATAAGCGAAAAAATTGAAGATTTAGAAGAGCCTGGTGTTGAAGAACGCGAAGCTTCTGAGGTTGTGTCGGGTGGAGCCAGTTGGATCTATGCGAAGACACAAGATGGTGTACGTGGTACAAAAACAACAAAATACAAAGAAACATATAACATAAAAGACGAATTGTTATCACGTGTTGAAATTCCTGAAGCGGCTGTTATCGAGCCAACAACCCCTACGCTTTACGAAGGGGGTCAAAAAGCTCAAGCAGGTGCTTACTATGAAGCAAGCCGTATTACTCGATATGGTGTTGACTGTGATGGCTGTAATATGAACAGTGCGGGCGAAGGTGGTACAGCTGCCGGAGTTCGTGTAAGTACTACAGCAGTGCAACAAGGCGATGGTTCTTGGTTGCCAGGAATTACATATAACGGATATTACATCATTGCAACATCAAGCTCAATTCCAATGTGCTCGATCGTTGAGATATCAAACCACACAGTAAGTGGTAAAGGAATTGAGTACAATGTACCGTTCCGCGCAATTGTATTAGATCGTGGTGGTGCCATTCAAGGGTCAAAAATTGACCTGTTTGTGGGTACAGAAACCAATATGGGTGTAACCCAAGGATCTGTACAGAATGCTCATGTTGAAATTATAAGTGTGGGTAACGGCTGTTAAAGCTTATGATAGGGTCTTAAGTAGCCAAAGGTCCTATCCACAAAGACCGAGTATACTCGGTTTTTTTTGTTTTTAAAACATGATATAATTGACCCATGAACAAACTAAAGATACAAGAAGTAATTGTTGTAGAAGGAAAGCATGACAAGGAAAAAATCCTTAAATGTGTTGATGCCGATGTTATTATGTCCAGTGGCACACACATGTCAGCAGATTTCTTGGCATTATGTAAAAGATTGAATGAAGAACGCGGGATTATTGTGTTTACCGATCCGGATGGGCCTGGTGAAATGATTCGACGTCGTATTATTGAGACGGTCGGAACATGCAAGCATGCATCGCTTCATGTCTTACAAACAAAAAAGAAACAAAAAGTAGGCATTGAACATGCAGACTGTGATGATATCGTTGAGGCATTAAGTACATGCTCTACTTTTTCATTAAACAATCAATCCTTAACGCTTCAGGAATTCCAATCTTTGGGACTCAGTGGCGCAAGTGATAGTGCATTGCGTCGTGATTTGTTGTCGGAGGCATTTCGTTTTCCTAAGTCAAATGCGAAATCATGCCTGAAATATCTAAATATGCTTAATATTACGAAAGCAGACTGCCTAATGGTTTTGAAAGAGAGTAATTATGAAAACAATCGCTAACTATTCCGTAAGTATGGAATTACTACGTCGCTATGAACGACGCGCAAAGAAACACTTTGGACAAAATTTTATCATTGATCCTTCTGTTGTCCGTAATATTGCATCACAAAGTGGTGCGGGTGGGACTGTTTTGGAGATTGGTCCGGGTTTAGGAGCTTTGACGCAACAACTCGCGGAAACATATGATCACGTCGTTGCTTATGAAATTGATCCTCACATGGTTGAAATCTTAAACGAATCACTTGAGGAATACGATAATGTGAAGGTCATTCATCAAGATTTTTTAAAAGCGGATTTAAGTATGTATACAGAACCCATTACGGTTTGTGCGAATTTGCCGTATTACATCACAACCCCAATTCTTTTTAGATTGATGGAGTTGGATATTGTTGCAATGACGATTATGGTTCAAAAAGAGATTGCAGATCGTCTTGGCGCAAGTCCACAAACAAAAGATTACAGTTCTCTTTCGATTCAAATGCAATATTATTTTGATGTAAAGACGGTTTTAAAAGTGTCTAAGGAATCGTTCCATCCAAGACCGGGTGTGGAAAGTATTGTCATTAAACTCACACCGAAACATCAAACAATGCCGTATGATGAGAAAATATTCTTTGAATTTGTTAAGAAGTGTTTTCAGTTTAGACGTAAGACATTAGTGAATAATTTAAAAACGATTGATAAAGATGTTGATTATGCGGGTGTTTTAGAGTCGCTAGGGCTTGAAACAAACATTCGTGCGGATTACTTAACGTTTGAGGACTATCTCCGTCTTTATGGAGCTTTATATGCGTAAAAAAGCGTATGCAAAGATAACACTCTATTTGCACGCAGAAAAAAGGGTCGATAACATGCTTCACTTCAAGAACATTATCGTCCCTATTGATCTTTTTGATATGGTTTATCTTGAGAAGCATGACACCATGCACATCGAAACGGATAAAACATATTTACCGAATGATAAACGAAATACTGTTTTTAAAGCACTCATGATTATGAAACGTCAATTTAATCTCGAAGATAATTTTAAAGTGCGAATCGTTAAAAACATACCTGCACAAGCAGGTCTTGGTGGCGGTAGTGCTGATGCCGCTTGTGTCATACGAATGATTGATGAGATGTATCAATTAAACCTTACAAATCAAGCGTTGATTGATATTGCACGTCAAATCGATGAAGATACGCCCTACTGTCTTTTTAATCAACCCATGGTTGTGGAGGGAATTGGCGATATCTTAACCCCTTTAGATTTAGATATGGATCTCTATTACCTACTCATTAAACCCAGCTTTGGAGTGAGCACAAAGTCGTTTTTAAAACGTTTTAAAGACTTTACAGACTTAAAGATGTTTAATCGTTGTCTCGAGGCAATTCATGCCAATGATTATAAGGCTTTAGTTGCGAATACACATAATGATTTTCAACACCCTGTTATTAAACGCAATACACGGCTTAAAAAAGTTGTGCGAATCCTTGAAAAACAAGGGCTTGAAGGCGTTTGTATGAGCGGTAGCGGAACATCCATTTATGGTCTATCCAATCAAAAGGAAAAAGTCATGGAGGCATATGAGGCGCTCGTTTTAGATTATCCCTTTATAAAATATGGAAAGATTTTAAAAACAGAAGATTAATCTGAGTTCTTGTTTTCACAAAGAACTCTTTTTTTTATGATTATTTCTTGAAAGTTGATTTAAAAACACATGTTTAGGGACATATCACCCATACTTTACATTTACTTTTATGAAATATGACGGTTTTACCGAATGAAACAGTTTGAAATGTGTTAAAATGGTTGCGGAGGCGGTCACAATGAAATATGCAATTGTTTTAGCTGCGGGTAAAGGTACCCGAATGAAATCAAATCGAAACAAGGTTATGCATGAAATACTTCATAAGCCTATGATTGGTCATTTAGTTGATCATCTTGAAGCGGTTAATACCGATAAAATTGTAGTTGTTACAGGACACCAAAATGAGCAGGTAGAATCTTACTTGGGTGATCGTGTTGAATATGCATTCCAAAGTGAACAAATTGGAACTGGAGATGCTGTATTGCAAGCACAGCAACTTCATGGAAAAGAAGGTTCGACACTCTTAGTGTTTGGAGACTGTGCATTAATTCAGCCAGAGACGCTAAATCATATCTATGAACAGCATGAGGGGCATGATTTAACGGTTATCTCTGCACAATTACAAAATCCTGGGACTTATCGTCGTATTGTACGCGATAACCAAGGACACATTGATCGGATTATCGATTACCGTAATTTGACAGAATCCGAAGTGTCAATTACAGAAATCAGTCTAGGTATCTATTGTGTAAACAATGAGTTACTTTTTAAATATTTACCAGAGATTCGTGACGAAGAAGTTACTGAAGAAATTAATCTCATTCGACTTGTAGAGATTTTGAAGAAGAATGGTCATTCGATTCAGTCTTTACGTGTATCAGATCACCAAGAATTTTTAGGTGTAAATGATCGAATGCAACTTAATATCTCTAATAAGTGGTTACAGGCACGCGTCAATGCGAAGCATCTTGCGAATGGAGTAACCATTATGGATCCACAATCAACGTACATCGGAACGGATGTTCAAATTGCGGAAGATGTAACGATCTATCCTAATAATCATATTTATGGTGATACGACTATTGGGACAGGAACTACGCTCTTACCTAACTGTTGGCTTGAAAATGCAATTGTTGGTGAAAATTCCACAATTGATGCTTCTCGCATTATAAACAGTGAAGTTAAAGATTTTGTAACATTGGGACCGTCATCACACCTTAGAATGAATTCCGTTGTGGGTTCTCATGCTCGAGTTGGAAACTATGTTGAGTTTAAGAACACTCGATTTGGAGAATATTCAAACTGTGCACACTTGACATATTTAGGTGACGCAATAATTGGAAATAAAGTTAATATTGGCTGTGGCGTTGTAACCGTAAATTATGACGGCAAGAAGAAATATCAAACTGAAGTACGCGATGGCGCATTTATCGGAAGCAATGCGAACCTAATCGCGCCAATTACTATAGGGGAAAATGCAGTGGTGGCGGCAGGATCGACCGTTAATGGCGATGTTGCTGATGGGGAGATGGCTATTGCACGGCCTCGTCAGGAAAACAAACCTGGATATGGTGCGAAATACAAGAATAAAGAGGGTAAATAAAAGACTATGAGAGAAGAAATGAAAGACAATACAGTTATTTTTGCGTTATCGTCGAACGTAGAACTAGCAGATGAGATTTGTGAGCATTTAGATTTAGAGCGCGGTAAGATTGATGTACGTCATTTTGCAGACGGCGAAATCTTAATCGAACCACTTGTTTCTGTACGTGGAAAACATGTTTACATTATCCAATCTACAAGTTCACCAGTAAGTGAGACATATATGGAAGTTCTTATTGCGATTGACGCATGTAAGCGTGCATCTGCAGAAGAAATTACGATTGTAATGCCATATTATGGATATGCACGCCAAGATCGTAAGGCTCGTGCACGTCAACCAATTACTTCAAAATTGATGGCAAATCTATTACAAACAGCCGGAGCAGACCGCGTTGTGACAATAGACTTGCACGCACCACAAATTCAAGGATTCTTTGATATTCCTACAGATGACCTCACTGCAGTCGCAATGATTGGTCAATACTATAGAAATAAAAACTTCCAAGATGAAGTTGTTGTTGTATCCCCAGACCACGGTGGAGCAACTCGTGCGCGTCGTCTTTCAGACACAATTCCAAACTCAACAATCGCAATTATCGATAAACGTCGTACAAAACCAAACGTTGCGGAAGCAATGAACTTAATTGGTGATGTTGATGGTAAAATTGCCGTTGTTATTGATGATATGGTTGATACCGCTGGATCACTCATGGGTGGAATCAACATGTTATATGAAAAAGGTGCTAAAGAAGTTTATTGTGCATGTACACATGGTATTCTTTCAGGACCAGCAATTGAACGCATTTCAAATTCTGACATTAAAGAACTATTGATTACAAATACAATTTCTTTAAAAGAAGAAGCACGTCAAGAGCCAAAAATTAAAGAGATTTCTGTTGGATATATGCTTGCGAAAGCAATTGAAGCGATTCAATTACATACTCCTGTAAGTACACTCTTTGATTTATTCAATGACTAGTCAAACATTTCTTAAAGTTAATCTCATTATCGTTTTCGACCGAAAGGCCGAAAACGTTTTGATGTGTCATCGACAAAAGAATCCTTATAAGGGACTCTATAACTTTGTTGGTGGAAAAAAGAATCCAGGAGAATCCGATATCGAGGGTGCCTATCGAGAACTTTTCGAGGAAAGTGGAATAACCGTAAATGATATCGAAATCAAACCGTTGTTTTTTACACAATATTTTGAAGACGGTATCGAGTTGCAAGTATTTTACGGTTACCTCAACCGAGAAGTCGTTCTCGTTCCAGAAAAAAATCCACTATTATGGATGCCCATAACAGAGGATTTCTCGGATGACACACGCTTTGCGGGTCAAGGTAATATCAAGCATATGATGGATTTAATTTATGAATCCAAACAAGGTATGTAATGATTTAAATGGAAACTGTAGATATATGTTTTAATTAAAAGCTCTGGGTAGATTATACCGAGGGCTTTTTTATATGCTTTAATCTGATCTTCATAACGTTCTACAATGATATCTAAAGAAGCATGATCACTTTTAAAGTCCACAAGAATTAGTTCGGTTTCATTGTACACATAAAAATCAATAACACCCGCATCCCCTTCAATTAAGTAAGGCATTTCATGATAGATGTGTGGATATCTATAGAGCTTTTGAGTAAATGGATGCTCGTTATATGCTTGAAGTCTCCGTTTGAATTTTGGTTCGAAATCTTTAAGATCTGCATCGGTCCAAATCCGGTGCGGAAGTTTTTCAATGGCTTCGTGCAGGGTAGACCCAAATCCGGTAGCAAACTCAAAGGACTTATCGAAATTTAAATCACGGTTTTTAGGAGTTATCGGCTCCTCTTGATCAAAAGATAGGGTCAGTTTCTCAGTGAAAACTGTGGCTCCTTCATCTTCGCTAATCGGATTAAGACTGTTTTCTGTGAGTTCCATTCCGTCAATAACACGTAAAATGGTGTTGTGAGGACTTGCAGCAAGTAATAAATCAACTTTTCGCTTATGATTTCTAAGTAATTGGTAATCTAAAGAAGCGGGTTGATATTCCTTGACTACATCAACAAGAATAAGGTGTTTCTGAGGTCTTGTGAGTGCAACATAGAGCAGACGAAGGTTTTCTTCAATCTCTTCATTATCTTGTTTTATTTCCATAACAGTTCGAATTAAATTGCGAGAAACAAAGCGCATCGGTAATTCAACATGATTCAATCCAATCCCAAAGGCATCGTCATTAAGCAAAATATCACTGTGGTCACGCACAGCATGACGTCCCATACCCCACAAGAATACAATTGGAAATTGTAATCCTTTGGATTGATGGATGGTCATTGCAGTTACAATATCTTCATCTTTATTCAGTGGTGAAGCTTCGCTACTGGTATCGTCCTTAAACTCCGCAACAAAGCGTACAAATCCCTGTAAAGTCGGAACTGAAGATGCTTGGTATTGAATTGCTTTTTCAAGGAGGAAGTCCAGATTTGTTTTATCCTGTAAGGATAGCGTTTTATTATAGACATCATTGAGTTGAATAATTTCTTGAATAATTGAGATAAGATCTTTAGATCGCCACGATAAAACCATGGTCTCAAGGGACATGTAGAGTTCGGGATTTTCTATTTCCAGTGCTTTACGAATACTTGGTGCATCCATAAGTTTAAGCGATGCGATTTGATCATCGGAATAGTTATAAAACGGTGATGTGAGCACAGGAACAAGATAAAAATCATGGAATGTTGTTGCGTAATTTAATAATGCGACAACAGAAGCAATAATCTCGGACTTATAGAAACCACTTTGATCATCAATATAATGAGGAATATTGTATTCCTCAAATGCTTCTTTAAGATAACCCTTACTTGCGTGTGATCGAACTAAAATTACCATATCTTTAAAGCGATAACCTTGATTATGATAGTTAATAATCTCTTGTGCAATATGCTGTGCACGAAGTTGATCAGATGTTTTCTTAAAACGATTATCGAGTTTTTCAATGATATGAATTTCTACGGGATGTGTATCTTCACTTTGAGAGGGAATCCCCACATTTACATGGTCGTGCTCATCATAGGTAATTCCAAATGTTAAGTTCATGAGTTTATCAAACACAAAGTTGTTGTATTCAACAATATCTTTTTTTGAACGATAGTTAAAACTTAAATATAGATTTTGAGTCGAGTCGTCAAGCATTAAGTTCTGCATGATATTTGGCTTGGCCCCTCGGAATCGATAAATGGATTGTTTGATGTCACCAACTCTAAAAATATTATTCCCTGTTGATATTTTAGTAATGATCTCATCTTGATATTCATTGGTATCTTGAAATTCGTCAACCATAATTTCTTTATATTTATGTTTTACCAATTCAGATATTTCACCGTTATTTTCATTCAAAATTTGCAACGCCATCGATTCAAAATCATTGAAATCTAAGCAGTTTTCTTCTTCTTTAAGGGATGAAAAGGTATTCAAGTAATCTTGTGTCATCTGAATTAAAAGTGATACGGTTTCCAATTGATTATTTAATAATTGGAAATGCTCATTCAAAGGCATGTAGTTTTGAAAAATTCGATTAACAGTTTTCTCAATGCGTTTTCGTTGTTCGGTGTAAACATCATTTTTGGTGTCTGCGATAACTTTGAAGTTGCAAGCAGTTGGAATTTGGTCGTAAAAGCGAATGTCGTTTTGATCAATTAACGTTTTGAGATTACCAAGGCCTTCAAGAACTTGAAGCAACATGGTACTTTGCTCGAAGTATTTTTTCCCTTTTTTGTCATTTGGGTCATAGGATTCATCAGAAATCGCAATAATTGCCTGTACATCTTTTATGATTTCATGAACTTGTTGTTGGTAAAAGTTAAAAAAGATTTGTTGGAATTCCTGAGGGAAATCGTTAAATGTGGTAGCGCTATAAAGCGATTTAACAGCTTGAACTGCATAATCTGGATCTTTTTTACTTATCAACCACGTAGCATTATCGTAAATTGCAGTTTCTAAGGATGCATAGTCAAGTGGATTAGAAGAAAAGATATCTAACAGATATTTAAGGTTTTCGTAGTCATTTTGCAGCCACATATCAAAGGTTTCTCGCATTGCTTGACGTTGTAAGAGTTTCGTTTGTGCATCATCCAGAATGTTGTCAGCCCGGGAGGGGTTGACGCCGATGATATAACCGTAGTTTTTAATGATGGTGAGACAGAAAGAATGGATTGTCGAAATTTGTGCAGTCTCAACCAAAGATATTTGTTCAGCGATAAAGTCGGATGCATTGTTTCGATACTCATCATTGAGCGCGGCAAGAAGTCGTGTTTTCATTTCAGATGCGGCAGCTTCGGTAAAGGTCATCGCACACACCTCATCAATTCGAACATTATCTTTAATAATACGCTTCATCAAACGCGCAATCAAAACGGTAGTTTTTCCAGCACCAGCTGATGCAGAAACAATTACATTTTGATTCAATGCTTCGATGGCTTGTTGTTGCTGGGGATTAAAGGTTGTCATATTTCGTTTCCTCCTCTTCCTTCTTTAAATCTAAATCTTTATCGATTTCAATACTTGAATCCTCGGGATCCAACACGCCATTTAAGATATCCGAATAGATGGTTTGGTAAACTTGAGTAAGGAGTGGTTTGATTTTGTTCATGTCATAGGGTTTAGTCCAGGTTGTAACCACCCCATCTTTAGATTCTCGTAATCCACCAAAGTAGATTGCGGAATCATACGAGTCAAGTGGTTGTTCAAATAACCAACCGCGATACCGTTTCGATTTTAGCCATTCCGCCTCAAAATCAACGTCTTTTGAAACAACGCCTTTCGCAACTTTATACTCGAGTGATGGAACGGTTAGGTATGGATTTTTAAATCCAAAATAGTATACTGCAAGGCATTTTTTTTGGAACACTTTTTCCGCAATCATTGCATAAGTAAGTAATTGCAATTGTGTACCAGCCTTAACGCTTTCAGCGGTCATTGCTAATTGAGAACTTTTATAGTCGACAATTTGTACATAATGATCGTTTTCATCAATACGGTCAATAATACCGCGAAGTATGATTCCTTTAAACATTGTTTCTTCACGGAACCAACGTTCTTTGGATACAACTTGGAAGGTTGTATCTGCCATTGAGGCGTCAATAAAATCAAGATTTTGTTTCATTAAGTCTTGATTTCGATCATAAATCATACGATAACGTGGTTGAGTCATGGGAAATACCTTCCGTACATCCGTCCAAGGATCAAGATCTTTGCAATCGTGGTAATATTCCATCACGGCATGATTAACAGTACCGATAATTCGGGCATCAAATTTAAGAATTTCAGGTTCTCTTATCTTTAATCCACGTTCCATAAAGAATTGATAAGGGTTATTTACAAACATTTGAAATGCTGATATCGAACCGACTAATTTCCCTTCTTCTAAATAGAGCTTTTCTGCAAGATGAGGGCTTAGACGATGCTTAACCGTTTTTCGATGGGTATTTTGCGTCAAAATCCAAGACTCAAGCGCAACCCCATTAGCGTGAGCAAATTGTTCAACAGGGTAGGAAACTTCTTGGCCTTTTCCTTCATAGGTAGCGGAACTATACGACAACGTCATGTTTGCATTGTGGTCAAAGATATGATTTTGCATGTTAAGTGTAAATTTTGTGCGTTCATCTAATCGTGGATAACCTTTAATAGAGCTTAAGTATGCCTCATCGATAATTCCAGTCCGTGAACGAATTGAAGGAAAATTCTTAGCGGATAAATTCACGACGTATAAGTGGTCTTGCGGGATTAAAGGCAATGAACCATAATCAACAATCCGTAGTGGGGCATTAACCTGTTGATGCATTTGAAGTGCATCAAGATGTTCCAACAATAATAAATAGGTTTCTTCCTGATATTCTCCTAAGTGATTTTCAAGTAAAGAACAAAGTGGGGTTAAATCACCGCGTGTATGACTTTTGATGACGTTATAACAGGCAATCAACGTTTCCTTAAAATCTAAATTCATTATCGAAGCAAGGGTGGCTTGTAAAAGCACAACATCTTCCTGAATTCGATTTTGAAGGGCAAACAAATCCGGATAGGATTCTGTTTCCTCACATAAATCATAGACGCCAAAGACATCACTAAGATCAAATTCAAAATGGTTGAGATAAGTTACAAGATCTTCACGACGTTTTAAGCCAAAAGCTCCGGACTCAATCGCTTTAATTAATTGATGAATATTAGAGTCAAAAGCAAAATCAAGCAAAGCTCGATATTGAGATTTCATCAGTTCAAAACGACGGTCTTGTAATTTTAATGGATAACCATAACGTTCAAAAATCGATTCTATTAGAGGTTCCATTGTTGTTGGGTTGGCAACCGCGATGGTTGCAGACTGATAACCATTACGAATGATATCTTGAATGACCGCTTCGAGTTCACTACGGGGATTTAATGCAACTTTAAATGCTAATGATTCAAGAGATTGTGATTGGGGTTTAATAAACGGAATGTTATGACGCGCTAAAAACGTATACTCCACATGGGATAACCCATAGGCTACCGCCTCATAATCAACACCATCTTTGACAACGGGCTTTTCAAGAAAAGGATCAATCAAAGATAAACATTGAAATATTTCTTCTTGTAAGGGTGTATTACGAGGACATGCATCAAGTGTTAAACCGTACAAATATAATTCTTGGAGTAAGTCTATGAGAACATGCATCGTCTTGGGATATTTTAAGACTTCTTGAAGACGTGGGCAATCACAGGTTTGCAGTTGATTAAACACAGAGATTTCCACAGAACGACGATGGGTATCCGATTCAAAAAACGCAAGTTTAAAATCCCGGATCGCCACCCCGAGATAATGTTCTTGTTCAGATAATAAGATGTGCTTCAAATCTTCATGAAAGATTCGATTACTAACAATGATTTTGTGCATAAAAAGCCCCCTTTAATATCAATTATAAGGGATATTGAGTGGAAGTGTATGGGTCTTTTAAAATTTCCATAAATATGTCATGATATAGAAGTAAACAAAGGGGGAAACTATGGGGTTAGTTTATGCTATGAGTGAGATCAAAGATAAGCGCCAGGGGGGCCATGATTGTACATTTAATGGTTTTCTCGAGGATTATCTAAATTGTGATCAAGCTCAATATAAAGAATTACTTGAAAACGTTTTAGAAATGGATGATTCCGTACGTGTTTTGGAAAACGTCCGTATACATATAAATAAAGATTTAGTAGCGAATAAAATTATTCGCTATAAAGATGTCCATAAAATTCCGAAAGGTTATATTAAAGCGCCTTTAATTTTGTATAGTGAAGGGCATGAACGAGAGTTTGCTTTGATCCTTGTTGATCGTAATTACCTTGAAGCGAAAGGTATTTACTATTGCTTAACAGAACAAGGAGGAATTTTAGGCGCTTACCGTCATAATGTATTGGTATTACCAATTGAAGAAACTGAGATCATCTTGGAGTTGTTGAAGCTATTACCAAGTGATCGTCCAACGATCGCATCACTTCAACGCGAACAAGATCGCCGTCATTATCGTGACACGGAACATCTCATTGAAAGTGCGATTACCAAAGGTCAAGAAAATATTCAATATATCAACCAAAGCCTTCGTGATGATCCGCAAGGACGAGCAGATCGCATTCACCAAACCATTGCTTCATGGTATTTACTGAAAAAAATGCTCTATGTGCAATATATGATGGATAAGGACACCTTACTGAACACAAACCAAGGCGATATTAAATTACATCGTCAAAAAGCGAAAGAGTATTGCAATAAAATAGAATTTATACCGTTTAGTGAACTTTGGAGGATATGATGAAACTAATTTCGTGGAATGTTAATGGTTTACGTGCCGTTATGAAAAAAGATTTTGAAGGAATTTTTGAAGCGATGGACACAGATGTCCTTTGTCTTCAAGAAACAAAAATGCAAGCGGGTCAATTGGATTACGATCCGGAAGGCTATTACGCATACTATAATTATGCAGAAAAAAAAGGATATTCTGGCACCGCGGTTTATACGCGTATTAAACCGATTAACGTTACCTACGGAATTCAAGAAGATGAACATAATACTGAAGGACGTGTCATCACATGTGAGTATGATAACTTTTTTCTAGTTTGTGTTTATACACCCAATTCACAACCCGAGTTGAAACGCATTGATTATCGTATGCAATGGGAAAATGATTTTAGAGAATATTTAAAGATGTTGGATGAGTCAAAACCGGTGGTTTTATGTGGGGATTTAAATGTTGCCCATAAAGAGATTGACTTAAAAAATCCATCAGCGAATCGAAAGAACCCGGGATTTAGCGATCAAGAGCGGGAACAGTTCACCAATCTTCTCGATGCAGGATTTATTGATTCGTTCCGTGAATTGCATCCTAATGAAGTCGATCGTTATTCTTGGTGGAGTTATCGCTTTAATGCACGCAGTCGCAATGCGGGTTGGAGAATCGATTATTTCGTTGTTTCTGAACGATTAAGAAATGCCATTGAAGATGCAGATATTCTCGATCAAGTTCTTGGAAGTGATCATTGTCCTGTAATGCTTAAACTTAATTTTTAAACATAAACCTCTTGATGATACGTCATCAAGAGGTTTTTATTAAATTGTGTAAACGGTGAAAGTTTAACGTTAATGATAAACGTTGTGTATTTATAATCACACATATAATGTAAACGGTATCTTGTAAATGATTACGAGATATCGATGTAAATCCATGACTTTTGTTGATGATAATGGTATACTATCACGGTGTGTTGAAAGAAGTAGGAAAATTAATGACATTTAAAGAACTAGAATTAGAAGAAGAAATCGTAAGAGCCGTAATCGAAAAAGGTTACGAAGAGCCAACAGATATACAATCACAAGCAATTCCAATGTTGCTTGGTAATCATGACTTATTAGCTCAATCTCAAACAGGTACAGGTAAAACTGCGGCGTTTGGGTTACCAATGCTAAGTTTGACTCAACCTGGAGATAAGAAACGAACAAATTCGTTAATCCTATGTCCTACACGTGAGTTATGTATGCAAGTGGCTGAAGAAATGAGAAGTTTCTCGAAGTATAAACAAGGCGTTAACATCGCATGTGTATACGGAGGTAGCCCTATTGATAAACAAATTAGAGACCTTAAACGTGGAGCAGACATTGTAGTTGCGACACCAGGTCGTTTAATGGATCATATTCGACGTAAGACAATCCGTTTAGATGATTGCCGTCATATTGTCTTGGATGAAGCTGATGAAATGCTAAATATGGGATTTATTGAGGATATTGAAGAAATCTTTTCATTCCTTCCTGAAGAACGCCAATTCGCATTCTTCTCAGCAACAATGCCTAAGGAAATCGTTAAATTAAGCGAGAAATTTTTGGTTGAACCAGAAAGAATCACACTATCTCGTAACAATCTAACTGTTTCTCGTATTAAACAAATCTATTACACTGTTGAATCAAGAGATAAAGTTGATTTAACAATTCAATTATTACAATTGCATAAAACAAGTGGAACAATGATATTCTGTAATACCAAAAAAATGGTTGATGAACTTACAACGCAATTAAACAAAGCGGGATTCCCTGCTTTAGGGTTACATGGTGACATGAAACAAGAAATGCGTTCAATGGTAATGGGCCGTTTTAAAAAAGGTATGGTTTCTGTGTTAATTGCAACCGATGTTGCGGCACGTGGAATCGATGTTGACAGTATGGATGTAGTGATAAACTACGATATACCTCAAGAATTAGAATATTATGTACACCGTATTGGACGTACAGGTCGTGCTGGTAAAGAAGGTCTTGCGATCACTTTAGTATCACGTAGACAACGTTATGCAATTAAGCAAATCGAACGTTTATCAAATTCAACAATCGTTGAAACACCTCTACCAACTAAAGAACAATTAAATGACTTAATGGTAGATCAACTTGCTCGTGAAATCCGTAAATGGAATGATCATGAACAAGGAAAACTCTTTAATATCGCTTATGAAGGTCTTCGTAAAGAGAACTTCACACAAGAAGAAATTATTATTGCTTTCATTAATAAGATGATTAGTGAATCAAACTTAGAAGCAATCAAAGTTTCAAAACAAAAAGATGTTAAGAATAAAGGTGAAATATCACGTATTGGACTATCCGTTGGAGATCGTGATGGTATCTCTGCAGCTCACCTTGTAAGTGCAATCGCAACTGCAAGTGGAATTCGCGGAAAAGATATTGGACGTATTAAAATTGATGATAATGAAAGTACAGTGGAAGTTCCCCGTGAATTTGCACAAGATATTATTAATAAATTATCAGAAACAAAAATTAATAATAAAGACGTGAACGTTACAATGATTGATGAATTTGCACAACCAACACCACGTGGTGGACGTAGCGGACGCGGAGGACGTGACTCACGTCGTGGCGGTGGAAATGATCGTCGCCGTGATGGTGGACGTCGTGACGGAGGTCGCCGTGATGGTGGACGTCGTGATGGCGGAAGACGTTCAAACGATCAAAGTCGTCGTAACAACAAAGGATAAAAGAGATGGGTTTACCCATCTTTTTTTGTGCGAAATTCGAAAATGGCCATATTTATGCTATTATATCAATAGCAACACTTTTAGGAGGTCTTATGGAATATAAAGCGCTCGTTTTAAATACCAATCAGGATAAAGTCATACCGGAGGTGAAAATACTCAATACGGATGATCTAAATCATGATGTTTTAATTAAGGTCTCTTACGCCAGTGTTAATTATAAAGATGGCCTTGCGATGAGACCCAAAACACGCGTTGTAGGTGAATATCCCACGGTTGTGGGTATTGATTTTACAGGAACCGTCGTGGAATCAAATGTTGAGAAATTTCATATTGGTGATGAGGTCATTGTCACAAGCCATGATATTCTAAAATATCGAACTGGAGGGTTTGCGGAATATGCTTCGGTCCCTGCGTCAGAGGTGACCTTACTTCCTGAATCACTCAGTTTAAAAACGGCTGCAATTATCGGAACAGCAGGGTATACTGCTGCCCTTTCAGTTTATCGTATGATGCAACAGACAAATCCAATGAAGCGCGAACCTGTATTGGTTTTAGGAGCAAGTGGTGGTGTTGGTTCAGTGGCTTGCGCAATTTTAGACCGTCTCGGTTATCCGGTAACAGCGGTAAGTCGCAAGAAGGATACTGCTCAAGATTATTTTAAAAATATGAATGTAAAAGAAGTAATGCATCCCGATGAATTAACGGAAGAACCTCTAAAACCCCTTGGAAAGATGATGTGGACCGCAGTCATTGACCCA
The DNA here is from genome assembly GCF_038682365.1 of Erysipelothrix sp. P66. Taxonomy (NCBI): domain Bacteria; kingdom Bacillati; phylum Bacillota; class Erysipelotrichia; order Erysipelotrichales; family Erysipelotrichaceae; genus Erysipelothrix; species Erysipelothrix sp. P66. The sequence continues at coordinate 1,718,308 of NZ_CP152290.1, read as the reverse complement.
ATTGGTGGAAAGTACAGTTCGTATTTGCTACCACATCTGAATTATGAAGGTGTTTATTTGTTAAGTGGTAATACTGCCGGTGCAAAATTTGAAACGACTGTATTTCCCTTTATCTTACGCGGAATTCAAGTCATTGGGATTGACTCAGTTAATAATAATCTAAAAGATGTCTTATGGGGACTGATTGCGACTGATTATAAACCGCGTAATATTCATGTCCTTTGTGATCGTGAGATAACCTTAGAAGATGTTCCTCAAGCACTTGAAGATATTCTTGAAGGAAAAATGATGGGACGTACAATCGTGAAATTATAAAAAAAGAAACCGTAGATGTCTGAACTGCCCCCAATATCTTGGACGGTTTAATTAAGAGTTAAACTAAAGGATTGATTTCTGTACTGTGCAGGAGTCAGTCCTTTTAGTTTGCTCTTAATTCTTTTGTTATTATAATAGTCGATATATTCTTCGATTGCTATTGTTAATTCTTTAATGCTTTTGTACGTCTTTTCTAAACCGTAATACATTTCTGATTTCATTATGCCAAAGAAACTTTCCATTAACCCATTATCAATGCTATTCCCTTTTCTTGACATACTTTGAATTATGTCTTTTTCTTTGAGAGTTTCTACAAAAAATGCATGTTGATATTGCCACCCTTGGTCAGAATGAAATATCAGATCTTTAACGAATGTGTTTTGTCGAAATGCTTTTTCAAGCATGTCTTTGATTTGATCTAAATTAGGACTTGTAGAAACATTGTACGAAATAATGTATCGTCCACATGCATCTAGAATTGGAGAAAGATATAACTTCTTGTCACCGACTCTAAATTCAGTCACGTCAGTGAACCACTTTTCATTAGGGATGAGCGATTCGAAGTCCCGCTTTATATGGTTTTCTGCTACAGAACCTACCGTTCCCTTATACGATGAATATTTCCGTTTCTTGCGTATCAACGAGTGTATTCCTAGTTTCCCCATTAAGCGCAGCACTTTCTTTTGATTCACTACATGACCACGATTCTTAAGCTCCAAGGCTATTCTTCTATACCCATATAGTTCTCTATTTTCGTAGTAGATTTCAATAATTAAATTCATTAATTCATCATTCTTAAAATCTGTATCAACTTTTGAAACATAAAAATAGTAAGTTGATCGCGATAAACCAGCGATTTCAAGTAAGAGCTGTAAGGGATACTTCTGTCGTAGTGAGGAGACTGCCTTTACTTTGTCTTCTTTTCTCGCTCCACCCTTTGTTTCACTACGGCATTCAATTTTTTTAGATATTCATTCTCTGCTTCAACGTATTGAAGTTTTTTCTTGAGTTCTTTGATCTCTTCTTCAGTAGTTAAATTATCTTTATCGTTTGTTTTCTGTTTTGTCATGGAAGGTCTTCCTCGTTTCTTCTCAATGACATTATAACCGTTTTTCTTATAGGCTTGTATCCAATTATAAAGTATTCCTACAGAACTCAGCCCAATTTCTACAGCAGTTGCCGACATCGATTCGTGGTGGATCAAGACACGGTTGATTACCTCGAGTTTGAATTCAGGAGAATAATAACGGTTTCTATCCTTTCTTAAAATCTCAATACCATGAGTATCAATAAGACGCACTAGGTGATTGATAACACTCGCTCTAATACCATAGGATTTTGAAAGTGATGGAATTGTTTTTCCGTTCTTTCTTAACGTATATATTTCTATTTTCTCTTCTCTTGTTAACTTTGACATATAAAAACCGAACCTCCTCATCTTTGTTCAAGATTTGGGGTTCGGTTCAGTCTACGGTTTCTTTTTTTCTTTGAGTTTTCTTAATTTATTGGTACGCTGAACTTTTTTGAGTTGTTCGTAATTAGAAGCGTATGTTTTTTCCGCAGAATTTAGGTTTTGAGGACGATAAAACTCCTCATCTTTAAGTTCGTCGGGTAAATATTGGATTTTATGCCACAAATCACTACGCTCATAATCGTACATATCCTGATCATCAACACCCACAGCATTTAGACGTAGATATTGAGGTACTTGATGTGCTGTTTCACGAACGGTTTTTAAGGCTGCATCAATACCGTGTTCCCCCGCTTTAGATTTAGGTGAAAGGGCACATTCAATAACGACAACACTTAACGGAAGCTTAGCCTCAGGAAATCCAATTCGTTTTGCGGCATCGATGGCGGTGACAACACGTGCACATAATGCGGGATTTGCAAGTCCGATATCTTCATAAGCTATGGCAATAAGCCGACGTTCGATCGAATCCATATCCCCCACATGAATTAATTTCGCAAGATAGTATAGAGCGGCTTGGACATCACTTCCACGGATTGATTTTTGGAATGCACTCAGGGCATCGTAGTGATTGTCGCTATCTTTATCCATTGAAATATTAACGGAGAGACTCAGTTTTTCAAGATGTTTTTCGGTAATAACATCATCGCGTGTCGATTGTGCCAGTAAATCAAGGGCATTGAGTGCGTATCGTGCATCACCATTACAACTTGAAGCAATTGATTCTAAAACATCTTCTTGAATAATTTGATTGTTTTCAAATACTGAAGCTGCACGCTTTAATATGGATACAATATTATTATAAGATAGGGGTTTAAATTCAAATAGATGTACGCGAGATCGAATCGCTGGATTTATTGAAAAATAAGGATTGGCTGTTGTTGCACCAATCATCGTGATCAGACCACTTTCCACATGAGGTAAAAGAATATCCTGTTTATCTTTATTTAAACGATGAACCTCGTCAATAATCACGACAAGACCGCTGCTCATTTCTGCTTCAAGAAAGAGTGCATCCAGTTTCTTTTTATTATCTGTAACAGCATTAAAAAGTCGATACGGTCGTTTTAACGAATTAGCGATGGCCATCGCAGTCGTTGTTTTTCCCGTACCGGGAGGTCCGAAGAAAATCATGGAATGAAGATTACCGCTTTCCACGACATTACGTAAAATTTGATTTTCCCCAAGTAGATGTTCTTGTCCGATGATATCATCAATCGTTTCAGGACGTACTCGGAATGCTAATGGTTTGTTCATAAAATCACCCTATATATTGTAACATGTTTACGGTAGAATAGAGATGAGGTGATTTCATGAAAATCGTGATACAAAAAGTAAAAGAAGCAAAAGTTGTTGTAGATCAAGCAATCGTGGGTGAAATTAAACAAGGATATATGTTACTTGTTGGGATGGAAACAGGTGATAGCGATGCCGATATTAAGAAAGCCGTTGATAAAATTGCGTCTATTCGACTTTTTGATGATGCAGAAGGAAAAATTAATCTCAGTATTCAAGATGTAGGGGGGGCTATTTTGTCAATTTCTCAATTTACATTAGCAGCAGATTGTCGTAAAGGGAATCGTCCAAGCTTTAGTAATGCAATGGAGCCAACTCAAGCAAATACGATGTTTGAGGCATTCAACACGGGGTTAAGAAATCATGGTCTCAAAGTTGAAACGGGTATTTTCCAAACCCATATGAATGTAATTTTGGATAATGATGGCCCCATTACGATTATGCTCAATATTAAAGATGGTAAGGTAATTTAAGGTGTGGTATTATTAAAGACGTTAATTGGAGATGATAACATGACAACAATACTTGATGGATTGGCTGTTTCAAAAGCAATTCGTGCTTCGTTAAAAGCAGAAACAGAAGTGCTTATTGAACAAGGGAAACGTGTACCTTCACTAACCGTTGTAATCGTGGGAAATGATCCCGCTTCACAAACGTATGTGAATTCTAAAGTAAAACAATGTAAGTCTGTAGGATTTTCTTCACAGGCGATTTCGTGTGAGTCGGATACATCTCAAGAAGCACTGCTTGAGATTATTAAGACCTTAAACCAAGATGATAATATTGATGGGATTTTGGTTCAGTTACCGTTACCGAAGCATATTGATGAAAATGTTATTATTGAAGCAATTGATCCGCTTAAGGATGTCGATGGATTACACCCCCTTAATGTAGGCTATTTAGAATTAAATCGTCCACGATTTGTATCCTGTACGCCGAAAGGGATTATTCGCTTATTAGATTGGTATAATGTGGAAATTGAAGGGAAGCGAGCATTGGTGATTGGCAGAAGTCGCCTTGTGGGGAAACCTGTCGCAACACTGTTAACGCAAAAGAATGCGACCGTTACCTTGGCACATTCAAAAACAAAAAACTTAGAGGAACTCATTCGTTCTAATGATATAATTGTGGTTGCAATGGGAAAACCGGAAGCGATTCCCGCATCTTGGATTTCAAATCAGCACGTACTCATTGATGTAGGAATTCATCGTATTGATAGAAATTTAAGAGGGGATGTAGAGCGTCAGGCTTATGAAATTGCATCGTATGCAACGCCAGTTCCGAAAGGTGTTGGACCGATGACCATTGCGAGCTTACTTGAAAATACAATGATTGCATATAAACTTAAGGAGTGTCAGCATGATTGATAAAACATATGGTTTAGGTGATATTGTACAAATGAAAAAAGATCACCCATGTAAGAAATCACAGTACTTTAAAATTACACGAATGGGTGCAGATATAAAAATTAAGTGCGAAGGATGTGGGTCTGTTATTATGCTCACACGTCAAGATTTTGAAAAAAAATTAAAGAAAGTAATTGAAAGAAACGAGGAATTATAGATGGCATTAACAGCAGGAATTGTTGGATTACCAAACGTGGGTAAATCCACATTATTTAACGCAATCACGAAATCACAGGTTGAAGCAGCAAACTATCCATTTGCGACGATTGCACCAAACGTAGGTGTTGTAAAGGTAAACGATCCACGACTCGAAACAATTCAAAAATTTATTGAGTCTAAGAAGATTATTCCCACAACGTTTGAGTTTACGGATATTGCAGGACTTGTAAAGGGTGCATCAAAAGGTGAAGGTTTAGGGAACCAATTCCTATCAAACATTCGTGAAGTGGATGCCATCGTGCATGTTGTACGTTGTTTTGCAAATTCAGATATTGTGCATGAACATGGTGTTGTTGGTGATCCAATCTCTGATATTGAAATTATTGAAATTGAACTCATGCTTGCGGATTTACAAAGTGTAGAGAACCGAATTTCACGTGTAGGACGTAAAGCAAAATCGAATGATAAAGAAGCAATGGCAGAAATGAAGTTATTAGATCGTGCAAAGGAAACGCTTGAAAATAACCGTCCATTAAGCGATCTCAATTTGTCAGAAGATGATGAAAAACTTGCTCGTACGTTCCATTTCCTAACCATTAAACCTGTTATTTATGTAGCGAATATCGATGAAGACAGTCTTATGGATATTGAAAGTAACGAAATGTACCAAAAGGTTAAAGCGTATGCAGAAGCGCGATCATGTCGTGTGATTCCTGTATGTGCAAAAGTTGAAGAAGATTTATCAAGTCTTGAAGATGATGAAAAAGCAGCATTCTTGGCCGATTTAGGGGTTCAAGAAAGTGGATTGGATGTATTAGTTCGTAATAGCTATGAAATCTTAAACTTACGCACTTTCTTTACTGCGGGTCCACAAGAAATTCGTGCATGGACTTTTGTGAATGGCATGAAGGCACCACAATGTGCTGGGGTGATTCATACAGACTTTGAAAAAGGATTTATCCGATCCGAAACGTATAATGTGGAAGATTTGGAAGCGTTTGGAAGTGAACAAGCAATTAAAGAAGCAGGAAAAATGCGCTCTGAAGGAAAAGATTACGTCATGAAAGATGGCGACATCGTACACTTTAGATTTAATAATTAATAAAAAGACCCCCTTACAAAGGTGGGAACTGACCTAGTTCCGTGATTTGTGGAGGGGGTTTTATGTAAATAAAAAAAGAACCATGGATTTATTTTATGGTATAATGAAACAAAGGTAAGAGGAGGGAATCTTATGAAATTAGTATTAGCTATTGTTTCAAATGATGACAGTACTGTAGTTTCAAATGCTTTGAATAAAGAAAACTATCAAGTTACACGTCTCGCTACAACAGGTGGATTCTTACGAGCAGGAAATACAACACTTATTATTGGTGTTGATGATGATCGCGTCGAAGGATGTTTGGAAATCATTGGTAATGAATGTAGTAAACGTACGGAAGTTGTACCATCTACAGCCTCATATGATATCGGACGTTACGCATCATTCCCTGTGGAAGTTCAAGTTGGTGGCGCAACCGTGTTCGTCATGGATGTAGAGCAATTCCATAAACTTTAAAAAAGAAAGAACGATCTCGTTCTTTCTTTTTTAAATTAATTCAAAATATTCTGGCCAGCGATATTCCCGAATGGGCATGGGCCGATTATTATCAAAATAGAGGACCAGCGCAGGCTTAATGCCATTCCAGTTATCCACAATTTCAAAATGAGTGAGATGCCCATCGGCGATAAGTTGTTTTGCTTTCGCATGATAATTAAAATAAGCCATGATTTCCCCTGCTTTCACCCCTATTCTATACGATTTACATGAAAATATAAAGGCGGTAATACGATGAAACTGACACCAAATCTAATGGTTACGAATGTGAAAGAAAGTATTTTGTTTTACCAAACCGTTTTAGAGATGAATGTTTATGATCAAGTGGATACGGATTCAGTCCCGATTTTCGCGATTCTTGGTCGCGGCGAAACAACATTAATGCTTGAAGAAAAAAATACATTGATTGAAGAATATCCAACACTTCATACAGATTCGATTAATCCTTCTTTAACACTTTTTATTAAAGTCGATGATGTAGAGGCGGAATACAAACGGCTCAAAACACATCCAAATTTAATAAAGACACTCCATAAAACATTTTATGATACATGGGAATTTGCGTTAACAGATCCTGATGGTGTCGTCATTACCTTTGCCGGAGGTTCCTATGAAACCGGAAAAAATTAAAGACGTATGCCTTCAAAATAAAGGAACGGTGTATGACTTTAAAGATGAGTGGAATGCGGAACGCGCTCTTGTAGGTGGGAAAATGTATATGATGATGGGAACCAATAAAGAGGGAAATTCAATTGTAACGGTGAAAGCGGAACCCAGTGAAGGGGCACGCTATCGTGAAATGTATCCAGGAGTCATCACTGAAGGTTACTATATGAATAAAGTTCATTGGATTTCAATTCGTATGGATAAGGATGTGGATGAACCACTCATTGAAACACTTATTAACGAGTCGTATGAACTTATCTTTAAGAGTCTAACTAAGAAAATACAAAGTGAGATAAAATAAAAAGTTCCGCAAGGAACTTTTTATTTTGTTTTGTAATAACGTCGGTGTTCGAAAATTGACTCGAGTGAATATTTCGAAGCATCACCTTCAAGCAATTGATGACTGCCATCTGTAACCAACCGTGCTTCAAATTGTTTTTCATAATCAGGAATTGATAACTTTGTACGCTGATCAAGGTCATCTTGATGTGTCATGCACAAGTGTTTTTTGTAATTAGGTTGTAAGATCCCCGAGAAGAACTCGCCCACGGCACCAGAACCATAACTGTATAAACCAATACGATCTCCAGCATTTAAGGATCCTTGTTCGAGGAGACTAAGTAAACTTAAGTAGAGCGAACCGGTATAAATATTACCCACTTGACGATTGTAGAGTGTACTTGTTTTAAAGTTTTCAAACAATGCAGGGTGTGTTGCTTCATCTGCGATAAGTTTGAGTGTTTTTAATCCAAGTTTCGTATAAGGAATATGGAAACAGATTGCTTTGAAATCCTCAAGATTTTGATCTGTTTTATTTAAATACTCTTCATATACGGTGGTGAATAGACGTTGGTACTGCTCATTTGAGTACTTCCCATCTACAAAAGCAACATCACTATAATTCGGTCTCCAGAAATCCCAAATATCATCTGAAAAATAAGATGCATCTGCTTCAAGGGTCATGATTTTTGGATGTGCACTGACTAACATTGCGACTGATCCAACACCTTGTGTCGCTTCACCTCCGGTGTTAAGGCCGTATCGCGAAATGTCACTTGCGATTACGAGAACTTTTTTATTGGGATTTAAAGCGATATGTCCTTTTGCAAGTTGAAGACCCGCAGTTGCTCCATAGCACGCTTGTTTAATTTCAATACAACGTGCAAAAGGGTTAATCCCCAATAATGTATGAATTGAGGTTGCGCCTGCTTTTGATTGGTCAATACCGGATTCTGTAGCGAGAATCACAAGGTCGATGGCCTCTTTATCCGCATCATCTAATATTTTTGAAGCGGCATTCGCCCCCAAAGTAACGGTATCCTGTGATAGTGGACAGACAGCTTGTAGATCTTGTCCAAGTCCGAGAATATATTTGTTTGGATCAATCCCGCGTGCTTGCGCGAGATCCGCCATATCAATATACGTTAATGGGGCATAAAACCCTATTTTATCAAGTCCAATTTCCATGGAATATCTCCTTTTTCAATATGCTTTCATTATAATAGTCTCTTAGCTAATAAGCAAAAATTATGTGTAATTCAAGAATAATTCACACGAAGTAGGGTGTTTTAGGCATAAACTTATGGTATCTTGTGTGAAAATGAGCGCTTTTTACGCTCAAATGGTAAACTAGGGTTCGAGATAGAGATAGGCGTTAAGGAAAATGTTGTGTTTATAAATTGTAAACGGTATAATTGTCTAGCCGACATTTTAGAAGGAGTGATTTTTTGCGAGACGTAGTTATAGTCAGTGCTGCGCGCACTGCGATAGGTAAATTCGGGGGAAGCTTCTTGAAGACTTCAGCGGTAGAATTAGGAACTGCAGTAATTAAAGAAGCGATTCATCGTGCAAAGATTTCGCCGGAAGATGTTGAATACGTAGTAATGGGTAATGTCATCCAAACTGGATTGGGACAAAACCCTGCACGACAAGCATCGGTGTTTTCTGGAATTCCATATTCAACACCTGCCATGACCATCAATGAGATGTGTGGATCGGGGATGAAGTCAATTCATCTTGGAATGCAATCCATTATGCTTGGTGAGAAGGATGTTGTAGTTGTGGGTGGTTTTGAGAATATGTCACAAGCGCCTCATATAATAAAAAATGGTCGCTTTGGTTCGAAATTTCAAAACTTAGAGACAGAAGATACAATTCAAAAAGATGGTTTTGTTGATGCGTTTACCAATGAGTTGATGGGTGTGACAGCAGAAACGGTTGCTGAACAGTTTCATATATCGCGTGAGGATCAAGATGCATTTGCATTAGAATCTCAAATGCGTGCAACGCGTGCACTTGAGGCGGGACTGTTTAAAGATGAAATTGTTCCTGTTAATAACGGACGTGAACTTATTGATACGGATGAGTTTATCCGAACAAATTCAACCCTGGAAGGACTCCAACGATTAAAACCTAGTTTTAAATTAGACGGAACGGTTACTGCTGGAAATGCATCCGGGGTTAATGATGGTGCTGCTGCACTGATTTTAATGAGCCGTGAAAAGGCTGAAGCGATGGATTTAGAGATAATTGCGACAATTAAAGGTTTCTCAGAAGTTGGGATTGAACCCGAAATCATGGGATACGCACCTTACTATGCTGTAAAATCTTTAGTTGAGAAAACAAATACTGATTTAAATACCGTTGATCGTTTTGAATTAAACGAAGCATTTGCTTCACAATCCTTAGCGGTTTGTCGTGACTTAAATTTAGATTTAGATAAAGTGAATGTTAATGGGGGTGCGATTTCAATTGGTCATCCAATTGGTGCATCGGGCGCGCGTATTATGGTTACTTTAATCTATGAATTAATTCATTCAAATACAAAACGAGGAATTGCATCGTTATGTATTGGTGGCGGCATGGGTGTCGCAATGATGATTGAACGTGAAGAACCTACTAAGTAGGTTCTTTTTTGCAGGGATTATCGCGGTTGTTTAATATTTAATCCTTGACATAACCATGCTATAATAGTATGGAATTTGGAAAGAGGTACTAAAAATGAAAAAAGTTAGAGTTAGATATGCACCAAGTCCAACAGGATTTCTTCATATCGGTAACGCACGTACAGCGTTATTTGATTATTTAGTGGCAAAACATCACGGTGGTGATTTTGTCCTACGTATTGAGGATACAGACATTGAACGTAATGTTGAGGGCGGTGAGGAATCACAACTTTATTTCTTAAACTGGTTAGGGGTTGTACCTGATGAATCTCCAGACAAACCAAAACCAGAATATGCTCCATATCGTCAAATGGAACGTTTAGAAATTTATAATGAATATGTGGAAAAGTTATTAGCGAGCGGTGATGCTTACAAGTGTTACTGTACTACGGAAGAACTTGATGAAGATTATAAGCGTCAAGTTGCGGCAGGACACCAATCAACACGCTACAGCCGTACGTGTCTTCACCTTGATGATGAAACCAAACAACGTTATGAAACAGAACAACGTCCTTACTCTGTAAGGTTGCGCGTTCCAACGGATGCGACATATACTTTTAATGATATGGTTCGTGGTGAAATCTCATTTGAGTCAAAAGATATCGGTGACTGGGTTATTGTGAAGTCAAATGGTATTCCTACCTATAACTTTGCGGTTGTTATTGATGATCACTTGATGGAAATCTCCCATGTATTCCGTGGTGAAGAGCACATTTCAAATACACCAAAACAAATGATGTTATATGAAATGTTTGGATGGGATATTCCGCTATTTGGACATATGACTTTAATCGTTAATGAAAACGGTAAGAAGTTATCCAAACGTGATAATTCAGTTATGCAATACATCAGTCAATATAAAGATCAAGGGTATCTTCCTGAAGCAATGTTTAACTTTATGGCACTGCTTGGTTGGTCACCAAAGGGAGAAAAAGAACTCTTTACACATGAAGAACTCATTGCAGAATTTAGTGAGGATCGTTTATCAAAAGCGCCATCCATGTTTGATGTTACAAAACTTACTTGGATGAATCATCAATACTTAAAAGAAAAAGAAGATGGTGAATGGCTAAGCTTTGTGAGACCATTTGCGGAAGCAGCACACGATCTTACAAACAAAGACGAAGCGTGGATTGAAAAGTGTTTACTTCTCTTTAAAGAACAATTGCAATATGGTGCAGAAATCGGTTCATTAATCGAACCCTACTTTGTTGAACCAGAATTAACCGATTCAGAAAAAGAAGTTTTAGAGTGGGAAACAACACCTGTGGTTGCACAAGCATTCTTGAATAACTTACCAGAATCATGGGATGTGGATTCACTGAAAGAAGCATTTAATGCTGCGAAAACTGAATCTGGACTTAAAGGAAAACCGTTATTTATGGGATTACGTGTTAGTGCAACGCATCAAACACATGGACCTGATTTAATGAGTGCGTTATATCTTTTAGGTCGCGACGTTGTTGAAAAACGTTTAAATGAATACATCAATAAAATTTAAACCAACTTCCGAGCACAAGGTCTTACGAGATCCTGTGCACGGATACATTCACGTACATCATCAAGTCATTTGGGATCTGATTAACGCACCAGAATTTCAAAGACTAAGACGCATCCATCAATTAGGTGGAACAAATCAAGTTTATCATGGCGCAGAACATTCGCGTTTCTCTCATTCAGTTGGAGTATACGAAGTGGTTCGCTTAATGATTGAAAATGTGAACGGATTGTCGGATACACTTTCAGATTTGGAACATATTGCATTATTATGTGCCGGTTTGCTTCATGATGTGGGTCATGGCCCTTTTTCTCATGCTTTCGAATCTGTGACATCGGTTAATCACGAAAAGTTTACGGATCGAATTATTCTAGAGGACACACAGGTTCATAAGATTCTTGTTGAGGCGCATCCAGAGTTGCCGCAACTGGTTGCAGATATTATCGCGCACCGTCATTCGCGCAAACTCTTGACACAAATTATTTCAAGTCAATTGGATGCAGATCGCATGGATTATCTCCTGCGTGATTCATACTTTACGGGTGTTAGTTATGGTGAATTTGATTTATCTCGTATTTTAAGAACACTTATTGTAATTGATGATAAGCTTGTGGTAAAAGAGAGTGGAATTCATGCGGTTGAAGACTATATTATGGCTCGCTATCAGATGTACTGGCAGGTCTACCTTCATCCAACATCACGAAGTTTTGAGATGATTCTATTCGCAATTTTTGAACGAATGAAAGATTTGGTTCATGAGGGTAAAGCATTAGGGAATGAGTTATCGTTTTTCAAACCCTTTGTTTCGGGTGGGGAAATTAGTACTCAAGAACATTTTGAATTGGATGAATCGACCTGCTATGCCGGATTTATGTCCTTAACGAAATCTAAAGATCCCATCCTAAAAGACTTAGCGTTACGTCTTTTAAATCGTAAACTCTTTAAATATGAAGATCTCGAGTCTTCACAACAAGTTGATGCGATTAAAGAACGGGTACAAAATGCAGGTTTTGATAATCGCTACTATGTTATTAGTGATCAACAATCGCAAATCCTTTATTCACCTTATGTTGAAAATGGTGAAGAGGGGTTATGGGTTGTCCTAAAAAACGGTACACTTGTAGAATTAACCAGCGCATCCTCAATCGTTCGGGGATTCGCGACGGGTGAAAAGAAACAGGACGAAAAGATTTTCTACCCTGAGGAGGTATAATCATGAAAAAACAAACATATATCAATATTCGTGAAAAGGTGATGAATGAATTGCCTGAAAAGACAGTTACGTTTTTATTCAGCGGATGCGGCGTTCGTCGTTCAGCAGATGCGGAATACCCTTTCTCAGCGAATCGAAACTTTTATTATGTAACCGGTATTGAAGAACCGGAAGCGGTTGTTGTTTTTGAAAAAGAAACAAATCATGAAATCCTATTTTTACGTGAAATTAATCCAGACATGGAAAAATGGGTAGGATATTTTATGACAAAAGAAGAAGCGCAAACAATTTCGGGGATTGAAGATGTCCGTTACTTTAATGAATTTGATGCGTATGTAACATCAGTTTTAGATTCAGGACTCTCAATTGGAGTTGATATGGATCACGATACCATTGGCGATGTTGAACATTCATCCGGTCTTGTCTTTGCGGATGCGGTAGGCGAAGAAAATGTTGTGGATATTTTTGAATGTCTTGTACGTTGTCGCCAAATTAAACATCCTGAAGAAGTGGAAGCCATTCGTCACGCGATTGATGTAACGGATCATGCAATCAAAGCAATGGTAGAAGAAATGAAACCAGGTGCCAATGAAAATGACATGGCTGCGCGCTTTTTATATGAAGGCAATAAGGCCCACGGCGATTTAATGTTTGATACAATTTGCGCAAGTGGTAAGAATGCGACCGTGCTTCATTACATTTCAAACAATCAACCGTTAAATGATGGCGAACTTGTTTTACTTGACTTAGGCATTCGTGTTAATGGTTATGGTGCAGATATTTCTCGTACGTTCCCAATCAATGGAACGTTTACACCACGCCAAAAAGAAGTTTATCAAGAAGTCTTGAATACGTTCCACATCATTAATGAATCGGTTAAACCTGGTATTTCAATTATGGAATTAAATGAAATCTCAAAAGAAACATTAGGACAATCATGTATTAAACTCGGACTAATCGATAATGTTGAAGAAGTAGGGCGTTACTACTATCACAGTATTGGTCATTCACTTGGTTTGGACACACATGATGTTTGGATTGATCGTGGCCAACCCTTAGTACCGGGTAATGTTATTACAAATGAACCGGGCCTCTATATCGCTGAAGAAGGTATTGGAATTCGCATTGAAACAGACCTACTTGTAACGGAAAATGGATGTGAAGATTTAGCCCCACAAATCATGCGAGAAATAAGTGAAATCGAAGCGTATTTTGTGAAGTAATGTGAATGTAAAATGAAAGTGTGTGTATTGAAGCACACTTTTTTACTTTATGTAATAAACATGTTGACATTGTTGTTCAAAGCCATATAATACATAGGTGAAATACGTAAGGGGGATCTCCATTAAAACTAAAGTCACTATTAAGCAAAAGTCTCGTGATGAATCCTTTCATCACACCGATACCCAAGCCGATCTCATAAACTATGGACCGTATCAACGCATAATGTATGACGAAGAAGATGCATATGTTATTCTTGATTTCACCAATGATGAAGTATCATTTAAGCGGCAAGGGGAATGGTTAACACAAGGTGTTTTCTGTAAAGGCGAACAAACAGAGTTGCTCGTCTCAAGCGCACAGGGAATTATCGTGTTCGAGGTTGAAGTAGAAACATTAGAAATTAGAAGTGGTCTTCTTTATATGAGGTATCATTTGAAGCAAGCTGGGTCACACGTTGATACGCTTGAATTCGAATGTAGGTGGGAACCGGAGGTATAAACTATGTCATCAAAATCATTAAGTGATATTGCATATGAAAAATTAAAACGAAAACGTAAGGAAATTGTATTTAGTAAATTATGGAAAGAAGTCGCTGAAGAAGTGAATTTTTCTGAGGAAATTTCAAAACGAAAAGTGGCATCATTCTATAATGCAATGATGATGGATTCACGATTTATCTCATTAGAAGGAAATAAATGGGATTTACGCGAACGCCATACTTTAGAAAGTTTACAAATCGACCCTGATTTATTAGATACTTATGACGATTATGATGAAGATTTCGAAGAATTTGAGATTGTTCCAAGCATTGAAGAAGAATAATTGAAGTCTTTGGTTGAACTCATATATTAAGTTTGCTAAAATATAAAAGGGCAGCAGCTTCCAAATTTATTGGGAGCTTTTATTTTTGTAGTAGAAGGAGATTAGACATGGCAACAAAGTATATATTCGTAACCGGAGGTGTTGTATCCGGAATTGGTAAAGGAATTATCGCTTCATCGATAGGGCGATTGCTCAAAAATCGTGGCATGAAAGTGTTCATGCAAAAGTTTGATCCATACATTAACGTAGACCCAGGAACAATGTCACCATACCAACATGGTGAGGTTTTCGTAACGAAAGATGGTGCCGAAACAGACTTAGACTTAGGTCACTATGAGCGCTTCATTGATGAAGAGTTAACGAGAAATGCCAGCATTACTACAGGTCGTGTCTACTCAAGTGTTATTAATAAGGAACGAAAAGGTGCATATTTAGGTGCAACAGTTCAAGTTATTCCACATATCACAGATGAAATTAAAAATAAAATCTATGATGCGGGAAAAGAATCGGGAGCGGATGTTGTTATCACTGAAATTGGTGGTACAGTAGGGGACATTGAATCACTTCCATTTTTAGAAGCGGTACGTCAAGTCCATGCGGAAAATAAAACTGAGGATGTTGTGTTTGTTCATACAACACTCATTCCTAAGGTTCCTGCAAGTAACGAATTCAAAACAAAACCAACACAACATAGTTTTAAAGAACTCATGTCACACGGTATCAAAGCAAATATTATTGTTACACGTTGTGATGAGCCTTTAACACAAGATATGAAGAATAAGATTGCGCTTTTCTGTGATGTGAATGAGAATGCAATTATTGAATCACGCAATGTGGAAAACTTATACGAACTTCCACTTTCTTTCCAAGCGCAAGGACTTGATAATTATATTCTTCATAAATTTGGTTTAGGTGATTTACCTGCAGCTGACATGACAGAATGGTCTGCGATGATTGACAGTGCAAAAAACCTACAACATAAAGTTAAAATTGGTCTTGTTGGGAAGTACGTTCAGCTTCATGATGCTTATTTATCTGTGAGCGAAGCACTCTTACATGCGGGTTATGCATGCAGCAGTGAAATTGAAGTTGAATGGATTGACTCAGCTGAGATTACAGCCGAGAATGTTACAGAAACACTTAAGGGGTTAGATGGTATTCTTGTACCTGGAGGATTTGGGTTGCGTGGTGTAGAAGGTAAAATTTTAGCCGCGCAATATGCACGAGAAAATAATGTTCCGTACTTTGGAATTTGTTTAGGAATGCAAGTAGCGATGATCGAATTTGGTCGTAATGTATGCGATTTAGAAGGTGCACATTCAACCGAACTGGTACCGGAAACGAATTATCCTGTAATTGATCTTATGGAAGACCAATTACAACACACAGATCTTGGTGGTACATTACGTTTAGGTAATTATCCATGTCAACTTGATCATGAGGGTAAGGTGTATGATCTTTACAATCATGAGGATGTTATTTTTGAACGTCATCGTCATCGTTATGAATTTAATAATAAATATCGTGAGCAATTTGAGAAGGCTGGAGTACGCTTCAGTGGATTAAGTCCTGATGGTCAACTCGTGGAAATTATTGAGCTTAAAGACCATGATTATTTCGTGGCATGTCAATATCATCCAGAGTTTAAGTCAAGACCAAACCGTTCACATCCATTATTCTACGGATTTGTGAATGCGTCTTTGCAATTTGCGAAAAAAAGAGTAGAATAGATATATAAATAGGAGGAATTTATTATTATGGCATTAGTATCAGCTAAAGGCATTTTGGAAGCAGCACGTGACGGACACTACGCTGTACCAGCAATCAACATTAATAACTTAGAGTGGACAAAAGCAGTTCTTCTTCAAGCAGAAGAAATGAAATCACCAATCTTGTTAGCAGTATCAGAAGGTGCTGGTAAATATATGACAGGTTACAAAACAATCGTTGGTATGGTAAACGGTATGTTAGAAGAACTAAATATTACAGTTCCAGTAGCATTACACTTAGACCACGGTAGTTTTGAAGGTGCTAAAGAATGCATCGAAGCAGGATTCACATCAGTAATGTATGATGGATCACACTTACCATTCGAAGAAAACTTAGCACAAACAAAAGCAATCGTTGAATTAGCACATTCAAAAGGTGTTTCAGTTGAAGCTGAAGTAGGTTCAATCGGTGGAGAAGAAGACGGAATCATCGGTACAGGTGAACTTGCAGACCCTGCAGAATGTAAAACAATCGCTGACACAGGAATTGATTTCCTAGCAGCTGGTATTGGTAACATTCACGGTAAATACCCAGAAAACTGGGCAGGTTTAAGCTTTGAAACTTTAGAAGCAATTAAAGCTGCTACAGGAAGCATTCCTTTAGTATTACACGGTGGTTCAGGAATTCCTGAAGACCAAATCAAAAAAGCAATCGCATTAGGTGTTTCAAAAATTAACGTTAACACAGAATGTCAATTAGTATTTGCTGAAGCAACACGTAAATACATCGAATCAGGTAAAGATTTAGAAGGTAAAGGATTTGACCCTCGTAAACTTTTAGCTCCAGGTACCGATGCAATCCGTGCAACAGTTAAAGAAAAAATTGATATGATGGGTTCAGCTAACAAAGCTTAATTCGATACATATATAAAACCATTGGCATCGTATGATGTCGATGGTTTTTTTGTGCAATCATGTCGGTTATAAACAAAGTTGACCAAACTGAAACCGATTTAAATTAAAGATGCGTTAATATTCACAAACTTTGTGGAAGTACCCTTGAATTGCCGGCCATCTCAACGTAAGATTACATTTGGAACTTGGAGGAGACTTATGTATTCATTTGATGAAACGGTTGAACGTGTATCCGATTTAGGGGTTGTGAAGGTACATAAAACCTTAAAGCAACAATGGATTCTTGGATTTATTGCTGGGGCAATGATTTCGTTAGGGTATCTTGCCTATATTAAAATCGTAGCGACTGTAGATGGCGGATTTGGAAATGTTTTGGGTGCTAGTGTATTTCCGATTGGTTTAATTGTGATTTTGCTTGCAGGGGGAGAATTAATTACAGGTAATATGACCGTAGTGGGAACGTCTTATGCAAATCAAAAAGTTACATTAAAAGAACTCGTGATGAATTGGGTTGTTATTACACTTGCGAACTTGGTAGGGGCTGTGTTTGTGGCGTTGGTTTTAGGACGTGGAGAGCTGAGCCATTACAGTGAAACGGTAAATCGTTTGGCAATGGGTAAAGCATCGTATTCCCCATTCGCAACTTTAATCTCAGGAATTGGTTGTAATTGGTTTGTAGGTTTAGCGGTATGGCTTAATGTCGCAATGAAAGACGGTGCTGGAAAGATTATGGGGATTTGGTTTCCAGTTATGGTTTTTGTTTTGCTTGGTTTCCAACACAGTGTTGCGAATATGTTTTTATTAACCGCAGGGATGCAAAATGGTGTGATTCAATTTTCTGAATTCGCATCAAATATTTTATTTTCCTATGCAGGTAATATCATTGGTGGTGCAGTCTTGGTAGGCTATCTCTATACTCAGGCATCTCATGCAAAGAATCACAATCTGTGATTCTTTTTTTGCGTATGTGCTTGTTTTACGCTGTTTCGTATGGATATCAATGATCTTGGATAAAAGATGCCATGTATGTGTTTTGGAGGGATAGGGACGCTGTATTGAGCTTTCAGTCCATTTTATTTAAAAATCGGAAGTCATTTATGTACAAACTATTCTTGAAAAATTGAAGCTTATTTTGAAGTTTTCTTGAATTGATTACGGAATGAAAACAGGCGTAATTTGTTTCAAAGTGTATTTTGCGTTATACTATTTATATCATTATGATTAAAAACATCATAATTGACTCTTAATTAAGTTGTGCTTGAATCAACATTCTGAATGAATTTTAAGGGAAATGTCGCGTACATTTTTTTTTATGCGACAGCATTAAAATAGGAGGAAAATATATGATCGAATACAGAAATGTTAAGAAGGTTTATAACGACAAAGTCGTTATTGAAAACTTAAATCTAACAATAAATCAAGGCGAATTTGTATGCCTTATCGGACCATCAGGTTGTGGAAAGACAACAACATTGAAGATGTTGAATCGGATTATCAAACATGATGGTGGTGAAATATATATTAAAGGTCAAAAGATTGATGACATGAATGTCATTGATTTACGTCGAAATATTGGCTATGTCATACAACAGATTGGCCTTTTTCCAAATATGACTCTCGCAGATAATATTGCGATTGTACCAAGGCTTTTGAAGTGGGATGAACAACGTATTGATGAACGGGTACGGGAGTTAATGCCTCTTGTTGGAATGCCTTATGAGACGTATGCCAGTCGTTATCCATCCGAACTTAGTGGTGGACAACAGCAACGTATTGGTGTGTTACGTGCACTTGCCGCAAACCCTCCCGTGATTCTTATGGATGAACCATTTGGTGCATTGGATCCCGTAACGCGTGATGCTTTGCAAGATGAAGTGAAGTCAATTCAAGAAAAATTAGGTATTACCATTGTCTTCGTTACTCATGACATGGACGAAGCCATAAAAATGGCAGATACAATTGTCTTTATGGAAGGTGGAAAAATTGTTCAAAAAGCAACACCCGAAGAGATGTTACGTCATCCTGCTACCAAGCAAGTTAAACAGTTTATGGGAAAACAGATGCACGAGAATGGGTCTTCATTTGATTTGACGTGTGGAGACTTAATGAAACCGAATGTCTTTAAAGTGTTTGAGCGAAGACCGATTCTTGAATGTCTGGGGTTAATGCGTACCCGTGATTTAAACAGTGTTGTGGTGGTGGATGAAGCGAAGAGATATTTGGGGGTTGCTTGGATTGATGAGATGATTTCAAAACGCGATACCTATCAACGGGTGTCGGAAGTTGTTGAACGAAGTGTGCCAGCCTTTAATCAAAATGAGGATGCCCAACAAGCAATTGGTGAAATTACTGAAAATAAACGCGATTACGTTATTGTGATTAACGATGAACGTGAAGTGATGGGGATTATTACACGGGGTTCGATTGCACGAAGTTTAACGAATGTTGTTTGGGGTGGTGATAGTAATGAGTAGTGCATTGCTTCCCGAACTTTTAAAAGCAATCATGACACATATTAAATTTGTCGTGGTCGCAGTTACGTTTGGATCCCTTATCGCAATCGTTTTAGCCTCAATCCTATCCCGTTTTAAAACGATTTCTAAGTATGTGATGCCCATAATTGGATTATTTCAAACCATTCCAGGAATTGTTTTTATCGGGGTGCTTTTTGTATATACCGGGATGCGTCCGAAGACCATCTATATTGCCCTTACGGCATATGCGATTTTTCCAGTCTTAAAAAACACTTATGCAGGAATTTTAGATGTGGATGCAAGTTATGTCGAAGCGGCACGAGGTATTGGTATGACCCAATGGCAGTCACTTTTAAAGGTTGAATTGCCTATGGCGGTGCCTTCAATCTTTGCAGGTATTCGAATGTCCACAGTTTACACCGTAAGTTGGGCAGTCCTTGCGGCGATGATCGGTCAAGGTGGACTGGGCGTATTTATTTATCGAGGCATTGATACCAATGTTCAAGAAACAATCTTAATTGGAGCGATTCCATCGGCTATCCTTGCAATTCTTATGGGATACTTTGTAGATTATCTTCAAACAAAATTTATGCCTAAAGGCCTTATAACAGGAGGTACACATCATGACCGTTAGTATGGTTTTAGAACATCTATTTCTTGTTTTAGTATCTGCTTTTTTTCTCTTAATCTTAGGTCTTATGATTGGGATGATTGCGTATGTCTATCCAAAATTTAAGAAACCGATTTTATTAATCGTAGATATTCTACAGACAATTCCAACACTTGCGATGTTGGGGATTTTGATGGCCTTTTTTGGGCCCACAAAGAAAACTGTGATCATTGGTTTGGTGCTGTATTCATTACTCCCCGTTGTATTAAATACTGTTACAGGATTGGAAAGTGTTGATCCGGGAATTCGTGAAGCAGCCCAAGGGATGGGAATGACGAAAATTCAAAGGCTTTTCAAAGTTGAATTACCCATAGCGTTTCCATTTATATTCTCAGGAATGCGTATTGCAGTCGTGACATCGGTAGGGGTTGCGGTATTTGGTGCGCTTGTGGGTGGTGGCGGATTGGGCTCCATTTTATACCGCGGTGTCCGTACACAAAATATGAAACTATTGGGTTATGGAACGCTGGCCTTGGTCGTTATATCCCTTGTGATTGATACCGCGATGGGACAGTATGAAAAACGTCTGATCGCCAAGCAAGGAGGAAAATCGATATGAGAAAAAAAATAATCATCTTAGTCGTTGCGCTTCTCGCTCTAAGTGGTTGTGGAAGCCGTCAAGAGGGTGATCTTGTAATTATTGATGGGGATATTGCGGAGATGAATGTTGCGACCTACATGGCAAAAATCATGATCGAAACGTATACAGATTACTCGGTGTATATCCAACCATCGATGGCATACAATTTAGCCTTTGATCAAATAAAAAGTGGTGCCATGGATATGACATTAAGTTGGGATGGCACTGTACTTACAACATTTTTTAAACAGGATCCTCAGGATATTCCATCAAGTCAATCGCTCTTTGATTTCACAAACAATCTCGCTCAAGAAAATGCAAACGTAAAATTACTCGAACCACTAGGATCTGAGAATTCTTATGTTGTTGCAATTACGGATGAACTTTCCCAGGCCTATAATATTAAAACAATCTCAGACCTTAAACCGCTTGCTCAAGATCTAATCTTTGCGGCAGAGCATTCATTTTTTGATGATAACGGCTCGGTTCGTTATAAGCCCTTAACGAAGTTTTACGATATGGATTTTAAAGAAGCGAATTCAATTGATATTGGCTTAAAACTTGCGGGCTTGGTTAGTGATAATATGGATGTGACTTTGGTGACAAGCGCGGATGGAATGGTGAATCGTTATCCTGTCACAATGCTTGAAGATGATCTGAATTTCTTTCCTCGTTATCAATCCGCTTTTCTTGTTCGAGCGGACTTAGAACACGATTTTCCAGGGGTTGAAGCGGTATTGGAAAAACTTTCAAATTCAATTACGACAGACGAATCACGACATCTAAACTATCTTGTGGATGTGGAAGTTAAAAACCCTGAAACCGTTGCGCGCGATTTTTTAATTCAAAAAAATTTAATTCAAAAACCTTAAATAATTTATTTAATACCTATGTACCGATCTCATTTGATATTCTTAGATTATGAATATCAAATGAGAGATGGTGGATAGGTATATTTTCTATTCATTATCGGTTATAATATCAATGGACAAAAGGAGTTGTTTGAATGGCAAAAGTTATAAAAATTGAAGGTGGACATCGTTTAAACGGCAAGGTAAGAATTAGTGGAGCAAAAAATGCTACAGTGGCATTGATTCCTGCAGCCATTCTCGCATCTGATAGTGAAGTTAATATTTATGGCGTTCCTAATATTTCGGACGTTGAATCTTTATCAGTATTATTAAGAGAACTTAATGTAAATGTATCCTCACCAACCCCTGATCATTTCCAAATTGATACAACAGGTATGAAAAACGTGGATTTAGATCATGAAGCAGTTACAAAATTACGTGCATCATATTATTTTATGGGAGCACTTTTAGGAAAATATCGATATGTAAAAATGCAAATGCCGGGCGGGTGTTATCTCGGACCGCGTCCTTTTGATTTGCACTTAAAAGGATTTGAAGCACTGGGTGCTTCCATTGAATACAAGCATGGTTTCTATGAAATCTCAGCGGAGCGTCTTGTTGGCGCGAAAATATATCTTGATTTTCAATCTGTTGGGGCAACAATCAATATTATGCTTGCAGCAGTTTTAGCTGAAGGTAAAACAATCATTGAAAATGCTGCGAAAGAACCTGAAATTATTGATGTCGCAAACTTTTTAAATAAGATGGGTGCGAATATTCGTGGTGCAGGTACAAACGTGATTACCATTGAAGGTGTAGAACGTTTGACGGGTAAGCCACATGAGATGATTCCAGATCGCATTGAAGCGGGAACTTATATTATCATGGCAGCAGCGGCTGCGGATGATATGACGATTGAAAATATCATTCCTCAACACTTAGATGCTTTGATTTCAAAACTTATTGAGATGGGTGTTGATATTGAAGTGGGTGTGGATTATGCTCGCATTCGAAAATCTGATAAACCGCTCGAAGCAATTGATATTACGACACAAACTTATCCTGGTTTCGCAACAGACCTCCAGCAACCGTTAACGGCACTGCTTACACAAACGCACGGCCATTCCACGGTTAAGGAAACAATCTATGCTGAGCGATTTAAACATTGTAATGAATTAAACCGCATGGGCGCAAACATTCAATTGATTCCTGCGCAAGCATCAATCGAAGGCCCTTCGAAATTATATGGATCTAAGGTAGAAGCAACGGATTTACGATGCGGAGCATGTCTTGTGATTGCGGGATTGATCGCGGAAGGTGTCACTGAGATTAGTGAAATCTATCATATTGATCGTGGTTACGACGATATTGATAATAAACTCACGGCTTTAGGTGGCGTTATTTGGCGAGAAGATAAAGCGTAATACGAAAACTTAATCTTTGTGAAATCAAAACGTTTGTATACTAAGTACAAACGTTTTTTTGTGAAATACGTGAATTTGTGAACATTGTTATTTCAGTAAACGCTTACAAGATGAGCCTTAAGCATGTACATTTTGAGATATATGATACACTTGTATTACTAAAAAGGAGATGTGACCATGAAAGACTCTAGAACCGGTTATGTTCGTAAATTTGAAACAATGGGAATGGTGGACGGACCGGGAATTCGTACCATCGCATTCTTATCAGGATGCCCATTACGTTGTTTATTTTGCCATAATCCTGATATGTGGAAAACTGATCCGGAAGATGCCATTACCGTTGATGAATTGATGGATAAGCTTCGCCGATTTAAGCCATATTTTGGTGAAGACGGAGGAGTAACCTTCTGTGGTGGGGAACCGCTCAACCAACCTGAATTTTTATATGAAGCAATGAAAGCATGTAAAGCCGAAGGCATTAGCACATGTTTGGATACTTCAGGTTTTGGACGTCCGGATACGTTTGATGATATTCTGAGTGTGACAGACACAATTCTTTACGATATCAAAGGATTGGAAGAAAAAAAATATCGTGAAATGACGAGTGCTCCAATTCGGGTTACACATCAATTCCTTGAGAAAGCACAAGAACATGGTGTTGCGACATGGATTCGTGTTGTTATTGTGCCAGGATTCCATGATACCTACGAATATATGGATGAACTTGCAGAATATATTGCACCGCTCAATAATATTGAACGCATTGAATTGCTCCCATATCATACAATGGGTGTTAATAAGTACGAACTCATCGATAAAGAATATCCACTTGAAGGTGTTCCGCCCATGAATCGTGATGTTTGTGCTGACTTACAAACATATTTACGTGAAAAAGTAGAAACACTTCGCAAAGAATTATAAAAAAATGACCAGTTCCTTTAGGAACTGGTTGTTTTTATTTCACAACAAGTGTATTGCTGAGTCCATTAGATTCATAGGTTATGGAAAAGCCTTCCATACCATGTCGGAAATGATGTTGTAAGGTACCGAGTGTACTTTGTTTTTGGCTATCATGAGGATTGGAGTATGAATTACTCATCCCATTCATTGTAATGGAATACGATCCAGAGGTGCCATGAGGGAATTCTGTATAAGCGGACATCGCATCCGATTCAATATCTAAATTACCAATAATTGAGTTGATGTAAGCCGATGTACTTAATCCATTAAGGCGAATTGACCCTCCACCATCATTGATTGTTATTTTGGTATTCATACTATCGATTTTATAGTCAGCGATTAAATTATGTGCGGTAATGTTTGAATTCATACCATCGATTGAAATGGGACGTACCGCATCATCGCCCAACCCTTCCAAAATAATATTGGATTTAATGGTTTCAAAATGTATCGTACCCATATAGGAAACAGGGATTTCAATTTCTAGGGAATCAAAATTTGAGATATTACATTTTCCAAAGTGACATGTGGTCGGAATGGTTCCTACCGTCAGTGTTTTATGATTGATTTCAGCACGATATTGCTCTAGGTTTCCAAATCCTTTAACTGTGATTTCTGGTTTTTCAACATATTTAACTGTTAATGTATTGATAATTCCTGTTTCAATTCGAATCGCTGAAACATCCTCCTTAAATGTATGCGTAACGTCTTCAAAGTCATTAGGATTTAAAATGGTCGTTGAGTCATTGAGTACATTCTTGAGTGGGATTCCGATTGCGAAACTTAAGCAGACACAACCGCAGATTACCATTACAATCGGAATCCAAATTTTACGAACGCTTTTCATTTATGCATTACCTCCTAAATTAAATTGAAAGAATTTCTTAACGAGATAGTTTAGACCTTTAAAACCATAAATTGTAAGCCATGTGGTTCCGACGCCAAGGAGCAAAAGACCAAGTGATGTGAGGGCTAGAAGGCCGAATGTAGGGATGGTAATCATTGGTAAAATGCCTCCAAAAAGGAGGGGAATGGACACAAATGCTAAGACAATTCCTGAAATAAAGAATCCAAATAGAATCGCATAGGCCGCTAAGACAGGACCAATCAAGAAAAATGCAATAATGATTTTAACTAGAATTGTCAATACACGCTCCGAGGAATCGCTTTTAGGTTCATAATGATGTGGTTCTTCATAGATTCTGCCACCAGTATACTGACGTGCCATCTCAATTGGATCACCCAGTGTTCGTGAAATCTCAGCTTCTGTTTTTCCTTCGGCAAGTCCAAATTCAAAGTGCTCGTGGACATCTTGAATAATATCATCAATCTCGTTTTGTGGTAGAATTTGTAGATTTTTTCTCAGTATGTATAAATATTCATTTTTAGTCATGGTTTTCTCCTCCCAATAATTCATTTACATGGCCGGTAAATACGAACCATTCGTCGATGCGTGCTATGGTATAAGTTTTCCCTCGATCGGTTAGTTCATAATATTTCCGCGATGGGCCTTGGGTTGATTCCACCAATTTTGTGGAAACATATCCATCATCCTTAAGACGTTTCAAAAGTGGATAAATCGTTCCTTCAGTAATTTCGATGGTCTCAGAAATCTTACTGATTAATTCATATCCATAATATTCTTTTTGAGATAGCAGTGATAGAACGCAGAGCTCTAAGACGCCTTTTTTAAATTGAGTGTTCATAATCTCACCTCGTTAATACAATATATCACACAGTACCTTATTATACAAGGTAGTGTTTTTGTAATTTATTTCTGACTTGCATTTTCTCGGTAAATAAACCGCTATCGCGTGGATGTTTAAGGTATAATAAAGTTAGTTTAAGAAGAATGAAAGGGAATGAAATGGAAAAGACCGAGTATGAATTATTATTAGATGCTTGTATTTTAGCCGGAAAACTTATGATGGAAAACGGTGCGGAGATGCATCGTGTAGAAGATACAATGAATCGCATTTTGGAGTCTAAGCAAGGTGAAGGTGCTGGGGTTAGTTTTGTTTTACCTACGGGTATCTTTGTAACGACTTCAGATGGTGAACAAATTAAAATGAAGCGAATTCAAAAGCGTCGAAGTAATTTAGCGAAGTTAGCAGATGTAAACCAATTATCACGTCTCTTTAGTGCCAATGAAATTGATGTTTATGAGCTCTATATGAGTTTGAAAGAAATAAATAGTGATGCAATGCAATATCCGGTATGGATGAAATATGTTGCGGCAGCATTCGTGAGTGCGTTTATGATGTTGATTTTTGAAGGGTCTCTTTTTGATTTTCCAATTACAATGCTTCTCGGAATGATTGGCTTTGGAATTCATTATTATGCTTCTAAAAAGTTAAATGTTAAGTTTATTGCGGAATTCATTGCCTCGTTTAGTATTGGTGTTTTGACGATTTGTTTACAAAGAAAGGGCCTTATTATAGATTTTGAGACGGTTATTATTGGAAGCATTATGTTGATGGTTCCTGGCATTCCTATCATGAATTCGATTCGTGATTTTCTTGTAGGCAATACAATATCGGGAACCGTATTTATGGTTGAGGCATTGTTTATTGCGATTATGATCGGTTCAGGTATCATGGCGTCACTTCAAGTAATGGCAGGTGTATTTCTATGATGACAATTGTGATACAGCTTGTGAGTGCATTTGCAGCAGCACTTGGATTTGGCATTATTATTGACGTACCAAAGCGTGCGTTGGTTTTTTGTGGCATCACGGGCATGATGGGATGGATTGTGAATTGGAGTTTGATACAACATGGATTTGATACGACATTAGCAATATTTATCGGTGCCGCAACGGTATCCATGTTATCCATGCAGTTTGCGAAGTACTTGAAAATGCCAACAACTGTTTTTAATATTCCTGCAATTTTCACATTAGTTCCAGGGATTATGGCCTATCAAACTGTAAAGGCATTTATTGGTGCTGATTATATATTGGGTATTGAATTACTCGTTCGAACCTTTACATTGTCAGTAACGATTGCGATTGCAATTGTTATGACAGAAGTCATTTATCGATTGGTGGTTCGTGTGATTCAACGTAAGTTTTGTCGTTCATAAAAAATGATAAACAAAAGGGGGAGTTATAATGAGTAAACGTATTTTAGATTGCAATGCGAGTGATTTTCTGACGATGGATGGTACAACCTTAAAGAATGCCATTAAGGCAGCAGAAGGTCGGACAATTTGTTCTGAAAATGTTGTTTTTGGCTCAGTCCAAGGGGGCATTACCAACGCAGAAGTTGCAAAGGCATTTGGTGCAGATTTAATTCTTCTCAATGGCTTTGATACACTCAAACCATTCATAGAGGGGCTTGGTGATTGTGAACCGCATGAAACCATACGAAAGCTTAAAAAGCTGGTAGGACGTCCCATTGGTGTGAATCTTGAACCGGTGGATTTTAAAGCAGCAATGTTAGAGTCGCAAGGCGTTATTGCCGAGGGCCGAATGTGTTCTGAGAAGACACTGAAAGCAGCTGAAAATCTTGGTTTTGATTTTATATGTCTTACTGGAAATCCTGGAACGGGTGTTACAAATCGTGAAATTGAGAAAGCGATTCAAAGTGCACGTACGCACTTTAGTGGAATGATTATTGCGGGGAAAATGCATGGTGCAGGCGTTGATGAATCGGTTGTTCCTAATGAAGCAACGCTAAAATCGTTTTGTGATGCGGGGGCGGATGTTATCTTGATGCCAGCAGTAGGAACGGTTCCGGGATTTACAGATGAAGAACTTATAAGTGCAATTAAAGTAGTTCATAATAACAAGGGTCTTGTCCTTACAGCTATAGGAACAAGTCAAGAAGGATCAAGTAAATCAGTTATTGAGAATATTGCAATTCGCAATAAGATTGCTGGTGCAGACATTCAACATATTGGTGATGCCGGTTATGGTGGACTTGCATTGGTGGAAAATATTTTTGCGCTCTCGGTTGCGATTCGTGGTATCCGCCACACGACAACCATTATGTCCCGTTCCATAAACCGTTAATACAATTTTTTAGAAAATGATACCCATTTTATCTGATTTCGTTTATCATTAGGTATAAATTCAATTTTCAGTTAGGATGGTAGACATGAAGAAAAAACTCGGTTTATTGAGCATCATTTTATTAGGCATTAACGCTATTATTGGTTCAGGTATTTTTCTTTTACCGAATAAAGCAATGGCACTCATGGGAACAGCAAGTTTAGGTGTTTTTATTTTCAATATGTTTGTTGTGATGAGTATCGGATTGTGTTTTGCGGAGGCGGCAACGTATTTCAATAAAAACGGTGGTCCCTACGTTTATGCGAAGGAAGCATTTGGTGACTTTATCGGCTTTGAAGTTGGTTTTATTAAGTGGGCCATTTGTATCATTGCTTGGGCCACCATGGCCGTAGCGTTCGCAACAGCGCTTGGACAAATTATTCCAGCAGCTCAAGACCCAATGATACAAAATTGTGTGGTCGTTTGTATTTTAGTGGGACTCGGGATTGTGAATGTGATAGGGGTTAATGTATCTAAGATTCTAAATAATGTCGTGACGGTTTCAAAACTGGTGCCCATGCTCATGTTTATTGCGATTGGAATCTTTTTTATTCAACCGGGTAATTTCCACCCGGTACAAATCGAATCAACCGGTAATTTTGGAAAAACAGCATTGCTGTTATTTTATGCATTTACCGGATTCGAAAACATTTCGGTTGCTGCAGAGGATATGGAAAATCCGCAGAAGGATTTACCGAAGGCAACGGTGATAGTGATGATTGTTGTTTCGTTTTTCTATTTTTTCATACAGCTGGTATCAATCGGAATTCTAGGACCAGAACTTGCGAACATTCCAACACCGATTCAGACTGCAATGGGGATGATATTAGGTCCTTTTGGATCTGCACTGGTCGCAGCGGGTACGCTTGTTTCTATAGGTGGTATAAATATTGCGAATTCATTTGTTACACCACGATGCGGTGTTGCACTTGCGGATGACGGATTACTTCCTTCATTTATCAGTAAACGAAGTAAACGTAATACACCCACATATGCCATCTTAATTTCAGTTGGTGTTGCAATTCCGATTGCACTCTCAGGGAGTTTCGCAACGCTTGCTGCAATCAGTGTTGTTTCGCGATTTGCACAATATATACCTACATGTTTATCTGTTTTGGTCTTTCGCAAACGCAATCAGCCTACGGAATTTGACTTTAAAATGCCCTTAGGTCCAGTTATTCCGCTTTTTGCGATTACCGTAAGTTTTTGGATGTTATCACAAGCAACCATGGAACAACTGCTTTGGGGGCTTGCAGGCTTGCTTATTGCAGTGCCTTTCTACTTAATAATGAAGTACAAGCGTCAAGATCCAACTGAGGCTTGATTGAACAAACAAAAGGGGTGTTAACATGAAAAAAATTAAAGAGAGTCTTTCCCTTTATGCACCAATCTATATCATCATTGCTATCGGCTTAGGGTGGCTTGTTTTTTCAAGGACCGGTAACTTCTTTTTTATAACGACATATCTTCTCGATATTGCTATCATCATGTCTGGGGTGGGTGTGTATAAATATAATCGAGAGTCCTTAAGTCATTTTGAAACGCCAGTTCTTTCAAAAGAAGTGCGATTTTTAGGTGTGTTTCTTCTGTGTTTATTTGGGATTAGTATCTTTTTATTTTTAACGCATCGTCTCGAGTTGGCCTATCTGATTACAGTGTCGCTGCTTGTTGCCGTGGGCACGCTTGATTTTACGTTGAAATACAAAGAACTAAGAAATCGAACAAAGTAAAACCAATGAAACAATGCATCCAGTTGTGTAATCGATTCATAAAGCATACAATAATCATAAAGGTGGTGATCCTTTATGATTACGTATCAACAGGATATCAAACTTGAATTGAACGATGTTTTGAAGCTGTATAAAGATGCGGGTTGGTATACCTATACAAACAATCCGGAAAAACTCATGCGAGCGATTGAAAATTCAATGATCACGCTTACGGCGTGGGATAAGAACCAACTTGTAGGACTTATCCGTGCTGTCGGTGATGGCGAGACCATTCTCTATGTTCAGGATTTGCTTATTCTGAATGAATACCAACGTCAGGGAATTGGGCAAACACTTCTGTTGACATTATTATCTTTGTATCCCGACGTTCGACAAACGGTCTTGGTAACCGATAATAATCCAAAACTCATAGAATTTTACAAACGAATTCCCATGACACTTATTGAGGATGCCCAGGGGAAATGCTTCGTAAAATATCGGAAAGGGGTCTCATGAAAGAAAACGGTTATGGTATTGGATTCGGACTCTTAATTGGAACGACGGTCGGAGTTCTGACGAACCACCTATCTACCTACTCAATGGTTGTGGGACCAAGTTTCGGACTTTTAATTGGCATTATCATTGAAAACATCATTAAAGCACACAAAAACTAAGCGCTCATTTTAAGTCGGCTAAAGGCGCAAATAAGGCTTAAAAAGGCATTCATTTCAATTTGAATTCAAAGCAAACTGGGGTGTCTTAAAATTTCATGATATGCATAAGCAATTTTTATTGCGCTTTACTATCGGATATGATATTATAACTTAGCACTTATCTAAAGTGAAAAAACTTTAGGCGGAAGGAGACATGTACATATGAAAAAAGGAATTCATCCAGAATACCACCAAACTAAAATTGTTTGTTCATCTTGTAATACTGAAATTGAAGTTGGTTCAACAGCAACAGATCTACGTGTAGATACTTGCTCAAACTGCCATCCTTTCTATACAGGTAAACAACGTTTTGCTAATGCAGCTGGACGTATTGACAAGTTCAATAAGAAATATGGTATAAAATAAGGTTCAACCTTATAAACAATGAAAAGAGTGTTGGCGACAACGCTCTTTTTTATGAGTAAATTATGAAATGTAAAAATATAGTGTTATTTTTAGGACTTTGTGTATTAATTTTGTTAAAATACGATAGAATAATAATGATGAGGTGAAAGAATATGATGTATCATCAATATCAAGAGGGTTATATCGAAGTCATTACAGGCTGCATGTTCGCTGGAAAGACTGAAGAGCTAATTCGTCGTATTAATGTTTTAAAATTTGCACATAAAAACATTATTGTTTTTAAGCCAGCTGTGGATAATCGCTACAGTGACAGTAAGGTCGTTTCGCATGCGGGAACTAGCGTGCAGAGTGTTGTAGTTGATAATGCGACAGACATCTTAAAATACGTTACGAAAGAAACGGATGTTGTTGCGATTGATGAAGTTCAATTCTTTGATGAAGAAATTGTTAAGGTGTGTGACCATCTTGCTTTAGAAGGCAAACGTGTGATGGTTGCGGGTCTTGACATGGATTTTCGTGGTGAACCTTTTGGCGTAATTCCTAAATTAATGACTACTGCAGAGTTTGTAACAAAACTAACGGCGGTTTGTACAGAATGTGGCGCACCCGCGACACGTACACAACGCTTAGTAAATGGAAAACCAGCATCCTATCATGACCCCGTTGTGATGATTGGTGCGAGTGAAGCGTATGAAGCACGTTGCCGACACGACCATATTGTTTTGGACAAACCTCAAATTAATGGATATAGCGAAGGTGATAAATAATGATGGAACAAACAATGAGAGACCGTCTTGAAAAGATCCAAGCACGTGATGAAGAAATCACTGAAATGATGATGTCTTCAGAAGTGTTGTCGGATCGTAAAATGATGGCAAAATTAGGTAAAGAGCAATCGTCCATGCAACAAGTCTTGCATGCATACCGACAATTCTTAGAAGCAGAAGACTTTTTCACGCAAGCACAAGAAATGCTTGTGGTCGATGAGCCTGAGTTGCAAGAACTTGCAGCGATGGAATCTGCGGAATATTCTGAAAAAATGGTAAAAATTATCGAAGAACTCGAAGTTCTGTTGGTTCCTAAAGACCCATCAGATTCCTTTGATGCAATTGTGGAAATTCGTGGAGCAGCGGGTGGCGATGAAGGAAATATCTTCGCAGGTGACTTATACCGTATGTACACCCGATATGCAGAAAGTCTTGGATACAAATATGAATTAATTGAAGCAATGGATGCTGAAGCGGGTGGATATTCTTTAATTTCATTCGTTGTTAAAGGTGCGGAACCATTCCGTCACTTTAAATTTGAATCGGGAGCACATCGTGTTCAACGTGTGCCAAAAACAGAAACACAAGGTCGAATTCATACTTCAACTGCAACCGTACTCGTTTTAGCGGATGTTGAGGATGAAGAAATTGATATTGATCCAAACGATCTTGAAATCGATACAATGCGATCATCCGGTGCCGGTGGACAACACGTTAATAAAACGGACTCTGCAGTCCGTATTGTTCACAAACCTACAGGGATTGCAGTGAAGTGTCAAGATGGTCGTTCACAACACGATAATAAAGATAAAGCAATGCGCTTAATTCGTGCTCGTGTTTATGAAGAACACCAACGTCGTGTACAAGCAGAACGCCATGGCGAACGTCAGTCGAAAGTTGGTACTGGAGACCGTTCTGAAAAAATACGTACATACAACTATCCACAAAATCGTGTGAGTGATCACCGAATTGGATTAACATTACAAAAATTAGATATTATTATGGAAGGTAAGTTGGATGAAATTGTTAATGCTCTTCTTGAGCAAGAACAAAAAGAAATCCTTGAACAAGGTGCTTAATGACTTATAAAGATTTAGTTAATGAGGGAACAGCGATTCTCGACAAAGCAAATATCTATACGGGCTTCGCTCGTGTTTTGATGCTTGAACTTTTACGAGATCAAGACTTGGATATGTTTGCTATTTACAATGAAACGGTTGATGCTGTTTTCTCTGACGAATATCGAAATAAGATCAATCAATTAACTACAGACGAGCCTTTAGGGTATGTCTTGGGCTATGAATGGTTCTACGGCTATAAAATGTTTGTGAATGAGGGAGTTCTTATACCGCGTTCAGAAACTGAAGAGCTTGTGGGTCATCTTTTATCGGATATTGATGCACATTTTGATACACCCGTAATTGCGGATGTTGCTTGTGGTAGTGGTGCTATCGGCATTGCTTTAGCGAAAGAATTAAACTTAAAAGTATATGCTTCGGATATTAGTGAAGAAGCATTGGAAGTAGCACGCCATAATGCGGATTACAACCAAGCAGATATGGAATTTATGCAAGGAGATATGTTAGAACCATTAATCGAGAAAAATATTAAACTTGATGTTCTAGCATGTAATCCACCTTATATTAAAAATACAGAACATATTCAAACATCGGTATTAAATAATGAACCTCATGTTGCCTTATTTGGTGGTGAGGATGGTTTGTTTTTCTATCGCAAAGTGTTTGAAAAGGCACATCTTGTTTTAAACGATAAAGCAGTGATGGCTTTTGAGATTGGTTTTGATATTGGAGAAGCCGTTGTTTCTTTAGCTCAAGAATTTTTTAGTGACGCTAAGATTGTGCTTCGTCAAGACATCAATGGCCTTGATCGTATGGTCTTTGTCTACAAGGGTATTAATCACGAAGATTAGTATCTTTTTTTTGGGGATGTGTATGATAAAATAGACGTAGAGAGTAGAGGAAACGATATGGATACAAAACGATTTAATAAAGATCAAAGTGATGATATTGCACAAATGATTCAAGAGGGTGGGCTTGTCGCGATTATGACGGATACAGTATATGGCTTGGCTGCAAGCAGTGCCGATGGTGCTTTGTATCAAAAGCTAAAGGATGCGAAGGAACGTCCTGAGAATAAACCATTCCCATTGATGGTTGGTTCCCTTGATCAAATTGAGTGCGTTGCGGAATTAACAGACCGTGATCGTCACCTCATGAAAACCTTTATGCCAGGTGCTGTGACATTTATTTTTAATATCAAAGATGGTGTGTTCCCTTTCTTAGGCGATCAACGCACAATTGGTATTCGTATGGCAGATGATGTATGGGTTCAAGACATTATTAATAAAGTAGGCTATCCAATTTGGCTTCCATCCGCAAATCGTTCTGGGTTTGATACTGCAATTTCATCGGACATGGTTATTGATCAACTTGATGGCCGTATTGAAGGTGTGGTTTTGGGAGAGTGTGTCGGAGGGGTTTCATCCAGTGTGTTTGATATTACAGGGGATGAAATTAAGTGTTTACGACAAGGTGTTATTACATTAGAAGAAATCAATAAGGAGGTAGGATTATGAAAATCGCTATAGCAGCGGACCACGGAGGGTTTGAAACAAAAGAGGGACTCCGTTTAGTTTTAGAAGAAATGGGTCATGAAGTTAAGGATTTCGGGGTTTACTCCGAGGAATCCCAGGACTATCCTGATTTTGCGTATCCTGCTGCAAAAGCAGTAGCAGAAGGTTTGTATGATCGAGGTGTTGTTGTTTGTGGAACCGGTGTTGGGGTTTCAATCGTGGCGAATAAGGTAAAAGGGATTCGATGTGCGCTTGTGACAAGTACGGAAGTTGCTCAACTTACACGTGAGCACAATGATTCAAATATGCTCGCATTGGGAGGCCGTACAACGCCTTATGAAACCAATGTCGCAATTCTTAAGACATGGATTGAGACACCATACAGTGAAGATGCACGTCATGGTCGTCGTATTTGTAAGATATCTGATTTAGAGACCAAGGAGGGCCGTGAATGAGAGATACAAAAGTATTTGAAGCCATTGAATTAGAAGAGCAACGTCAACTTGATCACATTGAGTTAATTGCTTCAGAAAATTATGTTTCAGATCAAGTACTGGAAGTTACCGGAAGCATTCTAACGAATAAATATGCGGAAGGGTATCCTGGAAAACGCTATTATGGCGGTTGTGAGTATGTGGATGTTATTGAAAATTTAGCGATTGACCGTCTTAAAGAAATTTATGGTGCAGAGCACGCGAATGTTCAACCGCATAGTGGCTCTCAAGCGAATATGGCCGTGTATATGACTGTATTAGAACATGGTGATGTAGTTTTAGGGATGGATTTAAATTCGGGTGGTCATCTTACTCATGGACACCAATTAAACTTCTCAGGAATTAATTACACATTCTTCGGATATGGTGTTGATAAACACACTGAAATGATTGATTATGACTATGTATTGAAAAGAGCCTTAGAAGTTCAACCTAAATTAATCGTGGCAGGAGCAAGTGCATATTCTCGCGAAATTGACTTCAAACGTTTTAAAGAAATTGCGGATGAGGTTGGCGCTTATCTTATGGTAGATATGGCTCATATTGCTGGTCTTGTAGCTTCAGGACTTCATCAAAGTCCCGTTCCTTATGCAGACTTTGTAACAACAACAACGCATAAAACACTGCGCGGTCCGCGTGGGGGAGCAATTCTCTGTAAAGAAAAATATGCTCGTAAACTGGATCGATCCGTATTCCCTGGAATGCAAGGGGGACCTTTAATGCATGTGATTGCAGGAAAGGCTGTGTGCTTCTATGAAGCGTTGCAACCAAATTTCAAAACATATCAAAAACAAGTTATCTTGAATGCACAAACACTTGCAGATGCGTTTGCGGATTTAGGATACCGTTTGGTAAGTGGTGGAACCGATAACCATTTAATTCTTGTGGATGTGAAAAACAGCATAGGAATGACGGGGGCACATGCGGAAAAAGTCCTTGATAAAGTAGGTATTACCATAAACAAAAATGCAATTCCTTTTGATTCGGAAAGACCAGCAGTCACCAGTGGAATCCGTCTAGGATCTCCTGCAATGACAAGTCGCGGCTTTAAAGAGGAAGAGTTTAAAAAGATTGCTTATTGGATTCATGAAGCATTGACGCACTATGAAGACGAAGAAATCTTGGCACGAATTAGTAATGAAGTAAAAACATTAACACGTCAATACCCGGTGAGAGGAGAAAGAATATGATTACAGTATTAAATCACCCATTAATTACACATAAACTTACACAAATGAGAATGGAATCAACAAAAACAAAGGATTTCCGTCAAAATCTCGATGAAATAGCAGGTCTAATGGCCTATGAAATCACACGTGATCTCAAATTAGATCCAATTACAATTCACACACCATGTGGAGAATATGATACATTTGAAATGAAACGTGATGTTGTTTTAGTTCCGATTTTACGTGCAGGCCTTGGTATGGTTGATGGAATTCAAAATTTAATTCCAACAGCAAAAGTAGGACATGTTGGTGTATATCGTGATGAAGAAACACTGATGCCACATGAATATTTCGCAAAATTCCCTGAAAATCTAGCAGAATCTGAAGTCTTGGTTTTAGACCCAATGTTAGCAACAGGTGGTAGTGCAGATGCAGCGATTGAAATCGTTAAAAAACATGGGGCAAAGACAATTAAACTTGTTTGTCTTGTTGGTGCACCTGAAGGGGTAGAGCTTATCAAAAAAGCACATCCAGATGTTGATATTTTCTTAGCGGCATTGGATGAAAAACTCAATGACGATGGCTATATTGTTCCAGGTCTTGGTGATGCTGGAGACCGTATTTTCGGTACGAAATAATTTCCAAACCACAGTTTTTCTGTGGTTTTTTTGTTTTGATTCATGCATTACTAAAAGGAGGGGTTCACCATGATTGTGGAAGTGTGTGCAGGAAGTGTAGAAGATTGTATTGTTGCGAATGCATGCGGTGCAAATCGTATTGAACTAAACAGTGGTCTTTATCTCGGTGGTTTAACACCGAGTGTGGGCATGCTTATATCAGCGAAAAAATATACGACGTTACCAATTATTACGATGGTTCGTCCCCGCGGCGGCGGATTTTTTTACTCTATGATAGAGTTTGAGACAATGGTTCTTGATGCAAAGCGCTTAATTCAAAGTGGATCCGACGGTTTGGTTTTTGGGTTTCTAAATGAAGATGCCTCAGTAAATAAAGAACGAACCCAACAATTCGTAGCGATGTGTAAAAGTGCAGGAATTGAATCTGTATTTCATCGTGCTTTTGATTGTGTGAACGATCCCGTTCAAGCAATCGAAGATTTAATTGCTTGTGGGGTTGATCGTGTATTAACAAGTGGTCTACAAGCTCAGGCAGGCGCGGGCACCGATTTATTGGCAGACCTTAATGCGAAGTATTCTGGGAAAATTGAATTTTGTGTGGGTGCAGGCGTGAATGAGCACAACGCTTTAGAAATTGTGGATAAAACAGGGATTACACAACTTCACAGCTCATTTAAAACGTGGTATTTGGACCCGACAACTCAAAATGATACGGTATCGTATGCTTATAGTGATTTAGGTGCCTTCGAGGGTGTGAGTGAGGAAAAACTCAAAGTGTTTATCAAGACGATTCAAAGTCGATAAAATCTGTTATAATATTAAAAACGGTGATGGAGTTCACCATAATTGCGACAGCTGATAACTCCTACATAGACCATAGGGTCTTTTTGTAGGAGTTTTTTTATGGAGGCGTTATGATTTATACAATCGTGTTAATTATTGCTTTAGGTTTTCTTTTGAAAAAGGTAGGACTAAGACTACACCTACCACCGTTGATTTTGTTGGTTCTTATGGGAATGGTTATAGGGCCTTTTGGGTTGGATTGGATTCATCCAACGATTCAAGGGTTATCCCCCGACATTAGAGGTGTCGCTCTGATCATTATTCTGTTAAGGGCGGGGTTTGGGATTGATCGCGAAAATCTTATGCACGTGGGTCGACCAGCGTTACTTCTAAGCTTTGTACCGGGAGTTTTTGAGGCGGTGACGGTAATGGCTCTAAGTGTCTACTTATTGGGATTCACTGTAATACAAGGCGGGATGATGGGGTTTATTTTGGCCGCGGTGTCACCGGCTGTTGTTGTTCCCATGATGGTTTATCTTGAAAAGAGCCAAATAGGCACAGAAAAAAAGATTCCGACACTCATATTGGCTGGAGCTTCCGTGGATGATGTAGTCGCTATCTCAATTTTCTCTGTTTTTCTAAGTCTTGCGACTGCAAGGACGGCCTCAATGCTTCAAATTATGCTTAGATTACCCGTAATGATAGTTTCTGGAATTATTTCCGGGGTAATGCTGGGGCGCCTTATCAGTGCATTGGGGAAGCATACAAAATACACGGTAGTCCTTCTACTCTTTCTCGCTTTTGTTTTACAAAAAACAGAAAGCGTCTTTCCGGTTGCATCACTTCTAGGAATTATGGTGAGTGCCATAACAATTAAAGAGTATAATCCACAGATATCGGATTATCTTTCGCAGGCGATGGATTCACTCTGGATGGTTGCGGAGGTGTTTCTTTTTGTGCTGGTTGGTGCGCAAGTGGATTTTAAAGCCGCGCAGTCATCGGGTATAATCGGAGTTGTGATCATTATTGGTGCTCTTTTGATGCGTATGGTCGGTGTGTTTATTTCATTGATTAGAACAGATTTAAAGCTTAAGGAACGCGTTTTTGTAGCAATTTCATACATACCAAAGGCAACAGTTCAAGCCGCGATTGGTGGTACACCCTTGGCGCTTGGATTGGCACATGGCGATGTAATTCTTGCGTTATCTGTGCTTGCGATTTTAATGACAACACCTTTGGGAGCAATTGGAATGAATTTAAGTGCAAAGGGACTTCTGGAATGAACGAAAAACAAGAATATCGTAAATTTTGTTATTTTATATTATCAATGGAATTTCGATGTGTTATTTGGTATAGTAATATAGGTGAATAATTATGCATGATATCCAAAGAATTGTTTTATATTTCGTATGTTTTCTCGCAAGTGCGTATGCGCTCAGTGGGATTGATTTTCATAAAGTGATGCGAAAAGGTAGTGAAACGCGTATTCAATTACTCTACATATTCTTATCTCTTGGATTAGGTTATGTTGTAGCGCAGTTTTTAATGGGATTATCATTCGCTTATTTCATGTAGAAAAGACGAGAGAATTGGAGGACAAAGAATGTTTTCAAAAGCAGTCGGAATTGACTTAGGTACCGCAAATATTTTAATTTATGTAAAAGGCGAAGGCGTCGTTTTAGACGAACCTTCTGTAGTATCCATTGATGCTGAAACTAAAAAATGCCTTGCTGTAGGACAATCAGCAAAAGATATGTTAGGACGTACACCAGGACGTGTTCTAGCAATTCGTCCATTGAAGGATGGGGTTATTGCAGATTTTGAAGTGACAGAAATGATGCTTCAATATTTTGTTAGAAAATTAAACCTGAAGGGGATGTTTTCTCGACCAACAATTTTAATTTGCTGTCCATCAAACATTACATCTGTAGAACGTAAAGCGATCAGTGATGCTGCTTACCGTGCAGGTGCAAAACGTGTTTACATCGAAGAGGAACCAAAGGTTGCTGCAGTAGGAGCAAATCTTGATATTTCTAAACCAGCGGGATCAATGGTTTTAGATATAGGTGGAGGAACAACGGATGTTGCAATCCTTTCACTTGGAGAAATCGTAACAAGTACCTCACTAAAAGTTGCGGGAGACCGTTTAGATCATGACATTATCAAATATGTTAAAGATACTTATAAACTTTTAATTGGTGATCGTACCGCTGAAGAAATTAAAACACATATTGGAACTGCTCGTATTGACAGTGTCAAAGACATGGAACAAACTACAATTGCGGTCAGTGGTCGCGATTTAGTTACAGGTCTTCCAAATACAATTACATTAAAAGCGGAAGAAACAGCGAATGCAATGCACGAAAGTCTTCAAGATATTGTTCGCGCATGCCGTACTGTTCTTGAACAAACACCTCCTGAATTATCAGCAGATATTGTAGGACGAGGAATTGTCCTTACAGGTGGTGGTGCTCTATTACATGGCCTTGATGAATTAATTTCACATGAATTAAGTATTCCAGTTTATGTTGCTGAAAACGCATTAACTTGTGTAGCTGAAGGAACAGGAATCATGTTAGAAAACTTAGACTTAGTACGATAATTACAACTAAGTGTTTTAAAAAGAGCCAATGGCTCTTTTTATTTAGGGAGTATTCTATTAAAAGATTATCTAGTTTCGGAGGGATTTTTATGATGAAACTAGAACCTGGTTGGCTAAAAAAATGTGAAAACCGGTCCATTCATCGGACGGTTGAAGATTATTTAAATACATATCGAAGTTATATTTATCTGTTGCCACCCTACTATATTCGAAAAGAATGTATCAGTGGTCTGAATCGAATGTGTCGGCAAAAAAATTGGTCGTGTGAATCGTTGAATTTGAGTGTATCGATTGGGGATATCTGTTTTATGGAGTTTGGGCAGGCTTTTATCAATGAAGCCGGTTATCAACATTTTGGATTGGTTATGGGAATTTTCAACTATAAACTATTTGTCGTGCCGATGACTTCAAATTATGAAATTATTCAGCAGGCGCGCAATATTAATCAGTTGGGAAAGCGCCATTTATATTACATTGGGCAGATTCCGGGTCTAAATAAGTCTTCGGTACTCTTCCTTAACGATTGTAAATATGTTAATTCAGCAAGAGTGATTTCAATTAATGGACGAATTGATCCGAATGGACCGATGTTTAAAGAAATTCGTGATCTAATTATAAAAGAAACGTTTGGTATGGAGGTAAGTGAAGATGCATAAACAATGGATTGTAGGTGTATCGGGAGGCCCTGATTCAATGGCCCTTCTCGATAAACTTTCGCAACAAGGCATAGATTGTGTTGCGGCCCATGTTAACTATGGTAAAAGAGAAACAAGTCAACGTGACGAAGACATCGTCAAAGCATATTGTGAAAAGCATCAGATCACATTCGAATGCTTGAACTATATCGATGATGGTCAAAACCATAATTTTCAACACCAAGCGCGGGAGTTTCGTTATGCCTTCTTTAGAAATCTTGTAAATAAGTATCAAGCCGAAGGCGTCGCGGTTGCCCACCACTTTAACGATGATTTGGAGACGTATCTTTTCCAAAAAAAACGAAATATGGAAAGTGAGCACATTGGCTTGGCCGAGTATACACAAATCATGGGGATTACAGTTTGGCGTCCGCTTTTGGATATGACAAAAGCAATGATTCTTAAGTATTGTGAAGAACAGCAAATTCATTTTGGTATTGATGAATCGAATTTAAGTCTTGACTATACACGCAACCAAATACGTCATGAGATTTCGAAGTTGGATAAGGCATCATATGAAAGTTTAGTTAAAGAAATGGTTGCTGCAAAGCAATGTGGTGAAAAAAGGAGTAAAATAGTGAGGAGTATCGCCTTACAATTGGGTTCTAAAGTTAAGGTCGATATGTATGCTCTAATCCAGGATGGAATACGGACACGCGTGCTTCGTTTGTGGATGTCACAACATGGAGTCGATACGCATACAATGAGTGGACGTTTTCTGAAAGAACTTGATGAACTCATTCTGCAAGAAAAGGCATTTCTCCAGTTTGGGGACATGCGGCTGAGTTCAAGTTATGGTGAACTATCCCTTGCAAAAAACGCTGCATTTGAATATCACTATAATGAGATAAGGTATGAATCTACGAATCATTTTATCTTAAGTAAGACGGGTCAA
This sequence comes from Erysipelothrix sp. P66, assembly GCF_038682365.1. Taxonomy (NCBI): domain Bacteria; kingdom Bacillati; phylum Bacillota; class Erysipelotrichia; order Erysipelotrichales; family Erysipelotrichaceae; genus Erysipelothrix; species Erysipelothrix sp. P66. The sequence goes on along the minus strand of NZ_CP152290.1, from coordinate 1,676,635 downwards.
ACGATTCAAGGTGTAACCCTTTCTGAATCTGATTTTCCAATTGTGATTCGAAATGCCCGTGAGGGAGATGCAATTAAAATGCGGTTTGGAACGAAGTCATTAAATCGATTCTTTATTGATCGAAAAATACCACGTCATGAACGTGAATTGTGCCCTGTTATTGTGAATTCTTCGCAACAAATTGTGTTTGTTGTGGGAATGGGTTGTGATGCGCATCATTACTCTAACAATCCCAATCTTTTTATGTTAGAATTATAGTTATCGCAGGAGGATTATTTATAGTATGCACCAAGATGTAGAGAGTATTTTGATTAGTGAACAAGAAATTGAAAAAAGATGTGAAGAACTCGGACAAGTTATCACAGAACATTATAAAAATGTAGAAGGTCCGCTCGTACTTGTGGCACTTTTAAAAGGATCCGTACCATTCCTTGCACGCCTCATTAAGTATATCGACCTTGATATCGAATTTGATTTCATGGATGTTTCAAGTTACGAAGGTACGGAATCATCACGCGATATTCGAATTTTAAAAGATTTGGATCGTTCAATTAAAGGCACGAATATCTTACTTGTAGAAGATATTGTGGATACAGGAAATACCCTAAAGGCAGTTATTAAACTCTTAATGAATAAGGGCGCTAATGATGTAAAAGTTATCACATTGTTGGACAAACCATCACGTCGTGAAGTTGATGTATATGCTGACTTTATTGGGTTTGAAATCGAGAACCTATTTGTAATCGGTTTTGGTATGGACTATTATGAAAAATATAGACAATTACCATACATTGGAATATTAAAAGATACAGTCTATAAGTAAGGAGTGAATCCCGTTGAAAAACAATAAAAAGAATAATATTATCTTGATGGTAATGACTGTAATGATGGCACTTGTTATCATGCAGTTAGCTGCACATCAAACACAAAAAGTTTTACCTGTTAAAGAATTCTACAGTGTTGTAGAAACAAAAAAAGTTGAAAATACAATTATTAAACCAAATAATAATGTTATTGATATTACAGGTGTGTATGTTGAAAATGATCGTAAGATTGGATTTTCAACACGTTTACCCAATACACCAGAACAACTTAACGCAGTAACGAAGTTACTTGCTGAGAAAGATGCCGCAATGTTGACAGCAGACCCAAATGAAAGTAATTTCTTTGTGGATTTCTTGCTTGTAATCATTCCTTACATCTTATTGGGTGGATTTATGTTCTTCCTTTTCTCAAAAATGGGAAATGGTGGTAATAATAAAGCCTTTGAATTCAGTAAATCTCGTGCTAAGGTCCAAGGTGATATTAAAGTTCGCTTTAAGGATGTAGCCGGTGCTGAAGAAGAAAAACAAGAAATGGAAGAGCTAATTGAGTACTTACGTCATCCAAAACGCTTTGAAGCGATGGGAGCTCGAATTCCAAAAGGGATGCTTCTTGTAGGCCCTCCAGGAACGGGTAAAACATTGCTCGCGAAAGCAGCTGCTGGAGAAGCAGATGTACCATTCTATGCAATCTCCGGATCTGACTTTGTGGAAATGTTTGTGGGTGTTGGTGCGAGTCGTGTTCGTGATATGTTTAAAAAAGCAAAAGCAACAGCGCCTTGCATTATTTTCATCGATGAAATTGATGCTGTCGGACGCCAACGTGGTGCTGGTATGGGTGGTGGACACGATGAACGTGAACAAACACTTAACCAACTTCTCGTTGAGATGGACGGTATTGAAGAAAATTCAGGGGTTCTTGTATTAGCGGCCACAAACCGTGATGATGTCTTAGACCCTGCGTTGCTTAGACCAGGACGATTTGACCGCACAATTACGGTTGGGTTACCTGATGTAAAAGGTCGTACTGAAATCTTACAAGTTCATGCACGCAATAAAAAAATTGCAGATGATGTTGTCCTCAAACACATTGCGCGTCGTACTCCAGGGTTCTCAGGAGCTGATCTTGAAAACGTATTGAACGAAGCAGCAATTCTTTCGGTTCGAGAAAATAAAACGGAAATCACGACCGATATTATCGATGAGGCGATTGACCGTGTTATTATGGGACCTGCTAAAAAATCGAAAAAATATACTGAAAAAGAACGTTATATGGTTGCGGTTCACGAAACCGGTCATGCAATTATTGGTATTAAACTAAAAAGTGCTGATAAAGTACAAAAAGTCACAATTATTCCACGTGGACAAGCAGGTGGTTATAACTTGATGACACCTCGTGAAGAAACCTTTACACAAAGTCGTTCAGACTTAATGGGTAAAATCACAGGGTATCTTGGTGGTCGTGTTGCTGAGGAAATTGTCTTTAATGAAATTTCTACAGGTGCATACTCTGATATTCAATCCGCTACCAAAATTGCACGTGCAATGGTTACTCAATATGGTATGAGTGACTTAGGACCAATTCAATATGATAGTAACGATGGAAATGTTTTCTTAGGAAGAGATATTTCTCAACCGCAAAACTACTCCGGTCAAATTGCATTTGAAATTGATAAAGAAGTTCGTCATATTATTGATCAATGTAAAGAAGATGCACGAAAACTTATTGAAGAAAACCGTGATCTACTTGATCGTATTGTTGAAGCACTTCTTGAATATGAAACAATTACTGCAGAACAAATTCAAAATATTGTTGAAGGCCGTGAAGCCAACGACGATGGTGTGATTGCAGCTGAAGTTGTCAGCGAAACAGTTCAAGAACCTGACACAACAATTGATACAGAAATTTAAGCTTAGAGGGAGCCCCAATTCGTTGGGGCTTTTTTAAGAAAAAGGAGATAATGATGAGTGATAAAATCGTTCGCGCAATGGCGCTAAATGGCAATGTTCGAATTTTTGTGGCCAAAACAACAAATCTCGTGCAAAAAGCACATGAACTTCATGGGACCTATCCGGCTGCATCCGCTGCACTAGGTCGCACCCTCAGTATTGGTGCAATCATGGGAACAACATTAAAAAATGATGATGAGAAATTAGTTATTGAAATTCGTGGTGATGGCGAATTAGGCCATATTCTTGTTAATGCAGATAACAAGGGGTTTGTGCGAGGTCTTGTATCAAATCCTCATGTACATAAAGTAAACAGCATTGGTAAACTTGATGTTGGTGGATCCATCGGTAATGGAACCCTTCGTGTAACACATGATGTGTTAGATGGAATGGCGTTCAGTTCTCAAGTAGAACTTCAATCAGGTGAAATTGGTGATGACTTTGCTTATTATTATGCACAGAGTGAGCAAATTCCATCAGCGGTTTCAGTGGGTGTCTTAGTTAATGAAGATCTATCCATTAAATCTGCAGGTGCAATTTTAATTCAGGTTCTTCCTTCCGCAACAGAAGAAGATATTTTGGAAATTGAAAAAACACTTGCTAAGCTTCCGCCTGTATCAAATCTTATGATTGAAAAAGATGCGATTGAAGTGTGTGCAGACCTATTTAGTGATGTTTTGATTCTTGAAACAACGGATACGCAATATTATTGCGGATGTAATAAAGAACAGATGGCGGATGTCTTACGTACCTTAAGTACGGACGAGCTTAAAGAACTTATTGCGGAAGATAAAGGGGCCGTTTTAGAATGCCATTATTGTCATTCAAAATATGAATTTAGTGAAGACGATTTAAATGAAATCATTTGCGAACGCAAGAAGAACTAGATTGTATCTTCTTGAATTTGGGGAATACGAATACACAGAAACCATAAATTATGGTATGATACAACACGAAAAGCGATGAATTTGTTTCATATTAGTTAGATGCTTGCGATAGTATTAAGAATAAATTGTTGTTATGTGTGATTTTAACGGCCGTTTCACTAAATTAGATGAATTCATTGGTAGAATTTGATAAGATAGAATCAGATTATTTACATAAGAAAGAGTGATAATATGGGACATGAATTAACAGAACAAGAAATTGTTCGTCGTGAGAAAATGGAGGCTTTGCGTGAACAAGGTATTAATCCTTTTGCGAGTGGATTTAAACCTGAAGAACGCTCATCCGACATTGTTGGTGCTTACGATAGCAAATCAAAAGAAGAACTCGCAGAATTGGAAGCGACAACTAAAATAGCAGGTCGTGTTATGACGAAACGTGTTATGGGTAAAGCGGGTTTTATGCATCTTCAAGATCGTGATGGACAAATCCAAGTTTACGTTCGAAAAGATACCGTTGGAGACTTAGCATTTGAGTACTTTAAGGAGCTTGATTTAGGGGATATTTTAGGTGTTGAAGGAACAATTTTCCGTACTAATCACGGTGAATTATCCGTTAAAGCAAGTGAAATAACACACCTTACCAAAGCATTGCGACCATTACCTGATAAATTTCATGGTCTCCAAGATAAAGAAGAACGCTACCGTCGTCGTTATTTAGATTTAATTATGAACGAAGACTCACGCCGGACTGCCATGTTGCGTCCGTTAATTATGCGTTCCATTCGAAAATTTTTCGATGATCGCGGTTTGGTTGAAGTTGAAACTCCTGTTTTAACACCAATCTTATCTGGTGCAGCTGCACGTCCTTTTGTGACACACCACAATACATTAGATATGGAATTTTACTTAAGAATTGCGACAGAACTTCCTTTAAAACGCTTAATCGTTGGTGGTATGGAAGGTGTTTATGAAATTGGTCGTTTATTCCGAAATGAAGGAATGAGTCCAAAACATAACCCAGAATTTACAACAATTGAAGCTTATGTCGCATACGCAGATATGTATGACATGATGGATATCAGTGAAGGTTTGCTTGAATACCTTGCGCATGAAGTTTTAGGAACCACTGAAATTGTATATCAGGGTACAGAACTTTCTTTGAAAGGACCATACCGTCGTGTACATATGGTCGACTTAATTAAAGATGTAACTGGTATTGATTTTTGGAATGTTACATCAGATGAAGAAGCTGTTGCGATTGCGAAAGAACATAATATTAATATGGCAAAACATCAATTATCATTTGGTCATGTTGTAAATGAGTTCTTTGAAACATTCTGTGAAGAGAAGATCGTTCAACCTACATTTGTTTATGGTCATCCTGTCGAAGTATCACCATTAGCAAAGAAAAATCCTGAAGATCCTCGTTTTACTGATCGATTTGAGATGTTTATTGATGCACGTGAATATGCGAATGCATTCTCCGAGCTTAATGATCCAATCGATCAACGTGAGCGCTTTGAGAGTCAATTGAGTGAACGTGAACTTGGAAACGAAGAAGCGAATGAGATGGATGTTGATTATGTTGAAGCGTTAGAATACGGAATGCCACCAACAGGTGGAATCGGTATCGGTTTAGACCGCCTCATTATGCTCTTAACAGACAGCGCAAGCATTCGTGACGTCTTGTTGTTCCCACATATGAAAAAAAGATAAAAGAAAAAAGATACTAACACAGCGTTAGTATCTTTTTTATAAAAGCCATAGTAAACCAAGACAAGCCGATACAATAAGAATATGAGTAGTTTGAAGCTTAAATTTATAACTTAAGCCAAGCACGATTGCAAATGACACAACGGTCAAAGCACTAAACTGACTTTCTTTTAGGATTAACATGGAAAAAATGGTTACCGTTGCAAGGCTGATCAGTGTAGCAGAACTAATACGTAATGACTTAAGAATAATTTCCCAAAGTTTTTTGTGAGTCGCATTAACGTAGGAACGATACACAGTAAGGGTCAATACGACGCCGATTAGGACACAACCCAAGGTTGCGGTCATGGCCCCAGGAACTCCAGCAATGTTTAGTCCTACAAAAGTGGAGATGTTTACTGTTAACGGACCGGGTGTCATTTGGGAGATGGTTATCATATTGATAAACTCATGGGTGGTAATCCAACCATGGACATTGATAATTCGATTTTCAATCAAAGGAATGGTTGCATAACCACCACCTAAACTAAACAATCCTACATATAAAAATTCTACAAACAATTTAATCAACGCTAACATGGCGCAGCTCCCATCGGTTTAAAAGATATACAAACATAAAATTGAGGATAAGAATAAAAACAATGTGTATTTTGAACACCAGCGAAAGGATTAATCCCGTAGCATAAAACATGATTGCGGATTTTTGATCTCTTTGGTATAGATCCTTCACCATGTCGATGACAAGGCGCACCATAATGACAGCAACACCAACCTCTAATCCCTTAAAAATTGCTTGGATAAGGGGCTGGCCCATAAAAAAATCATAAGAATAAGTAATCACTGAAATGATAAATAATGGTGGCAAGACGGTGCCAATAAATGAGACGAAGCCTCCAGCTTTACCGTTAATTTTATAGCCCACACCCGTTGCAAGATTTACGGAAATGGCACCCGGTGCAGATTGAGCAATCGCCGCTAGGTCTTGTAATGTGTCTTCGGTGATTAATTGTTTCTCTTCCACATATTTTGTACGTAAAATGGGGATGGTTATGTATCCACCACCAAAGGACACCGCGGATAAGAAAAAGGATGTATAAAATAGTTCGAAATTTGTAATTTTCTTCATAAAAACCTCCGCTTGTATTATAGGTAATTCTTAGAGATAATTATAATAGATAGAATGAATGAAGGTATAACCGTATCGTTATGGAGGAAGGCATGAATATCCGTTTATTAAAAATTTTTAAGACAGTTTATGAATTAAAGTCAATTACAAAGGCTACAGAGATTTTGTACATATCACAGCCCGCTGTATCGCAAGCAATTAAGGAACTTGAGACGGTTTTAAAACGTAATCTTTTTGTGCGTAAATCAGGAGGAATCGAACCAACACCGTTTGGTACTCAATTTTACGTTCAGGTTACTCATTTTTTAAAAGGGTATCATCAGTTTGAGTCAGATGTTTTTAAATTGGATCAGTCCAATCCATTACGAATTGGTTCCAGCATTACGGTTGCCAAGACCACACTCCCGGATATTATTAAAGATTTTGAGGCATTGAATTCAACCAATAAAACAGTAACAACGATTGCGAATGCTCAAGATGTCCTTGAACTGTTGGTTGAGGATAAAGTCGATGTTGCCATTATTGAAGGTGCAATGCAAGACGATGGTTTTGAAACGATCCATCTTGGTTCTTATGAACTAAAATTTTTCTCAAAAACTCCATTTGATATTTCGACACTCGAGTCATTACTTCAACATCGAGTCTTGCTCCGAGAGCCGGGCAGCTCAATTCGGAATGCATTTGAAGAATTGCTTTTAAGAAATGGATTGGTTTATCAAGCAACATGGCAAGCTGTGAATTCAGAAGCAATCCTATTTGCGGTAAGTCAAGATTTAGGAATTGGTTTTTTACCGGAAATTCTCATTGATGATGTATTTTATATTTATAACGATATCAAGTCAGATATTCGTACACCGATAACTCTGTGCTATCGGAAAAATCAAGTTTTTGAAGATCCTTTAAATGAATTTGTGGAGATTGTAATCAAGGCGTTTGGTAAATAATACGAATTCCTTTAATCCGAGCGTGTGATATGTTAGAATACTAAAAAAGAAGAGGTGACTTATGGATTATTCAGTATTAATTGTTGCCGCTGGAAAAAAAGCAGCAGAGGGTGCAAGTTACGCAAAAGCACTTGCCTCATTTAATGACTCTAAAAGTGTTTTAGGTCAGACAATTTCCGTGTTTATGCATGACACGCAATGTAAACAAGTCGTAATTGTTGCGAGTTCTGCCGATATGACACGTGTTGTGAAATCGAATGGAAGCGGTAAAATTGTTTATGTTAAAGGTGGGAAAACACGTCAAGAGAGTGTGCTAATTGGTCTAACAGCCGTCTCTGAAGATGTTGTTTTGATTCATGATGGAGTACGTCCATGGTTGCGTCAAGGTTTAATTGATAAACTTCTTGTGCGTATGCAAACTGAAAAAGCATGTGTACTCGGGTTACCTCCTACCAGCCGCATGTGCCGAGTTGTAGATGGTTATATTGAGTCAACAGTTGATACGGATTCTTTCATTCAAACCCAAACACCACAGGCATATCACACTTCATTTATTTTGAGTTGTTATGCGAAAGCAAATCGATCGGGTGGAACGTTTATGGATGATTCAGAAGTTGTCTCCGCATTCTCAGACGTTAAGATTGCAGTTGAAGCGGGCGATTCGCGAAATCGTCGATTTATACTTAAAAAAGAAGATTAGGACATTAGGTCTGTGAAACTTATTTAGTGATGACGGAATAGGTTTACATAGACCTTTTTGTTTGGTATAATGAAGAACGGATAAAATATAAAAAAATATCCTTGCTCGAAAGAGCCATAGACCAGAAGGAGGTGTACAAATGCGCAAATATGAAGTAATGTACATCGTGAAACCTACATTAGACGAGGAAGCTCGTACAGCAGTTATTGCTAAATTACACGCTATCTTAACAGATAACGGAGCAACAATTGATGATGTTAATGAATGGGGTTTACGTGAACTAGCATACGAAATTGAAGACTTCAAAAAAGGTTACTATGTAGTAACTCAATTTACATCAGGTGACGAAGCAGTTAATGAATTTAACCGTTTAACACGTATCAATAACGATGTAATCCGTCACATGATCGTACGTCAAGACGAAATCTAATCAAAAACACAAGGGGTGATTATTTATGATTAATCGCACTATATTAGTGGGTCGTTTAACTCGAGATCCAGAACTTCGTAAAACACAAACAGGTAAATCAGTCGTATCATTTACTGTAGCGTGCAACCGCCGCTTCGGTCAACAAGATGAAACTGATTTCATTAACTGTGTGGCTTGGAATCATACAGCTGATTTCATGGCGAATTACTTGCTAAAGGGTGCTTTAGTAGGGCTAGAAGGTCGAATTCAATCGAGATCATACGAAGATGCTACTGGCAAACGTGTGTATGTTCAAGAGGTAGTTGTGGATACACTTCAGTCACTTGAATCACGCGCACAACGTCAAGAACAAGGCGCAAGCCAAGGTCAATATCAGAATCAAGGCGGAAATCAAGGTGGATCAAGTTATACACCTTCATATCAACCAGATCCTGACCCATCATTCTCAATGGATGATGAACCTGTTCTCGATATAACCAGTGACGATCTTCCATTCTAATCGAAAGGAGATTTGTTATGTCATTCAGAAAATTCCGTGGACCACGTCGTAAAGTTTGCTATTTTACAAAAAATAACGTAAAAACAATCGATTACAAAGATGTGGAATTACTAAAACGCTTTATCTCAGCAAATGGTAAAATTATTCCTAGACGTGTTACAGGTACAAAAGCTAAATACCAACGTCCATTAGCAACAGCTATTAAACGTGCTCGTCAAATGGCTTTATTACCATACGTATCAGATAACTAAGATATACAAAAGCCTCTCTAACGAGAGGTTTTTACTTTATGGAGGATACTATTATGAAGAAAACATTGAGTCTTACTTATGGCGCAATGACTGTTGCTTTAACAGGTATTATTTTATTTTTTGATCGTATAACTGCAGGTTTTTTTATGACGTTTCTTGCGCTGCCTTTAATTGTTTATGGTTCGTATTGTGAGTGGTCGGATGCTTTCGTTGTCTATCTCTCATGTATCATTATGGCGGTTATTATGTCTGGGCTTTTCTCAACTGTTTTAATGATGGCGGGTTATGGTGCCGTAGGCTTAGCGTATGTTTACTGTATGAAAAAGAATGCCTCCCCATCGCGGAGTTATCTTGTTATGGGAGCGGTTATTGCATTGTTTTACTTTATAATGATTCGATATTTTGGACCTGCATTCGGTATGGATTTTCAAGAAATCATACAATCTGTGAAAGGAATACTAAATGTTCACAATTCATGGGTGCTTTATGGGATTTCCATCGGTATGGTTCTGTTTACAATGGCTATGGAGCTCTTTATTATTAAAACGAGTTCGGACATCGTTTTAGTGATGTTACATCGCAATAGAAAATAGTGTTATTTTGTGATAAAATTTAGGGTGAAAACCTAGGGGGTTTATTATGTCAAATCGATTTGAGACTCTTAAAACACGTTTAATGATTTTAACTTTGACCCAATTGGTGGTCCTCTTCTTTTTCCATGTTTTTATTAATAAATACTTATATGTTGTTCAATACATTTTCCTTGTGATTGATTTTGCGATTATCTTTTATATCTTTGCAACCGCGATTACAAGTCGTAAGGAGCGTGTTATCTCTGTTGCGGATGTATTAGGTCAGGAAGCACGGTACGCTTTTGAGTATGCAAATATGGGGATTATTACGCTTGATGATCAAAATACAATAACGTGGATGAGTGAACTTTTTGATGAACTTAATATTCTCGGAACGGGAGAATTGGTTACCGATATTTTTCCATCAATTGTGAAAATAATAAAAGGAAATCAAGAAACCATGACAATTCGTTTTGATTCGCATGTTTTTGAAGCATCAACAATGGGTCAGAAAAACATCGTTTTCTTTAAAGATGTTACCGAATTGAATGAACTTGAAATTATTAATAAAAATAACCAAGTTGTATTGGGAATTGCCCACCTTGATAATTATGAAGAAACAACACAGTACGAAGAAGAACAAACGATTGCCTTTATTGATTCAAACATTCGTCAGGCTGTTGTGCGATGGGCGGATAATCATGAGATGTTTGTGCGTCGTATTCGACCAGACCGTTATCTTTTAGTACTCAATGAGCAAGTGTTTCAGCGACTTGAGAGTGAACGATTCTCGATTGTGAATGAAATTCGAAAACAAGCTACAAAAATTGACGCAAGCATTACCTTGTCATTGGCTTTTGCACGACACAGTGATAATTTTAAAGATTTAGAAGATATGTCGAATAAAGCACTTGAAATGGCACAGAGTCGTGGTGGTGACCAGGTTGCAATTAATACTAAAAATGAAGTAATGCGATACTTTGGTGGAAATACTGAAGCTGTGGAGAAACGAAGTAAGGTTCGTGTACGGGTCATGGCTCAAAACCTCGGTGAACATATTTTAGAATCCAGTAATGTCGTAATTGTAGGACACCGCATGATGGATTTTGATTGCTTCGGTAGTGCCTTGGGTGTCTCATCAATTGTTTCAGTTTACAATAAAGAAGCATCTATTGTGATTGATTTAGAGGACACTGAGGTTAATCTTGCAGGCGGAATTCGAAAGCATCGTGAAGAATTTGAGAAGGATCACAATTTAGTAACACATGAAAAGGCGCGCGAACTTATTGGGCCCAATACATTACTTATTATGGTAGACCATCATTCCTTACAACAATGTCAATTTCCGGATTTAGTGGATAAAGCAGAAACGATTGTGGTGATTGATCATCATCGTCGTACGGGTGATTTCAAGTTTAAACCAACACTAACATATATTGAATCTTCCGCGTCATCTGCAAGTGAGCTAATTGTTGAGTTGTTCCCATATCACCGTCGAAATGTTGTTATTTCAAAGTTGGAAGCAACCTTTATGTATACGGGGATGTTGATTGATACAAATCGATTTAGAAATCGAAGTGGAAGTCGAACATTCCAAGCAGCTGCTGAGTTACGAAAATATGGCGCTGACTTAATGGAAGTTGAGAACATGCTTCGAGATGAATATGAAAGTTTTGAAATGAAGAATAAAGTATTAAGCAAATGTGAATTTTTCGATGATTACTATGTGATTGCGGCCTATAAAGATGAGTTATTACCACGGCCACTCATGTCACAAGCTGCTGATGAAATTCTCACGGTTAAAGAGGTTGAGGCTTCATTTGTGGTTGCTTATGTTGATGAAGACATTGTGGCCATCTCATCGCGTTCAAAAGGAGAACTTAACGTTCAAGTTGTGATGGAACGCCTTGGTGGTGGTGGACACTTTACGGGTGCCGCGGCTCAAATTAAAGGACAGTCGATTCATGAAGTAGTGGAATCGTTGAAAAAAGCTATAGAAAATGTAAGAGAGGAAAGTGAATAATATGAAGTTGATTCTATTAAAAGATGTTAAAAAAGTAGGTAAGAAGAATGATATTGTTGAGGTAGCCGACGGTTATGCACGTAATTTTTTATTACCCAATAAACTTGCAGTTATGGCAAGTGATCAAAGTCGTGAAATTTTAGACCACCAAAAAAAAGAACATGCTGCAGAAGTGCAAGCAGAGATTGAAAAGGCGAAAGAACTCGCAAAAGAACTTGAAAAAATCACTTTAGAATTTAAAGTAAAAGTGGGTGAAGGGGGTCGTGTATTTGGATCTGTATCCACAAAACAAGTAGAGGATGCATTGAAGAAAGAACACAAAATCAAAGTAGATAAGCGTAAATTTAAACCAAATGGTCCAATTACTCATTTAGGATCGAACCGTATCCAAGCAACATTGTATGGAGATGTAACCGGAGAAATCCATGTTAAATTAATTGCTGAATAAAAGGAGGAACTATGCGTAAATTGCCTTACAGTCAAGACGCGGAGATGGCACTTTTAGGAACACTATTGGTGTTTCCAGAGTCTGTTGCAGTTGTTGAAGAATATGACATGCAAGTCGATGACTTTTATAATACCGAGCACCAAAAAATATTTTCTCATATGTTGGAAATTATTGAACGTGGTCGTGTTTTAGATGCGACGACTTTAATAACACGATTAAAAGATCAACATGAAATTGATAGTGTAGGTGGTGTTGAATACTTATTTGCCCTTACGGAAAACAGTGCGACACCAGCAAGTGTGAAGCATTATATCGAAGTAGTTCAAGAAAAAGCACAGATGCGACGTCTTATCGATGTTGGGCAGTCTATCGCTGAAAAAGGGTTTGACTCTACAACAGAACTTACCGCACTCCTTGATGAAGCAGAACAGAGGATTTTAGAAGTAACGCGTGTCCGTCGAACGACTGAGATGCAACAAAGTCGTGATGTTGTACGAGAAGTAATCGACAATCTAAATCGTATTCGTGATAATCATGATCGTATTACAGGTTTGAAAACAAATTACAGTCATTTGGACAATGTCACCAATGGATTACAACGGGGTGACCTAATCATCTTGGCGGCGCGTCCCTCTGTAGGGAAAACCGCTTTTGCGTTGAACCTGGCATTGAATGCTGCACGTCATAACAAAGATGAAAAAGCAGGTATGGCAATCTTTTCTCTTGAGATGCCTGCAACACATTTGATATCTCGGATGTTAAGTGCTCAATCTTCCGTTAAAAGTGAGTATTTACGAACCGGCAACCTCAATGATGAACAACTCAATAATGTTTATGCTGGCGCGAATGTTCTATCGAAACTGAATATTTTTATTGATGATAGCTCAACAATCACCGTTCCAGAAATCTTTTCGAAGTGTCGAAAACTTAAAGCTGAAGGGAATCTCGATATGATTGTAATTGACTATATTCAGTTAATTACAGGACGCGGTAAAACCGAATCCCGTCAACAAGAAGTGTCTGAAATTTCCCGTGGACTGAAACAATTAGCTCGTGAGATGGATTGTCCAGTTATTGCTCTGTCTCAGTTATCACGTTTAGTAGAACGACGAGACAGTAAAATTCCTCAATTGAGTGATTTACGTGAATCCGGTTCAATTGAACAAGATGCGGATATTGTTATGTTCTTATATCGAGAAGATTACTATAAAGATCGTGAAGGCGAGGATGACGACGCACCTCAAATGCCAAAACCAGAACAACAAGAAGTATTACTTAAAATGGCGAAACACCGTAATGGTGCATTGGCAGATATTACCCTTATGTTCAATGCTTCCATCAGTAAATTTTATGGAGTAGCCGGAGAAGGAGGTAGATTGTAATATGAAAAAACATAAAAACCTCATTATGATATCCGTTGCATTTCTTTTTGCGATTGGATTGGGTTACCTTTACAAGTCGCCAACTTCCGCAACAGAAATAAAAACCGCGTATGAAGCAATCGATTCGTCATCCGCGATTTTTCCTCAAGAAGTAGTTACTGTAAATGATAATCCAGTGGTTATTACAAAACTTTATCGTGAACAGAAACTTGTCGGCGTTATTAAAGATTCAACACGCTTACAAAAAATGTTCGATGAAGTATATGAAAATGAATATAAAGAAGAATTTCCAGACTCAAAGCTTGGATTTATTGATGACTTGATTCAAGTCGATGAGATGAGTTTTAATATTTATGAAGATCGCGATAATGATATTTTTGACTACCTTTATAAAGAAAATTTATTTGCGATTGAAGCAAATAAGGTAACGTTTTCAAATGGAGCCATTATCTACGTAAAAAACTCCGAAGATTTTGATTCGGCACGCGATAAATTTATCCAGAACTTTACCAGTGAAAGCACATTTGATGCCATTAAAAACAATAAAAAAATTCCAGCGATTACCGATTATGGAACGAAGGACATCGATGTAAAAGTTAAAGAAACCGTTAAAGTAACGCGGGGTCTGGCAACGAAAGATAAAATTTTAAAAGATGAAACGGAAATTCTTACGTTCCTTAGTTATGGGTATAATCCTAAAGTTGAAACGTATAAAATTAAGCCGTTTGATACATTAGAAGGTATTGCATACCATAGTGGAATGAACGTAAATCAAATTCAGTCCATCAATGCTGATAAAATTAAAGACGTAAATCAAGTGCTTGAAGTCGGTTCGGAACTACGAGTAAGTAAGTTTGACTCACCATTTACCGTTACCGTAACAAAACAACGTATGACGACGGAACCCGTTTATCCTGAAAAAACGGTATATCAATCTGATCCAGAACTTGCAGAAGGAAAAGAAGTTGTGGACGTTGTGGAACAAAATGGTGCACGAGATGTTATTTACGAAGACGTTTATGAAAATGGTGCATCCATCTCAACGAAAGAAATTTCAAGTAAAGAAACTAAGAAACCAGTTCGTGGTGTCATTCGTTATGGAACTAAAGTTGAACCAAAAGTAGGTAGTGGAGCTTGGCGTTGGCCATTAGACAATGCCTATGTCCTCTGTGGATATGGTTGTTATCCAAATCACTCGGGTACTGACTTCTCGACACACGGTAGTGGATACGGTCCAATTTATGCGATTGACCGTGGTGTTGTAACTACAAACTCCTATGATCCAGGTGGATGGGGTAATTATATTGTTATTGACCATGGTAACGGATACCGTTCCCTCTACGCGCATATGGCAAGCCCAGGATATTTCCAAGCAGGTCAAACGGTTGCGAAGGGTGAAAACATTGGTTATGTTGGTATGACGGGTCGAACAAGTTATCCACACGTTCACCTCGAAATTATTGTAGGTGGAGGAACACGTGTTGATGCATGTGGTGTTATTGGCTGTTAAGGCTTAATCAAATCGAAGTATAAACGAGATTACGGTCTCGTTTGTGCTTTCCAAAAGGAGTTGGTTTAATGAAACAACATAAAGAACTGAAATTAATCCTGATAACTTTTGTAGTCTCAGTACTTATTGCGTATGCAATCGAAACTGTGAGTGCGAATGCGAGTGTTGTGGATTTATACAAATTAACCGATACATCTACATCAATTTTCCCACAAGCGGCTCAAGGGAAGTCCGACAAACCGATTGAGGTTACAAAACTGTATCGCGATAATAAACTAGTGGGGATTATCAGCGATGGCTCTAAACTTAATAAGATGTTTGACAAAGTATATGAAGAAGAATATAAAGCGGAATTTCCGGATTCAAAATTAGGGTTTATTGATGATCTAATTCTGGTTAAAGAGCTAAGTTTTAATCACTATGAAGATCGTGATGATGAAATCTTTCAATATCTCTATGATGAAAAATTATTTGCGATTGAAGTAAATCAAGTGAAGTTTTCAAATGGTGCGATTATTTATGTCAAGAATATTGATGACTTCAACAAAGCGCGTGATACCTTTATCCGAAACTTTACGGATGAGAAAACTTTTGAAGCGATGAAAAACAACCATAAAATCGAAAGTATCAAAGATTATGGAACTCACGATGTCAATGTGGAAGTTGAAGAGACGGTTCAAATAAGCAAAGGACTCACGTCAAAAGAAAACATTCTTATGAATGAAAGTGATGTATTAACCTTTTTAAGTTATGGATATAATCCTAAAGTTGAAATTTATGAAGTTCAGCCTTATGACACAATTGCAGGGATTGCTTGGCATAAAGGTATGGATGCAAATCAAATAAAATATATAAATAGTGATATAATTAAAGACGTAAACCAAGTACTTGAAGTTGGATCAAAACTTCGAGTAAGTAAGTTTAATTCTCCATTTACCGTTAAAATTACTCGCGAACGAATGACTTCAGAAGTTGTTTATCCCGAGTCGACCATCTATGAATCGGACCCGGAATTATCGGAAGGGAAAGAAGTTGTGGATGTTGTGGAACAAAATGGTAAACGAGATGTGGTTTATGAAGATGTTATTGTGAATGGTGCTCCGAAGTCTTCAGAAGAAATTCGGACTCAAATGACCAAAGAGCCAATTCGTGGAAAAATCCGTTATGGAACTAAAGTTGAACCGCGTATTGGATCGGGTAACTATCGTTGGCCTTTAGATAACGCGAATATCTCTTGTGTATACGGAAATTCCTGTTATTACAATCACAATGGAACAGATTTTGTACTTAATGGTGGAGGATTTGGTCCAATCTATGCGGTTGACCGTGGTGTTGTCTCGGAGACGGTAAGTGGTTGTTTCGAAGGGAATTATGGCTGTGGAAGTGGCTGGGGAAACCATATCGTAATTGATCATGGTAACGGCTATACAACACTTTATGCACATATGGCTACCGGACCATACTTTAATGTTGGAGATCTTGTAAAGCGCGGAGATAATATTGGCTATATGGGTATGACGGGAACGACTTATGGTCCTCATGTTCATTTAGAATTCCGTTATCATGGCGTGCGGGTGGACCCATGCTCTGTTATGGGATGTTAGATAAAGGAAGATGTTTATGAAATATTCAATGCTTGCAAGTGGATCTAAAGGGAATTGCTGTCTTGTGGAATCGCAAGGGGTTCGAATTATGATTGATTGTGGAACCACCAAGCGTTATCTTAAGCAAAGTTTTGAATCACTTGAACTAACATTTGATGATGTAGATTGTGTGTTGATTACGCATGATCATAGCGATCATACAAGTCAGCTTAAACATTTTTCACACCATCAAATCTACTGTCCTTCTGATATTGTGTTCAATCATATCAGAGTTGAACCGTATACAAATTATCACGTTGGACCATTCGTAATTACAGCCGTGAAAACATCTCACGATGCGGATGATTCAGTTGGCTATATTGTGGATGATGGACATCGAAAACTTGTTTATATTACTGATACAGGATATATTCGAGAACAAGATTTTGAACTGATTCGTGATGCAGATTACTACATACTTGAGAGTAACCACGATCCTGAATTGTTAATGCAAACCAATCGTCCTTATGCCATAAAGCGTCGTATTTTATCGGATACAGGTCACTTGTCAAATGAAGAAGCGGGTGTTCTGTTATCAAAAGTTGTTTCGGAAAAAACAAAGGAAATTTTACTAGCCCATCTTAGTTCGGAAGCTAATGATGAATATTTAGCCCTATCAACAGTTCGTGAATTAGTTGATAATGAGGGGATTGAATTCAATGTCGCTAAACAATTTGAAATTGTAATTGGAGGATATCAAATATGAAAAAAGACCAAGGCTTTAAAAACACATTTATCGGAATTTTAGTTATTTTACTTGCTTGGAATGGATTTTTAACATACCAAGTGTATGATTTAAACAATCGCCCTACAGTCACAGAAAAGACAGAAGATGGAAAAACTGTTGAGAAAGTTGTCACAGAATTTGAAACAGATCCAACAAAAGTCGTTGAGAATGTTCGCGACCAAGTAGTGAGTGTCTTAAATGTTCAAGGTGGACAACTGGCGGGTAGTGGATCTGGAGTTGTATACAAAAATGAGGGTGGTAAAATTCATATCATTACCAACAATCATGTAACGGAAAAAGGGGAACAGTTTTATGTTCAGTTCTCTAATGGTGAAAAAGTCGAAGCGAAATTGTTAGGGGCAGATCCATTTACCGATCTCGCATTGCTTCAGGTAGAAACCGAATCGGACGTAAAACCCATGAAACTTGGAGATTCATCGGTTGTTAAAGTAGGGGAATTTGTACTTGCAATCGGAAGTCCCGTCGATTTAGAATTCGCAAACTCAGTAACGTTCGGTGTTATTTCGGGTAAAGACCGAAAAGTTCCGGTAGATTTAAATGGTGATCGTAATCCAGATTGGGATATGGTTGTTATGCAAACAGATGCCGCAATTAACCCGGGAAATAGTGGTGGTGCCCTTGTGAATATGAATGGCGAATTAATTGGTATTAATTCAATGAAACTTTCTTCGGCTCAAGTCGAGGGGATGGGATTCTCGATTCCAATCAATGAAGTGGTTCCAATCATTAAACAAATTGAAGAAACAGGTAAGGTTCAATATCCCGTGATCGGAATTTCGGGTGTTTCCGTTTCAGAAATGAATCCATTCCTAAGAAATTACTATAAAGTGCCTGCGGATGTAAGTGCCGGCGTCTTTATTGCGGAATTAACACAAAATGGCCCAGCCCGAAAAGCAGATATTAAAGAGGGTGACATCTTAACTCACATTAATGACAAAGCTATTTCGAGTTATCGAGAATTTAGACGCGAACTTTATACTCATAAAGTGGGCGATGCTGTTAAACTCACCATAAATCGAAATGGCGCAACACATGAGGTAGAGGTAACATTGCAGTGATTAAAATAATCGCAATTGGAAAAATAAAAGAGAAACCAATGCAAGCACTGATCCAAGAGTTTGAAAAACGTCTTAAACCCATTCATGCCGTTGAGATGGTTGAACTTACGAATTCCAATAAAACAGATATTACAAGCATCATCGAAGATGAATGTCAGCGTATTATGGAAAAAATTGATGATCGTGATTACGTGATTCTTATGGACTTAAAGGGTAAAGATTTGGATTCTGTATCAATGAGTGAGAAAATAATTGACCTGATTGATATGGGAAAACCAATCATCTTTATCATCGGAGGTTCTCATGGTGTGAACCAAGCGATTCGAGATCGTGCGAACTATCGATGGAAGATTTCAAACCTTACATTTCCGCACCAACTTGTACGACTCATGTTGTACGAACAAGTGTACCGTTTTTTTATGATTTCAAAAAATCATCCATATCACAAGTAAAAAAAGACTAATCATTGTATTAATCTTTAAAATAGTATAAAATTGAAATGAAAAGTAGGAGGTTATACTTATGAAAGAGATTACAGTAACAGTTATTGATCCTGTTGGATTGCATGCACGTCCTGCAACCGTAGCAGTAAATGCAGCAAGCAAATTCAAGAGTGAAATCAAAATCAGCTACAAAGGTAAAGCTGTAAACATGAAATCAATCATGGGCGTTATGTCATTAGGAATTCCAACTCAGTCAGAAATCGTTATTTCAGCTGAAGGCGAAGATCAAGATGATGCAATCGCTACAATTGAAGAAGTACTAAAAGCACAAAAAGTAATTGCTTAATTTTATAATTAGAATAAAATAGAAGATGAGAATCTTCTATTTTTTTTATGCAGGAGGGAATTATGTCATTAGATAGATGGAATGAGTTGGCTCGCAATTATTCATGGATTGAGGAAGCAATGAAATCAATGGATGAAAGCACAAAACAGGACGCTTTTTATAAGTCATTAGAATTTGGTACTGCAGGAATGCGCGGATTATTAGGAATCGGACCTAACCGCATGAATGTTTATACGGTAGCGAAAGCAAGTGTGGGATTTGCGAAATACTTAGTTGAGACATTCAAAAATCAAGAATTAAAAATAGCGATTGCATATGACAACCGTCATATGTCTAAAGAATTCGCGGATGTGAGTGCAATGGTATTGTCCACATACGGTATTAAAAGTTACATTTTCTCACAACCTCGACCAACACCGGAGTTATCGTTTGCGGTAAGAACTTTAAACTGTGTTGGGGGAATTGTTATTACAGCAAGTCATAACCCTAAAGAATACAATGGTTATAAAGTCTATGATGAAAATGGTTGTCAATTGGTGGATCACAAGATTGCGCGTGTGATTACGCTCATCAATGAGGAACCGGATGAAACATGTGTTGATATCAATCAAGGTGATCGTTCAATGATTACATATATGGAAGCTGATTTTGATGAGACCTATAAAGATGCCATTCATTCGATTCAATTACGCCCTGAGGAAGAAAAGACGTTATCGGTTGTATTTACATCTCAACACGGAACATCTTATCCGCTTGTACCCGATATCCTAACGGATGCAGGATATCATGTTATACCCGTTCTTGAACAAAGTAATTATGATCCTAATTTTAGTAATACCAAAACACCAAACCCTGAAGAAAAAGCATCTTATGATCTCGCGGTTGAATATGCGAAAAACCATGATGCAGATCTTGTGTTGAGTTGTGACCCGGATGCAGACCGCATGGGGATTGTAGTTAAACATCAAGATACGTATGTTTACCTTACAGGGAACCAAGGTGGGTCGATCCTCCAAGAATATATTTATGCTACGCATATTGAAAAAGAAACGATGCCCGAAAATCCAATTATGTTTAATACAGTTGTGACTTCTGATCTAGGCGAAAAGATTGCGCAAGCATATGGTGTTAATGTGGAGAAAACATTAACCGGATTTAAGTATATTGGTGATAGCATTGAAAACCACAATAAAGTTGGTGATTACAATTTTGTATTTGGATATGAAGAGAGTTATGGTTACCTCATTGCGGACTTTGTACGTGACAAAGATGCATTGCAAGCATGTATGATGGTTGCGGAGGCAGCAAACTACTATAAAAACAAAGGTTTGACGCTTGTAGATGTTTTAAACGGACTTTACGACCGCCATGGTGCTTATCATGAAACGCAGGTTGCGATTACGTTATCAGGACAAGAAGGCTTAAATCGTATTCAAGAAATACTAACAACGTTTAGAGAATCAAATATTGAAATGTTTGCGGGAATTAAGGTTCTATATCGTGATGACTTTCTCACTTCGACACGATCAAATGGTGAGATGTTAACATTACCAAAATCAAACGTTATTAAATACAGTCTTGAAGATGGTTCTTGGATTGCAATTCGTCCATCGGGAACCGAACCAAAATGCAAGTTCTACTATTGCGTTGTCGGTAAAACAATCGAAGAATCACTCTTGAAATTTGAAGCACTAAAAAAAGACATTAATCAAATAGCGCAACTCGACTAAAAATACAGTGTGCTATGTCTTTTTAAGGCGTAAACGGTACATTGATATATTCGTTAAAATCATGTATCTTATATATGAAAAAGAAGGAGCACATATAAATTATGAATAATATAGAAAACTTAGCAGTTAATGCACTACGTGTGTTATCTGTCGATGCAGTTCAAAAAGCAAATTCTGGTCATCCAGGGATGCCTTTAGGTGCTGCACCCATGGCATACACAGTCTGGGCAAACCATATGAACTTTAACCCTGCTGATCCAAAATGGATTAACAGAGATCGTTTTGTTCTGTCTGCAGGACATGGTTCGGCACTGCTCTACTCATTACTCCATGTATTTGGGTATAATGTTTCAAAAGAAGATTTACAAAATTTCCGTCAGTTTAACTCGTTAACACCAGGTCATCCAGAATATGGTCATACGGATGGTGTTGAAGCTACAACAGGTCCTTTAGGAGCGGGTCTATCGACAGCAGTTGGTATGGCAATGGCTCAAGAACATCTTGCAGCAAAATATAACAAAGACGGTTTTGAAGTCTTCAATAACTTCACTTATGTCATTTCAGGTGATGGTTGTATGATGGAAGGAATTACAAGTGAAGCTTCCTCATATGCAGGAGCAATGAATTTAGGTCGCTTGATTGTTCTTTATGATTCAAACAACATTACAATTGAAGGAAGTACAGATCTTTCATTCCATGAAGATGTTTGTGCACGTTATGAATCCTATGGGTTTGATACATTCGTGGTTGAAGACGGTAACGATATCGAAGCAATTAATGCTGCAATTACAGAAGCTAAAGTAAATCTGGATAAACCTTCATTTATTGAAATTCGAACAAAAATTGGTTTCGGAACACCTAAAGAAGGTTCTGCCGCATCACACGGTGCTCCAATCGGTGAAGAAGGTATCAAAACATTTAAAGAACTTGTAAATTATCCAAGTCTTGAACCATTCTATGTACCCGAAGAAGTTTACGAACACTTTAGTTCAATTGCAGCTGAAGGCGCAAAAGCACAAGAAGCATGGAATGCAATGATGGATTCATATAAGAATACGTATCCAGAATTAGCACAACAATTAGAGCAAGATTTCAAAGATATTACTGTTGAAGAACTCACAGCAAATAAATCACTTTTTGAATTTGAAGATAAGCCAATGGCAACACGCAGTGTTTCAGGTATGATGATTAACCGTCTTAAAGATCAATATTCAAATATTTTTGGAGGGTCTGCAGATTTAGCGCCTTCAAACATGACTCATATGAATGATGAAGATTCATTCTCTTCACAAAACTTTGCAGGACGTAATATTCATTTTGGTATTCGTGAACATGCAATGGCTGCAATGGGAAATGGGATTGTTCTCTATGGTGGACTTAAAGCATATGTTGCAACATTCTTCGTGTTCTCAGACTTCCTAAAACCAATGGCTCGTTTAAGTTCACTTATGAACTTGCCACTAACCTACGTTTTAACGCATGACAGTATCGGCGTTGGAGAAGATGGACCAACTCATGAACCTGTTGAACAATTAACAATGTTGCGTTCATTACCGAACTTCTATACATTCCGTCCTGCAGATGCTACTGAAACAGCATACGGCTGGGTTTTAGCACTTACATCAAAAACAACACCAGTTGGACTGATTCTTTCACGTCAAAACTTACCACAACTTAAATTAACAGGTGCGGATGCACTTAAGGGTGGTTATGTTGTGAAGGATGCGGAAAAGGTTGATGCAATCATCATGGCTACTGGATCTGAGGTTTCACTTGCAATTGAAGCAGCTGAGTCATTAGAAAAAGAAAACATCGGTGTTCGTGTTATTTCAATGCCATGTATTGAACTCTTTGAAGCGCAAAGCAAAGAATATCAAGAATCGGTACTTCCTTCATCCGTTCGTGCCCGTGTTGCTGTAGAGGCAGGGTCATCGATGAGTTGGGGTAAATTTATCGGACTTGATGGTGCGTATGTAACCTTGGATCACTTTGGTGGTTCTGCACCAGCACCAAAACTCTTTGAAGCATTTGGATTTACTGTTGAAAATGTATCTGAAACTGTAAAATCAGTAATCAAATAATAACGATTAAGATGTGAGGAAGTCTCACATCTTTTTTTATTCAAAGGATAGGGTATAATAAACATAAAAAGAAGAGGTGCATGTTAGATGATACGTTATATGGAAATTCCCGAGATTGAACAGGTTATGAAAATATGGTTGGAGTGCAACTTGGAGGTTCATTCCTTTATGGAGGCCACCTATTGGACAGACAATTATGATACTGTAAAAGAAATGATGGAGAATTCAAACATCTATGTTTCAGTTGAAGAAGGTGTTATTCAAGGGTTTGCAGGTGTGACTGAGGGCTATTATCTTGCGGGTATTTTTGTTTTGAAAGATTATCGAAACAAAGGAATTGGTAAGCAACTTCTTGATTATATAAAAACGCGATATGATGAACTCACACTTGATGTTTATGATCACAATAAACAAGCACAAAACTTTTATAAACGCGAAGGATTTGTTGTTGTGGAAACGCATCCCGAGAGTCCTGTCGAACATACCATGGTTTGGCCAGAAACAGTTTAATGATCTCTCATTAAGAGACTTGACTTAGACCGATGTAAGATGTAAAATATATAAGCCTGTAAAAAGGCTTTTGTTATGTGGGAGAGTGATGCAACCATTCATTTAACCACAGCACAGACAAACACATATAAGGAGGAATGTCTCGTGAGTAAAAAAGTTGCAAGAGTAGTTAAACTACAATTCCCTGCCGGTGGCGCTAAACCAGGACCTGCATTAGCTGGTGTTGGTATTAACATGCCTCAATTCTGTACTGCGTTCAATGATCAAAGTAGAGAACGTGCAGGAGATGTCGTTCCTGTAGAAATTACAGTATACGATGACAAGTCATTTGATTTTGTCTTAAAAACAACACCTGCTGCAATCTTATTAAAGAGAGCTGCTGGCGTTAAGAGTGGATCAGCAACACCAAATTCAAACATTGTTGCTACAATCTCAGCAGATCAATTACGTGAAATTGCTGAATATAAAATGCCCGATTTAAATGCAAATAGCATCGAAGGTGCTATGAACATCGTTGCTGGTACAGCACGTAATATGGGTATTGCTATTGAAGGAATGGAGGACTAGAGTATAATGGCTAAAAAATCAAAAAACGTCGTTAAAGCTAATGAATTAGTGGATCGCTCAAAAGTTTACTCAATTTCTGAAGCAATCAAATTAGCAAAAGAAGCAAGTTTCGCAAAATTCGATGAAACATTTGAAGTTTCATACCGTTTAAATGTTGATCCTCGTCATGCTGATCAACAAATCCGTGGTGCTATGGTATTACCTAATGGAACAGGTCGTTCACAAAAGGTATTGGTTGTAACTCAAGGTGCTAAGGAACAAGAAGCAAAAGATGCTGGAGCAGATTTTGTTGGTGGTAAAGAAATTCTTGAAGAAATCCAAAAAGGATGGTTCGAGTTTGATATTATCGTTGCAACACCAGATATGATGGGTGAACTTGGTAAACTTGGTCGTGTATTAGGACCTAAAGGTTTAATGCCAAACCCTAAAACTGGAACAGTAACAATGGACATTACTAAAGCTGTTGAAGAAATCAAAAAAGGTAAAATCGAATACCGTGTTGATAAAGAATCAAACATCAATACAATTATCGGTAAATCATCATTTACAGATGAAGCATTAGAAGAAAACTTTAACGCATTACATGACGTAATTCTTAAATCACGTCCAGCTGCAGTTAAGGGTGCTTTTATTAAAAACCTTACAATCTCAACATCAATGGGTCCTGGAATCAAAGTTTCAATCGACTAATTTATGTTAAATTAAACAAACCGGTCTCAGACCGGTTTTTCTATATTAAGGAGTAACCATGGACTTAAAATTTAACAGTGAATACTGTGTTTTTGTAACAGTTCTCACTAAATACAACAATCAATTTTTATTTGATAATAACCAAAAACCCATTCAAGGGGTTTTACGATACAAAGAACGCATTGAAGATTGCGCAAAGCGCTTGGTTAAAGAAACGCTTAATCAATCGATAGAAAATCTTGAATTTATCGGTCTTGGAGAGTCATTTGGATTTGAGTGTAGTCACGGTCATAATTTTATCTTGATTGCGGATGTGGAAGGTTTCAGTGAAAATACGTCTTTCTCTGTGGTACAAGAAGCAAATTATCCTGAGATGTGGCTCCCATTGATTAATGCAGAGGATTTTGATTTTTATGAGTATCGCACCGAAGAACCGAGTTCTTTGGAGTCCAAGGATTTAAGTTATGCGATCGCTACCGGACATGAGTTTACATTTCGAGTAAGTGCGGTAATACGTTCAGATCAGGGAATTCTCTTCGATGATGCTCATAATTTAATTGGTGGTCGTCAACGACTTAATGAAACAATCTATCAAGCGTTGGAACGTGAAGTTAAAGAAGAATCTGGATATGATATCGATGACTCATATTTCATAGGGATTGCGGAAGATATTGTGGAACTGCCAAAGTACAATAAAATTGTCCATTATTTAAATCTTGTTTTTGAAGTGTCGGGTGATTTTTCAGAAAACATTAAGTCATCCGGTCAAGGATTCGTATGGAAATCCGAAGATGACATTGAAGACTTAGATATGGGGATGGTTGAAGTTAAACATATCATTGAGAGCATGTAAAAAGACAGCAGATATAGGGTGCTGTCTTTTTTTGTGTTTATATGCAATGACGAAGTGTCTCGCGAATGACTGATTTGATGTCGTTTTCAGGAGTAATTCCTAGGGTTTCCATTGTATCCGCGGGATCGAGGTAGAGATCCTCTTCATTCATCTTTTGGGATATGGCGACGTGGATCCCGTGTTCTTTACCTTCAGCTGCAGCATGTTGATCTGCTGCGATGTATCGATCAGCCATGCTTTCATAATCAACAACGTGTATTTGAGTGTCTTGGTTTAATGCTTCCACAATCATGTGGAAAAATTCTTCATATTTAAGGTTTGAATCGCATATTGCGTAGGTTGTACGGTGGGTTCCGTTTTCAAGTGCTCCTACAGCGGCTTCTGCGACCTGTGTGGCGGTTATGATGGCAGTCCCCCCTTTGTGTACCGGATAAACGGGTTGGTCACGTACCATGTCCACAAACATCTTCCAAAGCGGTGTTCGACCTGGCATTGTGCCAAATATATAAGGGAGTCGAAGACTTGTAACGCGCATCGCTCCTTCACCTTCAGCAAAGGCAATTTGTTCTTGAAGTAAACGTGTTCCGGGATAACCTTGATTTTTTAAGTTATATTGCGGCAGACGTTCCGCAAACTCTGAAAAGTAAGATCCAAAAACAACAAAACTTTCAACACCTGCTTGAACAGCTAGTCGCGCAATACGTTGTGTGGGTAAAACATTTGCTTGATAGAAAGCCCGATAGGATGGAGCATCTGGCAACCAGCGTTCATCGGCACCAATTGCGTAAACAAATCCATCGACATCGTAAAGCATATCAACAATTTCAGAGTCGCTCATTTGATTAATATCACCTAAATGGCTTTCCACATTATCCGGAAATAAATTTTCGGAGGGCATTGGAGGAAGGGACATTGTCTTTACCTGATAGTCTCTTTTCAAGAGTTCGCAAATGGTATGATATCCAAGAAATCCCGTTCCACCTAAAACAAATACTTTTTTCATGTACATAAACCTCGCTTTCGAGTACAGTGTAGCATTTTGACGATATCCGTTGGAAAAAGTATGGTGAAAACTGCACAAAAAAAGAAAGACTTAGCTTTCTTTACGCGTAAATATATAGGTATCCTCTGTGGACAATTCACGATTGTAACTGTAACCATCAAAACGTATGGATTTCAGTTCTTGGAAAGAATGGATACGTTTTTCAATTAAGCGTGAGACCATTTTCCCACGAGCGATTTTTACGTATGTCGATTTTGTTTTGAAGGTGTCACCGACCTGTTCTTTAAAATCAAGCGTAATCATCGGCACATTGAGATGTGCTTGGTCAATCATCGAACTGTACTCGTTGGATGCGAGATTAACAATAGGTTGCGCAAGACGGTTTAAGTAGTTTGTAATTGGGTTACGCCAGATTTTATAGAGATCCATGGGTCCATTCATCATAAAATCAAGACGATAACGGCCTACAGCAGAAGAACACTTTGAAAGGCCGTAGAGTGCGGAGAAAATATACAACCGATCTTGTGCCTCTTGATAATCATCAGTAGACCACTGTTCTCGATTCATATTTTTAAATGAAGATCCTTGATAAGACCACAGTGCCGGGGTTGTTTCAGAAAAATTTTGGTAATTATGATACACGGTATCCGCAATTTTATCGGAGATGTTCATCATCGATTTAAGTTCATCCCGTTTATATGCTTGCATGGTTCTAAGAATTTCTGATTTGAGGTCGGGAAAAAGAGAATTCTCAAGATTAAATTGAGAATTCTCTTTTTGTGTTTTCGTTGGTGATACGAGAATAATCATTACTTTAAGGTCTCATACATCTCTTCGTGGAACCCAACAAACACACCATGGTCTCCAATTAATAACGGTCTACGAACTAAACGACCGGTTGTAGAGAGCAATTCAAGGGCTTCATCATCGCTCATTTCAGGAAGTTTATCTTTAAGTTTCATTTCGCGATAAACAATCCCAGATGTATTAAAAAAGCGTTTAATAGGCAAGCCACTAATCTGGAGCCATTCTTTTAATTCTGCTTTCGTTGGATTTTCAAGCATCATGTCACGATAAACAACATCGATATTGTTTTCTTCCAAATATTTTACAGCGCGTTTGCATGTGGAACATTTTGGATAGTAAATAAATAATGGTTTCATAAGAACCTCCCTTTAAATATATGTTAATGATAACATATTATTTTAAAGGAATACGTCTTAAAATTGTGGATGCGATGGTAAAGTCGACAAGACTGTGGATAAAACCACCAACACCAACCGCTAAGAAGACAACGGTAAAATAAGAACCGGTAGATATTGATTGAGAAAAAAAGAAAGGTGTAACGGCGAGACACTCAAGGGTAGCATGAATGATTCCGATAATAATATTAAAACGGATGCGTTTTCCTTTATGACTTAAGAAGTCTGGATTTTTTTTGATATAAAGCGACCCTAATAACGCAAAAACACAATGCGAAAAAGCACGAACGGCTACGATAAATGGGGTTGAGAGAAGAAACCCAACACCGGTACCAATTGCAACGGCAAGTGCTACAGATGGCGAAATAAACATCGCAACGAAAAGTGGAACATGACTTGCAAGTGTGTAGGATGCAGGTGGGATGATGATTTTAGGCATAAACATCGGTATGGTGATACCGAGTGCAATCAGCAGTGCAGTGATGCTTAGATTACGAACAGATTTCATTGTGAACCTCCAATGTGTCTTGACACCTAGGAGTATTGTAGAGGGAAAAGAAAAAGGTGTCAAGACACCCTAGTTACTTTCATAGAGAAACGCATGTTTTTTTAATTCAGTGATTAAATCGGCGTAATTTTCTTCAGAGACGGCAACGCGATGCAAGTGAATACCATTGGTTAAGGAGGCAAGCAATTCGGGGTTTTGATTCATAAAAAGGTCTATATCCTCTTGAGATTGGATGTTTAATTGCCCTGTAAGGTAACCATAAATTGGATGTTCAACGGTGACATCCAAAACTTGAGCGTGATGCTTAATGAATATTTCTAATTCTCTTTGGGTATCCTGGTGATTGTGTTGCATCGCCAAGGTGTATATATTTCGATTCGCATCAATACGATTCATGAGATAACCCTTACCCGTTGCGATGATATCATGCCCTTGCGCTCTAAGTAGTGCGACATCACCAACAATAATCTGTCGTGAGACATTGAAACGTTTTGCGAACTGATTTGCACTGATTGCATGCTCGGATTCTATCAATTTTGTAATAATTTGTGTACGTCGCATATCGCCATGCATCTAAAATCACCTCTTATAACTTATTGTAACGAAAGATACACAAAATTGAAAGGGAAAGGTTGTCTTAGAACCTTTATTGACAGGTTCTAGTCACAATGATAGGCTAAGAGTACAGATGAAAAAGGCGGTTAATCATGAAAATATTACTCTATCAAAAGGGCGAGAAAGCATTTAGTAAATCGGGAATTGGACGTGCAATGAAGCACCAAGTTCGTGCATTGACCGAAGCTAAAGTCGATTTCACAACAAACACGCAAGACGACTATGATTTAGTTCATATTAATACTGTGGATTTTGGTGCACGCATGTTTGCACGTAAAGCCCATCGTCGGGGTAAAAAGGTTGTGTATCACGCCCATTCTACCGAGGAAGACTTCCGAAATTCATTTATGTTTTCCAATCAAATTGCCCCACTCTTTAAAAAACATATTGTTTCAAGTTATAAGTTGGGGGATTATATTTTGACACCAACACCCTATTCCAAGCGAATTCTTGAAGGATATGGAATCACGATCCCAATTGAAGATATTTCCAACGGCATTGATTTAAGTCGATTTGAATATCGTGATGAAAAGGTTCAAGCATTTAGAGAGTACTTTAAGATTAAAGAAGGTCAACCTGTAGTGGTTTCGGTGGGACTCTATTTTGAACGCAAAGGATTGCCTGATTTTATGGAAGTTGCTCGCAAGATGCCCGAGGTAACATTCATTTGGTTTGGTCACACTCCGCTTGCAAGTGTTACACAAAAGATTCGTGATGCGATTAAACAGAAACCGGATAATGTCTTACTACCTGGTTATATTGCGGGCGATATTATTGAAGGGGCATATATGTGTGCTGATCTGTTCTTTTTCCCATCTTACGAAGAGACAGAGGGTATCGTTGTTTTGGAAGCATTGGCTGCACATTGCCAAACCCTTGTTCGAAATATTGGCGTATACGATCCATGGCTTGTGGATGGTGAGAATTGTTATAAGGGTGAATGTAATGAGGATTTTATCCGCATTATTCAAGGATGTCTTGATCAAACTTTGCCTTCTACAACTGAAGCAGGATATCAAGTAGCGAAAGATCGCAGTATTAAAGCGATTGGGGAACAATTAAGAGGGATTTATACAAAAGTTTTAAATCAGGATTCCAACATCTTTAAGTAAGGTTGTACTTATGATATTATGACGATAACGAGGTGGATATATGAAACGTCTAAGTGTTTTTTTAGTTCTATTACTAATTTTAACGGGTTGCAGCGATACGCCGGAAAAACCGGAAGTGGTTGAACCGCCTGTGAATACATATGAAACCATTGCATTTAAACTGGGTGGGAAAGCGTATCAACTCCCAGTATCGTATCAAACCTTATTTGAAGATGGATGGATTCCGACAACAGATATTGAAAGCATCTCCCTGGCTTCAAATAGTTATACAGATGGTTATGCTTTACGCAAAGATCGAAATATTATCTGGATTGCATTCTTTAATCCCGAAGATGAAGAAAAGATGTTAGAAGAGACGCTTGTAGCATCGATAAGTGCTGAAAATCGTGAATCGTATTATGATGATCCTGTGGATATTATTGTCCATGAAGGCATTTCCTTTGAAACACCCAAAGAAACAATCATAGAACAATTAGGGGACTACACGGAAGATGAAAATGCACGATTTAAAAACATTACATTTGAACATACTAAAAAAGCTAAAAGTGTTTTCAAATTTGATATTGATTCGGGACGTATGGAATATATTGAAATTACAAATTATCGAAAACCAAGGTCGTAAAATAGATACAAATGCGTATCTATTTTTTTTATTTATTCTTGTCAGAAAAACATCATAAGCGTATGATAATGAAGAAAAAGTTGGGAGTTGTCATTTTGAAGAAAAAAGAACAGATTATTAATTATTTTGATAAGACGCGTTTAGCCTTTATTGGTAAGGGAATACTGGTAGGTATCTGCGCAGGTCTTGTTGTCAGTTTATTTCGATATCTTATTGAGGAATTGTTAGGACTTGTGAAGTTGGGTTATGCACTCTTACACATTAATCCTCAAATGATTCTTTTCTGGGTTATCGCATCAATCATCCTTGCGATGGTTTTGGGGCTCTTTATTAAAAAAGATCCAATGATTAAAGGCAGTGGTATTCCGCAAATTGAAGGTCAAATATTAGGGGTAATGCACATGAATTGGCTCTCGATTGTTTTGCGAAAAGGAGTTGCGGGTGTTTTGGCTATTGGATCTGGGCTCTTTTTAGGTAGAGAAGGACCTTCGATTCAGTTAGGTGCAGCCGTTGGACAAGGTGTTAATGAAGGATTTAAAGGCAATAGGATGTCTGAAAAGGTATTGGTCTCAAGTGGAGCAGGAGCGGGTCTCGCCGCGGCGTTTAACGCTCCGGTAGCAGGGTTGTTGTTTGTATTGGAAGAGGTTCATCATAATTTCTCGCCACTTGTTCTTCTAACGACACTTGCGGCAACGACAACAGCAAATTTTATTTCACTTTACTTTTTTGGTTTAAGACCAATCCTATCGTTTGGATATTTACAAACATTTGAGTTGAAGCATTATGGATTCTTAGTGCTCTTAGGTGTGCTTTTAGGTGTAGCGGGCTTTATCTACCAAAAAGTCGTTCTCTGGATACCTACGGTCTACAGCAAGCTCAAAAAAATGCCACCATATTTTTACGGAGTTATTCCATTTATCCTCGTAATTCCGATTGGTTATTTTTATCCACACTTAATTGGAGGAGGTAGTGATATTATTCATCTTCTTGCGGAGAATCCTTTTGGCCTTTCCACACTCATTTCAATCTTTATTCTAAGATTTATATTCTCGATGATTTCTTATGGTTCTGGTCTACCAGGAGGTATATTTTTACCAATTCTTTCTCTTGGTGCCTTGTTAGGGGCAATATATGGTGTATTTTTAACGACACAGTTTGGCTTCGATCCGAACCTTTTAAAATCATTTATTGTGATTGCAATGGCAGGGTACTTTACCGCCATTGGTAAAGCACCGCTCACGGCAATTGTGCTAATCACTGAGATGGTTGGTAATTTTGATCAACTGATGCCGATGGCGGTTGTTTCTTTGGTTGCTTATGTCATTTCGGATTTATGTGGGGGAGAACCTGTGTATGAAGCGATGTTGGAACGTTTGGTGGGAGAACGGGAACCCAATATTACCGGTCAAAAAGTTATTGTTGAACTGTGTGTGCACGTTGAAAGTGCTCTTGACGGTTGCATGGTTCGTGATGTTAGTTGGCCAAGATCAAGTCTTTTGACAGGGATAAGTCGGGGAGACCATGAATTTATTCCACATGGAGATAGTATTATTTGTGCGGGTGATACATTAATGATTTTAACTAATCGTGATTCAAGCGCAGAAGTACGTGAGTATCTTTCCAGTTACGTAGGTGTTAAAAAACCAGTTTAGGACTGGTTTTTTAATGGACTTATTTATTATTAGGGTTAAAGCACTAAAAAAATTCTCAAACCCGTTGACAAAATACAAGAATGCGATATGATATTAGCACTTAACGAATTAGAGTGCTAAGGAGGAATAGAATGGCTCGAACAAAACAATTTAAAGCTGAATCAAAAAGGCTACTGGACTTAATGATTAATTCTATCTATACAAACAAGGAAATTTTCTTACGAGAACTCATATCAAATGCGAGTGATGCGGAAGATAAACTTTACTATAAATCTTTGCAGGATACCTCGATTGAAATCAGTAAAGACGATCTAAAAATAGAAATTGAATTGGATGAGGAGAACCGTACCTTAACCATTCATGACTATGGTATTGGTATGACTGAAAAAGAATTAGAAACTTATCTGGGGACAATTGCGAAAAGTGATTCGCATGCCTTTAAAAAAGCGCTTGAGGAAGGTGATGATGCGGTTGACGTCATTGGCCAATTCGGTGTGGGTTTCTACTCTGCGTTTATGGTAAGTGATCACGTTGATGTTATCTCAAAGGCTTATGGTTCTGAAGCTGCTTATAAGTTTAGCTCGGATGGATTAGATGGATTTAAAATTGAAGCAGCAGAACGGGAAAAACACGGAACCACAATCGTATGTAAGATTAAAGACAATACGGATGACGAATTTTATGAACGATTTATTGATGAGTACACAATCAAGAATTTAATCAAAACATATTCAGATTACATTCGTTATCCAATTGAAATGAAAGTAGAAGACGAAGTCGAAGTTTTAAACTCAATGATTCCAATTTGGAAACGATCCAAAAATGATGTTACTGAGGAAGCATTAAATCAATTCTATAGAGATAAATTCCATGATTATGATGATCCATTTAAAACAATTCAGATGAAAGTTGAAGGAAACCCTTCTTTCGATGCATTACTGTTTATTCCGAAACATGTTCCAATGGATTTCTACTCACAATCCTTTGAACCCGGACTCCAACTTTACAGTCGTGGCGTGTTTATCATGGATCACAACAAGTCTTTAATTCCGGAAGAATTCCGATTTGTAAGAGGACTTGTGGATTCACCTGATTTAAATCTAAATATTTCACGTGAAATCCTACAACATGATCGACAACTTGCTGCGATTTCAAAACGAATTGAACGAAAGATCAAAAGCGAACTAGAGCTAATGATGAAAAACGATCGTGAATCGTATGAATCATTCTGGAAAAACTTTGGTCTTTCAATCAAATATGGTATTTACACGTCTTACGGATCAAAAAGCGATGCCTTAAAGGATCTTGTCCTCTTTAAGAGTTCACAGGGTGATGATTTGGTATCGTTCAAAGAATATATGGAACGTATGAAAGAAGATCAAGAAGAAATCTATTATGTTTCTGGTGAAAACGAAACAAAATGTGCTCATCTACCTCAGACTGAATTTGTTGTTTCAAAAGGTTATGAAGTACTTTATTTCACAGATGAGATTGATGAATTTGCAATTCAAATGTTGCGTGAGTATGAGGGCAAAGCCTTCAAATCAATTAATCAAGGGGACCTTGATTTAGTTGATGATGAAACTAAAAAATCAATTGAAGCGAAAAAAGAAACGCATAAACTTTTAATTGAAGCATTAAAAGAAACTTTAAAGGATGAAGTTGATGATGTAACCTTATCCACTCGCCTCGTAAATCACCCAGTGTGTCTCGTCAGTGAAGAGGGTGTTTCATTTGAGATGGAGAAAGTGTTGAATGCGATTCCTGATCAAGGGGAACACGTGAAAGCAAAACGGATTTTAGAAATTAATCCAGAACATCCACTGCTTGATGCACTTGAAAATGTTCATCAAAACAAACCTGAGGAACTCGGTGATTTTGCGACCATCTTATATGATCAAGCATGTCTAATCGAAGGACTTCCTATTAAAGACCCAGTAACATTCTCAAAACGCGTTGCTGACTTAATGGTAGCTTCCGCAAAATAATAACATTATGCAAAACCCCTTTATGAATCGTAAAGGGGTTTCGCGTATGCGGTTGATAATAAAAAAACTGTGGTTTTAGACTGATTGTGCTACAATAGATTTAGAAAAAGAGGATTTGTAATGCGAAGTGTAGGAGAAAATCTACTGAAGTTTGTTCCTAATTTTACGGTAATTGACTTAGAAACAACAGGACGTAGTAATAAGTTTGAAGACGTAACGGAATTAAGTGCGATAAAGTATCGAAATTATAAACAAGTCGATGCATTTTCCACATTGGTAAAACCTGATAATTCAATTCTTCCTTTTGTTGTAGAGCTAACTGGCATTACCGAAGAAATGGTTTCCGATGCACCTAAAATAAATGAGGTTATCGAACAATTTGTTGAGTTTATTGGGACTGATGTTATTCTTGGTCATAATGTAATGTTTGATTATGGTCTTGTTTATGATGCTTATCTCGATGTTGTTGGGAAACGTATGCATAACGATTACGTTGATACGCTCCGCGTTTCAAGGCTTTTAAATAAAGATTCTAAGAACCATAAATTAGAAACTTTATGTATTTACTTTAATGTTGAGCGTTTAGTGGGACATCGAGGTTCAGAAGATTGTCTTCAGACTGCAGAAGTCTATATCAAAATGAAGGATAAGTATAAACGCCTACGACAGATTCAAAAAGAACAAAAACCAAAAGTATATCCTGTAGAAAAGGGGGCAGAATAAATGAATGTTTATGATTTCGATAAGACCATTTATGATGGGGATAGTTCCATGGATTTCTATAAGTACAATTTAAAACGTGATAAATCGATTATGAAATTTTGGCCGCGTCAAATCAAAGCAGCGCTTGACTATAAACGTGGAAAGATTGATAAGACAGAAATGAAAACGGTTTTTTATGAGTATTTCACGGCGATTCCTGATATTAGAAAACGAGTCTTAGAATTTTGGGATGAACACCGTGATAAGATTAAACCATGGTATCTTGAACAAAAACGTGATGATGATTTAATTATATCAGCATCACCGGAGTTTATGCTTGAACCAATTTGTGATGAATTAGGTATTGAATTGATCGCTTCGGTTGTTGACCCAAAAACTGGGAAGAATCTCAAACATAATTGTTGGGGTGCTGAAAAAGTTGCACGTATGGAAGCATTTTATGATTTGGGTCTGATGGAAGATTTCTATTCTGATTCCTATTCAGATGATCCACTCGCACAGTATGCGGAGCATGCGTATCTCGTAGAAGGTAATACGATAAAACCTTGGTAGAAATAAGACTGATACTCTCTTTACGAGGGGATCAGTTTTTTTATTTCACTAATTATTGGTGAAAATATTGAAATTAGTGAAATTAGTGGTATAATTTGAAAAGTAAAGGAGGTCGCTATGTTTGAATGGGTAACAGGAAATGCACAACTTCAAGTTGTGACTTTGACTGAAAAAAGTTTAACATTAAATCAAAATGCATCATCTCATTTTAAAGACAGTCAGTATGTCTTGGTTGGTTTTTCAAAAGATGGGCAGGTTGGCATTAAGCCAGTTACAAAACGCGATCTTGAACTGAATGTCTATCCAGTCGAGAATTTGCATAAAATTTCAATTGGTAAAGGTTATGCGAAGGTAAATAATAAAGCGTTGTGTGATTTAATCTCTGCTAAAGTAGGGAAAAATCTTGACGGTCAGAAGGTTATTGCGAATTATGACAAAAAAGAACGTGTTCTTACATTTGATTTGTCATCACTAAATGAAGAGGGAGTGATACTATGACATTAACGATGGATTGGGTATGGCTAATTGTTTGTTTAGGGATGTTGGTGCTTGAAGTAATCACGGTTGGAAATTTGGTTTCCCTTTGGTTTTCATTTGGTGCGCTTGCGGCACTAGGTACAACATTTTTAACAGATAATGTAGCAGTACAGTTAGCGGTTTTCGCTATAGTAAGTGTTGCGGCATTAATTATGATTCGTCCAATGACTAAAAATCTCTTAAGAGGTAATGTTGTTTCGACGAATGCGGATCGTTTAATTGGCCGTCAATTTATTTTAAATGAAGAAATTAGCCAAGATTCTTGGGGAAAAATCAAGGTTCATGGCGAGGAATGGTCCGCAACGACGGCAGATCAATCTTCAATTTCAGCACATACACGTGTTGAAGTTATTGCCATAGAGGGTGTAAAATTAATTGTGAAAAGTGTAGAGGAGGCTTAACATGCCAGGAATAATTTTATTTTTAGTCATTTTAGCATTAGTATTAATCATTATTGGATATTGCATTCGTGTGATTCCGCAATCGAATGCCTATGTTGTTGAACGATTAGGTGCTTACAGTCATACACTCGATAAGGGAATGCATTTAATTCTGCCGTTTGTAGATCGTGTTGCCAATAAAGTTTCTTTAAAGGAACGTGTTCAAGACTTTGCACCACAACCTGTTATTACAAAAGATAACGTAACAATGCAAATTGATACGGTTGTCTATTTCCAAATTACAGATCCAGTATTATATACATACGGTATTCATAATCCAATTAATGCTATTGAAAATCTTACAGCAACAACGCTTCGTAATATAATTGGGGATTTGGAGTTAGACCAAACCTTAACGTCGCGTGATATCATCAACTCAAAAATGAGAGCAATTCTTGATGAAGCAACAGATCCTTGGGGTATTCGTGTACAACGTGTTGAAGTTAAAAACATTATTCCTCCACGTGATATTCAAGAAGCAATGGAAAAACAAATGCGTGCTGAACGTGAACGACGCGAGTCAATCTTACGTGCAGAAGGGGAAAAACGCTCTGCAATTCTGATTGCTGAAGGGGAAAAGGAATCAACCGTACTTCGAGCTCAAGCTCGTAAAGAAGCAATGATTACAGAAGCTGAAGGGGAAGCCCAAGCTATGGAACGTGTGTTTGACGCTCAATCTAAAGGGGCGCAACTGTTAGCATCTATTGATCCAAATAGCGCTTATCTAAAACTTAAGAGTTTTGAAGCGTTTGAAAAAGCAGCAAATGGCCAAGCAACAAAAATTATTGTTCCTTCCGATTTACAAAACTTAGCTTCCGTTTTAGCAGCAGGTAAAGAAATTATTAACAAATAATATAAAACCACTCTTAGAGTGGTTTTTTTTAGGTTTATTTAAGCACGCACCATACTTATTATTGGGTGATTTAAATGATTTGTGACCGTTGTGGCTACATCGTTCAAAATGATAAATGCCGAAGATGTCTTTATTACAGTCAATATCTCGTGGATTTGGAGTCATGTCAGCAGGAGTCTGTAACCAACAATGATGCGATATGTACACTTCCTTTTAAATTGACAGCATATCAAAACGATATTGCGAATCGTTTGTGTGAATTGGTTAAGACGGAAGATGTATTTTTAGAAGCGGTTTGTGGTGCTGGGAAAACAGAAATCTGTGTCCCCCTTATTGAACAATTACTGAGAGATGGGAAATGTGTTTGTTGGGCAGTTCCTCGCAGAGCAATTGTGCTTGAGTTGTATGAACGATTTCAATTGTATTTTAAAACTGTCAAAGTCGCATGTGTATGTGGTGGGAAAACGGATGATGTTATTGCACCGCTTATTATTTGTACGACGCATCAACTTTATCGATACGATCATCAATTTGATCTGTTAATTTTAGATGAGCCGGATGCCTTCCCATTTGCAAATGATGCGTTGTTGCTTAAATTTGTTTTGAACGCTTGTAAAGGACGTATCGTCTATCTTAGTGCAACATGTAATGCATACCTTGAATCCTTATGCGAGTCCAAGCAGGTAAAACATCTATATGCATCATTGCGTCCCAGTGGGAAACTTTTACCGGTCCCAATTTATATTCAATCGTTCTTTCCAATACTACGAATGTTAATTGAGTATCGAAAAAACAAAAAAGAGAGTTTGCTCATATTTGTACCAACACGTAAGCTGGCGCAGGTGCTATCGTTATTATTACGTGTGCCTTCGATTACATCACAGACCACAAATCGTGACGTGGTCTTGGAGCATTTTAGAGAATGTGGAGGGGTACTCGTTTGCACAACGGTACTCGAACGCGGTGTAACGTTTAAAAAATGTGATGTATTTGTACTTTATGCAGATCACCCAATTTTTAATACTTCATCTTTAGTACAAATTGCTGGACGCGTAGAACGTGGTTTGAATCCAAAAAAGGAGTATGTATGTGTTTTTTTCTCGAATTGACACCGTCCTTGCAAAGGGCAAAACAGATCATCGACAGTGCGAACAAGCATGCGATATTTGCTTTAAGAGCATTGGAATGAAACCATTCATTGATTCGGTTATGCATCCAAGGCAGCATTTGTTATGTTCATGCTGTTGTGCCCAGCTACGAATCAAGAAATTTTACCGCGAAGACCTTTCCGTCAAAACGTGTGTATTGTTTGAGTATCGAGATTTTATTCGAAACCTTATCCTAAGATACAAAGTTCATAATGATGATTATCTGAAACGATATTTGTTTGAATATCATCGACTTTGGATTCGACTTCATTATGTAGGGTACCATTATGTTATTGCGCCATCGCACCAAAATACAACTAAAAGTAGTAAGAAAAATCATTTAGAAAATTTAGTTGAAAATATCGGACTCAAGTGCAGTGGAATCAACCTCATCAACACGGCACCCATAAAGCAAGCTCAATGTAATGCGCAACAGCGGTGCTTGATCAGAAATCATATTCAACTCGAAAAAGTCCTACACACAAAGACAAAGAAAATTTTAATCATTGATGACATTGTAACAACTGGAAATACTTTAGAAACAATTGCAGGTCAACTCAGTCCCTATGTCAATCAGATTGAGGCACTCTGCCTCGCGGGGACGTTACCAAACCATAAGTAAGCGATTTCACTTGCCTTTTAAGTACCTCTATCGTATAATTTTATTGAAATTAAAAGTATATAAATATGCTTAGAAAGGGTCTGTACAATGAAGGGGAAAGTTAAAACATTCAACAAAAACAAAGGATTCGGATTTATCACGGCAGAAGATGGCCAAGACATATTTTTCCATTACACACATCTGATTATGGAAGGATTTAAAACCATTGAAGAGGGTACTGACGTTGAATTTGAACTTGTGGAATCCGATCGCGGTTTGCAAGCACATAATATTGTGAGAATCTAGAGTAAAAAAGTTGGTCATGCCAACTTTTTTAGTTATGTATTCTGAAATCGTTATGTGTTACAATATCAAGGAATGGAGGCTTGAATTATGGCTGGATTTTTAAGTAATCTTTTTAGTGGCGATCGTAAGATTTTAAATGAAATTGAAAAAATTGCAAATGAAATTGATGCATTGGCAGATGAGACGCGAGCTCTATCTGATGAAGCATTAAAAGAAAAAACTAATGAATTTAAAAACCGTATTGCGCAAGGGGAAACTTTAGATGATCTTCTTGTGGAAGCTTATGCTGTTGCACGTGAGGCTGCATATCGCGTTATTGGCGAATTTCCATATGTTGTTCAGCTCATGGGGGCTATAATTCTTCACCGCGGTGATATCGCGGAAATGAAGACCGGAGAAGGGAAAACATTAACTGCAATTATGCCTACTTACCTTAATGCGTTAGAGGGTAAAGGGGTTCATGTTATTACGGTTAATGAGTATCTTGCTCAACGTGATGCGGAATGGATGGGTGAGATTCACCGATTCTTAGGACTTACAGTCGGTATAAACGTGCGCGCTTTATCACCTTCAGGTAAACGCGAGGTATATGAATGTGATATTACATATACGACAAACTCGGAAGTTGGTTTCGACTATCTTCGAGACAATATGGTGACAAAGGTCGAACAACGTGTTTTACGTCCTTTAAACTATGCGCTTGTTGATGAGGTCGACTCGATTCTCATTGATGAATCACGAACACCCTTAATTATTTCAGGTGGTGCACGTGATGGTGCGAAGTTGTATGAATCTTCAGATAAATTTGCGAAAAAACTAAGCGAAGGTGCAGACTACGTAATTGATGTTAAGTCAAAAACAGTCCAACTTACTGAAGCGGGTGTTGAAAAGGCAGAACGCACTTTTAAAGTAGATAACCTCTATGATCTTGATAATACATCGTTGGTGCACCATATCAATAATGCATTAAAAGCAAATTACATTATGCTTAATGACATTGAATATGTTGTTCAAGATAATGAAGTAGTGATTGTGGATCAGTTTACAGGACGTTTGATGGAAGGACGTGAGTATTCTGATGGACTTCACCAAGCACTTTGCGCAAAAGAAGGCGTAACAATTAAACAAGAAACGGTAACGTTAGCAACCGTAACGTATCAAAATTTCTTCAGACTTTATAATAAACTTTCAGGGATGACCGGAACTGCGAAAACGGAAGAGGAAGAATTCCTTGAAATTTATAAC
Organism: Erysipelothrix sp. P66; assembly: GCF_038682365.1. Taxonomy (NCBI): domain Bacteria; kingdom Bacillati; phylum Bacillota; class Erysipelotrichia; order Erysipelotrichales; family Erysipelotrichaceae; genus Erysipelothrix; species Erysipelothrix sp. P66. Next base: position 1,635,603 of record NZ_CP152290.1, on the reverse strand, counting down.
ATGCGTGTTTTAGAAGTTCCGACAAACCGTCCGATTGCACGTCAAGATCTACCAGATCTTGTATACGGTACACGCAAGGCGAAATTTGAAGCCCTTATTGAAACCGTACGTGAGCTTAATGAAAAAGGACAACCCGTGCTTGTGGGTACTGTTGCTGTTGAAACATCTGAATACTTAAGTATGATGATGAAACAACGTAAGATTAAACATGAAGTTTTAAATGCGAAAAATCATGCTCGTGAAGCACAAATTATTGAAAAAGCAGGGCGTAAAGGTTCTGTAACAATTGCAACCAACATGGCTGGTCGTGGTACCGATATTAAACTTGATGAAGAATCAAGAGCGTTAGGTGGTCTTGCAGTTTTAGGTAGTGAGCGTCATGAATCACGTCGTATTGATAACCAATTACGCGGTCGTTCAGGTCGTCAAGGGGATCCAGGGATGTCCCGTTTCTTCGTTTCATTTGAAGATGATTTAATGCTGCGTCACGGTAGTGAGCGTTTTGAAAATGTTTATAGTCAATTGGGAGATGTAGCAATTGAAAACAAAGTAATTACAAAACAAATTAGTGCTGCACAACGACGTGTTGAAGGGGTCAACTTTGACATTCGTAAGACACTGCTTGATTATGATGATGTACTACGTCAACAACGTGAAATCATTTATGAACAACGCGATTACGTTTTAGAAAACGAAGATGTTCATGGAATAATTAAAGAAATGTATAAACGTGTTGTATCAGATACCATCGCATCGTATACAAATACAGAGTCAAGAGATCTTTCAATTGACAAGGAAGGACTTGTAGAAGCATTAGACAAACTTGGTTTGATCGATGACACATTCGATCTAACATCGTTGGATAAAGCATCACAAGAAGATATTCAAACAATCATCACGGATGCTGCATGGGAAAAATATGAAACCAAAATTTCTGATGTTCAAGATCAATTTACTCGTGTTGAAAAAGAAGTTGTTCTTAACATGATTGATCGATCATGGGTTGATCATATCGATGCTATGAGTAAGTTGAGAGAAGGGATTCATTTGCGCTCTTATGCACAGGATAAACCGCTCCAGGCTTATGTGACTGAAGGATTTGAAATGTTTGAAGAAATGCTAGGACAAATTGCACAAGACATTGTAATGTTCTGTGTAAACGTAAAGATAGAGTACAGACAATAGATAGGGTGATACGATGGAATTATTTGAAATAGCACAGATTGTTGATTCAACAACATCTGATTTGAAAGCACTTGGTGATTCACTTTGACTTAGCTCAAAAAGAAGCTAAAATCAAAGAACTTGAATCAGAAATGGTTGAGGACGGTTTTTGGGATGATCATCGTCACAGTTCTCAACATATTCAAAAGCTGAATCAATTAAAAAAAGTCGTTGAAACACATCACGATTTACTCGAACGATTGATGTCATGCTCCGATAGCATTCTTTTACTAAAAGAAGAGTCGGATGAGGAGTTTCAAACCTCACTTGAAGCAGAAGTTAAAGAAATTCAAAAAGAAATGGAATCTTTCTCGGTACTTGTACTTCTAAGTCATGACTACGACCAAAAAAATGCAATTGTGGAAATCCATCCGGGTGCCGGTGGGACAGAAAGTCAAGATTTCGCAGAAATGTTGTACCGTATGTACACACGCTGGGCGCAAGATCACGGATTTAAGATTAGTGTTCTTAACTATCTTGATGGCGATGAAGCAGGGCTAAAGTCCGTATCTTTTTCCGTCTCGGGAATGTTTGCATATGGTTATCTTAAAGCCGAAAAGGGTGTGCACCGTCTTGTTAGAATTAGTCCTTTTGATTCATCAGGTCGCCGTCACACATCATTTGCTTCCGTTGATGTCGCACCCGAGTTTGATGATAGTATTGAAATTACAATTTTACCAGAAGACATTGATGTTGATACCATGCGTGCAACAGGCGCTGGAGGACAACATGTTAATAAAACGGATTCAGCAGTGCGGATAACGCACAAGAAAACGGGTATCGTTGTGACATGTCAAGCGGGAAGAAGTCAACTTCAAAATAGAGAAGAAGCCTTAATGATGCTTAAGAGTAAATTGTATCAAAGAGAAATCGAAGAAAAACAGGCTCAACTTGCAGCCATAAAGGGTGAGCATAAGCTTATTGAATGGGGATCACAAATTCGATCTTATGTCGCTCATCCATACACAATGGTGAAAGATCATCGTACAAAATTTGAGACGAGCCAATATGGTGATGTATTAGATGGTGATATTGATGATTTTATTGAAGCATTTTTAAAAATGAATGTAGGAGTATAGAATGGATCGTATAAAAGAACATTTAAGCGACTTGCTATTTTTACTTCTAGGAAACTTTGTACTTGCGGTAGCTGTAACATTTTTTATACTACCCAATAATATTCTTTCTGGGGGCGTATCGGGTGTATCCGTTGCGCTCTACCCATTTATAGGGATTGAAAAAGAATTGATGATTAATATTATTTATGCATCATCGTTTCTATTAGGGTTGGTTTTCTTAGGTAAACGATTTGCAATTAAAACGCTAGCGAGCACAATATTATCCCCTTTGTTAATTAACCTTCTATCAACAGTCGGATACGCACCTGTCGTTGAGCCAATACTAGCATCGATTTTTGGAGGCGCATTAATGGGAATTGGATTGGGATTAACATTTAGGACTGGTGCAAGTACTGGTGGTATGGATATTCCACCCTTAATTCTATCAAAGTATACTGGGATTAAGGTCTCTGTATGGATTGCACTTATCGATACTGTTACAGTACTACTAGGCCTAAAAAGTTATGGATTGAACAATGTCCTGATTGGGTTTTTATCAATTTTTACTTCAGCGGTAGCGATTGATAAGATTCAGATGATTTCAGGAGAGCAAGCAAAACAAGTATTTATTATAACCGATGAAGTAAATGAAGTTTTAAATCGTATTCATACTATGATTGATCGAGGATCAACGCGCATTCCGGCAACTGGTGGATATACGAATGAATCACGTGAAATTATTTTAACGGTATTAATGAAAGACCAATATGTCGAGCTGGAGCGTCTTGTTAAAGAGGTTGATCCAAATGCATTTTTGATTGTATCAGATGCTACGGAGGTTCATGGGAAGGGCTTTATGAAGGCATCAATCACATAGCCTACCATACTTTTTCACATTATGGACATAAACGGTGTGATATAATAACACATGATAAAAGGAGTGAGTTGATCGATGTTATATTTCGAAAATGTATCAAAACAGTATAAAAACGGTGTTAACGCGCTCTATAATATTAATCTTGGAATTGAACAAGGCGAATTTGTTTATATCATTGGACCGACAGGTTCAGGAAAATCTACGATGATTCGTCTCTTAAATGGTGAAGAAATACCTACTAAAGGAACCGTTAAAGTTGGGAAATTTAATGTAGGTAAATTAAAACATTCAAAAGTGCCGCTCTATCGACGTCACATTGGAGTAGTATTTCAGGACTTTAAATTATTAGAACGTAAAACAGTATTTGAGAATATTGCTTTTGCACTTGAAGTTGTTAATACACCACGCGTTGAATTACGCAAGCGTGTACGCGAAGTTTTAAGACTTGTGGATTTAACTGAAAAGGCAAATGCTTATCCGAATGAATTATCAGGGGGACAACAACAACGTGTTGCAATTGGACGCGCGATTGCAAATAGACCCAAAGTTCTTATTTGTGATGAACCAACAGGGAATCTTGATCCCGATAAATCAACGGAGATTATTCATTTATTGGAACGCATTAATGAAGAAGAAGCAACAACAGTCGTAATGGTCACACACGATGTTGAAATTGTTAATAAAAACAAAAAACGTACAATTGCTTTAGATGAAGGCCACTTGGTGGCAGATTTGACTGCGGGAGGATATATCAACCATGGGTAGAGTCTGGCGTCATATCAAAGATGGTTTTACAGGTGTTACACGACACTTTGCATTATCACTATCAAGTATTTCATCGGTTACTGTGACCCTCTTACTAATGTCAATCTTTCTATTTTTAAGTGTAAACATTAGCACAATTACGAAATCAATGGAACAAAGTGTTCAGATCCATGCTCAGATTTCGAATGACTATGAGGAAAAATCACAGATTAATGAAATTCAAAAACAAATTGAACAATTACCAGAAGTTTTAGATGTTAAGTTTTCATCCAAAGAAAACGAGCTTGATGCATTTATTCGAGCCAATGACTCAGAAGATGCCGAAAGTCTTTACGGTGGTTATCGTGGAGAAAACAATCCGATGTTGAACGCGTTTTTAATCAATGCCAAATCGGGGGATGAAATTAAAGACTTATCAAATAAAATTGCGAAAATCGAAGGTGTTTATAAAACAAGTTACGGAGGAAGCGGAACAACTGATTTCCTTGGTATGCTTGAACAAGTTCGAAATATCGGGTTTATTATTGTAATCACACTTGCTGTGATTGCTGTATTTTTAATATCGAATACGATACGTGTTTCAATTCATTCACGTCGTCGTGAAATTAGTATTATGCGAACGGTGGGTGCAACCAATTGGTACATCCGTTGGCCGTTTATCATCGAGGGGATGATAATTGGATTACTCGGAGCAGTAATTCCTATTGTTATATCGATATTTGGATATCAATACTTATATCAAGCAACGGGCGGTATATTAATATCGCAAATGTTTAAATTGGTTGCAGTTTATCCATTATCACTACAAATCTCAGGGATTCTAGCATTAATTGGAATCGTTGTAGGAGCATTGGGAAGTCTCTTCTCAGTGGGTAAATTCTTAAGGTGGTCACGATGAAAAAATTTTTCAGAAATGTTATAATCATATTAGTAGTAGTATTAATGCTTGCTGGCGTGCTGGCACCCGTGTTTGTTACGGTGCCAATCTACGCTGAGGATATTGAATCACTTCAAAATTCAATTGCTGAACGTGAGAAAGAGCTCGAGGCGCAAAAGTCGAAACAGGCTAATATTAAAGAACAACTTTCTGAAGAAGTCGCTAAGTTGGATGATTATCGCCAACAAATCAAAAATCTTGAAGCAGAAATTGAGTCGATGAAGACAGCGATCGCAACTTCGGAAGAAGAGATCAAACGCCTTCAAACAAGTATCGATGAGAGAGCGAAAAAGATTAAAGAAACGGAAGAGAAGGTTAAGGGCTATATGGTCAATGCCCAATCATCTTCTCGTGTTAACGGTTATTTCGAGTTTGTAATGGGTGCTGAAGATTTCGCTGAGATGGTTCGTCGTCTTGAAGGTATGGGCGCCATTAAGCGTTATAACGAAGATCTAATCCGTGAAATGAATGAAATTAAAACAGAATTGGAAGCAGATAAAGCAAAACAAGAAGAAGAAAAACAATCGATTGTTTTACGTAAAGAAGCTTCGGAACTTCAAAAGGAAGAAGCAAAACTTCTTGAGGAACGTGTTCGCGCCGTCATTACAGAGCTTCATCAAAAAGAAAAAGAAGCCCAAGAGCAAATTGCGAGCATTAATGACAAAAACAAAGCGGATGAAGAACGTATTAAAGAACTTCAGTTTCCCTCAACACCTGGAACAGGTGGCAATGGTTTTACATTACCACTCCCATCAGGAACCTTTAGCGTCACTGCCGATGTTTGGCATTATCCAGAAGAATATGGTGGAAGCGCTCATGCTGGTGTCGATTTAGGTGTAAGTCAAGGAACTCCGGTATTTGCGGTTGGTAATGGACTTATTGTTTCAACCAATTCAGGCTGTTATCCAGGCAATTGGAGTTGCGGTGGAGGTTATGGAAACTACATTTCATATATTGTAAATGTAGGGGGACATAACTATGGAATTCTTGTTGCCCATCTATCCGCTGTATCGGTTTCAAAAAATCAAGTAGTATCTGCTGGTAGTCAAATTGGACTTTCAGGAAATACCGGATCTTCAACCGGACCACATCTTCATGTCGAAACAATTGATATGGGACCTGGGACCATTTTAGATGCTTGGAATCGATGGAATGGTGATCCTCAATTTGGAACAGGTCCGGCTTCTTACGGGGGCCGACGTTGTGATCAAGGTTACGGTGTTCCATGTCGCCTTTATCCGCGACAAACATTAGGAATTTAATTATAGAAAAAAGTACAAATCTCCGTTTGTACTTTCTTTGCCTAGTATCCTACTCGTCTATGATTTGTTCATAGTTCTGCACTATTACGAAATAGGAGTGATTGTATGAAAAAAATAATCAAAAATGGACTGTGTATATTTCTTGCGTTGTTTGTGCTTGGTGGAACGTTAACACCTGCAATCAGTACAACTGTATTTGCTGCGTCCTCAGACACAACAAAAAAACAAGAAGAAAGACGCGCACAAATTGAAGAAAATAAGAAAAAATTGAGCGCGCTTGAAGGATCTCAGAAAGATATTAAGGCAAACTTAACAGAAGAAATGAAAAACTTAAGCGGATATAAAGAACAAATCGCAAGTTTAGATTCAAAAATAAAAGAAATCGAAGGTGAGATTCGCGTTTCTGAAGCACAGATTGTTCAGCTTCAAAAATCGATTGATGAACGACAAGCTAAGATTGAAGAGACAGACGTAAAGGTTAAATCCTATATGTTAAATGCGCAATCTGCTACACGCGTAAATGGTTATTTTGAATTTATGATGACGGGCGAAGATTTTTCTCAAATTGTGCGACGGTTTGAAGTATTGAGTTCCATTAAACGCTATAATGAAGAACTTGTACGTTCAATCTATAAAATCAAACTCGAACTTGAAGCAGATAAGAAACTTCAAGAAGTTGAGCGTGAAGAAATTAAACTTCACAAAGAGGACATCGAACTTCAAAAAGAGACTGCAAAGATCTACGAGAAACATGTCGAGGAAATTGTGAAAGAACTTCAAAAACAAGAAGCAGAATTACAAGATGAACTTGATGAAATTAAGTATGTTAATGCAGGGCATGAAACTCAGATTAAAGCGTTAGCAGAACAACTTGCTCATGAACTTGCCCAAGAACAAAATAATAATTCAGGTTCGCAAGGATCAAATGGTGGCTCTACCGGTGGTGAGTCATCAGGAGAATCTCAAGAAAATGGTTCTACAGGTGGAGAATCAAGCGAAGGGGGATCTACCGGTGGTGGATCAACTGGAGGAGGCTCTACGGGTGGTGGATCAACAAGTGGATTTTCACTGCCTCTCGATCCGGGAGTATACCGAGTAGGAAACAGTGTTTGGGCGTATGACTGGGGCTCACCTCATATGGGTGTGGATCTTGAAGTCTATTATGGAAACAATGCACGTTCAGTAGGAACTGGAATGGTTGTTGCAACGAATTCCGGATGTTCTGAAGGAAACTGGGCTTGTGGTGGAGGTTATGGAAACTATATTTCATACCTTGTGCACGTAAACGGCCAAAATTATGGTATTCTGTTTGCCCATTTAAGTGCTGTTTATGTTTCGGAAGGACAAATTGTTCATCCAGGTTCAGTACTTGGACTCACGGGTAATACCGGTGCATCAACCGGACCTCACTTACATGTTGAAACCATTAACATGGGTGGTGGATCAATCTATGATGCTTGGAGTTTATGGGCTGAGAATAGTACTATGAACTTTGGGACAGGATCTGCAAGCAGTGGTGGTCGACGTTGTGATCAAGGCTATGGTGTTCCATGTCGATTACATCCGCAATCAACGCTTGGACTCTACTAAAAAAACTGAGCTCAATAGACTCAGTTTTTTTTCTGCTCAAATCCAAATTATGAATCCATCAGTTTCGCTTCCATTTGACGGATAAACGCATCAAAATTCGATTCAAAAATAATGCAATCAATCTGTTCATGTGATGAGAATCCGACATTTGCTGCTGTATCCAAATATGTTTGAATCCCATCATAGTAATGGTTAATATTTAAGAAACCGTAAGGCTTGTTATGAATTCCAATCTGATTCCATGTAATGACTTCAAAAATTTCTTCCATCGTTCCACATCCACCGGGAAAAGCAATAAACCCATCTGCCATATCCATCATCAGTGCTTTTCGTTCATGCATATCCTTCACAAGTATGGATTCGGAGAGTCCTTCATGGAGGATTTCCTTATCCGCAAGAACCTTTGGCATTACACCAATAACATATCCGCCTTCTTGCAACATCGTATCCGCAAGAAGCCCCATAATCCCTACTTTTGCGCCACCATAAATTAATTGAATATCATGATGTGAAAAATACGTTGCAAGTCGTATCGCTTCATCGCGATAAATCGACAATTCTGGCATTTTTGATCCACAAAAAACTGCAATTCGTTTCATAATGTGTCCTCCGTGATTTATTTGTGATTATTAATATTATAACATTGAATTCTTATTCCCTTATGCTAGGATTATATTAGATTACTTTTACCATAGTCTATGTTAACGCTTAAGGCTGAGTCTATGGTAAACTATAACCATATTGAGGTGATTTCATTGAAAGATAAAAATAAAAAAGTAAGTATAAAACTCGAACGTCATCGATGGCCTGATGAAATAGCAAAAGACCAACAGAAACGACGCAAGGCTTTTAAAATCGTAATCGTGATTATTGTTGCATTTTTACTTGGTACTCAATTTAATAAAATTTCAAGCTTTGCGGGAGGGCCAACAGAGGCTCATGCTGGCGTAGAGCGTTTTGATCGTGTTTACCGTGATTTGCTTGCAAGTTGGTATTTTAAAACGGATATGGATCATCCGGAATCAGAAATGATTGATAATGCGATAAAAGGGATGCTTGAAAAAAACGGAGATCAACATACTTCGTACATGACTCAAGAAGAAATGAATAATTTAAATGAGTCGATAAACATGAATTTTGATGGTATTGGTGTCCAATATTACGCAGGAAATGGTGCGAATATCATTACTCGTGTATTTAAGGGATCCCCAGCGGAAGGTGCTGGCCTTTTAGCGGGTGATGTCCTTTCTAAAGTTGATGGTGTTGAAATTAAAACCGTAGATCGTGAAAAAATTCAAGAATTAATCATGGGAAAGGAAGGCACTTCAGTTAAAGTTGAAGTCTTACGTGATCAAAAACCGATCGAGTTTGATATTAAACGTGGAAAGATTAACGCACTGGTTTGGGGCGAGATTCGTGATGGCGTGGGTTATATCGAAATATCCTCATTTGGTAAAAATCTTGCGGATGCAACGAAGCTTTATCTTGATGAATTTCTGGAGCAAGGCATCGATAAACTCGTAATTGATTTACGCGATAATGGCGGCGGATACTTGCAAGCTATCGAGGACATTGCACGAATTTTCTTTGATAATGATGAAATTGTCTATAAAGAAGACTTTATGAACCATTCTGAGAAGGTGTATAAAGTGACAGATAGTGAGAAAAATCAGTACCCATTCAAAAATATTGCAGTACTTATTAACGAAAAATCTGCAAGTGCTTCGGAAGTACTGACACTAGCACTCCAAGAAAATCGTGGCGTTCAAGTTGTTGGTGTTAATTCATATGGAAAAGGGACAGTTCAAACACAACATGAATATCCTGATAAGAGTGCTTTAAAAGTAACAATTGCGAAGTGGAATTCACCAAAAGGAAATAATATTCACGGTACGGGTATTAAACCGGATGTGGAAGTGAAGTTACCGGCAATTTTCTATACCAATTTTGTCGTGTTAGACGATTCTAAGGAAATACACGTTGATGCAGTGCATGAAGCGGTTGTGTATACTCAAAATGCGCTCAAATTTTTAGGATACCACAATGGCCGTACGGATGGCTATTATGATATCCAAACATCAGAAGCCTTAATGAAATATAAAGCCAATCTTAATCTAACGATAAATGATACGATTGATCATAGCGTTCAAGAGCAGTTGTACAGTTCGGTTGTTTCAGAGTGGTCAAGTAACCGTAATGCTCGAGATGTCCAGTTACAAAAAGCAATTGAGGTTGTGAAAAATGGCAAATAAAGAGGAACATAAATTTGAACTTGTTTCCAAATTCGAACCGAAAGGGGACCAAATTAAAGCAATTGGTGCACTTACAGATGGAATTTTAGAAGGTAAAAAAGAACAAGTTCTTTTAGGGGCAACTGGAACGGGTAAAACCTTTACAGTAAGTCAAGTTATTGCGAAGTTAAACAGACCAACCCTTGTTTTTGTACATAACAAGACACTTGCTGGGCAACTTTATTCAGAGTTCAAAGAATTTTTTCCAAATAACCGGGTTGAATACTTCGTTTCAAACTTTGATTATTATCAGCCAGAAGCTTACTTACCCGGCTCAGATACTTATATCGAAAAAAGTTCAATGATTAATCAAGAATTGGATATGCTGCGACACGCTGCACAAAACTCGGTATTACAACGTCGTGACACAATCATTGTCGCATCCGTGGCGAGTATTTATGCAACTGCGGATCCAAGTTACTATAAAGAAATGCTTTACGTAATGCGCGTTGGACAAGAAATTTCGCGGGAAGATTTGATGCGTGATCTTGTGAAGCGTCAGTACATTCGTAATGATATTGAACAAAGTGTCGGAACATTTAGAGTTCGTGGTGATGTGATTGAAGTCGTTCGCGGTGATCGTGACGATATCGTGGTTCGCGTTGAATTTTTTGGCGATGAAATTGATCGAATCGTGGAAGTCGATCGCATTACCGGGAATGTTCGTGAAGGTTATTTAGTCTACGATATCTTTCCGGCAAATCAGTATGCTCGAGATATGGATCAAATTCGTCCTGCAGCCGACCGGATTGAAGCAGAGTTACAGGAACGTCTTGCTTATTTTGAATCTGAGAATAAACTGGTTGAATACCAACGCCTCAAACAACGGACTGAATATGATCTTGAGGCATTACGGGAATTTGGGATGTGCTCGGGTGTTGAAAACTACTCCATGCATATTGATGGTCGAGATCCAAATCAACGTCCTTATACATTATTCGATTATTTCCCTGATGATTATTTATTTGTTGTGGATGAGTCTCATGTGTCATTACCGCAAGTTCGAGGGATGTACAACGGTGATCAGTCCCGTAAACGCACACTTGTGGAATACGGATTCCGCTTGCCGAGTGCTATGAACAACCGTCCAATGACATTTGAGGAATTCACAAGTGTTCAAAAACAAACGATATATGTTTCTGCGACACCTGGCGATTATGAACTTGAAAAAGTGAATCATGAGGTTGTTGAACAAATTATTCGGCCAACTGGACTTCTAGATCCGACAATTGAAATTAAAAAAAGTCAGGGACAGGTGGATGATTTAATTGACCAAATTCTCGAACGTCGTGAGCGTGATGAACGTGTCCTGATCACGACACTTACGGTGAAGATGGCTCAAGATTTAACGAATTATCTTCTTGAAACGGGTATTAAAGTCGCATACCTTCATCATGAGACCAAGACTTTGGAACGTATTGAAATATTAAGAGATTTACGCTTAGGAAAATACGATGTCGTTGTTGGGATTAACCTCTTAAGAGAAGGGTTAGACCTTCCCGAGGTAAGTCTTATTGCGATTCTTGATGCCGATAAAGAAGGATTCCTAAGATCCTATCGATCACTTGTTCAGATTGTAGGGCGTGCAGCTCGAAATTCAAACGGTCATGTTATTATGTACGCAGATAAAATAACGGATTCCATGAAAAAAACAATTGATGAAACGAGACGAAGACGCGATATCCAAATTGCGTATAACGAAAAACATGGCATTACTCCGAAAACCATTAAAAAAGAAATTCGTGATGTAATTGCAGGGAAAGAAACCGCTGAATTGACACATCGTATCCGCAATAATAAAGGAAAACGTAAAGATAAAAAAGCTGTGGATGAACTTATCCAAAAACTCGAGAAAGAAATGCGAGAAGCTGCGGCACTTCTTGATTTTGAGAGAGCAGCTCAACTTCGTGATATTGTTATGGAGATGAAAGCAAGCTTGTAGACCAAGGAAACTTGGTCTTTTTTTGTAGTTTTTGTGCACTCATGCGATAATAGAATTAAATGAAGAGAATGTTGATTTGTTTGAAATCAAACATTGGAACGAAGTAATGTGATAGGGTTTCTTAAAAATGGTAATTATTTATTACCAGAGGAGGCGTGCTATGCGAACTGAAACTGAAATTATGACTGTAATTTTGGAAGAAGCGGAATCAAGTCCACAGATTCGAATTGTTGCGATGAATGGTTCACGGGTAAATAAAAATATCGAAAAAGATGCAATGCAAGATTATGATATTGCATACATAGTCGATGACATCGAATATTATAAAAATCATCAATCATGGTTGGAACCTTTTGGAAAGATATTGATGATGCAAAGACCCGATGATTTTACGCTGTTTGGGCAAACAAAGTCTCGAGACTATCATTACTTGGTTCAGTTTGAAGACGGGATTCGTATCGACTTCACATTTGTATCCATCGAGAATCTTGAAGATTATCTTCAGGAAGATCATCTAGTATCCATCATTTTGGATAAGGATTCCATTATATCCGGTGTCCTTCCTGCAAGTGATCAAGATTATTGGGTTCGTAAGCCAAGTGAGCAAAGTTACCGTGACTGTATTAATGAGATGTTGTGGTTATCCTTTTATGTCGTTAAAGGTATCAAGCGCCATGAGCCAATTTACGCAATGGACCACCTTGCATTGATGCGCGGAATGTTGCTTCAAATGATTACGTGGCAAGTCGGATTTGAAACAGAATTTTCCTTGAGTGTTGGGAAGAATTATAAACATCTTGATCGATATATTAGTTCGAGTATGTGGGAAAAGCTACTTTCAACGTATAACTTAAGTTCAAAAGAGCAGTGTGTCATTGTGTTGGAGTCCATGCTTACAATCTTCTCGGTAGTTGCTGATCGCGTAGGAGATTATGGAACTTTTGTATATGATCGTCATGAATACCATGATGTTTCAACTTATGTCTTAAATCAGATTAACGGTGAGTAAAGCGGTATTGTGGAGTTAAGAAACATGTTATAATTTGTTCAGTAGGTGATAGATATGGAAAACAATAAAATTGTCATTAAAGGTGCAAAAGAGAATAATCTAAAAAATATTAGCCTTGAGATTCCAAGAGATAAACTTGTAATTATGACGGGCCTTTCTGGGTCTGGTAAAACGAGTTTAGCGTTTGATACGATTTATGCTGAAGGACAGCGTCGTTATGTCGAGTCACTCAGTTCGTATGCACGTCAGTTCTTAGGAAATATGGAAAAGCCGGATGTTGAGTTAATTGAAGGACTTTCTCCATCGATTGCAATTGATCAAAAAACAACAAGTAATAATCCTCGTTCCACTGTTGGAACAGTAACGGAGATTTATGATTACTTGCGTCTTTTGTATGCTCGAGTGGGTATCCCTTATTGCCCTACGCATAATATCGAAATTACGTCTCAGACGATTAAACAGATGGTTGATCGCATTATGATGCTTGAAGATAAAACACGTCTTGAAATCTTGGCGCCGGTTGTGAAAGCACAAAAGGGAGAACATCGCGATTTACTGGATCATCTTCGTAAAGAAGGTTATGTCCGTGCGTACATTGATGGTGCTTTAGTAATGTTGGATGAAGAAGTCGCACTTGAAAAGAATAATCGCCATGATATCGACGTTGTCATTGACCGAATTGTTAAGAAGGAAGACAGCCGTTATCGATTGAGTGATTCATTAGAGACTGCCTTAAAATTGAGTAATGGAGTTGTACTCGTGAAAAATGGCGAGGAGAATATGGTGTTTTCAAGTAATTTTGCGTGCCCGGAGTGTGGATTCAGCATTGCATCCATCGAACCACGTCTTTTTTCTTTCAACTCACCCATGGGTGCATGTCACAACTGTAATGGTTTAGGCATGACGCAATCAGTAGATCTTGAGTTCTTAATTCCTGATCCGACTTTGTCGATTTCTGAAGGTGGGATTCGATACTATAAAAATATTGTGAATTCTCAAAATATCGAGTGGCAGACATTTGAGCATCTCATTCAATTTGCGAAAGTTGATATTGATAAACCCATTAATAAATTAACGAAAAAACAAATGGATATTTTACTCTACGGAAGTGTTGTGCCCGTAAAATATGTTATTGAATCGCGTTCGGGAAATAGTTTTCACCGTAACGAACCCATCGAAGGGGTTGTAAGTTTAATTGAGCGACGTCATCGCGATACGACATCTTCATCATCGCGAGAATGGTATGGTTCGTTTATGGGTGAAGCTGTCTGTTCAGAGTGCCATGGTGCACGTCTGAATCAAGAAGCCTTAAGCGTGCGCGTAGGCGGATTAAACATTAGTCAATTTACTGAACAATCGATTGGTGATGCACTGCATTTTATGGATCATTTAGAACTCGATGAGATGAAAGCAAATATTGCTGAGCTTGTGATTAAAGAAATTGTCTCACGTCTAACATTCCTTAAGGATGTAGGACTAGAGTACTTAACGTTAGACCGTATTGCAGGAAGTCTTTCAGGTGGAGAATCTCAACGAATTCGTCTTGCCACCCAGATTGGGTCGCGCCTTACGGGCGTGCTCTATGTTTTAGATGAACCCTCAATTGGTCTACATCAACGTGATAATGCGCGTCTTATTGAGACGCTAAAGAACATGCGTGATCTAGGGAATACCTTGATTGTTGTGGAACATGATGAGGAGACGATGGAAGCTGCGGACTGGATCGTGGATATCGGACCGGGAGCGGGCGCACTGGGTGGAGAAGTTATTGCGAATGGCCCCCTAGAATCGATTTTAAAAAACGAAAATTCAATTACCGGTCAGTATCTAAGTGGTAAACGAAGAATTCCTACACCTCAAAAACGCCGTAAAGGCAATAAAAAGAAAATCGAAATTATGGGTGCGGAAGAAAATAACTTAAAAGGAATTAATGTTAAGTTTCCACTTGGAACATTTATCGCAGTTACAGGTGTAAGTGGTAGTGGTAAGTCGTCACTTGTTAATGAGGTCTTAAGCAAAACCGTTTATCATGCGCTTGGAAAACAACGTGTAAAACCTGGTAAACATAAAAAAATTAAAGGTCTCGATAATATTGATAAATTAATTACAATTGATCAAAATCCAATTGGACGTACACCACGTTCTAACCCTGCAACCTATACAGGGGTATTTGATGATATTCGTGACTTGTTTGCGAAAACACCTGAGGCCAAAATGCGCGGTTATGATAAAGGAAGATTCTCCTTTAATGTTGCCGGTGGCCGTTGTGAGATGTGTAAAGGTGATGGAGTCAAACGGATTTCGATGCACTTTTTACCGGATGTATTTGTTAAATGTAGTGAATGTGATGGTAAGCGCTATAACGATGAGACACTCCAAGTTCATTATAAAGAAAAAACAATTTTTGATATTCTTGATATGAGTATCGATGAGGCGACGGAATTCTTTGCACCGATTTCGAAAATTCGAAAAGGACTTGAAACGTTGCAGGATGTCGGACTGGGTTATATTAAACTGGGTCAATCAGCAACCACTTTATCCGGAGGTGAAGCACAGCGTGTTAAACTTGCGAGTGAGCTTCAAAGACCTTCTACTGGGAAGACGATGTTTGTTCTTGATGAACCGACAACAGGTTTACACAGTTATGATGTGGAAAAACTAACGGGAGTATTACAACGTATTGTGGATAATGGTGATACCGTAGTTGTGATTGAACATAACCTTGATGTTATTAAAAATGCGGATTATGTTATTGACCTTGGTCCAGAAGGCGGTGAAGGCGGTGGAACACTTGTTGCTTGTGGTACACCCGAAGACATTTGCCAAGTCGAAGACAGCTATACTGGACATTATCTTAAAGGGGTCTTAGAAAAGGGGTAGTTTATGGAAGAAAGAGTTTCATGCAGTGTAAAAACACTCGTACATCATTTTGGATTTGAACAAGTGGCGGGAGACCGAGAATCGTTAAAACGACGAATTACTCTTCCGAATACAAACAGACCTGGCTTGGAATTAACGGGGTTTTATGCACATGCAGAACCAAAACGTGTAGTCATAATTGGGAATAAAGAATCCTCATTTATCAAAACATTGGATGAGTCCGAACAGGCCGAACGATTTGATACAATCTTGAATGAAGAAACACCGTTCGCGTTAATTACAGGTGGCAATCCATGTCCGCCAACCCTTCGTAATGTTGCGAACAAAAAGAATTTCCCCGTGTTTGTTACAGACCGACCAAGTTCAGATATCATGGTGGAAATCGTTACGTTTTTAGATGAGGTCTTGGCACCGACAGGAAATGTTCATGGTGTTTTAATGAACGTTTTTGGAAAAGGTGTACTTATTATTGGTGAGAGTGGTATGGGTAAAAGTGAAGTCGCACTTGAATTGGTCTTACGTGGTCATGCGTTAATTGCCGATGATCGTGTAGATATTACCCGTGTTAAAAATAAAATAATGGGAACAGCCCCCGAGTTATTACGTGGAATGCTCGAAATTCGTGGAATTGGAATTATCGATGTCAGCCAGATGTTTGGGGTCCGCTCATATTTGGAACAAGAAGAAATTAACTTTGTAATTGAGTTTACAAAATGGGATGACAACCAGCAATACCTTAGAGCCGGTATTGAAGAACAATTGCCTTATGAGGCATTGGGACTAAAAATACCGCACCTTGTATTCCCGGTGAAAGAAGGTCGTAATATGTCAGTACTCGTTGAATCCGCTGTACGTGATCATATGCTTAAACAACGAGGAATTAATAGCGCAGAACTTTTTGATGAGCGCGTAATGGATTTTATTAAACGTCAAGCAAAGGAGCAAGTTGATGATTAAGTTTTTTCCAAATACTCAAACATTCGTTCAAATTGGACCTGTAAGTATTGCGTGGTATGCAATACTGATAATGTCTGGTGCATTTCTAGCGTATTCTATAAGTCAACGAAATTTACTCAAAGTAGGTTATAAAAAAGAGGATATCGAAGATTTATTCATGGGTTCGCTCATTGCGGGTTTTCTGGGCGCGCGTCTTTGGTATGTTTTGTTTTTTGAATTTAAGACATACCTTTCTCAACCTTTACGCATCTTTGCAATCCATGAAGGTGGACTTGCGATTCAAGGGGGTTTAATTGCAGGGGTGGCATTTGGCTATTGGTTTACAAAGCGCCGACGTCTAAATTTTATTCAATGGGCAGATCTCATTATTCCAAATATTCTCCTTGCACAAGCTATCGGTCGATGGGGGAATTTTATGAACAAGGAAGCTTATGGACGTGTTGTTCAAGAAAGCTTCTATAATCATTTTCCAATTTGGTTTAAAGATATGATGTATATTGATGGAGCATTCCGTCAACCAACATTCCTCTATGAGAGTGTTGCAAATATTATTGGATGGATTCTGATTGTATTTGTACTCAAACGATTCAGTAAGATTAAGCGCGGCGACTTAACTTTCGCATATATGATGTGGTATGGAGCAACCCGCTTTATCATTGAGGGATTTCGATCAGACAGTTTAATGTTTGGTCCAATTCGAGTTGCACAATTTATTTCAATTATTTTTGTAGTACTTGGTGTGGCTGGATACATGGGACTTTTTAAAAAATACCTTAAACGTCAGAAACCAATTATTCTATTTGATTTTGATGGAACCATTGCGAATACACAAGCGTGCATTTTGGAGACGTTCCGTCGCGTGTTTGAAACATACAAGCCTGAGTATAAACTCAGCGAACAAGAAATGAAATCCTTTTTAGGACCAACACTTCATGATACGTTTAGTAACTATTTTGAAGAAGCTGACATTGAGTCAATAATCCAAGAATACCGTCGGATCAATCATGAGCTGCATGACGCTTATGTTGTTCCTATGGAACATGCGATTCCATTATTGGAAGATCTTAAAAATGATGGATATCGTATGGGTGTTGTTTCAAATAAAATCACATCGACACTTGAACTTGGGATGGAAGTAACGGGTATCAACCCTGAACTTTTTGAAGTGGTATTAGGATGTGATCAATTTGAACCCGTAAAACCCGATCCTGCGGGCATCGATAAAGCACTCGAGTTGATGCATGCAGATCGTGGACAATTAATTTATGTTGGAGATACTGCTTCAGATATTCTCGCAGGACAGCGGGCAGGTTCATTTACTATCGGATATGTATTTGATAAAATACGTGAGAAGGATTTAGAAGAAAGTAAACCGAATCGTATGATTTCGGATTTAATGGAAATCAAAGAAATTTTGAAGGAGGATCATGAATGGACAATAACTATGATGTAGTCATCATTGGAGCAGGTCCAGCAGGTTTGACGGCAGCGGTTTATGCAGGACGCGCTGGCTTGAAAACAGCAATGTTGGAATCGGAAGCCCCAGGTGGAAAAATGATTAAGACGGACTTAGTCCAAAACTATCCCGGTGTGGATAATATTGCGGGGGTCGATTTATCGATGAAAATGTTTGAGCACTCGACCGCTTATGGAACAGAATACCTTTACGGTAATGTCAATGGCATTGTTGATGAAGGGGATTATAAAGTAATCAAAACTGAAGATGGATCGGAGTACCGTGCTCATGTTGTCATCGTTGCAACGGGGACAAATGAACGTACTTTAGGATTTGAAAAAGATGACGCACTCTTAGGTCACGGCCTATCTTATTGTGCAGTGTGTGACGGTGCATTCTTTAGAGATAAAAAAGTTGTTGTTATTGGTGGGGGGAATTCAGCCCTTGAAGAAGCTGTCTATTTAACCCAGTTTGCAAGTGAAGTTAATCTTGTAATTCGTAGAGATGTCTTCCGAGGTGATGATTCAGCACAACGCCAAGTATTTAGCAACGATAAAATTAATGTAATTAAAAAACATATTCCCGTTGATTATATCGATAGCGATGGGAAATTAACAGGGATGAAATTTGAACATGTTGAGACAGGAGAACCACTAGTAATTGAAACAGATGGTGTCTTCCCTTACATTGGGGCGATTCCAGCAACAGGGTTCCTAAAAGATTTAAATGTTTTAGATAACGAAGGTTATTTAATTGTTAATAATCAACTTGAAACTGAAATTCCAGGCATCTTTGGAGCCGGTGATGTTATTCAAAAACATTTACGTCAAATTGTTACTGCAACAAGTGATGGTGCAATTGCAGCACAAAATGCATTTCACTATATACAAGATCTTAAATCTAAGGCATAGCCTTAGATTTTTGTTATAATTGGGGTAAGAGGTGGAACATGGAAAAACAAAAAGTAGTTTTAGTCACAGGTCTATCAGGTGCAGGGAAAACAAGCGCCATGGCTGTTTTAGAAGACATGGGGTATCATTGTATTGATCGTTTTCCAGTATTTATGATTGAAGATCTTGTACGAGATATTGAGGCGATGAAAGATGGGACTTACAGCAATCTTGCGTTAAGTGTGAATGCTGCAGATTTCGATGTTTTCTATCGTACATTCAAGAACTCAGAGTGTGAGTTGATTGTCTTGTTTTTAGATGCGAGTAAAGAACAACTTCTGCTACGCTATAAGTATAATCGACGCAATCATCCATTAATTGTTGCGAATCTGGCAAATGGGCTTGAAGAGGCCATTGATGCGGAAATCGAACAGTTTTCAAATATTAAGTCACGCGCATCGATTATCATCGATACAACATTTTTAACACAACAAAATCTAACATCACGCATTAAGCGGTTCTTTAAAATAGAGGGAAATCAATCCTTATCCCTAAGCTTTATTTCGTTTGGTTATCGTAAAGGTCTTCCAATGGATGCAGACCTTGTTTTCGATGTGCGATTCTTAAACAATCCATATTGGGAAGAATCCCTGCGATCTATGACGGGGAATGATAAACCAGTCTTTGACTACGTAATCAACGATGAAAAAACACAAGAATTTTTAAAATATCTAACACACTTTTTAGATTACGCATTTGAACGTTATATCGAAGAGTCAAAGCACTTGTTAACTGTTGCAATTGGTTGTACAGGTGGTCAACATCGATCTGTTTCGATTGTGAATTGGCTCTATGAAAATTATGACAAACAATATAATACCTTAAAAGACCACCGTGATATGCCCGAGGATAAAGAGTAATGAAGGTCGCGGTAGTTGGTGGTGGAAAAGGGCAATCTGCGTTATTAAGAGGTTTAAAACATATAGAATCACTGGAGTTAAGTGCGATTGTTACGGTGGCTGATGATGGTGGTAGTACTGGGCGATTGCGAGAAGATTTTAATGTTCCAGCTATGGGTGATATTCGAAATGTGATGCTTGCTTTAGCGGAGTCAGAAAATTTGCTGTCGCAAATAATGAACTATCGTTTTAGTAAAGATTCAAGATCAACCCTTGCAGGTCATAATCTTGGTAACTTAATCCTTACGGCACTTACAGACACCACTGGCGATTTTATGGACGCGGTTGCATCGGTTTCAAAAGTTTTAAATGTGATGGGTGACATTATTCCTTCATCCGAAGAAACCATTACATTATGTGCACGGATGGAAGATGGAACGATTGTCCGCGGAGAATCGAATATTCCAAAATATGCGAACTCAATTGACTGTGTTTACTACGATGAGCCGGTACATGCAACAGATCAGGCGATTCAAGCCATTCTTGAAGCGGATGTGATCTTATTAGGTGTTGGTTCGTTGTATACCTCAATTCTTCCAAATATCATCATTCCAGAAATAAAAGAAGCACTGCAAAAAAGTAATGGGAAGATTGTGTATTATTGCAATGCAATGAGTCAGCCCGGAGAAACAGATGGCTATAGTGGGGAAGATCATGTGAATGCAATTGTAAAACATATCGAAAAACCTGTCGATCTTGTTGTACGTTGTGTTGATGAAATTCCTTCTGATGTAATTCAAAACTACGAAAATGAAGATTCTCATCCAATTTACTTTAGAAGTTCGGTTCATACGTATACCGTTGTAGACCAAAACTTATTGAATTTTGAGAATGGAAAAATCCGTCATGATCATGATCGTGTGCGTGAGGGATTCTATGAAATACTGGAGGTGATTGGATGTCCTTTAGCAGTGAAGTAAAACATGAAATATCCACAAATATTTATCACGAGTGTTGTGAACGTGCATTCTTATCGGCATTCTTACAAATCAATTCAAATTTGATTATTGCGAATAAGCGCATGCAAATTCAAATTGAGATTGAAAATGCAGCAATTGCGAAACGATTGTTTTCACTTCTTAAAGAACGTTACCAAGTCGAAATTGACTTGACGGTTGTTAAAAAACAAAAATTAAAGAAAAATAATGTTTATGTTCTCCGTGTTATGAATCGCGGTATGGAAATCTTGGAAGATTTGGGAATTTATTCGTCGAAAGGCATGCGAAGCACACCATATAGCGTAATTACACTTAAAGAATGCTGTGCGCGTGCTTATCTTGCGGGTGCATTTCTGGCAAGTGGAAGCATTAATGCGCCAACAACTGCAAATTATCATATGGAAATAACGTGTGAAGGCGAGGAACTTGCGCGTTATCTACAAAAACTACTCAATCGTTTTGACATCACCGCTAAAATAACAACCCGCCGCAATCGTCAAGTTGTTTATGTTAAGGCAGCAGACCAAATTGCGGATTTCTTAAAAATAACAGGCGCTCATGTTAATACTTTGGAATTTGAAGATATCCGCATTCAGCGCGATTTTAAAAACTCCTTAACACGACTTGATAATTGCGAAGTTGCAAATGAGGTCAAAACCATTAAAGCCGGAAGTCAACAATTGGATGCAATTTACAAACTTATTGAACATAATCGTTACAATCAACTTGAAGCGCGATTAATTCAAGTGGGTGATTTACGCATGAATCATCCTGAAGCAAGTTTAAACGAGCTTATTGAATACTATGAAGAAGAACATAATGCAACCATTAGTAAATCAGGTCTACAACACCGTTTTAAAAAAATAATTGAATTAGCAGATAAATTAGACCAAGAGGTAGCATCTTGATGCATTATGAAGGTGTAAAATTTAACTTGAGAGAAGCTCGTGATGATGATGCACACGAACTTTTCCAGATAATGTGTGATGAACGTGTTACGAAATATTATGGAATGGGTCGCTTTGAAGATCATGACGAGGCATTAAAGGAAATCCATCGCTTTAAAGAATCTGAGACCAGCTTTGATGGGTTTCGTTGGGTTATTTCAGATAAAAATGACTGTTATATCGGCGATGTAGGGTGTTATAACTATGATCTGGATTTTAACTGCATTGAAGTCAGTTTTAAACTCAAATATGAATATTGGAATCAAGGAATTCTTTCGGAAGCATTACAATACGCAATTGATTATGCGTTCAATTTCAAATACTATAATCGACTCCAAGTAAAAGTTTGTCCTGAAAATCAAGGATGCATTCGACTCTTGGATAAAACAGGATTTAAGTATGAGGGGACGTTGAGGCAAGCGGAGTATGAAGCGGGACGCTATATCGATATATGTATCTATTCGCTACTTCAAACCGACATTATGTGATGATTAGTGAACCGCGCTAAAAGTGGTATTGACATTTTTTTTCGTGTTATAATTATTAAAAGGCGGTATTTATTATGGGTTCTATTATTTCGTTTTTAATTTTATTCTTTATAACAATGATTATTATCAAGATTTTACCCCAATTATTGGGTATTGTCGTCATCATTTGGGTTATTAGTACGATTGTACGTGTAATCCAAGAAGTACGTCGTCCTCGAGGATCTTCTCGAGATTTTTATGGGAGTCAAAGTTCGCATACAGATCAATCGTATTCGGATAATCATAACGGCGATGTTATCGATGTAGAATATACAACACGTGATGTCACAGATCAAGAAAATAAATAGCGATTAAGGGAGGGGATGCTTGATGATCTCGAAAGCAGTTATTGCAGATAAAAAACAATTAAATCTATTGTGGAAAGATGCGTTTCCAAACCTCAATCGCGGTGCAGTCGATGCGTATTTTAATAATTTTTATCATGAAGATCAATGTTATGTATCCAAAAATGATTATGACGAGATTTTGGCTGCAATCCAAGTTCATGATAAAGTCCTATCGTTACATGATAAAAATATTAAAGCTTCCTATCTCGTTGGGAGTTTTATAAGACCGAATGTCTTGGTTCAAACGATGACGACACTGATTGAAACAATCTTAGAAGATGTTTCAAAGACAGATATCATTACATTGTGTCACACAGATCATCCGGAATGGTTTGAACCATTTGGATTTGAGACAGTTGTGGAAAACTATATTTATACAATCCCAGCAATTTCACTTCCTGCATTAGGAATGGAAGGGATTGTTAGAGATCCAAGCCCAGAAAGTCTGTTAGAAGTATATCGACGATTCACAAGTCATTTCACTGCGAATTTTGTACGGGACGAAGTTTATTTTGGAAAACTCAAAAAAACAATGCGAGAACAAAACGGCCAAATTATTGGACTTCAAGAAAATGGCGTTTTAATTGCCTATGCAATTGTTACAAATGGGCCTCATTCGGTAGAAGTGTTAGAGTGCTGTTATGATAAGAGTGGTTCTTTAGTACGCCTTCTTGCCTTTGTTTCGCGCTCTGTTCAAGATGTTCGTCTTCATGCTTCAATTTCGGAGCGACTGGATAAAATATTTACAGAGGCTCAGCGTGTAAAGGCACCTTTTCTAATTGCGCGTGTTAATGATAAAGAATTATTTGAACGATTGTATCATATAAAAATTATCAGTGCGTATTCGGCATTTCATGCCTTTGGGAAGCCACTGTTTAATAGGGATTTTTTATAGATTGTTAGTTGGCTCACAATTGACAATTGGTTGAGATGGTATATAATAAGAATGTCAATTATAAGGAGGATATAGACACTATGACAGTTAAAGTAGCAATTAACGGTTTCGGCCGTATTGGTCGTTTAGCAACACGTTTATTAACAGGTTCAAAAGACATGGAAATCGTGGCAATCAACGACTTAACAGATGCAGCAACATTAGCTCATTTATTAAAATATGATTCAGCACAAGGACGTTTCGAACATGATATCGAAGTTAAAGACGGAGCTTTCGTAATCGACGGACACGAAATCAAAGTTTTAAGCGAACGCGATCCTAAAAACTTACCTTGGAAAGAACTTGGTGTTGACGTAGTTATCGAATGTACAGGTTTCTTCACAACAGAAGAAAAAGCTGGCATGCACTTAGAAGCAGGAGCACGTAAAGTTATTATCTCAGCTCCAGCAACAGGCGACATCAAAACAGTTGTTTACAACACAAACCATGAAATTCTTGACGGTAGCGAAACAGTTATCTCAGGTGCTTCATGTACAACAAACTGCTTAGCTCCAATGGCTGCAGTATTAAATGACAAGTATGGTATTATTTCAGGAACAATGACAACAATCCATGCTTACACAAACGATCAAAACACATTAGATGGTCCTCATCCTAAAGGTGACTTACGTCGTGGACGTGCAGCTGCACAAAGCATTATCCCTAACTCAACAGGAGCAGCTAAAGCAATCGGTTTAGTAATTCCTGAGTTACAAGGTAAATTAGATGGTGGAGCACACCGTGTTCCTGTAATCACTGGTTCAATCACTGAATTAGTAGCAGTAGTTGAAAAAGCAACAACAGTTGAAGAAGTAAACGCAGCTATGAAAGCAGCAACTAACGAATCATTCGGTTACACTGAAGAACAACTTGTTTCAACAGACATCATTGGTATGAGCTACGGTTCATTATTTGATGCAACACAAACTAAAGTTTCATCAATCGGTGGTGTAAACTTAGTTAAAGTTGCTTCATGGTATGACAACGAAGCATCATACACAAACCAATTAGTACGTACAGCACATTACGTTGCTTCAAAATTCTAATTGATTCAATTATGATCTTGAAAGCTATCCATTTGGATAGCTTTTTTTATATTTGAAGTGTGCCTAAATAAAGGCGATTTATGATATACTTATTGCAAAGGTTTGGAGGCTATTATGAAGTTATATAATTCGAAATCAAATTCGCTTGAAGAGTTTACACCGATTGAGGAAGGGAAGGTATCCATGTATGTCTGTGGACCAACTGTTTACAACTATGCACATATAGGAAATGCACGCCCAATCGTCGTATTTGACTTATTGCGACGCGTTCTAACGGCACTTGGGTATGATGTTAAACTTGTATCGAATTACACGGATGTTGATGATAAAATCATTAAGAAAGCGTTAGAAGAAGGTGTTGATGAATCGGTTATTTCAAATCGTTATATTGAGGCCTATGAAAAAGTTCGTAAAGGACTTCATGCAGATTACGTTCAAGCAACTCCAAAAGTAACAAGTACGATGCCAGAGATTATTGCGTTTATTCAGGACTTAATTGATCATGGTTATGCGTATGCATCCAATGGAGATGTTTATTTTCGTGTGTCTAAAGCAAAAGAATACGGCTCCATTTCTTCACAAAATATTGATGAATTGATGGTAGGTGCACGTATTGAGGAAAACAGCAGCAAAGAAAACCCTCTTGATTTTGTATTGTGGAAAGATACAAAGGATAATGGCATTAAGTGGGATGCACCATGGGGTAAAGGAAGACCGGGTTGGCATACTGAGTGTGTTGTTATGATTGGTAATGAATTTAAACAAGAGGTTATCGATATTCATGGCGGTGGTCAAGATTTAAAATTCCCGCATCACGAAAATGAATCAGCACAATGCCGTGCACTCCATAATCATGATCTTGCGAATTATTGGATTCATAATGCGATGCTAAATATTGATGGTGAAAAAATGAGTAAGTCAATCGGTAATGTTATGTGGGCCCAAGAGTTTATTGATAAATTGGGTGAAAATGCTACACGGTGGTTGCTTATGTCGACACATTATCGTCTCACACTAAATATTACGGAAGAACTTATTGAACAAACTCAGAAAGAACTTGATCGTATCTTCCAAGGACTAAACAAAGCATATATTGAACTTGAAAAGATGGAATATCATATTGGCCCACAATTTGATGATGTACGCTATCATCAATTTATGGACGCCATGGCGGATGATTTAAATGTCGCGAATGCGAATGTTGTCCTGTTTGACACCGTGAAACAATTAAATGCTGCAGTGCGCCAACGTGAAATTAATGGTGAAGAGGTATCTAAATATATTGTGACTGTGGAGAAAATGTTGGATGTTCTTGGTATTGCTTATTCAAGAATTGTCCTTGATGACAAATCTAGAGCGCTGTTTAAGCAATGGAATGATGCTAAAGCACGCAAAGATTTTGAAGACGCAGACCGCTATCGTAGCGAACTCATGGAACGAGGATTATTATAATATGATGCATTCAGGAAATGTATTGGCTTTTGTGGGTGATGCGGTTTTATCCCTTCAAGTGAGGCAATATCTGGTAGAACAAGGAATTACGAAAACAAAGCAATTACAAGAAACTTCGGTTAAGTTTGTGAGTGCCATGGCACAAGCCGATTACATGAAGACATTACTGGATGGTAATGCACTTTCTGAGGAAGAGATGGGTATCTATAAACGAGGCCGAAATGCCAAAAGTGCATCAATGGCTAAAAATGCGGATGTTATGTCGTATCGTATTGCGACGGGATTTGAAGCATTGTGGGGATATCTTTATATGGAAGGTCATCATGAACGTT
Organism: Erysipelothrix sp. P66; assembly: GCF_038682365.1. NCBI lineage: Bacteria > Bacillati > Bacillota > Erysipelotrichia > Erysipelotrichales > Erysipelotrichaceae > Erysipelothrix > Erysipelothrix sp. P66. The sequence goes on along the minus strand of NZ_CP152290.1, from coordinate 1,608,983 downwards.
TGGACACGCTTTGGAAAGAATATATAGAAACGGTGGAAATATAATGTCGAATTACATTTTTGGGAAAAATACGGTCACTGCATATTTAAAAAGTGGGCAGAAACCAAAGAATTTATATTTATTCAATAAAGGAAATTATCAAGAAATTGTGACGCTTGCGAAAGAACACGGAATTAGACCGCAATTTGTCGATAAATTTCGATTGGATAAAATGGCTGATGGTGTGCACCAAGGTGTCGTGATAGAAATTCAAGACTACAAATATTACTCACTTCAAGAAATTATTCAAGGCGCTCAAAACAATTTAATCGTGCTCTGTGATCAACTTGAAGATCCACATAATCTGGGTGCAATTTTAAGAACGTGTGATGCATGTGGTGTAGATGGAGTGGTAGTTGGAAAACATCGAAGTGTTGGCTTAACATCAACGGTTGCGAAAGTTTCAACAGGTGCAATTAATACGGTAAAGGTAGCGGAAGTTACAAATATGGTTAAAGCTATCGCAGAACTTAAAGAAGCGGGCTATTGGGTAGTAGCTGCTGAGAATGCTGTGGAAGCAGTTGATTATACTGAATTTAATGTTGATATGCCACTTGTATTGATTGTGGGTTCTGAGGGTAAAGGAATTTCACGTCTTGTAAAGAAAGAGTGCGATATATTAACAACGATTCCAATGCAGGGAAGCGTCAATTCACTAAATGTATCCGTCGCAACGGGTGTTTTGCTCTTTGATATAGTACGTCGCCGAAAATAATGCAGTATGGGGGGATTTGCATGATAAGCGATTTTGAGTATCTTTATATGATTCGCCAGAACAGTGAAGATGCATTGGATATTGTAATGGGGAAGTTCAAGCGTTTGCTTTGGAAAAGAGCATATGAACTTTATACTCAACAAAAGCCTATCGGGATTAATATCGAAGATTTGTTTCAAGAAGGATTTTTAGGGTTTTATGATGCCATTTATACCTTCAAAGAAATAAAAGATGTAGGATTTGCATATTATGTAAATCTATGCGTAATCTCCACGATGCGAACCGCACTACGAAAATGTCGATCACAATCATACAAACTTTTGGATAGTAAATGGTCGTTGGATCTCTTTGTGACAGAAGATAAATCTGTTTATCTTGCTGATATGATTGAAACGCAAGATCTCACCAGTGATCCGGTTGTGGTTGCACATTATCATGATGCACGTCGCATTGAACGCAAAGTACTTGAAACGATCCCTGAAAAAGAGCGGATAATCTATACAATGCGGGAAGAGGGATTTGGATATCGTGAGATTGCAGATCGGTTTAATATTTCACCGAAAAATGTGGATAATATCATCCAAAAAGTGAGGCGTCGTCTTGTAGCAATGCGCGATGTTTCCCACATGTGAGTTCATTGACACCCCATTGTGATTGTGATAAAGTTAGGGAGCACGAAAGTGGGGTTTTTTAATGACAAATAAAAGAGAAAAAGTAATCTTGGTATGTACTGAATGCCTTTCACGTAACTACTCTACTTTTCGAAATCATTCAAGTGTTACGGAACGACTTGAGATAAAAAAATTTTGTAAACGATGTGGAAGACACACATTACATAGAGAGACAAAATAGGAGGTAAATGCTATGGCTTGGTTTAGTTTTGCTGGAATTAAAGAAGAAATCCATAAAATCAAATGGCCTACTCGTAAGGAAATGACACGAAACACAACAATCGTTTTATCCTTTGTTCTGTTTTTTGTAGCTTACTTTTTACTAACAGAAGTTGTGTTAGTAGCAGCATTGAAATTGATTGGAATTGGTGGATAAGATGGAAGAAAAAAAATGGTATGTTGTTAACACCTATTCAGGACATGAAAACCGTGTTAAAGAAAACTTAGAACGACGCGTAGAATCAATGGGTATCGAAGATGCTTTATTTAGAATTCTTGTAGCCGAAGAAAAAGAAATTGAATATAAGAATGGTAAAAAAGTCGAAAAACTTCGTAACTTATTCCCAGGTTATTTATTTGTAGAAATGATTATGACGGATGAAGCGTGGTATATCGTTCGTAATACTCCTGGTGTTACAGGATTTATCGGTTCATCAGGTGGTGGTGCAAAGCCATTCCCAGTTTCAGATGAAGAGATTGAATCAATTTTAAGACGCATGGGTATGAGTGATCAAAAACTTATCGTTAATTTCAAGGAAGGCGATACAGTTCGAATTCTTTCGGGACCATTTGCAGGGATCGAAGGAACTGTTGATAGTATGAATGATGATTCTCAAACAGCAATGATTCTTACGATTTTATTTGGTCGTGAGACACCTACTGAGATTTCATATACAGATATCGAAGCATTATAATAATTACAAGCGGGCTATGCTCGCTTTTTTTATGCACAATTATATGAATTCGTGTGAATTGGAAAATCTTAAGATTTATGATGTATAATATAGATGCTATTTATGTTTGGAAGGTGTTTATATGAGTCTATATGGAATTGGGTCTGCGACCGGAAAAATTATTCTAATGGGTGAACATTCAGTTGTTTACGGTAAACCAGCGATTGCGTTGCCTTTCGCATCCGCACGTATTGAGACAAGAGTGGATTTCCATCAAGAAGAAACCACGATTGATTGTCTTTATTATCAAGGGGCCTTGTCAAGTGCGCCTTCAGTTATTGCGGGTATCAAAGAATTAATCACACTAACATTAAAATTTATGAATAAAGAGAATTATGGTCTTCATATTTCAATTGTATCAACATTACCACCACAACGTGGATTGGGCTCGAGTGCCGCAGTTTCAGTATCCGTTGTTCGTGGTCTTTTTGATGCGTTTAAAATGCACTTATCAGACGAAAACTTAAATTATTTGGTGTCAGTAGCCGAGCGCATCCACCATACGAATCCTAGTGGCCTTGATGCAAATACAATCGCTATGGGAAAACCCGTTTTCTTTGAACGGGGTAAATTGGGTGAAGTTATTGAAGTGGATATGGATGCGGTCCTCGTTGTTGCAGATACTGGCGATTCCGGTCAAACCCATCTTGCCGTTTCAGAAGTGAATGCAATGCTTAAGGATAATCCAGAGTATGTGGAATCGTTGATGAACAAACTTGCAGATTTGACCAATGAAACCCGTATTCACCTTCAAACAAAAAATGTGGGGGAAGTGGGTAATTGTATGAATCGTGCCCATGAGGTTTTAAAAACAATTCGCGTAAGTAATGATAAATTAGATCTCCTAACAACCATCGCCATTCAAGAGGGGGCATTGGGCGCAAAGTTAACGGGATCAGGAAAAGGTGGCTGTATGATTGCCCTTTGTGCCAACGAAGAGGATTCAATGCATGTATCACAAAAATTAAAAGAAGCGGGTGCGGTAGATACATGGTCTTATAATTTAAATGGTAAACAAATTCATGACTAAAACGATTCGTGCTCATACCAACATTGCCCTCATTAAGTATTGGGGAAAGAAGGATAATGAATTAAAAATACCGCACAATTCCAGTCTTTCTATGACATTAGATCAGTTTTACACCGATACATGGGTTGAATATGATGCCACATTAACTGAGGATATTTTTATCCTTGATGGTTATGAGGTGGAAGGTAAGGAAAAAGATCGCGTTGTTTGGTATATGAATGAGCTTAGGAAACGATATCCGTTACCTTATTTTGCTCGCATTCATTCTACCAATTTTGTCCCCAAAGCAGCAGGCTTAGCCTCATCAGCATCCGCATTCGCTGCGCTTGCGAAAGCAGCAACGCTTAACCTTGATTTATCCGATGAAGAAGTGTCTCGCTGTGCGCGATTGGGTTCGGGAAGTGCATCGCGTTCAATCTACGGTGGATTTGTGAAATGGAATCGCGGCTCAAATGATTTGGACAGTTTTGCGGAGCCTATAATCATGAAGCCTTGGCCAGAATTTAGAATGATTGTCTGCATTCTTAATGATCAAGAAAAACCGTTTTTAAGCAGCCAAGCGATGAACACAACTGTCGAAGAATCGGTTTATTACCCAGCGTGGGTAGAACAGACAGAAAAAGACATCATAAATTTAGAATCGGCACTGAAAGAACACGATATCTGGACTGTTGGTGCGATTGCGCAACAAAATGCTTTACGAATGCACGCATCGTTAATGTCAGTAAATATGTGGTATTTTGAGCCGCAAACGGTCGAAATTATGAATAAAGTGCGTAAAATCCAAAAGACAGTACCTGCTTTCTTTACCATGGATGCTGGTCCTAATGTGAAAATCATGACAACCTCTGAACATGTGGAAACGGTTCTCGCTGAGTTAGAGGGTGTTAAAACGGTAGTTTGCGCGCCGGGAGTGGGGGTATCGGTTTATGATTCACGTTAAATTTCCTGGGAAACTGTTTTTAATGGGGGAATATGCAATTATGGAACCAGGTCAAAAAGCGGTCATTGCAGCCATTGATCGGTTTTTAAATGTTTACATAGAGGCCGCTGAGCAATTTGAAGTAAACAGTCGCTATGGTCAACTTCAAGGTACTGAGATATTTATGCAGAATGGAACGTTGACTCATGTGAAGGCAGCAATTGAAATTTCAAGACGCTATTTGAAATTTAGAAAAATAACAATGACCCCTTTCAAAATGCATATTGAGAGTGAGTTGGATTCGGAAAATGAGCAAAAATATGGATTTGGATCGAGTGGTGTTGTGCTAGCGGCAGTGATTGATGCTATTTTGAGACTTCATGAGGTAGAGCTGGAATCGTTAGAACTTTTTAAACTCTCGGTGATGGCCCAAGTAATTGTTGGTGAGATCAGCTCGGGTGGTGATTTGGCTTCCACATGTTTTGGCGGCACACTAGTTTATCAGCGTTATGATGAGTCATGGCTTATTGTTGCGGATATGTGTAATATGAACCTTGTCCATTCAACATGGCCAGGATTGTTGATTGAACCTTTACCATCAACCAACCTAAATCTATGTGTTGGATGGACGGGAACTGTAAATCAAACCTCGCCTTTTGTCGACGCAGTACGAGAATTAAAAAGTAGTAATCCAGCCTATTATGCATCCTTTCTCGAGGAAGCGAATCTTCGAGTCAATCAGTTTATTGATGCTTGGAAAGACCATGATTTTATATTGGTTTCTCAAGCCATTGATCACTATAGAATGTTGATGGCCGAATTAGGGAATCGTGCATCGATCAATATTGAGACAAATGTCTTAACGAAGCTGATTGAATCCGCGCACAATATCGGTTTACCTGCGAAGATATCCGGTTCTGGTGGTGGTGATTGTGGATTCGCATTAATATCTGAAAACTTTAATGAAAAAGCGAACACTTTAGTACATGAATGGGAAAAACATGGTATTCTATATCTAGATGTAGGAGTGTATAAAACGTAAATGAGATCAAAAAGAAAAGACGAACATGTAGCACTTGCGTTAAAGCAAAATGTGTATCAATCTGATTTTGATACCGTACGGATTGTTCACCAAAGTTTACCAAATATCAATTTGAGTGAAGTAGATCCTTCCATTCAATTTTTAGGTCAGACGATGAAGTATCCAATTTATATTAATGCAATGACAGGTGGTAGTGAAAAAACTGAAATGTTGAATCGAAACCTAGCGAGAATTGCTCGTGTTTTTGGTTTGCCGATGGCAGTTGGTTCACAACATGCTGCGCTTGATGATAAGACCCTTGAATCATCGTATCGAGTTGTACGTGATGAAAATCCTACAGGATTTATTATTGGGAATGTAGGGGCGAATGCAACTGTGGATGAGGCGAAGCGTGCAATCGCGATGATTGATGCGAATGCACTAGGTATCCACATCAATGTTGCGCAAGAAATTGCGATGGACGAAGGTGATCGCGACTTTGCTCACTGGATTGAAAATATAACCGAAATTGTTGCTTCGGTGAATGTTCCAGTTATTGTTAAAGAAGTGGGATTTGGTATGAGTGCAAAGACCGTTGCTCAGCTCTATGATTGTGGTGTGCGTCATGTAGATTTAAGTGGTCGTGGGGGTACGAACTTCGTTTGGATTGAAAATGAACGCTCACAAGGCAAACGTTATAACTATCTATCAGATTGGGGTATTACGACCGTCGAGTCACTTATGATGACTAAATCATATCAAGAAAAATGCGATATATTCGCATCAGGTGGGGTGCAAAATCCACTTGATGCCCTGAAGTGTTTAATACTCGGTGCAAAAGCAGTTGGGATTTCAGGGTATTTCCTCAAGGTAGCACATTTAGAGTCAGAAGCGATGCTGAATGAAGTTTCCATGTTTTTGGAAGACTTTAAAAAGCTAATGGTTTTAGTTGGGGCTAAAACGATTGAATCGTTAAAGAATGTTGATTATACAGTCCATGGGAAGGAGGTGTAGTAGGATGAGCGAAGAACATCAAGCAATACATGTTGAGGAAAATGCAAACGACAAGAAAGAAAAACAGCGTTTAGTTAAAAATCCAAAAGAAAATAAGAGTGTTATCATTGGTGTTATTGCAGTCTTGTTACTTGCAGTTTTTTCAACCTCATTCTTCTTCTTAAACAGTCGTTGTACGGTAGATGGAAAGAGTGTTTGTTACGATAAAGATAATGAATATTTTAGTATTGAAGAAAATGCCTCGCTTACCGTACAAGTAGAAAATAAAGAACTTGGAGATTATCTCGTGTCCACATGGAATGAGATTCATCCGCAACATAAAGATGCAATTTCATATGTTGTACAGGAACCTTTAAGTATTGATCAAATGGCAAAAGGACTTCCTTATGATGTTATGGTGACGTCTCAAAAAAATGCTGTTTATTTTCTAGATCAGTTGGTCAATCTGGGGAATTCACTTGATACAGTAGTTGGGAGTCGTATTCCGGTCCAACTGCAAGATTCCATTAATCTTAAAGGATACTATTTCGTTCAAAACAGTATTGAAGGTGGCCTTTTTGTCTATAATAAAACCCTTCTAGAGGAAGCAGGTTTTGATTTAAAAGATTCGGATGAATCTGGTTTACCTGATGTTTTTGAGACCTGGGATCAAATCTATAAAGCTTCAGATAAAATACTGAAAAAGACCGATATGGTTTTCCCATTATCCTTTAAAGATCAAGAATCCTTTTATCCTTTCTTAACCAGCGGACGCTGGACGTTGAATTTTACAAAAAAAGGATCTGATCCTGGCTTTGAAACTCAAGAATTTAGAGATGGTCTTGTATTTATTGAAGCAATGAGCACACATAAAATGGATAAGACTCTCTCTAAAGATGTGAAGGCAGAAGATCTTCCATGGCAATTGGATGCTGCATTTTATGAACGACGATCGGCCTTTAGTTTTATTACCGATTTTGAGATGGCCGATAAATACGAAGTAAGCAGTAACGATGAATATGTATATGCTCCATTCCCAGAATATATGAAGCATCGCATGTCGCCTATGGGTGAAGTCGATGGTTACATCGCACGAAAAGAGACAAAGTATCCTTCAGCAGCAGCCGAAGTAATCCGAATCTTACGCAGTGGTGAAGGGGTATCAACATATCAAAGTTCGGTAGGTAAAACGCCGATCTATCATCGCATACACCTTGATGAACTTACGATTACCGATAAACGTGTGATTGAAAAGATGAGAGCCTATAATTTCCATGACACACCACCCGTTATGGCATTGGATAATAATCCAACGAAGTTAGCACGAAGTCTTTATAAAGAAGTTGATTTTATGCCAATCTTACGAGATTTATACGATCATAAAATTACAGTTGATGAAGCGCAGATAAAAATTGTGGAATTAGCAAACAAGTGGATTGAAGAAAATGATTTGACGGAAGATGAGAAAAAAACATTGGAAGCCAAAAAGGCTGAAGATGAAAAAAAAGAGCTTGAAGCTAAGAAAGAAAAAGAATCAAAAGAGTCAGATGATGAAGCATCTTCTGATGATGAAGCGAAAAATAATTAATTGATAATCACAGTTTTGTGATGGAGGTTAGCATGGCTAAAAACAATCGAAAAGAATTTATTTTATTCCGAGACAAAGTAATCGTACTGATATTTTTACTTTGTTCAGTCGTTACTTTGTATGCAATTTATAAGTTTAATGCAATTCCGACAAAGTATCTCATGATTATTGTAGGGATTATCCTACTTTTATTCCTTATTGGAGCGTTAATAACCATGCTCACCAAACCCGGTAAGTTGAAAAATTTTGGTAAAGTATACAGTTTAATTTTAAGTTTACTCTTGTTACTGGGAACACGTTATTTAGTTACAGGAAATAGTTTCCTTGGCAAATTAACCGGGGCAAATAAAGACACACATGTTATTTCTGTTGTGGTCATGAAAGATTCAGAATATAAAAGCATTGATGATGTTAAATCGTTATCCTTTGGTGCAAATACACGATTGGACTCGAAAAACATCGCTAAAGGTAAGAAATTAATTGATGAAAAATATAAATCAGATATTAATATCGTGGACTATGAAGATTATACGGAACTCGCAAATGATTTGTATGATGGTACACAAGAAGTCATCTTATTGAGTGAAGCACACCGTGGTTTTATTCAAGATGAGGTAAAAGATTTTGATGAAAAGACTCGTATTATAGGTACCGTAGCGTATGAAGAAGAAGTCGATTTTAAAAATAAAAATACAGACGTAATGCAAGATACATTTAGTATGTTTGTAACCGGGATTGACACCTATGGACCTGTTTCATCCGTTTCACGCTCAGATGTGAATATGATTATGACCATTGATCCTAAGAATAAGCAGATCTTATTAACAAGTATTCCTCGTGATTATCATGTTGAACTTGCATCCTTTGGAGCTTATGATAAGCTAACACATGCGGGAATTTATGGTGTCGGAGAATCAATGGCAACACTGGAAAATCTTTTCGATATCGATATTGATTACTTCGTAAAAGTAAACTTCAGTTCAGTTGAAACCATTATTGATGCATTGGGTGGCGTAGATGTTTATTCCCAATATGCATTCCAATCTTATGCAGGTGTGTATTTTGATGAAGGAATTAACCACGTAGATGGACGAAATGGTCTTATCTTTGCACGTGAACGTTATAATCTACCAAATGGTGATAATGACCGTGTTCGAAACCAACAAGCTCTCATTACAGGAATCCTTAAAAAGGCAATGTCACCCGCAATTATTACAAACTATACATCAATTCTAAACTCAGTTTCGGACTCATTCCAAATGAGTATGGAAGAAAGTGATTTTAAAAAACTCATAAAACAACAAATTAATGACATGTCTGATTGGGATATTCAATCCTATGCAGTAACTGGAACGGGAAGCTCAAGTACAACGACTTATTCAATGCCGGGACCAGCACTCTATGTGATGGAACCAAACTATGAAACAGTACGTCAAGCGCATGACTATATTGAAGCAATGGAACGTCATGAAATTATTTCAGTCAATGAATAAAAGCCAGATATCTGGCTTTTATTTTTAAAAATCATGCAGGAGGTCTTTATGAACTGGCAACAATTATTTAATGAAGAAAAGCAAAAAGACTATTTTCGTTTACTTGAAAATAAAATCAAAGAAGAAAGAAATGAGTTTACAATCTATCCACCTGAGGAGGCGGTTTTCACGGCATTTGAAAATACTAAATTTGAAGATGTAAAGGTAGTGATTTTAGGACAGGATCCTTATCATCAACCCGGTCAGGCGATGGGGATGAGTTTTTCTGTTTATAAAAATCAAAAATTACCTAAAAGTTTGATAAATATTTATAAAGAGTTGGAAGCTGATCTCGGAGTAAAAAATGAACATGGTGACTTATCATCTTGGGCGAAGCAAGGTGTTTTGCTTCTTAATACATTGCTGACGGTAAGAGAAAGTGAGCCAATGTCTCATGCTCATATTGGATGGGAACAGTTTACGGATCGGGTAATTTCGGAATTGGGACGCCGCGAAGAACCAATCATTTTTGTGTTATGGGGGAAAAAGGCTCAAGCTAAAAAAACGCTCATCCAAGATCACCATCAATTTATTGAATCCAGTCACCCATCCCCACTTGGTGCGTATCGAGGATTTATAGGGTCGCGTCCATTTTCAAAAATCAATGCGTTGCTTAGAGAACGTCATCAAGAAGAAATTAATTGGAGTGTTACATGTTTAGACAAATAGAACCTGCGCTTGAAGCGCTTATGAAACGTAAAAATCAGACGTACGGCATTGACTTGTTTCGTCAATGTTTAGAAGATATGGGCAATCCTCAAGATTCCCTCTCTTGCATTCATATTGGTGGTACCAATGGTAAGGGGTCGACAACCAATTATACCCGTGCAATTTTACAGGAAGCCGGTTATACTGTTGGGACATTCACATCACCTCACCTTACGGTACATAACGATCGTATTCGGATAAATAATCAGAATATCACGGACTCGGATTTACTAATGTATATTAATGTAACCGAACCTTTTTGGGATCGATATCAATTAAGCATGTTTGAAATTGATGTTCTCATCTCATTTTTATACTTTCTTGATCAAGATGTAGACTATGCGATTTATGAAGTGGGTCTTGGAGGTCGACTGGATGCAACCAATGTTATCCATCCACTAATTTCTGGAATTACAAACATTGGTCTTGATCATATGAATATTCTTGGGGATACCATTGAGAAAATTGCTGCCGAAAAAGCGGGTATTATTAAGCCGAATACACCTCTTTTCACAACAGAAAGCAAAAGTTCATGTTTAGAAGTATTCCACCAACACGCACATTGTATGCAAACCGAAGTACACCCGATCCAAACACCGGTGCCTCATCGTAGTGGGATGGCCTATCACTTTGAGGTTTTGGGTGACAGCTATAGCATTGAAAATCAAGGTATTTATCAAGTTGCGAATGCAAGTCTCGCCATTAATCTCGTAAAGGCCTTGCCTCAACTTGCGATTTCAACCCAAACCATTCAGAATGCAATTTTGAATGCATCCTGGGCAGGCCGTTTTGAGCGTGTCAGCGATGGTGTTTATGTAGATGGCGCTCATAATGAGATGGGGATAGAAATGCTTGTGAGAAGCATGGAAATGCTTCCTCGACCATGGATTGCGGTATTCACAGCTCTTAAAGATAAAGACTATACGCTTATGATAAATAAATTGGAATCTGTATTTGATGAAGTTATTATCACCCAGTTTGATTTTTATCGTTCCGAAAGTGCAGAAAACTTAGCGTTTGGACATCATGTCACCATCATCAAAAATCAATATGATGCAATTGATGCAGGTATCAAACATCGAAATCATGGGACATGTGTCGTTACGGGCTCACTCTATTTTATTTCTGAGGCGCGTGATTATCTCAAAAAAAAGCAAGACAATTGATGTGAACCCCTAAATCCAAACATGGACAGGGGTTTTTTCATGTCAACATGTAGTGCGGAATTCAAATTAATCGCAATCGAGCATGCAACGATAAACCTAATAAAGTATGGGGACCGATTTCAAATCAAGAAATATGATATCATAAGATATTTAGAAAAATAATCAAGTAGATTCGTCCGCACAGCCGTGACAAAATAAAAAGGACGCTCTTCTGTTTAATACAGAGAAGAATCCTTTGGTACTATTCATTAAATATAAAGCTCTTGGTTATGGGTCCACATCCATTTAAGACATGTTTTTTTTTATAAAACTTTACTTAAAAACTCAATGGTACGTGGATGAGATGGGTGATCAAAGATTGCTTCAGGATTACCTTGTTCACAAATAACGCCCCCATCCATAAATAATACTCGATCACTAATTTCTTTTGCGAAATTCATTTCGTGGGTAACGATGACGATGGTCATGCCACTTACCGCAAGATCTTTAATGACTTCAAGAACATCCTTAACCATTTCGGGATCTAAAGCAGAAGTTGGTTCATCAAACAGCATAACTTGAGGTTGCATAGCAAGTGCCCGAACGATTGCAAGACGCTGTTTTTGACCACCGGATAATTTACGTGGAAATTCGTGAGCTTTTTCTTTTAATCCAACTTTATCAAGTAAAGATAGCCCTAAAGCATTTGCCTCATCAAGAGACATTCCCTTCTCTAAAGTTGGTGCGAGGGTGATATTTTCCAAAACCGTTAAATTTGGGAAAACATTAAAGTGTTGGAACACCATCCCAATTTCTTGACGAAGCTTATCTAAATTTTTATGATCGGGTTGTAATTCAACACCGTCAAAGATTATACTTCCAGAACATGGTGTTTCAAGTAAGTTCAAACAGCGTAACAGTGTCGATTTTCCAGACCCTGAAGGGCCAATAATTGAAACAACTTCACCTTGGGTGATGGTCTCATTAATTCCTTGAAGAACCGATAAATCGCCATATGCCTTATGTAAGTTTTTGATTTCAAGTAGCGGTTTAGTCATTGAGAGCCACCTTTCTTTCAAATGCGGAAATAAGTTTTGATGTTGAGAATGTCATCATAAAGTAAATAACACCAACAATCATTAAAGAAGGAAGTTTTAAGTGCGTTGCACTTGAAACGATCGACTCCGAAGTCATCAGGTTATTAACAAAAAATACCGATGCAAGAGATGTTTCTTTAATCATTGTAATAAATTCATTCCCTAAAGCAGGTAAGATGTTCTTAATCGCTTGGGGGAAAATAATTTTCTTCATCATATTGGCGTTTGAGATACCAAGACTCTTCGCAGCCTCAAATTGTCCTTTATCAACAGCTTGAATTCCTGCACGGAATATTTCCGCAACATAGGCGCTTGAATTAATTATGAGGGCAACCATAATCCATCCCACATCGGGTACCGAGGATGAAATGTACTCAGATCCTAAAAAATAAAATAAACTCAGTTGAAGTAAAAGGGGCGTTCCACGAATGACTTCAATATAAACATTAATAATTGCTTTTAAGGGTTTAAATTTTGACATTTTCCCCATGGCAAGAAATGCACCAAGTAGAGTGCTGATGAGAACAACTACAACAGAAATGGTTAATGTACCCCAAGCTCCCTTGAGGTACACATGTCCATAGCGATTAATGAGCTTTAATATATCCTGAAACATTTTAGTCTATCGCTCCTAATTGTTCTGCAATGCTTGTAGCGTCATCAAGCCATTGTTTATATAAATCAAGTTCTACGGCTTTCGCAATGGCTTTATTCACTTCATTCATAAGGTCTTCTTGACCTTTTTCTAAAATTACTTTTGTACCATTGTCATCGATTGTTGCGAATTTAACTTTACTTACAACGAGATTTTTATTATTGAGGGTAAAACCTTCGCCTGATGCACATGATGCGGCAATGGCATCAACTTTCCCAACATTTAATTGAAGAACGGCATCATCTAAAGTATTCACAAGCTGCATTGTTGCTTCAGGAAGCTCCGTTTCGACATATGTTTGAGGTAATGATCCGTTTTGAACGGCTACCTTTGCTGTTTTAAGATCATCGATTGTATTTAGGGTTGCTTCTTTTTCTTTGGTAACAAGGAACCCTTGGCATGTGGACTCTGTTGTATCATATGTTTCACTGAAATCAACTTGTTCGGCACGTTCGTCATTGTAAGTGAATCCTGCAATACCCATATCAAATTTTCCAAGCGATACGGCGGAGGCAATATCGCCAAAACTCATCGCTTTAATAACCAGATCAACACCAATTTCATTGGCAATAAATTTTGCGAGTTCAATATCTGCTCCAACATATTGATCTTGACCAGATTTTGTTGCATCGATGAACTCATACGGTGCGTAGTCAGGTGATGTTACTAAAACAATCTCACCTTTTGCCTTGATGGCTTCGAGTTTACTTACGGTTGAATCCTTTTTACTACAACCGGTTAATACTAATAATGTAATACTTGCTACGATAAATAATTTTTTCATTTTGTTTCTCTCCTTGTGATGTTCGCTTTAAGTTTGGTTTGTGCGCTTTGCGAAGTCACGTCGTCGTTTGATTCCCATAAAAATTCTCCTCACTCTTATTTGAATCTAGGAACAAAAAAACGTCCCTAGATAGTTATATCTAGAGACGTGTTAAACGCGGTACCACTCTAATTGCCATATGTTTTTCATATGACCTCTCTCCTATAACGCTAGGTTTGCGGTTTATCCTACTCTTTGTTCAGATAAACATCTCCCAAGTGCGGTTCAACATAATTCATCCATTAGGCTTCCACCATCCCTAATTCGCTATCGATATCCGAATGTCTACTCTCTTGTTCTGCGATTTAAGTGAAATAATATCGTACAATCAAATCTTTGTCAATACTTTTATTTATCGTTGTAAGGGAATTGATCTTTCTTAATTGGATGGCTTTTTGCCCAAGTCCTATGTTCTACTGAACAAATAACATCATCACCTAATGTGCGTAAGCGGTCTAATATTTTTTCGTTTTTGATTTGAAGGCCATCAAAATCACAATCTTCAATAAAGACATACTTCTGAACAATCCGTGCACCCATGTAAGATAAAATCGGCTTGAGCTGTTGTTCAGCCATTAAAAAATACTTTGGTGATCCTGCAGTTACAACAATACCTGCACTTTTATCAACCAACGCATGCATTGGTAGTAAATCAAAAATATTTTTAAGGGCTCCAGGAATAGAGGTTTGATACGTTGGCGTTCCAACAATAAGTGCATCGGCCTCCAAAATTGCATTAATAACATATTGGGTATCGGAATTATATTGATTAACGGGGCGTCCATCACTAAATTGGAGATCATAATCTCCGATATTAATAATCTCCGTGTCAATAGTATGATTGTGTTTGGTTATCTCTTGGATAACATAGTCCAAAGCGACACGTGTCTTGCGGCCTGCTACTGAACCTGTGATTGCGATTATTTTCATGATGACACTCCATTTCTAAAAATTGTATCGCTTTCATTATAGAGTTACATGCTTCAAAATGAAAGGAATTCGCATGACTTTATGACAATAACATAAGTTTCGATTACAATTCAATTTCATTATAATAAGAATGTGTTAAAATTTTGATGATAAGGAGGTAGCATATGAAAAAACTCATCGTTCCAGCAATTCTTGCTGCGGCAGGCTATGGTCTGTATAAATATATAAATGAACCGACAACGAGAAATCGATTTCTAAAACCCGTTATGGTACCGACTCTTGGGCGTGATAAAGATATTTTCGTAGGGGAGAAACACTTATATTCGTTTTATATTAGTGAAGGTGATTTTACCCGTATTCTTAAAGAACACATTCGAATTAAACAAGCAGGTTTTGATTTAAATATCAATGAATCTTATACAAATATGCGTTTTGAGGAAATGATTTTACCTCGAATGGATACAAACAGTAATGATACGATTCAAGCAGATATTATTGCAAATTACAGAGAAAATGGCAGTTTAAAAGTAGGGGTAATTAAAGAGATAAATATTGGTCCGGATACGGATGTAAGAGAACGAAGAATTACGCGTAAAGACTTAGAAATGTTTGCGGATCGTTATCAACAACAAGATATTCCTGGCGTGATTACAGTTCGCTTCCATCTAAAAGAGGCCGATGCGTTTAAGGAGTCCCTAGATGTTGTCATTCTAAAAGATCGTACATTATTTATTTTTGAACCGGGTAAAGAACATGAAGACAGTGGTCAAATTGGGATTCATACATGGTTTGGATCTCGAGATCATGAAGCAACGTATACCTATGAAATGGCCTATCATTTTGGTGATTTCAAATAAAAGTCCACGCGATGTGGACTTTTCCTAAATTCAAATCTCAACCGCACCACCCAAGGTGCGGTTGTTTTTGTATAATAAAAGGAGCCCACCCGACTAAAAGGAGCTCCCATATGAAGTATAAACAATTAGATAAAAAAATGAAAGACCAAATTGATATTCTATTAAGCATCGGCTACTCTATGCGCAAGGCAGCACGTAAACTCAATATATCTCATTCTACGATTTCTAGATATAAAAATAATGTCTATAAGAAACGAACGATTGATATTCGAGAAAAATATTCCCACTTAATCGAATATCTGCATTCTCACTATGATCCTAAAGTTCATTCGGTAGAAGTATGCTTGAGTAACTATAAACGATATCATCCATATAAACCGTGTGTTTCATCGCAGCAAGTCTATAACTGGATTAATCAAGGTAAACTTGATATAAAACCAAATAGAATGTGCTATAAACGTCGAAAACGTAAAAAGAGAATTAGTGGAATGATGAATCACTTGAAATGGAACTTGGAAGAGAAAACAGTACTTCCAATTAGCCTTAGACCTAAATACATTGAGGAACGTAACGAGATTGGCCATCTCGAAATCGACTCTATAATCGGTAAGAAACATGAATCTGCAGCGATTATATCCATTGTAGACCGCTGCTCAAGAATGACCTGGCTTATTAAAGCAGAATATCGATATGACTATTACACATCAAACTTAATTCGAAAATTTATTGAAGAGAATAATATAACCACGAAATCGATAACAGTAGATAATGGACTTGAATTTAAAACATTAGGAATTACAGCCAAGCGGTTGGGTGTGAAACTATATAAGTGTGATCCATACTGTTCTTTTCAACGTGGAACCAATGAACGAGCGAATGCAATCGTGAGAAGGTTTATACCAAAAGGTAAATCAATGTATGATATAGCGCAACAATATCTTGATGATATTTGCTTCAAAATTAACTCAATGCCGCGAAAAATATTTGACTTCAAAACGGCCTATGAGATAGACTTTAATAAAAGTAAAAGTGGTGCGGTTGAGATTTGATAAAAGAAAAGTCCACGCGATGTGGACTTTTTTCTTTATGGCTTTCGAATCAATTCTTTTTGAGGAACTGTATTTTCGGTTGCGAATATAAGATTGTAAGGTGTATCTTGATTTACATTAAAAATTAGAGTTGCTTGGTTGTTTCGTGCATTGAGGTCCATTCGTTCGTGATTGTTATTTAAAACAAGACGGGGTGGAAGGTAGGTCGTTGCATCTTCAGAGACAAGTGTAAAGGCATTTCTGAAATCAATAATTGGGTCGTCACTTTGTAAATCAAGTGTTACGGAGATGATCGCAAACTCTTGGTTTTTTTCAGTTCGTTCAATATCGCCATCCGGTTTTTTATAGTTCTCACTGAATTCAATGGAATCGACATTAAACGGAATCAAGCGCAATGTTTTGCCCTGTGTATTTGGATAAATACTTTGATTAAAAATCTTAAAAAATTGTGCATAAGGTGCTTCAAGCTCGTTATTGATATCGAATCGTGCATAATTCCGATAGGTTATTCGGTTAATCGGTGTAAAGCGTTTAAACTTAAGGTGAATCTTATAGAGATCAAAGCGATGGTCTTCAATGAATGAATCAAATGCTTGGTTTGGATCTTCAAAAATTAATTCAGAATGTTCATCAAAGCACAATGCATATTCAGGCTTTGCATCTAAGAACCCACCGGGATCGGTAAATGTTAAAGATGGCTGTTGACACTGCGTTTTCGGTTCAATTGAACGAGGCCAATTT
The DNA here is from genome assembly GCF_038682365.1 of Erysipelothrix sp. P66. Taxonomy (NCBI): domain Bacteria; kingdom Bacillati; phylum Bacillota; class Erysipelotrichia; order Erysipelotrichales; family Erysipelotrichaceae; genus Erysipelothrix; species Erysipelothrix sp. P66. Next base: position 1,591,514 of record NZ_CP152290.1, on the reverse strand, counting down.
TCTAAATAAAAGGTTATGACGATGCATAGACACGCGATCAGGACGTATCCTCCCATGATTGTTAGGTTAAACCGGTGTGGACGTGTTGCATAGTTGGGTTGATTAAAGCGTCTTGGTTTTGTTCGCTTTTTAAAGCGAATTCGTTTTGATAGGAAATAAATTGGAAAGCCCAAGATTGTTAGGAGTACAAAAAGCGGTAATGTATAGTTAAAAAAGAATTTCATATGTGTTCCCCCTTATATTCTTATTATAGTTGGATTGTTCTTAGAATGTGTGTGAGTGTGGTAAAAAAGCAAAAAAACACAAATCTTAAAGATTTGTGTTGAGATAATGGGTTGCGAGTGTTTCAAGGTGGTCGAGTGTTTCATCGAGGTCATCAAAGGTGGTGATCGGATTAATTGTACACATTCTTAATACGGTGTGTCCTTTGAGTTCGGTTGTAAAGATACCTGCAAATTCATCGGCAACAATTTGCTTTGCGAGATAGGTATTGAGTGAATCCAACGCTTCGTCCGTTAAATCAGGATGGATGTAACGAAAATTAATAATCGAAAACTGAGCAGGTGAGATCATTTCCCAATGACTGTATTTTAGAATTCGTTCTTGAACGTAATTCGCAAGTTCTTGGCCATGATCAATGCGACGAGAATATTCTTCAATTCCAATAGTTTGCAGTGAAAGCCATAATTTTAGTGCGCGAGTCGGTCGTGTAAGCTCAATTCCCATCGAGCCAAAATTTGTTACACGGTCACCATCAATATCTTTTAAATATTCAGGGCTGGCATCGAAACTGTTGAGAAGATCTTGTTTATCTTTCACAAGAATCATGGCGCAACTATAAGTTTGATAGAGTAATTTATGGGCATCCCAGCTAACACTATCTGCTTTATGAATTCCATTAAGGCGGTGTACTTGACTGGTTGAAAGAAGGAAAGACGCTCCATACGCGCCATCAACATGCATCCAAAGAGAATACTTCTTACATAAATCACCGATATCATCTAAGGGATCTACGGTTCCAGTATTGGTCGTTCCTGCAGTTGCAACGACGCAACAAGGAACCAATCCCTGGTTTAAGTCCTCTAAAATTGTTCGTTCAAGAATGTCCGTTTTAATTTGAAAGGCTTCATCGGTATCAATAAAACGGAATTGACGGCTCGTAAATCCAATAATTTTTAAGCCCTTTTCCACAGAGTGGTGTGTTTGATCAGAAAGATAAATGACCCCCAAGTGTCGGTTATCTTCATTCAATACTTTATCCCTTGCTGCAATAAGTCCCGTTAGGTTTGCCATAGAACCACCTGAAACAAACAACCCGCCAGCATGTTCATCATAGCCGATTTGTTTGGTGAGCCAACAAATGGTGTTTTCTTCGATCGTACTTGCGGCAGAACTATTAACCCAATTACTTGCATGCACATTATAAGCGCTCGACATTAAATCACCCAAAACAGAAACCTTTGTAGCCGGTCCGGGGATAAATCCAAAATGACGTGGGTGAGCACTGCGTAAACTATAGGGATAAATATCCGTCATCAATTGAGATACAACGGAATTGAGGTCGCGTCCTTGTTGCGGCATATCTTGATTTTTAAGACGATCTAAAACGTCTTCCGGTGCGATTGTACAGACAGGTCCGGTACCTGGACTTGTTTCACCTTAATAAAAAGTTTTAATAAATTCAATCATCATAGCTTCAATTGAAGCATCTTCATCGAGTTCATATCGTTTCATTTACATACCTCCATTAACTTGACTTCGTGTTAATGAAAATATACCATAACTTATAGAATAAGATAATTTAATAGATTTTATAAAACGGATAAAAAAAATTAATGGGAGAGCGTATGAATCTGAGACATTTTCAAACATTTGTGAAGGTTGTGGAGAAAGAAAGTTTTAGTAAGGCAGCGGATGCCTTAGGTTATACTCAAGCGGCCGTGACCGTTCAAATCCAACAACTTGAAGAAGAACTTCAAACAAAACTCTTTGACCGCATGAATCGAAAAATTCACCTCACGGAAGAAGGCGAGGCATTTATATTTTATGCGAACGAAGTTTTAAGAACCGTTGAGGAAGCGCGTATCTTTAATCAATCGACCAAAAAAGAACACGGTACCATTCGCGTCGGAACGGTCGGATCGTTGGGGTCGAGCATTTTTCCAGACCTTATCTATAATTTTCACAAGGAACATCCCAACGTGGAAATTAAAGTGATCATCGGAAAAACAGAAGAACTGCTGGGTATGGTACGGCGAAACGAAATCGACATCCTTTTCACACTCGATTATCAACTTTATGGTGCAGATATGGTAAAAGTATTTGAAAAGGAAGAAACCATTCTGTTTGTAAGTGCGGATGAGACGGTAAGCAGTACAAAAATCTATAACCTTGAAGAATTTTCGGATGCACCATTTTTACTGACCGAACAAGGTGAGGCGTATCGCTATGAACTTGAGCGCAATCTTGCGAAGCGACGCGTGAACTTAAATGCGATTTTAGAGGTTGGAGATACAGAAATTATCATCGCTGTCTTGAAAAAAGGACTTGGGTTATCGTTTCTTCCTGAATTTTCAGTAAAAGAAGAACTCGAACAACGCGTATTAAAAACGGTGAATGTTGATATTCCTACGGTTTCGATGTACGCTCAAGTCCTTTATCACGAAAAAAAATTCCTGACGACCCACATGAAGTCATTTATCCAGGAAATTGAACAAACCTATATTCGTCGAAAATAAAAAAACCCACTCTAAAGAGTGGGTGTAATTTCAATATGGGGCGACCGACGGGACTCGAACCCGCGCATGCCGGAACCACAATCCGGTGTGTTAACCGACTTCACCACGATCGCCATATCCTCGTCAATTATAACCATAAAAATTAATCTTGTAAAGAGTAGAAAGACCTAAAAATTAAGAATTCAAAGGGGATGAACAAAACGTGATTGTTGGTCATCATATTTTAAGGTTTCTTGAATTCAAATCACCAAAATGATACTATTTTAAAACGAAATTTCGAATTCTAGATGAAAATTCATCAAATTAACAAACTATCTTGCTATTTTCATTAAATGAAAATGACTTTGGAGAACTATCCTTATAGAATGTATGTGTACGTGCTAAAGAGCATAAAGGAGTACGTTCATATCGAGGAGTTTGTACAATTCACGGTTGATATAATTGAGTGTTTTAACAAGACGAAAGAACAAATAAAAACCCACTTAAAGTGGGTGTTATTTCAATATGGGGCGACCGACGGGACTCGAACCCGCGCATGCCGGAACCACAATCCGGTGTGTTAACCGACTTCACCACGATCGCCATTGCTAGACCATTATAGCGTTTAAAAAAACGTTTGTAAAGGCGCTCACCAAAAAATAGTGAATTATATAAGAAATATGATATAGTAATCATACTAATGGAGGACATTTATGATGAAAATTGCTGTTATCACAGACTCATCGGCAGGTGTTTCAAAGCAAGAAGCAATTGATCATGAGATTATCGTAGCACGTATGCCTTTAACAATCGATGGAAAAGCATATATGGAAGAAGAAGGGATCTCTCGTGAACAATTGATTCAAGCCATGAAAAACGGATCATCTGTTTCAACATCACAACCACCTTTAGGTAGGTTGATTGAATTGTTTGATGACGTTTTAAAAACATATGACCATATAATCTTTTTACCGATTTCAAGTAAACTTAGCGGGACGTATCAAACGGCATGCGGACTGGCTCAAGATTATGATGGACGCGTAACGGTTATTGATTCAAAATTTGTCAGTTGCCCATTGTTTTTATTAAGTCTTGAAGTTAAGGAAATGATAAGGCGGGGTATGGAACCGGATGCTATAAGGACGCTCATCGAAGATGAAGCGGATATGTATGCATCACTCATACCTGAGAATATTATCTACCTTAAGCGTGGAGGTCGTATTACGCCAGCAGCTGCAGCCATTGCGAATTTACTCAAAATCGTACCTGTATTAAAGGTTTCAAATGGTGAGATTGATTTGGCTGAAAAAGTAAGGACCTACAAAAAAGCAGTCCGCGTTGGTTTTGATCACACTGTGGTAGATCGGAATAAAGATGATTATGAATGGATTGTTTTAGACGGCGGTTGTGAAGAAAAAATCTACAATGCTGTTGTGAAAGATTTAGAAAAACATTTTGGGGTTGAGGTCATAAAACGTCCTTTATATCCTATTGTACTTGCTCATACTGGACCTGGCAGCATTGCGATTGCTTGGCGAAAAAAACTTATTAAAGATAAAATATAGAGAAGGAGCTTTAATATGAATAAAATTGAAACAAAACTTGTTGGACACATCGAAGATATTATTCTTGATGCGTTTGGTATTGAAAAAGAAGATGGACTTGTAATGTTAGAAATCCCTAATAATCCAGAAATGGGAGATTACTCAACAAACATCGCAATGCGTCTTACAAAACGTGTTGGTAAAAATCCACGTGAAATTGCTAGCGTTATTGTGGAGAAATTAGAAAATAATGAGATGGTTGACTCCATTAGTGTTGCGGGACCTGGATTTATTAACTTTGTTATGAAACCAGCAGTTTTAGGTAGCGTTATTAATGATGTTATTGAGGCTGGTAAAGATTATGGTCGTTCCAATGCAGGGGAAGGAATCCGTTTACTCAATGAATATGTATCGGCGAACCCTACTGGACAACTTCATGTTGGTCACGCACGTGGAGCCGCATGGGGTGATTCACTTTCACGTATTATGTCCTTTGCAGGATATGACGTACTTCGTGAGTATTATATTAATGACCTTGGTAATCAAATTTTGATGTTAAGTCATTCACTTTATGCACGTTATAAACAAGCATTTGGTATCGAAGCAGCATTGCCTGAAGATGGATATCATGGACCCGATATTGTTGAAATCGCAAATGATGTGAAAGATGCTGAAGGTGACAAATGGTTAGATGCACCGGAAGAAGAATGGGTACCTTATTTTAAAGAACTTGGAATTAAATTAGAATTAGAGCGCATTAAAGAAGATTTAAATACTTTTGGAGTTGAAATGGATTCATGGGTTAGTGAAAAATGGCTCTATGATGATGGACGTGTAGAGGAATCTTTAGAAGCACTTAAAGCAAAAGGTGTAACGTTTGAAGAAGATGGCGCACTATGGCTTCGTTCAACAGATTTTGGGGATGATAAAGACCGTGTCCTTATTAAGAGTGATGGATCTTATACCTATCTCGTACCTGATATCGCAAACCACATTTATAAACTCGAACGTGGTTATACACATTTACTAAACCTATGGGGTGGCGATCACCATGGTTATATTGTACGTATGCAAGCTGCACTTGAAGCGCTCGGCCATCCAAATGTTCTGGATGTTGATATTATTCAAATGGTTCGTCTTGTGGACGAAGGTGTTGAAGTTAAAATGTCAAAACGTACAGGGAATGCACTGGGTCTTGTTGAACTGGTTGATGATATTGGTGTTGATGCAACACGTTACTTCTTTGTAAGCCGTGCTTTAGCAACGCCACTTGATTTTGACCTTGGTCTAGCACGTAAAAAATCAAACGATAACCCAGTATTCTATGTTCAATATGCACATGCTCGTATTTGTTCAATTTTACGTCAAGCAGGAGAAGTTCCTCATGTTGATGTCATTGATCAACTTACAAATCCTAAAGAAATTGCCTTATTAAAAGAAATTAATGAGTTTAGTTCTGTTGTTGCAGATGCTGCGAAAAGACGTGAAGTTCATAAGATTGCAAATTATGTTCAAGATCTTGCATCATCCTTCCATAGTTTCTATGGTGAAGTAAAAGTTATGGATCCAAGTAACCCGGAACTACAAGCACAACGTCTAAATTTACTTGTAGCGGTAAAAATTACCCTAAGTAATGCCTTGAACTTAATCGGTGTTAATGCACCAGAACAAATGTAATTCTTGTACATTTTGTTGTTCTATTGTATTATTTAAGTGTTACAGGGGGTGATGGTATGTCACTAAAAAATAGTTCCGTAGCCATTTACCGACAAATCATTGAGTATCTTGAATTAGAAATTGCCTCGGGTCGACTTAATGCAGGGGATCGCATTGAGTCAATCCGGGCACTTGCTTTATTCTTTAAAGTAAATCCGAATACAGTTCAAAAAGCACTCAATGAGCTCGAGCGTGATGGTTTGATTGAAACAGATCGCACAAATGGTAAATTTGTTACAGATAAACAAGAAATAATTAAGAAGTTAAGAAGTGAATTGGGACGTCGTTACAGTGTTGTATTTGTTGAGAAAACGAAAACACTTGGTCTTGACCTTGAAGAAACAATAAGCCTTCTTAAAAATGAATGGGAGGTTGGGAAACATGAATAACGAAAATGGTTTGGTCATTTCACATTTAAATAAGCATTATGGAAAAAATCAAGTGCTTAAGAATATTAATTTAAATTTGGAATCTGGAAAAATAGTGGGTCTTTGTGGTCCAAATGGAGCAGGAAAGACAACCTTAATTAAGACGATTGTTGGTCTTCTTCGTGATTATCACGGAGATATTCAGGTATGTGGAAATCCAGTTGGTCCTGATTCGAAAGCTATTGTTTCATATCTTCCTGATGTGGAATACTTAGCACCCAATCTTACAGGACTCAAAGCAGCAAGACTCTATAGTGATATGTATGCTGATTTTGATATGGGTGTTTTAGAAGACTTATTCCTTAAGATGAAATTAGATGGAAGCATGCCTGTTTCAAAGATGTCTAAAGGGATGCGTGAAAAGTTCCAACTTGCTTTATGTTTATCGCGTAAAGCACGTATCTATATATTTGATGAGCCGATTGCAGGTGTTGATCCTGCATCACGCGATTCGATTATCGAAACAATTTTAAGCAATTATACTCAAGATGCACTACTTATCATTTCAACACATCTCATTCAAGATATTGAAGGTGTCTTGGACGAAGTCGTCTTCATTAAAGATGGTGCGATTCTCATGCACGAAAATTGTGATGATTTACGTGAAGCACGTGGACAAACAATTGATGAAATCTTTAGGGAGGAATTCAAATGGTAGGAAAACTATTTAAAAATGATTTGGTAGATTCTTATAAAGCGTATGCACCCGTTGTAGGGATGATGATTGCAGGATGTGTTCTTACAATCTTGATGATTCAATTAGCGATTAATGATCGATTTGGAATCTTTGGAACCTTTATTGCGTTAGCGTTGTTTGCACTCGTAGTTATTGTGACAGTGATGTCCGTGCGAGCAAATATCTATGTACTTTATACAAGCATCTATCATAAAAACGGATATCGACTCTTTACGTTACCGGTTAAGACTTGGCAAATTCTTGTATCAAAATTATTAGTGGCGTTCTTTTGGTCAGTGATTATGGGTTTACTCCTAATTCTATCCCTGTTCATCATTACTTTCACAACAACAGGAAGTCTTGCAATCTATGGCCAAGCAATGCAGGAATTATCCCAATACTTTGCACAGTATTTTGAATCGAGTGTCGCATTTTTTGCGGTTATTGATAACCTGTTAAACTTTGCGCTCAGTTCGCTTGTCATTCTCTTTGCAGGTGCTGTGGCACATTCAAGCTATTTCCAAAATAATCGTGGATTAGTTGCTGTGGGGATTGCAGTTTTAATCGCTATTGTTCTCGGACAAATTGGTGCGTATGTTGATACTTCGTTTGGAAGTCTTTTATTACGCTATGATTCTTATGCATTCTTACAAGGTGGAAGTATTCCAGTTGGTGAGTTTGCGCTTGTGGTCTTATATCAAATTCTTGTCTGTGGGTTCTTGACCTTTGGAACACTTTGGTTTTGGAACCATAAGTTAGAAGTTATGTAGCAAATTTAAAAACCTGATAAACAATCAGGTTTTTTTTTGCAAAACATGTGATAATGCGTGAACTTTTGTGATTTATTGACTTTGCAAAGGTTTCGCATTATTGTATTCAAGGTAAAGGAATGTGTAATTATGGAAAAAAATAATAAATTATTACTGATTCTTGTTTTTGTACTGTCTTTAGGGACGCTCAGTGTGGGTGGCTTTTTTGCAATCCAAGCATGGCAGACGTACCAAACAACTCTTACTAAAGCAACGATATCAAACCACAGTCAATACAGTCTTCGAAATAATGCAACGGCATATCAAAAAGAACTTTATGAAGAACTTGCTTCTGTTGAATCAGGTTCGGATGCGGTAATTTCTGAACTCATTTCGAAAAACTTTATTGCTGATTTTTATACGTGGACAAATAAAGTTCGAATGAATGACGTTGGTGGCATTCAATTTCTACATCCGGATATTAAAGTCTGGGTATATGATCAAGCGCTTGATCGCTTCTATAATGATATGCGTGTTTATATTGAACGAGAACAAGTTGAGGATACGCTAGAGGTAACGGGAATCGAGGTTACTTCGAAGAAAACAAAGTTCTTGCTTCATGACCATGAAGTACCCGCATATCAAGTCAATGCGACATGGACATACAAAGATTCAACCGTGCTTGATACAAAAAATTATCAACATGCGGCACAGATTATGGTCGTTAAGGTAGACGACACCTATTCAATTGTGGAGGTATCAAATGGAACTCAAACTTCAACCGAAACAAACCCAGCGTAAAGAAAATCGTGTTGTGGGGACGTTATTGCTTATTCTCTCAAACATTCTACCACTGGGGCTTATTGTCTTCTTAGGAAGATTTGCATCCATTCATGGACGTTACTTTGCAATCGGTACACTAAGTGTTATGGTATTTATTCTTCTTCTTAATATTCTCTATATACTTGGTTATTTAAAATCAAATAAACTTTTTAGATACGTATTTCTAATATTGTCTGTTGTATGGCTTTTGGTTGGATCGGTTGGTTCGTTTTACGCAATTAAAACCAATGCCATCACCAACGCCATTCTTAATAAAGACGAAGTTCGTGAATTTAGTGTTGTGAGTTTTAGTGGGGATGACGTGCTTGAGGGTAAAACAGTAGCGTATGCACCCATGAATGAACCCGAAGTTGAAACATCGATTAAGAAAAAAATCGCGGATAAAGCGGATAATGTTGTTTTTGAGAAATATGATAATTATCGTGACTTGTTATCAGCGGTAAGTGCGAAGAAGATTGATGTTGCGGTATTACCCCTTAATTACCACACATTAACTCAAGAAATTCCAGATGGGTCAAATCCTTTTGTGGAATCAAAAGAATTATTTACGTTTTCCACATCCCTTACAAAACAATCCAACACTGAAGTGGATGTTATTAAAGAGCCATTTACAATGCTTATGTTGGGATTAAATGATGATCTTGCAGATTCAATTATTCTTGCATCCTTTAACCCCGAAACGCTTAAAGTTACGATGACAAGTATTGCACGGGATTCGTATGTTCCAATCGCTTGTTATCCAAACGAATCTTACGATAAAATAAATCATTCTCATGGGATTAGTTCACAATGTATGGTAGATACAATTGAAAACTATCTGGGTGTTAAGGTTGATTTTGTGTTTGAAACGGATTTTTATGCACTTGAAAATATGGTAGATGCGATTGGGGGCTTAGAAATTGAAAGTCCGACAACATTTGCAGGTTCATTTCCACTTGAAAAACAATACGATGACGATGGTGAGCCCATTATGGAAGGTGTTACCATTCCAGAAGGGAAAAACCTTCTGAACGGTAAACAAGTTGTCACTTTTGCACGAGAACGTCGTATTGAAAACATGGCAAATGGTGATTTTGACCGCCAAGTCAATCAACAGTATGTTATTAAAGAAATGGCAAATAAAATTCTTGCGACACGAAATCCGAATACGATCTTAAATGTTTTGGATTCGGCGAAGAAAAATATTACCATGACGCTTCCACTTGAAACCATTTCCAAACTCATGGGATATGCATTGCAAAGTATTGATCGTTCTCCGGTAGACCCCATGTCAACATTTAGAGTTGTGCAAACTCAGATTGCGGGTGAAGGAACGATTATTAATGGTGTGTGGTATGCGAAGCCTTTTGAAAATCAGTATTTACAAGCAAAGAAAGTCATTTTGGATAATCTAAAATCAGATGCAGACTTACGAAATGAATACGACTTTACGTTTACCTATGGTAAACCTTATCAAACAGATCTGATTTCTTCGGAAAATTCAGAAGATACCGGTCCGCTTTTGACGGTGCTTAAACCAAGTGAGCGCAGTGCACAAGCCGTTGATGTCTTAGATTTTAATGGCCTCTCTCAATCAGAAATTCAATCGTGGGCGGATAAAAACCATGTTTCAGTTACCTTTGATGTAATCAAACCGGACTCCCCAGAGTTCAAGCATGATTACATTAACAATCAAGTGCTCGAACAAGATGTTAAGCCCGGATTTTATAACGAAGGTGTAAATGCAATCCACATTAAAATCGTGAATAAGTAAAAAAGAAAACAACCACTTCAGGTTGTTTTCAAATTCTAATCTAAGATTGAACACATCTTAGTCAATTACAGCTTGCATGTAGACATCATGATTAAGTGTATACGTTGTGAGGACACGATCATCCAGATATCCATACGTGTTTGGATGATTTTCTTTAGGAAGTGCAATGGATCCAGGATTATATATTGTTGTATGGTCTATTTTTTTCAAAACAGGCACGTGTGTGTGTCCAGAAATAAAGAGGTCTACGCCGTGTCGTGGTCCCTCAATATCGGGTTCAAAAAGGTGACCGTGTGTCACCATGATGGTAAGATTATTCCATTCTGTCACCGTATAGTCTTGCATTATTGAGAATTGACATAACATTTGATCCACTTCACTGTCACAGTTTCCGCGCACTGCGATAATGGGGCATGTGAGTTGGTTCAATCGATCGGAAACAGCTTTCGGATTGTAATCCGCAAGAATTGGATTTCGAGGTCCATGATACATGAGGTCCCCTACCAGTAAAATGCGATCATAAGGTAAGGGTGTGTTGAGAACATCATTTAAACGGTCGATGCTACCGTGTATATCAGAAATAATTAAAGTTTTCATGCTTTCCTCCAGTCATATGTAATGAAATTATACCATCAAACATATTAAAATATGGGATTTTCCAATCGTTAATTGATAATTATGAGCGAACATTTTATGATAGAATAAATAGAGGATGTGAAAATATGAAGCAACACAGTAAAGGTCTTACCATTTTTATTTTAATTCTTTCACTTACAACTTTGAGTGTAGGTGGTTTTTTTGCGTACCGAGCATACCAATCAAAAACAAGTATTGATGGGGGTACTACAAGCGAGAATAGTTTCTATTCGCTGCGTAAAAATGCAACTGAGTATCAAAAAGAACTCTATAAGGAACTTACCTCGAAACTGAAAGAAGATCCAAGAGATGATAAAGTGATTTCAGAGCTTATCGCTCAAAACTTTGTTGCGGATTTTTATACATGGACCAATAAGTTGCGCTTTAATGATGTAGGAGGCATGCAGTATATTCATAAAGACCTTGACTGGGTTTATGGTCAGGCACTGGATACATTCTATAACGATATGCGTTACTATAAAGAAAAAGGGAAATTAGACAAAACACTTGAAGTTGCTTCATCGACCGCAAGTGCCAAAAAAGACACGTTAGTTTTAATTGAGCAAGAAGATGAATTGGTGACACAAGAAGATGGGACGGTCAATACCGTAACAAACGATGTTGAACGTTCGATTCCTGTATATCGTGTTGCGATAACATGGAAATATAAAGACTCGGATGTTTTAAATGTCTCGGAGTTTCAACAGAAAGCAGATATTTATGTAACGAAAGATGACGATGGATTGTATTCAATCATGGAGGTAGACGATGGGCAAGTCAAAGAAGCAGCAAACTAAAACAAAACAACGTAGACCCTCATTCATTCATCGACCAATATTTGGATTGCTTCTAACAGTAGTCGTGAATATAATCTATATTGCATTATTATTTGTCATTGGACGATACGTTAATTTACACAGCAAGTACTTTATGCTCGGAATCACAATTATCGTATTGCTTGTTTTAATTCTTAATTTATTTTTCCTTTTAGGGTATGCGAAACGAATTCGTTTTTTCCGAAAAGCAGTTGCAGTATTTGGAATGTTTATGTTGATTGTTGGATCGGTAGGGTCCTATTACACATTTAAAACCAATGCAATCGCGAATCAAATGATTAATGAATCCGGCCAGGAAAATAAAGAGTTTTCAGTAATTAGTTTTAAGGAAGGTGGGAAAAAAGAAGATCTTGATCACAGCACGCTGGGTTATGTTGAAACAACGCAAGAATTTGAAGATGCGGTAAAGAAAAATGTCGCTAAAGAATCAAGAACGGTTGAGTATGTCAAGTTTAAATCCTATGACGATCTTCTTATAGCGAGTTTAAATGATAAAATTCAATTCGCAGTGGTACCGAAAAACTTTAGTTCGCTTTCAAAACGACTTGAAACGGAAGAACGAAATCCAATTGAGTTTTCAAAAGCAATGTTCTCGTTCAGTATAAAAAGCAAAGAAACGGTGAATGATAAAGATGTGTTAAAGGAACCCTTTACGATGTTAATGATTGGGGTTAATGAAGAACTCGCTGATTCCATCATCCTAACCTCTTTTAATCCTGAAACACTTAAAATCACCATGACAAGCATTCCACGTGATTCTTATCTACCGATTGCTTGTCAGAATAATTATCCCGATAAAATTACCCATGCACGTGCATTTAGCCGTCAATGTCTCATTGATTCGGTTCAAGATTTTATGGGCGTGAATATTGATTTCTACTTTGAAACAGATTTCTATGCGCTTGTGAAAATAGTCGACACATTAGGCGGACTTGAACTAGAATCACCGATTGCATTTGGGGGATCATTGCCTAAAGAAGAAGATCCATCAGAATTCCATGAAATTTGGATTCCAGCTGGAAAACAAAAAATGGATGGAAAGCAAGTGATTACCTTTGCTCGTGAACGTTATGCCTTTACCGGTGGTGATTATGTTCGTCAAATGAATCAACAATATGTTATTAAAGAACTCGCAAATCAAATTTTAAGTACACGTAATGTGAATACACTTGTGAATGTATTGGATGCCGCAAAGGATAATATTCAAATGAATATATCCATAAACGATATTACATCGCTTATGGGATACGCATTACAAAATATCGAGAAATCACCGGTATCTCCGTATAATACCTTTAGAATTGTATCGACCCAACTTCAAGGTGAAGGGGAAATTATTGATGATGGCTACAGTGGAAAATATGTTTCCCATCCATATATGCGCGATGTCCAAGTAGCGCGTGATGTCATTAGCGATAACTTGAAACACGACGCGGATCATCTAGATGTTAAGACATTTAGTTTCAAACAATCAAAACCGTATCGTTCAGCGCTTTTTAATCCAAGTCAAAATGTGGAAGGGCTCTACTATCCAGGTGATGTCGTACCGAAACGTCTTGAAGATACAGACAAAGATAAAGAAACAGAGCGTTCAAATGCTGTACCTGATCTAACATCAATGTCACGCAGTGAGATTAAACGTTGGGCTCAAAATAATGGCGTGACGGTCGTTTTCAATGAGATTGATCAAAATTCAGATTCTTATCAAGACTACTACAGTGATGGACAAATAATTTATCAAAGTGTAGAACCTGGAGATTATCACCAAAAACAAACATATATTGAACTTACAATAGTCGTGAAATCAGAGGTTGAAGAACCCAAAGGTGTTACAATTCCTGATTTTATTGGAGATACGGTAGCCGATGCAATCGCATGGGCGAATGGAAATGGATTTACCATTGAAGCCATTCCATCCGGGGACACCACTGCGATCATCGAGTCGCAAAGTATTCGTCCAGGTCTTTACCAAGGCGAACATCGCAATATCGTTGTATCGGTTCGAATAGAATCGGAGAAACCCGAAAATCAGAATTCCAATGAATAAATTGGATGCACATGGGTAACACAAAATATAAAATATTCGCTATAATACTTAAGAATCGTGAGGCCTCTATGAAAATAGAGGCTTTCATTCTTGTATTATTAGGTCATCTGTACCATAATAAACATATGTGAATTGAGGTCGAAATCATGAAACACGTATTTATCATTAATCCAACTTCAGGCGTAGGACGTTATCGTGACGTCGAAGCATGGATAGACAATAACTTTAAAGACAAAGAAGACAACTATGAATTGCGTTATACAGAATATCCAGATCACGCACAAAAAATTGCGGAAGAATATCATGGGAATGATGTCGTTATTTACTCTGTAGGTGGCGATGGTACCGCACATGAAATTCTTAACGGTTTAGATTTAGACGTACAATTAGCAATTATACCTGTAGGTACCGGTAATGATTTTTGGCGGATGATCAACTATAACCATCCCCTTGAGAAAATACTTGAAGATACCATTAACGGGTCTGTACAACACATTGACATTGGCGAAGCCAACGGTCACCGCTTTTTAAATTGTATGAATATGGGTGTGGATTCAGAAGTTAATCGTGATGTAAATGCAGTTCGTAAAACATGGTTTCCTCGCAAATTGATTTATATCTATTATGCAATCTACGAACTTATTCGTAAAAAGCCCATCCAATGTATAGTTGAAGCGGATGGTACCCAAAGCGAACACAATGCCCTTCTCATTTCGGTTATGAATGGTCGTTGGTATGGAAATGGATTTCAAAGCGCACCTAAAGCCATTATTAATGATGGTGCACTCGATGTCTGTATCGTAGAAGATGTACCAGCAAGACGTCTTCCTAAATTGCTGCCAATGTATTATAAGGGAGAGCATTTGGATCTTGATGTCGTGACAAGCTTTAGAGCGAAAGAAATTAAGATACAATGCAATCAAACTGTAGCTTTAGGATGTGATGGTGAAGTCTTTGAATATTCAACCGTCCATGCACGTGTTCTAGATGGAAAACTTAAGTTACGTGTTCCAAATGCTCTGTGAGCATATTAAGGTACATATGAAATACTTGTGATATAATAACTAAGCAAATAGGAGGACACTATCAAATGAAAAATATAACAAAAAATGATTTTAATGAAGCCGTTAAAGATGGCGTAGTACTTATTGATTTTTATGCTAACTGGTGTGGACCATGTAAGATGATCGCTCCAATCTTGACAGAACTTTCAACAACAATGGCAGATGAAGCAACAATCTTAAAAGTTAATGTGGACGAAGAAGGCGAACTAGCACAACGTTTCGACGTTATGTCAATTCCTACTTTAATTCTCTTTAAAGATGGAAAACCTGTTGGACGCAAGACAGGATTTTTACCAAAACCTGAGCTTGAAAAATTTATTCGTTCAGCACAATAAACGCAATCTTAAACCAAAGAAAGACCAACACTCCGTTGGTCTTTTTATTTTTACATTTTTTCTATTAATTCGTTTGCATTTTAGAAACCATTATGTATAATTAGTTTGTGTTTATACTTACTAATATAAAAGTTTACCAACACTAAACAAGGGAGGAACTATGGAAATTGGAAAACGACTCAAACAGTTGCGCACAAAAAATGGTCTGACCTTAGAGGAACTCGCAAGCCGTAGTGAATTAACCAAAGGGTTTTTATCACAACTTGAAAATGACTTAACGTCCCCATCCATTGCAACACTTAACGATATCGTGGAGGCGCTGGGCACGAATTTGTCAGTCTTCTTTAAAGAAGAGTCTGCTGAGCAAGTTGTATTTACTGCAGATGATTATTTTATTGATGAACGCGATGATTCGACAATCCATTGGATTGTACCCAATGCGCAAAAAAACGAGATGGAACCCATCCTTTTAGAACTCGAGCCAGGTGGTGAATCCAATGAAATCTTACCGCATGAAGGGGAAGAATTTGGATATGTACTCCAAGGTAAGGTATCATTAAGGTATGGAGATGAAACAATAACGATTTCAAAAGGACAAACTTTTTACATAAAAGGAAATCGTAATCACGTCTTGGTTAATGAACATCAACAACGAGCACGTGTGATATGGGTGTGTACACCCCCTGTATTTTAAAGGAGGAAGAATATGGAAGCATTAATTCAATTTACAAATATTGTGAAGAGCTTTGAAGATCAACTTGTCTTAAAAGGGATCAACTTGGATATCTTTGAAAATGAGTTTGTGACGCTACTTGGCCCTTCTGGCTGTGGAAAAACAACACTTTTAAGAATCTTAGGTGGATTTTTAGAGCAAAGTTCTGGTGAAGTCTATTTCGAAGGCATTGAGATTTCGAAGTTAGCTCCTTATAAACGTGAGATTAATACAGTCTTTCAACGGTATGCACTTTTTCCACACATGGATGTTTATGACAACATCGCATTTGGTCTTCGCATTAAGAAAACAAACGAAGATATTATTAAGCAAAAAGTTGAGAAGATGTTGAATCTTGTAGGGTTAAGCGGTTTTGAACACCGTCCTGTAACACTTTTATCAGGAGGACAACAACAACGTGTTGCGATTGCGCGTGCGCTGGTGAATGAACCGATGGTACTGCTACTCGATGAACCCTTAGGGGCATTGGACTTAAAAATGCGTAAAGAAATGCAACGTGAACTTAAAGAAATCCAAGAAAATGTGGGTATTACTTTTGTTTATGTTACACATGACCAAGAAGAAGCGTTGACCATGTCAGATAAAATTGTCGTGATGAATGAAGGGGAAATCCAACAAATTGGGAAACCCATGGATATCTATAATGAACCTGAAAACCGTTTTGTCGCAACATTTATCGGAGATTCAAACATCATCGAAGGAACGATGATTGAAGATCGCCTTGTGGAATTTGATGGTGTTCAGTTTGAATGCGTTGATGCAGGTTTCTCAAATAATGAAGTGGTAGATATCGTAATCCGACCTGAAGACATTGATATTGTTGATGTGGAGCTTGGAAAATTAACGGGTGTTGTTGAGTCGATTCTATTCAAGGGTGTTCATTACGAAATTGTCGTTAAAACAGAGCATCGTGACTTTATCATTCATACAACGGATAATTCAGAAGAAGGAAAAGAAGTCGGCATCCATTTCTTCCCTGAAGACATCCATGTTATGTACACAATGGAGTCGTATTAATGAAGAAATATAGACCACTGGTTATTCCCTATGTAGTTTGGATGTCCGTATTTATTGTTGTACCAATGCTCTTGATTGTATTTTATGCATTTACGACCGTAGGGAACCAAATGATTCCATTCCAGTTTAGTCTTATTAACTTTAAAAAATTCTTTGATCCCGTCTTCCTAAAAGTACTTCTTGATTCATTTAGAATTGCAGGGATAACAACCGTCATCTGTCTCTTAGTAGGATATCCTTTAGCTTATTTTATTTCACGGCGTTCAGAACGGATGCAAACACTCCTGATTCTCTTGGTAACCATTCCGATGTGGATCAATATGCTCGTTCGGACGTACGCTTGGATTAGTATTCTTTCAGACAAGGGGCTGATAAATAGTTTCCTTGCGTTGTTTGGGATTGCACCACTTAAAATGATGAATACAGATTTTGCGGTTATCCTAGGGATGGTTTATAATTTCCTGCCTTTTATGATTATGCAAATCTATAATGTTTTAGCGAAAATGGACGAGTCACTGATTGAGGCAAGTTATGACCTTGGAGCAAATCGTTTTGAAACGTTCCGTAAGATTGTCTTCCCCTTATCATTATCTGGGGTAATCTCCGGGATTACGCTTGTCTTCTTACCATCACTTTCGACCTTCGTCATTCCTCAATTCTTGGGTGGCGGAAGTTATGTCTTGATTGGTAACTTAATTGAAAATCAATTTATCAACATCGGTGATTATAATTTCGGTAGTGCTATCTCATTAATCATGGCTGTCCTTATTATGCTCTCAATGCATTTTGCGAATAAATTTGATCGTGAATACGATGAATCAAAACCAAAAGGAGGAAAAATCTAATGAAAGAAAAAAATCGTTGGATCGGGCCATTGGGTATTATCCTGATGCTCATCTTCTTCTACGGACCGATTCTTGTCATGATGGTGTTTTCTTTTAATGACTCACGATCGTTAACATCATGGTCGGGATTCTCAACAAAATGGTATGGAAAACTCTCGCAGAGTAACGATATTACTGCTGCTGTTCGAACCTCGCTTTTTATTGCCTTAATTACAACGGTTATCGCAACGGTCGTTGGAACGATGACTGCGATTGGCTTGAGTAAACATAAGAAAATTTTTAAGAAATCAATTTTGACTATAAATAACTTTCCAGTTCTTAATCCGGAAATTGTAACGGCAATTAGCTTTATGCTTCTGTTTGCATCTGTGAAGGGACTTCAAAAAGGGTTTGGTACTATGCTTGTTGCGCATATAACCTTCTGTACCCCATATGTGATCCTTACAGTCTTACCAAAGCTAAAGTCATTAGATCCAAGTTTGGCAGATGCTGCCATGGATTTAGGGGCTACGCCCACGGTAGCGCTTCGTAAGGTAATTTTACCGCAACTAACACCTGCAATTATTTCGGGAGCCCTAATCGCTTTTACAATGTCGTTTGATGATTTTGTAATTTCATACTTTGCGACCGGGAATGGTGTAAGTAACATCTCAATACTTGTTTATCAAATGTCGAAACGCATTAATCCAACAGTCAATGCCCTCTCAACAATTATTGTTGTGATTATTACCGTTGTTTTAATCATTATAAATGTATTACCAATTCTGAAACGTAGTAAAAGAAAGGTGGCTGTTTCATGAAAAAAATCTTAGTAGCATTACTTGCATCACTTCTTGTATTAACGGGATGTGGCGCAAAAGAACCCAAAGAAGAACTCCGCGTTTATAACTGGGGAGAGTATATTGATGAATCATTGATTCCAGAGTTTGAGAGCAAATATAACGTTCGCGTTATTTACGAAAAATTTCTTTCAAATGAACAAATGTACAACAAACTCCAGGACGGTTCAAAATTTGATGTGATTGTTCCTTCTGACTACACAACGCAACGTATGCGTGAGGAAGACATGCTTCAAAAAATAGATTACTCAAAGATTACAAACTATGAGAATATCATTCCAAGCCTTAAAGGGCGTCATATGGATCCTGATAACGAATACTCGGTTCCTTATTTTTGGGGAAATGTAGGGATTCTATATAATAAGAACACAGTAGACCGTAAAGATCTTGAAACTCAAGGTTGGAATATCTTAATGAATGAAAAGTATAAGGGCAAACTGTTCTTTTATGATTCAGAACGTGATGCTTTTATGATTGCATTAAAAGCACAAGGCTTTTCAATGAATACGACACAAGAAGACGAACTCAAAAAAGCGAATGATTGGTTAATTGAAATGAAACAAACGATGGATCCCGTTTACGGTACCGATGAAATCATTGATCAAATGATTGGTGGTGCTAAGGACATTGCTGTTATGTATTCAGGGGATGCGAATGCAATTTTACTTGAAAACCCTGATATGGACTTTTATTCCCCGGCTGAGGGCACAAACACATGGGTGGATGCAATGGTCATTCCTGTTGACGCACCCAATCCAGATCTTGCCCACAAATGGATTGATTTTATGATTTCAGAAGATGTCTCAAAACGCATCACTGAAGAAATTGGTTATACAAGTCCGATTCAATCTGTGATTGATGATGTGACTGGACCTGGTGGTGCATTCAACGGAATCGATTCCTATGTCACACGCACAGGTTATGATAAGGACGAAGAATTTTTCTACGACAAAGAGATGAAAGTAATTCTTTCTGATTATTGGCAAAGAATTAAAGCAACAAAATAACGATAAAACGCATCAAAAAGGGCTAAAAAGGCCCTTTTTGTTGAATTAAAGGAACAATTAAATCTTTTTTAAAAAAAATGTATTATTTTGTATTTTAAGTGTTGCATTTCTATACTGATGATGTATAATGTAAAAGCACAGTGAGAAACGACAACAACAAAGACAATCGTCGAGTTAATGTGTCGCGACACAGTTAATGGTTCCTTAGCCAAGTGGTAAGGCAATAGACTGCAACTCTGTGATCATCGGTTCAAATCCGATAGGAACCTCCAGTAATGGGGATGTGGCGGAATTGGTAGACGCAACGGACTTAAAATCCGTTGAAGGTAACTTCGTATGGGTTCAAGTCCCTTCATCCCCACCATTACTTTATTGATGGAGTTCTAATTTAAATCGATGTATATGCGCCCGTAGCTCAACTGGATAGAGCACTTGATTACGGCTCAAGAGGTTATGGATTCGACTTCTGTCGGGCGCGCCAATTTTCGGGATGTAGCACAGCTTGGTAGTGCACCTGGTTTGGGACCAGGGGGTCGCAGGTTCGAATCCTGTCATCCCGACCAATTTATTATTAAAATTAAATATTCCTATGGCGGGTTAGCTCAGTTGGCTAGAGCGTCCGGTTCATACCCGGAAGGTCGCGAGTTCGAATCTCACACCCGCTACCATTTCTATTTTGAAAAGCGTAATACCGATGTAGCGGACCCTTAGCTCAGTTGGTTAGAGCTACCGGCTCATAACCGGTTGGTCGTAGGTTCGAGTCCTACAGGGTCCACCAATTTGACACTTAGGATTATCGGAATTTAATTACATTAAAATGCAAAAAACTCTATGGAGGAGTACCCAAGTGGCTGAAGGGACTGGTCTTGAAAACCAGCAGACGTGAGAGCGTGCGGGAGTTCGAATCTCCCCTCCTCCGCCATATTATTTCTTTACGAAATAAGGTTGCATTATATACCAGTTATGCTATAATGACATAGCATTAAACATATCGCGGGGTAGAGCAGACTGGTAGCTCGTCGGGCTCATAACCCGGAGGTCGTCGGTTCAAATCCGGCCCCCGCAACCAATGGCCCTGTAGCTCAGTCGGTAGAGCAACGGATTGAAGCTCCGTGTGTCGTCAGTTCGATTCTGACTGGGGCCACCATTTAAACCGATAAGACAAACCACTCAATGAGTGGTTTTTTTGTTCCTAAAAAGAGATTTTTTTTATTGTTTGATGAATAAGTATTCAAGATACGATACTTAATAAGGCAACGATTTGTATGAACATAACAAACTCTTTTTAGAAGTATTATTTTTTTGAATTTCAAATTAAGAAATGCGATGGTTTATGTTAAAAATAATAGTATAATAACTATATGAAACTATTACTTGTAGAAGATGATCGAGCAATATCTCGAAGTCTAAAATATATCTTAGAAAAAGAAGGCTATCATGTTGATGCTGTATTTTCTGTGCAAGAAGCTGAACGCTTTCTTGGATTGAATCAATACAACATTCATATTCTTGACGTTCGACTACCAGATGGCAATGGATTTGATATTTGTACGTTTATTCGGCAACAGAGTGAGGCCCCAATTCTATTTCTAAGTGTTGAAAATGAAGAAGATAGCATAGTTGAAGGCCTGACTCGTGGTGGTGATGATTATATTATTAAACCTTTTAAATCAAAGGAACTTTTAGTTCGATTACAAAAGCTTTTAAAGAAACATGAAAAGCATGTATTTATAGACGGTGACATGAGTATCGATATGCAATCAGGAATCGTGAAGTTTGGTTATGAGATGATTAATCTTTCAACTATAGAATATAGATTACTCTTATTCTTTATTAGCCATAAAAATGAAATCGTTAAACGAGAAGATCTCTACGAATTGATTTGGGACTCTATGGAATATGTGAATGATAATGCGCTCTCAGCGTCCATTAAACGCTTAAGGGAGAAGTTTAATGGAGAATTAGATATTGTTACCGTTCGTAGACAAGGATACCGATACAAGCATGAAAATACTCAGAGATAAGAAAATTGCTCATCTTTTTGCACAAAGTATCATCTTAGGGGTATCTGTTGGTTTTTTATGTGCATATTTCATGAATTCATATGTTGGTATCTTAGTCGGGGTTCTATGTATCTTGATTTTGGTGTATCGATATCTCTTGTATCGGAGTAGAGAGATAGAAGAACTAACAGAGTATTTAAAGCGTCTGAATGATAACAGTCACGACTATGAACTCAACACATATGAAGAAGGAGAATTATCAATTCTGCATTCAAAACTCAATAAAATAACCGTTCTTCTCAAGACAATGAATCGAAACTTAGATGCCAACAATACCTTTCTGAAGAAGTCGTTAACTGATATCTCTCATCAACTTAAAACACCCATTACTTCCTTACTTCTTACTAATGACATTTTACGAGATGAATCACCAGATAATGATTTCTTACTTCAAAATCAAGAACAATTGGAGCGACTAGAATCATTGATAACCTCACTTTTACTTCTAGTTCGCTTGGAATCAAATACAATTGAAATGGATAAGAAACACGTTAATACTCATGAATTTGTGAATAGTTTGAAACTTAATATATCATCAAAAAGTAATGAGCTCGGCATTGAAACTAGAGTAGCTGCAAACACAATATATGTAGATGAAAAGTGGTTTTTAGAAGCAATCATTAATATACTTGATAATAAAACACGATATGCCCAAAATACAATCTTCATGACAATTGAAGAAAATGTATTTGAAACACAGATTATGATCTCTGATGATGGTGAAGAAATCGCGACGGAACTTAGAGAAAAAGTTTTTGAGAGGTTCGTTAAAACAAATAGTGTTAGCTCCAAGAGTGTTGGAGTTGGACTTGCAATATCTAAGGAAATAATCGAAAAACAAGGCGGTTCGGTTCGAATTATTGAGAAAAATACGTTTGAAATTAGGATACCTACTAAGTGACGAATAAATCACTTATAACACTCTCATGAAATATATAATAAAAGTGAGGTGATACTATGTCATTATTAGTGCTGGAAAATGTTTCAAAAACGTATAAGCAAGGCGACGCAGAAATTAAGGCTCTTGATAACGTCTCTGTTTCTGTGGATAGTGGAGAATTTATAGCAATTATGGGTGCAAGTGGAAGCGGAAAGTCGACTCTTCTCCATGTTATTGGAGGTGTTGATACTGTATCCAGTGGTGTTATTCGATTGGATAACACCAATCTTGGAGCATTAAGTGAAGAAGCACTCACGATTTTTAGAAGACGTCATATAGGTTTAATCTATCAGTTTTACAATCTAATTTCATTATTAGATGTAAAGGAAAATATTATCCTTCCTTTAGAGCTCGACAATCAAAACATTGATGAAATCCATCTGGAAGAACTTCTAAAGTCCTTAGAACTTGTGAATCGTGTAAACCACTTACCAAGTCAATTATCTGGAGGGCAACAACAACGTGTTTCCATAGCAAGAGCGCTCATGAATCGACCAACTCTGATTCTTGCAGATGAGCCAACGGGTAACTTAGACAAAAAAACATCTAAGGAAATCTTTAAAATTCTTAGAGAAACCAATGAGATGAGCGAACAAACAATCATAATGGTTACTCATGATGAAACTATTGCATCACAGGCCAAAAGAATTATTGAAATAGAAGATGGTCGCATTATTAGAGATGAGAGAATACGATGAAATCACTTCTAAAAGTTCAATATAGACACCTTAAAAAATATTGGAAGCAAACACTAATGTCATGGTTGTCCATTATGATTGTAGTGAGTCTTATGACGGCCGTGATCGCAACATTTTCAGGATTTTATAGTAGTTACAAGTTATCGTCGCTTAAATACGGTGAACAATATAATGTCTACTTTCGAAATGTAAAAGATGTGGATGCATTGATTGAAAGTGGAGAAGATATTGTTAAGTATGAGTATGCATCAAAAGTTGGAGATATAACGGCGGTTGATTTTAATGCTGAACAACATAGCCCCCAAACTTTTTTACTTTATGCTTTACATAATGAAGATTTTTCTTTCATCAAACAAGGTTCTCAGCAAACGCTTCTTAGTGGAAGATTGGCAGAAAACAATGAGGAAATGCACGTTTCTGAAATGATGCTTGAGGCATTGAATTTAGATGATCCTATAGGTCACAAACTCGATGTAAGATGGGCAGATGGCTCAAAATTGGCAGTTACAATTGTTGGTGTTGTAGATAGACAATATGCATACGACAATCAAACTAAGAGTGCTATGATGTCATATGACAATACAGTCTATGTTCAATTCGAAAATGACACAAAGATTTTTGAGAAATCGGTTATTTCAATGATGGAGTCTAACAATCTCATAGATGAAGATGTAGTATTTAACGATTTTCGTAATGAACTACTAGGACTAAGCGACAATAAGAATATTATGTGGAAAGTTGTAGTGGTAATGGCAAGTGTTCTATTGGGTTTATTCACGTTAACATCAATCTTCACACTCTATAACACCCTGAACATTAGCCTTGAAAGTAAAGCAAAATCTTTAAGTCTCCTATCAACAATTGGGGCAACTAAAAATCAGATACGAAGGTCACTTTTTTTTGAGATGTTTCTGACCACAATTCCTTGTGTTGTTATAGGATTGATGGGTGGGTTTCTTGTGTCTCAAGGAATCTTTAACATGAGTTATCCCATATTATCTAACACGTCCCTATTTGGATATAATATTATGGAATTTGCGAAGCCAACTCTAACAATGGAGCTAATTTTAGGAATATTTATAGTCTCATTTATAGTTGTTTATATCCCATTACTTCGTTCTATAAGAAATATATTTAAAGAGAGTTCTATTGAATTGATACGTGAAAGCAAGCGGATAACAATCAATAAGAAAAAAGAAAAAACAAGATTCATCAAGTTGTTTTTTGGGCAAGCAGGTGTTTTGTCATATAAAAATACGGTTAGAGATCGAAAAAAATACTTGGGTCTTAAACGTTCTTTGATAATAGGTACTGTATCGTTGGTATTGATTGCTTCTTTCTTGGCTTCTTCCCTAGATTTAGCCTCTGCAAAATTAGATCATGGTAATTATGCGATTCAAATTGAAAAACAGAATATCGATTCGAGCGCTTTTGATGACATTAGAAGTCAAATTGAAGAAAATGAAGACGTAAGTTCGACGTTTAAGGTGACAACAGAATCAGGACGACTTGGAATTTGGCATCACAATGATGTATTTGATGAAGAATTGAGATATTTATTGAGACATAAAATAATCGTTTTAGATGACAAAGATTTCAATACATTATATCCCTCCGTTAATCTTCATGAAATTGTGGTAAACGATTATTTTGAAGGCGTCATTTCAGACTATAATAACGGAAGAATGCAGATATCTCGCCATTTAACTGACTTGAAAGTTGGTGATCTTGTCCATTTTTATACATATGATGGAACAGATGGGAAAAGTATGTCAAAAACATCAGAGTATCCCATCGGTTTAAAGGTTGACACATTTGATGGTGCATCCTCAGTGCTCAAATTTTTCTATAATGAGTCGATCTTTCGTAGTGAGGTACTAGTAAACTATATTGTATCCCAAACTTTGTTTGATAGAATTGAGAGTGAGAGCCCTTATCAGTTTGTACTGAATAGGAGTTTGTTGATTGAGACTGAAAAAGCGGATGCAGTTGAAACAAGCCTTATTAGAATGAAGCCAATATTTTCTATTAGAAACTTAGCCTCAGACTATACGCAAGATAAGAATGTTTATGATGTTATCGTAAAAATATTATTTTCAGTGATGGGTCTGATTCTCTTGATGACGGTTACGAGTATTCTTAATACAACTATATCTGAACAGGATAGACGCAAAGGCGAGTATGCAATCCTAGAGTCAGTGGGAATGACACGCAAGGACATGTGTAAGATGTTACTCTACGAATCTGTATTTACAATAGGGAAAGTGATTGTTTACTCAATCGTATTAAGTTTTGGACTATCCTATGGACTGTATGCAATTGTAAGAAAAGTGATTTGGATGCCTGAATTTAACTTTAGATTGGACTATCTCTTGTACGCAATTATTGGTTCTACGCTAATACTGATTACTCAAACTCTAATTTCAACAAGTATGTTCAATCGAGAATCGGTTATTGAACGTTTAAAGTCTCAAAAATATTGAGAGTAGTTTTAATATTGTGCTTCAGTTCCAAAAGTGATTTTTTGAGAAATGATTTAACTCTTATTTGATGAATCGGTAGGTGCATCGACTCTTTTAAGCTCGTTGATATGAATCATAGATAAACGATGTTCAGGTGGCCAACGATTTTCTTGTGCATCAATAATGAATTTGGTATCATTTTTTTATTAAAGGGGGATTATTATAATGGTGGTATTTAACCAAGAAATGATAGCTATAAGATCAATACGGACTGGAAAGTTTCTTTCACCAAAGGATATTCTGGAAAGAAGTTTATTTGAAAGAACACGGTACTAGATATCATGAAAAAATTATCTTACTGTATTCTAATGATATTACTTATTGCAGGCTGTTCTTCAACACCTTCCACAAATGCACTTAAAGATACTAAAACAATAGTATTAGGGAACGATACTTTCCATAGCGCAAAATCACCAGAATTTCTAAACTTATTGAATCACACGGAGTTTAAGTTTCTCGATAAGAGTGGGCATGTTCTAGGCTCGAAAAAATATCGCGGAAATTTTTATAAATTAAAAATTGATAATAATTTTTACTATCTGATATCATCCGATAAATTTATAAAGGGAAAATTATCGAACCAAGACGAAAAAGTATACAACTTCGAACCCTCTTTGAATGCGATTGATTCACAGGTATATCTTTATGAAGAAAATTTGTATTTCATTGATAACCAAGGCTTTAGATCGGAACCTACAAATTATTTGACATCAATATATAAGAACAACGAGAAACTTTTCGATATTGAGGATGAACAAGCAACTTCTCTTGTAGTGATTGGTTCTGATGTTTATGTACTTACGGAAAATAACCATAATCAAAAACATTCTGAACGTGGAATTAAACGAAAGCTCTACAGATATAATATTGAAAATAAAATGATTGAGAAGATGTCTGAAACATTGGAATCAAGGCACTATACCTCACAACTCATCACGGATTCAGAAAAACTATATCTTTATTTGTATATAGCGGATAATGTACCAATCTCAGATAGTATTGGCTCAATAGGAGACCGGCTTCTTGTAATTGATAAGGATTTGAATGTTGAGTCGATCTCAGATTTTAAGCGATTTGGACCATCCTTCACAAGTGATGTACAAAATTCTATCATCAATAACAAGCTCTACATTAAAAGTGAACGTCACGAACTTCGAATGATTGATTTAAATACTATGGAGCGTCGGGATCTTAAACTTGAGCCAATAAGTGATACCGCACAGTATCATTATTGGTCTCAGTATTGGTATGATTCGAGTAAAGAAAATCTTGTTCTATTTGGGAACTTTGAATCCAAGCCAAACTACACACAGTATGTCTACGATTTGAAAAGTGGTGCACTGATTGAAACAATTGAATGTCCTGATGTGAGTGCGTTGTATCGGTCTAGTTCCATCGAATTATCAGAGTAGAAGATTTGTATCGAATCAGTACATATATTGCTTAATTCATGCCTAAAAGCGTTCTTTTATGTAAAGTTTATTATATAATAAAGGGACTTAGTAAAAGGAGCGTTATAAATGGCAAACACCATAAATAATTACACACAAAACATTGCGAAAACATTGGAATGTGAGATTGATTCCATTTTGAACTTTACCCCACTATTTGGCGGACTTACCAATCATTCTTACACATTCGAGGTTGATGGAAAAAAGTATGTTTATCGTGAACCAGGCGTTGAAACGGATGCTTATATTAATCGGAAAAGTGAGTTCTATGCTCAATTGAAAGCGAAAGAACTTGGCTTAGATAACAGTCTTGTATTTATGGATCAGACTGAGGGCTGGAAGATATCGAATTATATTGAAAATGCACGCTATTTTGATTATATGAACGAAGAAGATGTTAAAGTTGTAATCGAGAAAGTACGTTACCTTCATGATGCAAACATACAAGGCGAATGGGAGTTTGACTTATTCCAAAAAATTCAAGACTTTAAGCAAGAAATTGGTGATGTTGGTCGTTCCCATTTCTCAGATTATGATGATTTAAGTGAACGCGTAGAGCGCATTTATGAGTGTGTTTCACGTGAAGGTTATGCGAAGACTCTTTGTCATAATGATATCTACACGACTAATATTCTCTTCCAAGATGATAATTTTTATTTAATTGATTGGGAATTCGCGATGGTTGCCGATCCAGCTGTAGACCTTGCGACCTTTATCGTATGTTCGCCTTACGATTACTCAACCATTCTGAAGGTTCTTGATCAATATGCAGGGGGGACCATGAGCGAAGCTGACAAGCATCATTTTATTGGAACTTTTGCGGTTACCGGATTTTATTGGATGAACTGGGCAATTTTCCAAGAACATAATGGTACTGATGTTGGGGATTTCTTTGAAAATTATGCTGCTTATACGCGTTTGTTTGTAAAACAGGCTGAATCTTTTTATAACTTATGATGTTAATTTTGATATTACATCGTTAGAAGCGAACTCCTCTTTATAAATAGATCTATCAAACTCAAAAACATTCAGAAATATATTAATACTACCATTTTTAGGAATAAAAACGATCTATCTGGTTGGAAGCATTTGATTTTAGATTAATTCAAAGTCGTTAAATTTTGGACTTCATTATTTATAGAAAGACATGTGATTCTTTTCTGTTATCATTTGAGAAATGCTACATCACAATATCCTATTCTCTATCTCTAGACATAAAGAAAATATTTAAGTTTATGCTCTATTGATTTCCTAAACATGAACACTACTAAAACATATTAATAATTATCAGTGTGTATGATATACTAAATTTAAAAGAGGTGCATAAAATGAATCAGTACTTAGTGGTTATTGAACTGACAGGAATGAAAGAGCGTTGTTATCGTAAAGTTGTGGTTGATGCAGATTTAACAATGTATGAACTCCATCTCGTTATCCAAACTGCTATGGGATGGAATAACGCTCATCTATATGAGTTCGTTTTACCAAATGACATGAAAATCGTAGGTTTTTTTGAAGGTGATAGTTCCACAATGGAAATCGATGCCGCTAGCATTCAAATACGCGATGTATACAATAAAACGAAGAATTTACGTTATATATACGATTTTGGTGATTGGTGGGATCATGATATCGTGATTAGTGAAATTGTCGAACAATATGATACTTCCGCAACGGTTATTGAAGCGGAGGGTGTGTGCCCTCCAGAGGATGTCGGGGGAGTAGGCGGATATGAATATCTCAACAATACCTTAATTTCCGGAGATGAAGAAGAAGTCAAAAATATCTTGGAATGGTTGGCTATGATTGAATATTCACCAACAGATACAATAAATGTTACACGGATGAATGAAAAATTAAGCGAAATATTAAATAACACTAAAACTAATCATAAAATACTACATTAATCATAAGAAATAAAGTCGTCGGAAATGTCGTTAAAGACTTTAGTTGAATTTATTTTTCAACCGTACCAGTAATGGTGCGGTGTTTTTATAAATAAAAATGTATGAAGCAAAATATTTAATTGAAAATGCAACACAATTATAATGATTCATAAGCCAATATTCGATATGCATTACATAAGAAGATAAAAGGATTATTTGCATTTTATTATAATAAGGTATAATAGAAACAGATACGATATAAGGGATGGGGCGCTATGACAAAAGATAATTACAAGAGAACACGGCTAAAGGATATCGCTGAACTTGCAGACGTATCCGTGGCAACAGTATCCATTATACTGAAAGATCCGGATACCAAACGGTTCTCAACTAAAACAAAACGACAAATCATTGATTTGGCTAAATCACTTAATTATACACCCAATATGGCAGCGAGAAGCCTCGTGCAACATAAAACATTTGCTTTGGGTTTAATCATACCGGATCTTTCAAATCCGTTTTTCGCAAACCTAGCAAAAAAAATCGAGACATTAGCGAGAGCTTATAATTACACAGTGCTTATGGTTAACTCGGATGAACACTACGAAAATGATATCAATTTGTTCGATTCGCTCTTTCGCAGAAATATGGATGGTATCATTCTTGCGGCATCTGCCAATTCGTATGGACATGAAAAACAAATAAACCGGATGATAGAAAAGGCAAATATTCCTACCATCACAATTGACCGATCTTTAAAAGATTATAAAGGGAGTCAAGTTGTATTTGATAATAAATTGGGTACATACATAGCGACAGCACATTGTATCGAGAAGGGTCATCAAAATATAGGTTTTATCTCAACTCGAGAAACGTCTTTGAATGGCTATTTTCGACATGAAGGCTACCGAGAAGCGATGCTTGATCACCAGTTAGAGTATGATGAGTCACTAGTTTTTTTTGGGGGGTTCGATTTTAAAACGGGTTATGATGCTGCCGAAGTACTGCTTAAACAGAACATTACTGCAGTTGTTGCTTCAAATGATTTAAATGCTTTTGGGTTCAAAAAACGTGCTGAGGCTTTAGGATATCGCATTCCACAAGATATTTCGATTGTTGGTTTTGATAATCTCGAGATGAATGATTATATTTCAGAAGGCATTACGTCTATTGATTTGAATGTTGATGCCATGGCAAAAAGTACGATTGAGATTATGATTCGGATGATTGAAGAGAAGGACTTCGTTGAGCGCTTAGTATTGAAACCGAAGTTATATGAACGAGATAGTGTAATTGATTTAAATCAAGAAATGAAAAATGATGCTTAGCATCATTTTTTTTATGGAAGTCGATGGTACAAATAATGTAAGCGATTTCCATAAAAAACTCAAATACCGTTGACAACGCTTACATTATTAACTATACTAGTTTTAAATTAAGTTAAACGTTTAACTTAATATCGAAGCGTTCGATTTGATTGAATAGGAGATTACAATGAAAGTCCTTAATTTTGGTTCAATGAATATTGACAATGTTTACTATCTTGACCGGTTTGTACAACCTGGAGAAACCAAGGATGTCAGAAAATTGGAAGTAAATCCTGGTGGTAAAGGGTTAAATCAGTCAATTGCAATGAGGCGTGCGGGCATTGATGTCTGCCATGCTGGAATTTTAGGAAATGGAGGGAATGTACTTAAGGAATATTTAGAAGAGAACGAAGTTGATGTACATTTGGTCAAGATGGATGACATCTTGCAAGGGCATGCAATCATACAGGTTGATGAAATTGGTGAAAACTGCATTATCGTTTACAGTGGTTCAAACGGAAGCGTGGATCATGAGTATATTGATAATGTCTTAACTCAGTTTGATGACGAAACCATGCTTGTTTTACAAAATGAAATCAGTGAGTTGGAGTACGTGGTCAATGAAGCACACAAACGTGGAATGACCATTGTTCTTAATCCGTCCCCCCTTACTGAAAGTCTAAAGCAAATTGATTTAAATAAGATCAGTTGGTTGATTATGAACCAAGTTGAGGCAGAAATGATGAGTGGTTGCACGGAAACGGAGGCCATTCTGGATACATTTAAAGTGAAGTACCCAGATTTAAATTGTGTACTAACGCTTGGGAGCAAAGGAAGCGTGTGTCTCTATGAAGGAAGCATCATCGAGCAGGTTGCTTTTCAAACCAAGGCTGTCGATACAACCGGAGCTGGGGATACGTTTGCAGGATATTTTGTAGCGGGTATGAGTCGCAACAAACCAATCCAAGAGGTATTAAACGATGCATCAAAGGCCGCAGCATTGTGTGTTAGTCGTTATGGAGCGGCACCATCAATACCCTATTATAAAGATTTAGCTCAGTTAACATCATTCAAAGGAGAAAAACGATGAAAAAGTTTAAATTAATTTTGTTTGCAGCTGTGTTATTACTTGTGACTGTGGGATGTAGTTCCACAACGGATTCCGCTTCAGAAGATGGCGTGATCTTGATTGTTAATGGAAACTTGGGTGACCTTGGTTTCTTTGACTCCGCTAATGAAGGAATGAAACGTGTTGAAAAAGATTTGGGATTACCAATTCAAGTTATTGAAACTGGTTCTGACGAATCAAAATGGGAACCCGCTCTAGCGGATGCAGCTGAAGAAAAAGCAAAAATTATTATTGCGGTATCACCTTCAATGGTTGATCCAATTCAACAAATTGCACCACAATATCCAGATAAAACATTTATCTTAATTGATAACGCGGTCGATTACAGTAAAGGAAACTTAGACAATGTATATTCAGCAACTTTTAAACAAAATGAAGGTTCGTTCTTAGCGGGTGCTTTAGGCGCTTATATGACTACAGAATTACCGAATGCTGATGAAAAACCGATGATTGGCTTCTTGGGTGGAATGGATATTCCTCCAATTAATGACTTCTTAGTTGGTTACATCGAAGGTGCTAAATACGTAAATGAAGATATTAAAGTTGTCGCAACATATGCGGGAGACTACTATGATCCAGCTAAAGGGAAAGAATTAGGAATTGCATTAGCCAATAAAGGTGTTGATGTTATATTCCCAGCAGCAGGTCCTACAGGATTAGGAACCATTGAAGCTGCTCGTGAAACAAACAAATACATCATTGGTGTGGATAGTGACCAATCTGCAATGTATAGCAATAACAATAAACAAGATATTGCGGATATCATTATTTCCTCGATGGTTAAACGTGTTGGAGATGTTCTATTTAACTCAGTGAAACTTCATCAAGAAGATAAACTACCTCTAGGATCAGCAGAACAATTAGGTGTTAAAGAGGGAGCTGTTGGATTGGCTAAAAATGATGTCTTCACATCAAGCATGAAGCCGGAAACGATTGCTGCCCTTGAAGAAATTGAACAAAAAATTGTTGCAGGTGAAATCGAAGTAAGTACTGCAATCGGTATGTCTACAGAAATATTAAACAGCATTAAAACAAGTGTTGCACCTTAAGAATTGATGCAACTCAATTCTTAAGGTATGGAGGTTATTATGCAAGAATTACTAAATTTAGAGAATGTATTGAAAGTTTACCCCAATGGTGTTGTCGCAAATAAAGATGTAAATTTGAAATTGATGACCAACGAAATTCATGCCTTAATTGGAGAAAATGGCGCTGGTAAATCAACGTTAATGAAAATTCTCTTTGGGATGGAACGTCCAGATAGTGGTACGATAACACTTAATGGAGAAGCGGTTACGATTGAAAACTCTAAAAAAGCAATCGATTTAGGGATCGGGATGGTTCACCAACATTTTATGTTGGTTGAATCACTCACGATTGCTGAAAATATTGTCCTTGGCGATGAGCCAACACGTGGAAAATTATTTCTCGATGAAAAAGAGATGCTTAGCCTTGCACGTGAATATAATGAAAAATATCAGTTTAATATCGATATTACCAAAAAAGTGCAGGATGTATCCGTTGGTGTTAAACAAAAAACGGAAATCCTTAAAGCGTTGGTTCGTGGTGCAAAAATTCTAATTCTCGATGAGCCAACGGCAGTACTCACTCCACAAGAAACGACAGAGCTATTCCAACAATTAAAGATGTTAAAAAATCAAGGACACACCATTGTATTTATATCACATAAATTGAATGAGATTATGGAACTGTGTGATCGTGTGACAATCATGCGTCATGGTCGTACAGTTGTCTCTAAAAATATTTGTGATACTAGTGTTGAAGATATCTCAAAAAATATGGTCGGACGTGATGTTGTATTGAAAATTGAAAAAAAACCAATGGAACGTGGTGATGTCTGTTTATCTGCACGAAATTTAGTTGCAATCAATGATATCGGGAAACGCGTTGTGGATCATGTCTCACTGGATGTTTACGCCGGACAAATTCTGGGAGTTGCTGGTGTTGAAGGCAATGGTCAATCTGAATTGTCGGATATCTTGAGTGGAATGACAACGATGCAAGAGGGTTCCTTTTCAATTAATGGTAAAGAACCTGAAAACTATACACCCAAAGCAATTCGCGATTGTGGATTAAGTATTATCTCAGAAGACCGTCTCAAGACAGGAACCGCACCCCACATGTCGATTGTAGATAATATGTTTACCAATCGAATTGAATCGTTTACCAAAAAAGGGAATATCATTCTCGATCGTCATATAATGAACCATCAGGCTCAAGAATTGGTTAAAGAATTTGAAATTGTCACCGACTCAATCAATCGTTCAATTTTAATGTTATCGGGTGGAAATATGCAAAAAGTTGTAGCCGCTCGTGAATTGTTGGATGAATCGACCGTTATTATCGCAAACCAACCCACACGTGGCATTGATGCTGGTGCGTCAGAACTTTTGCGCCGGAAGATTATCGAATTAAGAGATCAAGGCAAAGCAATTATTTTGATTTCCGCAGATTTGAATGAAATATTAGAACTCAGTGATAGTGTTGCAGTTATGTATTCAGGGAAGCTTAACGCATATTTCGATGATACAAAAACACTCACTGAGGAAGAACTCGGATATTACATGTTAGGGGTAAAAACACAACAAAACCCAGGAGGGCAAGAACGTGCAGAAGATTAAAATGAAACGAACAAAAATGGATAAATTTCTGCGTAAGTTTGAAATTGTAAGACTCTTGATTGCTGTTGTTATTGCATTTGGTGTCTCGTTTGGAATTCTAGCAATGTTTACACCCCATCCAGTGCAAGCCATTATTGATTTAATTATTGGTCCACTAACATCTGTACGTCGCTTTAGTACGGTTATTGAAAAAGCAATTCCGCTCACATTTGCAGGTTTAGCAGTGAGTGTTATGTTTAGAGCCAATCAGTTTAACTTAGCAGCTGAGGGTGCGCTTTATTTTGGTTCTTTGGTTGCAGCAACCATTGCCATTTTTATGGGTGGTCATCCTATCTTTGTAACGATCGTAGCAATATTGAGTGCTGGGTTGGTCGGAAGTATTATAACCGCAATTCCAGGATATCTAAAAGTTAAGTGGAATGTCAGTGAATTGGTGGTATCCATCATGTTAAATACGATTATTTTATATTTTGGAACGTATCTCTTCAACCATTATATTCGGGATATTAATTCTGCCTATGCAGCATCCTATCCATTCCGTGACGGCGTCGGTTTGCCAGTACTCTTAAAAAACACACGCCTTCACCTAGGAATCGTGATTGTCGCAATCTTCGTGATTGCGGTTAACTTCTTTATTAATAAAACAAAATGGGGCTATAAAATTACAGTTACTGGTAATAATGAAGAATTTGCGAAAAGTGTAGGAATGAATACACCACGAATTATCATGTTAGCTCAACTTGTTGGAGGATTTGTTGCAGGTATTGGTGGTGGTGTTGAAATGCTTGGGTTGTATACGCGTTTTCAATGGATGGCGTTGCCAGGATTTGGTTTCGATGGTGTTGTTTTAAATATTATTGCTAAAGGTAATCCAAAATTCATTCCACTTGCAGCAATCTTTGTTTCTTACATCCGTATTGGTGCTGACTATATGTATCGTCAATCCGGTGTAGCACCTGAAATTGTCGCAATTATTGAAGGAATTTTAATCATTCTCATTGCCGCAAACGCATTCCTTGCAAAATGGCGTCATAAGATGACCGTTGATATTTCAACGCGTGAGCTAAGTAAGGAGGTTGCATAATGGAATACATTCAAATGATCTTTACCACTTCATTTTACGATACCATTATTCGTGTTGCGACTCCATTATTACTTGCGACGATGGGAGCTGTCATCACTTCAAATGCTGGGATTACAAATATTGGGCTTGAAGGGGTAATGCTTACATCAGCACTTGTCGCTGTATTGTCCAGTGCATTTGGGCTTGGACCTTGGTTTGGTCTCCTGATTGCTGTCATTACGGGAATCCTAGCATCATTATTTATTGGATACGTTTCACTGAAACTCAAAACGGACAGTGCATTAACGTTTATTACTTTTAATGCCATGGCTTCCGGTGGAACCATCTTCTTTATGTATTCGATCACAGGAGATAAGGGCACAACCAGTTCCTTAAATTCAGGGGTACTACCAAATATAAATATTCCAATCATTAAGGACATCCCTGTATTGAATACGATATTTTCGGGACATAATGTCGTTGCCTATATCGCGGTGATTGCTATTATTGCTGTATGGATTTTACTTTATAAAACACCAATGGGACTTCGAATACGTGCAGCAGGCGAGGCACCGCAATCTTTGGAGTCCGTAGGTCAAAGTGTTTTTAAAACAAAAATGATTGCACTTGCCATTAGTGGGATTTTAGGTGGAATCGCCGGTGCTTACATGTCAATGGGCTATGTAAGTTGGTTTTCGAAAGACATGCTAGCAGGTCGTGGATTTATTGCGATGGCAGCTGATGCAATGGGGAAATCAACACCTCTTGGCGCAAGCTTAGCGGCAATTCTCTTTGCTTTCGCAGAAGCATGGTCTTACGCTTTACAATTAACCTCCATTCCGACGGAATTGGTTCAAATGATTCCTTATGTTGTGTCTGTTGTTGGACTGGTAGTATTTAGTATTCGTGTTAAACGCGAAAATGAAAAGAAAAAAATGAGATTAGCACTTGAAGGGAGCATTAAGCATGAAGCGCAAAATAATTATTGACTGTGATCCAGGTCACGATGATGCAATGGCCATTATGTGGGCACTTGCATCACCTGAATTAGATATATTAGGTATTACTACGGTAGCAGGAAATCAAACGTTAAGTAAGGTTACAGAAAACACACTTCGTATTCTAACCTTATTAGGACATCATGAGATTCCGGTTGCGGTCGGTATGAGCCAACCCCTTGTACGTAATTTAGAAATTGGTGGCGAATTAGTGCATGGTGATTCGGGACTTGAAGGACCCGAACTCCCTGAACGTGGTTTTGATCCAATTAAAGAGGATGCTGTTTCATTTATAATTCGTACTCTTGAAGCAAGCAAGGAGCCAATTACATTGGTTCCTCTAGGACCTTTAACGAATATCGCATTGGTTTTACGTATGAGACCTGATTTAATGGACAAGATAGAATTGATCGCGTTGATGGGTGGTGGAACGGTTGGAAACTATACGCCAGCTGCTGAGTATAATATCTGGGCAGACGCTGAAGCTGCAAAAGTTGTCTTCAACAGTGAGATTGAGATTTTAATGGCCGGTTTAGATGTTACGCAAAAAGCATACGTAACACGAGAAGAAAATGAAATATTAAGAGCCCAAGGAAATAAAGGATCTGTATTCGCAGCGGAGTTGATTGATTATTTTAGTAAATATCATTATGAGGTTGAAGGTTTTCCAGGTTGCACACTCCATGATCCAACTGTAATTGGAGCACTTGTTCATCCTGAAATGTTTGAATCCATTCAATGTAATGTGGATGTTGAAACACAAGGAACGTTAACCTATGGAATGACCGTTGTAGATACGATTAACTATCAAGAAAAAATCTTTGGCGTAAAACGCCCCCAAAATGTCAAATTCTTAAAGGGTGTCAACCGAGAAGTCTATGTTGAAAACTTCTTTAAGGCAATGAGTCGATTATGAAACATAAAAAACTACCGATACGTATCTTGATTGCAGCAATTGGATTGATGATTTCAGGAATCGGTGTCGGAATCTTTATTTTTAGTCAATTAGGTGTTGACCCAGCAAGTGTTTTTCAACTGGGTCTCGCCAAACAACTTGGGATCCGTTATGGAGATGCATCCGCTTTGATGAATCTGGTTATTCTAACCATCGTTTTCATCATTGATCGCAAGTTTATTAACATTTCATCTTTTTTAGCGATTTTTTTAATCGGATACACAGCAGATTTTACCAGTACAATCTTAATGGGGATTTTACCATCAGATTTTTCAGTTGGTATTCGGATGGTGTTGATGATTATCGGATGTGGGATTATGGCATCGGGAATCCCCATATACATTCGTGCTAATTTAGGTGTCGGTGCAGTTGATTTGATTTCCGAAATTATTTCGGATAAAAGTGGTGTCGCTTATCGTATGGTTCGCATTATTGGCGATTTAACCTTGGTTATTGTAGGTTATTTTTTGGGCGGGACAGCAGGCGTTGGTACCATCGTGGCAGTTGTTATGACGGGCCCGATTGTACAATTCTTAAGACCCCATACCAATAAGATGGTAGATAGGATAATAGGTGAATATGATGAATAGAGTGATATTGGATATAGATTCTGTTGGCGATGACATTTTAGCTGTAATCTTTGGTGTTTTAGATCCGAAAACGCATCTTGAGGCGATCACGACAGTTTGTGGAGCAAGTGGCGATATTGAACAGGCTACATGGGTTGCATTGAATACGGTTGCCCTTACACACCGTCACATTCCTGTGTATGCAGGTATGGCTCAACCGATGAAACCTGTTTCCACTGAACACGGAGATCCTGTTAACTTCCATGAGTTACTCCGGGATAAGTTGGGTTCACGTTTGGATCGCTTCAATGAAGCGCAAACAAAACCAATTCAAGAAGCAGAAGCAATGAATGCTGTCGATTATATCATTGAAACAGTGAAAAATAACCCCAATGAAATTACGATTGTGACAACGGGACCAATGACAAATCTCGGCGTGGCATTACAAAAATGCCCGGAAATTGCGTCCGAAATCAAGCAAGTTATTGCGCTTGGGGGTAATTTCCAAATTGCCGGAAACATCACACCTTTATCAGAATACAATATTTGGGCAGATCCTGAAGCCGCAAAGATTGTACTTAATGCAGACATCGATGACATCACTTTAGTACCACTTGATATCTGTGAAAACAATGATTTCGCAGCGTCGATGCTTTCAAGAGATGATTTATACGATCTCGAAACGTACGGAAAACGTAATGATGTAATCGAGTACATGATTCACAAATTTCCAGTCTATATTGATATTTGGCGTGAGTTCTTTGATTTATCTGGATTCCCTATGGATGATATCATCACGCTAGCATTGGTTGCACACCCACACTTGTGCACTTATTCCGACCCCGTTCATGTGGATGTTGAATTGGAAGGAAGCTTGGCACGCGGTGCAACCGTCGCTTACTTTGGTAAGCAAATTATGTACAATCCATTGAAAGAACATCGCAATGTTCGCATTGCACAATCTGTCGATGGGAGAGCGTTTATGAAACTGTTTGTAGACACAATCATTGATGACTCTCATTTGTAATTAACCTCTAAGAATAGAATGATTCTCAAAAAAGACTGGTGCTAAAGTTAGAGTCCCCGCATGGTGGGACTCTAATAAAAAATAAGCTGGGATTTGTGACTCGCGGTATTGTACCGGAGACATGAATCCCAGTTTTGCTTGAATTCGAGTGTTGTTGTGATGTTTAGTGTATACACGATGTATAGAGCGAATTTTGATTATTTGAATTGTGCACTCACTCATAATCTTTGGGAGTTGAGTGGCTGTATTTGATACAAATTCAATATCTTGAATTGTTCTAAGTGTATAAGCGATAATTTGGCCGTCATATAAATCCATAATCGACGACAAGTAAAAGTTAGTTTCTCCCCAAGGAAGATCAGTAATATCTGTGGATAGTTTTTCTAGTGGACGCGTTGCTTTGAAATTTCGATTCATAACATTATTCGCGACAAGAGCTTCTTTTCCTCTATAGAGATTTTGACGTTTTTGCTTAACGCGACACTGAAGATTGAAATGTTGCATAATTCTTTGAAGCGTGTTCTTTCCAATAGGATATCCATCTCTTTTAAGTATCCCTGTAATCATGCGATAGCCGTAGTTGAAGGTTGTATCATTACAGAGTTTAATGATTATCTCTTCATTTTCAGTAAGACTTGTTTCTACTGATCTTTGTTTCCAACGATAATAAGTTGATTTTGAAATGTTGAAGAGCTCTCGTATTGATTTGACTGGAATGATACTTTTAAATTCATCGACAAGTTCTAGGAATACTTCGCATACCACTTCCTTTCCATCTTCTTGTACTTTTTTAGTATCTTTACTTGCTGCTCCAAAATCTCATTACGTATCATCAAAGATTCTTCGGTGGTAGATCCTTCAGGGCCTAAGCCATTACTATATTGTTTCCCAATGGGTTGTGACAGTCTATGATGTTCACCATCTCGATACCAATACCCCCATGTATATACCTGTGATTCACTTTTGATATTTAATAACTTTTGAATTTCTTTAACACTATACCCTTCTTGTCTCAGCCTAATTGCTTCCAATTTAACCTCAAGAGGATAGACACTTTTTTTGTGGAGACCCATTAACAGTGGTCAGTTTCCAAATTTGTTATGATTTTCTGTCTATAAAATAATCGTCGTGAATAAGGTGTTTTTTAGCTCTGAAGTTATTGGATTTGATGAAATATGCTTGAAAAATTGTGATATAAATGAAAATAAAATTTAGTTAAAAAAGATTTGTGTTATGGTAGTGATAAATAAGGAGCGTGATATTTAACTGTAGGATTCTCAATAATCGTAGAATTATAAGTTATTACCCCTTTTAATAAATGGGGTAAAAATTTTATATCGATGTTTATTATTGCTTCAGAAGTCATGTTAGTAGTTGATGAGGAGAAAATTATGAAAAAAAGAAATAGTTTGTTTTTACTTACGCTTTCGTTTTGTCTGTTAATTTCACCAATTTTCGCTTTTGCGGATGAGACTAAACCTATCAATGAGTGGTTTAAAAGACCCTCTATTGCTCAATTTGTTGCTGATAAATTATCGTTAACAACGTCAGATCTTGTTTCACAATCACAGTTAGATGAGATTAAGACATTTAATCCAGCTGTTGGTGAATTAGTTGATATGGAGTCTTTTCTTGAGATTGCAAGTCTTAGAAAACTAGAGAATATTTATCTACGGAAACAAAGTCTAAAGAATTTTGAAGGAGTAGAAAATTTCAAGGAGCTCGATAGTCTTATGGTGGTCGAATCGCCAATTGAGAGCATATCAGGAATTGAGCAATTACCCGTGCTAACTTTGTTGTCTATTGGATACAATTACTCACCTGTTTTTATAGAGAATCCAAGTGCTCTAGCTCCAATTGATGGAGTGCCATCGTTAGTAAATATCGACTTAAGAATGTTAGATCTGACAAATGATCATTTAAGTAAGCTAAAAAACAATAATCAAAACTTGAGAAATATAAATTTACATGGAAATAATCTTACGAGTTTTGAAGGTCTAGATGTATTCCCGAATCTAAAAAATCTTAGAGCTTCACAAAATAATCTGACAAAAATGGATGGTATAGAATCTTTAAAGCAATTAGAAATGCTTGATATAAATAATGAAAACTTTGATAAAAGTTATGGTAATGGAATCGTTGATTCGTCGCTTTTTACTATGTGTGATGAGAGTTGCCTTTATTATGACATGGACCGTCATAAAGTAATATTAGATATGGAAAAAGGAATCGATGATAAATATTATATTGATTTAAATCAGTTCATAGTTCCAAGTGTAAGTAATAATGCAGTCAAGAAGTTCCATTTTAAGCTTACCAATATTGCTGCTGGTAAATATGACGAGGGTAAAAATATCGTAGAGTTTACTACTGAAGAAATAGAAAATATTAATTTTTCCGAAGATTTTCTAGAAGTAACTCTAAAAGATCAAAATAATCAGAGTTATGGTAGAATTTTTATTTATAGTGATAAACCTAATGTGAAAAGAGATGTATTCAAAGTTGTGTATCGAGATGGTATTCAAGATGAACACAGCTTTAAAGACCAGGTGTATGAGGGTATTGAAGAAGGGAGTCTTACCCCTAAATATGTTGGAACTCCACAAAGAGAGGGTTATCGCTTTAGGGGTTGGAGTCCAGAAGTATCCGAAACTGTTACAGAAAATACTGTATATGTAGCACAGTGGGAAAAGAATATTGAAGTGAAAAAGACATATGAAGTAGTATACCGAGATGGTATTCAAGATGAAGACAGTTTTAAAGATCAAGTGTATGGAGGTATTGAAGAAGGAAGTCTAACGCCTGAATATGTCGGAACTCCACAAAGAAAGGGTTATCGCTTTAAGGGTTGGAGTCCAGAAGTATCCGAAACTGTTACAGAAAATACTGTATATGTAGCACAGTGGGAAAAGAATATTGAAGTGAAAAAGACATATGAAGTAGTATACCGAGATGGTATTCAAGATGAACACAGCTTTAAAGACCAAGTGTATGAGGGTATTGAAGAAGGGAGTCTTACCCCTAAATATGTTGGAACTCCACAAAGAGAGGGTTATCGCTTTAGGGGTTGGAGTCCAGAAGTATCCGAAACTGTTACAGAAAATACTGTATATGTAGCACAGTGGGAAAAGAATATTGAAGTGAAAAAGACATATGAAGTAGTATACCGAGATGGTATTCAAGATGAAGACAGTTTTAAAGATCAAGTGTATGGAGGTATTGAAGAAGGAAGTCTAACGCCTGAATATGTCGGAACTCCACAAAGAAAGGGTTATCGCTTTAAGGGTTGGAGTCCTAAAGTGTCCGAAACTGTTACAGAAAATACTGTATATGTAGCACAGTGGGAGTTAAGCGTTAGTATTGCGAATCCGACAGCACTTCCTCCAACAGGTTTATCAAATAACAATTTATTTTTAATTGGAATTGGATTAGTGCTCACATCGTTAGCTCCATTAAGTATCAGAAAAAATCGAAATTGAACTCTTAAATCAAAGGTAGACAAGTAATCAATCTTGTCTACTTTTTTCAAAAAAAGGTAATACATAATATTGCTTCGTATGTTGGCAAAAAAATATAGTTACATGGGTTTAAAGATCTTGATAGGATACAGAGTATCTTTTTTATTTTTTGTATTGAGGTGTATTCGTGAAAGATTAAGGAGAGTGTAGAGATGCTTT
Organism: Erysipelothrix sp. P66; assembly: GCF_038682365.1. Lineage (NCBI taxonomy): Bacteria > Bacillati > Bacillota > Erysipelotrichia > Erysipelotrichales > Erysipelotrichaceae > Erysipelothrix > Erysipelothrix sp. P66. The sequence continues at coordinate 1,548,802 of NZ_CP152290.1, read as the reverse complement.
TCACTATATGAGGATAGCGTTCAAAACTAGATTCAACTCATAGATTATATTCTTTTTAAAAATAGACTGATAGACTGATTGTAAATGGTCGTAAAGAAGAGATAAAAATCAATTTAAGCCTATAAAACTTATAATGAAATTTTAGATTGAAAGAGGTAGTTATGAAAGAAAATATATTTTATAAAATCAATTTTTATTTTAAAAAATGGTTTGCAATTAAATTGTCTAAGAGTATTTTTAAAAGTTTTGATTGGCTATTTTATTTACAAGGTAGTGAATTCAGAGAAGATGTATCGCCAAAATATCAAGGACAGTTTTGTGCGACAGAGTTATACTTTGATATACAAAAGCGAATAATAAAACACATTCTAAGCGCTGTAGAACGTCTATCAAAAATTAACATTGCTATTAGTTGTGAGTAGAATACAAATCATGTTTTATTTCGAACTGTTTTTAAAGCTTATTGTAAGTTTTTTTTCTGTCCTTGTTTTTTCAAAATTACTTGGTAAAAGAAATATTTCACCAACCAGTCCAAGTGATCACATAAACAACTATGTACTCGGTGGACTCGTTGGTGGTGTTATATATAATTCAGAAATAGGCGTTTTTGACGTTATATTAGTTTTTGTACTTTGGGGAAGCTTCATTAAAATTCTTGATTTTATTAAAACTTGGGTAAAAAAAATTCGAAAAATTATTGATGGAGAACCAATATTACTTTATTATAACGATAATTTTATAATAACTAATCTTAAGAAATCAAATTTGTCTGTCGCAGATTTTTATTACAGCATGCGAATGAAGGGTATTCAAACAACCTCAAAAATTTCCAAAGCAGAATTATTACCAAATGGACAGATTGTTTTTATAGAATCGAAGGTAGATGAACTTAATTATTTGGTAATTTCAGATGGTAAATTTAATAAAAATGAAGTTGAACTGGCAGGACTACAGGAAGAATGTATACTAAATGATATTGGGATTCAAGATGTGAAGGAAATAAGCTCTTGCGAGTATACTAACGGTACATATCGTTATACCAAATATTGATTATTATACGTTCAATCTGCACGGCATGTTTTATAATGAGGTTTTTTGTAAATTAGTGTTGGTGAGATTACCCGACATATGTAGAGTCAAAACCATCGTCATAGGAATATGATGATGGTTTTTTATATCTTAGTGTACCCGTATGGTTGTAGTGGTCAAACTTTTTTGTAACTCTGGTGGATAAATAGATTTAAGTATTTCTAATTTCATTTGGAATTCTATAATCATTTGATGCATGTGGTCTAATCTAGTCATACCATCTAAACAAATATTATGATATAGCATTTTCAAGTTGTTTGTCACTATTAAATTGGTAACGGTTGATAAGCACAAATTTCAAAGTTCTAAAGAATCGCACTATTCCTTAATTATCATAAGGGCATCCGCCTTTGCTCATACTTTGAGTCACTTCATTTTCTACACAAAATTCTTTGAAATTGTATGAAGCAAATTGACTTTCTTGATCATTCTAAAGACTTAAATGCTTTGGTTGTTCATTTTAGGTTAATAATGCTTCGGTCTGAGAGGTCTAGAATACTGCAGTTCTATTGAGACTTTACATTCAAACCTTGGATATATGTGAAATCAGTACACTAAAATGTTTTTTGTTGCTCAATATTTAAGTCTTGAAGCGATTAGGAAAAAGTTCGTGCTTTGTTCCTTCGACGTAGAGTAGATGATTCTTAGCCGGTACGCAGTAGATCTGAAGCTCTTGATTCATAAATTTGTGAACTGTGGTTTTGCTAAGTTTAAGCCCTTGCCGCCTGTTGAATGAAAAAATCTTTAATTCTATCTTAAACCAATTTCTTCTTTTGATAATAATCACTGCTGATATTATTGAGATAGTTATATTAATCATCGGCATCAACACCACACTGCTAAAATAATTAACATAAGCCAAGGTGGCACTTATACTGATTAATGAAATCATAAATTACTTGCCTATTTTCTTCGCGGAATCCGAGAGTTTTTGTTTGAGTTTACGGTTCTCTTCCATCAATACGAGTTCACTTTTTGCTTCAGGCGTTGTTGGAAATTTTTGGGGTAATCACGAATTGAGTTGTTAAATATTCAATATACCATTAAACGCTCTCTTTCATTTGAGGTAAAAACATTGCTTTAAGTTTCTAAAAGCAGTTTGTGAACTTAGGATGAATGAAAACGAAATCATAGTGATATCGCAGCAGATAAGTCGATATATTTTATGTGTTTGATAGAATTGGTTTGTAATGTCATATTTTTCACTGATTTAGGTTGCTATATTAAGGGAGGGGTTACCTATAAAGTCTATGAATATGCAATAAAGAATAACTTAATCTTATAGAGTACATTAAGGAGGAACAATGAAAAAAACGTTAAAAAAATTTTTACATATAGCTTTTTCTTTGACACTAATTTTAAGTAATGCTTTTATTACAAATATCAATGCTTCGACAGTGAGCGATGGTGATATTATTACTCTAACGGACCCAAACTTTAATAAATCCAACGGGTATAATACTAATATAGAGAAATATATGACTATAGAAGTTGCAGAAATAAATGAGAATCAATCTAACATTATATTATCTATAAATCGAGAAAACGGTATTTTGGCGTATACGCCCTATAATAGAAGTACTAAAACTTATGGTGAAACTGTAGAGTTCTCGAACACCAGTCTCAATGTTGAACGTAAAGTCTATTCTAGAACCAATCTTGATGTTGATCACAAGGCAGGTACGTACAAATATACTCCTGATCAGAACAGAACTGGAAACATCTATAACGGTAAATTTAGATACGATGGTTCCAACATTGCTTATACATATGGAAAAGGGTTTGCAGGAATACCAAAATTTGTGAATGTAACAGCTAAATTTATGAGTGATGGAAAAGAAATCAAGCCAGCTGTGACTAAAAAAGGAATCCAATCACAGTCCTACATTTTTTTAGAAAACTATCCAATCGAGGGATATTCACAAACAACTGTTAGCGGAACAAAATCTGGAAAAGTTGGAAAAACAGATATTACAGTAATTTATAATTATGCTGAAGACTACGATGCAGCCAAACATAATATTGTAATTGATCCAGCTAGTTCAGGAGACACGAAAATAATTGGAACTGGATTTCCAGGTGATACAATTGTATTCACGGATTCTTCGGGAGAAAAAATCGGTGAAGGTGTCGTTGATTCAAATGGAGATTATGACATTACAGTAGATAGACCTTTAATTGGTGACGAAATTATAACAGGACAACCTATTACAAATGGCATCAAAGGTAATAAAGAAAATCTTGTTGTTTATAATCGTGAGAAGCATAAAGTAACGATTGAACAACCAGTAGAAAATGATATTATTGTAAAAGGTAAGGGAATCGCGGGTGATTTATTAATTCTAAAAGATGGCAATGGAATAAATATTGGCGAAACAACTGTCAATGATGATGGGTCTTACACTATTAATGTATCTCGTCCTCTAATTGGCAATGAGGAAATTAAAGTTATACCTTATACGAATGATATAGAGGGTATGGAGACGAAATCTACCGTTCTCGATAAAGATGCCCATAAACCAACGGTGAATAAGCCAGGCTCGGGTGAAACCAATGTGACTGGAAAAGGAACACCGGGTGATGAAATCATCATTACTGATGGTAAAGGTAAAGAAATCGGAAAAGGTACGGTTGATTCGGAAGGTAACTTTGATGTGAAAACAGATCGACCATTAGAACCCAATGAAGTGATTACAATCACACCCCAAACGGATGGGAAAGCGGGAACACCAACAGAAGAAACCGTTCTCGATAAAGATGCCCATAAACCAACGGTGAATAAGCCAGGCTCGGGTGAAACCAATGTGACTGGAAAAGGAACACCGGGTGATGAAATCATCATTACTGATGGTAAAGGTAAAGAAATCGGAAAAGGTACGGTTGATTCGGAAGGTAACTTTGATGTGAAAACAGATCGACCATTAGAACCTAATGAAGTGATTACAATCACACCCCAAACGGATGGGAAAGCAGGGACACCAGCAGAAGAAACCGTTCTCGATAAAGATGCCCATAAACCAACGGTGAATAAGCCAGGCTCGGGTGAAACCAATGTGACTGGAAAAGGAACACCGGGTGATGAAATCATCATTACTGATGGTAAAGGTAAAGAAATCGGAAAAGGTACGGTTGATTCGGAAGGTAACTTTGATGTGAAAACAGATCGACCATTAGAACCTAATGAAGTGATTACAATCACACCCCAAACGGATGGGAAAGCAGGGACACCAGCAGAAGAAACCGTTCTCGATAAAGATGCCCATAAACCAACGGTGAATAAGCCAGGCTCGGGTGAAACCAATGTGACTGGAAAAGGAACACCGGGTGATGAAATCATCATTACTGATGGTAAAGGTAAAGAAATCGGAAAAGGTACGGTTGATTCGGAAGGTAACTTTGATGTGAAAACAGATCGACCATTAGAACCTAATGAAGTGATTACAATCACACCCCAAACGGATGGGAAAGCAGGGACACCAGCAGAAGAAACCGTTCTCGATAAAGATGCCCATAAACCAACGGTGAATAAGCCAGGCTCGGGTGAAACCAATGTGACTGGAAAAGGAATACCGGGTGATGAAATCATCATCACTGATGGTAAAGGTAAAGAAATCGGAAAAGGTACGGTTGATTCGGAAGGTAACTTTGATGTGAAAACAGATCGACCATTAGAACCTAATGAAGTGATTACAATCACACCCCAAACGGATGGGAAAGCAGGAACATCTACCAAAGAGACGGTATTTGATAAAGATGCCCATAAACCAACGGTGAATAAGCCAGGCTCGGGTGAAACCAATGTGACTGGAAAAGGAACCCCAGGTGATGAAATCATCATTACTGATGGTAAAGGTAAAGAAATCGGAAAAGGTACGGTTGATTCGGAAGGTAACTTTGATGTGAAAACAGATCGACCATTAGAACCTAATGAAGTGATTACAATCACACCTCAAACGGATGGGAAAGCGGGGACACCAACAGAAGAAACCGTTCTCGATAAAGATGCTCATAAACCAACGGTGAATAAGCCAGGCTCGGGTGAAACCAATGTGACTGGAAAAGGAACCCCAGGTGATGAAATCATCATTACTGATGGTAACGGCAAAGAAATCGGAAAAGGTACTGTTAAGTCAGATGGAACGTTTGATGTGAAAACAGATCGACCATTAGAACCTAATGAAGTGATTACAATCACACCTCAAACGGATGGGAAAGCGGGGACACCAACAGAAGAAACCGTTCTCGATAAAGATGCTCATAAACCAACGGTGAATAAGCCAGGCTCGGGTGAAACCAATGTGACTGGAAAAGGAACACCGGGTGATGAAATCATCATTACTGATGGTAAAGGTAAAGAAATCGGAAAAGGTACGGTTGATTCGGAAGGTAACTTTGATGTGAAAACAGATCGACCATTAGAACCTAATGAAGTGATTACAATCACACCCCAAACGGATGGGAAAGCAGGGACACCAGCAGAAGAAACCGTTCTCGATAAAGATGCCCATAAACCAACGGTGAATAAGCCAGGCTCGGGTGAAACCAATGTGACTGGAAAAGGAACCCCAGGTGATGAAATCATCATTACTGATGGTAAAGGTAAAGAAATCGGAAAAGGTACGGTTGATTCGGAAGGTAACTTTGATGTGAAAACAGATCGACCATTAGAACCTAATGAAGTGATTACAATCACACCTCAAACGGATGGGAAAGCGGGGACACCAACAGAAGAAACCGTTCTCGATAAAGATGCTCATAAACCAACGGTGAATAAGCCAGGCTCGGGTGAAACCAATGTGACTGGAAAAGGAACCCCAGGTGATCAAATCATCATTACTGATGGTAACGGCAAAGAAATCGGAAAAGGTACTGTTAAGTCAGATGGAACGTTTGATGTGAAAACAGATCGACCATTAGAACCCAATGAAGTGATTACAATCACACCCCAAACGGATGGGAAAGCGGGAACACCAACAGAAGAAACCGTTCTCGATAAAGATGCCCATAAACCAACGGTGAATAAGCCAGGCTCGGGTGAAACCAATGTGACTGGAAAAGGAACACCGGGTGATGAAATCATCATTACTGATGGTAAAGGTAAAGAAATCGGAAAAGGTACGGTTGATTCGGAAGGTAACTTTGATGTGAAAACAGATCGACCATTAGAACCTAATGAAGTGATTACAATCACACCCCAAACAGATGGGAAAGCGGGAACATCTACCAAAGAGACGGTATTTGATAAAGATGCCCATAAACCAACCGTTGACAAACCAACAACGGGTGATAGTAATCTAACTGGAAAAGGAACCCCAGGTGATGAAATCATCATCACTGATGGTAAAGGTAAAGAAATCGGAAAAGGTACGGTTGATTCGGAAGGTAACTTTGATGTGAAAACAGATCGACCATTAGAACCTAATGAAGTGATTACAATCACACCCCAAACGGATGGGAAAGCAGGAACATCTACCAAAGAGACGGTATTTGATAAAGATGCCCATAAACCAACGGTGAATAAGCCAGGCTCGGGTGAAACCAATGTGACTGGAAAAGGAACACCGGGTGATGAAATCATCATTACTGATGGTAAAGGTAAAGAAATCGGAAAAGGTACGGTTGATTCGGAAGGTAACTTTGATGTGAAAACAGATCGACCATTAGAACCCAATGAAGTGATTACAATCACACCTCAAACGGATGGGAAAGCGGGGACACCAACAGAAGAAACCGTTCTCGATAAAGATGCTCATAAACCAACGGTGAATAAGCCAGGCTCGGGTGAAACCAATGTGACTGGAAAAGGAACCCCAGGTGATGAAATCATCATTACTGATGGTAACGGCAAAGAAATCGGAAAAGGTACTGTTAAGTCAGATGGAACGTTTGATGTGAAAACAGATCGACCATTAGAACCCAATGAAGTGATTACAATCACACCCCAAACGGATGGGAAAGCGGGAACACCAACAGAAGAAACCGTTCTCGATAAAGATGCCCATAAACCAACGGTGAATAAGCCAGGCTCGGGTGAAACCAATGTGACTGGAAAAGGAACACCGGGTGATGAAATCATCATTACTGATGGTAAAGGTAAAGAAATCGGAAAAGGTACGGTTGATTCGGAAGGTAACTTTGATGTGAAAACAGATCGACCATTAGAACCCAATGAAGTGATTACAATCACACCTCAAACGGATGGGAAAGCAGGAACACCTACAAGTCTTAAAGTCTTTGACAAATATAGTCATAAGCCAGATCTTAACCCAATGAAAGATGGCGATGAATTAGTTTCTGGAACCGGAGTGGCTGGTGATGTAGTTATTATAATTGATTCAAAAGGTAATGAAATCGGAAAAGGTAGAGTTAATATACTTGGGAAATTTTCAATCAAATTAAATCGTAAACTGAGCGGTGGAGAAGAAATCTCTGCTATTCCATATACAGATGGTATGAGAGGAACTATGATTACTAAATCCGTAATGCATCAAAGTGATAGCAAAAATGTTCTTCCGCCGGCTGGAATAAGTAATAATTATTCATTCTTACTCTTAGGAGTATTACAAATAGTTTTTGGAATTAAAATATATTTGAAGAGAATGGGTGAAAAAGAATTATAATTAGACCTAAATTTTAAACAAGTGCTCATTGAGAAACCATAGGTTGGATCTCATAAGCTTAGAGAAACTTGGAAAACGCGGAGAAATTAGCGCATCCTTAATTCAATGATCTTTAATTTACAATGTAGATGAACCTACTTCGAGATTTATTAAAGCTTCACCCCGTTTATAATAACGGGGTGTTTTTTTTTGTTATCGGTTTAGAAAACCACACGCTATTCGTGTGAATGTGTGAGAACGGAACTATGTCAGTTCCAACCTATGCATATAGAATTGTAACAGAAAAAAAACTTCGTGTTATTGTAAATGTGACTGACAATCGCAAATATAAACAAGGAGGTTATTACTTGACACCAAGAGAGAGTTGATGAATAAACTGAGCATGTTATTCAGTTTTTCGTTGATAGTTAAAAGATTTATGGAACACGTAAAATAAAGAAAGTACTAGTCCAATAAATATTTGTCTTATAACGCAGACGAGTATAGGGAATTTGATGTTGGTAAACAATTTGAAGTAAGAGTCAGCGACCTAACCTATGTAATGGATGGACATAGCTAGAATTACATCTGCACCACTATTGATTTATATATTCGTGAGATTGTGGGACACAGTTGTGGTCAAAAGAAAAATAGCAAAATATTTCATAAGGCGTTTGCAAAGATAAATTCAAGTTTAATATCGATTTAATACTTTCATTCATATTGAGGAAGTGAGTTTGGTAATTACCTGATTGACGATATCTGTTCAACAGTTGGTGATTAAGTCGTAAGGCTAACTACATTTGACAATGTCATCGCTGAGACAAAATTCAAGACAAAGAGGAGGTTGTCAACAAGCACAGTTTCTCAATACTTGAGGAACTGGATTATAAGTTTGGAAAATTGTTGAGTGGTTTAATTCAAAATTACCCATGCAATAGGACACCTTTAGAATAGAAGCAACATTCTACTACTAATTTGTATATAACTGTTGCCATTTCAAGGCGAAATTTAACCCCCCCCCAAAAAAATAGAATCTTTTATAAGAGAAGAAAACGTAAAAAGAGAATGAGTGGAACAATGAAACACTTGAGATGGAACTTGGAAAAGAAAACGGGGATTCGAATTAGCCTAATAACTAAATACACTTAGAAACGTGACGAGATCGTCATTTCTTATCGATGATAGAGTCGATAAGAAACATAAATCTTTAGCGATAATACCGATTGCGGATCGATGCCCAAATATGCCACAGATTATTAAAGTAGAATATCCAAATTATTATTACACATTAAACAAAATTCGAAAATATATTGAAGAAAATAAAATAACAAACAAATCGATAACAGTAGATAATGGACTCGAATTTAAAACATTAGGGACTACAGTTAAGCGGTTGGGTGTAAAGATATATAAGTGTGACCCGTATTGTTCTTTTCAAAGTGGAACTAATAAACGCGAGAATGCAATCGCACGATGGTTTATACTAAAAGGAAAATCGATGTCAAATATTTGCTTCAAAATTGCCTCAATGACGCGACAAATATTTGAGGTCAAAAAGACTTCACAGCATTATTTTTTCTTTCTGAATCGATTTTGATTTGCAATGAGTATCAAACCAATTACAAAACAAGCGATGGCACCATAGAGGGGTGCATCGGGGAGTCCATAGGGTGGTAGCGTTTTAACACCGTTACTGTGTGCTGGAAGTTCATGATCGCTTTGAGTAGAACGGTAATTTTGACTTGTAACAAAAACTTGTGAAGAGTGATTGTTCATCGGACTTGGGGAAATAGAGATTGTAAAAATAGAAACCATGCTTAGAATCGAAAAAAATGTTTGTTTCATCGTAGACCTCCACAATAAAAGGGGATTATTAGTACCTTATATAGGTATCATACCAACGATTCTGTAAAGAATGAAACGAAATACCCTGGAAGACTTAATTGATTTAGAAGAAAATATGCCATATTTGTAATGTTTTTCTAACAATTATCATGAATGTTTCACCTAATTGTATTAATGGTGATTTAAAGGCTCTATATGTTTGATAAGGTGTTTTTATTAGCCTCTTTAAATACTTGTGTGATATTTATTTCACAAATATAACGAATAATAATGATAGGATACTTTAAAGTCTATATCATTTTCACCACGTGTACGATGTATGATTTTATGAAAAATTATTTAGAAAAGAGGAGACACTATGTTATTTACGAAGAACCGTAAAATGCGACCGGTGAGTATCGTCGCATTAGTATTCGTACTAATTGTATCGCAATTGACAATTTCTGCTAATGTACCTGAGGAGGAGCTTCCCCACGAAGCGATGCTAACTGCGGTAATTGATTCCAAACAATCGAATGTCGTGATCGAATCACCTACGAAACCTTATACAGCGAGGGTAGCATTGACATTGAATTTCAGTGATTCAGAGTGGATTAAAATTAAAGAAGAATTTAATCCTCTCATGTTTAATGTGCCCGACGAAGTTACCCTAGCCCATGTTGATGCTCCAGTACATACGGATAAGGACTTAAAGGCTGAAACCCTTCAAGATTTAACTCAAATTAAGGTCAAAGAAGAAACGAATGGATTCATTTTAGATTTTAAAGATGTAGACGTTAATCCAAAGTCGTTTAAAGTGATGTATGAAATTCTTATTAATGAAGACTTAAAGATGGTTGATGGAAAAAAATATCCAGCTATAGGAGCCATTTTAGATCAATTAAGAACTAAAATCGATTCATTAGAATCACCCACAGATTATGTAAATGATGAAGATGAAAAGACACCCCCAAATGAAGTGAGCAATCCTAAGGAAAATGAAATTGATGAAAACGTGCCAGTATCGAATGAAACAAAGCCGGTACTCACAGGTGAAATTGAGTTGAATCTTAAAGGCGAACCACACGCTAAACTTCGGTATAAGAGTCAATTAATCAGTGAAAAAAATCCTGTGAAAATGGATAGTTATACAAATGAATCAACAGATTTTAGTGTTGATATTTTCACAGATGACAAAGAATTTGTAGAAATCAGTTATAAAGTTAAATTAGACCAAGACTCACTTGATAAAATAACTGCAGATTCCACTATTTTTGATTTCCATTATTTAGAAAATGGAGAACGTGCTATATATAAATACGAACATGATTTTCCAGAAGAAATAACTCTTTTTACCGCGACCCAAGAGCAATTCATAATTAGTGAGAATTTAAAAGATTATAGTACATCAAAGTTTGTACGTAAAAACCCAACATCAAATGATGGAACATTTAAACTTGTTGTCGATGAATTACTTATATCTAATGAAGAGGCAGGTATTGAAGATCAGTATCGTTTCCAAAATTTAATCTCTTACAAAATTAATAGTTATATTTCTGATGAAATTAAGAAAGGGACAGATTTAGATACGATTAAAGAAAGTCTCAAAGAAGGATTTGAATTTGCCACCGATGAGTATATGTTTAATCAATATTCCTTTAAGCAAATGGATAAATCAGAACTTGATAAACTTGAAAATTACCCACTTGTAATCAAAGACTTTATTGTTCCAGGAAATAAAATTGAAGAAACGTTCCCGGTTCAGCCAATCGGCGGCAGTGATCACAAACTGCAGGAAGCTGGGTTTAGTGAGATTAGTGGAGGTTTAGAACTTAAATGGGAAGGGATTTTAAATTCAAGTCGTAACCATTCGCTGAACAATTTAAATCTTGCTTTCACAATTCCGCAAATTGTGAAAACATCGGGTATCGAAAATTGGGATGTTAAGACGAGAGTGGATATTAGTTACTATAATGTGAAAAATGATGGTACGTTAGAACCTTGCAATCTACATCCTTCCGTTTCAGAAGAATTTGAAAATAAATCAACTCAAGGAATTGATGCTATTAAAATTCCGTTGGTTGACAAAAATATTGTCGCAAAATATTTTGTAACGCAAACGTATATCAATGATAATCTGCAATTAGAAATTGAAGGGAATCAGCTGGGAAGACTTACAGCGTCACTTGACAATAAACAACTTCAACGTTCAGCAGATAATAAAAAAGTATATCCAAATTCAATCATCATAAAAGGTGAGAAGCGCGAGGAGGCAATGCCAACCAGTTTAATTTGGGATGTTCGATATAATAATAATGAATTGGTTCGTAAGGAAAATGATGGGTTTAATTTTAGAATAAATGCAGATACCATTAAAGCATACCGTGCAGACCAAGACGATAAGTATATCGAACTTCCGGCAACCTATGACACGATGAAGTTTAAACACAGCGTAATTGTTGATGGCAAACCGATTGAAAAGGATGGTCGTTTTGATGTGGTCTGGAATGACGAAGGCACAGAAGCGCAATTTCGTCTTAAGTCTAAAGAAACGTTATCTGAGCCCGTAATGTTTAGTATTATTCTAGAGAACGAAATCAAAGCGGAATATCAACCAGGTAAGACAATTCGTGATGAATTGATGTCTTCACCAAGTCTCATGTTTAAAGGTGACGCAGAAGTGAAGTCCTTTACAAATGGACAGGAAATCACAGGCACTGATCCTACAGAAGCTGAATTAAAGGAACGCGAAGCAACAAATTATTTAGTATTGTTGGATAAAAAACCTATTATGATTGACTATCGAACCAAAGAAGTCATTTGGGGTGCATCTATTAACACAACAACCGCTCACCGTATCGGACTACCAGGACTTTCCTATATCGATAAATTTGGGGAAGGACTTGAATTTGAACCGATGGATAGTGAGCATAAATTGCTTCTGTTTAAAATTGATCCAGCAGAGAACTCATACCGTGAGTATGAACAATTCGGCCTTGAAGTTCAAAAAATCATGGATGATTCAGAACTAGAATCAGAAAACATTTTTGCTGCTGTTACCGAATTACTAACGAAACCTTTAGTTGAAGAAGGTGAGTCGGACAAAACCTACGGTCAAGTTGCACAGTTACTCGATGATAAATTAGTGGGATATGCTTCTCTTGAAGATCGAGAATCGTTAAGTACAAAAAAATATATTGTTTCTCGACCGAAAGCAGATCCAACTTATGTCGATAAGATTAAAGGTATCGTTCTTAATGGTGATGGTAATGATGAACATCAATCGGATATAACTAAAAATGATCTTACGAAAGATGCTGATATACGTGTTGACTTTGTTGATTCTGACAAAGCAGTCGGAAATGGAGAAGGAGACGATAACACTTATTTTATTCTTTATAAAACAAAACTACATAGTGATAAGCCAATGAATAACGTATCAAATCTTGGACAATTAATATTTGCTTCATGGGTGCCAGGGGAAGGTAATAAGATAACTTGGAAAGGTGGCGGTCACGTTTCCCAACAAGATTTAGGTGAAGTTGCGAAGTATAATACAATTCCTAAAAAAGAAGGCGTTGTGAAGGTAGTTAAAGATAATGAAGCAAACCGTAATCGTTTAGGTGTTGAATGGACTGTCAACTTTAACTATGACATTGATCATCGTCGTATTGATCGTGTTCAGATGGATGTTAAAGATCGCATCGATAAAAAATTGGTTTCATCAGATCAAGCCGATCTTCAAAATGCTCAATTGAATTTAGAAAAAATTGAAAAACTTGAGTTTAAGGCTTTTACAGTGGATAAAGAAGGGAATATTACAGAAGCTAAAGACGAAAGCGGAAAACCGATTATTAAAGAGGCAATTGTAGGTGAGGATGTAAAAATCACCGAAGATGAACAGTATATTACTTACCATATTAATAAAGAAATGAATCCAAAATATGTTTATCAATTTAAGTTAATTACTTTTATTAATACGGATGCTGCACCATCACAAACGATTTCTACTAATAAATCAAAAGTAAGCATGAGCGGAAACTTTACCAATCACGTTGCTTATGATCGAGCAACTGTTCCAGATGGAGGACTCCAAGGTGATGTTGGTGAAGCGGAGGCAAATGTAACTTTTGATGAAAAAGTTCGGGTTAAAAAAGAAGGGATTCATGATCCACAATCAGGATTCCGCCAACAAATCAAATGGACACTGACTTTGAATGAAACATATGAGGCAATGTCAAATCTTAAAATTACGGATACACTCGAAAAGTTTCATACTTTCGCATTTGTTGATAATGATAACGAACTCGGAAAACTTAATGAAGGTAAAGCAACACTCAATAACTTAAAGTTTGAAAAATTTGAGTCGGGTCGTTGGGAAACTGTTAAACCTCAGGACTATAATTTTAAACTTGTTAATTTAAAGGGTGAAGATAATCTTCTAGATGATTGGAACACAGGCGAAAGTGGTTTTATCCTTAGTTTTTCAGAGGAAATTACGGTGCCGATTCGCATTTCTTATGCTACATTTGGTCAGGTGGTCTCGGATACAGAACTTCCGTTAAAAAATCTTGCCAAGATTGAATACCAAACTGGGGCGAACGCGATAGAACATGATGTAGAAGCTGAAGTCAGCTTTAATATTAATGATTCAGGCACATCCTATGATGACGAGCGCATGGATTTGGGATTGTCTCTTCGTTACAACGATAATCAGCAAACAGATCCTAAGGATTTAGATGCTGGAACACCCATTAATAATGGAGAAATTGAAAAAGTAATTATAATTCTTTATCGTTACCAATCGGGATTACCGGAAAATCATCATATTTACCGTATTGGTCGACCCAATTCAGATGGTTATCTTGAGTTTAAGGATTTAGAGTCGGGAAATTATATTATTAAGCAGTATGGAACTGCCAAAGCTTATTCTGTACCCAATTCGCTTGGATTTGTTAGTTCGAACCGAAATAAAGATAAAGATCATTCAGTAATTATTGCTAAGAATGAACTTGAGTCTGGCAAGCTGGTTAATATAAATCTTGAAAAGAAAACAAATTTATTGAGTCTTTTCCGTAATGATACACAGGTTGAAAAACAAGATTTCGCAATTTATAATACGACTCCTGTTTTTGAAGTTAAAAATGAAGCGGTTACTACAAATGACCAGTTTAAACCGAAAGAAGATCCGTTTGCTAATATTGATATGACAGTAACTGATAGTTCAAATCAAGTTCAGCAATTCACTTCAAATGATATGGGTGTATTTAAGGTTGGTACGGTTAAACCGGGAGATCAACGTATTGATTTTGGTGAGTATGTAATTTCACAACCTGAGCAACCCTTGAAGGGTTTCATCCGTAATACTGAGACGGTAGAACATGAAATTAATTCAAACCCAAATGGAACTGTGGATGCAACAAGCAAAGTCGCTAAGTATCAAAATTATAATGCGGTTGCGATCTTAAATGTCGTAAAACGTGGAACGACAGATCCAATTGAAAACAGCTCGTTTAAGCTTTTTAAGAAAGACGACGACGGAAAGTGGATTGCTTACGATACGACTTATTCAGGTACTAAAAATAACGATGTCTATGAGGTTAAAAATGGTAAAGCAACATTCTACAACCTTGAGACAGGTGCTTATAAGTTAGAACAGGTTTCTGTTGATGGTCAATATTTACTCAATACGAAAGCACTAGAGTTTTTTGCATATGGACCTGAAGTCTTGACGATGAGTCATGAAGGAAAACCTGAACCCATGGAAATTCAATTCGATAATGCCTCAATGCAAATGTCCATCTTAAATAAAATTGGAGATACCTTGATTGAGGGGTCGGAATTTAAACTTGAAAAAGATAATAATGAAGTGGGTACCTTTACGATAATAGATAAAGATGCAGGTTATGACTTGCCACTTGGACCTGGAACGTATACATTGACGCAAATCGCGACAACTGAAAACCGTCCGCTCAATAAAAAATCTCAAACATTCACAATTGGTGAGGATGAACAAGGTGCAACGGAGATGGAACTTGTGTTTATGAATCATTTAGGCTCGGTTGACATACAGTCCCATGGAACCGATGGATCATCGATTGATATCGAACACGTGGTCATCCAAGGGCCTGAAGGTACGCTAACTGACGGCCAACGCGAAGAATTACATAGTGGGACATACGCAGTCAAAGAAACCAAATTAAACGAAGCATGGATTTACGTGGATACTGAACCGAAGTTTGAAATTCCGAAGGAATATAATGAACCTAAGGAACTCGATCAGGTTGTATCCATTTATGGAACCCAAGCAGAGCTAATTTATACTAATCGTGATGGGGATAATCAGACGGTGGAACTGTTAACGGATGGAGAATTCAGCTTGACAAACATCGCAAATCAAACTGCTATCATGAACAGTAATCAAACATTTAAATACGTAACACCAGGAACTTATGAACTCCAACAAACCAAAGCCCCAACAGGTTATGGCTTGAACACGGAAATTCATGAAACGATTACTGTACCGGGAACTGTTAATGCAGATGAGGTTAAAATCGATCCAATAAAACACACTGTGGAGCCTTGGGTCTATGATCTCAAAGATTTTAAAAACTATCGTGGAACGGTTTCGCTTGTAAAAACATCAGGTGAAGATGCTACCGTCCTTGAAGGCGTCGAGTTTGATCTCTATCAAGACAACACACTGTTAATTGAGGGGTTAAAAACAAATGCTTTAGGAGAGATTAATGTGGGTGCATTGGCACCGGGTAGTTACTATTTTATTGAAACGAAGGGAGATGGCAATCACACCATCTCAGATCAACACTACGCATTTACCATTGCATCAGAAAATAAAGGTGTTTATCCAATTCATGAAGTTGGGGTCAAAAACTACTATGCGAATGCAGTTTTCAAAAATACGGACCCAGCTCTAATGGAAACCTATACAACGGGACACTTCAGCCTGTTTGAAAAAACCGATTCGGGTTGGGTTGCATACCCTGAGTACACTGATTTCACAATAGAAACAGGCAAGTCGTTGTTTGCAATTAAAGGGATTAAGCCGGGTGAGTACAAGTTACTCCAAACACAGGCTCCCGACCAAACAATTCGCAATACCTTTGAATATGAATTTGAAATCCCAACATTTAAACCTTCAACTGAGGCAGAACGTGTGAATATTACCTTAGATGATTACATTAATTATCAAGGAAGTCTAGAAATAACGTTTGAGGATGAAAAAGGTTCTTATAAAAAGGACGTTGCAGGTACTTATGGTGATTTACAAACACCTATAGTCGGTAAAGATGGTAGTTTAGTTCTTACACATCTTAGCCCAGGAAATCATGTTCTTACATTTACGAAAGCCGAAGATGCAATAGTGTATGATGAAAATATAAGCGAAGTTATTCCATCCGAAGCGATGAATGACGAAAAGATTGACATCAAAGCAATCGTACGTGTTGTGTATGGCCGTCTTGAAGTTAATTTAGAAGACGGTGACTCCCATGAACCTCTAGATTCTGGAAGTTATCATCTTAATGAAGTAAAGCATGATGTCAATTCAAAAGGGATGCTACAAGTTAATGATCTTGGTCCAGGTTCATATACACTATCACAGATAAAAGCAGCCGACGACTACATTTTAAATTTGGAAAATAATGTAGCGTTTAGTTTGCCAAATACAGTACATGAACTGGAAAATGCGCAAATTAATAATACGGGTAGATTCCCATATGTTGCCTTGGATCCGCTGACACATGTCAACTATCAAGCACGCGTGGTCATTCACAAAACAGATGACCAACATGTTCCTTTAGAAGGGGTTACCTTTACGATGATGAAAAACGATCAAGCAAACACCGTTAAAACCAATGCAGAAGGTATTGCAATGATAAGTCATATAAGTCCTGGATCCTATATTCTAGAAGAGACTGAAACTCTTGAAGGCTATCAACTTGTTACGGATACGATTGATATTATTGTTCCAAGTAGCTTTGCGGGGAAACCAGACGATTTCGAATTTAAAGTGATTAATAATCGAATTGAGGTATTACCTCAAGCTGGTATTGGATCAACACGATTTATGACTGTTGGCGGAGTTATCGCTTTAGGTCTAGGTCTCATTGTATTTAAAAAGCATCGACGTAATCTCAAAGATAGAGATGATGCGAGCTCTTAGCCAAAAAATGATTTAGGAAATATTGTATTAAAAGGGATCAAACTTGATTAAGTTTGATCCCTTTATTCTATTTTAAAACAAAACATTTTGTATTTTAGAATAAATATTTGTAGAGTTGGCATTATCCCCCACATTTATTATAAAGTTAACTAATGAGTCGAATCCATAAATGAGAGAAATATTTATGTGTGGAGTATAGATTGTAATCTAGAAATTGTGAATTTAAATAAACGGTAATGTAAAATCAACGCTCAAAAAACAGATTATATTTTAGCTCAATGTAATACCCCTAACAAAAACGTCTATAATCCAACATAGATTGTCTTGGTCGTTTTTATTAGGAACTGATGTGATATAGGTCGAAAGAATTCGTAAAAACTGATAAACGATTTGGTTAATCATAAGATCATCACGAAGTAAATTTTCGTGCAGTTGAAATAAGTTGAAAAACGGTTGAAAGTAGTTTTCTTGCCAAACTAAATAGAGCGTATCACGCATTGATTGAGATTTTAGGGATTCCATATCATGAATCAGTAAATTAAAATTCATGGGATGCTTTTCTTGAATAAATAAACTCATGCATTTTAAGTGGGTATTCAAATCCATATTACTATTTTCGGCGATATTTCTTAAATCATCACCGATTTTTATTGCAAAATCATTGAGAACCTCAAAATAGAGAATTTCTTTACTCTTAAAATAGTGATAAATAGCTGGTTGTGTGATTCCAAGATCACGTGCAATATCACGAGTAGAGGTTTCTTGGTACCCAAATTTCATGAAATATATGTGGGCAGTCTCAAGTATGTGTTTTCTTATCGATTTCATATAATCACCCTGACATTATTAAATCAAAAAAAGGGTACAAATACAATCATTAGGCAAATTACTTATCAGGTGATAAATAGTTTGGTAGAATATACTTATCACCTGATAAGGAGGGAATATGTATTTAGCTATTAAGGAAATAAAAAAAGAAAAAGGACGTTTTGCAATGATTCTTATCGTCATGACCTTCATTGCTTATTTAGTGTTTTTCCTGTCTAGTCTAGCATACGGTTTGGCATCAATTAATCGTACCGCTCTTGATCAATGGCAGTTTGATTCAATAATATTAAATAAAGATGCAAACCAAAATGCACTTGCATCTTTTATTACGAATCAACAAATAGAATCGATGGATTGGAATGTCAAAGATGCATTGCGAATTCGTGGTATTACAGCTACGTTTGGTGATGAGCAAGACGATGCAATTTTGATTGGTGCAGATGCATCGCACTTTTCAGATATAGTTACACTTCAAGAAGGTGAATATCCGCAAACACAGCACGATATTCTTATCTCAGCTGACATTCGAAATGACAAACAATTAAACATTGGTGATAGCGTCAGAATCTCTAAATACGGAGATTATAAAATTATCGGGATTACAACTTCTAGCAATTATAATACGAGACCCGTTTTTTATACTAACCTAGAAGGATCTGAATTGGAAGATGACAATCTTTACAACGTGATTTTGGGAACAAACTCAAGTGAAGACTTTGAGACCTTATCAAAAGCTGAATTAATTGATAATCTACCAGGATACAAAGCACAAATTTTAACATTTGGTTTAATGATTGGGGCACTATCGATCATATCAGCGCTTATAATTGGTGTTTTTATGTATATACTCACAATGCAAAAGAAACCAATTTTTGGTATCTTGAAAGTACAAGGATTTAAAAATAAAACCATCATTAGTTCGATCATTATTCAAACATTTATTTTAACTGGAGTTGGACTTGGTCTGGGTTTTATTTTATCCGAAATTACTTGTTATGCCTTAAAAAGTACGGTTCCCGTTGCGACATATGTGCCTCTTTCCATAGGGGTAACCATTGCAATGATTGTGTTCTCTCTTTTGGGATCGTTATTTTCATCACGGATTATTCTTAAGATTGATCCATTGAAATCATTGTAGGAGGAAATGTTATGATATATTTAGAGTCTGTAACCAAATCGTTTAACGACGGAAAAAATCGCGTTGAGGTATTGCATCCAGTAACATTACACGTAAATCGAGGTTCTTTTGTTGCTATTGTGGGTCCTAGTGGTTCTGGTAAATCCACACTCTTAACCATTATGGGTGCTTTACAAAAACCGACACAAGGTACTATTAGCATCGATAATCATCAACTTTCACACCTAACGGAAAATGAATTGTCTTCATTGCGATTTAATACACTTGGATTCATTCTTCAAACCGCCAATTTAATTCCATTTTTTACAGTTTATGAACACTTTCAATTTAAAATTAAAGAATCAAAGCAAAATATTGCAGATTATGAAATTCGCAAACTTTTAGAGTCGTTGGACATTGATAAGCTTCGTGATCAATATCCAGAAAGTCTTTCGGGTGGTGAACGTCAACGAGTAGCAATTGGATTAGCGCTGATACTAAAACCGAGTATTATACTTGCTGATGAGCCAACCGCGAGTTTAGATACTGACCGCGCATTCGATGTGGTAAAGTTATTAAAACGTATTACCAATGAATATAATACCTCTGTCATTATGGTGACACATGACCTTCGCATGATTGAGGAATGTGATGAAACGTATGAAATGGTTGATGGTACACTGAAGCAAATTTAAAAATCTTAGAAAGGAAGTCTATGAAAGCATTATTAATAAGTACGATTCTATTTAATATTTTTGCCTATCTGACGATTATTATTCGCCCGAAACTATACTCTGTAAAGACCTTTAAACCGATGATTTGGAATTTAAAATTATCATTAATCCCTTTTGTGATCATTCTTATAACAACAGCAGTTACCTTAGGGACACGGTATGTTTATGCTCTCACGCATTCTCAAATCATTTTGTACCTATCAAATATAATTTTTATAATGGGATCCATTCTTTGGTTGGTCTTGCTACCTAACGCAGCATATTTACTCACTGAGTTAAATTTGACACACCGAGAGATTGATGAACATGAAGTTCCAATTTGGTTTGATATTATTTCGGTAACCTCGCTTGCATTGTCCGGTATCTTAAATACGATGATGAATATCACGATTGTGCAGTTGGGATATTTAATTATTATTGATCCCATAATCATTCAAAAACGCGATCAAGTCATCATTCAATTATCAGCAGTGATTATTATTCTGTTGCTTTCGGTGGGGATTTATCTTGGCCGTGAGGTGAGGTTTAATTCATGGGATTTATTACATCCCAAAGAATTTATTGCAAAACTTAGAGAACACTTCAATCAATCAGGAATATGGAAAAACTTTATTTATTTTGTGTTTTTTCATCTAATTTTCTTATTACTTATTTATAATCTTCTAGGACTAAACAATATTTATTCTTTTTTCACATCACATTAGGTTTCGTTAATGTGATGTGCAGTTGTTAATGGATAACATGATTTTGGGAAAATTATATACTTGCAACCATTTGGTTGCATTTTTTGTATCACCCATTAATTTTCATTAAGAACAGGTTATTATTTATTGACAGTTATTGCATAAAGATGGAGAGATTTTATGTTAAATTTATTGAATACCTTAGATCGTAATCACTATCAACTGATTACTTATCTTAACAGTGACGCACAGCCACATGCATCAGTGGGAGATTTGTCGAGTCACTGCAAATGTTCTGAAAAAACAATTTATACCTACCTTGATCAAATTGCTCAGGAGTGGGAACCATTACTAATTATAGAAAGCCATAGTGGACGCTATTATGTTGATGAGTACAATCAAAAAACCAATGAGCAGATATTAAGGACGTTTTTGATGCGGTCGTTATCAATTACTCTTTTCATTGATATTGTAAAGAATCCAGAAACATTAAATGAAGATCGTATGAAGCAGTTTTATATTAGTGAATCAACTTTTTATCGAACTTTACGTATGATGAACAAAGAATTTGGATCAAGCGCAATTCAGTTTAAGCGAAATGGTAGTAGACCTGTCAGTATTGTATCCGAACAAGAGCATTATATCCGTAAGTTTGTAACCTGTTTAATTCTAGAACTTTATGGTACGAAAGATTTGGATGATATTTTAAAAATTAATTTAGAAGAAGCGAAATTAGTGATTCAAGAAGTTTTTGATTGTAAAGGGATATACTATGACAGTCTTACATTGATATTCAGTGTGACTCTATTTGTGGTTTCTGAATTGAGAGAGCAACAAGGGTTTCACAGTAATCTATCCGCGATACCCGCGACAATGGTGAAAGGGGTCGATTTCTCAAAGATTTTTAAGGGCTATCGTGATTATGACGGAACTCACTGTATGCAAAGCTTGTCCGAAGTACTGTACTACCATACGCCAATTTTCGATCCGAGTGAAACAAAGTCGTTTTCGGATGCTTTTCTTGACGAACTTATGACCAAACATGGTTATATTCTGAGTAATGATACTCAGAATTTTATAAGTTTAATTCATCAAACCCTTTTAAATAACTACAATCTATACCCTTTTAAAACATCTTTGTTTATTGATCGGATTGCAGATTTTATGCATGGATTTTATGAAGAACATCCAAAGATTCGTAGGGATTTTTACCAATCACTTAACGCCTCGCAGACAATCTCGCTCAATCCGGATTTATATCTCGATGATTTATTGTATTGGTCAATTATGAATTGTCCAGATATTTTAGAACAAAAACCAAAGATAATGCGCATTTTAATCTACTCGGATTTAGGCATTCAGCACGCGATGTACATACGAAACAATTTGATGTGTCGATTTAAGTTGGATGCGACCCAAATTCAAATTGATTGCATGAGTTACTTTGAACTGACTTCGATGGACTATGACCTATGCATCGGTAATACCCCAACCACGAGTGATGTTATTTTGATTGATGACTATCCAAGTCAAAAACAATATATAAATATTTTAAGGAAAATCATTTTTTGATGTGATTTTCATCACAATTAGATAGAACCAACATCTACAATATGATTGTAAATCGTGAATGTAAGACACCCCTTTGCTTCCGTTATAATAATAAAACAAAGGAGCGTTATGATGAAAAAGAAATTGATGATTGCATTAGCGAGTTTTTTATTAATTCTATCTATAATTCCGTTAAGCGCAAGTTTTGAAGCGTTTAATTTAGAAAGTCATGCACTCATGACTTATGATTCATTCAATAGTGGTCAGAAAAACAGTATTGAATTTAAACTTAAAGCAACCGGAGCCCATACAACCTTTACCAATTTAAAAGTTGATGTATCGATGCCTCAGTTTGTTCAGATGGACATAACGTCAATAAAAAATTCTCTTGGAGCTGATTATAATGTAACTCGGACAGACCAAGGATTATCGATTACAAAAGCAATTTTTGAATCAGGAACATATTTGGAGTTGCCATTTATTTTTTCAGTTCCAAATGGTGTTACCCCTACAAGTACGCCATTAACATTCAATGTGAAAGTAGCCACGGACCAAGTAGAAAAAACAGATCAAGTACTAACGACAACCGTTGAGGCAAGTAGTCCTCTTAAAGTAACGAAAGCGTATGAAGGACTTAAGGATTCAAGGTATAGTGGATCTTTAGGTTTAAGTCCTGGTATGGAAAGTGTTTGGGTTACTAAAGCACAAATTGATCGGCAAGATCAAGGGCAACTTTATATTAAAGAGGGAAGCCGAATTATGATTCAAGAAACTTATCATGAATCATTAGAATACCAAGGTATGATAGAAGGACCAAATCCTGATGAAGTAGATCGAGATACTCGTACGCTTATATGGTATTTTGATGCACCGACGTATCTTGAACAAGATCAAATGGATGCATTATTATTTCAAAAAAATTTAAAAATAAATTATAAAGCGAACCCTAGACCTTTAGATGTACCCATTCCTGAAGTACGAGTCACAACGCGTTTGAAGTTTACGAATGTTGATGATGTGGTTCTTGAAGATACTTCGTATGCGGAAACAACCTTGTATCCATCAGAAAGTGAAACACCTGAAGTTGATGGAAATTGGTATGTTCCCGGGCACTTTAGTCCGATTGATCCATTCGGAAATCATTCTACGGATTTCCAAGCGCTTAATAAACGTCCAACGGTATACCCTTGGGCAACGTTAACGTATGCACATCAGATGACGGCTCTAGAGCATGGTGCAGATGGTCGATATGTGGAGTATAAATGGAACTACTATATTAATAAGCATTTACGTCTTGAATCGTTTAAAGCACCAGGACGTTTTGATTATCGCCCAACGACAGATTATGGTGATGCGACGCCACTGCATGAACAACCTATCCTGCATGCACATGTTTATGATAGTCAAAAACAACTTATCGCAACATTTAAAGATTTAAAACATGATCAAATTATTACTCGTGAAGAAATCTTAGAGCAAAATCAATTACCAGAGTCAACACAGATTGCAAAAATCCAATATGATTTTGAGACAACAGTACCTGGAATGATGATTGATGAACCCCTACCACAAGAACATAATGGGCTTTCTCGCATGCCTACGTATACATTTAGTATCAAAGATACATGGCGCGATGATGCGAAGGATAATATCACTGAATTAAAGAATGAGATAGACATTGAAACTGCTTTTAGTTACGGCAGCAGTTCTAAATTAGTACGAGAACTTTATGATTTCAAAGACAATGCAGAAAATGACTACACTATTCGATTCCCAGATGGTCGTGTTGATGCGTGGTTTGAAGGATTTCACTTCTTGGCAGCCCCCCGATGGGCTAATGTAACCGAAAATCCGGAAGCATACCATCCAACTGTTACAAATAGTATCGAACTCCTTGATCAATACAAAGGACAAATTTATAAGGGTACGAATAAATTAAAAGTTCAAATAGTAAATGAACCTTCGTCTGTAGGTGCTGTTAGGGACAATGTTCATTCGATCATATATGTACCAAAGAGTTTACAATTTAAAGACTTAACGCCACAAGGGAATATTAAGTCGATTAAACGTCTTGGTGAGAGTCGCGGCAATCACGATGTTTATCATATAGAGTGGAACATCTCTCAATTGGCCCCTTATGAATTAGCAAGTCACTCTTTTGATGTGGAAATTTCGGGAGTGTTGCAAGACATTAGTTTAAAAATATTTACGTTACTTGAAGTAAACGATACGTTTGAAACACTTGCAGTCTCAAATCCTACAATTCAAGACACGCTTGTGATTGACTACGATCAATACACAACCCAAGCTACATTTGAATCAAAGAAAATGCTTCAAAGTCAGAACCATTATCAAATGATTTCAGATTATCAACTCAAGATTAAAAAATGGGTAAAGAATGAAAATGATACCCTGTATGATACACAAGCATATATCGAGTTAAACGATAAGATTGATTATAAATTACACCTTACAAATCATACGGGGAAAGTGATCAATGAATTCGTATTGATGGATATTCTACCAAATATTGGTGATCGTGGGATTACAGATTTTACACAACGCAACAGTGAATTTGATGTAAGTCTCAATGGTCCAGTAGGTGTTGATGAAACATTGTTTGATGTATTTTATAGTACTTCTTCCAATCCAAGTCGTGAAGATTTAAATCGTGTCCTTACAACTGAAGGCTTTGATGTAATCGAGGATAAGGATACTTCTGAACCAAATTGGATCACCGTAGCAGATGTGACGGACTGGAAGATGATTAAAAGCTTTAAAATCGAATTGAAGGATCAAAAAGAGCTTTCGGAACTTCAAAATTTTGAATTCACTTTCCAATCTAAAATTACCAATCCAGATGTGGTTACTCACAAGTTGGAAAGCACACCAAATCTTACTGCATGGAATTCATTTGCGGTCGCAATCAATGGTCATCCTACTATTGAACCGTTAAAAGTTGCGGTTCGAACCGGTACCACAATACCCGAAGACAAGCCAAATGAACCTTATGAAGAAGATCCAAAAGAAACACCAAAAGAAACGCCGAAAGAGTCAGAAAATCCGACACCGGCATTACCTAACACAGGAATTGCATCATCAAAAATGCCTTACTTAGCAATTGGGTTAGGAAGTTTCTTTGTATTTAATGGATATAAGAAGCGACGAAAATAAATATGGGATAAAAGCAAACAGTTTTTTTTGAACTGTTTGTTTTTGCTTTTAGTTACATGATAGAATGAAGTTAATATAATGGAGGTGATTCAAATGGAATATCTATGGCCCATTACAGGTGTTTGCTCTGTTGTGATTGTGTTGTTGAATCTCTTTAGGAGTTTAACGGGACGCATGAAACATTGGTATCTTTTCTATTCTTTATCGTTTATATTTCCAATCTTGTTTTTATTGAGTGAATATTATCTTATAGTCCGTTTAGTGAATCACGATGATTTTGGTACAATTGCGGATGTAGCACCAACAATGTTCACGATTATTACGGGTTGTTGTCTCGTGGCATTTATTCTTAACGGTATTTCATTATACTTTTATGTCAAACACTATAATTTAAGAAAAAACTACTCATAAGTAGTTTTTTTTGTCGCAACCAAACGGTTCTAGGCTAAAAAATGAGGTTATGATAGGATTTGGATAAAAGGAGCGGTGATCATGATTATAAATCAACAAATTAAATTTTATCGAACAGAACAAAAGATGAGTCAGGAAATGTTAGCGGAAAAGCTAAACATTTCACGTCAATCAATTTCTAAATGGGAACGCGGCGAAAGTCTACCTTCTATCGATAACCTCATTCGCTTGAGTGAAATACTAGGGATTCCCTTAGATGATTTGGTGAAAGGAAAGGAAAGTTTTCCAATACCCTTTCGCTTCGGTCAAAACACATCGAAAATCTTTTTCGTAGTGTTTGTCTTTTTGACAGCACTTGTATGTTTTGTGACTTACGCCATCAAACCAAATATCATAGTTGTGCTACTTGTTTTTGGGTATTGTTATGGGATGGTAAGTTTAATAGGATTTCGTCATTTCCAAGACTACTATGACTACTTTGTAGTTTGGCATCAAGGCATCGAGGTGTACACAGGAACGAAATTCAAACTAACAGCTACATTGTTAAGCTTCATGGGTAAACGTAAGACCAAGCAAATTCCTTATGCTTCAATTGAGTCAATGAAAATATACTTTAATAATAAAGGGTATGATCCAGCGAGACATGAAGGATTAAACTATCGAAGAAGACAAACAGTTGTGGGAAGAGAAACGTTTAGTCTTATTCTCACAACAAACTATCAAGAAAACTATACCTTAAATCTTGATCGTCTCTTTTACCCACAAAGCGATGAATATAAGTACTTTTCCGCAATTATGAGTTTTTTTGAAAAACATGAAGTAAAGATTAAAGATGCTTATGGAATCCTAACAGCAATCTCAAATGAATATGACTTAATTGAAGCTGCATATCGAAACCGATAATCGGCTTAAGCCTTACCCTAAGTATTTGACAAGTACGTAAAATTCAAATCTTAGATACATTATAAGTATTGCCTATAATAATATGGTATTATAATATTGGTATTTAACAAGATTATTACCCAATATTAATGTAGTAGTTTAATGAATGTGAGGAATTTATTGTGTATTATTTTAGTTTTATTTACTTATGTGCATTTTTATACTTTGGGAAGCATTTAGACTCAAAGAAAAAATTCATCGTAGCTGCACTACCGTTTATCTTGATTATCTTTTTAAGGTTTGGTGTAGGGGCAGATTATTTTTCATATCAAACGATATACGAGTCCATTGATCCTCACCGGATTAATGAATCTTTCGCAAGCCTACCTAAAATTGAAACTTTGTTTAAGGTATTAATGCTTGGTGGTCGTGCAGTCGGTATGAATTATCATATTTTTTCAGGATTACTATGCACGGCAATTCTACTTGTAGCATTATTTTGGATTAAGGACAGTTCTGATAACTTTGAGATGGCAACGTTACTTTACTTCTCAACATTTTTCTTATACTGGAATTTGGGTGCGTTAAGACAAGTTATTGTTATTGTGGGATCGATGTATGTTTACTTTAATCGAGATCGAGATTTTGACTGGAAAATCAAGGGATTAACAACAGCTGTTTTATTCTTTATTCATGGAACTGCACTTGTTGTTCCAGTTATCTATATAGCTACAAAGATAAAATGGTCGTTTAAGTGGTTTATATTAATTTTTGTGCTATTTCCACTGACCCGTTTAATATTCACACCTGCAGTTTTATCAATTTTTCAGAACATCCCAATACTATCGAAACTGCTTCTATACTCAGATGCAGATCATATTAAAATTTTAAGTGTACCCTTTTTATTACGATTCGCAATTTTTGCGGTAACGATGGTTCATTACAATAAATTAACTGAAAAATTCGCAAGTCAGAAGAATCTAATTGATTTTGTATTATTGAATATGTTGCTTTACTTCTATCTTCCGTTTTCAAAAGTATTGGGAACGCGTATTACGATATTTGGGTACTATGCGATTGTAATTATTTTACCGATGATTCTGAGCCTTTATGAAAACAAGAAAATTTATAAATTAGCATTTGTCGTGCTATTAGGCTTTAATGGAACTCAATTCTATAATGAATTAGCGAAACAGGTGAAACGTACGGGTTATGAATATTCACCAACTCGATTAAATCTCGAAACTATTTTCCAAAAGAATTATGCAAGCTTTAATAACATGTATGCTTTTGAAGTTCAAAATGGTGAATTGGTAAAGGCTCAAGTTAAGGATTATCAGCAAAACAAGATGCGCACTGTATATGCTCAAGAAGCGCTCTATGATGCAAATCTTGCTCATTTATCTGTGAAGTTCCCAGAAAGTGAAAAAGTTAAAAAAGGTGAAGATTTCTTAACTTATGGTATCGTGAATGAAAAAGGACAAATTGTGGAATTACCTACAGCCAAAAGTCGATTTAAGATCTATGGGCCTTTTGTGGAAGAAACAATCGGTGAAAGATCCTATTCAAGTAAATTGTATCGTAAGATAGGAAATCCATTAGTTGTAGACTATAAAACGGTGAAACCAACAATCGATGCACGAAATGAGTTTAACAGTGAAAGAGATGCAAAGCCATTCCCATTGACAATGGTGCCAAAACATAAAGTCATTGAGTATGATGCACTGAATGAATATAATAAAAATACGGTTTGGAGAGGATCCATTTATAAAGACTTAACGTTTACAGATAGATCTTATTTTATGATTCAAACAGAACACTCTAATTATTTCTCAATCATTGATGAAGAGGGAGCGATTCTTACAGATAAGTTCTATTCATCAATCAGTCCATTTGATGCCGATGGTATCGCAGTAGGAACGACAAAATACTCTCGTGAATACTTAGACTATAATGGAAATATAATTTGGATGGAATTGTACGAATAAAATCTGGCTTTCACTGCCAGTTGCTAGGGAGGTATAGCCATGAAATCGTTAAAAATTGATTTTGTTGTCCCGTGGGTGGACGGAAGTGATAAAGATTGGATTCGTGATCGACTCCAACTCGAAGGTAAAGATGTTGAAATTACAGAAAGTGATTATCGAGATTGGGATATCTTTAAATACTGGTTTCGTGCAGTAGAGAAGTATGCACCATGGGTCAATAATGTCTATTTAATTACCTATGGACATTTACCGGAATTTTTAAATGTTGATCATCCTAAGTTGAAGATTATTAATCATACGGATTATATTCCAAAGGAATACTTACCAACATTTTCATCTCATGCAATTGAATTGAATATGCATCGTATTGAAGGTTTAAGTGAACACTTTGTATATTTCAATGACGATATGTTTCTAAACAAACCGGTAACTCCAGAAGATTTCTTCAAAAAGGGTCTTCCGTGTGATACTGCAGTTATTAATCCAATTGTACCTGCACGCTATGATACAATCTCGAATATTATGATCAATGATATCGGAGTGATTAATCAAAATTTCAGTAAACGACAGGTCATTAAAAAGAATTTGGGAAAATGGTATAACTATCGTAATGGTGTGCTCAACGCATTAAACCTAATCTTTACACCATGGTCACGGTTCCCTGGACTTTATCAACAACATCTCCCAACGTCATTTTTAAAATCAACTTTTGAAACAATTTGGGATAAAGAATATGACGTATTACATCAAACATGTTTACATCAAATACGTGACTACAAATATGATGTGAATCAATGGGTCATCAAAGAATGGCAAATGTGCGAGGGTAATTTCATGCCAAGAAGCCATAAAATTGGCGATCGTTTCCTTATTGATAGTCTTGAAGAAGCTCAAAAAAGTGCTGCAGCCATAAAGTCTGACAAGTATAAAATGATTTGCCTCAATGATCATTATAATGGTGAAGATCTTGATGAAATCATTGAAACGCTTATAAAGGCTTTTGAATCTAAACTATCAAAGATAAGTGAATTTGAAAAAAATCAATATAACCTGAATAAACAAAAAAAGTGAGCTTTCGAAAAAAGAGCTCATTTTTATTTGTTTCAATGCGATAGTTAAAATAGGGTGAAAAGGCACTATTATGCAAAGGGTATGAAGATTATGAAATATAATGTCACACTGATAAAACGATATTTAATGATATTATGTGATATAATATTTCCGTTATATAAATGCATAAAAAAGTAATAGGGGAAGGTTTGGGGAAATTAATGAAAAAGAATAAAGTTTTCATGGTGTTTTTTGATATCTTAGTTTTGATTCTTTCAATTATCTGTGGTTTATCAATCTTGAATAATTCGAGTTATATCATGAAATTATTGTATCAGCGAGTTGGACTCTTCGAAGTAGGATTAATAGTTCTCGTATATCTTATTTTTTATAAATTGTTTTCACTTGATAAGATGGTGTGGAGAAAGATATCTATTCATGAAACAATTCGTATTGGGATGGCAAATACTATGGCGTTTTTAACCTGCATGGTAATAATAATTATTCGTAATAACGAACTCATTGGAATACGTGCTATGATCATTATTACAGGGCTAAATGTCTTATTACAGCTTGCAGTTCGTTTTGTTGTTCGTTACTATTATGACAAAAAAGAACGAGTCGCAATAAAAGGAAAAAAACTCCAGTCAATTCTGATTTATGGTGCTGGTAGTGCGGGTCAAATGATACTGAATGAAATAAGTCGAAATAATGAATATGGATATAAAGTTATCGGATTCATTGATGATAATCCAAACTTGAAAAATAGTATTATTTATTCAGTGCCAGTTCTAGGTAGCATTGAAGATATCGAAAAAGTTGTTAAGAAATACACTGTAGAGTGTGTTTTTGTTGCGATGCCATCTCAACCCTTAAATATTCAAAAAGGAATTATTAATAAACTTGTAAAGATTGGTGTAGATGTAAAGACTGTGGAATCAGCACAAAAATTAATTCAAAACAAAAACCTTAAAAATAGTCTTCGCAAAATTGAAATTAGTGATTTACTTAATAGACCTGAAATAGTTATAGATGATATAGGAATTTTTAAACAATTGGATGGTCAGAGAATTTTAGTGACAGGAGCAGGTGGATCTATTGGGTCTGAACTTGTTCGACAAGTTATTAAATATTCTCCTGAGTCACTTATATTATTGGATATTAATGAAAATAGTCTGTATGAAATCCAACAGGAATTGAATATGCTTATGCGCTCTGGAGATATTCCCATAATAGAAATTAAAGCTGTAATAACATCGATACGTGATTTAGATGCGCTTGAATCTCTATTTGAACGAGAAAAGCCAACAGTTGTCTTTCATGCCGCAGCTCATAAACATGTACCACTTATGGAATATGTTCCAAAAGAAGCTATTAAAAATAATATATTTGGAACGAAGAATTTAATTGATTTATCGGATAAAAACAACGTGAAGTTGTTTGTCAATATTTCAACTGACAAAGCTGTCAATCCTACAAATATTATGGGTGCGACAAAGCGGTTTAATGAAATGATGCTTCAGAGCAAAGATGCTAATTCGAAAACAAAATATGTTGCTGTACGCTTCGGAAATGTATTGGGATCAAATGGATCCGTTGTTCCTCTATTTAGAAAACAGATTGAGCAAGGGGGACCAGTCACAGTAACTCATCCGGACATCATTCGTTACTTTATGACAATACCAGAAGCAGTAAGTCTTATTCTTCAGGCAACTGCTTATGCCAATGGTGGAGAAATATTCGTTTTAGACATGGGAAAACCAGTGAAAATTTTGAATCTTGCAGAACAAGTAATCAAATTGAGTGGATTTCAACCATATACGGAAATTGAAATTGAATTCACTGGATTACGTCCAGGAGAGAAACTATATGAAGAATTACTTATGTCTGAAGAAGGTCTCAAAAAGACTGAAAATAACTTAATCTACGTAGCGAATCCAATCGTAACTGATTCAGAAACGATAGATGAATCATTGGAAACATTAGCGACGCTACTTCTAATGGAAGATAGCGAAATTTCTAAGAATTTATATAAGGTCGTTCCGACATATACTCATAAGGAGAAAAACAATGAAAAATAGAAATATTCCATTTTCACCACCTGATATTTCTGAGAAAGAAATTGAACTTGTAGTTGAAGCGATGCGTTCGGGCTGGATTACTACAGGACCTAAGACCAAGCAATTTGAATCACAATTAGCTAACTACTGTGATACCGATAAAGTTGTAACAATGAATTCTGCGACAGCTGCAATGGAAATGACATTACGTCTATTAGGTGTAGGGCCGGGAGATGAAGTAATTACGAGTGCCTATACTTATACAGCATCCGCAAGTGTAATTCATCATGTAGGGGCTAAAATCGTTCTTGTAGATATTCAAGAAGGAAAACCTGAAATGAATTACAAGTTATTGGAAGAATCAATTACTGAGAAAACGAAAGTTATTATTCCGGTGGATATTGCTGGAATAATGTGTGATTATGACAAAATATTTGAAATAGTAGAAAGAAAAAAAGAACTCTTTACACCAAACAATAATCTTCAATCATTATTTGGAAGAATAGTTGTTATGGCGGATGCTGCTCATTCATTTGGCGCTAAATATAAAGGGAAAATGTCGGGGCAAGTTGCGGACTTTACAGCTTTCTCTTTTCACGCTGTCAAAAACTTAACCACGGCAGAAGGTGGAGCTGTAACATGGAGAAATCAAAGTTTTATTGTTAATGAAGAACTATATAAAGAATATATGCTTCTCATTTTACACGGTCAATCGAAAGATGCTCTTGCGAAGAATGTTCCTGGTTCTTGGGAATACGATATAATTGCACCAAATTACAAATGTAATATGACCGATATTCAAGCAGCAATCGGAATTTCACAACTTGAACGATACGATGATATTCTTGAGGTTAGAAATCATCTTGTAAATTCATACAACGAGCAAATCGATCGTGAATTTAATAATATCCTACATCTTGATCACTTGAACGAGTATCAAGATTCTAGTTCTCATCTTTACTTTATTCGTATAGTAGGCATAAACGAAGAGGAACGAAATAGCATCATTATTAAATTGGCGGAGCGTGGAATTTCAACAAATGTACACTATAAACCACTTCCTCTATTAACTGCTTATAAAAATTTAGGTTTTGAAATCAATGATTATCCGGCGGCATACAATTTCTATCAGAATGAAATCACATTACCACTAAATAGTTTGATGGTTCTTGAAGATGTAGAATATGTTGTTGAAAATTTAATTGAGGTTCTAAATGACTAATTACCAAAGTATTATTGATAGTAAAATAAATTTAGTTACTAGATCCGAGCGAAAAATATCATTATTTAAACAATTTACAAAAAGAACTTTTGACTTACTTTTTAGTCTGTTAGGAATCGTAATTTTATCACCAGTATTAATTTTTGTTGCAATATGGATTAAATTATCAACAAAAGATCGAATTATTTATAAACAACAGCGAATGGGGAAAAACTTAAAATTATTCAACATTTATAAGTTTCAAACAATGGTCCCGGATGCGGATAAGATTGGTCCACTTGTTACTGTAGGAAATGACCCAAGGGTAACTAAGCCAGGACGAGTTCTAAGAAAGTACAAAATTGATGAGCTACCACAATTATTTAATGTGTTATTTGGAACAATGTCGTTTGTAGGTCCACGGCCAGAGGTTCCTAAATATCTACCATATTATAGTGATAAGCATTTGAAGTTATTCACGATTAAACCTGGCATTACGGATATCAGTTCAATAGAACTAAGAGATGAAGAGTTATTTTTAGAAGAAAATTCAAATCGTATCGATTATTACGAGACGGTATTGTTGCCACAAAAATTGAACAATTCATTAACCTACTTAGAAAAATACTCGGTTTTATATGACGTAAAGTTAATATTGAAAACCATAAAAAAAGTTGTTTTATGTTAAGTTAGATTTAATTTAGTCTATGATTGTAAGTTGAAACGAAAAGAGGTTGAAGTTTGTGGAAATTTTTGATTTACTCGATGTTAAAGAAGAAGAATTGAAGGCACTACAACAAAAGAATTTAGAAATTTTGGAATATTTTGATGCGTTTTGTACTGACCATAATTTACAGTATTCTTTATTGGGTGGAACACTGATTGGTGCGATTCGTCATCATGGCTTTATTCCGTGGGATGATGATGTAGATCTTATGATGCCACGAGATGATTATGAAAAATTATCAAAAATATGGAATCAAGAGTCTACTAATTCACAGTATGTACTTGTAAGATCAGATTTAAAATCTAATTATCATGATGCTGGAATTGGGATAAAAGATACGCAAACAACATTTATAAATAAACATAGTATTAATGATGATGTTATTCATTCTATTGGTATTGAAATAATGCCGATAGATGGAGCACCAAAAAGTAAAGTAAAAAGAGTGCTTCAACTTTATAATGCTTTTATATTTGCTTTGTTTAATACTCAGAGACTTCCTGATAACAAAGGAAATGTTATTCGAAAAGTGTCGGCTTTTATCTATGCAGTAGTTCCTTGGAAAAAGACTCGCTACAATATTTGGAAACGTGCTGAAAGACGAATGACTCAGTATCGGTGGGAAGACTCGGATGAAGTTACTGAATTAATTGGTAGTATCCGAGGAATGACAACATTACATCCTAAGGATGATTTTGAGTCTGTGGTTAGAGTTCCGTTTGAACACCTTAGCTTACCTGTGATTAAGGGATATGATCGATACTTGACTTTAATCTTTGGTGATTACATGGCGTTGCCACCAGTGCAAGAAAGAATTGCGAAACATAATGTTGAATATATTAATACTGAAGAGCCATATCACAAGTTTAAAAATAAATATTACTGTATTAAAGATTAAAGAAAGGAGATGATTGTTTGAAATATTATTTAATTGTTCTCATTCGTAATGCTTTAAAGATTTTTTTTGTTTTTCCAATTCAAAAAAACAGGATTATTTTCAATGCCTACAATGGTAAGCAATATGGATGTAACCCAAAGTATATTTATGAATATTTAGAGGATTATTCTAATAAATTAGATTTAATATGGGCATTTGAGAGCACTGAAAAGTTTCATTTTGATGCCCCTATTAAAAAAGTTAGATATAAGAGTTTGAAGTACATTTATTACGTTTTAACTGCAAGTATTGTAGTTGAAAACTCCGAGAGTTGGTCAATAATACCGAAAAGAAATGGTCAGACTGTAATAAACACTTGGCATGGTGGAGGTTCTTATAAAAAGGTTGGGACATCTCGAAAAGATGGAAATTCTTTCAATACCAAAAATGTTCGAGATAAAAACCGTAGGGTTGATTTATATTTATCAAGTAGCAAAGCATTCTCTATTCAAACAATACGTGAATCCTTTGATTATTTCGGAGAAATAATGGAAAAGGGAATGCCAAGAAATGATATCTTAGTCAACAGAAATGAATCGCTAGCTCAACAGGTCAGAAACAACCTCAATATAGGAAATAAAAAGGTGGTATTAATAGCACCTACATTTAGAAATGTAACTGATTTTGCACTCGAGCGTTTTGATTTTGACATGCTTCTAGATGCACTTGAAGCAAAAATGAAAGGGACATGGGTTATTCTATATCGAAGTCACTATTATGAGACATCTAAGGTTAATGATTCGAGAATCATTGACGTGTCTAATTATCCAGATATGCAAGAATTACTCTTGGCAACTGATGTTCTTATTACAGACTTTTCGTCATGTATGTGGGATTTCTCGCTTTCTTTTAAACCAGTTTTTCTCCTCTCGTCAGATATTGAAGAGTATCAAGAAAAAGAGAGAGAATTTTATACAGATCCGTATTCCTGGCCATACCCATTAGCACTCACATTTGATAAATTAATTCAAAATATATCTAATTTTGACGATGATGAGTACCAGCAGAAATTGGTTTCACACCATGAGAATTTACAGTCCTTTGAATCTGGAAAAGCAACAAATGCAATTGGTGAGTATATATTAAGAAAAACGATAAGAGAGGATTTTCATGAATAATTTAGTTTTAGGATTCAAAGATTTTGTAGGAAAACTCAAGGATTATCCCCTTACAATCATTTCAGTTTATTTTGTTACTTTTTTTGTTTATAGAGATTTTGGTGTAAGAATGATTTATGGACAAATTTTCTTGACATTGTTACTTGTTGTATTTTTAATATATCATCTCAAAGAAAATAGGAAGATATCTTTCCTTAATATAAAAGTGCCCTATATTTTATTATCATTAGTTACCTTAATTATCTTCATTAGACCTGATTCTTTAAAAGATAAACAGAATATTGCTTATATTATTTTAATGCTCATTACAACTGGATTTCTTGTCACAACAACTCAATCAAAAGATGATGTAAGGAAATCGTTAAAAGTATTTATATTCTCGTCAACAGTCTTTAGTATAATAGTTATCTTTTTTCAAATATTTAAGAAGCAGTTTTGGGATTTTGTTTTTCCAATGCTTTCCCATACCGCTCAAATTTATGCGAAAAAGTACTTTTTTTCCGGATATAGTATGTCTCTAGGTGGGATATCATTTACATTATATGTGGTTATATTTGGGTTATTGAGTACGGTATCCTTGTTTCTTTTTATGAATCCTACCAAGAAAGAAAAGTATATTTACGCTGGTTTGACTGGATTATATTCAATAGTAATTCTTCTTTCAGGTCGCAGAGGAGAATTGGGGGCGTTATTAATTTCGTTTGCATTATTTTATATTATCAAAGGCGATAGAGAAACAAGAATTTCTAGGCTGAAGTGGCTCGTTCTTGGAATTATCGTTTTCAGCATTGCGATTGTGATTTTTCTGCCGTTTTTAAGTAAATTAAAGTTTTTACATCGATATACTATGACACTAAATGCTATCCTGCACGGATCGCAAGTTGCTGGCGGTGTTTCTTCCGGGCGTGTGCAGCTTTATCAGAAAGCTTGGGAACTATTTCTGCAAAATCCTATTTTCGGTATTGGTCATGGTAAGTTTACGATTATTTCTTCAGCAATACATCTATCTGCCGAAGGAAAAGGAATGGATGTCCACAATAGTGTTTTGCAGTTACTTGCTGAGACAGGGATTACTGGATTATTCTTAGTGGTAACACCTTTTATATATATTTATTGGAATACAATGAAAGATACATTCACACTTTGGAATGAAAATAATAACGAAGAGTGTCCTTATGTATTGATTTCAAATTCTATATCCTTTGTTATGCAAACTTTTATTTTGATAACTTCCATGGTGGATCCAATCAATTACAAAATTGTATTTTGGTTACTTTACTACATTTCATTTTACTTGTACGTTTATAGTCACACTAAATTAAAAAGTGAGACATTTGAATTCGAGAGTAAATTTTTGTGTATCCATAAAGATTAGTCATTATTACGTTTATAAATTATATAAATAACATAGGAGGAAATAATGAAGAATATAGCACTTATATTTGCTGGTGGAACCGGTAGTAGAATGGGAAATACTGAAAAACCTAAACAGTTTCTTAATATTGATGATAAACCAATAATTGTTCATACATTAGAAAAATTCAATAACTGCTCTGCGATTGATGGGATTGTAGTTACTATCCTTGCAGAATATATAGATTACATGAATGAACTTGTCGCTGAATACTCTCTAGATAAAGTAAAGTGGATTGTTGAGGGAGGGGAGACTGGACAGCTATCAATATTTAACGGACTTGATGTTGTATATAAAGATGATAGAACTTGCGAAAATACTGTCGTGTTAATTCATGATGGAGTACGCCCTATAATAACAGAAAATCTCATACTAGAGAATATAGTTACTACAAGAACTCACGGAGCGGCAGTTACAGTTGCCCCAGCCACCGAAACTGTATTTAAGAGTGAAGATAAAATCAAAATTATGGAAGTCTTAAAGAGAGAAGATTTATTTTACGCAAGAGCACCTCAGACATTTTTTATGAAAGATATCTATAATACACATCTCAAAGAAATGGATCTGGGTATTACAAATAATATTGATTCATGCAGCATGATGTATAAATATAATCATGCAATGTCATTTGTTTTAGGAAATAGTTCAAATATCAAAATCACAAACTATGAAGATTATTTTATTTTTGAAGCACTATACAATTTGAATAAGAAAAGAGAAGAAGGACAGGTCTTATCTTAAAAATAACAAAACATCCCTTAAGAAATGGGGGATGTTTTGTCATTTGATATGAAATGTTCGACATAACTAAAATTTATGTCGATTTTTGATGAATAGTAGATTAAGGCTATTAAAAAGATATCTTTCATATTGATTTTGGGTTTATGAGTCTGATTATATTTGATTAATATTGTCTTATATTTGT
This sequence comes from Erysipelothrix sp. P66, assembly GCF_038682365.1. Classification (NCBI taxonomy): domain Bacteria; kingdom Bacillati; phylum Bacillota; class Erysipelotrichia; order Erysipelotrichales; family Erysipelotrichaceae; genus Erysipelothrix; species Erysipelothrix sp. P66. The sequence goes on along the minus strand of NZ_CP152290.1, from coordinate 1,510,305 downwards.
TAAATCCACGGTTAATTTGTTAAAAAACCGACGATAATTCACATAGTTTAGCAAATATGGTTTAAATATGTGATAATTGACTCAAAAAGTTTATAATACTTTTCGTTATCGCACCATAAGTCTACGTTATGGGAGTATTATGTTTATACCAAGAAGCGCTGGGGAAGCAAATGTGCTTTTTGAAATATCAATTAACGGAGGAGAAATTAATGGATATTATAAAACAAGTCCTGTCTGATCAGGCATTTCTAGGTGCGATATTCTCAACAATATCAATTATCCTTTTAGGTTACTACCTAAAGAAAACAAACAAAGTTACAGATGATGCATCAAAAGCATTAACTGCTGTATTGCTTAATGTTGCGTTACCAGCATTAGCATTCAAAGCATTTATGACTGATATTAAACCAGAAACATTTACTGTTGGCTTAAACTCATTCATCTTTGGTTTTGTGGCATATGTACTTTTAATTCTTATCACATTAGCTTATACAGCAAAATATAAAGGTGATAAACTCGATGCAATGCGTGGGCTTACAATTTTTGGTTCCACAACATTCTTCGGTATTCCTATCATTTCTGCTTTCTTAGGAAATGAAGGAGCACTTTACGCAAACTTATTTAATGTAGCATACCGTGTATTCCTATACTCATATGGCTACATCTTATTCTCAGGTTTAAAATTTGAGAAGAAAAATTTAAAACAAATTATTCTTAATCCAATCATTATTGCGACATTCTTAGGATTCTTAATCTGGATGTTCCAAGCAAGATTACCACAAGTAACAGTAGGTGCTGGTGAAACGGCTAAGACAGTTGCATTCTTACGTTTAGATGTTACACTTCCATGGTTCATGAAAGCTGTTGGTTACTTAGCATCACTATCATCACCACTTGCATGGTTAGCAATTGGTATGACATTAGCAAAAATCTCACTTAAAGATGCAACTAAAGATGTGAATGTATGGATCTACTCATTCGGAAAACTGGTTGTAGTTCCAGCAATTATGCTACTTATCATGATCTTTTACAAAAAAATCGGATTCTTACCATTAGACTACGTTGCGATTACTGGCGTTATCATCATGTTGGCAACTCCACCTGCAACCGTTGCAGTAAGTTATGCAATTAACTTTGATAAAGAAGCATTATTCTCGTCAAATGCATCACTTGTTGCTACAGTATTATCGATTGTTGCAATCATTCTATGGTTAGTAATTCTTACAGCATTACATGGCGTAGGAATTATCTAAGAATCAAATAAAGGAGATTTAAAATGAAACTATTATGCTACGGTGTTCGACCAGTAGAAAAAGAATTCTTTGTAGAATTAAATGAAAAATTTAATTTCGACTTAGTTTTAACAGAAAAAATGCTCAATGACGAAACAGTTCATATGGCAGAAGGTTGTGAAGCCGTAATGCTTCGTGGGAATTGCCCAGGAAATCGCCAAAATTTAGAAATTTATAAAAATTATGGCGTTAAGTATGTCTTAACACGTACAGTAGGATATAACCATATTGACTTAGAAGCTGCTAAAGAATTTGGCTTGAAAGTTGCTTATGTACCTTTCTACTCACCAAATGCAATTGCTGAATTAGCATTAACACTTTCATTAACACTTGCACGTCATACTCAATACACAGCGAATAACACTCATAAAGGAAACTTTAAAATTGATGATTTTATGTTCAGTAAAGAAATTCGTAAATCGACAGTTGGGATTATTGGTTTAGGTAAAATCGGATTTACCGCAGCTACAATCTTCAAAGGTGTTGGTGCGAATGTTATTGGATACGATGTTGTTGAAAAGGACTACCTTGGTGATATATGTACTCAAGTAGATCTTGAAACACTTTTAAAAGAGTCAGACATTATCTCAATGCACATGCCTTACTTCAAAGGTTCAAATGATGAATTCTTGAATGCAGAGAAAATTGCACAAATGAAAGATGGCGTTATTGTTGTGAATACTTCACGTGGAGAACTTCAAAACATTAATGACATTCTTGACACAGTTGAATCTGGTAAAATCCAAGGCTTTGCAGCGGACGTTCTTGCGAATGAAACAAAATACTTCAACAAAGATTTGTCTGGAGAAGCATTCGATGAATTACAAACACGCTTAAATAATCTTTATCCGCGCGTTCTTGTAACACCACATGTTGGTTCATATACGGATGAAGCTGTAAGTAATATGGTTGAATATTCATATGAAAACCTTCAAGAATTTATCGAAAAAGGCGAATCAAAAAATGAACTAGTTTAAACGTAAATTTAAAAACCAACATATTCGTATAGAATATGTTGGTTTTTTTATCGTTATTTGTGAACATGACTTGAGAATCTGTAAAGCTTTTATATTTAGTTGATTGGACATTAACACTTAGATATAATAAATACATTAGGATAAGTAATTAACCCGCATTTATAGTGGGTGCTTACTCACAAAACCGATTTTAAAATTTGTGAAATTCATAGAGGATAGGGGAGACATTATGAAAAATGTAGAATATTCAGATTTAATGGAAATAATAGACTCAGAAGGAATAAAATGGAATCAATTGGAAAATAGTACATTTCTAATTACTGGAGGGACAGGTCTTATTGGAAGTATGATGACCAAAATGCTCTTATTAAGAAACGAATTATACGGATCTAATATAACTATTTATTTATTGGTTCGTGATATTGAACGATCAAGACGACAATTACAAAAATACAAAAACTCGGATGAAATTCTATATATTGAATCTTCTGTAGAAAATGCAGATTTTACTAATCTCAATGTTGATTATATTGTACATACTGCAGCACCTACTAAATCTTCTTTTTTTGTTAACAATCCAGTTGAAACTATTGAATCAATCGTTTTAGGTACAATGAATGTTTTAAAATATGCAAGCAAATCATCTGTGAAAAGCATGGTAAATGTTTCTTCGATGGAAAGTTATGGAACGATTGAAAGTGACAGTGTTTCTGAAGACCATTTGGGTATAATTCCGCTAAACTCGCTTCGAAGTTCTTATCCGGAAGCGAAAAGACTTACTGAGCTTTTAGCTTACTCATATAGCCAAGAGTATAGTACAAATGTAACATCATTAAGACTTGCTCAAACATTTGGTGCTGGAATTACTGAAAATGAGAATCGTGTTTTTAAGTACTTTTGCGATTGTGTTCTAAATGGAGAAAATATTGTTTTAAAAAGTACTGGGCAGACGATAATTAATTTTTGCTATTTAAGTGATGCGATAAAAGCAATACTTATTCTTTTAATCGATGGAGAAAGAGGGGAAACATATAATGCATCAGGAGAATCTTATGAAATGACCATAAAAGATATTGCAGAATGGTTAATTAAGACACATGGAAATGAAAATGAAGTCATTTATGATATTGATGAGACCCAAATGTTCGCTCCAGTAAATAAAATGATCTTAAATAATGAAAAGATTAAAAAACTTGGTTGGAATCCTAAAGTTGATGTTAAGGAAGCGTATTCGCGTCTATTGTTATCCATAAGTGAAACAATAAAAACTGAGGGAAACGATGAATAATGATAAGAAAATATTGACCTGGGGGACACTTAGTCAATATAGAAGTCAAATCTATGGATTTACAATTATTTGGATTGTTCTATTTCATATTTGGGAATCTTTCAGCAAATATATTACATATAATTGGGTTGCAGTCAATTTCATTAAACGAGGAAATATGGGGGTTGACATATTTCTTTTTCTCTCTGGAATTTCACTCTATTATTCGATGAAAAAACATCCGCAACAATCTACAAAAAGTTTCTATAAGAAAAGATTCAATCGGTTGATTAAAATTTATATACTAGTCTGTATACCTTTTTTTATTTTGATGAAAGCAACAAATAATTATAGTATTGAAGAACTAATCAAGCAATTATTGTTCATTAATAAAAATGTTAACTCATTTTGGTTTCTTCTTGTTATTGCAATTTGTTATTTGGTTTACCCAATACTGTATAGATTAATTCAAAAGAATAAAAAGAGCTATATCTATCTGGGAATAGCCCTATATACAGGCTTGGTGATAATCTTTATGACTGTTAATATGGATGGTTACAAATATTATGAAATTCTGTTATCTCGAATCCCAATATTTTTTATCGGTGCTTCTTTAGGTGATTTAGTATACGAAAATCAACAAATATCAGAGAAGGTAATTTTTGGAGCATTATTGGTCATAATTCTTTACGGCCGTATGAATTTTTTGTTTTCAAAAATACCATTCACTAATTATTACATGCCGTTAATTCGAAGATATGAGCTTGGTATACAAGGTTTTTCATTTATGATACTATTTGTAATCATTATTCAATATTTAACAGAAAGTAGAACTTATAGTTTTCTAGGTAAAATAGGAGCAATAACATTGGAAGTCTACGTAACTCATATTATTTTGAGAAATGTACTTTTGAATATAATAAAGGTTCCTGTATCGACACCACCACAAATCTTTTTGTTTTCACTGTTCTTCGTACCAATTTCATTGTTCCTAGGGAGATTATTGTCACGAGTTTTGGATAAGGTTTAACAAGTCTATACTCTTTACTAATAAAACAATTGGCAGAAAATCATTCCTGAGTTGATTAGGTAAAGTTAAACAGAAACTTCCGGATAGAAATTTTAAATCGGAAGTTTTTTTATTTGTGATTTTGCTAAGAACTCTCACAATTCTCACAAGATTGTCTCATATGATTCTGGATTGAACTAATTTGTGAAAAAAAGTTTAAATTATGCAATATGGAACTATGAAGTTCAAGGTACCCGTGCTAGACTTGATACGGTGATAAATATGAAATCAATATATGAATATGATTTAAATGAAATGGGCGATCTTTTTGAGTCTTATGGAGAGAAACGTTTTCGCGCGAAACAACTTTTTCAATGGCTCTATCAAAAACGTGTTAGCTCATTTGATGAGATGAGTGATTTAAGCATCACTTTACGCGAAAAGTTAAAAGAAGATTTTGTTTTGGATACATTAAATGTTGTAATGAAACAAGTCGCTTCGGATGAAACGACTAAATTTTTGCTTGAGTGCCACGATGGCGCCCTTATTGAGACAGTTATGATGAAACATGACTATGGATATAGTGTCTGTGTAACATCTCAGGTGGGCTGCGCAATGGGCTGTAAGTTCTGTGCATCCGGTCTTTTAAAGAAAAAACGTAATCTCACTACAGCTGAGGTTGTCAACCAAATTATGTTTGTCCAACGTCATTTGGATGAGCAGGATAAACGTGTAAGTCATATTGTTGTCATGGGTATTGGGGAACCGTTTGATAATTATGATAACATCATGCGTTTCATTCGTATCGTGAATCATGATCATGGTTTGGGGATTGGTGCACGACACATTACGGTTTCAACTTCTGGTGTTGCTCCAGTGATTCGAAAATTCGCAGATGAGAAAACGCAGGTAAACCTTGCGATTTCACTTCATGCACCTAATGATGCACTCCGTTCGGAAATTATGCCGGTTAATAAAATGTTTAATCTTGAGAAGTTGTTTTCAGCTTTAAAATATTATCAAGATCAAAGCAATCGCCGTTTGACGTTTGAGTATATTCTAATTGATAACGTTAATGATCAGTTAGAACATGCCAAGGAATTAGTACAGCGAATCCGAGGTATGAATGCATATGTAAACCTCATCCCTTATAATGAGGTGGATGAGAATCCATTCCGTCAAACGAAACCGGAACAAGCTGCGAAGTTTTATGATTACCTTAAACGTAATGGTATTCAATGTACCATCCGACGTGAAAAGGGAAGTGAAATTGACGCCGCATGTGGACAGTTGCGTGCCAATGTGGAGAAGCAACGTAAGACATCGTAATAACCAAGGGTCGGTGCATAGCGACCGCTTGGTTTTTTATTGCGTGAAGTTTTGATTTTATGTTAGGATTTGATTAGAAGCTAAAGGAGTAGCGTATATGACGCATCAAAACACGATTTTAAAAACGTATCGTAAAGAAATTTGGACCCCTTTTATGAAGGGGGTTTCAACCTATAATTTAATTCAAGAAGGGGATTGTGTCGGCGTCTGTATTTCAGGTGGGAAAGACAGCATGCTCATGGCGTTATGTTTTAGTATTCTTGTCAAGTACTCCAAGATTCCATTTACAGTTAAATATTTGGTGATGGATCCAGGGTATACCCAATCTAATTGCGACCAAATTCAGAAAAATGCGGATGTGCTCGGTTTGGATATCACGATTTTTGATGCAACCATTTTTGATTATGTTGATAAAATTGAAAAGAATCCTTGTTATCTGTGTGCGCGGATGCGACGTGGATATTTGTATGAATTTGCTGAGTCTTTAGGTTGTAATAAAATTGCATTAGGGCATCATTATGATGATGTGATCGAAACGATTGTGATGAATATGTTTTATGGCGGTCAGGTCGGAACGATGATGCCACGGTTGAAGTCTACAAGTCATCCAAGTATTGAGTTGATTAGACCACTCTATTTGGTTCGTGAGGCTTCAATTGTACGATGGGTTAATTATACTGGTCTTACCTTTCTTCAATGTGCCTGTCGCTTTACTGAGCATAGCCTAGATCATGAAACAAAGAGTAAACGCAAAGAAATTAAATCATGGATTCAAGAATATAAGAAGATTAATCCTTTTATTGAGGCAAATATCTTTAGAAGTGTTGAGAATGTTAATTTAAACAAAGTAATCTCATATTATAATGATGAAATGTCACATCATTTCTTAGAAGGATTCAATGAGGGTGATGATTAGTCCCAGTCGTGGTATGATAATGTAAAGAATGAGAGGTATTAGGATGTATGATTATTTAAAAGTAAGTCAGGATGCTTCGTTATTTTATATTAAAAACAGTGTACCAAAACCTCGAGGTGTGGTGGTGATGTGTCATGGATTTACGAATCATTCGGGTGATTACGATGTTTATGCACGTTTACTTAATGAACACCAATATTCGGTTTATCGTTATGATATGAGAGGTCATGGTAAGACTAAATCTGAACGTGGTGATATTGATTCGTTTGAGACCTATGTGAAGGACCTTCATACTATCATTCGTCTTGCTACTCGGGAAAACATACATATTCCCTTATTTACCCTTGGATTTAGTATGGGCGGTTTAATTTCAGCTTTGTATGGTGTTCAATATCCCAACAGTTTAAGTGGTCAAGTGTTTTTAGGTCCTGCCGTAGGGTATGTGAGTGCAGTTCGGGGTCCGAACAAACTTGCATTGAAAGTAATGAATAAGATCGCGGATGATCTTCTTGTTAAGTTTTCAGGGGATTCTTTAGAGCTGAATAATCCGGTCCAAAAAGAGGCGCTTGAACGTGACTATGCGTTTACAAGCAAAAATCCGCTAAAACTTTCCTATTTTACTGTTCGATTTGCGAAAACAGTTTTTATTGATGGAGCTGAAACTATTTTGTCTCAACTTAAGTATTATCGATATCCCGTATTGATTGCGCAAGGAGAGAATGATCCGACCGTACCTAAAGATATTTCGGAAACTTTTTATGATAAAATCCGTTCTAAAGATAAACAATTAAAAATTTATCCCAATATGAATCATGTTTTATACGATGAGCCAAATGGTATGGTGGTGATGCAAGAGAGTGTTGATTGGTTAAATGATCGAACTACGCCACGAGTCTAATATTTTTAGTAGATGTATTTAGTGTGCAATTTGTAATTAAAGGTAGCCATAATTTCCAGAATTATGTTTTGTTTGAAAAGGGTATGTTTATGGTTAATAGTTATAGTAAACATTTAGGACTATTACGTTATAGTGCATAGCTAATTCAAAAATCATCAAGGAGATTTAATCTAGATTTCACGATTGAGCTGTACGATGAAATAAGGGAGGTGGGGGAGATATGAAAATTGAGAAAAAATGGTTTCAAGATTTAACCAAAGAAGAACTGTTTGAAATGTACCGGTTGCGTATCAATGTTTTTGTGGTGGAACAAGAATGCGCCTATCAAGAGATTGATGATTTTGATTTGGTAGCACTTCATATATTTGTTCGTGACGATAATGGTGATTTAGTGGGCTATGGTCGCGTCTATGATGCAGGAAGTTTTAATACCTTTGGACGTGTTTTAATCTTGCCAGAACTACGCAAACAATCGTTGGGTTCAGTTTTAGTCGAAACTTTAATTGATACAATTAAGACAACGCTCAAAGACAAACCAATCCAGATTCACGCGATTGCATCCCTTAAGAGTTTTTATGAAAAACGTGGATTCAAAGCTATTGGACCGATTGTGGTTGAAGATGGAATTGAACACATTGATATGGAATATAATTCATAATTTCATCAAATCAGTTATTAGCACTTTCTTGCTATTTGCTACATAAAAATCACAATAATTGCACAAGTACAATTTGTATATTTGCTTATTTGTTATTTTTCATATTTGAGCATTGCATATTCCTAAAACCTAGCGTATAATAGGAAACATCAACAGGGATTATGTTGAAACACGATGCGCCCGTAGCTCAACTGGATAGAGCACTTGATTACGGCTCAAGAGGTTATGGATTCGACTTCTGTCGGGCGCGCCAAATATTAAATAAAACACCTACGCATGTATGGAGTAGTAAACTAAAAGTAGACAAGTAAAAAAGACTTGTCTACTTTTTTTGTGTAATAATAAAATCAGAGATAAAACGGAGGTATTAATGATGGGAAGACCCAAAGGTGGATTAAATAATAAATGGACTTATGAGGATCGTATTAAAGTCGTTACACGTCATATTGATGAACATATAAGTGCTGCGAAACTATCACAAGAAACAGGAATACCTAAAGGAACGATTAATGGTTGGATTGATCGATTCATGCGCGATGGTAAAGAGGGTTTAAAAAACAAGAAAAAGACAGGAAATCATTTTTCTGCGCTTCATACGAGTAAATCATTAACTGAGATCGAACGACTTCAACTCGAAATTCTAAAACGAGATATTGAGATTGCACGATTAAAAAAAGGGTACCAGGTGAAAGGAGTTGGTGTAAACAAGGAGTTCGTTACTTTAAAAGACAAGAATTCCAAATAGCACATGACTTATCTTTTAAACATCCGATTACGTTCATTCTTAGATTTATGAATTTGAACCGATCTGGTTATTACAAGTGGTTAAAGCATAAGAATGATCTCAATATTTATGAACAAAAAAGAGCGATTCTTAGCTTTGTGATTAAAGACTGGCATCGCCGATTTCCAAGTTATGGTTACCATGATATCGCTGCAGTCATGAGAAAGCAAAGTGATTTAGGGATTGAATTTTCAGATAATTTAATCCACAAGTGTTGCAAGTTTTTAAATATTAAATCAAAAGTTAAACACTATTCCTATAAAAAATCTGGAACACAAAGTCGAATTGATCCTAATATTATAAAGAATCAATGGAAGGCAACCAAACCTTTAGAAATTATTGTTTCAGATATGACACATATTCGAAACAAAGGGATTAATTATGAATGGACCTTAATGGTTGATACCTTCAACAATGAAATTATAAGTTCTGCATTATCGCGTACAACTGGTGATCCTAAGCCTTACTACAAGTGTCTCGAGGATCTCCTTGCGCTACTTAAGGATAATAAAAAAAACAGCTCCCACGATTCTTCAAACAGATCAAGGAGCTGTCTACCACTCTAAAGCTTTCGCTAAAGCGCATGAAAATCATAACATAATTAGATCTATGTCGCGAGCTGGAACACCTACAGATAATCCAATTATCGAATCATTAAATGGATGGATTAAAACAGAAATGGCGTGTGATTATCAATACTGGTCCGTAGATAACTTTGAAAGTTTTAGCGAAGAATATGTACATTATTTTAATTTTGAAAGACCTGCTTATTGTTTAAATTACAAAACCCCTATCCAATATAAAATGGATAAGGGTTTCTAGTCTTTTATTAATGTCTACTTATGTTTGACAACTCCAGCATGTAGGTGTTCTTTTTTTATTGTTCCTGAGATCTAAAGAGACGACTATAAATATAGAATAAGAATCGATCATAATAAGAAACAATACGCTTGTTTGACAGAGTGTATAAAATTATACCACACCAACTTAAGACAAGTGCTAGTCTTAAGTAAAGATTATCAAGATTAAACGTAATTGGTGCCATTAAGACAAGAAGATATGTATGAAACATATAGATATTTAAAGAGTTTTTCCCAAAACGATTAAATGGTGTCTTACGGTCAGGAACAAGGTTTAATACAACATAAATTCCCATAAATCCAAGACTATAGCGAATTAATGACAAGAGAATAGGGTATCCCATCGTGGAAAAGAGTTCATGATAAGAACGATCTCCCCATAAAAATTCAGCAGGCAGGTTGAGTATGAAGGTGAATAGGTATGCTGCAATCATGAGTAATGCAACGACAAGGAATGGATACTGTCTCGGTTGTGACTGTATATCCTCAACCGTTTGGTGTGAGGTGAAATATCCTGCCAGGAAATAGGGCAAGAAGACAAGAACACGGGACAGGGTTAAATAGTCACCAAACTCTGTAAAAAGTCCCCCTATAACGCCAATAAACAAGCTGAGAGCGAAGATATCCTTGACTTGCAACAATGAGGGTAAGAGTAGCTTCCAAATAAACATAGCTAGAAGAAACCACATGGCCCAACCCGGTGTTAGAAAACTAAAAATTGGAAGTGCATCTGAAGTTTGCATTCCAAGTGGTAGCATCTTCAACAAAGCCCATAGCGTATTAAAGATAAAGAACGGGATAAAAAAATTGCGGAATGCGTCATTACGTCCTTTTTCAATATTCTTAGAAAGATACCCAGCAATAAAGACAAAAGCAGGCATATGGATCATATAAATCAAATTATAGATGAACTGAAGACTTTGAAAATCATGACGTAAAAATTCGAAGCCATGTCCGAATACGACCAGCATTATAAGTATTCCCTTGAGATTATCGATCCAGAGGTATCGTTGTTTAAGTGTAGTCATAAAGCCTCCAATTTCCTCTATAATAACAAGATTCATACCTCAAGTCTATGAAATAGAAAAACTGCCGAAGCAGTTAAACGCGAACTTTATAGACAATTTTAGAGATGGGATTATTACCGGTAAGATCATAACCCACTTTGTGTGCTTCATGTTCAAAGAAAACAACAAACATACCGGGTTTTATATAACCTTCTAAGCAATGCTCGATGCTATTGCCAAATAATATATCATGTTCTTCATCATAGTCTGTTTGATGTATAAGTTGATCTTTGTGTGTCATTTTAAAAGATTCAGTACCTTCTAATACGACATGAACATCATAATAAACACGGTGTAATTCAAAAGACTTCTCAGCTTCAAGGCCCGTTTTAAAATTTATGAAATTCTTAATTAAGGTTGATGAGGGCTCAGAAAGTGTTGTTTGTATATCCTTCAATACCTCATCCAATTTTGGATATAACCCAAGGTATAAATGTGCATTACTGATACGGTCGTAAATCATCTTCAATCCTCCTTGACACCATCATACACAAGATTTCAACCGTGTTATTTAATTTTGTGCATCAGTGCCATAAACTATGTATTTCATGACATATTACTTCTATGCCTACAGTGTTCAAGTAAAATATTGATAGGGAAGGATGTTTGATTCACTACAATAGATTAACACCACCTTCTCAAATAATAGTGAACATAGAACGTTACCATCAATCACATCCCCTTGCATATAAATCGGCGGTTGATTTATGTCGTGTATTGATGCTCTCTATGTTCAACCTCTATTCAATCATTCCCAATGCAGAGTTTATCCATTCTTTGCAATTGATTGAATCATCCAATGAGCACTGTGTCGGACAACGCAGTGCTTTTTTCGCATTATTTGAAGCATTCAGCCTGTATATTTGTCTAATTCTTCGTTTTACGTTGACAAGTTGACGAACTGTTTGTACTATAAACAAAAAAGGAGATGATGTGATGAAACGGATTGATTGTCTTGGTGAAATTTGTCCTTACCCTATGCTTTTACTCCAAAAAGAATATGATGCCTTATGTTCTGGAGAATCTGTTTTACTGGTTACTGATCATCATTGTACTTTATCTGCAGTGGGTGTTTATTGTGATGCGCAAGGGTTTCGTTACAGCCCTAATGAGGTAATACCAGGAGTTTGGGAAATTACGATCGAAGCAAAGCAATAACGAAGTGCAATCAAAATCTTGAGGGGTTCTATGAAAGATTTAGAGAAGAAACAACGTTATGTTTATCTCGCAGCATTAATGATGCTGCTTTTTATTGTATTTGTAAGGGGTGGAGCTCGAATTAAAATGAGCCACGATACGATGCGAAAACCCGCGACTTCAGATTCGGATGTTGTTGTGTTTTTGGTAACATCGGATGACACGCTAGAGAGTATTGCGGAACGTCTTGAAGGGCAAGGTGTGGTTCGCTCAAAAAAATTCTTTAAGAAAGCAATCCAACAGATTAATGCGCAAAACATCAAACCTGGAAATTATTTTTTGGATCGATCATCAACGTATGACGAACTTGCAACACAATTAACCAATCCCGAAAACAAGGTCGGAAGAGAAGTTGATATTACCTTCCTTCCCAATGATTGGGCTAAAGATTTTGCGATGAAAATTGGTAGCATTACCAACCTTAAAGCAGATGACATTTTAGCGGCTTGGAGTGATCCAGTGTACTTAAAATCCCTAAGCAAGGACTATCCGTTTTTAACTGAAGCTGTATTAAACCCCTCGTTAAATGTTGGTTTAGAAGGGTATCTTACCCCTGAAACCTATCGTTTCTTTACTCAAACAACCGTCGATGCGGTTACGCGAAGACTTTTAGACCAAACCCTTGCGTTCTATCAAGAACATAAAGCTTTATTTGAGACTCAAAAACTCAAGATCCATGAAATCTATACACTGGCTTCAATTATTAATTTTGAAACCGAAAATTTTGATGATATGAAACGGGTCTCCGGTGTATTTTATAATCGACTCCAATCGGAAATGCCCTTGCAATCCAGTGTTACCGTCTGTTATGCATTGTATGAATATGAAACCTGGCAACAATGTGAATCGAATACAGATATTGATTCTAAATTTAATACATATCAACATTTGGGACTTCCTATTGGTCCGGTTATGAATCCATCTCAAAATGCACTCTTAGCTGCAATGGAACCGGAAAGAAACCAGTATTATTATTTTGTTGGTGATATGAAACATCATGATGTTTATTTTGCGGAAACGTTATCAGAACATGAGTATAATGTGGAAACATATGTTGATCCCTATCGATAACCCTAAATTCAAAAGAGCAACCACCTAAGGGGCGGTTGCTCTTTTTGAATTTAGTCTAAACCGTATCTACCCATCTTTCGAAAATTAAGAAAGCCGTTGTTTATGGAATTAGGCAATCGATTTTTGATTTTTTTGTCGAGTATCATCAATACAGCAGAAATCACATATGTAAGTAACACAAGAATTAATGATATATAGATTGGTTTAACAAAATATTGATCTACATCCAACCATTTCGTCAAATCAAAAGATTCACTACGGACCGTAATTAGCATTGGATATATTGACATAAATATTAATGCAGTGTACAAAACTAATAACGTTCTAATTATTGAAATCATGTTCTTCATATTTAATCCCCCTCAGTTCCATTTGGAAGAAGGATTCGCAAATCCCGAATACATTCTTCTTTAAATCAATTCTAGTATTTTAGAAAAAAAGGAAACGATTTCATAATAGAGGATTCACTACATTATTTTTAATAGAACAGTCATTAAGAAAAAAAGTAAAAGCGTTGGAATATACTTGGTACCGAACCGAGTTAATCAGAATTCATAAAAGGGCACATCTTGCATTATCCTGTTCTTGAAAGATCAAATTAGTATTCGAAAAAAAACATTCCCTCTATAATCCAAATATATATCGAATTGAAGTGGATTAATCATGGTGAACGTTTTAAAAAAGAAAAAGCAGAATTCATCTGCTTTTTCTAACACTTCGTCGCATCAACTTGATCTTCAATATAATGCATAATTTCTAGGTGTTCTTCCATATTTTCGTCTGTAATATTTTTACGGATGAGATGGTACTCTGACATAAACTCAAATCCCTCAAGCTTAATAATTTTAAGTTGTTTATTATAAACTTCTTTTTTAATAGACATGTAAGGCAAGAATGCCAGGCCGAATCCACGCACGGTTGATGTTTTAATGGATTCAGTAGTATCCAATTCATAAGGGATGCGTAATCTTGATTCATCAACATGACATTTCTCAAGTTGTTGGCTGAGTAACTGACGGCACTTCTGGGACTTCTTCAACATCAATACTTGATATTCATAAAGTTCTTCGACCGTTAAGGTATCTGGAACATCTAAATCCGTACTTGCGACCAGGTAGTATGGATCTTGAATTAAAGGACGGCAATAAAGGGATTCATCAAGGGGCGTTCCAATGATAAAACCGATGTCTGCCTTTCCTTCTACAATTTGATTTTCAATTTCAATACTGGACGCGGCTTTCATTTCTAAATCATAGGATTCAAAATTTTCTTTAATGCTATGGATGGTGCAAGGAAGGGCATAAGCATATACAATTGGTGTTGCCATGATATTAATGCGGTGATTTTTATCATGTTTAAGGTTTTCAACTTCTTTAATCATTTTATCGTGACATGAAATCAATCGTGTTGCATATTTTAAAACGACTTCGCCTTCATCCGTGAGCGCCACACCTTTGTGGGTTCGTTCAAAAAGCGTACAGTCAAGGTGGGTTTCCATTGCTTTGATTTGTTGACTCAATGCGGGTTGAGAGATATTCGCAAGTTCCGCAGCACGTGTGATGCTTTTATATTTTGCGACATCTACAAATGCTCGATAAAAACTAATATTCATGAGGATTCTCCTTGTGTAATTTAGATAATTATATCACAAGGCTCTTGATTTGGTTTATCAACCAATAAGTAATTGTTATGGCACAAACGGATTTTTAAGTGTTTTATCAGAAAAGATATAAACCTTGTGAAATGTGTTGTTTTCTAACAAATATTCGCGATGTTAATATCAAATAAACACACTTTTGAGCTAACTTCGGTATAATAAAACAAAAAGGAGTCTTTATGGAAAAACAACGTTGTGAATGGGCGAATCGTAATCCCTTAGAAATGATGTATCACGATACAGAATGGGGTCGTAAGTCTGAAGATGATCGTTATTTATTTGAAATGTTGATTTTAGAAGGTATGCAAAGTGGTTTAAGTTGGACCACGATTATTGCGAAACGTGAGGGGATGCGCGAAGCCTTTGCGAATTTCGAACCGGCACGACTTATCCGTTTTACTGAAGAGGATGTAGAACGTCTTGTTTTAAATCCGAATATTATCCGTCACCGTCTTAAAATTCAGGCAGTAATATCCAATGCGCATGCATACTATAAACTAACAGAAATTCATGACAGTCTCGCAAAGTTTTTATGGCATTATGTTGATTACAAACCAATCATCAATCATTACAATGATATGTCAGAAGTTCCTGCATCCACACCACTATCAATTCAAATCAGTAAAGATTTAAAGAAACTGGGATTTAAGTTTGTCGGTCCAACGACGATTTATGCTCTCATGCAAGCTGTGGGCATGGTAGATGATCATTTAGAAGACTGTTTTTTAAAACTAAAGACTGATTAATAATAGTTCTTTGCTATTTTCATAAAAGATTACACACTATACATATTTAGGTTTCTTTTAGTCATATATCCCTCGTATTCCACACTTTTTGGTTGTACAACTACAGGAAGTTATTTATTTCTTTCTTCTGTGTTTTAATATTAGTGAAGACTATAGAGTCTGAAGGAGGAAACATGAATCGATTTTTTTCTATAATCTTGGTTTTTTGTCTATCAATTGCTTGCATGGAACAAGTTCTTACAACAGAAATTAGAGCAGATGAAGTAATTGAATTTCCAACTAATGCACAGGTATGGAACGAAGAGGAAACGAGTTTAGAAAAATATATTCCTATCACAACATTCCAATCAAGTGTTGATAAACCACACCGTCGATCTAAAAGAGCAATACCATTATGGATTGTACCTGCAATTTCATGGTGTATTTCAACTAATTGTATCCAGGGGATTAATACTCTAGTTCAGAGCGCTCTTCGTACTCCTGGTAAATGGAATATGCTTTGGAATCGAATAGAATCCTTATGGAATAATCGAAATTCTTAAGCAAGAAAAAGACCCACGATACAGTGGAGTTGTCAAACATAAGTAGACATTAATAAAAGACTAGAAACCCTTATCCATTTTATATTGGATAGGGGTTTTGTAATTTAAACAATAAGCAGGTCTTTCAAAATTAAAATAATGTACATATTCTTCGCTAAAACTTTCAAAGTTATCTACGGACCAGTATTGATAATCACACGCCATTTCTGTTTTAATCCATCCATTTAATGATTCGATAATTGGATTATCTGTAGGTGTTCCAGCTCGCGACATAGATCTAATTATGTTATGATTTTCATGCGCTTTAGCGAAAGCTTTAGAGTGGTAGACAGCTCCTTGATCTGTTTGAAGAATCGTGGGAGCTGTTTTTTTTATTATCCTTAAGTAGCGCAAGGAGATCCTCGAGACACTTGTAGTAAGGCTTAGGATCACCAGTTGTACGCGATAATGCAGAACTTATAATTTCATTGTTGAAGGTATCAACCATTAAGGTCCATTCATAATTAATCCCTTTGTTTCGAATATGTGTCATATCTGAAACAATAATTTCTAAAGGTTTGGTTGCCTTCCATTGATTCTTTATAATATTAGGATCAATTCGACTTTGTGTTCCAGATTTTTTATAGGAATAGTGTTTAACTTTTGATTTAATATTTAAAAACTTGCAACACTTGTGGATTAAATTATCTGAAAATTCAATCCCTAAATCACTTTGCTTTCTCATGACTGCAGCGATATCATGGTAACCATAACTTGGAAATCGGCGATGCCAGTCTTTAATCACAAAGCTAAGAATCGCTCTTTTTTGTTCATAAATATTGAGATCATTCTTATGCTTTAACCACTTGTAATAACCAGATCGGTTCAAATTCATAAATCTAAGAATGAACGTAATCGGATGTTTAAAAGATAAGTCATGTGCTATTTGGAATTCTTGTCTTTTAAAGTAACGAACTCCTTGTTTACACCAACTCCTTTCACCTGGTACCCTTTTTTTAATCGTGCAATCTCAATATCTCGTTTTAGAATTTCGAGTTGAAGTCGTTCGATCTCAGTTAATGATTTACTCGTATGAAGCGCAGAAAAATGATTTCCTGTCTTTTTCTTGTTTTTTAAACCCTCTTTACCATCGCGCATGAATCGATCAATCCAACCATTAATCGTTCCTTTAGGACTTGTGATAGTTTCGCAGCACTTATATGTTCATCAATATGACGTGTAACGACTTTAATACGATTCTCATAAGTCCATTTATTATTTAATCCACCTTTGGGTCTTCCCATGATTAATCCCTCCGTTTTATCTTTGATTTTATTATTACACAAAAAAAGTAGACAAGTCTTTTTTACTTGTCTACTTTTAGTTTACTACTCCACGATACAGTGGGTCTTTTTAGGATCCAAAAAAGAAAATTAAGGAAGCAATCATAAAGGCAATTAAAATCCAGTAGATAAGCATCGCTACCACTTGCTTTTTTGTATCGCTCCATTCTTTCGCATCGACGTAGAAAATCGCAATACATCCGATAACAACTTCAAATAGTACTTCTAACATCGTTCCCCCCCCATAATAGATATATTATAAAGCATAGGTTTATGAAATCGTTACCCACTCGATCATTTTTTAGTAAATTTAAGATATGCGTCCAAGGCATTCACGGTCGTTACGGTTAGATTCTGTGGTAATTCATCAAGGGGAAACCAACCCATACCACCCAATGCGTCGGGTTCCATTAAACATGGATTGCCATCGGTAATGTGCGCAAGATATGTTGGTGCAACATAATGCACGGCTTCTTCAATCAAAATATGATTGGTCGCACACAAAAGCTGATCCAATTGGATCTCTAGATTTAATTCTTCTTTAATTTCGCGTTTTACCGCATCTTCCAAGGTTTCATAGAGTTCAACTTTTCCACCAGGTAAACTCCAATGATCTTTCTCTGGATTTTTTTTCGTAAAACAAGCAGGACTTCACCTTCTTGCAGAATCATGGCACCAACGCCAACACGGGGTTCATTTTGTATCATCAGGATCTCCTTGTTATTACTTCAAGTATACCGCATCTTAAATTGTTTGTGAGTGAATATCACGAGTTCGGGCAAGGGTGAACCGCGAGAGGGGTACTTTATCCATGCACTCTTTGGTATAATAATAAGAGAACGTTTCAAGCTTACTTGAAATGAATGAGGAGGATCTATGGACTTAAATACAAAAGTAGAATCAGTTTTTGAAGATTATAAACGTGATTTGGAACGCCTTGTATCAATTGCAAGTGTTCTTGACGAAGAAGGTCAAAAACCATTTGGCCAAGAAATTCAAAAAGCACTTGAAGAAGTGTTAGCGATTGCGAAGGAAATGGGCTTTAATACATTTATCGACCCAGAAGGCTATTACGGTTATGCGGAAATTGGTGAAGGCGAGGAAATGTTTGGTGTGTTGGGACACATGGACGTTGTACCTGCCGGAAATCTTGCATCATGGAATACGAATCCTTTTGAATTGGTTGAGAAAGACGGCATGTTGTTTGGACGTGGGACTTCTGATGATAAGGGACCAACTTTAGCCGCTATGTATGCATTAAAAATGTTGTTGGATGAAGGGAAGTCTTTAAACCAACGTGTACGCTTTATTTTTGGTACGGATGAAGAATCCTTGTGGCGTTGTATGAATGCTTATGTTGCGAAGGAAGAACTTCCATCACAAGGATTTACACCGGATTCATCTTTCCCATTGATTTATGCCGAAAAAGGTTTGATTGAGTTTACACTCACAACACATCAAATTACCGACATTCACTTTAATGGTGGGGGTGCATTGAATGCAGTACCGGCTGAAGCATCAACGTCATTTGATCCAGAAGTAGTGAAAGCCTTGGATGAATTGGGTTATCCTTATGAAATTAAGGATGATGTAATTACTGTTACGGGTAAAGCGATGCATGCACAAGTTGCCGATCAAGGTGAAAATGCAATTACGCATTTAGCCCATGCATTATATACTGCGGGTAAACGCAGTGAAATGATCGATTTTATTGTGGAAAAATGCTTAGATCCAAACGGTAAACTCATCTTTGGTGATGTTTATGACGATGTTTCAGGTAAATTAATGCTTAATGTTGGGAAAGTAAGTTTTAAAGAAAACATTCAAGAAATTGGAATTGATATTCGTTTCCCTGTTACTTATCCAAAAGAAGAAGTGGAAACAAATCTTAAAAAAGCAGCACACGAACATTCTGTTGTCGTGGAGTTGTTTGACTATCTAAAATCCATTTATGTGGAAAAAGATTCTGAGTTTATTCAAAGCTTAATGGGCGCATACCAAAGTGTTACAGGTGATATGGAATCCGAGCCGAAGACAAGTGGTGGTGCAACCTATGCACGTGCTATGGATAATGTCGTCGCTTTCGGTGCGATTTTACCGGGTGGCTTGAAGACAGAACATCAACCAAACGAATGCATCAGTATCAATGATATGAAAGTTGCGATGGCGGTTTATGCGCAAGCATTCTTAAATCTTGTGATTCAATAAATAGAAGTTAGTAGGGGAAAATAAAGTATGAGTGAAACGAAAAAACGTTTTAAAATGCCTACGTCTTATACAATCGTGTTTTTTGCCTTAGTTATCACAGCGATATTGAGTTATGTTGTACCTCAATCGGTTTTTGATAAAGAAGCGGGAAGTATTGTATTTAACGCAGCATTTGGTGAACACGGTGAGATTATCCGTGGAGTGGGTCTAAGACCGTTTGGATTTTGGGATGTCTTAATGGCTCCAATTCAAGGATTTCAAGCAGCAAGTGATGTTGCTATTGGGATCTTATGTGCCGGTGGTTTCTTAAATGTATTAAATCATGTTGGTGCTTTGGATGCGGGTATTGGTCGTATTCTAGAGCGTTTTGAAGGAAATGTCTTAATTGCAGTGATGATGTTTATTTTTGCTGTATTAGGAACTTCATTTGGTTTCTGGGAAGAAATTACAGCGTTCTCAGTAGTTATTGTGCCAATGTTTGTCCTTGCAGGATATGATGTAATGACGGGTTTGGGTGTTCTCTTTATTGGGGCAACAATTGGTAATATGTCCAGTCTTGTGAATCCTTTTTCCACAGGTGCTGCTGTTGCCGCTATTGGAAATCCAGAGCTTACAATTGGATCAGGAATTGTATTACGTTCAATTATCTTTTTAGCCCTTTATGTTGTGGGGACGATGTTGATGATTCGTTATGCATCACGTGTTAAAAAGAATCCAGAAAAATCAGTATTAGCTAATTGTGAAGGTGTGAATACACTTGTGGATAAAAATGAAGCTTTACCTGAATTCACGACACAACGTAAATGGTCAGCGTTGGTATTAATTTTAATCGTAGTTGTCATCATTCTAGGATACTTCCCTTGGGAAGAAATTGCGGGTGTTGGTGTTGCGAATGCAGTGAACAGTCCATTTACGGCTCTTGCGAAAGTTCCAGTATTGGGATCAATTCTGGGAGCAGGTCATGTTTCAAGACTTGGAACATGGGGCTTTAATGAGTTTGCATTCCTCTTTGTATTAGGGGCATTCTTACTTAAATTTATTAATAAAATGTCCGAGACAGAATTCTTAGATGTATTTATCGATGGAATGAAAGATTTATTTGGTGTTGTGGTTGTGCTTGCGATTGCACGTGGGATTGCAATTATTATGGGAAGTTCAAGCGAAGGGATGTCAATTACCTTCATCTATTGGATTTCAGGAGCATTAAGTGCAGTACCAACATGGGTGTTTGGTTTATTTGCGATTGCTTCGTATGTGCTTATTGGTGTATTCCTTCAATCCACAAGTGGTGTTGCAGGAATCTCAATGCCAATTCTTGGGGCCGTAGCTTCCGCAGTCTTTGCGGCAAGTGCAATTGGGGAATCGGGTGGTCAAATAATCTTAATCAGTGCCTTTGTGGCCGGAATTAACTTTATGGCGGCGATTTATCCAAGTGCAACACTGATGGGAACTTTGGAATTTGTGAATGTTCCTTATGACACATATCTTAAATTCACACTTCGCATTTTATCAGTCTTATTAATTGTTGCGGCGGGAATCATATCCGTTGCATCCGCAGTTGGATTTGTAAAATAGAACGAGGAAAAAACAATGAACCTAAATTTTAAAAAGTTTACAGCAGAACATATTCCGGCTTATTACACATGGCGTAATGATCCGGAGGTCGCAATTTTTGACCAGTCTCAATTTCTAAGACCGATGTCATTTGAAGAAGTTGAAACATGGAGTCAAATTATGGTTGATGGGATGACTTATGTAATATGTGATGGGGACAAACCGATTGGAACCTGTGCATTTATGAATCTTGATCAACGTAATCGTCATGCGGAACTTGCGATTGTGATTGGAGACAAAGATTATTGGGGGAAAGGCTATGGGAAACTGATCATGGCTCAACTCATTGAGTGGGGCTTTGAAGGGCTTAATCTTAATCGTCTTTATCTTCATGTGTTTGATTTCAATAAACGCGCTATCGCGCTCTATGAAAAAATGGGGTTTGTTGAAGAAGGACGAATGCGGGAAATGCTTTATCGCAATGGTAAGTATCACGATGTACTTTGCTATGGTTTATTAAAATCAGAGTTAAAATAAGAAAAGACGCTAGGAATGAACTGCTCCCTGTCAAGTAGACAGGTGAAATAAATAAAATATCCAAGATGATTTATCACTTTATGATGAATCATCTTTTTTATTGTGTATTGGAATCCGCGGTCACTGTGAAATAAAGGTTTTGCCTCTGGATATCTCGCGATAGCTTTATGATAAGTATCAAACACAAGTTGATTATTGTTCCGATTACTTATGTGATACGCCACAACACTTAAATCATAAAGATCAATAATCGCACTGAAATATAGTTTCTTACTTGAACCTTTAATCTTAAATTCTGTGACGTCTGTCAGCCATTTTTCATTCGGCTTTGCGGCAAAGAAATTTCGATTTAAAATATTTTCAGCTGTGATTTCAGGAGTGCTTCGTGAATATTTTTTAGACTTTTGACGAATCACTGATTTCACCCCTAGCATCTTCATGAGTCTATGAATCCTCTTCGAGTTATATTGAACGCTATTCAACTCATTGATCCAATCCGTCATGCGTCGATAGCCTAAGATATGTCCAAATAGTTCATCATAATCAAGAATGAGATTGCAAAGCTCATGATTTTCAATTTCATTGCGTGTTTCAACACGATGCGTCCATTTATAATAACTACTTCTTGTTTTGCTTTGGAGAATATCGCCGCCTTTCGATTTCCTTCACTTTTTTTAATAGAATGTTCTCGCGTTCTTTCAGTTCGAGTTGTCTTTCAAGTAGTTTTACTTTACGTTCTAAACGTTCTTCATTACTAAGTTGATCTTCTTGTTTTCGCTTGCCACGTTTATCAAGAAGACCATCATCTCCCAATTCGTTATACTTTTTCACCCAACTACGTAATGTACTAGAATCAATAGATAATTCTTCAGCTATTTCTGTTGCACCTTTTATGCCATTCAAATATTCATTAATTGCTTGTTCTTTTATTTCGGCTGGATATTTATTCTTTCTCCCCATAGAAAAAGCTCCTCCTTTTTTGTAGTGCCCGATTTTATTTATTTCGGGTGTCTACTTTAAGGGGAGCTTATCAGAATAGCGTCTTTTTAGTGACTTCGATTATTTTTCGAGAATGTAAGATATACTCGAATATTCAAAATTAAAATTGATAAAAAACATAAGAAGAATAATGGTGGAATGGACCAAGAAGCAAAAATCGTCTTACTTATAAAATTGTAGTAAATTCCAAATGGTATAACAAAATGCACGATAAAGGTAATTACAAAGATTATGAAACATAAAGCGATGTGAAGCTTATAATCTCGATAGAGATCAAATATAGATTCGTGATGCATTGAAATCCCTCCCTTTGTACTTCTTATTCTACACTGTAATCTTCAAGAATACGAACGGAAAGTTCAATAATAAACTCATCTTCGGTTTTAACCGTAATCTCATTAATTAGGAGTTTCTCAAAGAAAGCTTCATCGAGCTTAAAATTATGTTTATCAGCATATGTTATCATCGCATCATATCCAATAGATAAGGTATCGTAAGATCCGTGATGATAGTAGGTTAGGTAAGTTCCACCAGGTTTTTCGTAGAGTTCCACATGCTCTAAATCACCCAGTGAAATTGCATACAAGTAATCCAATTCTCGATATCGTTTTTCAAGAATCGCTTGTTTAGACGTAATAGACCCTACGTAATTCGTAAAGGTGATGCCATTATCAATACAAAAGTTAACGTATGCCTTAAGAAAGCTGTGTGGATCTGAACTAACCGTCTGTCTACTGATAATAAGTGATTCCGGTTTAAGTACTTTGACTTCACATACATTAGCGCTCGAATTTGCAGCTAAATCCATCAAATCCAGTGTATGTTTTATGAAACTTTGACTTAGTTTTAATCTCTGGATCTGTTCATCAATTTTTTGGTTTCTTTGTGATAGAATATGAGTAAGGTTCTCGGGGGAACGAACATCCAGATATTCTTTGATATCTGTGAGTGGCATTCCTAAATCTTTAAGGAATGTGATGACAATAAAAGCATAATACTGATGATAGGCGTAGTATCGGTAGCCATTTTGATCGGTGAATTCCGGTTTAAATAAATCGATTTCATCGTAGTAAAATAAAACATGTTTCGGTACATGGCATATTTTTGCGAATTGACCGGTAGTAAGTTTATCCTTTTTTATGCTCATTATGCGTTTTCTCCTTGACTATAAGGTTACCTTATACCTTATTATAGTTCAGTTGCAAAAAAATGTACAGGAGGTAAAACTATGAGATTAATTATTAGATATTTAAAGAAATATAAGATGTTATTTCTATTAAATATTGTCGCAATTCTGGCCTTTGCGCTTGTTGAGTTGGGAATTCCAACAATCATGGGAACCATGATTAATGAGGGTGTGGGTACACAGAATATGGACTTAATTAAGAGCCAAGGTTTCTTGCTCCTTGGAGTTGCCATTCTTGGAGGTTTGGGGACAATCTTACTTAACTATACGTCGAGTCGTATTGCTACACGTATCACTCGCGATATTCGTAACGATATGTTTGAAAAATCTCAAGAATTTTCACACTCTGAGTATAATGAAATTGGGGTATCATCCTTAATTACACGTGTTTCTAATGATGTATACCAATTACAATTATTTGTTCAAATGTTATTACGAATGGGGCTTCATGCACCGTTTATGATTTTATTCAGTTCGGTCATGATTTACCGTACCAATCAACGTCTTGCGCTTGTTATGGCAGGAAGTGTTCCTTTTATCCTTATAGTAGTAGGAATTGTTGGTAAATTATCCGGACCCTTAAGTCGAAAACAACAAAAACTTATGGATACACTAAATCGTGTTACTCGTGAGAATATTACCGGTGTTCGTGTTATCCGTGCATTCCGTAAGGATAAACACGAAACAGCGCGTTTCCAAAAAATTAATAAAGATTATGCAGATGTATCTAAAAAACTATTCCGTGTTATGTCACGGGCAGAACCACTGTTCTTCTTTATATTAGAATTATCAGTACTAACCATTATGTGGACAGCATCAGGAATGGTTGAAGCAGGAACGCTAGAAGTGGGTTCAATTGTTGCCTTTTTAGAATATCAATTCCATGCTTTATTCTCATTACTGTTATTCTCAGTCGTATTTATCATGTATCCTCGTGCTGCTGTAAGTGCGCGTCGTATTGAAGAAGTTTTAAATACAGAGCCAATTATCCAAAACCCTGAAAACGGAGTTCATGAAGGATCTCGGGAAACGTCAATTGTCTTTGATCATGTTGATTTCGCATATCCTGATGGTGAAGCAAATGTTTTAGAAAATCTAAACTTTACTGCGAAAAAAGGTGAAACGGTTGCATTTATCGGTTCAACTGGTTCAGGGAAATCCACGCTGATTAATCTTATTGTTCGCTTTTATGATGTGACGAAAGGTCGTGTCTTGGTGAATGGTGTTGATGTGCGTGAATGGGATCTTTATGCTTTACGTTATAGAGTAGGGTTTATTCCACAAAAATCACTCTTATTTAGCGGTAGTATTTCTCAAAACATTCGTTATGGGAAAGAATCTGCGGATGATCATGAAGTCGAAGAGAGTGCAGAACTTGCGTCTGCTAAGGACTTCATTGAACAAAAACCGGATAAATATAATGAATGGATTAGCGAAGGTGGATCAAACGTATCTGGTGGACAAAAACAACGTCTAAGCATTGCGCGTGCACTTGTACGTAAACCTGAGATTTATATCTTTGACGATAGTTTCTCAGCGCTTGATTATAAGACCGATGCTTTAATTCGAAAGAACTTAAAAGAAGAAACAAAAGATGCAATTATGTTGGTTGTCGCACAACGTATTAGTTCGATTGTGGATGCAGACCGTATTATTGTATTAAATGAAGGAAAAATTGTTGGACAAGGGACTCATTTAGAATTAATCAAGAATTGTCCAATTTATATTCAAATTGCAGAGTCTCAATTCAGTGAAAAGGAGATGGCAAAGTATGAAAAGTTATAAAAAACTCTGGCGTTTTCTTAAGCCTTATAAAGTAAAACTTATAGGAGCGGTCTTATGTCTTATTGTTGCAGCTGTCTTAACGGCTGCTGCACCAATGATTGAAGGATTTGTGACGACGCAGCTTGCAAGTGATGTCAAAGATATTAGTTTAAATGTTGCGGGTGCGCACATTCAATTTGATGTGATTCTTCGTATCATTACTATCCTGTTTGTAATTTATGTTACCAATGCATTATCACGTTTATTCCTACAATATTTAATTTCAGATGCGATTCAATCTGCTGTGTATGACATGCGTATGGAAGTTAAAAAGAAAATGGAACGGCTTCCTGTAAGTTATTTTGATAAGCACTCAGCAGGTGACTTAATGGCACGTATGTCTACTGATATTGAAGCCTTATCAGGTGCCCTCCAGCAATCTTTTGCGCAAGTTGTCATGGCTGTACTTGGAATTATATTTGCGGTAATCCTTATGATTTCCATTGACTTTACAATGGCGCTTGTTGGGATTGCGATTATTCCACTAAGTATCTTAGTTGCGCGTTTTATTATGAAACGATCACAAGTTCTCTTTACCCGCCAACAAGAAGTTTTAGGAAACATGTTCTCGGTAGTTCAAGAAAAATTTACGGGTTTTAATGAAATTAAACTTTATAACTATCAAGAAAATGCGACTGCTGATTTCCGTAAAGCTAATGAAGAATTGTGCGAAAACGGATTTAAAGCAAACTTTTTCTCAGGGTTAATGACACCAAGTGTTTCAATGATTACTTATATTGCGATCGCACTTGCTGTTTATATGGGTGCTATTCGTATTATTGAAGGTGCTATGGCTGTAGGGGCTTTACAAGCCTTTATTCGTTATATATGGCAAGTAAACCAACCCTTATCCCAAATTACGCAAATGGCTCCAACCATTCAAGCATCAATTGCGGCAATGAATCGTGTCTTTGAATATTTGGAAGAACCGGATGATGTTTACGATATTGAAAATCCCGTTGAAATAGATGACTATGAAGGCTCAGTTTCGTTTGAAAATGTCTATTTTGGATACGGTGAAAAACCCGTTATTCAAGATTTATCCGTCGAAATTAAGCCAGGAGAAATGGTTGCGATTGTAGGCCCAACAGGTGCTGGGAAAACAACGATTATTAACCTCCTGATGCGTTTCTATGATGTGAATGACGGATCGATTAAAATTGATGGAATCGACATTCGTGATATGAAACGTGATGATCTTCGCTCACTGTTTGGAATGGTCCTTCAGGACACATGGCTCTTTAGTGGAAAAATTAAAGAAAATATTGCCTACGGTAAACCGGATGCAACCGATGAAGAAATCATCGATGCAGCGAAACGAACCAATGTGCACCACTTTATCACAACCTTACCAAATGGTTATGACATGGTTTTAAATGAAGAGTCCTCAAATATCTCAAATGGAGAAAAACAATTAATTACGATTGCACGAGCACTGTTAAGTGATCCGAAAATCTTAATTCTTGATGAAGCAACCAGTTCTGTTGATACACGACTTGATGCAATGATTCAAGAAGCGATGGCTGAATTGATGAAAGGTCGCACAAGTTTTGTGATTGCGCACCGACTTTCAACCATTAAAAATGCAGATAAGATTCTTGTTGTTAAAGATGGGAATATTATTGAAATGGGAAATCATGATGACTTGATGGCTAAAGGTGGATTTTATGCAGATCTTTATAACAGTCAATTCACAGATGACCAAGAATAAGAAATAAATATATAGGCTGTTGACCGTGATGTCAGCAGTCTTTTTTTATGCCTATAAATTATATTTTGCAACAATATAAAAATAATTTATAGGCATAAAAACGTTGTATTGGTCGGCTCTGCGTTATCGCCCTATAATGGAGTCAAGAAATGATAGCGCTATCATTCTTTGTATATTTATTTTTGATCATCCCGACACCGGGAAGATGTCAAAACATAGAAAGGGCACAATATGACAAAAGTAATAGATTACAAGAAGATTCTAAAGGAAACGAATACGGAGCCTAAGTTGTTCCAAATTATGGACGAGAACGGGAAAATCGTCAATAAAGATTACTTTCCAGAGTTAACTGATGAACAGATGGTAGAAATGATGGAGGTGATGGTTTGGGGACGTGAATACAACAATCGTGTAAGCATCCTGAGCCGTCAAGGCATTATCGGAAACTTACCACCAACTGAAGGACAGGAAGCAGCACAACTAATTAGCCAATATGCATTACAAGAGGGAGACTGGCTATTGCCAACATACCGTGATGTGCCTCCATTGATTCGTCATGGAATTGAAACACGTCAAGCGATGAACTGGTATAACGGTCATACAGACGGATTCGCTTATGATCATTCAATCAAAGCATTCCCACCTCAAGTTATTATTGGAGCACAGATTATTCAAGCTGCAGGGGTTGGTTTAGGTCTAAAGAAAAACAAAAAAGAAAATGTCGCAATGACTTATATTGGTGATGGAGGAACATCACAAGGGGACTTCTATGAGGGATTAAACTTTGCAGGTGTCTATGATGCACCCGTAATCTTTATCGCTCAGAATAATGGATTTGGTATTTCAGTACCTCGTAGTTTCCAAACAAAATCTGCAACACTATCTCAAAAAGGAATTGGAGTTGGGATTGCGCATCTCTTTGTAGATGGTATGGATCCCTTCGCAGTTTATGCGGCAACAAAAGCAGCACGTGAATATGCTGTTGCGGGAAATGGACCAGTACTTCTTGAGTTCCTTACATTCCGTTATGGACCTCATACATTGAGTGATGATCCACGTCGTTACCGTGAAAACGAACTTGTAGAATCATGGTTACCAAAAGATCAGCTGATTCGTATGCGTAAATTCTTAACCGAAAAAGGACTTTGGTCTGAAGAACAAGAAGCAGCAATTATTGAGAAAACACAAATTGAAGTTAAAGATGCATTGGATGCATCACGTAAACTTCCTAAACAAAAAATATCAGAATACTTGGCAAATATGTATGAAGTGATGCCACCTTCAATTAAAGAACAATATGATCTTTATGTAGAAAAGGAGAACGCATAAGATGGCTGTTAAAAATATGGTAGAAGCGATTACTGATGGACTTGAAGTAATGCTTGAACATGATGAAAAGGTTTTAATTTTTGGAGAAGATGTTGGGAAAAACGGAGGAGTTTTCCGTGCTACCGATGGTCTTCAAGCAAAATTTGGTGAAGACCGCGTCTTTGATACACCGCTTGCGGAATCAGGCATCTTGGGACTCTCAATTGGCTTAGGTGTTGAAGGGTTTAGACCGCTACCTGAAATTCAATTCTTTGGATTTATTACAGAAGCGATTGACTCCATTACTAACCAAATGGCTCGTATGCGTTACCGTACTGAAGGTCAATTATTTGCACCGATTACGATTCGTAGTCCTTACGGTGGTGGTGTCGCAACTCCTGAAATTCACTCAGATAGTTATGAGGGAATGATTGCGCAAATGCCTGGGATGCGTGTTGTAGTTCCATCAAACCCTTATGATGCGAAAGGACTCTTAATCTCATCCATTAAAAGTAATGACCCAGTGTTGTTTCTTGAACACTTGAAATTGTATCGTGGTGAGAAGGTAGAAGTACCTGAAGGAATTTATGAAGTACCGCTTGATAAAGCAAATATTGTTCGTGAAGGAACTGATATTTCAATTGTGTCATATGGAGCAATGGTGGTGGAAGCACGTAAAGCTGCGGATATCCTTGCGGAAGAAGGTATTAGCGTTGAAGTTGTTGACCTACGTACCATTGCACCTTTAGACATGGAAACAATCGGAGCATCTGTTTCAAAAACAGGACGTGTATTGGTTGTTCAAGAAGCACAACGTATTGCAGGGGTAGCGAGTCATGTTATGTCTGAAATCAGTGAACGTTTCTTCTTAGACCTTGTAGCTCCTGTATCACGTGTAACAGCGCCCGATACAACATATCCTTTACCACAAGTGGAACAAATTTGGTTACCCAATGCACATGATATTGTTACATCAGCACGTAAATTAGTACAGGAATATTAGGAGGAACTCATGAATTATAAATTTAATTTACCCGATCTCGGTGAAGGAATTACCGAAAGTGAAATTTTACTTTGGCATGTAAAAGAAGGGGATGTCATTAAAACTGATGATCCACTCTTTGAAGTTCAAAATGATAAAACTACAATTGAAGTGCCATCCCCTGTTAAGGGAACAATTAAGAAAGTTCTTGTGGAAGCAGGAGTCGTAGCGAAAGTAGGTGCTACGCTTGTGGAAATTGAAGTGGATGCTTCAGATTTACCTAAAGATGCGAAACAAGAAGAAACACCAAGTGTTGAAAAAACTGAAGTGGAATCAAAACCAGCGCCAGTTGTAAGTCAAGGGAAAGCACGCGCAATTCCTTCCGTTCGAAAATATGCACGAGAAAAAGGGATCGATATCGCTCTTGTAACGCCAACTGGAAAACATAATACGGTTACAAAGGAAGACATCGATAACTTTACTGGAGAAGCAGGTGAAGTGGCAACGCCACAAGTCACAACACCAAAAGAAGTTGTGAAAGCTCCGGTACAAACAGTGGGTACAGATGGCTTACGTCGTGAAAAAATGACACCAATGCGTAAAGCAACAATGCAAGCAATGGTTCATTCCACATCATCCATCCCACGTGTTACGGTATTTACCAATATTAATGTATCCAAATTGGTGGAACACCGTGATATGTATAAAGATTATGCGAAAGCAGAAGGTGCACGTTTAACGTATACGGCATATTTTGTGAAAGCAGCCGTAACCATGTTGAAGAAATATCCAATCTTCAATGCGATGGTTGATGCAGAAAAAGGTGAGATCATCTACCGTGATGCAATCAATATCGGTGTCGCAACGAATACCGACGCAGGACTTTATGTACCAAATATTAAAAATGCAGATACAAAAAATCTCTTTGAGATTTCAAAAGAAATTGAAACAAATGCACGTTTAGCTCAAGAAGGAAAACTACCAATGGATGCAATGCGTGATGGTTCATTCACAATCACAAATGTTGGTGGGATGTCATCAGATGGTGTTTACTCAACACCAATTATCAATGCACCTGAAGTGGGAATTTTAGGAACCGCGAAAATTGAAATGGAACCGTATGTTACAGAAGACATGACTGTCGCAATCGCACCATTTATGAAACTATCCTTTACCTTTGATCACCGTATTATCGACGGTGTGGAAGCACAACATGCTTTAGATGAACTTAAAAAAGTTCTAAGCGACCCAAACAAGCTTGTATTGGAGGGGTAAGAAATGGTAGTTGGAGATTTCGCAAAACAAGCAGATGTCATTGTAATCGGAAGTGGACCGGGTGGTTATGTCGCAGCCATCCGTGCTGCTCAACTTGGAAAAAAAGTTACCATCATCGAACGTGATGAAATCGGTGGCGCATGTCTTAATGTTGGATGTATTCCTTCAAAAGCTATGATTCATGCAAGCAGTGAATATGCAAAAACACAAACAAATACACCATTTGGTTTAAGCTATGGTAAAACAAGTTTTGATATGAAACAAGCAAAAGCTTGGAAAGACAAGGAAGTTGTGAAGACCTTAACTTCAGGCATTGGTGCACTTTTAAAGAAAAACAAAATCGAAATTGTTAAGGGTGAAGCACACTTTATGTCGGAAGATAAAATTCGTGTTGTAAATGACATGGATGTTCAAACATTCTCATTTAAAGATGTGATCATCGCAACTGGAAGTAGACCGATTGAAATACCTGGATTTAAATTTGGTAAACGAATTTTAGATTCTACAGGAGCACTTAACCTCGAAGTTGTACCAAAATCGTTAACCATCGTCGGTGGTGGCTATATTGGTTGTGAACTTGCAGGGGTATTCGCAAACTTGGGTACCGAAGTCACAATTCTTGAAGGTGCGCCAAATATTCTACCGCTTTTTGAGAAAGATTTAAGTGCTTATGTTGTGGATAATTTTAAACAAAAAAATGTAACGATCCATACAAATGTGAAGGCTGAATCCGCAAAAGTTGAAAATGACATGGTAACAGTCACTTACAGTCAAGAAGGAAAATCAGTTACTCATCAATCTGAATATGTTTTAGTCACCGTTGGACGTCGTCCAAATACGGATGATTTAGGACTTGAGTATGCCGGTGTCACAGTTGGCCAACGTGGACTGATCGAAGTTAATGATCAAGGACTTACAAATGTTGCTCATATCTATGCAATTGGTGATATTATTCCTGGTCCTGCTCTCGCACACAAGGCTAGCTATGAAGCGAAAGTCGTTGCGGAAGTAATCGCAGGAAAAACAGCTGGATTTGACTATACGGTCATTCCATCAGTAAGTTATACCCATCCTGAAATTGCGGTTGTCGGAATGAATGCTGTAGAAGCAAAAGATCAAGGCATTCAAGCGAAAGCTTTCAAATTCCCTTATGCCGCAAATGGTCGTGCGTTATCCATGGATGATACACAAGGATTTGTTCGACTTACTGTAGAGACTGAAACAGGATTTATCCTAGGGGCTGAAATTGTAGGCGCACAAGCAAGTGAATTGCTTGCGGAGCTTACCATGGCAATCGAATCTCAATTAACGGTTGAGGATGTATCGTTGATCATTCATACACATCCTAGTTTATCGGAAATGATAATGGATACTGCAGAATTGGCTCTGGGTTATCCCATCCATCTCTAGAAAGGGTCATGATGAAAAAAATATTTGATAAAGGATTTGGAATGAAAATACTGAATGGGGTGGCGATAGGTTCGGTTGTAGTTTTGATTCCTGGTGCCTTGCTTAATGAAATCTTTAAAGCGCTCTTACCCATTTTTCCACAAGGTCAATTTGTTTTAACGGCAACATCTTTCGGAATGATTCTCATGGGTGTTGTGATTGGTGTGGCTGTTTCAATGATGTTTAAGTTTACGCCAATTCAAACGGCATCAGTAGGGATGGCAACCGCATTCGCATCCGGTGGATGGAAACTTGCGGAAGATGGAACGTTTATGCTTAAAGGCAGTGGTGACATTATTAATATGGCACTTACCGCAACCTTTGCAGTAATCTTAATCCTTGCGGTTGCAGATAAATTTAAAGCATATGCCATGCTATTAACACCAACGCTTGTATTAATTGTTGCGGGTGGTTTGGGAATGATTACACTCCCATATGTTCAAATGATTACAGGTGCAATGGCACACTTGATCAGTAACCTTCTTCAGCTACAACCACTTCTCATGTCGATACTTGTATCCATGATCTTTGCGATGATGATTGTTTCCCCACTCTCTACAGTTGGGATTGCGCTCGCAGTTAACTTATCCGGTGTTGGATCAGCAGCAGCTAATGTCGGAATTTGTGCAGCTGCATTTGGTCTTGCGATTACAGGTTGGAAATCAAATGAACTTGGAACAAAAATTGCTTTAATGTTAGGTTCACCTAAAATGGCGATGCCTAATGTTATGAAAAAACCCAAAATTATGATTCCTGTTCTATGTAATGCGGCACTAAGTGCTATTGTGGTTGTTTTACTTAATCAACAAGGTACGCCCATGTCAGCGGGATTTGGGATTAGTGGACTCATAGGACCCATCAATGCAATTAACCTTGCTGGTGGCTGGACTTTAGGGAATATCATCAATGCAGTTCTTGCCTTTATGGTAATGCCAATCGGTCTTGCGATTGTATTCAGAAAAGTCTTTACTGAAGTGAAGCCGATTGTAGCGGTGGATGATTATCATATTGAGGTACAATAAATGAAAAATTTTGTAGAATTGGAGGCACGTTTAGTACGAGAACGCATGACGCAAAAGCGTCTTGCGCTTGTATGTGCGGATGAAGTGAATACACTTGAAGCAGTCATCGATATGGAAGAACGTGGGTATATCAAACCAATTCTTCTGGGAAATAAAGAAGCAATTCAAGATGTAATTCGTGAAAACAATCTTGCGGTGAATTACGAAATTATTCATTGTGATCAACCTCGCGAAGCAGCTCAAAAAGCAGTTGCACTTGCGAAAGCAGGAGAAGTTGATCTCATTATGAAAGGGTTAATTCAAACCAGTGATTTATTATCCGCGGTTGTAAAACGCGAAACAGGGATTCGCGAGCAAAAAGTGCTATCACACGTTGCGCTTGTAGAAATTCCATTTAAAGAAACGATGTATATTATGAGTGATGGTGGCATGATTCCTACACCTAATTTTGATCAAAAGGTAGGGATCATTGAAAACAGTATTCAACTTGCTCACGCTTTAGGGATTGAAGAACCTAAAGTAGCATTGTTGGATGCTGCAGAACATACGAATCCTCATATTCAATCTTCCGTTGATTCAGAAACCTTAAGTCAACGTGAATGGGAACATGCAATTGTGGAAGGACCTATATCCCTCGATCTTGCTGTATCAAAACATGCTGCAGAGATTAAAAAATGGGATGGTCGTATCCAAGGTGATGCCAACATTCTTATTACTCCAGATATTATAAGTGGAAATATTTTGGGTAAAGTTGGAACACTTTTCACTGATGGGAAAATGGCGGGTGTAATTCAAGGTGCGAAAGTGCCCATAATTTTAACATCTCGCGGTTCAAATCGTGATGAAAAAATTAACTCAATCTTACTTGCATGTTCGATTGCGAAAGGGGATTTATAATGTATATTCTAGCAATCAATCCTGGGGCCAGCTCAACAAAGTTCGCACTATTTAATGACGAACAGGAACTCATGCGTGATGACCTAAAAATACCTTTAGAAAAAGTAGAATCTTATAAAACTTTAGAAGATCAATTGGAAGACCGTTATGTTTCAATTTATGATGCGTTGGTTGATCATGGATTTGATCCAAAAAAAGTTGAAATTGCAGTGGGGCGTGGCGGTATTTTGCCACAGGTTGAAGCCGGTGCAATTGCAGTTACCGACACACTCATTGATTACCTCTTACATAAAGCAGAAGTCATTCACCCTGCAAACTTAGGTGCTTCGATCGCTCAGAAATTTGTAGATCAAGCAGAAAACTGTACGGCGTATATTTACGATCCGATCTCCGTCGATCAAATGGATCCAATTGCCCGTATCTCTGGGTTAAAGGGTATTGAACGTAAAAGCATTGGACACATGTTAAATTCGCGTGCTGTTGCCATAGAACACGCGAAATCCCTTCAAACTCCTTATAACAAACTCAACATGATTGTTGTCCATGCTGGTAGTGGTATTACTGTCACAGCACATAAACAAGGTCGTATGATTGATCTTGTCGGTGATGATGAAGGTGCTTTTTCACCTGAACGAAGTGGTGGTTTACCCTTACGTCCCTTTATGAATCTATGCTATAATAATGACAAGGAAGCGGTTACAAAACTAACCCGTCATCAAGGTGGTCTTATCTCATATTTTGAGACCAACGATGTCCGAAGTGTCGAAGCAATGATTGAAGAGGGTCATGATGAAGCAGCGCTCGTTTTAGAAGCAATGGCTTATCAAATTGCGAAAAGTATCGGTACGCTAAGTACTGTGCTTGAAGGCAAGGTTGATAGTATCGTGATCAGTGGGGGATTTGCACGTTCGAATCGAATGATGAATTGGATTGAAGAACGTGTATCGTTTATTGCACCGGTTGCGATTTATCCGGGAGAATTTGAACTTGAAGCACTCGCTTCGGGAGGATTAAGAGCATTTCATAAACTCGAAACCACTCATTATTTCGAATAGAATTAAGAGGTAGCTATGGAAATTAGAGAGTTGAAATACTTTATTGCTGTTATTGAAGCAGGGAGTTTTACTGCTGCCGCTAAAACGTTACACATGACGCAACCTGCCCTCAGTTGGAACATCAAACAACTTGAGGCGAAACTTGAAACGCAACTCATTGAGCGTACTCAAACTGGCGTCAGTGTAACAGAAAGTGGGCAAGTGTTTTACGATGGTGCGAAAGATGTTGTTGCACATCTCAATCGCTTGGATCTATTAATGAAGTCTGAAGCACAACGCATCCGCCGTAAAATTCGATTTGGACTTACCATCCTTTCTTCCATTAACTATATGGATCAATTCCAAGGATATGTCGGCAAATATCCACAAGTAGAATTAAATTTTGTGCAACGTGGTTCTAAGGAAATTCAAGACATGCTCATCCAAGATAAATTGGATGCTGCTTTAATTTCAGAACCTATTTACTACTCAAAACTTGAAGAAAATGCAAAGCGTTTGGAAGGGTATTACTATGATGTTGGTGTGGTGGTCGCCAAAGATCATCCGCTTGCTACCCGTGAACGCCTAACGCTTCGAGATATTATGACGGAATCTTTTGCACTAGTCTCAGATGCCTATGCAATTGGTCAAGAAGTACCACGTCGTTGTAAAGAACTTGGCTTTATTCCGGCAATCAATTATCGTAATGACAACTGGGAAGTAGTATTGGAACATGTCGCTGCATATGGTTCTGTGACAATTCTTCCAGTAGATCTCCAATATATCATTGCACGTGATGATGTGGAGTGGATTGAGTTGGATGACGAAATCAGTCGTTTTCATCTGCAACTTGTAATTAATTACGATAAAACAAACGTGGATGAGTATGCAATATTTCAAAATTTATATGAAGAACTGATGGTGAATCATTAAAAATATAATCCCAATCTTAGTAATAAGTTGGGATTTGTTCTTTAATCATGAAAGTAGGGCTTTAATAGTGGGATTTTTCGCTATGAATGAAGAGATTTACTCATAAAACTTAGTAAAATAACCGATTTCAACTATCTTTCAATGAAGGAGTGAAAAAATATGTTATGGTGAGTGCGTATTGAAACATATAATGATTTGATGCAATAGATTTTTTTTATTAAAAGGAAAAGGGGTAAAAAAATGAAATATGCCAAATTAGTCATCAATCGAGTACTTATGATTTTAATCGTATTAGTGCTTTTGATTACAAGTTTTTCAAAGAACGGATTCTATACAGTTTCAGCAAATGAACAGGAAGAACTGTTTCCTTTTAGAGGGAATAAACTCCAAAATCCTTATTTGAGATATGGCCCAAGTGATACATCAATACCGAATTGGGTTATCAGTTCGACAAATAATATACTTTCTGGTGAAAAAAGAGGTACAATAAGTAAAACCTCAAAAAATGGATTTAGGGATATCGGTATGCCTAACTATCTCGTGGGGACTCAAAATAATTCGGATACATCCACGTTTAAATCTAAATCATATAGAACATCAGAATCATCATCAAATGCAGCCGCCGCATTTATGTTGTTTGGACAGACCATGAAACTACAAGCTAACCGTGAGTATTATTTTAGAGCGGAAATAAAAAGTTCTAATGGTAATAATGACGGGGTTTTAAATATATATCCTGGCGATCGAACCTCGGGTCCAAATGTACTTGCTTCGCAAAAATACAGTGTTGGTAATAAGATGATGATTGTGAGTCTTCCTTTTACACCAACAGGCGATGGAAATGTCACGGTTTCGTTACGTCATTTTGCAAACGCAAAGCAAGATACACATTTAGAAATACATCGTATGGGATTTTTCCTGAAGGATGATTATTTAATTCAAGAAGAAGCTCATGCATTGTTTAATGACAGTGAATTTAAAGAACTTGTCGGTAAAGATACTGCTGAGATACAAAAGAACATTGATGCAATTCGTTCTAAGATTACAGCGTCAGACAATCCATATGCCGAAGATGTCAAAGAATATGTAAATGGATTACTTAATAAAGCACAAACATTGTTAGATCAAGCTAAAAGTATCGAAGCGTCAATTAAGGATACTTACGAAAATTTTGATGAAAAGGTTTTAAAAGGAGACGTAACTCAAGATACAATTGATGAACTCAAAAATCGAATCGAAGAAGTTTCAAGTCCAGGTCTTAATGAAAAACTTACCAATGATCTAAAGGAAGTTGAACGTGTTTATGATTTACAAGAGTTAAAACCAGTTCTAAAAGAAGAACTTGAAAAGAAAGCAAACGACGCAATCAAAGAAATTGAAGACTTAAAAAATGTACCAGAGTCTGAAAAGCAAGAAAAAATTGAAGCAATTCAAAAAGAATTAGAGAATGGTAAGAAGGTCATCGATGATGCGAAAACGCATGAAGATGCTACGGATGCAAAGGATACTTCTTCAGGCAATATTGATAAAATTATTAGCGATGTAAGCCTTGTAGATCGTAAAAACGAATCAAAATCGGAACTTGATAAAAAAGCTGAAGATGCTAAGAAAGAAATTGATGCGTTACCAAACTTAACAGAAGATGAAAAGCAAAAAGCTAAAGATGCGATTGATCAAAAAACAAAAGATGGTAAAGATGCAATTGATCAAAGCACGACACCCAAAGATGTCGAAGATGCAAAAAACACGACCGATACATCGGTAAAAGAAACTGTTGATCAAAGTGTCTTACAGGATGCTAAAAATAAAGCGAAAAAAGATTTAGAAGCGAAAGCTGATGAAACGAAAAAAGCGATTGATGCACTACCTGGAATTTCCCAAGAGGCTAAAGATAAAGCTAAAGGTGAAATTGAAAATGCGTTGAATAAAGGGCTTGAAGGGGTAGAATCCGGCGAATCTGTTGATGTTATTAATCAAGTAGTAACGAATACAAAAACTGAGATGAATGCAATAAAAGATGCAATCATTAAAGAAAACGATGATACCATTAATGCACTAATCAATGATAAAAAAGCCATCTTGAACGCTGAAGCAGAGAAAGCGAAAGAAACAATCGATAAACTTGAAAATGTATCACAAACTGAAAAAGATGACGCGAAGAAAGCAATAGATAGAGCGGTTACAGAAGCTTCAAATGAACTGGATAAAGCAACA
The DNA here is from genome assembly GCF_038682365.1 of Erysipelothrix sp. P66. Classification (NCBI taxonomy): domain Bacteria; kingdom Bacillati; phylum Bacillota; class Erysipelotrichia; order Erysipelotrichales; family Erysipelotrichaceae; genus Erysipelothrix; species Erysipelothrix sp. P66. The sequence continues at coordinate 1,471,580 of NZ_CP152290.1, read as the reverse complement.
ACACCTTCAGATATTGATTCGATTTATAACCAAGGAAAAGGTATTATTGATAAAGTTGTTATAAAAACAGAACTTGCTGATGCTAAAATTGATGCAATTAATGTATTACAGAAGAAATCTGAAGCAGTCCGTGATGCGATTAATTCGATGGGATCATTAACAGATGATGATAAAAATGCCGCAAATAATGAAATAAATCAAACGTTAGAACAATCTATACAACGTATTAATCAAACTCAAGATGTTAATGTTTTACCTGAAAATCTACAAATAGGTATGGACGAGCTTGATGCGCTATTGGTCAAGTATGAACAAATAAATTCTGATAAATTTAATAATCAAAAGGAAAATTTAAAAACAGAACTTGATAAAAAAGCTGAAGATGCTAAGAAAGAAATTGATACGTTACCAAACTTAACAGAAGATGAAAAGCAAAAAGCTAAAGATGCGATTGATCAAAAAACAAAAGATGGTAAAGATGCAATTGATCAAGGAACTACACCAAAAGATGTAGAAGATGCAAAAAACACGACTGATACATCGGTAAAAGAAACTGTAGATCAAAGTAACTTGCTGGATGCAAAAAATAAAGCGAAAAAAGATTTAGAAGCAAAAGCTGATGAAACGAAAAACGCGATTGATGCACTACCTGGAGTTTCCCAAGAAGCTAAAGATAAAGCTAAAGGTGAAATTGATGACGCTCTAAATAAAGGAATTGAAAATATTGCATCGGGTAAGAGTGTAGCAGATGTTAATAATGCTGTTTCCGAAACAAAAACGGAGATGGATGCAATAAAAGATGCGATTACTAAGGAAAATAATGATAGTATCGATGCATCAATTAACGATAAAAAATCATATCTTGATGCTGAAGCGAAAAAAGCAAAAGAGACAATCGATAAACTTGAAAACTTATCACAATCTGAAAAAGATGAAGCAAAGAAAACTATAGATAAAGCAGTCATAGATGCTTCAAATGAACTGGATCAAGCAACAACACCTTCAGATATTGATTCGATTTATAATCAAGGTAAAGATGCTATTGGTAAAGTTGTGGTAAAAGCAGAACTTGATGACGCAAAAATTAAAGCTATTGCAGATTTAAAAACTAAAGCGGATGAAGTTCGTAAACAAATTGCTGATAAACCAGCATTATCTGATCAACAACGCAAAGAAGCAAATGATGAAATTAATAACGCACTTGCTGATGCAATTAAGCGTATTGAAGATACAACAGTGATTACCGATGTTCCTGAAAACTTAAAAACAGGAATTGATGAATTAGATGCAATTGAACAAAAATATGAAGCAAAAAATAATGAAAATTTAGACAAGAAAAAAGAAGATTCTAAATCTGAACTTGATAAAAAAGCTGAAGATGCTAAGAAAGAAATTGATAAGTTACCAAACTTAACAGATGATGAAAAGCAAAAAGCCAAAGATGATATTGATCAAAAAAATCAAGAGAGTAAGGAAGCGATCGATCAGTCAAACGATCCAACAGAAATTGATAACGTGATTGATACGACGGATAAAGGAATCAACGATATTGTTGAGGACAACAAACTTCTTGATACCAAGAATAAAGCAAAAGATGATCTCGATAAAAAAGCTGAAGATGCTAAGAAAGAAATCGACAAGTTAGTAAACTTAACAGATGATGAAAAGCAAAAAGCAAAAGATGAGATTGATCAAAAAACAAAAGATGGTAAAGATGCAATTGATCAAGGTAGGACACCAAAAGATGTTGAAGATGCAAAAAACACAACAGATACTAAGGTGAAAGAGATTGTAGATCAAAGCAGATTACAAGATGCAAAAAATAAAGCGAAAAAAGATTTAGAAGCAAAAGCTGATGAAACGAAAAACGCGATTGATGCACTACCTGGTCTTTCTCAAGAAATAAAAGATAAAGCCAAAGGTGAGATCGATAACGCTCTAAATAAGGGACTTGAAAATATTGAAACAGGTAAGTCTATCGAAGATGTTAATAAAGTTGTTTCCGAAACAAAAACAGTGATGGACGCAATTAAAGATGCACTCATTAGAGAAAATTTCGAGTCACTTGAAAAACTTAAAGATAATAAAAAAGCAAATTTAAATGCTGAAGCTGAGAAAGCTAAAGAAACAATCGATAAACTTGAAAACTTATTACAAGCTGACAAAGACAAAGCGAAGAAAGTTATTGACCAAACGGTCAATGATGCCTCAAAAGGACTTGATAAAGCAACAACACCTTCAGATATTGATTCGATTTATAATCAAGGTAAAGATGCTATTGGTAAAGTTGTGGTAAAAGCAGAACTTGATGACGCGAAAATTAAAGCTATTGCAGATTTAAAAACTAAAGCGGATGAAGTTCGTAAACAAATTGCTGATAAACCAGCATTATCTGATCAACAACGCAAAGAAGCAAATGATGAAATTAATAACGTACTTGCTGATGCAATTAAGCGTATTGAAGATACAACAGTGATTACCGATGTTCCTGAAAACTTAAAAACAGGAATTGATGAATTAGATGCAATTGAACAAAAATATGAAGCAAAAAATAATGAAAATTTAGACAAGAAAAAAGAAGATTCTAAATCTGAACTTGATAAAAAAGCTGAAGATGCTAAGAAAGAAATTGATAAGTTACCAAACTTAACAGATGATGAAAAGCAAAAAGCCAAAGATGATATTGATCAAAAAAATCAAGATGGAAAAGATGCGATTGATCAGTCAAACGATCCAAAAGAAATTGACAAAGTGATTGATACGACAGATAAAGGAATCAACGATATTGTTGAGGACAACAAACTTCTTGATACAAAAAATAAAGCGAAAGATGATCTCGATAAAAAAGCAGAAGATGCTAAAAAAGAAATCGATAAGTTAGTAAACTTAACAGATGATGAAAAGCAAAAAGCAAAAGATGAGATTGATCAAAAAACAAAAGATGGTAAAGATGCAATTGATCAAGGTTCGACACCAAAAGATGTTGAAGATGCAAAAAACACAACAGATACTAGGGTGAAAGATATTGTAGATCAAAGCAGATTACAAGATGCAAAAAACAAAGCGAAAAAAGATTTAGAAGCAAAAGCTGATGAAACGAAAAACGCGATTGATGCACTACCTGGTCTTTCTCAAGAAATAAAAGATAAAGCCAAGGCAATGATTGACTCAATTCTCAAAAAAGGCTACCAAAGTATAGATTCTAGTGATTATCTTTATGAAATCGAACGATATGTTCAAAATTCAATAAAAGATATGCATAAAGTGCTTGAATCACTAAATAAAAAAGAGAGTGATCTCGGACCTTTAGGTGTAAATGATTCCCATACACCTGCTATAGGAGCTCTAATAGCTATATTTGGTTTGGCTTTCACTTTATTTGATCGAAAAAAGTATTTTTTTAAAAAATAACTATGTAAAAACTTATTACGTTTATTAATAATTATAGTTTTTCATTGAACATAAAAAAGAACCTCATAAACCCAAAGAACTAGGTCAGCGCGCCAGTTCCAAAATTTGGATTGAGGTTCTTTTTTATACATATTAATTTTAAGGAAGGTAGACTAATATACATTTAACGATATATTAAATCTTTTATTAATTTGGTTGAGATGACATTCCTATTATTAGAAAACCACGAATTAGTATTGGTAAAAGTTATTTGTGTTTGTTACGGAATGAACTTGGAGACATAGATTCCACATTTTTAAAAAATTGTGAAAAATAAGAAGGGGATCTAAAACCTACAATATCTGATATTTGTGTAATAGATAAATCGGTGTTAATTAATAGCTTTTTGTCCTCAATCATACGTTTTCGTAAGAGGTAATCGATTGGAGAGAGTCCGGTTTGTTCTTTGAAGATATGCGATAGATAATATTTATTTAAAAATGTTAGTGATGCAAGATGATCAAGCGTAATGTTTTCGCGATAGTGAAGATTTAGGTAATGTTCTAAGAATATACAATCTTTATTCTCACCGCCGCTCGATGTTTCAACATCTAAAAGTGATGTAGTTCGACGCATTGTATTTAAAACTAATACACGAAGTAGGTTATCCACAATAAGCTCAGACATTTCATCATGCGACTTTCCGGCCTCCAAAATAGCCTTAATATAGAATAAGATTTCGTGCTTATAATCTTCATAATTATGAATCGAAACCCCAGGGTGTTCATTTTGTTCCGTTGAAAATTCGACGCCGTCAATACCTAAAACAATATACTCCAGCCCGCCTTCCGCATCACTACATTCTGTATGCAAGACATTTGGATTAATGATGATTAGGTCATCGGCCTGTATGGGAAGTTTAAGATTATCTGCGAAGCGAAAGTATCCGCTTCCCCTTACAACATACATTAATTCCGCAAAAGGATGAGAATGAAGTGTTGAATGCCAATCTGAATCAAAGCGCGAACTATCAATGTAAAGCAATTTAAGTCGATTAAGACGTTTGGTGAGATCATGTTTGGTTTCCATAAGTACCCCCTATAGTAATTAAAGTATATTATTATTTTGTTGTTTAAACAAGATATCATAAGAAACTAACAATATCTCAATTGCTTTAATTCCTTATGTATTGTCATAATAGTGACATAGGAGGTATGTTATGAAAATACTGAATCAATTTCGACTGGATGGGATTATTGTCAGCTGTGACCCCTATGGAAATGGGCATATAAATGACACCTATCGGGTTGAGACACTAAGTGATGTGTATATCCTGCAAAGAATTAATACACATGTATTCGAGAAACCGGAGTTATTGATGGAGAATATAGGTAGGGTGACACGATTTATTCAAGATAAAATAAATAAACAAGGAGGGGATCCCTCAAGAGAATCGCTTACGTTAATACCTACATTAGACCAAGGTGATTATGCAGTGGATGAAGGTGGTAACTACTGGCGTATGTACCGTTTTATACAAAATACTATTTCGTATGATCTTGTTTTAGAAGCGAAAGATTTTTATGAAAGTGGTCGTGCATTTGGAAATTTTCAGTATATGTTGTCAGACTTTCCGGTGTCATCTTTGCACAGTACAATCGAAAATTTCCATCATACACCTAAACGATTCGATCAGTTTAAAAAAGCAGTAAGCAACGATGTGATGAATCGTAGCCATGCGTGTGAAGCCGAGATTCAGTTTATCTTAGAACGAGGATCGTTTATGAATACACTATGGGATTTATATGATAAGGGCGCATTGAAACTAAAAGTTACCCATAATGACACAAAGCTGAATAATGTTTTATTAGATGCGAAAAGCGGTGAGGGTGTTTGTGTTATTGATTTGGATACCGTGATGCCAGGATTTGCCTTAGATGACTTTGGGGATTCGATTCGATTTGGGGCCTCCACAGCACTTGAAGATGAACAAGATCTCACCAAGGTTCACTTTGATTTAAATCTTTACCGTGCTTATGTAGAGGGTTTTGTTGAAGGAGCTAACGGAAGTCTAACGAATTTAGAAATAGAACTGTTTCCGGTAGGGGCTAAAATGATGACCTTAGAATGTGGTATGCGTTTTCTAACAGATTATCTTGAAGGTGACGTTTACTTCAAAACGACATATTCCACTCATAACTTAGTAAGAGCGCGCACACAACTCAAATTGGTAAGTGATATGGAAGATTCATGGACGGATATGCAAGCCATCGCGAGTGCATATTGCTTATAATATAAATAAAACTATGAAAAATCATTAAAATTTTTAAAACAGCAAGATAACATAAGTTAAGAACAATATCATGAAAGATTAAACGCTTACATTACTCTATAATGAAAGTATCAGGGAGGAACTTTAAATGAAAAAAATGTTAGTAATTTGCCTTACTGCATTACTTATCCTAACCGGATGTGGAGAAAAAAAAGATAGCACGTCTAATGAGGGTAAAGTTTTAAAAGTAGCGGGATTAAACAGTGGATATGGTACTGAAGGTTTTAAGAAAGTTGTGGAAGCATTTGAAGAAGCAAAGGGTGATGGTACTAAAGTTGAATTAGTACTTGAGAAAAACATCGCAGAAGTGCTCCGACCACAAATTCAATCAGGAGATGTTCCCGATGTGATTTACCTTGCGATTGGTTCAGAAGGTAAACTTACAGATACAATGATCTCGGAAAAGAAAATTATGGATATTTCCGATATTATGGATATGAATGTGTTTGGAGAATCTGTAAAACTAAAGGACAAAATTAATGTGGGTGTTCAAAACACGATGCGTACAAGTCCATATGGAGATGGAAAGACCTATCTAGCACCTGTATTTTATGCACCAACAGGACTCTTCTATAACCAAACCTTATTTACAGAAAAAGGATGGACCGTTCCAGAAACATGGGAAGAAATGTTTGCTTTAGGTGAACTTGCGAAAGCAGAAGACATCGCATTATTTACCTATCCAACAACAGGATATTTTGATGCATTTTTCTCATCACTCTTAAATAATATGGTAGGTCCTGAAAAATTTGAAAAACTAATGAATTATGATCTTGAAACATGGAAAGATCCACAGGTAAAAGAAACATTTGATTTAGTTGGTAAGCTTTTAACTTATACTCATCCAGATACTGTTGCTCAAGCGAATGGTGAAGGATTTACGAAGAACCAACAATTAATCTTAGATAATAAAGCACTCTTTATTCCAAACGGTACCTGGTTAGCAGGAGAAATGGAAAAAGCACCTCGCTCTGAAGGATTTAAGTGGGGCTTAACAACAGCGCCAGTTCGTACTAAGGGTGATGCTACTTATGCAACGACCTTTGCGGAAGAAATGTATATTCCGGAAGGTGCGAAGAATGTGGACTTAGCAAAAGAATTCTTAACCTTTGTTTATTCCGATAAAGCCGTTGAACTCTTTGCGAATAACGGAAATGCAATTCAACCGGTTAAAGGTTCATCGGACTTGATTACTGATGAACAAACAAAAGATTTCTATGCCATTTATGGTCGCGGTGTTATTGCTTCTAGCGTTGGTTTTGCAGCGAAAGATCCGGTAGAAGGTGTTGATTTAACATCTGGAGATGGAATCTTATATGGAACTGTAAATGATGTTGTCTCGGGTCAGAAAACTGCAGAACAATGGTATCAAGACGTTCTTGATGCAGTTTCAAAATATCAATAATTCACGAAAAGTAATTTGATGTTTAAGGAGCGATGACACACGTGTTATCGCTCTTCTATTAAGAAGCCTTGAAATGGAGTGGGAATATGAATAAGAAAAAGGCAAAAAGACGGTTCGTAATTGGTTGCTTAACCCCGGCACTTATATTAATAGGGATATTTATGGTTTATCCAACGATCAATATCTTTATGATGTCGCTTTTTAAATGGGGTGGGTTATCCAGTACTAAAACCTTTGTAGGATTAAATAACTTTAAGATATTATTCCAAGATCTAAAATTTATTCAAGCAGTTCAAAATTCCATCTTACTCATTGTCATTGTGACAATTGTGACATTTGGATTTGCAGTTGTGTTTGCGAACATTCTTGTGCGTGAAAATGTAAAGGGAAAAGGATTCTTTAGAGTTATCTTCTATATTCCTAACATTCTATCCGTAGCAATTATTTCCGCAATCTTCGCACAAATCTATGCTGTCGATCAGGGTGGTTTGTTGAATAGTGTTATTCGAATATTTAAACCGGAAACATGGAAAAACATCCAATTTCTGGGTGATCCAAATATTGTCTTATATGCTGTAGCAGGGGCAATGATATGGCAAGCGATTGGATATTACATGGTAATGTATATGGCAAGTATTAGCAGTATTCCAGAGCATTTGTATGAGTCAGCTAAAATTGAAGGGGCATCCCGAACTCGTCAATTCTTTCAAATCACACTACCATTAATCTGGTCGAATCTCCGAACCACCCTAACGTTCTTTATCATTAGTACCATTAACATGAGTTTCTTATTTGTTAAGGTGCTTACGAGTGGAGGACCCGGTGGATCAAGTGAAGTATTTCTAAGTTATTTATACAAACAAGCATACGATAATGCTTCGTATGGATATGGAATGGCGATTGGGGTCATGATTTTCTTATTTTCCTTTGCACTATCTGCAATTGTAAATAAGATTACAGAACGTGATCCAATCCAGATGTAGGAGGGTTTATGAAAAAACATAAGAGTATGAGTGCTGAGAAAGCATATAAGTTATTTATTTATGTTGTCCTAATCGCACTAACCATCTCCATAATTGTACCGATTGGCTGGGTGTTTCTTGCATCACTTAAAGAGCCAGGAGAGTTCTTTATGAATCCATGGAAATTTCCACAGAATCCAAACTTCAATAATTTTGTGGTTGCATTCAAAGAAGCTAAGATGGGAGACTACTTTCTTAATTCTGTTTATGTAACAGTGTTAGGCATCGTTCTTCTTTTGATTACGGCACTACCTGCAGCCTATGTCTTAGCGCGATTTGATTTTAAATTGAAGAAACAAATTAATGGATTGTTTATGGCCGGACTATTTATTAACGTAAACTACATTGTAATTCCAATATTCTTAATGCTATTAAAATGGAATGAGGGAAGTAAATCACTTTTAAATATGAGTTTGTTTATCAATAATCGTTTTATGTTGGCCGTTGTTTATGCAGCAACTGCACTTCCTTTTACAGTTTACCTTCTATCCGGATATTTTAAGACATTACCAAAGGCATTTGAAGAAGCTGCATCAATTGATGGTTGTACCTACTTTCAGACGATGACAAAAATTATGATTCCCATGGCGAAGCCAAGTATTGTGACAGTAATTCTTTTTAATTTTTTATCGTTTTGGAATGAGTATATTATTGCATTAACTTTAATGCCTGGTGCTCAAAAAACATTACCTGTTGGATTAATAAACTTACAACAGGCAGCAAGAGGGGCTGCAAACCCTGGACCGCTTTATGCGGGGTTGGTTATTGTTATGTTGCCAACTCTGATTTTATATATATTTGTACAGAGTAAACTCACTCAAGGGATGACCTTGGGTGGCGTTAAAGATTAGGAGATTCATATGAAAAAGAATATTGGTCGTGTAACATTACCGAGTGAAAATAATTTCCTTGAAGAAACCAAGGATTTAATGAAACGTTGGGGTGCCGATGCATTACGTGATAGCGATGGAACAAAATTAGATGAGGATTTAAAAAGCCTTGATGCGAAAATCTATACAACGTATTTTGTAGCCCGAGGTCAAAATGAATTTGCACTACAACATATAACGGAGGCTCAACAGATTTTCTTGATGAGTGATTACCATCTTGCTATCAAAACAGAACTTGAGATCCCCTTTATGAAAGGATATCTGCGGGAACAACTTTCACCCGATTATAATCATGATCCTAAATCGTGGTGGCAGGTTATTGATCGAACACGTAATGAAGTGGTCGATGTTGAGCGATGGGAAGTGGATTCAAAACGCGATGTTGTCGTGATAAAAAATGCAGAACCATTCCATGAGTATACCGTCAATTTCCTTTCCTATATGATTTGGGATCCAACACAAATGTATAACTACATTACAAATGATTGGAAAGATCGAGAAAAAGAAATTCCTTTTGATGTGCGCCAACCGCATTCTCAAAAATTTATGATGGACACGCTTAAAGATTTTCTCGAAACCAACCCAAAAACAGATGTGATTCGTTTTACGACGTTTTACTATCACTTTACCTTGTGTTTTAATGATCAACGAAAAGAAAAATTTGTGGACTGGTTTGGATATGGGTCGAGTGTTTCTCCCCGTGCTTTAGAGGCGTTTGAAAGAGCGAAAGGTTACCGTCTCACCGCTGAAGACTTTATCCAAAATGGATATTATAATTCGACATTCTGCATGCCAACTCAAGCATATAAAGACTATATCGATTTCCAACAACAATTTGTCGCTCAGCAAGCGAAAGCAATGGTTGATTTGGTGCATTCGTATGGTAAAGAAGCCATGATGTTTTTAGGTGATAACTGGATTGGGGTTGAGCCGTATGGACCATATTTCCATACAATAGGACTGGATGCTGTAGTGGGAAGTGTCGGCGGCGGGATGACGCTTCGACTTATTTCCGATATTCCTCATGTAAAGTATACAGAAGGACGTTTTTTACCGTATTTCTTTCCTGATACATTCTTTAAGGGCAATGATGATGCAATATTAAAAGAAGCAAATGACAATTGGATATCAGCGCGTCGTGCATTAATGCGAAGTCCGCTTAATCGTATCGGTTACGGAGGATATCCAAGCCTAGCTTATAAATTTCCTAAGTTTGTCGATTATATTGCTAGAACTGCTGATGAATTTAGAGGAATCATTGATAAAATAGAAGATGTAAAACCGATAACTAAAGCAACTGTAGGGATTATGAGTGCTTGGGGATCACTACGTAGTTGGCAAAATTTCATGGTTGCACATGCTCTACACTACAAACAGATATATTCTTACATTGGAATTTTAGAGTCACTTAGTGGCATGGATGTTGATGTCCGTTTTCTAAGTTTTGATGAAATTAAGTCGGGAATTCCCAGTGATATCGATGTCCTGATTAATGCAGGGGATGCGAGAACTTCATTTTCAGGCGATGTTGTTTGGAACGATCCAGCATTTGTATCGATGATTCGAAAATGGGTTTACGAAGGACATGGTTTTATCGGTGTTGGGGAACCGAGTGCTTTTGAAAAAGGAGGACATTTCTTCCAACTTCATGACGTTCTGGGTGTAGACAAGGAACTCGGATTTACCTTGTCCACAGATAAGTATTTTAAAGAGGTGCTTTCAGATCATTTTATTACTCATGATCTTGAGAATGACTTTAATTACGGTGAAGCTATAAACAATGTGTATGCTCGAACTGCGGCTACTGAAATAATTAAGATGGATAATGAAAATGTAACAATCGCAGCTAAATCATTTGGTAGAGGTCGTGGTGTGTATCTTTCGGGACTTCCATATAGTTTTGAAAACACACGTATTCTATATCGTTCAATTTTTTATGCAATGAATCAAGAGGATCAAATGAAGCATTTCTTTGCATCCAATATTCATTGTGAAGTGAATGTTTATCAGAAGACCGTGGCCTTATTGAATAATACACATGAAATACAAAAAACGATCTTCTATGATGGTTTGGGTAAAGGGCAAGAGATAACCCTTGAGCCATCAGAAATTAAGTGGGGTGAACGCAATGAAGAAACTGTTGAATGGCATTGCTAATATAGCTGTGTTTATCTTGGGTATTTGGATGGTAATTCATTTCCAGAAGGACATTTCGATGCAGTCTCTATTTATGATGATTGTCGGTTTAGGAATGTTGCTGTTGCTACTCTATCGTTATAATAAACGTTTTCTTTAATGAACTAAAATAACACCTAAATGCTAGGTGTTATTTTGGTCTTGCACATAATTGTAGAAGGATGAAAATATGAAATCAATAAAAGAAGTAGTACAAGAATTTTGTTTTGATGGGGATGTAGTGGAAATTGTTCCCTTTGGTAATGGTCATATAAACGATACCTATCGTGTTATGTGTTCAAGAGGAAGTTATGTTCTTCAAAAAATTAATCATCAGATTTTTTTAGATCCGCAAGGGCTTATCGAGAATATCGAAAAAGTAACAAGACACATTCGCCAGAAAGTCATAAAACGTGGTGGTGATCCAAGGCGTGAAGTTTTAAATCTCATTCCAACGCACCATCAAGAATATATCTGCCAAACAAAATCGGGAGATTTTTGGCGTGCCTATGAATTAATTGAGAATTCAAAGTCCCTAGATCTTGTAGAAAATAAGGAAGATTTTTATCAGAGTGGTCTTGCCTTTGGTGCATTCCAAAAAGATTTAGAAGACTTCCCAGTTGATACTCTAAATCTCACGATTGAAGATTTCCACCATACACCGAAGCGGTATGATCAGTTTCACAAATCCCTTAAACTCAATAAATCAGGCCGAAAACACTTCGCATTACCTGAAATTGAATTTGCACTTAAACATCAAGAATTCGCAGATACATTGTGGGATTATCATCAACAGGGTCTATTACCCCTAAAAGTAACACATAATGATACCAAGTTGAATAATGTTCTCTTAGATGCCGATTCTAATGACGTGCTCTGTGTTGTGGATTTGGATACAGTCATGCCGGGTTTTTCCTTAGATGATTTTGGAGATTCGATTCGATTTGGTGCAAGCACGGCATTAGAAGATGAAAAAGACTTATCCAAAGTTCACTTAAGCATCCCGTATTATGAAGCATATGTGGATGGGTTTATTGAAGGTGCGGGCGGTAGCTTATCAGATTTGGAAATCAAACTCTTTCCAGAAGGCGCAAAAATGATGACACTTGAATGCGGGTTGCGCTTTCTTAAAGACTACATCGATGGCGACGTTTATTTCAAGACCAGCTATCCTCACCACAATTTAGTAAGAGCACGAACACAGTTTAAATTAGTTCAAGAAATGGATGATTCTTGGGAAATATTAAAAAAAATAAGTGCTACACGTCTCAAAGTATAATTATGAAACTTCAAATTGAAAACTATGAATTTTAGGTGATATCGGTTACAATGTTTACTATATAAAAAGAAGGTGACATAATGATACGATTGGCTACGCCCGATGATTTAGAAGCAATTCGCTTGATTGCCTCCATAACATGGAAAGAAGCGTATAAGGATTTAATCCCATTGGATATTATTAATCGTTTTATTGAAGATGCGTATGCGCCCACAGTCCTTGAGCGTCGCATTGAAACGACAAAGCTTGTGGTGGCAGTTCAAGATGATTATATTGTAGGATTTGGGAATTATGAGATTCGTGACAATGATTTATATATTGTTGCATTGTACGTACTCCCAACACACCAACGTGCCGGTGTGGGTTCAGAACTTCTTGCATATATTGAAGCAAGTGTTCCTGATACAATTGACCAAGCATATGTTGATGTGGAGAATGGCAATGTGAGTGCCGAATCATTTTATAAGAAATATGGATTTGTCCAAAAAATTTGTATTCCAGATACGTTGTATGGTTACCCACTCAAAACCCTACGTATGGTTTATGAAGTAAAACGCTAATGATTGAGCGTTTTTAAAAATACACAACACTGCGATCAAAGCAGAGCAAGGGTGTCATGAATGAAATTAAGAAAGATTGCTGTTTAGGTGGAGTAGTAAACTAAAAGTAGACAAGAAAAAATGAACCGAACCCCAAATCTTGAACAAAGATGAGGAGGTTCGGTTTTTATATGTCAAAGTTAACAAGAGAAGAGAAAATAGAAATATATACGTTAAGAAAGAACGGAAAAACAATTCCATCACTTTCAAAATCCTATGGTATTAGAGCGAGTGTTATCAATCACCTAGTGCGTCTTATTGATACTCATGGTATTGAGATTTTAAGAAAGGATAGAAACCGTTATTATTCTCCTGAATTCAAACTCGAGGTAATCAACCGTGTCTTGATCCACCACGAATCGATGTCGGCAACTGCTGTAGAAATTGGGCTGAGTTCTGTAGGAATACTTTATAATTGGATACAAGCCTATAAGAAAAACGGTTATAATGTCATTGAGAAGAAACGAGGAAGACCTTCCATGACAAAACAGAAAACAAACGATAAAGATAATTTAACTACTGAAGAAGAGATCAAAGAACTCAAGAAAAAACTTCAATACGTTGAAGCAGAGAATGAATATCTAAAAAAATTGAATGCCGTAGTGAAACAAAGGGTGGAGCGAGAAAAGAAGACAAAGTAAAGGCAGTCTCCTCACTACGACAGAAGTATCCCTTACAGCTCTTACTTGAAATCGCTGGTTTATCGCGATCAACTTACTATTTTTATGTTTCAAAAGTTGATACAGATTTTAAGAATGATGAATTAATGAATTTAATTATTGAAATCTACTACGAAAATAGAGAACTATATGGGTATAGAAGAATAGCCTTGGAGCTTAAGAATCGTGGTCATGTAGTGAATCAAAAGAAAGTGCTGCGCTTAATGGGGAAACTAGGAATACACTCGTTGATACGCAAGAAACGGAAATATTCATCGTATAAGGGAACGGTAGGTTCTGTAGCAGAAAACCATATAAAGCGGGACTTCGAATCGCTCATCCCTAATGAAAAGTGGTTCACTGACGTGACTGAATTTAGAGTCGGTGACAAGAAGTTATATCTTTCTCCAATTCTAGATGCATGTGGACGATACATTATTTCGTACAATGTTTCTACAAGTCCTAATTTAGATCAAATCAAAGACATGCTTGAAAAAGCATTTCGACAAAACACATTCGTTAAAGATCTGATATTTCATTCTGACCAAGGGTGGCAATATCAACATGCATTTTTTGTAGAAACTCTCAAAGAAAAAGACATAATTCAAAGTATGTCAAGAAAAGGGAATAGCATTGATAATGGGTTAATGGAAAGTTTCTTTGGCATAATGAAATCAGAAATGTATTACGGTTTAGAAAAGACGTACAAAAGCATTAAAGAATTAACAATAGCAATCGAAGAATATATCGACTATTATAATAACAAAAGAATTAAGAGCAAACTAAAAGGACTGACTCCTGCACAGTACAGAAATCAATCCTTTAGTTTAACTCTTAATTAAACCGTCCAAGATATTGGGGGCAGTTCAAAAAGACTTGTCTACTTTTTTTGTGTAATAATAAAATCAAAGATAAAACGGAGGTATTAATGATGGGAAGACCCAAAGGTGGATTAAATAATAAATGGACTTATGAGAATCGTATTAAAGTCGTTACACGTCATATTGATGAACATATAAGTGCTGCGAAACTATCACAAGTCCTAAAGGAACGATTAATGGTTGGATTGATCGATTCATGCGCGATGGTAAAGAGGGTTTAAAAAACAAGAAAAAGACAGGAAATCATTTTTCTGCGCTTCATACGAGTAAATCATTAACTGAGATCGAACGACTTCAACTCGAAATTCTAAAACGAGATATTGAGATTGCACGATTAAAAAAAGGGTACCAGGTGAAAGGAGTTGGTGTAAACAAGGAGTTCGTTACTTTAAAAGACAAGAATTCCAAATAGCACATGACTTATCTTTTAAACATCCGATTACGTTCATTCTTAGATTTATGAATTTGAACCGATCTGGTTATTACAAGTGGTTAAAGCATAAGAATGATCTCAATATTTATGAACAAAAAAGAGCGATTCTTAGCTTTGTGATTAAAGACTGGCATCGCCGTTTTCCAAGTTATGGTTATCATGATATCGCTGCAGTCATGAGAAAGCAAAGTGATTTAGGGATTGAATTTTCCGATAATTTAATCCACAAGTGTTGCAAGTTTTTAAATATTAAATCAAAAGTTAAACACTATTCCTATAAAAAACCTGGAACACAAAGTCGAATTTATCCTAATATTATAAAGAATCAATGGAAGGCAACCAAACCTTTAGAAATTATTGTTTCAGATATGACACATATTCGAAACAAAGGGATTAATTATGAATGGACTTTAATGGTTGATACTTTCAACAATGAAATTATAAGTTCTGCATTATCGCGTACAACTGGTGATCCTAAGCCTTACTACAAGTGTCTCGAGGATCTCCTTGCGCTACTTAAGGATAATAAAAAAACAGCTCCCACGATTCTTCACACAGATCAAGGAGCTGTCTACCACTCTAAAGCTTTCGCTAAAGCGCATGAAAATTATAACATAATTAGATCTATGTCGCGAGCTAGAACACCTACAGATAATCCAATTATCGAATCATTAAATGGATGGATTAAAGCAGAAATGGCGTGTGATTATCAATACTGGTCCGTCGATAACTTTGAAAATTTTATCGAAGAATATGTACATTATTTTAATTTTGAAAGACCTGCTTACTGTTTAAATTACAAAACCCCTATCCAATATAAAATGGATAAGGGTTTCTAGTCTTTTATTAATGTCTACTTTTGTTTGACAACTCCAGTCAATTACTAACCGTTAAAGTAATCGTTAAAGCAAATCTTCAATCGATTAACGGAATCGATGTTGCGAAAAATATTGGCGATGCGCTACCTGAAAAGGGTGAGTTCATGGCATCCGCAACAGATTGTGATGGAAATCCTATTGACGTAACCATCGATACATCGAAGGTGGATATGAACACGCCCGGTAAATATGAAGTTGTAATTACCTCTACAGATGGTCAAACACTCACGGTATTTGTAACCGTAACCGGTCTGGTTTTAGATGGAACTGTTACGATTATTTATATTGATTCGAATGGTAATGTTATTCATGAACAACGAATAATAACAGGTCAAGTAGGCGATGCTTATAGCACCGAAGCCCTTAACTTAAAAGGCTATACGCTAAAAGAAATAAGAGGAAATGCGACAGGACTGTTCACGGAAGAAAATCAAACCGTAACCTATGTCTATACAAAAGATGAGAATGGCAACCAACTTCCACAAACAGGAGTGAGCACGCCTCTGATCTCGTTTGTGAAGTATTTAGGCGCAGTCTTAATTGTAATGGGTGGAGGTCTTGTTTATAAAAACAGAAAAAAATCTAAAATAGAGCGCTAATCATTTCATAAATAAATAATTCAAAAAAGCAACCAGTGATGGTTGTTTTTTTTGTGTTAAAATTCGTGCTCTTGTTCGGTATCAAAAAAAGTGTTGTGAAAAGACAAGAAATGCGAAGTGTGAGGATAAGGCACGAAATAAACGTAAAAAGTTCAGTTTTTAATGATGAAAGATAAACATATTATGAAATCCAAAGCAAATTCTTAGAATTGAAAGATATTCTATGTTATCTTGATAGAGCGTGCTTACGGAATGGGGAGGGGAATTAAAAAACGCAACACTGTAGTATTGATAAGAAAAGGAGTATATTATGATGAAAAAAAATAAACTATTAAACAAGATCATGACATTTGCATTAACATTTGTCTTGCTCGTTACAAGTATTTCAATGAACCAAAATTATACAATATCTGCACAAGAGACAGAGGAATTGTTTCCATTCCGAGGCAATAAATTACAAAACCCCTATCTGAGATATGGTGCAAAAGATTCAACGATTCCAAACTGGAAACTTAGCTCCACAAATAATGTATTTGGAGGAGAATCTGCTGGAACGATCAGTTCGAAAGTAACAGATGGATATCGCGATATTGGAAGATATAACTATCTCGTTGGCCAAAAAAACAATACAGATGATAGTGTCTTTAAGTCAAAATCTATAAGAGTAGAAAACTCAAGTGTGGCCGAAAATGCAAGTTTCATGCTCGTTGGTCAAACAATTCAACTTCAAGCAGGCTATGAATATTACTTTAGAGCTGAGTTGAAGAGTGTTAATGGTACAAGCAACGGGATGTTAAATATTTATCCTGGAACTGCTACTTCAGGAAAAAACGGCCTTGCATCTGAAAGATTTAGCGCAACCAATAAATTAGAAATTGTTAGTTTGCCTTTTGTTGCTGATGGAAGTGGAGAAGTAACGGTTTCTTTACGTCATTTCGCTACAAACGATAAAAATACACACCTTGAAATTCATAGAATGGGATTCTTCCTCAAAGATGATTATTTAATTCAAGAAGATACGCATGCCCTTTTTAATGACAGTGAATTTAAAGAGTTGGTTGGTAATGATACTGCCGAAATCCAAAAAAATATTGACGCAATTCGTGCGAAAATCACAGCATCAGGAAACCCTTATGCAAGTGATGTTAAAGCATATGTTAATGATTTGCTCGATAAAGCTCAAGCTTTACTAGATCACGCAAAAGGAATCGAAAATGCTATCAAAGATACCTTTGACAATTTTGATGACCGTGTCTTAAAAGGTGATGTAACCCAAAGTACAATCGATGACTTAAAAAATAAGATTGAAGGCGTGACAAGTCCTGGACTAAATGAAAAACTCACTAATGATTTAAAAGAAGTTGAACGCGTTTATGAATTACAAGAATTAAAACCAGTTCTCAAAGAAGAACTTGAGAATCAGGCTAATGAAGCAATCAAAAAAATTGAAGACTTAAAAAATGTATCTGAGTCTGAGAAAAAAGAAAAAATTGATGCAATTCAAAAAGAATTAGAAGATGGTAAGAAGGGAATTGATAATGCAAAAACACGTGAAGATGCAACCAATTCTAAAGATACTGCTTCGGGAAACATCGATAAAATTGTTAATGATGTAACACTAGTTGATCGTAAAAATGATTCAAAATCTGAACTTGATAAAAAAGCTGAAGATGCGAAGAATGAAATCGATAAGTTACCAAACTTAACGGATGATGAAAAGCAAAAAGCTAAAGATGACATCGATCAAAAAACCAAAGACGGTAAAGATGCAATTGATCAAGGAACGACACCAAAAGATGTTGAAGATTCGAAAAATACAACAGATAACGGGGTGAAAGAAATTGTTGATCAAAATACATTGAAAGATGCAAAAAATAAAGCGAAAAAAGATTTAGAAGCGAAAGCTGATGAAACGAAAAAAGCGATTGATGCACTACCTGGAATTTCCCAAGAAGCAAAAGATAAAGCTAAAGGTGAAATCGATAATGCGTTAAATAAAGGACTTGAAGGGGTAGAATCGGGTACGTCTGTAGATGATATTAATCAAGTTGTTACGGATACTAAAACCGAAATGGATGCCATTAAAGATGCAATCATTAAAGAAAATAATGATAGTATTGATGCATTAATTAACGACAAGAAGTCAAGTCTTGATGCAGAAGCTAAAAAAGCTAAAGAAACGATTGATAAACTTGAAAACTTATCACAAACTGAAAAAGAAGAAGCAAAAAAATTGATTGATAAAACGGTCAATGACGCTTCAAAAGAACTGGATAAAGCAACGACACCATCAGATATCGACGCAATTTACAATCAAGGTAAAACAGATATTGGAAACGTTGTTGTTAAAGCAGAACTTGATGATGCCAAAACAAAAGCAATCGCAGATTTAAATGCTAAGGCGGAAGAAGTTCGTAAACAAATTGCTGATAAACCAGCGCTCTCTGATCAACAGCGTAAAGATGCCAATGATGAGATCGATCAGACACTTGCAGAAGCAATTAAACGTATTGAAGATACAACAGAGATTGCAGATATTCCTGAAAATTTAAAAACTGGAATGGATGCATTAGATGCAATTGAACAAAAATATGAAGCAAAAAACACAGAAAATTTAGATAAGAAAAAAGACGATACTAAATCTGAACTCGATAAAAAGGCAGAAGATGCAAAGAAAGAAATCGACAAGTTACCTAACTTAAACGATGACGAAAAGCAAAAAGCCAAAGATGATATCGACCAAAAAACCAAAGAGGGTAAAGATGCAATTGATCAGTTAAACGATCCAAAAGAAATTGAAAAAGTGATTGATACAACGGATAAAGGCATCAACGATATTGTTGAGGACAACAAACTTCTGGATACAAAAAATAAAGCCAAAGATGATTTGGATAAAAAAGTGGAAGATGCAAAGAAAGAAATCGACAAGTTACCAAACTTATCGGATGATGAAAAGCAAAAAGCTAAAGATGACATCGATCAAAAAACTAAAGATGGTAAAGATGCAATTGATCAAGGAACAACACCTAAAGATGTTGAAGATGCAAAAAATACAACAGATAATGCGGTAAACGAAATTGTTGATCAAAGCACATTACAAGATGCTAAAAATAAAGCGAAAAAAGAATTAGAAGCGAAAGCTGATGAGACGAAAAAAGCGATTGATGCATTACTTGGACTATCACAAGAGGTTAAAGACAAAGCTAAAGGCGAAGTCGATAATGCATTGAATAAAGGTCTTGAAAATGTAGAATCTGGTAAGACTATTGAGGATCTTAATAAAGTTGTTTCTGAAACTAAAACTGAGATGGATGCAATCAAGGATGCACTCGTAAAAGAAAACTTTGAGTCACTTGAGAAACTCAAGGATGATAAAAAAGCAAACTTAAATGCAGAAGCAGAAAAGGCTAAAGAAACGATTGATAAACTTGAAAACCTATCACAAGTTGAAAAAGATCAAGCGAAGAAAGTTATTGATAAAACAGTAAGTGACGCTTCGAAAAATATCGATAAAGCATCAACACCATCAGATATTAACTCAATTTACAACCAAGGAAAAACGGATATTGGAAACGTTGTTGTCAAAGCAGAACTTGATGATGCGAAAATAAAAGCAATCGCAGATTTAAACGCTAAGGCGGAAGAAGTTCGTAAACAAATTGCTGACAAACCAGCACTCTCTGATCAACAACGCAAGGATGCAAATGCCGAAATCAATAAGACACTTGCTGAAGCAATTAAGCGTATTGAAGACACAGCTGTGATTACCGATATTCCTGAAAATTTAAAAACAGGAATCAAAGAATTGGAAGCAATTGAAAAGAAATATGAAACTAAAAATACAGGCAATTTAGACAAGAAAAAAGAAGATTCTAAATCTGAACTTGATAAAAAGGCAGAAGATGCGAAGAAAGAAATCGATGAGCTACCAAACTTAACCGATGATGAAAAGCAAAAAGCCAAAGATGATATCGATCAAAAAAATCAAGACAGTAAAGATGCGATTGATCAATCAAACAATCCAAAAGAAATTGAAGATGTGATTGATACAACCGATAAGGGCATCAATGAAGTTATTGATGATAGTAAACTTCTCGATTCAAAGAATGAAGCGAAAAAAGATCTCGATAAAAAAGCTGAAGATGCGAAGAAAGAAATCGATAAGTTACCAAACTTAAGCGATGATGAAAAGCAAAAAGCTAAAGATGATATCGATCAAAAAACTGAAGAAGGTAAAGAGGCGATTGATCAAGGAACGACACCTAAAGATGTTGAAGAAGCAATAAATACAACAGATAACGCTGTGAAAGAAATTGTTGATCAAAGTACATTGCAAGATGCAAAAAATAAAGCGAAAAAAGATTTAGAAGCGAAAGCTGAGGAAACGAAAAAAGCGATTGATAGCCTTCCTGGAATTTCTCAAGAAGCAAAAGATAAAGCTAAAGCAGAAGTGGATAAAGTCTTAAAAGAAGGACTTGAATCAATCAATTCCGGTTCAAAACTTGACCATGTTAAGAAATCACTAAATCAATCAATGAATCAAATGGATAAAATTATTAAAAACTTAGCGAAACCACAATCCGTTCTTCCAGCCGCTGGGATTACGGCAAGCAGTATCCGTCTCTATGGATTACTCATAAGTCTTGTTGGTATGCTAATCTTTGTAATCCAAACAAAGAAAAATCGTTATAATCATTAAAATGTTTTATTATAAATAGCCCTTTATTAACCGAAACTCAAACCTCATTTGAGTTTCGGTTTTATTTATGAAATTCAAACTCTTTATCCATATCTTTCAACATTTAAAGTGTGTAAAATATCGTACAATATCACCCAAAACACTTTGACACCCATAGGTGCATTTGTTATTATTAATACATAAAGGGAGTAGAAGCCTATTCTTTAGGTCCACAGTTTCGTCAACACGACTTTAGAGTCCGGAACGTGTATAAATTCGAGACTTTATCCAAGTTTTTTAGGCACGGATAGGGTCTTTTTATTTTACTTACTATCCAATGTATAAGGAGGAAGCCTGTGAAAGATACAAAATGGTATGCAAAGTCACTGGAAGAAGTGGCAGCTAAGACGGATATCGTCAACGGATTAACGGATGCGCAAATTGAGGCATCACGTGAGAAATATGGCAAGAATAAATTGGCTGAAGCAAAGGGACGAAGTTTTATGATGCGTCTTTTGGATCAGTTTAAAGATGTAACAATTATTATTTTACTTGTTGCAGCTTTAATAAGTGGTATTGTAGGGGAACATGCTGATGCGATTTTAATTTTCGCAATCGTTGCATTGAACGCACTTATTGGAATGATTCAAGAAGATAAAGCTGAGAAGTCTCTTAAAGCACTTCAAGATATGTCTACTCCAACCGCAAAAGTAATACGAGGTGGAGAAGAACAAACTATTAATTCTAATGATGTAGTTGTTGGAGATTTGGTTGTAATGGATGCAGGGGATTTAGTGCCTGCCGATTTACGTATTGTTCAATCGAATTCTTTAACAGTACAAGAAGCATCATTAACGGGAGAATCTGTACCTGTTGAAAAACATGCAGATGTTGTCTGTGCTGAAGATGCGGTCTTGGGAGATCGTAAAAATATGGCATATTCATCTGGAATGGTGAGTTATGGTCGTGGGCAAGGTGTTGTCGTTGCTGTTGGTATGGATACCGAAGTAGGTAAGATTGCGACAATGCTAACTGAAACAAAATCAGATCCGACACCGCTTCAACAACAATTAAATCAACTGGGTAGAATCCTGGGTGTTGGAGCGATTATTGCATGTGGAATTATTCTCCTTGTTGGTGTATTGAATAATCATGATTTCTTACAAATGTTCTTAACAGCTGTTTCTCTAGCGGTTGCAGTTGTTCCTGAAAGTTTACCAGCTGTGGCTACAATTGTCTTAGCGCTTGGTGTTCAACGTTTAGTTGAACGTCATGCAATTGTTCGTAATTTACCATCCGTTGAAACGCTTGGGTCCGCAACGGTTATTTGTTCCGATAAAACGGGAACCTTAACACAGAACGTGATGACGGTAAAAGAGCATTGGACTGAGAGTGACGTAAATGAATTATCACGTGGTTTATTACTCTGTAATGATGCACGTAAGGTCGATGGAAATTGGCTTGGAGACCCAACTGAGACAGCATTATCTGCATGGGCAGAAGCGCTTGATCTTGATGCTGTTGGCTTGATTCAAAAGCATACACGATTAAATGAGGTTCCTTTTGATTCAGGACGTAAACGTATGAGTACGATCAATGATATTGATGGTGATGCTACGGTATTTGTAAAAGGTGGCGTTGATGAAGTTCTTGCCGTTGTAACGCAGTATCAAGATGAAAAAGGTATACGTGCTATTACGCAAGAAGATATTGAACGCATTCAAAAACATAATCAAGAAATGGGTGTTAAGGCACTTCGTGTTCTTGCACTTGCTAAGAAATCTGTTTCAAATACGGATTTGGAAGCAACAGAAATTGAAAGTGAACTTACTTTTGTTGGTTTGGTAGGGATGATTGATCCTCCACGTCCCGAAGTAACAGAAGCTATCAAAACAAGTAAAAAAGCAGGTATTCGTGTTGTAATGATTACCGGTGACCATGCTGTTACTGCATCCGCAATTGGTCGTGAAATTGGACTGCTTGAAGATGGACAACGTGTTATCTCTGGAAAAGAATTGGATGCAATGACAGATGATGAATTGTTTGAACAAGTTCAACATATTGGCGTGTATGCACGTGTTTCTCCAGAACATAAAATGCGTATCATTTCCGCTTGGAAACGTCATGGCGATATTGTGGCGATGACAGGCGATGGTGTTAACGATGCTCCTGCTTTAAAACGTGCTGATATTGGTGCTGCAATGGGTATTGTTGGTACAGAAGTTGCTAAAGGTGCAGCGGACATGGTTCTTACAGATGATAACTTCGCAACAGTGGTAACCGCTATTGGAGAAGGTCGTCGTATTAAAGATAATATTATGAAGGCAATCTCATACTTACTATCATGTAATGTTGGAGAATTGTTACTGTTATTAATTGCCGTACTTCTTGACTGGGATGCACCCCTTCTACCAATTCACTTATTATGGATTAACCTTGTAACCGATAGTCTTCCAGCATTAGCGCTTGGTGTTGATGGTGCAGAAGATGGTATTATGGAACGTCAACCGGATCGTACAGGCTCACTCATCAGTAAATCAATGCTTTGGCGAATTGGGTACCAAGGTGCTGTTGTAGGGGGCGTTGCACTCTTTGCTTACATGTACGGTGCAGGGCGTCTATGGGCAGTTGGAGATACTGAAACTGGAACGACAATGGCATTTATCGTATTAGCATTCTCACAATTAATCCATTCCTACAGCATTCATTCAAGTGAAAAATCAGTATTCACATCATTCTGGAAAAATAAATACCTTATCATGGCAACGCTCATTAATGGGCTCATGATTCTTGCGGTATTATTCATTCCGGTTCTCAATGATTTATTTAAACTTGGAACATTAGATGCTCATCATTGGATGATTGTTGTGATGTTGATGTTTGTACCAATGATTATTGTTGAAATTATGAAACTACTTAAACTTAACGGTAAACATTAATTAAATTGAATAACCAAAGAGAGGAATAACCTCTCTTTTTTTATCACGATAAGACGAGTTTCACCTTTAAATAGAAGGGTCTATGTTATAATAGGCCTATAAAAAAGGGGATGGGTTTTTGATATGCACATAACGAAAATCTTTAATAATAACTGTGTCGCTACATTTATCGATGGAGAAGATATGGTTGTTACGGGTTCAGGAATCGGTTTCCAACATAAAATAGGGGACGAAATTGATGCTTCGCGCATCGAAAAAATGTTTAAAGTGGTAAGTGATAGCCAAGACGACTTTGAACAACTACTTAATAAAATACCAGTGGATTATTTTGAAGCGACGCGGGCCATCGTAGAATATGCACATTCTGTTTTGGATATATCACTGAGTGATACGATCAACGTGGCACTTACAGATCATATCTATTATGCAGTACTCAGATCGAAAGAGGATGTGGAATTACCAGGACTGTTTACAGAAGAGATTAAAATGTATTATCCTGATGAATTTAAAGTAGGTACATGGGCTTTGAATTATATTAATAAACGGTTTGAGGTTTCTTTGCCTCAAGATGAAATTGGGTACCTTGTCATTCATATTGTGAATGCAAGTAATGGAAATATATCGCACCAAGCTCAAAATACTATGATGTTTTTAAAGGATGTTATGGCGATTGTTCAGAGTGAGTTGGGTATAAAGATGAATACCAGTCAACCTGCTTATACACGTCTTGCAACCCACCTAAAGTATCTTGCACAACGGATTATTGGAAATCCAAGTTCCAGTCATCCATTTGATGAAAGTATAGGTGAACTCAATTTATTTATTGCGGCGAAGCTAAAAAAGTATAACGATTGTGTCGCGAAGATTAATCAATACGTCAATACACGATTCGATTATGAACTCTCGATGGATGAGCGCATGTATCTTGCCATACATCTATACCAAATTATGAAGCATGAAAAAAACCGGTAGCGATACCGGTTTTTTTATAGAGTAGGATAATACGTATACGATTATTTGATTAAATTTTTGAATTCATCGGCTACGAACTGAACGTTTGTACCAACGATAACTTGGAGACTGCTTCCACCGGGTCTTACAATACCAGCAGCACCAGTTCCTTTGATGGCTTTCTCATCAACGTTTCCTGTGTCAAAGAGTTCAAGACGTAAGCGTGTTGTACAGTAGTCAACGCTCTTAACGTTCTCTTTACCACCAAGTGCATTAAGAATAACTTCAGCTTGGTGTGCAAATTTACTGTCGGTTGAAGCAAGCACTGAATCATCAAGTAGGACTTCTTCACGACCTGGTGTTTTAATATTAAACTTAACAATTAAGAAGCGGAAGAGTACATAATAAATTGCGAAGTATGCAATTCCAAATACAACGATCATATAAGGCTTGTTTGCAAGTGGTAGACGTGAGCTTAAGAATAAGTCAACAAATCCAGCACTGAATCCAAATCCTGCCGTCCATCCAAAGGATGAAACAATAAATAATGAAAGTCCCGTAAGGATTGCATGTACTAAGTATAATGCAGGCGCAACAAACATAAATGAGAATTCAATTGGTTCTGTTACCCCTGTAAAGAATGCTGAGAAACCTGCTGCAAGCATAAGTGATCCCACAACTTTTTTATTTTCAGGTTTTGCCGATTGATACATTGCAAGACCAGCACCACAGAGTCCAAACATCATAACTGGGAAGAAACCAGCTTGATACATTCCGGTAATTCCTTTAACACCGGTACCACCCCAGAAGTTTCCAATGTCATTAATACCAATTGTATCAAACCAGAATACTGAGTTTAAAGCGTGGTGTAATCCTGTAGGGATTAAGAGACGGTTGAAGAAACCGAATAAACCCGCTCCAAGAGGACCCATGGATGAAATTGCGGTACCAAAGGATACAAGACCACCATAAACGATTGGCCAAATATATAGTAAAGCAATTGAGATTGGCATCATCACAACTGCAGTCATGATTGGCGCCAAGCGTTTACCACTAAAGAATGCGAGTGCGGTTGGGAGTTCTGTTTTGGAGAATTTGTTGTACATTAACGCTCCAACAACCCCAGAAATAATACCGATAAAGGCATTATCAATTTTTCCAAATGCAGCATTAACGGCTTCAGGTGCAATACCTTTTAAGTTTGCTACAGATCCTACAGATAGTAATGTGGTAATCATTAAGAAACCAACAAGACCACTTAAGGAAGCAGCACCATCTTTATCATTTGATAATCCATAAGCAATCCCTACCGCAAAGATAATTGGTAGTTTTTCAATGATTGCTTTACCCGATCCAATTAAGAAAGCGGCAAGAACACTGTTAGCTCCCCATCCAACAGGGTCAATCCAATAACCAATACCCATTAATAAACTTGCAGCCGGTAATACCGCTACTGGAAGCATTAAGGCACGGCCTAATTTCTGTAAATGTTTCATCATATATGTCACTTCTCCTTTTCTATATGATTTAGAAATTGTTGCGTGAAGATATAAAAAGACCTACAAAAATAGCGTATCGCCATATTTGTAGGTCTTGCCTTCTTCAGTAACAATCCTATCTTACAAGCACATATTAGCACGAGGTGTAACCGCTGTCAATAAAAAGTGAAAGAAATGTGTGTCTTTATGTGATAAGTGGTAAATGAGGATATGATGAGACATTTATGGAATCCGTCGATTTAAATTCGGCGTGTGGTACTCTAAGGTTATCAACGCATATTTCGACACTATCCCCACAATATCGGTTATTACCGACAAATAAGTGTCGAACCATGCGTTCAGTGTTAGAACATCATGGATTTTAAGTGTTTTTGTCGAAGAATGATGAAACTAAAGACGAAATCTCATCCCCTTCGTACAATAGAGACAGTTAAAGTCACCATTGAAAAAGAAGGAGTATCTATGAATACAAAAGAACAAATTTATCAGTATCTTGTTTTCGAAACACAAATTCTACTCGATCATGACTTTTCCTTACTCACAACCGCAGTGATTTCAGAATCGTTACACTTAAGCCGTTCCTTAGTATCGCAATACTTAAATGAATTGTTTCAGGAAGGGCTCTTAATTAAGGTATCGTCACGACCGGTGTATTACTTTGATAAACACGAATTTGAGAAGCGCTATCGTGTTCAAAATGTATCGCGTGAGTATTTAAGTGTTAAAGCGCTCATGGATGAAATACAGAGTTCGGAAGGGTATGATTCCTTCCAAGATTTAATTGGTTTTGATGGATCATTAAGTCACATCGTTCAACAAATTAAGTCAGCCCTGCTTTATCCAGGCCGTGGATTGCCGATTGTATTGTTTGGAAAACGCGGAAGTGGTAAGACGTATTTATCGCGTATGATTCATAAATTTTGTGTGGAACATGACTTAATTCAAACAGGACAAAGCGTTTACCATCTAAAATTTATTGATCCGCAATGTGATTATGAACGCCTGCTTTTTGGGGATGAAACACAAAGTGGTTTGTTGGAACAAAAAGAAATTGGTGTGCTCTATCTTGAACATGCAGATCGAATGCGTCCAGACATCCAATACCAAGTGTCCAATGTCATTAAAGATGGCTATTACACCAAAAACCACAAGGTTGTGAAGGTTCATTGTCGATTGGTTTTTGGAACCTCTTATAATCCGGAAGATGCCTTTGATTATTCGTTACTTCAAAGTCTTCCAATTATATGTAAGATTCCGCACTTTGATCAACGTGGAACTCAGGAAAAGGAACACTTCATCCTGAAATTCTTTAAGCAAGAACAACAAAAACTCGGCTTAAAAATATTTATTTCATACAAGCTGTTAGAAGCATTGCTTCAACTCAAATTTGATGAAGACATTCATGAGTTAAAAAAATGCATCACGCGCATCTGCGCAACAGCCCTGGAATCAGCGCAACAAGGTGTCATGCATTGTCACTTATATCATTTACCAGAAGATAAATTGAACTACAGCATCTCAAATGAACAAGATATGAAGCAGCTTATTGAAATTGATACGTATGTCATTCATGAATCAACGGATAAGATCGTGCATTTATTTAAAAATATCTTAAAAGCGTTTAACGGTTTCCAAAGCAATCAGCTATCGTATCGTGAGATGTTAGCACAAGATTTTGAGTCCATGCGTAATTATTATGATTTGATGATTTTTGATCAATCGTATAGCCTTCAAAAAGTATATGGACTTGAGAAAATTATTGATGATGTGCTTGAAGATGTGAAACAAAAAAACAAAATCAACATTCCCAGCAATTGCAGTTTTGTCTTATCACGGGTTTTGTTGTCAACATCACATGAAAAAATAAAACTTGATCGATGGACGTATAAACATCGTAACGATATCAATGCTTTATTAGAGTTCTTAAAAGAAGAAATGTATGACATTTTCATGATTTCAAATGAGATTTCAAAGATGGTATACCAAGCTTTAGAGTTAAAGCTTAATGATTTCAATCTAATCTTTCTAATCCTAAATATTTATTTCTATAACGACAACATTAAACACAAAGATACGGCAGCCGTGATTGTATCACATGGATACTCGACGGCAAGCAGTATTGCGGATGCTGCCAATCAATTGTTAGAGGAACATATCTTTGATGCCTTTGATATGCCACTGGATAGTAGCAGTGAAGAAATCATTATGAAGGTGAATGACTATATCGCCTTAAATCCGTATTATAAGAATTTGATTTTACTGGTCGATATGGGATCGTTGGAATTAATTGGTGATCGCATTCTTAAAGATTTAAATGTTGGTGTCATTAATAACAGTTCAACGGCAATTGCCTTGCATATTGGTTCAATGGTTCGTCAAGAATATCCACTGGAAGAAATCTTAGCGAAAGCTTCGAAACAAGCCGTAACCAAGTATAAAATCTTGAATCGTGCAGAGAAAACAAAAGCCATGGTCTTTGTAAGTGATGCAGGGGTATCCGTTGCAGATCGGATGGTCAACCTCTTTAAACAGTCCTTGCCTAAATCCATTGATCTTCGTTTTATTCGGTATGACTTTAAAGAATTATTAACAAATGGTTTAAAGGATCCTTTATTTGATAAGTTTGAAGTGATGTTGATGGTGAAACCACACTCATTACCGCTGGATTCGATTCGCAGTGTAAGTTTGGAGGATATTGTCAGTTTTAAAGATATTTCCATTGTGGATAAGGCCTTGGAAGATTATCTGGATGCAGATGAGATTGAGGTGTTTAACCGGAATCTACTTAAAAACTTTTCACTTCAAAATGTGATGCAGAATCTAACCATTTTAAATGCAAACAAACTTTTGAACTTTGTCAGTGATTCCACATCTCATTTAGAACGCAAGATGCAAAAGACATTCCAAAGTAAGACGATTGTCGGTATTTATATTCATGTCTGCTTTTTGATCGAACGTCTGGTAACTAAAACAGCTATTGACGACTATAAGGACGTGAAACGCTTTGAACATGACCACCAAGCCTTTATTCGTGATGTGAATGATAGTTTTGGCCCTATGCTCGAACATTATAATGTCATGTTGCCGGTATCAGAGATTGCACTCCTTTATGACTATATTGAAAATGATAAAAATCGAGAGCATGGAGAGGATGATTCATTTTGAAACTATCAGCAATGAACAGTCACTATCGATATTATAGTTTGAATACATTTTTTAAAACCATTTCAAGTCTAGGCTTTGATGCATGTGAGATATGGACCAGTCCACATCACTTCTTTGTGGATTACCAACAGTATGATGATCCTTTTGCACTTAAAACCCATGCAGAGCATTTTGGGTTAGAGATTATCGCAATCTGTCCAGAACAGACAAATCCAAAGCCCCATAACATGGCGACAGGATCTCTTGAACAACAAAATCGTGTGTATGCTTACTTCCGTAATATGATTGATATTGCGCATACAGTCGGTGCGAAACTGGTGGTAGTAACAAGTGGTTGGGCATTTTATGACGAACCCCTAGAAGCAGCCTATCAGCGCAGTGTCGCAATGATGCGAAGATTGTGTATATATGCGCAAGAGAAAGGAATTCTTCTTGCCATTGAGGCATTACAGCCTTATGAATCACGCTTGGTGAATACCGTTCAAGATTTGAAAGCATATCAAGATGCTGTGGCGTGTGAAAACTTAAAAATTTGTCTGGACCTTGGGGCAATGACCCAGGCTGAAGAAACAATTGATGATTACTTTAATGTTTTTAAAGAAGATATTGTTCATGTGCATTTTGTGGATTCAGGACATTGTGCATGGGGGGATGGACAACGAAACATGCAGGAAGATCTTACAAAATTTAATCAATATAAGTATCAAGGTTATTACTCGCTGGAAACAGCCAAACAATGTTATGAAACAAAACCAGGTGATGCGGATTTACAAAGTTTAACGAAATATAAAGAACAGGGAGGGATCTAAATGAAACACTATATTATCGCAAGTCATAAACACCTGGCCGAAGGATTCTACAGTGCCGTCAAAGCCATTGTCGGAGATGTGGATTCCGTTCATATTATTTCCGCCTACGTTGATCATCATGATCTCACACAAGAAATTATGATGTGCTTCGAGGGAATCCCTCTTGAAGATGATTTGGTGGTCATGACGGATATTTATGGCGGAAGTGTCAATACAGAGTTTATGAAGTTATTGGGCAGCCGTGATTTCCATCTCATTGCCGGCGTTAACCTAGCGCTTATTATTTCAATCATGGTTGAAATTCAAGGCCCCATAACGCGTGAAGAACTTATAGAAAAGATCGAAGCGTGTCGTATGTCATTACGATATTGTAATGACGATCTTGTTGGAATGGATGTCGAAGAAGAATTTTAGGAGGAACTTATGATTGTATTATGTCGTGTTGACCATCGTCTCTTACATGGACAAGTTGCATTCTCTTGGACCAATGCCCTTGGTGCAGACTGTATCTTGATTGCAGATGATGATGTCGTTTCCGATGATATTTGGAAGACCACATTGAAACTGGCAAAACCAGCCAATGTTAAGTTAGTCATAAAGAATGTTGAAGATGCAATAAACGCATTAAACAGTGGCGTTACAGATAAGTATCAGCTGTTAATTGTCGTACGGACCATTGACGTTGCGTATAAGCTGGCGCAAGCATGTCCACAGATTCAATCCATTAACCTTGGTGGAACGAAAAAAGAAGGTGATGATGAACAAATCAGTAAAGCCATCTTTGTTAGTGAAACCGATAAGAAATTGTTGAAGGAATTAATGGATGCTGGAAAAGAAGTAGAAATACGGATGTTATCCAGCGACTCAAAGCAGGTAGTAAAACTATAAAAGGAGGAAGAATTCATGTTACAAGCAATATTGATTGGTTTAGTAGCGGCATTGGGTGTCTTCGGGGATCAACTGGGATCACTGTATATTAATCGCCCAATTATTCTTGGACCCATTGTTGGACTTATCTTAGGAGATGTTCAACAAGGTGTTATTATTGGTGCTACTTTAGAATTATTCTTTATGGGGGCCGTGTCAATTGGTGCCTATATTCCACCGGATGTAATTGTTGGTGGGACATTGGCTACAGCGTTTGCAATCTCGATGGGATCTGGAACCGAAGCAGCGATTGCGCTTGCTATGCCACTTGCATTAATCTCACTTGCAATTGGAAATATCTTTAACGTTGTCAATTCCTTTATCCTACGCATTGCTGATAAATCGGCAGAGGCAGGTAGTGTTGGTGGTATTAAAACAGCACACTGGAGTATTGGGATGATTACAGTGGTCCGTCGTTTCTTGTTAGTATGCCTAGGATTTTACTTCGGTGCTGAAGCAATGTCTAATGTTATTGCAGCAATACCAGAACAAATTATTGCCGGTATGGATGCAGCTGCGGGACTTCTTCCTGCGCTTGGATTTGCGATGTTAATGCGTATGATTTTAAACAAGAAACTTGTACCATTTTATTTCTTAGGATTTGTTTTATCTGCTTATCTCAATGTACCGGTATTAGGGATTGCGATTATCGGTGTCATTATTGTAATTGAAAAATTTGACTTCTTAGGGGGCTTTAGACAAGCACCGGCAGGATTAAATGTGGAGGACGATGATGATGACTTCTAACAACAGTGTAATTACCAAACAAGACATTACCAAGATGGCCTTCAATGCTGGAAGTTTAGGCATGGAGTTTTCTTGGAACTATGAACGTCAGATGCATCTTGCATTTGGCATGATGATGGATCCAACCCTTAAAAAAATTTATAAGGATGATCAAGAAGGGTATGCGGAAGCGTTACAACGTCATATTGAATTCTTTAATATTACACCCCAATTAGCACCATTTGTTGGTGGTATTGTGTGCTCGATGGAAGAGAAACATAAAGATGGAGAGGTCGATGCAACGGCGATTAGTGCGATTAAAACGGCGTTAATGGGACCCTTATCTGGAATTGGAGACTCGATCTTTGTAGGGTGTATTCGAGTTATTGCATTAGGTGTTGGTTTATCACTTGCGATGAGTGGGAATATCCTTGGACCCATCGCTTACTTTTTAATCTATAACATTCCTGCTTTCTTAGCACGTTATTTTGGAGCTCATCTCGGTTACAATATTGGTTTTAATTATCTTGAGAAAATGCAACAAAGTGGTGTGATGGATAAAGTTCTTGCGGCAGCAGGTATCTTAGGGATCATGGTTATTGGTGGTATGTCGAAAGAAATGGTTTATACAGGATTGGCCTTACAAATTGGTACCGGAGAAACGGCACAACCCTTCCAAGAAATATTGGATGGTATTATGCCAGGACTTGTCGGTCTAGGAACAACATGGCTTTATTATTGGTTACTTAAGAAAAAAGTAAATCCCCTTATTCTTATTGTTGGGACGATGGTAGTAGGTATTGCTGGTGTTTATTTAGGAATCTTTGGATAGGAGAAACGTATGTTAAAATTTGATAAAGAAAAGCAATTAGCGAGTTTTAAAGGGGGATTAGCCCTTCGACCTGAAATTGAAAAGGTTGCCGATGCAATTCATGATAAAGGTTATAACGGTATTTATTTTGTAGGGATTGGAGGAACTTATGCTTCTGCACTCCAAGTTGCTCATCACGTAAAAGAGATGAGTACACTGCCAATTTATGTGGAACATGCAGCGGAATACTTAGTAACCGGGAATAAGAACATTACAAAAGATTCAATTATCGTTTATTCTTCTGTAACTGGGACAACACAAGAGGTTGTGGCCGCGGTTAAGGTTTTAAAAGAAGTTGGGTGTACGATTGTCGCATTCGTCGATGAACCCAATTCAATCCTTGCGGAATTGGGTGATTACACCATCTCTTACGGTCTGAATGAACAACTTAAGTTCTTTATGTTTATGGATCGTTTAATGCAACGTAAGGGTGATTTTGATGATTATGAAGAAATGTATCAAGAATTTGATCAATACTTACCTGAAGCACTTGTTGATGTGGAAATCAAAGCCGATGCATTTGGGGAAGCTTATGCGAAACGTCATCACGATGATGCCATGCATTACTTTGTGGGTGCAGGGAATCAATGGGGTGCAACGTATTCCTATGCAATGTGTTATTGGGAAGAACAACATTGGCTTCCTACAAAATCAATTACAGCACCTGAATTCTTCCATGGTATGTTTGAGATTGTAGAACGCGACACCCCTGTAACGATCTTCGTAGGAGAAGATACATCTCGTCCATTATCAACACGTGTTGTCGATTTTATTCCGCGTATATGCGCAAACTATGAAGTCATTGATAGTAAAGATTATGAACTGAAAGGGATCAGTGAAAAATATCGCGGTCACATTTGTCATCTTGTAATGATGGCGGTTAACCGTCGTATTGATGCTCATATTGAGAAAATAAACTGTCATCCTACAGAAATTCGTCGTTATTACCGACAATTGGATTATTAAGCGAAAACCCACTTTAAACAAGTGGGTTTTCTTTCTTAAATTTTCAGTTCAAACGCATTGTTATTCGCTTATACATATGTTAGACTTATCTTCCATGGAGGTTTAGCTCAGTTGGGAGAGCATCTGCCTTACAAGCAGAGGGTCAGCGGTTCGAGCCCGTTAACCTCCACCATTTTTATTCTGGATCACCCACGACGAGGGTGGTTTTTTTATGCATTTACAAACTTAATAATCTATGTTATTCTTTTATTGCTTTGAATATCAAAGTATATGAGGTGACAATGAAACATTTAAAAAAATTAATAATCGTTGCGGGTATATTGGTGGTGCTACTTGGTTTTGCGGGTGGGTACTTCTTTAAACTTGCATTGATTCCGGGGGAGAAAGATTTTATAGACGCGGATGTGAAAGCTATATGGAAGCCCGATCAAGAATGGTTAAAATCGGTGAATAAAACGTCTCAAGAACTTGTCAGTGATTCCGGTTTGAAACTTAAAGCGTGGTATGTTCCTGCGAAAACAGAAACGAAAGATACAATATTAGTTGCACACGGTTATGGCAATAACAAAGACCGTGTGGGTCATTATATCCGACTGTTCCATGAGATGGGATTTAATGTGCTCGCACCGGATGCACGATCACATGGTGAAAGCGAGGGAAACCTTATTGGATTTGGTTGGCCAGAGCGATTTGATATTGAAGCTTGGGTCCAAAAAATCATAAATCAAAATGGTGAAGATTCTCGAATCGCATTATTTGGTCTTAGTATGGGAGCATCCACGGTAATGATGGCAAGTGGTCTTGATCTCCCAGACAATGTCATGGCGGTTATTGAAGATTGCGGTTATACCAGTGTTGCAGATCAACTGTCTTATAAACTCAAAGATATGTATAATCTACCCGCCTTTCCAATGATTCCAATTACAAGTATGATTACGCAAGTCAAAGCAGGCTTTAATTTCTATGAAGCATCTGCAGTCGAGTCTTTAAAACGAAGCACGTTGCCTACGTTATTTATTCATGGGGATGCAGATGACTTTGTACCTTATGAGATGTTGGATACCTTATACCAAGCGCATCCTGGTCCCAAAGAAAAGATCGTAATAAAAGGTGCAAATCATGCAGAGAGTTATGAAAAAGATCCTGTATATTACAAAAAATCCATTGAGTCATTTCTGACTCGTTATTTAACTCAAACACCAAATAATTCTTAACCTTAAAGAATGAAATACGGTCTTTTTAAAATATCAATTCTATGGTATTATATCCATGCATTGATATGCGTCCGTGGCGCAAGGGATAGCGCGTTTGATTCCGGTTCAAAAGGTTGCAGGTTCGATTCCTGTCGGGCGTGCCAATTTATAATTAATTAAGAGTCTCAAGATATTATCCTGAGACTTTTTTCTTTCGTTGAAATCATTAGGTTCTTCAGCTTTAGAGGGATTAATCTACACATAACTATAATATGAATAGGTGTGCGTTTATGGTACATTTAAGGAAAGGGGGGCCTTCTTATCAAAAAAATAAATATGGTTTTTACGATATTGTTAGCAATCTTAATTACTACAAGCAGTTTTCAAGTATTCAATTATGAGTACCAGGTAGAACTTGGGGTTTTAGGTGCGGACCAAATTCATAAAGAGCATTTAAAACCTTACTATATTAATATTACTCCGAGTGAAGTGAATCGTTCGATTGATGATTTGATCGAAGACGTTAGAACTTTTAGTGAAAGATACAAATATAATGTTGCGATTACAACTTCAGAGGATGACTATTCCAATCAAGAAAATGGCTACTTTTATTTTATAAGTGGTAATGAATCGGAACTCTTAAGCCACATTACTGTGAAAGAGGGGAGATTAAAGGAAAGTTTTTTTATTAATGATGATTGGGTTATATCTAATAATCAACTCAAAAAGCCAAGTTATTTAATTGATTATCTTGATCATCGTTTCTATGATTTTGATTCAACTTATAAAGATTCCATTTCAATCTATCCCTTGTCCAAAATAGAAGAATACTATCCATCAAGTGGTATTCAAACTTTAGTTACAATTTTTGTTGACGAATATTCAACACAGATACAAGAGATAATTTTTGATTATTTTCAAGTTTATAATTATATGAATGGACCTTCCGGATTTTTTGTATCTGAGTTAGGACAAATGAATAATGTAAGTGTGGATAGAGAATTACAGCCGGCTACGGTTGTTGCTGTTATCGGTGTTCTTATGTTAATGGTACTTACAGTACTTAAAAATGGTAAGGAAATCGGGATACGTTATTTGCAAGGACAGTCAACAATACAAATTATAAAAAAAATATTTTTAAAAGACATTATAGGTCTATCAATTCTATTCGTTTTTACGATTTTTTGTACAGCTTTTGTCATCTCGGATTCTTATGGAACGTTACTATTTAAGTTTTTAGTAAATCTGATTCCATTTGTTCTTATTTATGTTTTTAGTATCTTAGGGTGTTTGTTCATTACATATTTTTTGGTTGTTAAACGAACGTCTAATGAAATTTTAAAATCGAGTATGTCAATTGTACCGATCTATGTACTAACACTTATTTTGAAAGGTCTCTCCATAGTTATTCTTCTTATTCCTATTTTTACTCGAATTCAAAGCATTGAATACAAACAGGGGCATATAAATTCATTGACAGAAAATCCAATGGTTTTAAATTCTAAGCGCATTGCTTATGCATCAAAATCTCCTGTGGATAAAGATTATAAGGACTATGAGAAAGCTTTGTTTGAGCTTGTAAGTCAAAATGATATTGCATACGCAAACCATGATGCATATGATTTCTACCTCACCGTGCTAAAACATGATCAATACAAGAATATTGAATTATCAATGGATGAATATGTACCACCATCCGTTCACATTAACAATGCGTATTTAGATTATGTCAGTATCACTGACGAAACAAATCGAATGTTAAATCCTAAAATGTTATCAAAAGATAAAAATTACATCTTGGTTTCTAAGGAACGAGTTAATACTTATTATGATTACTTAGAGCCATATATGAGTAACTATGAAATTCTTTATATTCAACCAAATTCAACTTATGTATCCGCCAATAGAACGATATCCATTCCATCAGGGACCATAAATGATCCTATTTACTTTGTAGACAATGTTTACTCAAGAGGGATTGATAACTTTACTGTGAGCTTGTTATACAACGGAGAAACCAATAGCCTTACAAAGATCTTGGAACGTATGGATCAAGAATATGATGCGAGCTATAAAGTTGTGAAATCGCGAGATGTCTATGAATTAAGTATTTTTGAAATAAAAAATGATTATTTAGTTTGTTTACAATCGATTGGATTATATTTTTTAATACTTCTAATAATAAACTATACTTCAATTAAAATCTATGTTGATGGCTATAGCAAAGAAATTGCCGTTAGATATCTCAATGGGACGAATTATTACAATCGCTATGCAGTGCTCATTAATGGATCAGTCTTTTCAACAATTGCTGCTTTTACATATCTTTTCTACCAGGCTTCAGGAGACAAAGCAATTGCTGCGGTGTTATTAGGAATCTTAATCGCGACATTAATGTTGGAATGGATCACCATTAAGGCGAGCATAAGAAAATATGAATCGACGGAAGTGTCTACAATTTTAAAAGGAGATGACTAAATGGAATCAATTATAAAGTTAGAAGGGATTTCTAAACAGTTTAACGATATACCAATCTTAACTGAAATTAATCTAGAAATGCCATCTCATGAAGTTATTGTAATCTCAGGCCCATCAGGAAGTGGTAAAAGTACACTATTAAATATTATTGGACTCCTGGATACGCCAGACGAAGGCACAGTGACCTTGTTTGGAAAAGCAAATCCTAAACCGTTTTCTAAAGAAGCAACGGCATTATTACGCACAAAAATCGGTTATCTTTTTCAAAATTTTGCGCTCGTCGAGAACAAATCCGTCGAGTATAATTTAATGTTAGCTTTAGAGAACGTTAAGCTAAAGAACAAAAAAGAAAAGGTGAGTGAGGTCCTAAAAAAAGTAGGTCTCGATGGATTTAAAGATAAAATTGTTTATCAATGTTCCGGGGGAGAACAACAGCGTATCGCACTTGCACGAATCCTTTTAAAACCTTGTGAACTTGTCTTGTGTGACGAGCCGACAGGGAGTTTAGATGAGCGAAACAGAGATAAAATCATAGAATTATTGATGATGTTGAAGGATGAAGGGAAGACAGTGGTGATTGTTACTCATGATTCCTATCTTATGACACTGGCAGATACACACTTAGTCTTAGAAAGTAATGATGGTGAACCAGGTTTTTCAATCAATAAAAAATCCGGGACGATATCATTTTGAAGTGGCATGGAATCTTATAAGACCTTCAATTTAAAGTGATTAATAATAGTGTTCGTGAAAAAATCTCGAGATTTGAACTTGAGATTTTTTTTGTGGATATAAATCAAGAGTGAATCGGGTGGATGAATACGCTGTTTTTGACTACGTGTTAAAAATATTTAGATAGCGTTTACATTTTATGTGTGAATGCTATTATAGAGTTAGAAAGAACGTACCAAGGGGGGAACTATGTTCAAAATAAAAAAGCTTTTATGCGTGGGATTATTGCTTCCGTTATCTGGTTGTGGGACAACATTAGGTTCAGATTCAATTCAGATTCAGCCATTTGATTTATCAACGCCTTTAATCGAATCATCCATTGCTAAAACGGATCACGATGTGTATTTTGTCGAGAATGCATCGCTTTATTACTATAATATCAACCGACAAAAAGTAGCACGATTAACCGGGATGTCCTTTGCGGATGACCAAGAAGTTGAAAATGATCGGATATCCTATACACGCTACTTTGAGAGTTTTGTGCAAGATAGCGACTTAATTTATTATGGGGATTATCTTTATGGACTTTTCGCGCGAATGAGTGCCGATGGTGGAAGTGCTTATTCGCTTGGACGCTTGAATCGCAAAGGGGAAGCTTATGAAGAAGTTCTCCGCTTTGAAACCTTACCGCTTCGTTTTCGAATTGATTCAGGCTTCATCTATGTTCTTTTTGAAGATGAAGTAACCGGGGAATCCATTATTGAAGTTTATGACCATCATTTTAAACTAATTGAACGTAATCTGTATCCTGAATCCATACAGACATATCAATTCTTCATTGATAAAGGGCAATTGAGAATTCCAGAAGAACCGTTGACCGTTTATGAAGATGAGACCATGCGACTTTATTATGAGATCCATCGGACAACAGATGATTCAAACACTTCTTTAGAAAATGCTCGCGTGACGGCAGTTTTTTCAAAGGGTGATTACGAGATTAGACTTGATAATAAAATTATTATGTATGCAAATAAAGATTATTTCTATACTTCAAGTCTTGATGGCATACAAGCATATGAACAGTATGATCATAATGGAACGTTGATCAGTAGCGTAGTACCCGCTGAGACAATCACATCTCGCGGACCGGAGAGCGCGATGTTTACGCGTAGTGATTTTTCACTGATGTTACGCGTCGTGGATGATCGTTATGTTTTCGGGAAATCACAGGAAGCTCACTTTATATGCGATTTGGCGATGAAGGAGTGTGATTATCTTGTTAAATAGGTTGGAAGTAAGGAATTTAAATAAGGTTTATGGCGCTACGAAAGCTGTGAATAATCTTAGCTTTGATATGGAGAACGGGATTTATGGGCTTGTTGGGCATAATGGTGCAGGGAAGAGTACTTTAATTAAAATACTTGCAACCTTGATGAAAGCAGATTCGGGAACAGTATCTTTTAATGGAGAATTGATAAAAGATTACACCGTATTTCGAAGTCTTTTGGGTTATATGCCTCAAAATCAATCGTTACCTGCACAGATGACTGTCGAGCATTTTCTCTTCTATATCGCATCCCTAAAGGCGATTCCAAATGATTTAGCGAGATTGCGGATTGAAGATCTTTTGACGCGTTTTAATTTGGAAACAAAGAAACATCATAAATTAAGTTCTCTTTCCGGTGGGATGAAACAACGGGTCTTGCTTGCGCAAGCGATGTTGAATGACTCCGCAGTTTTAATCTTGGATGAACCAACCGCAGGTCTTGATCCTGTTGAACGGAGCAATCTAAGAAATGTAATCATGGAACTTTCTGGTGATAAAATTGTTTTGATTGCAACGCATATTATATCCGATATCGAATATATAGCCGATAAAATAATGCTTCTTCAAAAAGGAAATATCATTGAATTTGATACACCGGATAAACTTATTTTAAAGATGCGTGTCTTTGAATCCACGCTATCTTTTGAGGCGTATAAACGTTTCGCTCAAGAACATAAAATTATCAACAGCATTCGCATTGGGGAACAGGTAAGAATTCGCCACTTTAGTGATGACATTGAAGGGGTAAAGGTTAATCCAACAATCGAGGATCTTTACCTGTACGCACTATCATGATCCATCTTGAACTCAAAAATCTAAAAATGCGCATGAATTTTCGAATGCTCGTGGTGATTGTTTTAGCCTTTGTCTCTTTAAATAGGGTTTATTTGAAATCTACAAGTGCGTATGATGCACTTTATAAACATACCGACTTGTTCACAAATGATTCAGTAGATGATGCCACAATGTATTTTGAAGAACAGATTAAATACATATCAGGTTATCATGAAAACATTGATCAAGAGCTTCAAGAAATCAATGACAAACGTGAGACGGGCCTTTTTGAAGATCCCAAAGATGTTCATAAATTGAATAAGGAACATGATTTCTATGAGAAGCTCAAACTTGAACCCGTTGAATTTATAAACATCCAACGCCATGAACTAATTTTACGCAGTCCAACGCCTAAGATTGTGATGCTGCTCTTTGGTTTTTATTTACTCTCCTTACTTTTTGGAGAAGATCTTTTAGAAGGGACACTTGAGATTTATCAGCCAACACAAAGAGGTCTTTCAAAATTATTTCGTTCAAAAATGGTGGTACTAACGGGGTTACTCTTCGTTGTGATGGTCCTTCTAATATTATTTGATGGATTTAGATTGGGGTTTTCAAAGGCATCCATTCACAGCATTCCCTATTTCAAACATGTTTGGCTTATGGGAAGTGTGTTTCACTATTCAATGTTTAGGTATATCTCAATTTTTGTAGTGACCCTAATGCTTTTACTGTTAACTTTAATTTTTATGACCCTTACGCGAAATACACTTCTTACAGTAATCGCAGGATTAAGTGTTTTCTTTGCGCAAGGCATGCAATATGCAATGATTCCGATTCATTCAAAATATGGCTTCCTTAAGTTTTATAATATTTACTATATGGTTGTCCAAGATAAAGGCGATTTCCCTTATAATTTACTTCTTTTTAGTGTAGTTCTGACTGGAATTTTGGGCATTGTTTCATATGGGTGCTACGTAAAGCGTGGACCAATTCGTAAGCATAAGGGGGCGGGGATTCCGATTCGAAGTACACATCGAATTGTACATAGCATGTATCAACTTTGGATAAGTTCTTATGGGTTAATAATTCTTGTTTTTGTACTAATTTTTGGTATCTATAATATTAAAACCTTTTCGATCAGTACGACGTCAAATGAACAGTCTTATCAACTTTATAAACAAAATTATCTTGGCCCCATTGATGATTCAAGTATCATAAGACATAACCAAGCACTTGCGATAATTCAAGAAGCTGTAAGAGAAAAAGAAAAGATTCAAATAATGATTGACCAGGAACCCGAGCGCGCTCATGATCTCTACGTAGAGCATGATGCGGTATTTAAACGTGCCCATGAAATTTCAAATGCACTCCGATTTGATGAAGAACTGAAGCAGGCACAGATGTTGGGTGTTGATACCATGATTGATAATCGTGGTGCCTCACTCA
This sequence comes from Erysipelothrix sp. P66, assembly GCF_038682365.1. Lineage (NCBI taxonomy): Bacteria > Bacillati > Bacillota > Erysipelotrichia > Erysipelotrichales > Erysipelotrichaceae > Erysipelothrix > Erysipelothrix sp. P66. Next base: position 1,429,614 of record NZ_CP152290.1, on the reverse strand, counting down.
TCGTTATGAAGAACCAAGTCTTCTATCGTCTTATCTTTATGGGTGTATTATTGGTCCCAATGTTTTTCTTAGGCTATCAGCAATACCACCTTATCTATGATCGCCGTAATGAAGGGTTTATTCATGTAAGTAAAACGGGAATGAAAAACTATCGAAAGACCCATAGATATTCACTCTTGATTTATTCAATGATGATGAGTTTCACAATGATTGCGATGCATATTCTAAAAATTACCAAGGTCTTAAATGTAGATTTTTCAAATACAATGAAAGACCTCCTCATTACATCGATTCCGGTCACGTTAAAAACAAGCGTTGTTTTAGTGTGGGTTATGTTGACGCTCATGAGTTACGGTATCGGACGCATTGGAAATCTGATGTATTTAATCCAAAGGAATGTATTTAATGATAGCCTTTAAGTGATTTATAATCTTTTTAAAATTCATCCGTAATTCTAGAGAATACGATATAATAGAAGATATTGAAATGAGGATGAGATATGCGATTGGATAAATTTTTAGCTCATAATGGATTTGGAACACGAAAAGATGTAAAGATTCTTGTGAAAAAGGGTATGGTTACGGTAAATCACGATGTGGTACGGGATGCAGGTATGGTTTTAAACCTTGAAAAGGATGAAGTCTTTGTTCAAGGGGAAAGCGTATCGTACCAGAAGGATATTTACTTTATGATGAACAAGCCGGCTGGATATATTTGTGAACATAATCCTGTAATGTATCCCTCTGTTTTAGAACTGATAGAATCGTATCATCGTGATTTGGTTTTTGTCGGTCGATTGGATGCGGATACGGAAGGGTTACTCTTAATTACAAACGACGGCCAGTTTTCACATCGTGTTGCGCACAGTAAAAATAATGTTCATAAACAATATTATGTTGAGTTGAATAAACCGTTTGACCTGCGCTTTTGTGAGGAATTAGAAAAAGGGATGATGTTAGGGGATGAACTCTTGAAACCTGCTCAAGTTGAGGTTGTGGGGGAACGCGCCATCCACTTAACAATCGGTGAAGGGAAATACCATCAAGTGAAACGCATGATGCATGCCTGCGATAATGAAGTTACGTATTTAAAACGCATTAAGATTGGTGCGTTGGAACTGGATTCATCCTTACAACCCGGTGAATATCGAGATTTATCGGAGGAAGAAATCAACTTATTCATCAAATAAGTGGTAATGCGATGAGTCTTTTGTGAGGTCCATATCTTTTTTGGCCGAAAGGTATTATTATGAAGATAGTTAGAGTTGGTTTACGCGAGAGGAGCATGAAGATGGAAACAACAAATCAATCAACCAAAGTTAAAAAGTTTAAATATGTTGGATCGGTTGCGATTATTTTAATTGTGATCATCATTTCCTTTGTTTATCATTTTACAAAAGGATCCAAACCAGTAATTGTATTTAAAGATAATGCGCAATTAGAACAATACACTTACTTAAGTAATGCCGCACTACAAGATGCGATTGATTTGGAGAAGAGTAATTTTGGAACGTATCACGTTGAGTTTTTGAAAGATGGTAAGATTGTGGATCCAGAGACCATCCGACAAGAACAAATCCAGTTGTATACAACGATGCATAACATTCCCTATCCATTTCCAGAAGGGTTTGATGATAAGGGAATTATGGACTTGCTAGATAACGGGGATGAAATTCCTGTTGTCGGTGATTTAGAAATGCGCTTTATCGCATCGTTTTCAAACGGTGAAGAAGCAACCTTTGAGAAAATCCTTAAAGCCGTTGATACAATTCCACCCAAAATAACGTATCGCGTGGATGATAAAGAAGTTGAAAGTGGTGCACGCATTGTGGTCCAAACAGGGGATGATGAAGGGGAATTGAGTGTTACGGATACGCGATTTGATCACGATATTGAGATTCAATTCAATGCTTCAAAATCACCGGTGAAAGAGGCGACACAGCTTAAAATTGAAGCTTCTGATGGAGTCAATGAAACGCAGTATCAAGTCTATCTCTATTATGTAGATCTGGAAAATGTTTCCGAAGAGATGTATCAAATCTTAAAAAATGCCGGAGTTATTAATTTAGATCGTATCCAAGTCAAAGAGTCGTAAGACTCTTTTTTATTGTTCTCATTAATGTCTAACACGATGTTAGATATTTGTTGACTGAAAAGACCGCTTGTGTTAATGTTTATCTAACATAACATTAGATGAAGATATAACTAAGTGTAGGAGGATGGTTTATGATCAAGAAATTAAAACGCGCATGGCGCGAAAGCAATCGTTTCAATCGATATGTGGTACTCCTTTGTAGTTTCGTATTAATTGGTGCCATGGAATTAATGGCATCGCAATATTTTGGAGCACTAACCCAATCGATATTACTGCGTGACTTTACCCAAACTCAAACCAGTTTAATAGGGTTTGGTTGTCTTACCCTCCTTGCGGTATTGATGACCTATCAGACCCAAAAATATCAAACTCAAGTGATTGAAACAATGCGCAGTCAATTTAAAACAAAAACAGTTGATTGCATTTTGGAAAGTGATTATCGTGTCAGTTCACAACTGGAACAAGGTGATCTCATTGGACGGCTTGAAAATGATGTTTCCAGCATTGTTTCCGCAACAAATTTAAGTGTCACCTTATCCAAAGCGGTTGTACTTTTAATAATCTTATCCTTTGGGATTCTTCATATTGATGTGCGTTTATTAATCTTGTATTTTATTCCCCTTCCATTGGCTTTTATCATTCAACGTTATGCTTCACAAAAATCCAGTGATTTCATCCTTCCATGGAAAACGGCTATGGGTAAAACCAATGCCCTCACGCAAGATGTGATGAATAACCGAACGACCATAAGAACCTTTGGTTTGTATGATACGGTTGCTTCATGGGTCGAAAAAGCACTGGTGGATTCACGGGATAAGGGAATCTACGGAATCCGTTCCCTCTACTTACTGCAATTTCCATTTTCAGTCTTTGCCATGCTTCCCAATTTCCTCATTGGTATTGGTGGAACCTATCTTATCGCACACGGTGAGCTAGAATTGGGTCAACTTGTCAGTGTCTTTCTTTTAGTTCAACTGATTTCAAATGAATTTAATGTTATTGCGAATATGGTTCAAAACATTCCGCAATTATTGGTTTCAACCGAACGAATTTATCCAATTTGGGATGCTGCGAAAGAAACATTCGGGAATGCGGTGGGATCAGAGGATAGCGATCCTGTTATTGCTTTTAAAGATGTATTTTTTGGATATCCAAATACGGATACTCTCGTATTAAAGGGCTTCAATCTTGAAATTTATGATAAGGAACACGTAGGTGTTGTGGGAACCAGTGGTTCAGGGAAATCAACGCTGATGAAGCTCCTGTTAGGACTGTATACGCCTCAATCCGGGGCGGTTTATTATAAAGGGATTTCGATCCAAGATTGGGATAAACAAGCCTTACGTAATGACTTGGCGGTTGTATTTCAAAATAGTGAATTGATGAATCAAAGCATTCGTCAAAATCTTCAGTATGGCAATCAGATGGTATCGGATAAGCAACTTCATGAGGTGTTGGATCACGTTCATCTCTCAGACTTTGTGGATCAAAACGGTTTGGACTTTATTGTTGGCGAAAAGGGAAACCGCTTGTCCGGGGGACAACGTCAACGCTTGTCGATTGCACGAGCGCTGCTTAAAGAGAGTGATGTCTTGTTGTTTGATGAAGCAACTTCAGCTTTAGATGTGGAAACAGAACAGCTCATCCAGCATGTTATGGATACGACAGAACGTACGCAACTGATTATTGCGCATCGTCTTGCAACCTTACGCAATTGTGATCGCATTATTGTGATGGATCAAGGGGCGGTTGTTGCGAGTGGAACGCATCAAGAACTAATAGATCAAGATGGGATCTATGCAAGTTTAATCGCAATTCAAAATGGAGGTGATTATCATGACAAACGTATTTAAAACCATGCGACGAATATCCAAAATTGGTTCGTGGGCTTTTGTTGGCGCAATTCTAGGCGGTTGTGTTGCCAGTCTCGCAAATTTTGGTCTTAACTTTACGTTTGGAAAGATGACGCAGATTTCCACCGAACAAGCTACAGCAGGAACTTTTGATTTACAAATCCTCCTCACAATAACCGGTCTATTTCTCCTTATGTTTCCACTTCTTGTAATGGGACAAACGGGAAATCTCATGGGGGGATTAAACGCAGAGAAACGTCTCAAAGAACACATGATTCATCATATCTTACGTCAAAAAGAAGCAACAATTCGTGCTTCACATACCGGAGATATGATGACCTTATTAACCAGTGATGCGGATGTCATTAATAATTATTATTTCCAAGGATTTAATTACATGTTTATTCATCCTACTGTGGGTGGTCTTGCAGCTTTAATCACAACATTCTTTGTGGATGTGCGATTTGGGGTGATTGCGGTTGTGTTGGGAATTGTAAGTGTATGGGTGGCAACACGGTATGCAGACTCAATTCAAACGGATTACGTATCAGCACGAAACTTCCAGAACAAAGCAACCAATCAAGTTTCTGATATTATTGCGAATGAAACAATGGTGCGTTTGTATAATGCACAGAATACGGTGGTGGATGATTATCGTGAATTAAACCAAGCGCATGCAAAGGCCCTCATAAATGCGGAAGTTAAAAAGCATCGAGTAACTATGTGGAATGATGGATTTGGGGCTTTGGGTAAAATATTGTTTGTGGGAATTGGCTTTTACTTAGCACGCACCACTGAATTTGAATTTGCGAAGGTAATGTTGTTGTTACCATTACAGGCATCTATTGGATATATGTTTGGAAACTTTGGTGTTGCTTGGAACTATATTTTGGAAGTTCAAACATCTGCGGATCGCATCTTAACGATGTTGGACATGGAATGTGAAGAGGGTCGTATTGATAGACCAGACCTAAGTCTTGGGAAGGGTCATGATTTAATTACCTTTGATCAGGTTCAATTTGGATATCAACCAGATCATACCATTTTAAAGTCTGTTGATTTTACGATCAGTCCACAATCTAAGGTGGCGTTTGTGGGAGAATCGGGAAGTGGGAAGTCAACCATTTTTCAATTACTTCTTGGCTTTTATAAACCCGATCAGGGGCGGATTTTGTTGGATGGAAAGGATGTGCAAGATTATTCGCTGCAAAGTGTCCGAAATCAAATTTGTTATGTCCAACAAGAATCCCCCTTGTTCAACACCACCATCCGAGAAAACATTCGTCTAGGCAGTAAAGGCATTGTCAGTGATGCGATGATTGAGGCAGCCGCACACAAGGCCGCAATCCATGATTTTATTGTATCGCTTCCCCAAGGGTATGATACACATGTGGGCGAACAAGGTGGAATGCTTTCAGGGGGACAACGTCAACGCATCGCGATTGCACGTGCACTAATAAGTGAAGCACCCATTCTCATTATGGATGAACCAACATCCGCATTGGACAGTGAGTCAGAACAACTGATTCAAAAAGCCATCGCAAACATCCAAAACGAAAAAACAATTCTTATTGCGGCACATCGATTGAGCACCATTCGAGATGCTGATAAAATTATTGTATTAAATCAGGGTGTGATTGTGGAAATGGGAACCCATGATTCGCTGTTAACAGAGCACGGTGTCTATGAACGCTTTGTGCAGTCCCAACATATTTAAAGGAGTTTACGATGGAATTTGAGAAAAAACTAAATTATGAATTTGAAGCTTATGTAATGTTTCGACGTTTTTTGACCCAAGAGGCCCCTTATGCAGAGGATGCTCATGCGATTCATGATCGCATTGATTCAATTTATAAAGGGTGTGAAGCATCGATGATTCAAGTTCAAAAAGATTACCCCCATGCAACTGAAATTCTTGAATTACTTGGCAATGAAAAAGCACAACTGTACTATATTCCCTTTAAATGTTTTCTTGAAATCCAAACACGTAATCAAAACGAGATTAAGGCATTATTGGTTGAAACCATTGAAGATATTTTAAAAGCATTTTTTAGTGAAGGATCCACGCGTCATGAAGGGATTTTCCAGGTAATCAATCATGCATCGTTAAGTTATTCTGAAAAGTGGGCATTAGTAAGTATGGTCGAGTCCGTTGATGTGCTGTATCACGAGTTTAAAGGTATTGTGACAGACCTTTCAAAACCGCTGAAACAAATGTTATCGGTGTTTGATCAAGAAATTGAGGTCTTAAACCAAGAGTGGACCGCGCGTCTTGAGTCAAATACTTATATTGAATATCTTCGTGATACGTTTGGAATTGTTTGGGATGATCATGAGGGGATTATTTATCCAAGTGTGATGGCTAATAATTCATTTGTGGATGTAACGTATTTGGGAATTACGATGACAGAAGCATTTTTAAATCGAAATCAACTCAGCGATAAAAATGCATGTAAGATGATGAAAAGTATGGGAGATTCAAGTAAATTTGCGATTTTAAAAGCCTTGAATCATGGACAAAAATACGGAAAGGAACTCGCGACCCTGCTTGATTTAACACCCGCAACCATTTCCTATCACATCCAAGAATTATTAAATGATGGGCTGATTCAATGTGAACCCAGCAGCAATAAACGGGTTTATTATAATATTGCGAAAGACAGGGTTCGAGAATTGTTGGTGTTTGTGGAACACGAACTGGAACTCTAAACAAAAACACACTTTAAGAGTGTGTTTTTTTACGGAAATAGAGGAATTAATGATTCAACCATGGATATAGTCCGGGTTAACATCTTGGATTTTTCAAAGGAAAGGGTAAGTCTCTGTGTGGAAACATCTAAGTGGAAACCTCTAAGTTTTTCACAACTGGCGTTATTCCACAATTACGATAGACATCGTATAGATACAATATGATTTGAGTTGATAATTCGATGAGAATACTCCAGTAATGTATCAAAAACACACACTAAATACTTACAAAAACATCAAGCAAATAGACAAATAATGCGTTGTACAGCATTGTCTATAATGATAAAGTTTTATTAATACGGGGGAAAAAATGTACAAATCAAGTAAAAAAAATTTACTATCAATTATGTTACCAATAATTGTAGTCCAAGTTATTTTTGTTTTAAAGCAAGAAATATTTAATTTCGATGCTTCTTTCTATTATTATACAATAACAAATCCAGGATTCTTTTTTGTTTATTATTTAATAATAATTAGTTTAGAGAGCATATATGCTCTAAATTTCGAATATCTCATCACACAAAATAAATTTGATGATTTAGTAATATTAAGAACTGGATATTTTAAGTATTATTCGAGCAAGATCAAAAACGTAATAAAGCGAACTCTTTTTATTTCGTTGTTACAACAAATTTCGTTACTATTAATCATTATATTTATCAAATCTCCACTGACCTTTGAAGTCAATGATCCGACATTAACGCAAATGTTACCGTTTAGCACACATAATACGATTAATTTCTTTGTTTATTTTTTACTTTCAATTATCGGAACCACAGTTTATTGTGTCTTTTTAAGCAGTTTAATTTATTATATAAAAAATAAATACTTATATACTGCACTAAGTCCATTAATTTCTATCACAACTATTTTTATAGTTGGAGTTTTTATCATTCCATTTACGAATAAATTAAGTGCATTGAAGAACTTATCAATGTATTTCTATGGCTTGGTTATAGGAAATCTTCCAACAGTTGGCAACTTCTCATCGGGAGCAAACAGACTTAACATATTCCTTGCTTCTATTGTTCTGTACCTTTTAATATCGATTCTTTTTTATGTTATAACTGTTAAAAAGAGAGAAACAGAAGGATGAACCCAAATAGAAAAATACTTTCGTGTGTTTCAAAGAAACAGTATATCTTGTTGTTTATATTTACAATTCTAAATATAATTGAATACGCTCTTATTTATAATTCAGGAGCGCGTGCTATCGCTGTTTTGTTGAATCATAATTTTTATTGGATGAGTTTAAATGTTGTATGTCTAATAATTGGTTTTACTATAGTTTATAAAATCTCAAAAACAAAAATTTTACTGTTGGCTCGTGTAAATGATCGCGAATTATCGATAAGGTTACAGAGGACTATTTTTTTAATTTTTTGCTATGGTACGCTAGCACATATAATACCCGTAATATTTTTTGTTAAATTTGAATTTCTCACAATTTTATTTATCTATATCTTGTCACTACTTTTACTGTACTACAGTATATCTTTACTCTTATCCTTTGTAATTTATTTTAATAACCGATATTTTTTATTTGTTTCGCTCTTAAGTTTTTTGTTAACTTTTGGATTTCACGTTGTGTTTATGTCAGTTTTATAAAAAGGAGTAACCTATGTTAATATTAGAAAATATAAAAAAAAGCTATAAGGATTTAACTGTTTTAGAAAATCTAAATCTAGAACTAAACGATCATTCAATCATTTATATAAAAGGTAAAAACGGATGCGGCAAATCAACTTTATTAAAAATTATGTCTGGAATACTAAAAGCGGATGATGGCAGCATAAAAACCAATTATAAAAATATAGGGGCTCTTATTGAAAATCCCTCTTTTATAGAAGACCAAACATTATTAAAAAACCTCAAATTTTTATTTAATATAAAATCAAATTTTAATTATGAATATGTAAAAGAATTAGCAGACGCTTTTGATTTAGAAATCGATAGTAAAATCAAAATGAAAAATAATAGTGTTGGGATGAGACAGAAAGCGGGTCTAATTCAGGCAATCATGGAAGATCAAGATCTTATTCTTCTTGACGAGCCAACACGTGGTCTCGATGATGAATCTATCTTAAGTTTCACAAATATAATCAGTAATATGAAGGCGAAAACAATCATAATTTGTTCACATGATGAAATAGAAGACATAAATTTTGATAAGAAATTCGAGCTCGTAAATGGTAAATTGGAAAAAATATAGATTTTTCTTACTTAACCTATTATTAATACTGTCTTGTATAACAAAAAATATCGTAGAGAGTAGTCAGATTGAACACCTTATTTTTAAAATCCCTTCGAGTAATTTCACATTAATGAAACTTTGTGCTTCTTTATTAGTTTCTATTTTTAATATTCTATATGTATTTGATTTCTTGACTCCATATTTGGATGTTGAGACAAATATTAAAATCAGAAAAAGAGAGAAGTATTATTATTTTATATTTGAAAAATTAATATTCTCAATCATAACAATTTTTACGACAAATTCGCTTTTTATTTATTTTGTTCAAGCAGATTCTTTAGGTGTTTTCAGACATTTAGAATACTACTTATTACTTTGTCTTTTTGGAATCATGTTTCTTTATAACAAGAAAAATTCACACATTACTTTTTTTGTGTCTTTAGTAGCGATGATTGCCTATAGGCTTATTTAAAGGGAATCAATTCATTTGTAATTACAAAATTAACCAAGGATTTAGTTCAGTGTTCACACATTGTTGTTGTTTGTGAAACATGAATTCTAAGCAAAAAACACACTTCTAGAGTGTGTTTTTTACGGTAATAGAGGTTTTAATGATTCAATCATGGATAAAACTGCGGTTGTTCCCCCTTCGGTTAGGTACCAAACTTCAGGATCCACATAGATGATATGGCCGTTTTGGTAAGCACGCGTTGCTTTCACAAAGGCATTGTCCATCAAGACTTCCGCATTTCCTTCACCACCGGTTACCCGGGAGCGATCCATTACAAGGATAAAGTCAGGGCTAAGGTCTTGGATTTGTTCGAAGGAGAGGGTAGAACCATGGGTTGATACATCAAATTGTTTGGATACGGGCGTAAATCCGAAATCACGGTACACATGATCATAGCGGCTTTCAGGTCCGAAGGCTTTAATCTCATTACCATTGGCCATTAAGAAAAGTAAGGTGCCCGTTTGTTTTTGTGCTTCATTTTTGAATGCATCTACCTGACTTTCTAAATCAGTCATCAAGCCTTTAAGATCACGTCCTGGGTAGAGCTGATGAAGTATCTCAGTATTTGCCTTCATCGATGCGATTAAGCCATCGGGATGGCTGTCTCTTCCCATATAGATGGTAGGGGCAATTTTTGAGAGGGCTTCGTAATGTTTTGCGCTGCGACCGGATATAATAATCAGATCTGGTTGGGCTTCGCTCATGCGTTCATAATTGGGCTCAAAAAGGGTGCCAATATCGGTGAGGTTTGAATCCAACTTCGACTTCAGTGTTGTCGTTAAGGAGGCAGTAGGGACCCCGGAAATTGGTAAATCATAGGATTCCATCATATCAATGATTCCCATATCAAAGACAAATACGTTCTGTGGGTTTTCGTTAACCTCGGTTGTTCCTAATTTATGTGTAATGGAAAGGGTGGTATCTTTTGTTTTTTGAGGTGTACATCCCGTCACGAAGATGAGGGCAAAGCACACGATTAATGTTTTAAAGTTCATAGTTCCTCGTTTCTACACAACATTGTTTGATTGTGTTATGGGTGAAAATTGTAAAGTCTAAATCATAAAGCTGTTTTAGGATGGGTTGTGTTAGCGTTGAATCGACGGCGCCATGCGCAATGCATTCCCCATCTTTTAAACAAACAACCGCATCACAATACCGATATACCATATTTACATCGTGCATAATCATGACGATGGTTTTATTGCGATGGGTTACGAAATGGTTCATGCATTGCATGAATTCATGGGCATGTTTTAAGTCCAAATTATTTAACGGTTCATCCAAAAGAATTACTTCGGTATCTTGAGCTAAGACCATCGCGATATATACACGCTGAAGCTGTCCTCCGGAAAGGGTTTGGATGGATTGGTCTTTAAAATCCCAGCATTCCATGTCTTGAAGGCATGTCCTCACAATTTGATGATCTTCCTCCGTTAGTTGACGTGGATTATGGGGGTAACGACCGTAGGATACAAGATCGTAGACACTTAAATTCAAGTTATGGTGATTGCGTTGTTTTAAAATCGAAACGTGTTTCGCAAAATCAATGGCTTTGAAGGTTTGGATATCGTTGTCGTGAAGATATGTTCTCCCTGATGAGGGATGGGATAAACGTCCAATCAGATTGAGTAAGGTTGATTTGCCCGATCCATTTTCGCCAAGAATGGCGGTCATAGTACCTTTTTGAATTGTGATTGCACAGTTCTCTAAGGCATCAAGGCTCCCATAGGTTTTAGTAAGGCTTTCTGTTTTAATCATGTTTACGCTCCTTAATCATAAAAATAATCAGTGCCAATGAGCCAATCAAATTAATAAAAACGGTGATGGTTCCGGTGAAATTAAAAAGACGTTCAAAGATAAGTTGGGACCCGAGAAGCAGTATAAAGGCTAGAAGCGTTCCGGTGATGATAATCGGTTTTGTTCTAGCATTTGGACACAGTTCTTGGGCTAAATTGCTGGTCAGTAGACCAAGAAACGTTAGTGGTCCGACAAGACTTGTGACAAGGGAACTTGCGAGAATGACAAGAAATAAGACTTCCTTGTGGACCAAAGGGACATCCACACCTAAACTTTGTGCAGTATCATCCCCAAGGACTAAAACATCAAACTGGTGGCGTTTGTGGTTGTAGATGCCGATGATGAGAAGCGTAAGCAACACGGAAATTCTTAAAAATTGTGGTTGGATGGCATTAAAGGATACAAAGTTTTGACTTTGAAGGATACTGAATTCCAGCGGATCCATCATCATTTGTAAGGTTGTGGAGAGTGCACCCATTAAGGTTGAAAAGACTGTCCCAATTAGAAGCATCAAATAGATGTCATTTCCACATCGATTTAAGATTTTTGGGTAGATCATGAGGCCGATGATTGACATGGTGAATAAGGCGATTAGTGGATTGAGCATCGGATTGTTTAGAATCATAAGAGACCCGATTTGAATCAAAAGGTACAGGCGTTCAAAGCCCAATAAAGCCGGAGAGACAATGCGGTTATGGGTTAGCCTTTGAAATAACGTTGTGCTCAGATTAACTAAATACGAAGTGATGCATAGGGTGAAGATTTGAACGCATCGTCGCTGAAAGATATACGCGCTGTTTAAGCCACTCCCCAAATAATAAACAGCACAGATAAAGGCAATCCATCCTAAGATTTTTTTATAATTCATGGCGAATCATTCCTAGAAATCCCAAAGACCCAACAATTCCCAATATAAATCCTACGGGAAGCTCGTAGGGGAAGATTACGATGCGTGCAATAAGATCACATCCTAAGACCAGGCATGACCCATAAAGCCCACACAGTAAAAATGAGTTGGATGATCCATAACGCATGGCAATCATATTGGGGACAATCAAGCCTATAAAAGGCAGTGTTCCCACCGTCACCACGACCGAAGCGGTAAGCAGTGATACGAGCACCAAAGCAAGGTTCATTACGGACTTAGGTTTTAAGCCAAGATTCCGCGCAAAATCATCGCCAAGGGATAGAATATCGAATGTACGGGCGGCAAATAATGCACACAATAACAGCGGAACGGACGTAAAAAGCAACTCATAACGCCCTGCAATCATTTGAGTAAACGATCCCGTCATCATCCCTCCTAAAGCTTGCATTAAATCAAACTTAAGGGCTAAAAAGGTGGTCATCGATTCAATCATGGTTCCGAACATAATCCCGAGAAGTGGAATAAAGACTACATTTTTTAAGGGAATTAGACGTAAGAGCCTCAAAAAAAGGGCGGTACCTAAAATCGCAAAGCCATAGGCAAGCAAAGTCTTATGCAGTAATGATGCCCCTGGAAAGACAATCAACGCGATGAGAATTCCCATCCGGGCTGCATCCATCGTTACAGCGGTTGAGGGAGATACAAATCGGTTACGCGTCACCTTTTGCATAATCATTCCCGAAATGGCTAATGAACTACCGGTAAGAATAATCGCACAAAGACGGGGAAGACGGCTTGTAAGCAGAATCGACCACGCATCACCACTCCCTGTAATCAAGGCGTTAAAAGACAAGGGCAAGACGCCTACAAATAATGATCCAAAACTTAAAACAAACAAGATCATTACAGCCCATGTGGTGTGTCGATCTTTAAGCGTAAAACGAACAAACATATTCTTGATTCCTTTCTGTTACTGCCCTTTTAGTGTATGGAAGTGCTTTACAACACACAAGCAAAACATTAATTAAGTTTGGCTCTTTTTTCACAAATTCTCGATATTTAGCGCTTGTTCTGATTTAAAATGACGTTTTTCAGGTCTAATTGATATTGGTTTTCGTTATCTTGTGAAAAACTACGCTTCATCTACAAAAATCACGGTGATTGGGATTCTAAAATGAACGTTTTGTGAAGTGCGTTCATTTTATGACAGAAATTGAATTTTTAAGAACATGAAAACAGTCTTTACGTGCGGAAGTGATACGATGTGGTTACAAGAGGAGGAATCTTATGAAAAAAATCTATAAAAGTTTACTCGTGTTAATGCTTACATTCACAACACTTGTAATCACAAATAGACCAACAACGATTGATGCCTTAGGGAGTTTCCAAAAGGCCGTGATTTCAGGTGTTGAGTCGCAGTCTGATTACGGTGGGGTATTGATCTATCCCAATGCGGAAAACCGTCGCATGTATCGTGAAAACTACGTTCAACTTCGAAACTTTTTAAGTTCTGATAATCATATGGTGTGGACTACAATTTCACCCGATGATGGCATACAAGACTTTGAAACAGGAAGTTTAGAATTCTATCTCAGTAATAATTATCATGATGACGATCATACCATTCAAGAAATGCATGATAATGGATTCGATTTCAAATTCTACGTTACTACAGACTACGTAAATTTTGTGGAAGCAACAGATGAACTTGATTTTAATACGGAAACCCATGCCTACTCATACGCAAAACCCCTTGTAGGGTATAAACTCAGCGTGGATAAACTAATTCCGGGTGCTGTAACGGATAAAACCGTAGCGATTGCGCTTAATCACAATATCGAACTTAATTATAATAATATGACAAAAGGTCAACTTGAGGGATATGAGCCCTTGGAGAGCTGGAATGACAGCCGAAGTGCAAATCAACCCGCAACACCAAACCATCAAAACATCTATGTAATCCAACCTGAAATCAGTGGTACGATCAAGCATCAAATCATTGATGATGGGGAGACACCAGTATGGAATGATGCAAACTTAAAAGAAGGTGTATCCATTACGCTTGTAGAAAAAACCCCAGCCGGGGATGTGGATGTTGCGACAACCACAACCGATGCGAATGGTAAGTTTATCTTCTCAAATACTAAAGGAACATCTTACTCATTTACGGACAGTCATAATACACTTACAGTTCGCATAAATCATGATGGTTATAAATTGTGGGATGTGAACGGAGCTGCCGTTACCGAAGCATCGTCCAATGAAGTCTTGATAGGACGAATCACAGATATCAGTCGCTACCAACCCGACTTTAATACCGCAATTTCAAAAACAAATTGGAAATCACCTTTTGATACGCAACAAGCCGAAGGCGAAAATGCCTTAGGTCGCGAAGCCATCTTAACGGAAAATCCAGTTATTGAAGGAACGCTTAATGTTTCTTATGTGGATACTGATGGTAATACATTAGAAGCAACGAAAACAACGAAAGAACCCGTTGGGACAGCTTATGATACTGAGAAACTTTCATTCCCAGGTTACACATTTAAGGTGAATCAAGGGGATTCAATTAAAGGAAACTACATTGATGGCGTTCTTAACGTTGTATATGTTTATGAAAAAGATGCGCCCATTGTGATTCCACAAAAGGGTACCGTTAACGTCCATTATGTGGATGAAAACGGTAACGTCATTGCGGATCTCGAAACCACTACGGGTGATGTCGGAACATCATATAAAACAATTCAAAAAATAGTGGATGGCTATACCTTTAAAGAAGTAAAAGGTGATAATGTGGACGGCTTGTATATTAATGGAACTTTAAATGTGACCTACATTTATTCCCCCAAAAATACGCCAACTCCTGAGAAACCAGTGCCAACCCCAACGCCAGAGACGCCAACTCCAGAAAATCCAACACCGGAAACACCGACGTTGCCTCAAACTGGAATCCAAGCGAATGATACAGGTGCAATGATCCTAATTGCAGGAGTACTTGTATGTGTAGGATCTTTATTGAATCAAAAAAATAGAAAAGGTCAGTCCTAGACTGAATAGGGAATCAAATATGAAAAAAATTATTACTGCTGCATTGATCGTTCTTGTTTTGGTATCGGGATGTTCCAAATCAAACAAACCAGATGATGAACAAAAAGCAAAACTCAATGAAGCTTCAGATCGTTTAATGAATGCAAATGCAATTGATATGGACTTAACACTTGAGATGAAACCAGAAAAGCGTGAACAGCTTAACGATGCGGTATCCGCAAATATGGAAATCCAATATGCGAAAGCAAAATTACCGCTTGATTTTGATTTGATTTTTAAAATTAACGTGCCTGATGAAGACGATACATCAATGAATTTCTATAAAAAAGGTACTGATGTTTATATGGACTTTATGGAACAAAAAATGAAGATTGATCTTAAACAAATTCCACAAGTGGGTATGTTCTTAGAATTACCATTTAATGATGTGCAATCCGAACCGGCAGATATTAACTTTGAAAAAGCAACCGTTGTATCGGAAAATAATCAACTTGTTTATACCTTCGACCTAAATGACTTCTTACAGTCTGATACATTTAAAAAAGCATTGGCTGAACAAGGGCAAGATGTGGACTTAGACTTCAAGCAAGGTCAAGCAATTGTGAAGGTAGGGGACGAAATTGAGACCATCGATTTAAGCTTCATGGTAACTGAAAAAAATTCGATGGAATCCTTGGAAATGTTGATTAATATTGAAGTTGTAGGATTAAACGATTCAGTAGAAATGTCGTTCCCAAACTTTGATACATTCATCGACATGACTCAGTTATACCAGTAAACATTAGTAAAATTTACGCAATAAAAAAAGCAAGAAAATAATATTTCTTGTTTTTTTATTACATTGCATTAATCTTGTAAACTGATAAAATAAACATAGAAGAAGCCAAGAATTGGCCTTGGGAGGTAGTATGAAAGTTTTAGTTACAGGTGGTGCTGGTTATATCGGGAGTCATACATGTGTTGAATTATTAAACCAAGGATTTGAAGTTGTTGTGGTTGATAATTTAAGTAACTCAAGTGTCGAAGCACTCAAACGTGTTGAAGCAATTACTGGAAAAACCGTTACGTTTTATGAAACCAATGTTTTGGATAAACCAAGCTTAAATGCAATCTTTGAAAAGGAATCCGTGGATGCCGTCATTCATTTCGCCGCCCTAAAAGCAGTTGGTGAAAGTGTATCCAAACCTTTAGAATATTATCAAAATAATATTACAGGAACACTTACACTTTGTGAGGTAATGCGTGATAATAATGTAAAGAATATTATCTTTAGTTCATCCGCAACGGTTTATGGAGCACCTAAAACGGTTCCAATTAATGAATCATTCCCACTTTCCACGACGAGTCCATATGGAAGTACAAAACTCATGGCAGAAGATATGTTGCGCGATTTAAATATTGCAGATCCTTCATGGAATGTTGTGATTTTACGTTACTTTAATCCAATTGGTGCCCATGAATCGGGAACGATTGGCGAAGATCCAAAAGGTATTCCAAATAACCTTGTACCTTACATTACTCAAGTAGCAGTTGGAAAATTAGATCATCTATCTGTATTTGGTGATGACTATGACACAGTTGATGGTAGTGGTGTTCGCGATTACATTCATGTGGTTGATATTGCTTTAGGCCATGTGGCAGCCCTTAAGAAAATGACCGAAACACCGGAATACCGCGTTTATAATCTTGGTACAGGTCAAGGATATTCGGTTCTTGAGATGGTTAAAGCATTTAGTGATGTTGTGGGACATGAAATTCCTTATGAAATTAAAGAACGTCGTCCGGGTGACATTGCGGAATGTTATGCTGATCCACAAAAGGCTCGTGAAGAGTTAGGTTGGGAAGCAAAACGTGATCTTCATAAAATGTGTGAAGATTCATGGAACTGGCAAAAATCAAATCCAAACGGATACGAACAATAATCTTAAAAAAGAGATCGCATGCGATCTCTTTTTTAACGTGCTGATTCAAGTTGAATGCGGGAGGTAATAATTTGTGGATAAATTTCATTCCCATCAACCATAAACTTAAATTGCTCCACTTGTTCATTCACATTCACAGCCATAAATCCATCAAGCTTTGGCTCATCATAATGATCGACAAGATTTTTGGTTGTGGCAGTAAAGATGACATGAGGTACTCTATCAATCAATTTATTGGAAACACTCATCTGTTCAAAGTTGCGTGCTTTCGAATAAATATAAAAATAAGCATTGTCCTGGGTGTCGCGTATGAAGTAAAACCCTTCGTTGACGGTAGTCAGTTCATTTTGAATGGTGGATAAACAAAGATCCGTATGACTTACCGTTCGGATTCCATCATGCATCGACTCAGCACTGTTTTTCGCATTACATCCAGTAAGTGCAGTAAATAAGATTAGAAAAACCATGAAACGCTTCATAAACACGCCCCCTTTTACAGTCATTGTATCACTAAGATATAACAGTTGCTTTAAGGATATTGCTATCCTTGTGTAATTATGGTGAGATTTATAATTTGTAGGTACTACCTTGTTGGCGTGCACCCAAAAAATAAAACGGACAATGTATAATGAAAAGTGTATAAGGAGGGCTTTTCGATATGCAATATGTTTACATGTTTTCTGAAGGAAGTGCAGCGATGCGTCCAACCCTCGGTGGTAAGGGCGCAAACCTCTGTGAAATGACGAATTTGGGGTTACCGGTACCCCAAGGATTTGTAATCAGTACGGATGCGTGTCTTCATTATTATGAAAAAGACCATGCAATCGCACAAAATATACTGGATGAAATTTTCGCAAACCTCAGTCAATTGGAAGCGTTGACGGGGAAAACGTTTGGGGGAACAGAGAAACCATTGCTTGTTTCCGTTCGAAGTGGTGCCCGTGTTTCCATGCCAGGGATGATGGATACTGTCTTAAACCTTGGATTAAACGATGAAGTGGTCGAAGCATTGGCGAAAGATAATGAAAAGATGGCTTATGACTCGTATCGACGTCTGATTCAGATGTATGCGGACGTGGTTATGGGGATTGAGAAAGTGAAGATGGACCGAGAAGTCGCATTGGTGGTCCATAAATATGGTGTAGACAGTGATCATGATTTAAGTGTTATTGCTTTGAAGGAATTGATTCAGCGTCTTAAAGAAACTTATCGAATTGAAGTGGGTGAACCCTTCCCGGATTCTCCTCAAGTTCAATTGGTTCATGCTGTAGAGGCAGTCTTTAGAAGTTGGAATAATCCAAGAGCGAAGTATTATCGCAGAATGCATGATGTTCCCGATAATTGGGGAACCGCTGTAAACATTCAAGAAATGGTTTTTGGAAATCGTGGTGACGGGTGCGCTACAGGGGTAGCCTTTTCACGAAATCCTGCAACGGGAGAGCATGAGCTTTATGGAGAGTTTTTATACAATGCTCAAGGTGAAGATGTTGTTGCGGGAACGCATACACCCTTACCCATTTCAACTTTAAAAGAAACAATGCCCGAGGCATATCATGAATTTGAACGCCTCGCAGAGAAACTTGAGAAACGTTATCATGATATGCAAGATATGGAGTTTACGATTGAGAAAGGAAAACTCTATATGTTGCAGACACGAAGTGGAAAGCGAACGGCTCAAGCAGCTGTGAAAATTGCTTATGATATGGTTCATGAAGGAACGATTACCAAACAAGAAGCCATCAACAATCTCGATGTATCCATTTTGGATGGATTACTCCATCCTCAATTTGATACCGAAAATCTTAAAACAATTGAACCGATTGCGAAAGGATTACCGGCTTCACCTGGAGCCTCAAGCGGGTTGATTGTCTTTGATACTCTTACGGCAGTCAAATACACTCAAAAAGGAAAACCTGTAATATTAGTTCGTTTAGAGACGTCTCCTGAGGATATTGAAGGGATGCATCTTGCTGAGGGTATCTTAACTAGTCGTGGTGGGATGACTTCACATGCCGCTGTTGTAGCGCGTGGTATGGGGAAATCCTGTATTGTAGGATGCAGTGATGTGATCGTGCATGATGATAATACGTGTGAGATTGATGGGAAGGTTTATAAACTTGGGGATGAAATTTCAATTGATGGAGGAACTGGTTGTGTTTACCATGGCCGACTTAAAACACAAGAAGCAACCATGTCACAGGAATTTGAAACCCTCCTTGAATGGGCTGATGAATTGAGTCCAATTGATGTATACACCAATGCGGATACGCCAAGTGATGCGCAAACCGCAATTGAGTTTGGTGCGAAAGGAATTGGCTTAATTCGTACTGAACATATGTTCTTTGAACGCGATCGTATTCGGGCGATGCGTGAGATGATCTTAAGTCGAACGCCTAAACAACGTGAGGCTGCATTAACGAAA
Organism: Erysipelothrix sp. P66; assembly: GCF_038682365.1. Lineage (NCBI taxonomy): Bacteria > Bacillati > Bacillota > Erysipelotrichia > Erysipelotrichales > Erysipelotrichaceae > Erysipelothrix > Erysipelothrix sp. P66. The sequence goes on along the minus strand of NZ_CP152290.1, from coordinate 1,410,157 downwards.
ATCTTACCCATTCAACGAAAGAATTTCGAAGCAATCTTTACGGTCATGGAAAATCGAAGTGTTACCGTGCGATACCTTGATCCACCCCTACATGAGTTCATGCCAACCACAACACAAGAAATTGAGGAATTAGCGGCATCGATGAACATGGGTGTTGCAGAGATTAAGACGGTTATGAGATCCTTGCATGAATATAATCCTATGATGGGACATCGTGGCTGCCGTCTTGCAATCACATATCCTGAAATTGCACTCATGCAAACACAAGCATTGATTGAAGCTGCAATCAATGTCAATCAAAAAGGTCACCATGTGAATCCAGAAATCATGATTCCTCTTGTCGGAGACGTTCAGGAATTCAACTATCTTGCAAGTCGTATTCGAAACCTTGCGGACGCCTTAATTGAGAAGGCGGGTGTAGAAGTTCATTATCGGATTGGTACGATGATTGAGCTTCCGCGTGCGTGTTTACTTGCGGATAAGATTGCGGAAGAAGCGGAATTCTTCTCATTTGGAACCAATGACTTAACCCAAATGACCTATGGTTTTTCCCGTGATGATGCAGGATCTTTCTTAAAAGATTATTATGAGCAAGGCATTTATCAACAGGATCCCTTCGCGTCATTAGATCAAGAGGGTGTTGGGCAATTAATTCAACTTGCGATAGCAAAAGCACGTGGCGTAAAGCCAAACTTAAAGATTGGAATCTGTGGCGAGCATGGTGGTGATCCACGTTCAGTTAAATTTTTCCGAGATGCAGGATTTAATTATGTATCCTGTTCACCGTATCGTGTTCCAATTGCACGCATTAGTGCAGCGCAAACTGTCTAATAGAAAACACCTCGTTTACACGAGGTGTTTTTTGTATTGTTTAGGCATCGGGTGTGGCACAAGCTTTGGTACCATCACTGATGTAAATATTAATGTGGTCGGTGGTGGATACAAATTGGTTATTCTTGGAAGCACGTACGACCGTTCCTTTTTCACCACATTCCGAAACGCGTGTCACATCATAGGTGATGTGTGCGCCTTTACCACTGAATTCATAGAAATATGCCGGTAAATCGCCTTCGGTAAGACCGACAAGCCCTTTAATATAAGGCTGACCCATGGAGTAGTAAACAATCACAATCGTGTCCGGATCATCGTTTAGGATGGTTCCGGGTTCTGTGTTTTGTTCAACAAAAGCGCCATACGGGTAATTCATTGTATAAATTTGTTTTTGAATCACTTGGGCTCCCATGGAATTAATCGTGTCGAAAGTATTGAGATCAGAAGAGGAATAATCCGGGACACGTACGGCTTTCCCTTTTGAAATTACGAAGGTAAGTTCGTCATTTTTCGCAACTTTCTCTGCTGCACTCACACTTTGTGAGATCACACCGCCCACTTCGATTTTGTCATCAAATTGTTCTTCATACGTAAAGGTACTTACAAATTCTTTTTCTTTTGCCCAAAGTTCAACATCCATCTTTGTACGATTTTTAAAGTCTGGAACGATGATGTTTTTTTCGTATTGTTCGGGGCCATTTGAAATTTTAATGAGTGCTTTGTTTTTACGTTGGAAATGATCTTTTGTGACGCTTTTATCTTTGATTTCAAACGAAATAAAATTATCCTTTGCGACATCTTTGGAGAATACATTTTCGACTTGGATGTAACGCATTTTTTGTTCTTCAATCCATGCATTGATTTCAGCTCCACTGAGTTTCTCGAAATCAGGGAGTGTCACGACTTCTTCGAGATCGGGTCCCTTGCTTATGACGACACTTACCATGCTGCCTTTTCGGATTTTAGTTTTAGGTTCAAATTCTTGTGAAATGACAACATTTTCATCGTACTCTAAACTGAATTCGTCTTTGAAGTCAACTTCTACTTTATGTTTTTTTGCCCAGATTTCGACCTCTTGACGTTGCTTGTCCGTAAAATCAGGCATGAGTGTATGTGATTGTTTATTCCATATTAAACCAATAAGAAGGAGTGATAGAACGGCAGCGATTCCGATAAGGACCATCCTTTTTTGTTTTTTTGCTTTATAAGAAGGATCAAGCTCCGTTTCTTCTTCACGAACATAGAAACGCTCTTCATCTTGATAGGTAGTTGTGGTTTCAAGGTCATCCATTTCCATTACGTTTTTCTCTGATTTTTCAGTTCCGATATGAACTTTATTACGGTCATAAACACCGGGTTTAAATTGATCAAGAAAATTACTCATGCAAGTCACCTCTACTAATTTCTTCCAACGATCCTTTTTTTAGATATAAAATTTTATCTGCTTGCTTTGCGATTTCTTGGGAGTGCGTCACAACAATAACGCATTTTTGATGATCATGGGCAAGGTGTTGGAAGATATTAATAATTTCGGCTTCCATTTCTTCGTCCAAGTTTCCAGTAGGCTCATCCGCTAGAATTACATCCACATTGGTTGATAAGGCACGCGCGATGGCAACCCGCTGTTGTTCTCCTCCAGAAAGCATGGTGACAAGACGATCGGCCTTACTTCGGGTAATGCCAATAAAATCAAGCAGATTGTATGCAACTTCTTTTGTCTCTTCGGGAATTTGATTGGTGGTGATGTTCATGGCTACAAGTACATTTTCAACAGCCGTTAAATGAGGAATTAGATTATAACTTTGAAAGATAATCCCAATTTGATTGCGCCGATATTCCGCAAGCCCAATCTCAGAGATGTTTTTATCTTTATAATAAACAGCACCTTCACGCGGTGTATCCAGTGCACTCAGTAGGGATAAAAAGGTCGTTTTTCCAGACCCGGATTGGCCTAAAATGGCATAAAAGGTACCGGCTTCAAAACTGGTATTCACATCCCGCAAAATGAAGCGACGTTGATCGCCATCTTGGTAAAAATAATTAATGTTTTTGGTTTCTAATAGTTTCATGATCGCGCTCCTACATTAAGATTTTCTTTGGTTTCATGCGTGTAACATAAAACATTGGAAGGATGCTTGAAGCAACCGCAACACCTGCACCCAAGAGATAGACAGACAAGACATAAGAAGGGGACAGCTCGATGCGATAATCTTCATTTACTTCAATCATATTAATTGAAGGGAGATACGAACTTTCCGTATCAATAAATACGTCATCCATATAAGAATCCGAAATAAGAACATCAGAAACCTTATTCGCAAGCATTAAACCCGTTCCAAACGACAAGGTTAAACCCATAAGTGTAATCATGAGAACTTCCAAGGTTACTTGCCCCAATACGCCCCATTGGCGATCTCCTAACGCAAGATAAATACCCATCTCATGCTTACGATCTCTTAAAAAGAGAATCACCACAAGAGATAGCACGATGGTTGTGGTAATGGCTGCACCCTTTAAGGTATAGTCTGCCATTACATTCAACATTGCCATGGGTGCTGCAATCATTTCAAACGATTGTTGGGAGGTTCGAACCATGAGGCCATCTTCCAAAAGATCTTTTGCTTGTTGTGTAAAAGCGTTTAAATCTGCTTCCGATTCCATTACAAATACGGAATCTCTATAGTTATATTTTTCTTCATTATAGATTGAGTCATTACCGAGGATATCGATCCCTTGTGCTTCCGCAATCTTCGCTTCTTCAGCGCGGAGCGTTCGTAAACGATGATTAGGAATGTAGATTCGGTTATACATCGAGGCTAGACCCCAGTTTTCATTATCAGATTTTTGACTAAACGAGACCGGTTTAAACGATCCAACCACTTTAATTTTAAAGCTTATGTTTTGCGCTGCTTCACTCTCATTAACACCATAATTAGGGAGCATCATTTTAAGTTCGATGACTTCATCAATACGAATGTTGTTTTCAGTCATCACAATATCCGAAAGAATGACTGGATAGACATCAGACTTTAAATCATCATCGTTAAAGGTACGACCTGACGTGAGTTCGATCCGTCCGGTTTTTGTATCAAGAAGGTCAAGATATTCGACACCCTGAAATGAGAAATAGTGAATCGGTTCTTCAGAATCGGCACGATCTCGCGCATGAGGCATTTGGTATGATTTTAGAGAACGCGATTGAATATCATGCTTTAGCGCATAATCAAAAAATGCGACCTCAGGTAGTTTTCCTAATTTTTGAATGGTTGATTCGCTAATCTTCAGCGTTTCGAAATCAATGCGATCAAACGCTTCGTAGTCAAGCGCTACGGTTGCATTATAACCAAGTTTCTCCTTAAGGTTAGTTTCAACACGGGATGTGCCTTGTTTAATGGCAAATGTTCCTGCAATTAAGTTACCGAGAATAAATACAACGGTTAAAAGAATGAAAGACTTCCCTTTGCGTCGTGAGACACTCAACCAGGCTCTTTTAAAATGATTCATGATACCTCCTACTGTACTACTTGCAATAGTACGCCTGAGATTATAATAGCGTTTACATTACCGTAAAGCAAGAAAAATATCATAAGTGGAAAAGATATTTATATTCCATAAGGGTTAATACAGCAATCCGTAAGGTGGTGTATGAAATTTTCAAAAATATGGTGATTTTTAATAAAATTTCATTCCGTAAAATTAAATCTATGATATGATTTATAAGGTTAAAAGGAGAAGGAAATGAAAAAAATAATTGTAGCAGTATTATTTTCACTTGTACTTGTTGGATGTTCCGCAAATAAGAACGTTTGTACAGTAGAAGCTGATGGCATTAAACGTACACTTAAGTTGGATGTGAAAAATTCTGAAGTTGTTGGTTTAGAAGAAGAAACTGTAATCCAAATGGATAAAGCAACTCAAATGAATACCTATGATGACTTGTATAAGCAATTTGCTGAATCAAAAGTAACAGATGGTGTTACCTTTGAATATGAGAAATCCGATACCGCAATCACAGTTAAAACAACTGTTGATCTTGCAGTTGCTAAAGGGACTCAATTAGAGAAATATTTCTCATATCTAAGCAAGTCCGGTCAAAAAATTATTCTTGATCAAGAAGACTTAAGCGTTGATGCTGTTAAAGCAGCTCTTGAATCAGAAGGTTCATTCAGCTGTTCAGGAAAATAATATAAAAAGCACCCGGATTCGGGTGCTTTTTATATCTAAAATAAACAGATTGATACCAAACACTACTTTGATAACCGAAAACCCTTATAATAAAATGTAAGGAGGGTTTAAAGATGCATCATAAAATACGTAATTTTAGAGATTTAGGGGGGATTTCAGTAAAAGAAGGTCACGTAAAACACCATAAACTTTTACGGGGTGGTCCGCTCTATGATTTGGATGATGAGACGGTGTCGAGTCTTCTTAACGAATACCACCTTAAAATGGTTATTGATTTAAGATCTGATCGCGAAATCGAAGAAAAACCAAATAAGGTGATTGAAGGTGTTGAAGCCATTCATCTTGACATTATGACTAAAGCACAACAGAATGCAGATCCAGAAAAAATGGCACTTAAATATCGACGTGAGATTTCTACAGAACACATGAAAGGTTTAAACCGATTGTTTGTGGAAAGTCACGATGCACGGGATGAGTATCGTACATTTTTTAAATATCTTCTTAAAAATAAAGAAGGAGCTCTTTATTTTCACTGTACTGCAGGTAAAGACCGAACGGGTTTTGCGGCTGCTCAAATTCTTAAAATATTGGGAGCGAGTGATGAAGCAATCTTAGCAGATTATCTTGAAACCAATACAATGACTCATGAACTCGTTGAAAAAGAATTGGCGGGATTTAAAGTTAAAGAAAATCTAACGGATGATCAGGTGAATAATATTCGTGGATACATGACGGTGGATACCAGTTACCTTAAAGAAGCGTGGGATGCTATTGAAGAAATTTACGGGGATTTTGAAACTTATGTTTCAGAAGGTTTATTACTATCGGAAGAAGATGTGGAGACACTAAAAAAGATCTATATCGAATACTAACGGTTGCCAATGGCAATCGTTTTATTTTAAATTATGGTATAATGTTCACGAAAGTTTCACAAAGTGATTTGAGGGGTTTAGATTCATGGCATCTCGTTTTAAAAAAGGCATTACTATCATCCTGGTGTTCGCATTGATTGGCATTCAACCCATCAATGCGTTTTCACGCACCGACTATGAACGGGATGAAGGTTATTATCATGAGTTGTGTTCTGGGGCGAGCGCACGTGATCATCAGGATGAGTGTTCTGGATTTACCGAATATATTAATGAAAAACTTGCGGATTCGGAAACATTATTAAGACGGATTCGTGAAGAAAAAGAGACGGTTTTAGAGGAAATTGAAGATAATAATGAATTGTTAGAAGTTTACCAAAAAGAAATTTTGGTTTTAAAAGAACGTGTTATGGAGATTCAAGAGAGTATTCGAATCATTGAAGAAGATGTTTTGGCGACCGAAGCCAAGATTAAAGTGTTTGAAGATAAAATTAAAGTTTTGGAAGAGAAAGTGAAACTCAATATTCGTGCTTCACAATCCTCTCTTTATGTAAATAATTATATAGAGTTTGTATTTGGAGCTGCAGATTTTGTGGATTTAATTCGTCGCATGGAAGGGTTGACACGAATTAAGCAGAGTAATGATGGTGTGGTAAATGAGTTGATTGCTGCACGAAAGGCATTTGATGAAGAAAAAGAGCACTTGTTATCTCAAAAAGAACAATTGGAAGCGAAAGAAGCGTCTGTAAAAAAAGAAGAGCATGATATCAAAGTCTATCAGATGGAAGTCCGAGATTTGATTCAATCGTTGATGGCCAAACATCAAGTGCTTGAGGATCAAAGTAAAGAGGTTCAAGAAAAGATAAGTTTTGAGAACAAACTGTTTTTAGACCTTCGAAATTTACCCAATGAAAATGGATTTGTACGACCGATAAAATCAAATTATTGGGTATCAACAGGCACGTGGCATTATGCAAAAGGCGGTCGTCATATGGGTGTTGATTTAGCGCATGTTGATGCGCGTGTGGGCTTGGAAATTCTTGCTCCGGGCTCGGGTATTATTACTGGGACACAAGGTGGATGTCCAACCTATGGTTCGTATCCTCGCGGGAATTGTAATGGAGGTTGGGGTAATTATCTGACAATGATGTTTAGTGTGAATGGAAAAATTTATGGTGCGTTGTTTGCACACCTTGAAGAAAATTCATTTAAGATGTCACCCGGATCTGTAGTTCGTGCAGGCGATGTGATTGCGAATATGGGCTCTTCAGGTTTATCCTCGGGTCCTCATCTTCATTTAGAAATTTATTATCTTGGTTCTGATAGCATTGAGGCTGCATATGATCGTTGGGATGGAAACATAACCTTTGGGACGGGAGGCGCAAATTGGGGCAACGGTTGGGAGAAACGTTGTGAGATGAACAATCATGATGCTCCATGTCGCGAAAACCCTATGAAAATATTTAATTATACTTATGAAGCAGAATATTAAAAGTCGAGTGAAAATCTCGCCTTTTTTATTTTTTTGAACATATCCATTGACAAAAAAGGAGAACAAAGTTATTCTTTTGTTGCAAACGTTTCGCATTTAAATAAATGGGTGTGAATTTAGGGTAACACTTAAAACATTCATATTTTGGAAATGCAAGGCCACGAAAGTGAGGATTTGAAATGAAAAAATTAGGTTTAGTATTGCTTGTCTTGATGATGCTAGTGGGTTGTCAAGCACAGAATAAAGATGAATCTGGAAAATTAAAAGTAATGACAAGTTTTTATCCACTCTATGATTTCGCGCAAAAAGTCGGAGGCGATAAAGTAGCAGTCGAAAACATTATTGAAGGTGGGGAAGCACATGGATATGAACCAAGTGCAAATGATATCATTCGTATTCAAGAATCCGATGTTTTTATTATGAATGGTGCTGGTTTTGAGGCATGGGCTCCTAAAACATTACAAAGTGTAAAAAATGAAAAATTAAAGATTGTTGATTCGAGCCAAGGGGTGACCCTCCATGAGGGTCATGACCATGACGATCACGATCACGATCACGATCATGATGATCATCATCACGGTGAATATGATCCACATATTTGGATGAATCCCATGAATGCCTATCAACAAATGAAAAACATTAAAGATGCTTTTGTGGAAGTAGATCCAGAAAACAAAGAATATTACGAAGAAAACTTTAAACGTTATGGTGCAGAGTTTGAGTCATTAAGCAATGATTTTGAAAATAAGTTACGCAATGTGAAAAACAAAGAAGTTGTCGTAGATCATACAGCATATGGATATATGCTTGGGCCCTATGGTATCGAACAAGTTGCCATTGCAGGCAGTCTTCTAAGTAGTGAACCAACTGCAAAGCAAGTGGATGAATCCATCCAATACATTAAGAATCAAAACATCAAAGCAATCTATATGGAATCACTCAGTAATGATAAATTACTCCAAACGATATCCAAAGAAACGGGTGTGAGAATTCTTAAATTAAACACGCTTGAGAGTTTATCAAAGCAAGATTTAGAAAAGGGCACCGATTATTTTAAAGTCATGCATGAAAACTTGGAAAGTCTTGTCGAGGGATTGTCACTCTAATGATTGAAAAACGAAAGGGTGTAAGTATACTCACAGTGCTTGCACTCTTTTTTTCCATTTCGCCCATTCACGCCCTATCTGAAAATGACTTTAAAAAAGATGAAGCATATTTCCATGACCTATGCTCTGGTCAAGCATCGCGGGAGCATGAAACCTTATGCAGTCAATTCACAGAGTATATTAATCAAAAAATAAGCGATTCCCAAACACGTCTTAAAGATATTGAAAAGCAAAAAGACGATATCAATACATCGATTGATACCCAACAGGAAACAATTCGAGTTTATCAAGAAGAGATTAATACCCTTTCCGCAACTGCTCGTGAATTAAAAAATTCCATTACCGCAATCAATGAAGACATCAAACAAACACAAATTAATATCGATGTCTATCAAAAAGAAATTGATGTGCTAAATGAAAAAGTAAAGAAAAACATTGCAACCTCTCAATCACAACTTTACGTCGATCCGCTAGTCGAGTTTGTCTTTGCGGCCGTCGATTTTGTCTCCCTCATTCGCCGTGTCGAAGGGATTGCGCGCATTAAGGAAAGCAATGATCTTACCGTAAATAAATTAATTGAAGCAAAGAAGGTTTTTGATTTAGAAAAAGAACATTTAAATCATCAACGCCAAGAATTAGAGAAAAAAAACAAGCTGATTGAAGAACAAGAAACGATTAAGAAAGCATACATGGAAAAAGTCAAAAAGACGATTGCCTCCTTGATGGAGAAAAACAAAGCACTCGAACTCCAATATGACGAACTCCAAGAAAAAATCAATCTTGACAGTCGCTTGTTAAGTCGAATCTCGAGTATTGAAGAAACCAATGGCTTTATTCGCCCCGTTGAAAGTGGATACTGGGTATCCGCAGGAACTTGGACTTATCCATGGGGTGGTCATCACATGGGGGTGGATTTAGCTTCCGTTACAGGATCGATTGGTCTCAATATATTGGCACCGGGGTCGGGACTTATAACGGCAGTTAATGGAGGGTGTCCCACATATGGATCGTATCCAAACGGCTCGTGTAATGGAGGATTTGGTAATTACATCACCATGATCTTTAAGACAAATGGTGTTGTTTATGGAGCGATGTTTGCTCATTTAAAAGAAGGAAGTATGACCGTTTCCCCAGGTGATATCGTTTCGGGCGGAACAGTGTTAGCGCAAATGGGTTCTTCAGGATTATCCATGGGACCCCATCTACATCATGAACTTTATTATCTTGGTGAAGATTCGATTGAAGCAGCATACGAGCGATGGGATCGGTCGGTAACCTTTGGTACAGGTGGTGCTTATTGGGGGAATGGGTGGAATATGCGCTGTGATACCAATGGTCGAAGTGTTCCATGTCGTGAAAACCCTATGACGATATACCAATACACACTTGGAGGTGAATATTGATGCGAAAATACCTACCTCACGGGGTCATCCTTCTAATCATCATTTTATGTTCGTTGTTATCGTATCACTTTCAAAATCATGCGGTTATGGCACAGTCCTTGGAAAGTAAACATGACGCTTTGTATCAAGGAACCGTAACAAAGGTCCGAACCGAAAAAGATGAAACAACGAAAATGACGAAGCTATTTTTAGAAGTATACTCTGAATCTTTTCCATATCTTAATAAAACAATTTCAATCGAACAATCCTTGAGTGAAAATACGGCTCAGGCCCTTCTTCCATTACAAAAAGGGGACTCTGTTCTATTGAATCAAACGACAAATGATGAGGGGGTCCAGTATACGCTCAATGGTCCAACCCGAAGCATGCGTGTATTTGTCGTGATTGGGATCTTTAGTATCCTCTTACTGGTTATTGCAAGAAAACAAGGTTTGAAAACGTTAATGTCGTTTGCGTCAACGGTTTTCGTGGTTGGAACCGTCTTTATACCTGGTATTTTAGCCCAACAAAATATGTATCTTTTGGTATTGGTTGTTGCGCTCTGCATTACCCTTCTATCATTTATCACATTGTCGGGATTCTCCAAGAAAACAATGGCTTCTATTATTGGGACACTGGGGGGTGTTTTGGTCGCAATCGTATCGGCAATGCTGATTGTCTTCTTTTTAAAGATTCGAGGTGCAGCGTCAGAAGAATACTCGTATATTGCGATGATGAATCGCGAACAGCCTTTCAATGTAAATCAAATTCTCTTCGGTGCTGTAATCATTGGGGGACTTGGGGCGATGATGGATATTTCAATGTCTATTGCTTCATCAATGTGCGAGATGATTGAAATCGAAGCGTCCATACCAAGACGCGATCTCGTGAAAGCAGGCATGAATGTGGGCATTGATGCAATCTCAACCATGGTCACAACGCTTGTCTTGGCATATACAGGAGGTGCTTTGCCATCAATCATCCTCTTAAATCTCTATCAGCGAAGTGGTACCTATATTCTCAATAGCTTATGGTTTTCCGTTGAAGTCCTCCAAGCACTTGTTGGTTCCATCGGCATGATGGCAGCCGTTCCATTAACCGTATATTTTATGAGTTGGATTCAAAAGCGTTTACAACGAAAAACGAATACATAAACGTGTAGTTAAATGGTTGTATATCATAGTTTTTCATATCTATGTATGGTAGAATTATCATCAGTACAAATAGATGATAAGGGGTGTTTATATGAAAAAAACTATTGTACCAGAAGGGTATCAGTCCAGACTTGGTGTTTATGACACACAAACTGCGATTGGATTTATTAAGCGTTGCTTCGAAGAGGCGCTCACAGGAAGTTTAAAATTAAAACGGGTTTCTGCGCCTTTGTTCGTGGCACGAAATTCGGGTTTAAATGATGACTTAAATGGTGTGGAGCGTCCGGTTCGTTTTGACGTTCCCTCACTGGATGCAGAGGGTGAAGTAGTACACTCCTTGGCAAAATGGAAACGCATGGCGTTACATCAATATGATTTTAGAGAAGGAAACGGTCTTTATACGGATATGAATGCAATTCGCCGTGATGAAGCGTTGGATAACATTCACTCAATTTATGTGGACCAGTGGGATTGGGAACGTGTGATTTCACGTGAACAACGTACGATAGATTATCTAAAAGAAACGGTTCAAAGCATTGTGAATGCGATCGTGGAAACTTCAAGTCGTTTACATACGAAGTATCAAGATGTGGATGTCATGATTGATTCAAATGTATCATTTATTACAAGTCAAGAATTGGAAGATTTGTATCCAAACTTGAGCTCAAAAGAACGAGAAAACGCATATGTTAAGGAACATCATACAACGTTTATCATTCAAATTGGTGATAAACTCAAGAGTGGAAAACCGCATGATAACCGCGCTCCGGACTATGATGATTGGTCTTTAAACGGAGATTTGTTGTTCTGGCATGAACCGCTTGGGATTGCACTTGAACTATCCAGCATGGGAATTCGTGTCGATCGCGAAGCGATGTTGTATCAACTTAAAGAGGCAAATCAAGAAGATCGCTTAAAATATGATTTCCATAAGATGATCGTAGACGATGAACTTCCACTAACAATTGGTGGTGGGATTGGTCAGAGCCGTATGTGTATGCTGTTATTGGGAAATGCACATATTGGTGAAGTTCAAGTAAGTCTTTGGGATGATGAGACTTTAGACACATGTAAAGGAAAAATAGAACTCTTATAAGTAAATAAAAAAACCTCTCAATGGATATCGAGAGGTTTTTTCGTGTTTAGAAAGCTGGTGAGAGTGTTGCGCTGTGTTCTTCTGTTAAGAATTTACGAACAGCATCACTTGTCATGGCTTTTTTTAGTGCTTGAATTTTCGCATCATCTTTATTATCTTCACGTGCTACTAATGAAATTGCATAATGTCCATCTGATTTTTCTAAAATTAGCGCATCACTTGGTGTGAGTCCAACTTGTTTAATATAAGTAGGATAGTTGAATACGAGATCGACTTCTTCATATGCTTGATTTAAAGTTAAGAGATCAACTTCAATAAACTGATAGTTTTTATGATCTGTTACGTCTTTAATCGTTGCATCATATTTAACACCATCTTTTAATGTGATGAGTCCAGCATCTTGCAAGATTAGAAGGGCACGAGCTTGGTTGACTGCATCATTTGGAATTGCGATTTTTGCGTCATCTTTAAGATCTTTAATGTCCTTAAGATCTTTTGAGTAGAAACCTACAATTGCATCATAGATTGGTTGAATGCCTACAAGGTTACCACTTTGACTCTTGTTGAACATTTCCATAAAGGGAACATGTTGGAAGAAGTTGGCATCGATTTCTTTATTATTAAGAGCAGTATTAGCTTGGGTATTGTCTGAAACGGATACAAGTTCAAGTTCATAACCGTCTTTTTTCAATTCCTCTTTAGCAATTTCGACAACATCGGTCATTGGCATCATATGTGATGCAACCTTTAACTTCATGTCATCTGGATTATTTTTGGCGCCACATGCGGTAAGCATGAGCATTGCTGTGAGTAATACAAGTCCTTTTTTAATCATCTTTTCTCCTTATCGCTTATCAATTCGTTTAGCGATTCTATTTCCTGTGAATTGAATCATCAGTACGAGAACAATCATAATGAGAATGGTTGCATACATGATTTGCCACTCAAATCGTTGATAACCATATCGCATTGCGAAGTCCCCGATTCCGCCGCCACCAACAACTCCCATTACCGTCGAGTAATTTACATAACTAATAATGGAAGATGTAAGTCCGAGGACAAGTCCTGATCGTGCTTCAACAAACAGAAATTTAAAAACAAGTTGAAACGGTGTTGCTCCAAGTGAGAGGGCACTATCAATAATTCCTTGAGGAACCTCGAGGAGTGCTTGTTCAACAAATCGAGCATACAATGCCGCTGCAACAAAACTCATGGGTACTGAGGCTGCATAAGTTCCAAGTGAAGTCCCAATTAAGAATCGAGTCACCGGAATCATAAACACAATAAATAATAAAAACGGAAACGAACGCACCACATCCACATATCCATTTAAGAAAAATGAAACAAATCGATTTTCGTAATACCCGTCTTTTCGGGTAAGGTAGATAAGTGTGCCCAGTGGTAATCCAATTAAAAGTGCAGATAGAATTGAAAATCCTAAAAGAATAAAGGTTTCGCTCAGTGCTTTAAGCAACTCAGCATGAAATTCAGCGTATATCGATATCATTGTAATAAATAGTCCTTTGCATGGATTGCGTAAGAGGGTGTTGGATTGTCTTCATCGTGACGATTTACTGAAATCACTTCATGAAGCGTTCCATTATCCAAAATCGCAACCCGATCACACAACATCTTCGCAACTTCTAATTCATGAGTAACAATCACAATCGTTGTGCCGAATTGTTGATTAATCTGTTTTAAAACCTCAAGAATTTCTTTGGTAGTATGAGGATCTAAAGCAGATGATGGTTCATCACAAATTAAAATCTTCGGTTTGGTAATCAATGCACGTGCAATGGCAACACGTTGACGCTCTCCACCACTAAGTTGTGCAGGATAGTGGTGGATCTTTGATTCGAGGTGTACAAAGCAAAGTGCTTCAGACACCACATTACAATCTTTATTCTTTGCAAGTCTTAGTGGCAAGGCAATGTTATCAAACACAGTACGATTCCCCAATAAATTGAAATTTTGGAAAACGACGCCAATCTCTTTACGAAGTGAACGCATTGCGTTACTTGAGAGTGATTTTAAATCGGTGCCATCAACGTAAACGACACCATCGTCGGGCTGTTCTAATCCATTGATTAAACGCAGCGCAGTTGACTTACCGGCTCCGCTTTCACCAATAATTCCGAAAATTTCAGATTGTTTGATTTCAAATGAAACGTTGTCGAGTGCCTTGAATGTTTTGTTTTTACCTTGATAATGTTTAGAAACATTTTTAAACTCAATAATAATAAAACCTCCCAGCTCATTAACCCACCGTTATTATAGTGGCTTTATACCTGATTTTCACCTGATATACTCATAAAAAAACAATAAAATAACGTGATTTTACTAACAAAATGAGCGTTCTGAAGGTTCATAAATACAGACTCATGTATAATAATAAAAAAAGGAGAATGATAAACATGACATCGATTTATAAAACAACCGCAATCAATGAAACAACTGTGCCAAATCAAACTCGAATTGAAGACGGTCTAGCACTTACAATGACACCGCCTTTAGATCCTCAAGAAGGTTCGAATCCAGAACAACTTCTTGCAATGTCGTGGGCAACATGCCTTAATGCCACAAGTCAAGCACTCTTAAAAGCACGAAAACTCGAACATAATTCAAGAGTGCGTGTTGAGGTAGACCTCCATAAAGAGGCAAATGGAGTAGGATATTACTTCAGTGCCTATGCATATTTGGCCGTAGAGGGAATTTCCTTAGAAGAAAGTGAACGTCTTGTACGTCAAGCCCATGAACGATGCCCTGTATCAAAACTGATTCATGGCAACGAACATGTTGATGTATTTGTGGAAGCATACTAAGCAGTCGAAAGGACTGCTTTTTTGTATTATGTTATTTAATGTAAATTTGGGGAATGAAGCATTGTTTGCATAAAGACATGATATAATCAAAACGTAAAATGAGGTGGCATAAGGATGAAATTAGAAAATGAATCGTTACTTTTAGAATTTGATTGTAAAGGTGCAGAGCTTCGTCGCGCATTAAATAAAGAGACGCAAAAAGAATTAATGTGGAACGGTGATGCTGCATTTTGGGGACGTGTTTCTCCAGTCCTTTTCCCCATTGTAGGAAAAGTATTTAATGGAAAATATACAATCGATGGTCAAGACTATCAATTATCGCAACATGGTTTTTTAAGAGACCAAGAATTTGAAGTTGTACGTCATACTGAAAATGAATTTGTATTTGAGTTTCACAGTAATGATGCACTGTTGGAAGTATATCCATATAAACACAAAGTACAAATTGCATATAAATTAGATGGAAAACGGATCACTGTAACGTGGCATATCTTTAATAAAGATGAGAACGAAATGTTTTATGCCATTGGAGCACATCCTGCTTTTCTACTTGATGATGAAGGTGATTATGAGTTTGTCTTTGAACAAACTGAAAACGTTCATCAATACGGACTCAAAGAAGGCTTTATTGATGGAAAGGCTCCCGTTCAATTAGATCGACTTGAGGTGAATGAAGCAAACTTCAAGGATACAACCTTAATCTATGATCATACTTCAGAAGTGACATTAATAAACAAGAACACCCAAGAATCCGTTACGGTAGCTTACGAAGGCTTTGACTATTTAGCGTTATGGCGTCCTTGTAAGGAGGGTGTGATGGCACCTTTTGTATGTATTGAACCTTGGGTTGGTATTGCGGATGAATACGGTGGATACCCTGATATTCGTGAAAAGCTTGGAATTAAGCGTCTTCAGAAAGGTGATGACATTGTCCATCAATATACGGTGACGTTTCAATGAAGCAAAAATTTATTCAAATGATGCAGGGCCGTTATGGAACGGATAAACTGAATCAACATCTTCTTTATTTAGGTGTGGTTGTGGCGATTGTTGGGATTTTTACCCGACAAGTTTGGTTGCAAGGGGTTTGGTTGTTACTTTTAGTTTATGTCTATTACCGTACCTTCTCGCGTAAGATTCAAAAACGATATCAAGAGAATCAAGCGTATCTTACATTTTTAAGTAAAGGAAACGCGAAATGGAATCGCATTAAGTCATGGCCGAAGTATAAATATTTCACATGCAAGACGTGCGAAACCCGACTTCGTGTTCCGCGACGAAAAGGAAAAATTGAGATTACGTGTCCAAACTGTAAAACAAAATTTGACGCAAAATCATAAAACTTACTAAATTCGTGATAGTTTTCACAATGAAAACGCTTAACTTGTTTCATCATCACGAATTTAGTTTTTATTTGCGCTTTTTTACGTTGATTTGTTTGAGTCAGCCTTTGATCCAACATACAATATGTATGTGAAAGAAATAACAAGGGAGGTCACATACCATGACAACTAAAAAAGTAGAATTGGACAACGAAGTCAACGAACTCGTTGCGAATGCTCAAAAAGCATTAAAAGGTTTTATGGATTTAAATCAAGAACAAGTCGATTATATCGTTGCGAAAGCAAGTGTTGCTGCACTCGATCAACACGGTGTTTTAGCGCAACTTGCTGTTGAAGAAACAGGACGAGGCTGTTTTGAAGACAAAGCAACGAAAAACTTATTTGCATGTGAACATGTTATTAACCATATGCGTCACCTTAAAACAGTTGGTGTTATCAGTGATGATGACATCACAGGGATTACCGAAATTGCTGATCCAGTAGGGGTTATTTGTGGAATTACACCCGTTACAAACCCAACATCAACTGCAATTTTCAAATCATTAATCTCACTTAAAACAAGAAATCCAATTATTTTCTCATTCCACCCATCTGCACAAAAATGTAGTATTGCGGCTGCGAAAGTTGTTTATGAAGCTGCAGTTGCTGCAGGGGCTCCTGAACACTGTGTTCAATGGATTGAACGTGGATCAAAAGAAAAAACAGATGAGCTGATGAACCACGACGGTGTTGCGACAATTCTTGCAACCGGTGGTAATGCAATGGTTCGTGCTGCTTACTCATGCGGTAAACCTGCACTTGGTGTTGGTGCCGGAAACGTTCCTGCATATATTGAAAAATCGGCAGATGTTGCCCAAGCTGTTAACGATATTGCCCTATCAAAATCATTTGATAACGGAATGATCTGTGCTTCAGAGCAAGCTGTGATTATTGACGTAGACGTTTATGATGAAGCCATTGAAAAATTCAAAAAATACGGTATGCACTTCCTCTCAGCTACAGATAAGAAAAAAGTTGAGAAATTTATGTTCGGAGTTTCAAGTGGCGATGCAAATGTTCTTGAAGCAAAATTAAATCCAAATGTTGTAGGGAAAGATGCAACATGGATTGCTGAACAAGCAGGGATTAAAGTGCCTTCAAATACAGTAATCTTAGCCGCAGAATGTAAAGAAGTAGGACCTAACGAAGTTCTAACACGTGAAAAATTATCACCAGTTCTTGCAGTCTTAAAATCAAAAGACAGCGATGAAGGAATCAGCTTAGCACGTCAAATGGTTGAATTTGATGGATTGGGTCACTCAGCAGCAATCCATACAAAATCAAAAGAACTTTCCGAAAAATTTGGAGAAACTGTTCCTGCAATTCGTATTATCTGGAACTCACCATCAACCTTTGGAGGAATTGGTAACATCTATAATGACTTTATTCCTTCATTAACACTTGGTTGTGGTTCATACGGACATAACTCAGTAGGCGATAACGTAAGTGCAGTTCACCTCTTGAATATTAAAAAGATTGGGAGACGTAATAACAATATGCAATGGTTCAAAGTACCATCAAAAATTTATTTCGAAAGAAACTCAATTCAATATTTAAAATCAATGCGTGATGTTGAACGTGTATTCGTTGTAACAGACCGTGCTATGGTTGATTTAGGTTACTACAACTTAATTGTTGAACAACTTAATAAACGTCGTAACAAAGTTCAAATTCAATTATTCTGCGATGTTGAGCCAGATCCATCATTAAACACTGTTAAACGTGGTTATGAAATGATGAAATCATTTCAACCGGATACAATTATTGCTTTAGGTGGTGGTTCACCAATGGATGCCGCTAAAGGTATGTGGATCTTCTATGAACATCCAGATGTAGACTTTAACGATCTTAAACAAAAATTTGTGGATATCCGTAAACGTGCATTCCGTTACCCAGACTTGGGTGAAAAAGCACAACTTGTATGTATCCCAACAACTTCCGGTACCGGTAGTGAAGTTACACCATTTGCAGTTATCACCGATACAGATGCAAATAAGAAATACCCACTTGCGGACTACTCACTTGTTCCAACTGTTGCGATTGTTGACCCAATCTTCACAACAAACCTTCCTGCATCCGTAACTGCAGATACAGGTCTTGATGTATTAACACATGCTACAGAAGCATATGTTTCAAACTTCGCAAATGACTATACAGATGGTCTTGCAATTCAAGCCATTAAAATGGTCTTTGAAAACCTTGAACGTGCAGTTCATAACGGAAAAAACGACTTGGATGCGCGTGAAAAAATGCATAATGCTTCAACCCTTGCAGGGATGGCATTTGCGAATGCATTCTTAGGTATGAGTCACTCATTAGCACATAAAATTGGTGGTAAATTCCACGAAATGCCTCACGGACGAATTAATGCAATTCTCTTACCTTATGTTGTACGTTATAATGGTACACATCCAGAAAAACCTTCATTATGGCCAAAATACAATGTATACCGTGCCCATGAACGTTATGCTGAATTAGCACGTATCCTTGGCTTACCTGCAAGCACAACCGAAGAAGGTGTTGAAAGTTATGCGCAAGCATGTCATGACTTAGCCGTTCGTTGTGGTATTAAGATGAGTTTCCAAGAACAAGGTGTTAATGAAAAAGCATTTATGGCTGAAACAGAAACCATTGCTTATCTTGCATACGAAGACCAATGTTCACCATGTAACCCACGTCTTCCACTTGTTAAGGATATGAAGGAAATTATTGAACATGCTTACTATCCTGCAGGAAAAATTCCTACAAAAACAAAAAAATAATTTAACGATTTAAAAAAGCATCGCTCTACCGGTGCAAAGAAAAAGCCTACATCAGCAGATGTGGGCTTTTCTATAATTATTTAAAATCTTTCTCGAATTCATCAAGGCTTTCTTTAAGGAGTGTTACCGTATAAGCCATGCTTGGACCACCACCAAATGCAACAGAAACAAGTGCAGCTTCTTCAATTTCTGGACGTGTTGCACCATGTTTTAATGCTTCATGTGTATGGTAAACAATGCAGTATTCGCAACGGTTATACACCGCAATCCCAACACTGATTAATTCTTTCGTTTTAGGATCTAATGCTCCAGGAGCATAACTTTTTCCTAAAAGATTCATAAACGCACCAACACCTTCGCGTTGTGTACGTGATAATTCAGTTAAACCACCTGTAAAAGCTTTATACATTTCTCTAACATCATATTGTGCCATGATCGTTCCTCCTGTATGTATATGTCCATGCTAACACAAAAAGAAATATCTTCAATTGTTTTATCCATACTTTTTTTGAATTGCAGATATTTGATATACTTATGAAAAATAAAACAATCTAAGACTGATTGTGTAAAAGGTTCTTCACATGAATAAAATATCAGTTACAATAGTAGTAAGAATGGAGGGGGAGTATGAAAAAAGTTAGACTTAAAGATATTGCGAAGTTAGCGCATGTCTCAGAAGCATCCGTTTCTTTAGTATTAAATGACGCGCCCTCACGAATTTCAGAAGCTAAGAAATCAGAGATTAAACGGATTGCGGAAGAGTTAAATTATCGACCAAATTATGTTGCTCGCAGTCTTTCTACGAATAAAACGCAAACAATCGGCTTAATTATTCCAGATATTGAAAACCCCTATTTTTCATCATTTTCTAAACATGTTGAAGATTTATTACGTAAAGAGGGATATCTCGTTTTTATGGTCAACAGTGATGATCATGTTGAAAATGATCGCACGCTTATTAAAGAACTTAAAGATCGGCAAGTTGATGGGTTAATTCTCTGTCCTGCTTTGGATGCATACCGTGTGAATGCGGATGTACAGCAGGAGTTGGATTCGATTGGGGTTCCTTTTGTGTTGGTAGACCGCATTTTTGAAAACATTCAAACGAATCAAGTTTCTTACGATAATGAATATGGTGGGTATCTGGCGACACAATACCTTATTGAACAGGGTTGTAAACACATTGCATGTTTTACCGGTTCTTTACTTACCTATGGTGGGCGTCAACGTTATGAGGGTCATCTTCGTGCCTTAAAAGAATCCGGATATTCGATTTCAAAGAAAAACCGTTATGAAGGGGATTACCGGTATGAGACAGGGTATGTTTTCGGAAAGGATGTCGTAGCACGTAAAGACATCGATGGGGTCTTTGCATGTAATGATCTCATGGCTTACGGATTGCTTAAGGCGATGGATGAAGCTGGACTGACTCAGAAAACCCTTAAAGTTGTGGGGTATGATAATTTAAAACAATCAGAAATGTTTGGGATTCCGTTAACTTCTGTCTCTCAAGATCTTTCCGTTTTAGCGATGCATGCATGCAAACAGCTGCTTAAACAAATAGAAGATCAAAGCTATCAAGTCGATACTGTGTTAAAACCGGAACTTGTTCAATAAGCATGAATCATCGGATTCATGTTTTTTTTGAGTTTTAGGTTAAACGCTTAATCTAAAACTATTGACAGCGGTTACAAAGCGGTGTAAACTAGAATCACAAGGAGGTTAAGCGCTTAATCATGAAGAAACAAGCATTTGAAATTAAAGAGAACGTGCTTACTCCGGAGCTTTATCAAGCGATGCATTCAGTCTGTAACTTTAAAGCATATGCCTTAGAGGATATTCAGATGGCGCTTGATCATGATTTATACGATGTTGTGGTGTTTGATGGTGACCAAGCGGTTGCCATTGCCCGACTGGTCGGTGATGGAAGGATTGTGTTCTTTCTCAAGGATGTCATCGTACATCCGCAATATCAACATCAAGGCTGTGGCGATTTACTGATGCAATCAATCTTTAAGTATCTTGCACGGGTTGCCTGTCAAGGTGCTTATGTAGGTCTCATGGCGACGCCAGGTGTTGAAGCGTTTTATGCTCAGTATGGTTTTATCACAAGACCGACTGAAGAACTAGGAAGTGGGATGGTGTTATTTTATGAGCAGTAAGATCTATGTACTTGGAAGTATTAATGCGGATTTGATGATTTCCGCGAATCGTGTCCCTCAACAGGGTGAAACGATTGCTGGCTATGATTATTTTGAAGCAATTGGGGGTAAGGGTGGTAATCAAGCAGCGGCATGTGCCAATCTGGGCGCCCCTACATTTCTAATTGGAAGTGTTGGACGGGATTATCATGGTCAACTTGCCTTAAATGCTTTAAATAATTTTGGGGTTAATACAAATCATGTTCTTCTTAGTGATGATGAACATACCGGGGTTGCGATGATTTTAAAAACAGATCACGATAATCGCATAATTATAAACCAAGGTGCGAATGCGAATATTAGTGTTCCACGCATTCATGAAGCCCTACAGGGATCAAACCAGGATTTCTTTTTAACTCAATTTGAAGTTCCACTCTATGCCGTATATGAAGGTCTCAAACAAGCAAAAACCTTGGGAATGACAACGGTGGTGAATCCAGCCCCTGCGGTAGTGATGAACGAAGATTTTTATCCATTAATAGATTACCTTGTGGTAAATCAATCAGAGAGTGAAATTTTGACAGAGATCTTCCCTCATGATCTTGAGGATTGTAAGCGTGCGGCTACAACCTTATGTGAACGAGGTGTTAAGACGGTTGTCTTTACCTTAGGTGGATCGGGAAGTATTTGTATTTCTAAAGATCACGTTGATATCATCCCATCTTATGCAGTAGATGTAGTAGATACAACGGGAGCAGGCGATGCTTATATTGGAACGTTCTTATACGGTCTTAGTAAGCAATGGAATCTTCAAAAAGCATTAACCTATGCAAGTGCTGCAGGTGCCCTTGCATGTACAAAACAAGGTGCTCAAGAAGCACTTCCCACACTTGAAGCATTAACAGATTTTATGAACCAAGGAGGAAATGATGAGTAAACGAAAAATTATCATTGATACAGATCCAGGCATTGATGATGCCGTTGCACTGGCAATCGCTTTATTTTCAGAAGAACTGGATGTTCAGTTGATTACAACGGTTGCAGGAAATGTAAGTATTGAGAAGGTTACGAAAAACACCTTAAAGCTGCTGCCCTTCTACGGTAAAAAAATTCCAGTGGCCATGGGTGCATCCCGTCCCTTACTAAGAGAACCGATTGATGCCAGTGGTGTACACGGTAAAACGGGGATGGATGGTTATGATTTCCCTGAGGAAGATCGAAGTTTGCTTCTCGATAAAAATGCGGTAGAGGCAATGTATGAGGTCATTATGAACAGTACGGAGAAAATTACACTTGTTCCAATTGGTCCACTAACCAATATTGCTTTATTAATTCGAGAATATCCGGAGGTCATTGAACGCATTGATGAAGTGGTATTAATGGGTGGTAGTGTCGGACGTGGTAATGCGGGTGTCTATTCTGAATTTAATATTAAAGTAGACCCAGAAGCTGCGAAGATTGTTTTTGAAAGTGGTCTAAATATTGTGATGGCAGGTCTTGATGTAGGTCTTAAAGCCCTTGTTTATCCGGAAGATTCTGCATTGATTAAGGACATGAATCCTGTTGGAAATATGTTTTATCACTTATTTAAAACCTATCGCGGTGGAAGCTTTAAGGTTGGTTTAAAGATGTATGACAGTTGTGCGATTGCATACTTACTTAAACCAGAAATGTTTGAAGTGGTGGAGACATTTGTAGGTATTGAGACCCAAGGGGAATATACATCAGGGGCTACCGTGGTAGACCTAAAAGGATATTGTGGTCAGCCCGCAAATGCGAAAGTTACGACTGATATCGATGCGGATCTATTTAAAACATGGTTCCTCGAATCAATTCAAAAGTGTCAAACGAAAAACTAATATAAAGGAGAATGAAGGTTATGAGTCCATTTGTTATGTATGGAGCAGGCTTGATTGCAGTCGCAATCGTAGTTGTCATGCTTCTTAAAAAACTCGATATTAAGATTACGTTGTTTGGTGTTGGTATTTTACTCATGATGGTAGCAATTATGATGGGGAATGCGGTTATTGAAGAACCGGTTCATATCTTAGTTGATCCACTTCTTGCGATTATCGATCAATTTAAGAAAACACTCCCAAGTTCTGGGTTTGTGATTCTTGTATTGGGTGGTTATACGGCTTATATGAATGCGATTGGTGCAAATGAGGTAACGGTTAATACCCTTACAAAACCCCTCAAAGGCATAAAATCAGCATACGTTTTGGTTCCAATTGTATTCTTACTCGGGAACTTGTTATCCCTTGTAATTCCAAGTGCATCCAATTTATCCATTATTTTGCTTGCAACCTTGTATCCAGTTTTAAAAGAATCAGGGATGTCAACATTAACTGCAGCCGCAATTATTGCGACAACGGCAACGGTTATGCCTACACCATTAGGTGCAGATAACGTTGCGATTGCTGCGGAACTTGGAATGCCTGTTGCAGACTATGTCTTCCAACATCATGCAATTGTTTCCGTACCAACACTTCTTGTGATGGCACTCGCACATACATTCTGGCAAAAATACTGTGATAAAAAACTTGTAGCAAGTGGTGAAGAGAAGGTTGTTCTGAATGTAGAAGCACCCAAGCAAATTGAAGGCAGTGGGCTTTATAAATTTGTCTACACATTGCTTCCCTTGTTACCAATCTTAATTTTACTTGTTGTCTTTGCAATTAATGCAATCACAGGATCAACCTTGAACTTATCTGTTGAAGTGGTATCGATGATGTCCTTTATC
Source organism: Erysipelothrix sp. P66 (assembly GCF_038682365.1). NCBI lineage: Bacteria > Bacillati > Bacillota > Erysipelotrichia > Erysipelotrichales > Erysipelotrichaceae > Erysipelothrix > Erysipelothrix sp. P66. Next base: position 1,386,192 of record NZ_CP152290.1, on the reverse strand, counting down.
ATTGCGATTGCGTGCGAACTGATACGTCATCGTGATGGAAATAAAGTCTTAACAGCTACAGAATCCTTCTTTAAAGGGATGGGAAATGCAATGGGGATTGTTGTCTTACTTGTTGCTGCTTCAACCTTTGTGAATGGTCTTAAAGCGATTGGTCTAATTACCCAACTTCAAACGGTAATGCAAACAACTCAAGCTTCAGGCTTTGTCTTACCACTGATTCTTGTACTCTTTACAGCACTGATTGTCCTCTTGAGTGGTAGTGGAATGGCACTCTTCTATGCAATGGTACCGCTTATGGTTCCTCTTGCTGCAGCAGCGGGCATTAGTCCATTTGCGGTGACTGTGCCAATGGGGCTTGCAGGAAACTTACTACGTGCTGTTTCACCGGTATCTGCCGTGGTAATGATTGTTGCAGGAACTACAAAAGAAGAACCGTTTGATATTGTGAAACGTACATCGGTTCCAATGATTGTTGGTACGGTCTTTATGTTTGTACTTTCAATGATTATATTCTAAAAGCAAAAAACACATCACCGATTAGGGTTGATGTGTTTTTTTATGGATATCAAAGGCTAAGATTTTGGTGACTGTATCAGCTGTTAGACTTTGTGTTTGATCGTACCCTCGAAGAAAGGATATAAAATAATTAAGAAATTCTTCAACATGATCTTTATCGTTTGTATAAGATCCTTTGAGAATACGACGGATAATCCCTTGATGCATAATATAGGCAAAATTCACGATCGTTGAAACATCATCGGCTTTAAAATATCCCGCCTCGACACAAGGGTCTATTGAAAGTTGGTTACGCCGTTTCATTCCTTGCCCTAAAACAAGATCACTGATGTGTTTTGCGGGTTTGGTTTTATGCATTGGAAACGTTGCGTTGTAAGCATCCATATGACTTAAAATTTCATCAGATTTCTCAGAATCAAATACGTAGGTATAGATTTCCGGATCTTTAAAAGACCAATCGGAATAACAACGCCACATTAATAAATACTTATCAAGTGCATTGTGGTCTAAGTTGATAATGGTTTCAAGATCACTGAGGTAATCGGTGATGGTATGGATCATGGCGAAAGCAATAAGTTGATCAAGATTTTCAAAATAATTATAGAGGGTAGCGCTGTTGTAACCGGCAATGTCTGCGACTTTTCGGATGGTGATTGCTTGCATGCCTTCCGTATTCACAATTTCTTTGGCTGCCTGCATAAAATAGAGCATGGTTCGTTGTTTTTTTAGTTTTTTATGGCTCATTGTCATGACAACCTCCTTACTATGTGAATTATATAACATATAGAAATAAATCACAGTGGGTTTACGGTTTTTTTGGTGCTTTTTCATAATGTTTATCGATATTCTAAGGATTTATTGCTAAGTTGGTGAATTATTGGCATTTTCGTTCTTTACACCAAAGGTAATGAATCTCTTGGAAGGCTATGTTATAATTGAATAAATTAATGGGAGGAATTTATATTTATGGCTACACCACATATTAATGCTGAAAAAGGGCAAATCGCTAAGGTTGTATTAATGCCTGGAGATCCACTTCGCGCAAAGTTTATTGCGGAAACATTTTTGAAAGATGTGAAACAATTTAACGATGTTCGTAATATGTTTGGATATACAGGAACCTATGAAGGCGTTGAAGTATCAGTAATGGGTTCAGGAATGGGACAACCAAGTATTGGAATTTATTCTTATGAACTATATTCACAATTTGATGTTGAAGCAATTATTCGTATTGGTTCAGCAGGATCGTATGTTGAAGGACTTGATGTTTATGATGTAATTCTTTCAGATAGTGCATATAGTGAATCTTCATTTGCGAAGGTTGGATTTGGATATGAAGAAGATGTTCTTGAACCAAGTAAGATGTTAAATGATCAATTACGTGCTTCTGCACAAAAATTAGAGATTCCTATGCAAGAGGGACGCATTCATTCAAGTGATGTCTTTTACCGCGACTCCGGTGTTACATGGCAAGAACTTGCGAAGAATCATGGTGTGACATGTGTTGAGATGGAATCATTTGCACTTTTCGCAAATGCTAAGAAATTAAACAAACATGCAGCATGTCTTCTAACAATTTCAGATTCATTTGTAACACAAGAAGTAACTTCAGCTGAGGAACGTCAACTCTCATTCACAAATATGATGAAGATTGCGTTGGATGCAGCAATTTCTTTAAAATTCTAAAAAAATGAAACTCATCGATAATCGGTGAGTTTTTTTATTTCTAATCAAACTACATTTGTAGTCATCCCACTTGATATCGCAGAAGTACCATGATAAACTACAAATGTAAACGATAAAGGAGGACGGAAATCATGAATAAAAAAACCTATAACGTAACAGGGATGATGTGTGCATCCTGTCAAAGCCAAGTTGAAAAAGCATTACAAGGTGTTGAGGGCGTTGAACATGTGGAGGTTAATCTCCTTACCAATCAAGCCGTTATTACGTCACAAAACACAATTCCTGAAGCTGATTTAATCCAAGCGGTTGAAGATCAAGGTTATGGCCTTGAAATCCCCAATCCAGTCCAAGAAAAAACAGTTGATCTCAAACTTACTGATATGACCTGTGCATCTTGTGTTGCGAATGTGGAAGGTGTACTCCAACACTTAGAAGGCGTTATGTCCGCTAGTGTTAATTTAATGACTGAACGTGCACGTGTGACTTATGACCCTCATAAACTAAAACTGGTGGATATGATACAAGCCATTGAAAATCAAGGCTATGGCGCAAGCCGTTTGGATGAAGTTGAAGCGATATCCACGGATTCTCAAAAACACCAAAATCAAAATGAGAATCGTGCGCTTTACTTTAGTTTAATCTTAGCGGCTGCCATGCTCCATATTACGATGGGTCAAATGTTTACCTATAAACTACCCTTACCATCCTTTATCGATCCTAATATTAATCCTTTGAACAATGCGCTCTTCCAAATTGTTATTACCATCCCTATTGTTTGGTTAAATCGTGATTACTTTAGAAGAGGCTTTAAAACATTATTTAAAGGGCATCCTAATATGGATTCTTTAGTAGCGATTGGAACCGGTAGTGCAATGCTTTACAGTTTCTACGGATTCTTCAAAATTTTAAATGGCGAAGCGCATTTCGTACATCATCTCTACTTTGAGTCTGCGGCGGTGATTTTAGCGTTGATTCGTCTTGGAAAAACCATGGAGTCACGCAGTAAAGCGAAAACAACCAGTGCCATTAAGGCTTTATTAAATCTTAAACCAGAAACGGCACTTTTGATTCGTGAGGATGGTGTTGTGGAGATTGATGCGGATGAAATCCGAATTGGGGATCGTCTGCTGGTAAAACCGGGTACATCCATTCCAATGGATGGTCGAATTTTAGAAGGTGAAAGTGCGGTCGATGAGTCGATGTTGACCGGAGAAAGTATTCCGGTTGATAAAACGCGAAATGATGATGTTGTGATGGGGACGATGAATCTTAACGGTCGCCTTGTCATCGAAGTGACCGTTGATGATCAAAATACAAAACTTGCCCAAATTATTCGTTTGGTTGAAGATGCACAAAACGAAAAGGCACCCATCTCTAAAGTAGCGGATAAAGTAGCGGGTGTGTTTGTTCCTGTGGTAATGGTCATTGCGCTTATTTCTGGAATTTTATGGTTTATCGCTACCAAAGATCTAGAACGTGCTCTCACCATTTTCGTAACGGTACTCGTTATTGCTTGTCCGTGTGCACTTGGACTTGCAACGCCAACGGCCATTATGGTCGGAACCGGAGTGGGTGCACAAAATGGAATTTTTATTAAGTCAGCGGAAGCATTAGAGGCTGCGGCTCATATTGATACCGTTGTTTTCGATAAAACAGGAACCTTAACACATGGGAAACCTGTCGTGACGGATATCATCACGAACTTGCCTGAAAATGAATTCTTAAGTATAGTTGGTTCACTTGAAAATGCTTCAGAACATCCCTTAGCACACGCGCTTGTTTCAGAGTTAGAAAAGCAAAATCTAGAATTCTTAGCCATTGATTCATTTAAATCAATCTCAGGAAAAGGTCTTCAAGGAAGTGTTGGTGGAAAATCCATTGCAATTGGAAATGAAGCGTTGATGGCTTCGTTAAATATCTCTACAGATCGTTATGAAGCAGATGTGAAACGTTTATCTCAAGAAGGTAAAACGGCGATGTATGTTTCAGATCAAACAGCATTAATGGGGATTGTTGGAGTTGCGGATACTGTTAAAACTGAATCAATTGAAACCGTAAAAGCATTACAAGATATGAACTATGATGTCATTATGCTTACCGGTGATCATCGTGATACAGCACACGCAATTGCCCATCAAATTGGCATTAACCATGTGTTAGCAGAAGTGATGCCTGAAGAAAAGGCAGCCAAAATAAAAGAACTTCAACGTAACGGTAAAAACGTCTTAATGGTAGGAGATGGGATTAATGATGCGGTCGCTTTGGTTCAAGCCGATGTTGGGATTGCAGTCGGTACTGGAACGGATGTAGCGATTGAATCCGCGAAAATTGTGCTGATGAAAGATAACTTGAAAGATGTTGTGAATGCATTAGCCCTCAGTAAAGCAACCATGCGTAATATAAAACAAAATTTATTCTGGGCATTTGCGTATAATGTCGTGGGGATCCCTTTTGCGGCGGGTGTTTTTAAAGTCTTATTCCAAGGTCCACTTCTTGATCCAATGATCGCCGGTGCCGCAATGGCTCTAAGTTCCGTAAGTGTTGTTTCAAATGCATTGCGTTTACGTCGCTTTAAGATTAAAATATAAGAGAAAGGCGGTAACTATGAAGCATATAATTTTTGTGGATAATATGAAGTGTGAGGGATGCGTTAAACGTATTTCAGAAGAATTGGATAACACACGTGTGGATTATACGATCAGTTTGGTCAATAAATCCGTAACGGTTGAAGGATCAAACGATACCGTCCATGCAGCAAAACAAGCAATTCAATCAGCAGGCTATTCTGTAAAATAGCCTGTTTTTCTTATTTTCACGTGGAAATAGAGCAATTTAGTAGGATTAAATTGGAATAACTATATGAAGCAAAGACAGATTTGCACAAGCAACAAACATATAAGTGTGAAAATATTGGTTCTAAACCGTTTTCATGTGTGAAAGCGTAAACTACTGCGCATGATTTCATTGAGAAACCCATTTGTATTTGTTATAATGGGAAAGGTAAATAAGGAGGCAATTATGACAAAAAGAACTGTCAGTGATTTGGATGTTGCTGGTAAGAAAGTCATTGTACGTGTTGACTTTAACGTTCCATTAAAAGATGGCGTTATTACAGACGATAACCGTATCAATGGTGCACTTCCAACAATCAAATATTTGGTAGAAAACAATGCAAAAGTTATTCTTATGTCACACTTGGGGAAAGTAAATCATAAGGATTCAGAAAAAACTGAAGCAGACAAAGCTAAAAATGATATGGCACCTGTTGCAGTAAGACTACAAGAATTAATGCCTGAAACAAATGTTAAGTTTGTTCCAGTTACACGTGGTAGTGCGTTAGAAGATGCTGTTGCAGCTATGGCTGATGGCGACATCGTGTTAATGCAAAACACACGTTATGAAGTTGGTGAAAGCAAATGCGACGACAACTTATCACAATACTGGGCAAGTTTGGGAGACTTATTCGTAACAGATGCATTTGGATCTGTTCACCGTGCACATGCTTCAACAGTAGGGATTGCACAACATCTTCCTTCAGCACTTGGATTCCTTGTTGAGAAAGAAGTTAAGTTCTTAACAGAAGCAATCTATTCACCAAAAAGACCATTCGTAGCGATTTTAGGTGGTGCTAAGGTAAGTGACAAAATTAATGTTATTGAAAACTTATTAGACGTAGCTGACAAAGTTATTGTTGGTGGTGGAATGGCTTATACATTCTACAAAGCAAAAGGTTACGAAATCGGAACTTCACTTGTTGAAATGGACCGTATTGATGTAGCGAAAGCAATTATGGAAAAAGCAGGCGATAAATTAGTATTGCCAGTTGATACTGTGGTTGCTAAGGAATTTGCACCAGATGCAACACCAGTTGTTGTGCCTTCAAATGAAATTCCTGCAGATATGATGGGACTTGACATTGGTCCTAAGACAATCGAATTATTCGAAAAAGAATTACAGGGTGCGAAAACTGTTGTTTGGAATGGTCCAATGGGTGTGTTTGAATTTGACGCATTTGCTCAAGGAACATTGTCAATCTGTAAAGCAATTACAGAACTTCCTGATGTATTGAGTGTTATCGGTGGTGGAGATTCCGCAGCGGCAGCAATTCAATTAGGATTCAAAGACAAAATTACTCACATCTCAACCGGTGGGGGAGCAAGTTTAGAATTTATGGAAGGAAAAGAATTGCCAGGTATTGCAGCAATTCAGGATAAATAAAACATGAGAAAACCGATTATCTTTGGTAACTGGAAAATGAATAAGACGATTGCAGAAGCAACTGAATTCGTTCAAGGTGTTGATGCATTTGTTACAGATAAAGCAGACTTTGGTGTGGCAGTGCCTTTCACAGCACTCCAAGCATCCATTGCAAATGCTAAAAACTTACATATTGCAGCTGAAAATGTTCACTGGGCAGCAAACGGTGCTTATACAGGTGAAATCTCAGTTGAAATGTTAAAAGAAATTGGCACAAAATGGGTTGTTATCGGACACTCAGAACGTCGTCAATACTTCAACGAAACAGATGAAGACATTAATAAAAAAGCAGCTGTATTAATCGAAAATGGTATGACTCCAATCGTTTGTGTTGGGGAAACATTATTTGAATTTGAAGCAGATAAAACAGAAAAAGTTGTTCGTAAACAAGTTGCGGGTTGCTTAAGTGGTTTAAATGCAGACGATGTTCAAAACATCGTGATCGCATACGAACCTGTTTGGGCAATTGGAACTGGTAAGAGCGCAACAGTTGAGATTGCTCAAAACACATGTGCTTTAGTTCGTGACGAAGTTAAAAACTTATTTGGAGCAGAAGTTGCAGATAAAGTTCGTATTCAATACGGTGGATCCGTTAAACCTGAAAACATTGAGGAATACATGTCACAAGAAGACATTGATGGTGCATTAATTGGTGGAGCTTCACTTCAAGTGGATTCATTCAAAGCAATCATCGATGCAATTAAATAATTTATTAACAAGTTAATAAAAGAATAAATAGAGGCTCAGGAGGATATAACATGCCAAGTATTATTGATATTTATGCACGCGAAGTCATGGACTCACGCGGTAACCCAACAATTGAAGTAGAAGTAACGACAGAATCAGGCGCATTCGGACGCGCAATGGTACCATCAGGTGCTTCAACTGGTGAACGCGAAGCGTTAGAACTTCGTGATGGTGATAAATCACGTTTCGGCGGTAAAGGTGTATTAAAAGCTGTTGCTAACGTTAACGATATTATTGCTGAAGAATTAATTGGCTTTGATGTAACACAACAAAACTTAATTGACCAAGCAATGATCGAATTAGACGGTACATCCGATAAATCAAAATTCGGTGCAAACGCAATCTTAGGTGTTTCAATGGCTTGTGCTATTGCTGCAGCTGATTTCTATGATATGCCACTTTACAAATACTTAGGTGGATTCAACGGAAAAGAATTACCTGTTCCAATGATGAACGTTATCAATGGTGGTTCACACGCTGACTCATCAGTTGATTTCCAAGAATTTATGATTATGCCAATCAGTGCAAAATCAGTTAAAGAAGCAATCCGTATGGGTGCTGAAACATTCCACGCATTGAAATCAGTATTAAAAGAAAAAGGTCATGTTACAGCTGTTGGGGACGAAGGTGGTTTCGCTCCAAACTTAGCATCAAACGAAGAACCTTTAGAAGTTATTGTTGAAGCAATCAAACGCGCTGGTTTCGTACCAGGTGAAGATATCGTTCTTGCAATGGACGTTGCTGCTTCAGAATTCTACGATGTAGAAAAAGGTGTTTATGTATTAAGTAAATCAGGTGGCGAAGAATTAACATCGGATCAAATGATCGATATGTACGAAGGCTTCTTAAACAAATACCCAATCGTATCAATCGAAGACGGTTTAGGAGAACGCGACTGGGATGGATGGAAACGTCTAACAGATCGTATTGGTGACCGTTGCCAAATCGTTGGTGATGACTTATTCGTTACAAACCCTGCAATTCTTGCAGAAGGTATCGAAAAAGGAATCGCAAACTCAATCCTTATTAAAGTTAACCAAATCGGTACTTTAACAGAAACATTTGACGCTATGGAAATGGCAAAACGTGCAGGATATACATCAGTAGTTTCACACCGTTCAGGAGAAACAGAAGATGCAACAATCGCTGACATTGCAGTAGCATTTAACGCAGGTCAAATCAAAACTGGATCAATGTCACGTACAGACCGTTTAGCTAAATATAACCAATTAATCCGTATCGAAGATGAATTAGGTTCAGCAGCTAAATATTCAGGTGCTAACACATTCTTCAACATCAAAAAATAATTAAACGTTGATCAAACTCACTCGAAAGAGTGAGTTTTTTTATGCGACAGAATCATCCCAAACGATAAGATGCTACACAATAATCTCATAATGAATATTTGATATCGTTTTCAATAACTTTTAGACAATCAATAGCAGTTATCAAGGCTTGCATGTTGCACCGGACCATGGTAGTCTTAAGGTATGAAAAAACTCCATATATTTCTGGTAATAGGGTCCGGAAGTTTCTACTTACATCCCGTAAAGATGTAAACTATGGCAAAAGAGCCTTATCTTCATGATAGGATATTTTCACGTCTCTTTCTGCCACATATAATGGCAGTTTTTTTATATATTGAGGAAGAGGAGGACATTACGTGAAAAATATTCTCAATAAGTATTTTGGGATTGAAGAAGCAGGTTCGACAATCAAACGTGAATTTGCGGGAGGGTTAACGGCATTTCTTTCAATGTCATACGTTATTTTCGTTAATCCAATTATTTTAGGGCAAGCAGGAATGCCGAAGGATGCGGTCTTTATTGCAACCATTATTTCCTCGGCAATTGCAATGTTAATTATGGGGCTTTATGCGAAGTTTCCACTAGGCCTTGCACCGTGTATGTCGATGAATGCGTTCTTTGCTTTTAGTGTTGTCATGCAAATGGGGATTTCATGGCAAACAGCTTTGGCTTCGGTGCTTGCATCATCAATTTTATTCATTATTCTTGCTGCTTCAGGCGTTCGATCGAAGATTATTAAATCGATTCCACTAACCATTAAGCAAGCAGGAACGGTGGGCCTCGGTATTTTTATTGCTTTTGTAAGTTTTAAAAACTCAGGGATTATTGTACCCGATCCAGGTATGTTTATTACTTTTGGTGGTTTTGATAATCCAAATGTTATTATTGCATTTGTAGGGATTATTACGGCTGCGTTTTTCTTGGTTCGTGGCAATCAATATGCTGTATTTCTCGGTATGGTTGGTGCAGCGGTTTGTGGCTTGTTGATGCGTTTAGGGGTAAATATGGGCGTATTATCAATGGCACCAGATGTAGTTGCGACGTTACCGCAATTGCCAGCAGGAAGCCCTATAGTGTTCCCTATAGAACCAATTCAAACAATGGTTCATGAAACCATGTTTGTAGCGGTGAAAGAATTACCGAACTTATTGAATCCACAAGCGATTATTGTAGTTTTAACGTTCTTATTCTTAGACTTCTTTGGAACTGCAACAACATTATCCGCTGCGGCATCACAAATTCCACATATTCCACAAGAAGAATTTGAAAACAACAATCGTATTTATATGGCCGATGCCCTTGGAACATTTGTAGGTTCACTTTTTGGAACATCAAATCTTTCAACGTATATTGAATCAGTATCGGGAATTATTAATGGTGGACGAACAGGACTTATGGCAGTTGTTACGGCAGTGCTCTTCTTGTTATCTATGTTCTTCTATCCTTTATTATCGCTTGTAACGCCAGCTGTCACAACACCAGCTATGGTTGTGATTGGGATCTTTATGATGCAAAACATTACAAATATCGAATGGCACTCAGGATTTGAAAACATTATACCTGCCTTCTTAACAATCGTGATGATGCCTCTAACGGGATCAATTGCTTTAGGGTTAACTTTAGGATTTATTTCCTATGAAATGTGTATGATTTTTGCGGGACGTGGTAAAGAGCTTCCTAAGATTATGCACTTTATTACCCTGATTTCAATAGCATATATTTGTACGTTGTAGTATAATACTAAGTAAAATTGAAAGAAGGTTCCCATGAAATTACTCGAAGAAATAATACAAGAAAAAGGTAAAGTTAAATCTGAAGAAATTGTGGATGTGAGCTCATTTTTGAATGCTCAAGTAGATCCTAAAGTTATGGAAGCTTTAGGAAAAGACTTCGCAGATTTCTATGCAGATTATGACTTTGATTTGTTTGTAACAGTTGAGACATCAGGAATTGCTCCCAGTGTTTTCGCAGCGTTGTATGCAAACAAACCGCTAATCATTATCAAAAAAAGTTTAACTGAAAAAGATGACCCTAAGTTTATTCAACAATCATGTTTTTCATTCACAAAGAAAAACGGTTATCACTTAACCGTACCGAAACATCTTATTGAAGGAAAACGTGTTATTCTTCTCGATGATTTCCTTGCGAAAGGAAGTGTTGTTCATAATGTAGATAAACTTCTAAGCCAAGCGGATGCATCGCTTGTCGCAACCGGTATTTGTATTTCAAAGAATTTTCAACCGGGTTATCAAATGCTCGTAGATGAAGGACACGACCTATATTGTCAGGCACAAATCGAATCCATCGATGTGGATTCAGGAAAGATTACCTTTAAATCATAAAAAAACAACGTTAATCAACGTTGTTTTCTTTTTCATCAAGCGGTTCATCCACTGTAATATCATTGAGATGAATGGTGGGATGCTCTTCCGTTTGTGGTTTATTAGCAATTGCTTCGTCTTGTTTTGCCTCAAACTGTTCTTGTTTGAGTGCATCATTTTTAGCTTTTTCTGCGCGTTTTGCTTTTCGTTTTGATTTCCAGACTAAATCTAAGATTAATCCAATAAGATTCGAGCTAAACATCACAATAATCCATATAAACAGACCATTGAATGCAATTGCATTGCCACCAGAACGAGCTACCGAGAACGCAAGGGCCCAAAATGATGCAAGCATTCCAAGGATAAAAAATACAATGCTTACCCAAGATCCAATATTTATAATAAAAAATGCATAGACGGATACGACAAGTGCGAGAACGACTTCATTTAATAAGAGATCCATTTGGAATGGAACTTTAAAAACGAAAAAGGTCATCACAACAAAGGTAATTAGGGTAATCGCAAGCATTACCAGACTCACAATGAGTTTTTGTTTCAGATTAAATTTTTTCATGGTTGACTCCTTTATTAAAATATAGCACATTTTACTTTTATTTCACCTATTATACTGTATCATTAGAGAGAGAGGTGATTGATATGAGTAGTAAATTAACGATTGAAGGATCGGGCAGTATCTATGTAACACCAGATATGATGCGTTTTAGCTATGAATTAGTACAAGATGATTCGTCGTATGCAAGTTCGTTTGATGCATTAAAAAAACAATATGAAAATATTGTGAAAGCCTTTAAGCGCGTAGAGTTTAATACCAGTTTGATTAAAACGTCAGGGATCGAGGTTTCCATCCTCCAACCCACCGAAAATCAACCCAAATTATTCCGATGTGTGCAACGCCTTGTTTTTGAAGATAGTATTAATCTTACGAAGATGTCGGAGTTGTTAGATCATTTAAGAACCAGTGATGACTTTAATTTCAGTCTTTCGTATTTCTTAAAAGATTCAACCAAAGCAGATAATGATGCCTTGATTCTCGCGATTAATCAAGCTACCGATAAAGCGAAATTGATTGCGGATACTTCAGGGATCCGATTGGGTCATATTTGTAATATGGAGTACGTGAATCATGCTACTGCAAGACCAATGCATCGTATGGCCAGTGCGGATATGATGGGTTCCACGATGACTGCAAATGACTTAGCGGTGACACAATCCATTGTCATGAGTTGGGAAATTAAGTAATATTTAACGTACTTAATATCGAAGAACTGGTTTAATGAAACCACAACGTTTCATCACAATCCAAAATTTCCGTTTATCACTTAATAATGAAAACGGAAATTTTTTTTATGAATTTGAAAAAACATAAACCGTTCGAGCGTAACGATAGGGGATCAAAGTACCCATACATTTTTAGATATCAAGTAATATAGGGACTTGAAGTCGAATAAACATATCACGACGACCGGAATTGGTATTGGGCATTTCGTAGAGTACTTCACAAATATAATCTCCATTAATGACAAGGTTTTGCGCATTGATGAGTTGATGAAAGGTATGCATTGCTTCTATTTCATCCTCAAAAGATTGACAGAAAAAGACGGCATAATCCCCCTGTGGGAGGCTGTCGTTAGCTTGAGCTGGATCATCGACAAAGACAAAAAGTTCTTTCGAGTCAAAGTGTTGCCGGATAAAGTTTTCCTTGGACATAATGGAACCGACTCGATTAAAAAGGGTTTTCGATTTTAGGTGATGTTTAAAGTCGCGCAACGCATATTCATAGGCATCAATCGACATTTCGTAAATATTTTGTGTAATGGGATAACGGTAGATATGGCGTGCATGAAACGAGCTGATTTCCATCCAGTGCTTATCCATATTTTGTGTATACAAGTTGGTGGTTTCCATAAAACGATGGATTGACTGAATTTGATGGATAATCGATCGATGTTCATCGAGAAGTTGTTCTTCTTTTAATTTAAGGGAAGCCTTCAAAGACTCAAGGCTGATTTTTTGTTTTAGAATGTCATGAATCTCCATGAGATTAAAGTCTAATCGTTTAAGAAACTGAATCATATCCAACGTTGCAGACTGTTCAATCGTATAGTAGCGATAATGCGTTTCTGGATCAATCGAAGCCGGTTTGAGAAGACCGATTTCATCATAATACCGTAATGTTTGAATGGAAACATCATTCAAACGGGCAATTTCCCCGATTCTTAATTTTTGCATAAACCCTCCTTGACTCTCACCTTACTATAGAGATTATACTATAGTTGTGAAATATATATCAAGAAATAGGAGGCTTGGATATGAAACACGAAAAGGTACGCGTTATACAATATGGCTGTGGTAAAATGGCCGAAGTGATTGTTCGTAATTTAGTTGATCACGGTGCAGAAATCGTGGGAGCGATTGATGCGAATCCGAAATTAGTAGGGGTGGATGTCGGTGACTTTGCGAATTTGGGACGTAAAACCGGTGTACTGATTTCCGATGATGCTGATAAGGTATTATCAGAATGTGATGCAGATGTTGCGATCGTGACAGTATTTAGTTATATGAACGATATGTACTCAATTTTTGAAACATGCGCAATTCATGGTGTAAACGTCATTACGACTTGTGAAGAAGCAATTTATCCATGGACCACCGCACCATCAGAAACTAATCGCCTTGATCGTCTTGCGAAAGATTACAATGTTACCATTACGGGAAGTGGTATGCAAGATATCTATTGGATTAACATGCCGTGTCTTGTTGCAGGCGGTGTGAATCGTATTGAGAAGATGTATGGAACGGCTAGCTATAATGTAGAAGATTATGGACTTGCACTGGCGGAAGCACACGGTGCTGGTTATGATCTTGAGACGTTTGAAAAAGAAATTGCGCAAGCAGAAAGTTTGCCAAGCTATATGTGGAATGCAGGCGAGGGCATCTGCGCAAAAATGGGATGGACCATTAAGGCCATTTCACAAAAAAGTGTTCCGTATGTTTTAGATCATGCAATTTATTCAGAAACATTAGGACGTGAAATTCCAGCGGGGGATGCGATTGGTATGTCTGCGGTCACCACAATCCTTACACATCAAGGCCCAGAACTGGAAGTTCAATGTATTGGGAAGGTTTACGGTGAGAATGATGGGGATCTCTGTGAATGGAAGATTGTCGGAGACCCAGATGTAGTATTCTCAGTCGAAAAACCGGATACGGTAGCACATACGTGTGCAACGGTTGTAAACCGTATACCACAAGTGCTCGATGCACCGGCAGGATTTATCACGGCCGAAAAACTTGAGGAAATTCATTACCTCACGTATCCAATCGATCACTACGATTTCTAAGAACAACAAACAAAGAAACACTTTGGTTTGCCCTTTTGAACTAAAGTGTTTTTCTTATGTTTTAAGATGTTGTGATACGTAGTGAAAATCGTTATAATGTGCGTAAGGAGGGTCCATTATGAGTAGTCAAGATTTTAAGTCTGTTTTTGATATTATTGGACCAGTTATGGCCGGACCCAGCAGTTCTCATACTGCTGGAGCAGCGCGGATTGGAAAGATAGCACGCAGTATTTTTGGAGAATGTCCAGAGCGAGCCAATATTTATTTATATGAATCGTTTGCGAAAACGTATAAGGGACATGGGACCAATGTTGCGTTAGCGGGCGGTCTTTTGGGGATGGATCCCGATGATACGCGCTTGCATGAATCCCTTCTCATTGCACAAGAAGAAGGGATGAAGGTGACCTTTATTCCTTTAGTGGATAAGGTGGATCATCCCAATACTACAAAAATTGTAATGCATAAAGCGGGGCGTAAATGTACAGTCGTAGGAATATCGATTGGTGGCGGAAATGTAAAGATTACCGAGATCAATGGTACGAAAGTGGAAATCGATGGGGGTGTCCCAACAATTCTTATTTTTCATGAGGATTGTCCTGGGATGATTGCGAAGGTCGCAACCATTCTCAGTGAGATGCACATTAATATTGGTTCCATGAAAGTGGATCGTGAGGAAAAAGGAAAAAAAGCGTATATGGTGATTGAACTGGATCAAGATGATTTGGAAACATCACTGGATCGCTTACGATGTGTGGAGAATATTTATGAAGTTCTCTACATTGCGAAATAGGAGATATTATGTTTAAATCTATCCAAGAATTAGTTGATACTGCTACAGAGCGTGGAAGTTTATCTGAAACAATTATTGAATTTGAAATGAAGCGTTCCGAAGAATCCCGCGATGTCATCGTTCAACGTATGGGTTCACAACTGGATGTTATGAAACGAACCATTGAGCAGGGGAAACGCGGTGTAAAATCGACCACGGGTCTAACGGGTGGTGATGCAACCAAGATTTCAAAATATTTAAGTCATGGTGAAACGATTTGTGGACCGACGGTGATGACTGCGGTTCAAAATGCAGTTGGAACGAACGAAGTGAATGCTGCGATGGGTATCATTTGCGCAACGCCAACGGCGGGGAGTGCCGGTGTTGTGCCGGGAGTATTATCGGCAATTTCAGAACGTTATCATCTTACACGCGAACAAGAAATTAATTTCTTGTTTGTAGCGGGAGGTTTTGGTTTGGTGGTCGCGAATAATGCGTCCATTGCAGGTGCTACAGGGGGTTGTCAAGCTGAAATTGGCAGCGCCAGTGCGATGGCAAGTGCTGCGGTTGTGGATGTATTAGGGGGAACACCAAAGATGTGCGCCCATGCTTTTGCGATGACAATCAAAAATATGTTGGGTCTAATTTGTGATCCTGTCGCAGGCCTTGTGGAAGTGCCGTGTGTTAAACGAAATGCTTTGGGTGCGTCACAAGCTTTAGTATCCGCCGACATGGCGCTTGCCGGTGTAGAGAGTGCCTTGACACCGGATACGGTGGTAGAAGCAATGTATAAAGTAGGAAAAGAACTTCCGCGTAAATTCCGAGAAACCGGTGAAGGGGGTCTTGCGGATACAATTGAAGGAAGAGCCCTTGCGGAAGCAATATTTGGAAACGAAAAGACTGAATAATCAGTCTTTTTTTTCATTGAGCACAAAAATTGAGCGGTTTAGGTCGTTTAAACACTTTCTCGCTATAAAATTTGGTAGGATAGCCTTATATTCTAAGGAGAAGATAATGATTCAAATTAAAAATTTACAGGATAACAGTAATATTGTGGAAGTTGCTTCCATGGGTTGTTTTAAAGTATTGGAATACCAAAAGGATTTAAGTGTGAGTGCCGAAAATGCGATTGCTGCATATTATGCATCCGAGATGAATATTCGTAAGCGTCAAGTCTATGTTCAACTGGAAAATCAAGCCGTAACGGTTAGTGCTGGTGCGATGCAATGGTCTGCCGGTGATGTGAAGATGGGTGCAGATGTGAAAGGTGTTGGGGATTTTATTGGAAAAGCAATCAAAGGTTCTGTAACGAAAGAATCTGCTGCGAAACCGCGATACTCCGGAACGGGATATTTGATGTTAGAACCGACATATAAACACATTCTGCTTGAACGTGTTGAAGATTGGGGAAAAATTGTGCTTGAAGATGGTTTATTCCTTGCCTGTGATTCAGATATCAAACAAAAAGTTGTTTCTCGTGGGAATTTATCATCCGCAATGATGGGTGGAGAAGGTCTTTTTAACCTTGCACTCGAAGGTCATGGTGTTGCGGTTTTGGAAAGCCCAGTCCCTCGTGAAGAACTGATTGTAGTGGAACTTCAAGACGATGAAATTCGAATTGATGGAAACTTTGCGATTGCATGGTCTGGATCCTTGGATTTCCGTGTCGAAAAATCTACCAAAAGTTTAATGGGTTCTGCCGTTTCAGGCGAAGGATTTGTGAATGTGTATCGTGGTACAGGTAAAGTATTGCTTGCGCCGATTGCCTAAAAGAGTCACTGACTCTTTTTTTTGTATCCTTTGAGTCCCTTTTAATAACAGATGCTACCTAAAAACCTATCATTATGGTATATTTTCTTTAGAAAAGAGGTGAAGTGATGAATTGGCATAAACAAAGTCTAAATATAGCGATTGAACCTACACAGGAAAAGGATTTAAAGAACCTCCAGCAGTTATGGGCTGACCCTGAAATAATGCATCATGTTGGCTTTGAGTCGGGATTGTTGCTGGATGATGAAGCCATGCAACGATGGTACAAACAGATTCATTTAAATCACAATTCAGTTCATTTTAGTGTATATCAAAACCATGACTATGTCGGGGAACTCTTCTATCGGGTCGTTGATACTTATGCGCAACTTGATATTAAACTGTACAATCGTTTTCATGTGGGTGGTTACGCATTAAGTTGGCTCATTCATGAAGTGTTTAAAAAGACATCATGTACCCATGTATATGTTGATCCAAGTCCACAAAATCATCGTGCCATTCACCTCTATCAGTCTTTGGGGTTTATTGCGGTGGATCCACCCGAAGGGTATCGTCCAAGTCAATGGGTGCTTGCCCTTACTCGAAAACAGTTTAAACCGAAACAAAGTTTTATTGAATCGAAACTTCAGCTAAGACCGTTTCGCCATACAGATTTACCGCGTATTTGGGAGTTGTCAGCGAAAGAGCCGCATTATGCGTGGTGTGATTTGGATGCACCTTATTTTGAGGAATACCAACAAAAGTCTTTACGTGAATTTCTTGAGAACGAAGCACCTTTCTACCTCAACAATCCCCGCACCCGGGTAATCTTATATGATGATGTGATTATAGGTCGGACTTCCTTGTACTGGCAAGATCAACGTACGCGTTGGATGAATAGTGGTTTTGATCTTTTTGATGAATCTTTTTGGTCTAAAGGAATTGGGACCGTAGTAATGAAACTATTAATTCATGAAGCGTTTTTATTTTATGAAATCGAACGCATTGGATTTGTGACATGGTCTGGAAATATCGGGATGCAGCGTATTGGTGACAAATTGGGTATGAACCGCGAAGCAGTGATAAAAAAAGCCCGCTATTATCAAGGTGTTTACTATGATTCGGTATCCTATGGAATAACTCGATCACAATGGAAGTTAAGGCATCATGAACGGTATCAGACATGTGTGTGGCCCGCACATCAAAGCCTTGAATGCATAACAAAAATTCAAGCGTGCTTTCCAACGCATACATTGAGTGAAACACAGCGTTTCATTACAATCGCATCGTCCCAATCAATCCTAGGTTATTTAGCTTACAATTTTGAGTGTGAGACCCAAATGATGATACAGTGCTTCGAAAGCCTTGAAAGTGTGCGTGACGATTTATTGATAGAAATAATGATTGATTGCGCAGAACAGATTGCAATATACCATCAAATTCCTTATATTATTATTGAATCCACGATCGATAGGGCCCTTGATGGGTTTAAAACGATCAACATTAATGATAAACGCTTTCAAATTAAAACGACGCATCACAATGAATCAAGGAGTTAATGAAATGTATACAATCACAATCATAAGTCATCATGATATTCCCAACCTACTCGATTGTTTTGATCCGACATGGTGTGTGAAGACTATCCATACGTTTCCACTTCAATCAGAGGATACGGATTGCTTCCTCGTGGATATAGATTATTGTGATCACGATGGTGCAGCCCTCATCCCATGGCTTAAGGAAAATTATCACAAACCTATTGTCATCGTAACAACACGGTACCGTCCGAAGCGAACGCTCGAACTTTTAGTCCAAGGGGCGCAAGACTATATTGTTGAGCCCTACAATTGTGAGGTGATCCTTGAGCGTATCACCACGTTAATTAATGAGTATAAAAAAAGAAAACACATCTAATGATGTGTTTTCTTTTTTTGGTCGCTTTTGTGTTAACTTACGATTATGGTGTGTATAATTAGGTAAATGAGGGGGAGGATATATATATTAACAAAAAGTAGATTTACTTTTTTTAGTAATGGGTATTATTTTATTTATAATATAATAAGGGGATAGAGATGAAAAAAATTGTGGTTTTATTAACAATGATTTTAGTGTTAACAGGATGTGGATCAAAGGCAATTGATATCACGTTTAAAAGCAACGAACCAAAAATGATTGGAGATTTAACTGGAAAAGTTCTTAACACATCAGAAGAGACTTGGAAAGATGATATTCCAACATTCGACGAAGAATATTTACCATTTTTCTTAGGTTGGATGTACAGTGGTGAAGTTATTAATATTGAAGCGTATAATTTTGATGAGTTAAAGAAAGATGTAGTCTTAGTAGCTAAATGGGATGAAGAAGCACTTCAAAAATATGTAAAAGATAAAGAAGAAAAAGCGAAAATTGAAAAAGAAAAACGTTTAGCTAAAGAACGAGAAGAAGCAGCAATTAAAGCCAAAGAAAAAGAGCAAGAGAATGAGGAAAAGGCTGATGAATTCATTAGTATGGCAAGTGCTATGTTGGAAAAAAACTTCGAAGGAAGAGCAACACATGATGTTTATAAAGAAACTCTTGAAGGGAAAAAAATAATCAAAATTAGAATGAATGTTACAGATTCTGATACAATTGATGCCTTCGCATATAATATTACTAAAGGAATGTTTAAGGATGAGATGAAATATTTCATGAAAAACCTAAAAAGTATGGAACGAGAAATGGTTTCTGCGAATAAATCGGACCGTAAAATCGTTTACATAATTAACAATCCTGCAAATGAAGATAGCATGTTGTATTTTAGTGTAGATGGCATTACAAGCGAGAGTTTATTTCAAGAATAACAAAAGAAAACACATCTAACGATGTGTTTTCTTTACGCCTTCTTTAGCATGAATCATATGTGTAATCGCCAAACATACCGGTGTCGCAATTCCGTGTTTTGCACCTAAACGGGCAATTGCTCCATTCAGATAATCAATCTCTGTTTTACGCCCTGCGGCCATATCTTGGTAGAGGGAAGGATAATGATTGCCGGCTTTTTCTGGATCGTAGACGGCTTCAATTTTAGCGACTAAAGCATCCTTATCCAAAAGAATCCCTTCAGCATTGGCAACCGCAATGACTTCATCCACAACTAAGTCAGTAAGAATACGATTGTTTTCATAATGACCGTATTCCGCTACGTTGCAATCGATTAAGGTACAATATGTATTGAGTACGGAGTTTAATGCAACTTTATTCCAGATTGATTGTTTCACATCATCGCTGTAAACAACATTAAGTCCAGCTTGGTTTAAGGTCTCAAGGAGTGTTTTATTAAAGGGTGATTGGGTTTGATGAACTTGTTGGAGTTCAATAGCACCGGACCCAACTGCATCAACAATTCCAGGGCCACCAAGACCTGAAGTCCATACGGTTACTCCTAAAAAGATATTTTCTTGAGGAACATATCGTTCAATAACCTCAACATTTCCCAATCCATTCAATAAACAGATTACGCGTGTGTTGTCGGTAATAACGTGTTTGATGTCTTGCATCATAGCATCAAGATGCATCGCTTTGGTAAAGACAAAGACAAGATCAAAGGTTCCTTCGACTTGACTTGGTGAAACCGCTGGAATCTGAACAAAGCCTTCATCGACGCCATCAATAATCATCTTGAGTCCGTGTTCATTGATTGCATCACGATGTGCTTGCCATCCATCCGCAAAAACAATTTCATTACCACTACGGTGCAATAGGGCACCAAAGCGCGCACCCATGGCACCCGCACCTGCAAATAATATTTTCATTACAATTTCCTCTTACTTTCACAAGTATTGTAACATCATCTTAGAAAATATGAGAAAGACGTGCACATAAAAAGCAGCCGACGGACTCAACTGCTTTTTAAATAAGGACTAGACGACAGTTTTCTCCACATGTGAAGGAGGATAGCCAAATAAATGCTTAAATATTTTGGTAAAATAAGAAGTTGAATTATAGCCACAGGCTTTAGCAACCTCGCCCACACGTAGGTTTGACTCGCTTAAGAGTTCATAAGCATAATGACACCGTACCTCATTGAGGTAGTTGTTGATTGTCGTATCGGTCTCTTCTTTAAAAAGACGACAGTAATAAAACTTACTGATTCCAATATCACGACAAATTTGATCAAGTGTAAGTTCCTCTTTATAATTTTTATGCATATACTGAATGCCTTGTTTTACGATATCAATTTTTGAATGTTTGCGATCAGTATGAACGGGAACGCGTGGTTGATATTTAACCAGCATGTCAAAGAGGGAATAGGTTAAAGGATTTAGAGATGATGTTGCATCATTAAGACTCGCATCGTACTCAAGCGAAATTACATGTAAAATGGCTACAAGTTCTTGCCTAAGTGAGAGTGTTTCAAACTGTTTATGTTCCAAATCCAGATTAAAATTTTCCGGATAACGATGATCAATGATATAACGATCAAGTGTTATGCCTTCTGTTTTTGGTACAATTCGTCGTGTTTGCCCAGGATTTATAAAGACGACCGTGTCTTTCATTGCGGTAAAGACCTCATCTTCAATATCAATCTCACACAGACCAGTTTTGACTAAAATAATTTCAAAGTCATTATGCCAATAAAAGGCATTGGTTGCAGTTGAAAGATCAAATTCGCAATGTTCCACAATTAATGGCGAATCTGCACGACTAAAACTATAATGTTCGAAATAAAGATTATTCATACCCTAGCACCCCTAAACAATTCTTTATATATCATTATCTTATATTTTCAGTATAGACTTGCTTTTATTAAGTGTCAAGTAAACGCTTACAAATTTCAGAGTGTTCACAATAAATGCGTAGTATATTATCTATATTAGCGGTAAATTGACTTATTTTGTCCTTTATTGGTTTCATTTCACAAATTAAACATCTCTTTAAAAGATAGAAATCTTGCTTAAAAAAAACCAAATCAAAGGATTTGGTTAAAATGTTGAGGTGAGGTAGGCAATTCCAAGGTCGATGGTCGCTTGAATGGCTTCTTCATGTGTCCGTTCAAAGCTGTGTGATGCATCAACGCCGGGACCAATCAGTCCTGCTTTAAAATCATATCCTGCACGTAATGCAGCCGAAGCATCGGAGCCATAGTAAGGATAGATATCAATCTTATAAGGAATTTTGTTTTGTGAAGCAAGGGCAACAAGACGTTTGCGAAGGTCATAATCATAAGGACCACTACTATCTTTCGCACAGATTGTCACTGAAAATTCGTCTGATGTTTGACCTTGTCCAGGTGCAGCCATATCGACTGCGATGAATTCAAATGTTTTTTCGGGAATTGCGGCACTTGATCCATGTCCAACCTCTTCAAATGTAGAGATAAAGAAATTGGTTGTGTAGGTTGGTTTTGTTTTTGTGGATACAAAATGTTCAGCCATACCAAATAAAGCAATGACACACGCCTTATCATCCAGGTGACGGGATTTGATAAAGCCGCTCTCAGTTACTTGACAACGTGGATCTAAATGAACATAGTCTCCAACATTAATGCCTAAAGCAATAACATCATCATATGTTTTAACTTTTTCATCGATACGAACTTCTAAGTTCTTTTGAGTCCGCTCTGTTGTGGATGTCAGTGATCCGTGTACATGAGAGGATGCGACATTTGTAAGAATTGTTCCAGAATAAAAACGGCCCGATAGCGTTTCAATTGCGACATGTTCGCCTTCAATCGTTGCCCATGCATAACCACCTAATTGGGTAAGACGAAGTTTACCATCGGATGTAATCTCTTTAACAAGACATCCCAAGGTATCTACATGTGCGGATAACGTAACTTCTTTATCGGTACAGTCACCCTCTAATGTGGCAATCAGTGCACCTTTAACGGTTCGATAAGTTTTAAGGCCTAATGATTGGAAGCGTTTCTCACAGAATAATACAGCTTCTTCAGTATTTCCAGTAGGACTTTTAATGTTTAAAAGTGTTTCTAAATCTTGGATTAGATGTTTCATAAGTGTCTCCTTTATATTACAAGTATTATGCCATAGATGATGTTTTAAGCATAGGTTATCCATAAAAAAAGAGCATAAACTACGCTCTAAATTACAAATCCAATAATCATGACTGTTGTTTCTTGACTGGGATCAAAATATTCATACCGTTCCAAAACAACTTTAGGTTGACGTTCTGCTTCAATGACATTTGCTTGTTTTAAATGATTCCAAGCGAAATCAACAAGTGGTGTTTCAAAGAGTTCACCATTGCGTGTTGACCCCTCAATAAAGACGTTCACAAGGACGCCATTCGGTAAATCATAACACTCATAAGATTTTGGTACCGGTGCATCACGTTTAAAAATTTGTCCAATCCAATATGCATCATCTTCCGCAATAAGACCAATGGGTGAGGCATAATGTGGTGCACACTCTTTCATAACATCCTCAAATAAATCAGCTTCAAACCATGTCTTCCATTGATTTTGATACATACCATTTTCCTGATCTGCTTCTGTATAGCGTTTGCCAATTAATTTTAAGGAATGATGTACAATTTCATTTTCCAACTCAACAACCTTCAACATACGTTCCATCTCCAATCTCTTGAGATTATCATACGCTACATAAAGCAGACCTTCAATTATTATTTTTGGTTTTGAGATGAGAGTGTTATAATGTATGGAGGAGTGTGATCGCTATGAAAGATTCAAAAAAAATCATGATTTGGTCGGTAGAAATTATCGTATGTGCAATCTTTTTTATGATTTTCGACTTGGAAGTAAAGATTACGGGAATCGTTGTAATTTTATTTGTATTTATAATGTTGAATGAACACTTTCTTTATGGGTTATTGGGTCTAAAAGATAAAGATCACAAATAGCGTTGTGGGTTGAGTGGCATTTTAAATTTCTTGTGTTTTAAGCAATCTTGTGTTAATCTCATATATCAAAGAGGTGATTTTATGGGAACAATCGTAACAATCGGTGGGGGCACCGATGTATTTGGAAGTGCACCCGCGATCGAAAAGGAATTAATCGCAATGACCGGAAAGAAGGAGCCACGCGTGCTTGTGTTACCGACTGCGAGCTCAGATCGTGTTGAATATATCGAGGCGCTCACGAAACGATTTGAAGCGCTTGGGTGTGTTGTAGACGTTTTAAAACTTGTGTCGGAGTCTCCATCTCAAGCTGTCATTCAGTATAAATTATTAAATACCGATTTAATTTATGTTGGTGGTGGGGATACTCGTATGATGATTAAAGTATGGCGTCAACGGGGTGTTGATCATGTGTTAAAAGATGCGTATCACCGTGGAATTATCCTCGCAGGTCTTAGTGCAGGGTCCAATTGCTGGTACCAATACAGTCATAGTGATTCAGAGTCCTTTGATAATAAGGAAGATTGGAAATTCATCATGACATCAGGTCTTGGTTTTATTCAAGCAGTTCATGTACCACACTATAATGAACCAGGTCGTGAGACATTTGATGCATTTTATAAAGCGTATCCATCTGTACCAGGGATTGCGTTGGAGAATGGGGTTGCGATGATTTACGAAGGATCGAAAGCACATATTCTTAAAGAACATAATCACTGTAAAGCGTATGTTTTGACGCATGTTGATGGTACGATTCAAAAGCATGAAATTCATGAAGATGACGTCTTGGAAATTGAATTGAATCTTTAAAAAATAAACAGTTGGTGTTTCGTTTGGAACCGCCAACTGTTTTTGCTTGAACATAAAAAAACCACTCGAAAGTGGTGTAATAAACTCAATGGTGCTCCGTCACGGGCTCGAACCGTGGACCCACTGATTAAGAGTCAGTTGCTCTACCGACTGAGCTAACGGAGCGTTTGCCTTTATATTATAACGCTATGATTTTTAAATTCAATAAAAACTTTAATTTTTTTCAAAAACATCAAACTTGAATGCGAAAATCATATATCATATAATTGAAAGAGTTTGAAGGAGATATCTATGAAAGAAACGGATGCATTAATAATTGGCAAGGGACCTGCGGGGATTCAAGCTGCCGTATATCTTAAACGCGGGAATGTAAACACAACGGTTATTGGTAAAGATTTAGGCGCAAGTGAAACGGCACGGGATGTGGATAATTTCTACGGATTCACCTCAATTGGTGGTGTTGAATTGGTTCAACGTGGGATTGATCAAGCCATTGAGTTGGGCATTGAAGTTGTGACGGATGAAGTGTTGTCCATTGGTTTTGATGGAGCAACTTATGTTGTTGAAACGATTCATGAGACGTATAAAGCCATCAGTGTGTTGTTAGCAACGGGGTCTCATCGAAACATTCCAAGAATTCGTAAGATCCGTAATTATAATGGACGTGGTGTTTCATATTGTGCAGTATGCGATGCATTTTTCTATCGCGGTAAAACGGTTGCCGTGGTTGGAAGTGCTGAGTATGCGGCTCATGAAGCAGCGGAACTTGTAGAGGTAGCATCGAAAGTCTATGTATTGACCAATGGTGAGCCAATCACAGGAACTTTTGATGACCGTTGTATTATCCTCGAAGAAAAAGTAAAGACCGTGGTTGGTGAGGAAAAGGTTTCGGGCGTGGAAATGGAATCAGGTATCTTAGAATTGGATGGTATCTTTGTTGCCATTGGTTCTGCTACCAGCACCGATCTCGCAAATAAATTAGGTCTAGGTGTTGAAAATGGTCGGATTCTTGTTAATGAGAATATGGAAACGAATATGCCAGGGTTGTATGCCGCAGGAGATTGTACGTTTGGGGTCCAACAAATTGCGAAAGCTGTAGGGGATGGTTGTATTGCCGGGATGAACATGATCAGTTATATCCGTGGGATTAAACGGGGTTTGACGGCGTGATTCAGATTTTCGCATCGGATTATGACGGCACCCTCTTTCGAAATTCAACGGTAAGTCACGACGATCTTGAGGCCATTAGGACATTTCGAGCATTGGGAAATAAGTTTGGAATTGTCACAGGCCGTACGATTCATTCCATTCAGACTGAGATTGAAGCCTATAATATTCCGGTTGATTTTATTGTCGGGATTAATGGGGGTGTCGTGTTAACCCATGATCACCAAGAAATTTTTATCAGTGATTTAGATCAATCTGTGGTGGATGCCATGATTGAGGATTTTAAAGCCTTTGAGGTTTCTTTCTATGGTGTCAATGATGGGTACCGGTTAAGTCGCGTTGTGTTGGATGCATCCGCCCATTCTATGGTCCCCAATATCCCGCTTACCGATTTAGATGTTTTAAAACAAGAACGTGGTGTTCAGGCATTGTATGTTGTGACATCATCACCAAGGCAAGCCTTAGCACTTACCAATCATATTAATCAACATTATGGTGCGTTGCATGTTGAGGCGAGTCAGAATGTTTGTGCTGTGGATATTGGAGCTCACGGGATTTCAAAAGCAACCGGACTTCAAAAGATAATCGATTACTATGACTACAAAGGGCCCATCTACACGATGGGGGATAGTTATAATGATGTTCCAATGCTTAAAGCATTTCAGGGGTTTGTAATTTCTACGGGAGAAGCCTTGGTAAAAGAAATGGGTGTAGCACATTATTCTAGCGTTGGTGACGCACTCTCCACACTTTTTAATAAAAAATAGCGAAACAAGCATGATTGCTTGTTTTTTCTATGTTTAAAGCGATAAAAACTGTTATTATAAAGGACGAAGAGGGGAATTCTATGAAGATTTATAAGAGGTTTCAGATGCTTCTTGGCTTTATTGTGTTTTTGGCCGGAGCAATTCTAGCTTTAGGTGCATGTTTTTATTTCCTCGCACCAGGAAAACTTGAAATATCAATTCAAATGCATGGATTGGGACTGATGCTGATGATCTTAGGATTTATGATCAGCGGTGAATTAACCAAACTTGGTCAAAAATATGAAATTTGTATGTGCATTCCAGGACAAATTTTACTTGCGTTAGCGTCTTTATCCGTAATTATGTGGATTTTATCCTATCCTGTTTTGCGTGTTTTTGATCTCTATTACATCTATATGGGACTGCTTATTGTCTGGAGTATTGGACTGGGGATTTTAAGTTGGTGGCGTTGGCCAGGAAAGTGTGTTCGTCCTAAACGACCTGTTAAACAACAAACACATTTTACTGAAGAACAAGCATTTCGTAATGCCCTTGAAACCCAGTCATATCAAACGATGTGTCAGATTTCAAAAATTCTTGATGTGCAACGGGGGGTTGAGGACCAAGCAAAGCTTGTGAAGCCCTTGCGTATGGATACATGCATTCAACATGTTTTTGGTCACAGTTTAAACTTTGATTCGTATGAACATTTTTTAAAAGGGTTGGATGTTCGCTATTTAATTACCTTGACCCAATGGATGTTAGATCCTTCAGATTGGAATCGATTAAACAAGGAAATCGAAAATGATCGTTATAACTTTAACGGTCCAAAGAGTATGTTTGATAACCGTTTCTTAGAAATTCATCGTTTAAGTGATTATTTACTCAATGAAACGATTGAATTGCCAGAAGGAGCACCGAATTTTTTCCGTACAACACGGGTTAATACTGTCTTTGTGACAATTGCAAGTGCCGTTGCGATTTCAAAACTTTTATTCTTTGAGCGCATCGCAGTAAACTTAGACACACGTCATCCATTGTATAAAATGCTTTCAGAAGCATGTTTTAAAACGGATTCCGTTGTCGGGGTGTATCAGGAGACGGTTGAAACGTATGCACTGGATCCCTTGCCTGGGATTCGTGATCGATTTGAATACCGGTATCTCGTGAATGATTTTTACCATAGTAAATATGATCAAGACGGCCGTTCAATTTTTAATGATGTGGTTGTAGATCCAGATAAGAGCCTTCACGACACCATTTGTTATTGGTTGGAACACTATGCAAAACATCCTGAGCAGGCACACCAAAGCATTACGCGTCCGATTATGCATGCATGCATTCGAAGAGGGGTAGGAATCGAAAGCACTAAATCAAGAGATATTATTTGGATTTTAAGACAACTGGGAAACTATGAAGCGTACTTTAACGATTATCAATTAAAATATGCAGATACGTTTCAAGCCTTCGAAGAAGAAAAGGAACGCGATCAATCTTTAAATCTTGCATGTGCTCATATTAAAACGGATTTACAGTTTTATCAGTATACCAAAGATTTGTTAAGTAAGTTTTGTTATACCGTATTGGGACGTGACCAGGAAGTGAATCCATCCGAGATGGTTCTTTACCGAGCGGATGGGTTTACCTACTATGTTCGCATTTTATACATGACCTCTCGAGTGGACCAACAATCCATTATGGATGGCTTGTCATCACCCTACTGGGATCGCGTTGATGCCCGGGTAATTCTTTCCAATGCGGACTATACTCCAGAAGCACGAGATCTTGCGGAAACGCATCACGTTCAATTATTAAATGGGAAAGATTTAGGCGTAATCAAACATTATGCGACACGTAAGAAACGCATTCATGATTTGGATATTATTAAGCGCTTAGGTGACTTAGAAACAGTTTAATCAAAAAGTGGCGATGCAAAAGAATGGCATCGCCACTTTTTGACGTTTTGGGGTTGTGGTTTGATCAATCGTAACGTATAATATGAATACATGAACAACTGCTCATATGAAAGGATAACACTTATGGATCAAAAAGAATTGGAACACCACGAAATTAAAGCACTTCAAGAAACACTCTTAGCGGAAGAAGAATATACAGATTTATCGATGTTGTTTAAAATGTTTGCAGACCCGACACGTTTGCGTATCTTTACCATCTTGTCTCAAGAAACGGTTTGTGTTGATGACTTAGCGGCAATCTTGGGGATGACCCAATCTGCAGTATCACATCAGTTGGCTTCACTTCGAAAGATGAATCTTGTAAGAAGTTCAAAAGTTGGGAAAAATGCATACTATCACTTGGCGGATAGTCACGTAATGCAAATCTTCAGTCAAGCACTGGATCACGTAAAGGAGTAAATCATGAAAACAATTAAAGAAGTTAAATTTGAATTGGAAGGGTTACATTGTGCGGATTGTGCCGGTAAAATTGAACGCGAACTTCAAAAGCAAGACTATATCGAAGATGCTCGTGTTGATGTAGTTTTGGGAAAAGCAAAGCTCAAAATTAAAGAAGGTATTGACGTGGATGATGCGTTTGTAAAGAATGTAACCAATTCCATCCAGAGTATTGAGAACATCGGTGTCACCTTAGAAGGGGGCCTTCAAGAACATCCCCACGATGACCATAAAGGCCATGATCACGATCATGAGGATGCGGGCATGTCACCATTTATTTGGCTGGGAGGACTCATAATTCTTTTACGTCTCTTTATCGATGCAAGTTGGTTAAACGTTTTAACCATTGCGGTGTATTTTGTCGTTGGATGGCCAGTACTCAAAGCATTTGTAAGTGGTTTATCACGAAAACAATTTTTTGATGAAAATGTCTTAATGTCGGTAGCGACACTTGGTGCATTGGCCATTGGGGAATACGGAGAAGCCTTGGGTGTTATGGTTTTCTATAGTGTTGGGGAATATTTCCAACATAAAGCCGTTGATGATTCCCGTGCTTCCATTAAAGCATTATTGAATAAACGTCCTCAGTTTGCACGTAAACTTGTAGATGGTGTTGAGGAAATCGTCGCGTGTGAAACGGTTCAGATTGGGGATCGCATTCGCATTAATCCTTCAGATCAGGTTCCTCTAGACGGTCGTGTCGTTGCAGGAAATACAACATTTGATATGTCATCACTCACGGGTGAATCGATGCCCGAAAATATTTTTGAAGGGGATACGATTCTCTCGGGGTCCATTAACCTTTCATCTCCAATTGAAGTGGAAGTAACGAAAGAATATTCTAATTCCACAATTTCGAAGATGTTGACACTGATTGAAGCATCTTCCGATAATAAAGCGAAAACAGAAATCTTTATGACGAAATTCTCGCGTATTTATACTCCAATTGTATTTGTACTTGCCCTTGTGATTATGCTTTATGTGGGGATTACAACTGGCGTTGCATATGACGGGATTTATCGGGGTCTTGTATTCTTAGTCATCAGTTGTCCTTGTGCCTTAGTCTTGTCGATTCCACTTGGTTATTTTGCGGGTATCGGACGAGCAAGTAAATCAGGTATCTTAATTAAAGGTGGCGAATCGATTGAAGCTCTTGCAGCCGTCGATGGTGTGGTCTTTGATAAGACCGGAACTCTTACAAAAGGGGAACTTGTAGTTACAGACGTTCAAGGTCGTGATGATGTTTTAGAAATTGCAGCACATTTAGAATCGTATTCAAACCACCCGATTGGGAAAGCGATTGTGGGTGCATACGACAAACCGGTGAATTTAGACCGTGTTTCGGATGTTAAGGAAGTTTTTGGTAAGGGGATTCGAGGCCTTTGGGATGGTGATCCGGTCTTTGTAGGATCACTTAAAAATGTCAAAGAAGAAGGGTATGATGTCAGTCTTTATGAAACTGATATGACATCCGTTCTGGTTGTTTTAAATGATGTATTAATTGGTGGCATAGAATTGGATGATACACTTCGTGATGACAGTAAGCAGTTAATTGAAGATTTACACAAACGTCATATTTTCAGCGTCATGTTAAGTGGAGACCGTCAAAGCGTTGTGGATCGCGTTGCGAAAGAGATGGGGATTGATGTTGCATATGGAGAATTACTTCCAGAAGATAAAGTTTCTCAATTTTCAAAAATAAAAGCACAACGCAATGCAACTTTAGCGTATGCAGGTGATGGTATGAATGATGCTGCGGTGTTGGGATTGAGTGATGTCGGATTTTCAATGGGTGCGGTTGGAAATGATCTTGCGATTGAATATTCTGATGTTGTGTTGGTCAATGACAACCCGCATCAAATTCTAGAAACGATTGATATTGCAAAGAAAACGCAACGCATTACGTATATGAATATTATTCTCATTATGGTTATCAAAATATTAGTATTAGTTCTTGGAAGTTTAGGGCTTGCGAAAATGTGGATGGCAGTTATTGCGGATGTGGGTGTAAGCATTCTTGCAGTTCTGAATGCAATGCGCATTATGCACGTTAAACGTTAGTCAAATCCAAAAAACATGAATCAAAGCATTCATGTTTTTTTTACGAAAAATATAAAGATAAAGTTTGGATTTTAAATCACCGTTTGCGTAGCGGTGTGATTAATTGTAAGCATTTTTCATGAAAAATATCATATATTTACATTTTATGAAACAAAGGTTATAATATCACCAGTAGAGAGATAAGGATGATGTACATGCAGGAATTATTAAACAATGGTTATTTTTGGCAGAAAATCGATTCACTCGTTTTATCAACAAATGTAGTAATTTCTCAAGTCAAAGGGTCTCACCATCCTAAGTATATGAATATGGTGTATCCTGTTGATTATGGGTATCTTGAAGACACAGATCAAATCAAGGTATTCAAAGGAAGTTTAAAACGTTCAAGTGCAGACGCTGTGATGATTGTCGCGGATATTTTAAAGAGAGATTTAGAAGTGAAACTTTTATGGGGTTGTACTGAAGCGGAAGAACTTGAAACCATTCGTTTTATTAACCAAACGGATTATCAAAAAGGGATTTTAGTTCGACGTGGCAATGTGTTACCGGAATGGGCAATGACTGACTAAACTACACCCTGTGTAGTTTTTCTTATGTCATCATGAATTGAAATGAAACGATTTAACGTATAATATGTATCGTGTACATCACCAATGCAAACGATGGTGCAGATTATGGAAAATAAGGAGGACTGATCATGGGTCGTAAATCACGTGAGAAGAAAAACCGTGTTCCGGGGGAACATGTGAGTAAGAAACAGTTAAAACAGGCAAGTGTTAAAGAAGCTCAAGCAAATGAAAAGTCAGAAATTGCTTCGCTTACATTAAGCATTGCTTCATTAATTTTTGTGTTTATTGGAGTATTCACGAAGCAACAATGGTATTTATACATTGCGATGGCTTGTGTCTTGGTATCGCTTGTTCTTAAATATCTTGGAAAACGTCGCAAATCATAATTTAGGACGATTGGAAAACTGGGAGACCAGTTTTTTTTGCTTTTTGTGTGAATGGATTATGAAGGTTATTGTTGAACTTTGCTATGATTTTCACAAAGTGAGGTTCTTTTTGGTTGTTTTATGCTTTAATTTGTATTATTCTGCGGTTTTGTACTTTGAAACACTCGTCAAGAAAATAGGATGATGATTATAATAGTACCTGTAAGTAGCTACTACAATAAATGAGGTGATTCAATGGAAAAAGCTGTTTCATTGTTGAAGAGTTTAAACTTTTCAGAATCAGAGTCAAAAGTCTATTTGACGCTTTTACAAAACAATCCAATGACAGGATATGAAGCCAGTAAATTATCAGGGGTAGCCCGTTCTAAGGTGTATAACATACTCGAGAGCCTTAGAGATAAGGGTGCTGTATTGGTTTCTAAACAAACAGATCCGGTGCATTACAGTGCTGTGGATATTCAAGAGGTCATTGATAATTTTAAATATCAAATGAATGATCGTCTTGGTGATGTTTCGGATGAATTACAACGTTTTAGTCATAAAATTGAATCAACGGAGTTATGGAGTTTAAAAGGTTATGAAAATGTCTTTAATCGCTGTCGTCGTTTGATTCATGAAGCAAAATCAACCGTTTTGTTACAAGTTTGGAAAGAGGATTTACCGCTAATCTATGATGAACTTAAACAATTCGAGGCACGATCTGGAAATCTTGTTGTGATTCTTTACAGCAAGGATAAGAACTATGAGGTCGATTTAAAACACGTTTACGCTCATGGTTTTGAGGAAGCGATGTTAGCGGAAAACCGTGGTTGTCGATGGATTAATCTTGTTGTGGATGATGAAGCACTCATCTTTGGTCATATAGAGCCACAAAATGTAGAGGTCTTGTGGACAAAAGCACCTAGCATGGTGTTTTTAGCCAAAGAGAATGTACGTCATGATGCGTATTGCTTAAGATTGATTGATGCGTTAGATGAAGAAGCGAAGAAAGAATTTGGACCCGACTTACTCAAAATAAAAACACTATTCTAAGGGAGAAAACATTATGTTAGGAATAATTTTAGGAGCCATCGTTTTAATTAACGGGACCTTCTTAGTGAAATTTGTTATGGACTTATTAGCACACCGTGAAGAAACAAAAGCAGAACCCGCACCAACTGTTGGTCTCGCTATTTCATCATTTATTATGTTCTTTTTATCAACATTTGGAATTTCAGACTTTGCGATTTCAACGGTCTTGTATCGTAAATTAAAGTGGGTGGATGATAAACGCTTACCTGGTACATTAAATACACAATGTGTGTTACCCGTAGCAGTTATGGCATTATCATACATCTCTGGAATTCAAGTCGATCTTACTACATTACTTGTATGTATTGGAGCACAAATTTTAGGTGCTTATGTCGGACCACGCTTTGTTGTGAAACTACCCGTTGAATTGATTCGTAAATTTATCGGTATTGGTCTTGTGATTGCATCAACATTAATTGTTGCAGGTAAAATGAACATTATTCCATCAGGTGGAACGGCTACGGGACTTTATGGCGTGAAACTTGTTGTGACTGCAATTTTAATCTTTATCTTTGGCGCTTTAAATAATATTGGTATTGGTTCTTATGCACTAACAATGGTTACGGTTTATGGAATGGGTCTGAACCCAGGGGTTGCATTCCCAATTATGATGGGTGCTGCGACATTCTCAGTTCCTGTTGGAAGCATGCAATTTATTAAATTTGGTGAATACAGCCGTAAGATTACATTATTCACGTCAACACTTGGTGTTTTAGGGGTTCTTATTGCAGTTTTCCTTGTGAAGTCGTTAGATGTAAGTATGTTACAATGGCTTGTAGCGGGAATTCTTCTCTATAGTGGAGCAAGCATGATTTATGAAGAGTTCTTTAAATCAAAAAAAATGGTAGAAGCAAACTAGGAGGCTATGATGTTAGTTATTAGTAAGAGTGATATCGAAAATGTATTTTCAATGAAAGAAGCCATTGAAGCGGATAAAGAAGCGTTACGCATGTATACAGAAGGTGGTACCACAGTACCCCTTCGTACAAATATTGATGCGAAAAATGGGCAAAACTTATTTATGCCTGCTTATGTTTCAGAGTTGAATACTACAGGAATTAAAATTGTTTCTGTATTCCCAAATAATCCAAGTCTTGGAAAACCAGCAGTACCTGCACAAATGGTGCTACTTGATGGGGAAACGGGAGAAGTTTGTGCCATGTTGGATGGTACTTATTTAACACAATTAAGAACGGGTGCTGTTCAAGGTGCTGCAACGGATTACCTTGCATGTGCTGATGCGAAAGAAGCGGTTTTAATTGGAGCAGGTGGACAAGCGGAATCTCAACTTGAAGCAATGCTTGTTGTTCGTGATTTAGACCGTGTGGGTGTTGTGGATCTTAACCGTGAATTTGCGGAAAAATTTGTAGCACGCATGAATGAAAAATTTGCGTCATACAATACTGAAATTTATTTAGTTGAAGATGTTGATGCAGCCATTTCAAATGCGGATATTATTACTGCAGTTACAACATCAAAACGTCCTGTATTTGATGGTTCCCTTGTGAAACCAGGCGCTCACGTTAATGGTGTGGGTGCGTATACTTCAGAAATGAAAGAAGTTCCTGTTGAAGCGATTGCGAAAGCAGATGTTGTTGTGGTTGATACCTTTGATGGTGTCTTTGCAGAAGCTGGGGATGTTTTGAGTGCCTTGGAACAAAATCTTAAAACAAAAGAAGATTTTGTGGAGATGGGGACTTTAGCACTTGACGGTTCAAAAGGACGTCAACGTGATGATCAAATTACATTCTTTAAATCTGTAGGGACTGCAGTTCTTGATGTTGTTGTGGCACATAAGATTTATGAAAAAGCACGCGAATTGGGAATTGGTACTGAAATTTAATTACGGTACGTTTCGATGTATACAAATGAAAAACCCTTATCCATGTTTTTTGGATAAGGGTTTTTATTTCTGATAGGCCTCTGATTTATTTCAACTTAAAGTTAAGGTATGATTTAAAAGTATTTTTAGGGTGAATCTTGGTTAGCGTTCATTTATGAATGGACACAGTTGTTTTACCCAAACCATCATTTCACTTTCCTTTTCGTGTCCATAAAGGACTGCCATGCATTCAAAGATACGAAGGCATGTTCGCGCCTTCAATGTTCGTTATCACTTAACAATGAGGCTATTATGCGTCCTCGCGTTGATTTAAAAACAACTGTGTCTTTCAAAATGTATTAATGAGCCCCTTGAGGGATGATTGGTTTTTCAGAATCTTTAAAGATTTGATGCACGTACGCTCTTGACTGTGGTTTTCCCTCCAAAAGATCAGGGGTGATAAAATAACCGGCAACCGATTCCGCAAAGGCTTCGTAAGTATTTGTGGAGCCATAGGTGCCATCTTGCCATTCATTCAAATAAATCTGTTCCCATTCTGTTGTGTCATGCGCCCCGGTGGCAAATCCGTATAAATGAGCCATCTCATGATACATGCTTTCTGTATCCATAATCATCCAATCTTGAAGCAAATATATATAAGGTTCATGTGGCATTACATAAGCATAGGACCCTTCTGGAACTTCATGATAACCACGACGAAACGCATAGAAATATTGGCGTAGTTTGGTTGGCATGCCCGCAATCATAGGATGAGATAAATCGGGCTTGTCGCCATGGTAATTATAATTGATGCCATAGGATGAAATATCTTCGTACTCTAAATTTGGATTGGAATTTGAATCAGAATCTTCGCCCGAATCCGTTTCCTCAAGGACGTCTTCTTCAACAGAGCGAGTGTCAACGACACTGATGTTTTGGTAGCGCCGTAAAAGTTCGGGTACGACCACGTTTTCAAGGTGCTCAACTTCTAAGACATCCGATCCAATCGATGCTTCGGTTTTTGAATACTGTTTTGTTTCTTTGTGGCAACCACTTAATAAAAGGAGTAGGCAAAGTGTAAAAAGTGTTGGTTTCATAGATCCCCCTTGAAAGCAATAAAACGCCTGGTACGGCGTTTTAAAATAATGTATGAATTGCGTTATAGATACCGTTATCCAAAATATCGGTTGTGACATAGTCCGCTGCTTCTTTAACATGTTCAGGGGCATTACCCATGGCAACCCCAATTGCAGCCATTTCAAGCATGGTTAGATCATTGGCGGCATCGCCAAATGCGATCACCTCATCCCATGTTAAACCGAGACGATCTAAAACAATTCCAATTCCCGCGATTTTACCCGCACGGATTGAATAAATATCATAGGCATCAGCATACGCTTTCGCATAATGTCCATCCGGACATAATGCTTTTGAAGCTTCAATAAGGGATTCATCACCCATTAAAAAGAGACCCATAGGGACTTCATCACCTTCTTCAATTGACTGAGCGTGTGTGTAGTCCACAAGAATGTCTTGTTTTTCACTGCCTTGCATATATACCGTTTGAAATATTTCAAGATTACGGTAGACACGCATATCATGTTGCATTTTCATAGCAAGGCCAATATCGTGGTGATTGCAGTAGTCAATGATTGCATTGACTTCACTGCGCACCATTGGCACATTAAAAATTACATCCTTATTATGATCATAAACACATGCACCATTAATGGTGACATAGTAATCCGGATTAATAGTTTCGTGGATATCATCATGAATGAAGTAAAAAGCACGTCCGGTTGCAATCATTACTTCGATTCCTTTCGATTTAAGATCGTTAATTGCTTGAACTGCTGTTGATTCTATTTTGACTTTTCCGCGTTTGATGAGGGTATCATCAATGTCAAAAATCGCGAGTTTTATTTTTTTAGTTTCCATATTCATTATTTTAACACATTTCTCTTTCATATTAGCGTTCTTTTATGTATAATATACCATAAGTTTATGGAGGTAGATGAATATGATGAATGGTAAAGTAATTAAAGAAGCTTACACATTCGATGACTTGCTTTTAGTTCCTGCAAAGTCAGAAGTTGTGCCAGCTCAAGTTAAATTACAAACGCGTCTAACGGATAAAATTACACTGAACATCCCTATTGTTTCAGCTGCAATGGACACTGTTACTGAAGATGCCATGGCAATCATGCTTGCGAAATTGGGCGGTATGGGATTTGTGCATAAAAACATGCCAATTGAAGCGCAAGCGGCAATGATTAAAGCCGTTAAAGAAACTGAAGTTGAATCATCATTCGAGGATGCAAACATCGACCCACAAGGACGCCTACGTGTAGGTGCTGCAGTTGGCGTTGGCGAATCATCATTAGAACGTGTACGTGCACTTGTTGAAGCAGGTGTGGATATCGTTGCGGTTGATAGTGCTCATGGACACTCACAAGGTGTTATTGACACTGTGCGTATGATTCGTGCCGAATTCCCAGAATTAGATATTGTTGGTGGTAATATAGTTACTGCACAGGGAGCAACAGATCTAATCTATGCGGGTGCTAACGTTATTAAAGTTGGTGTTGGTCCTGGATCAATCTGTACAACACGTGTTGTAGCAGGTGTTGGGGTTCCCCAATTAACTGCTGTAAACGATGTTTACTCTGTAGCACGCCAATATGGTGTGGGTGTTATTGCCGACGGTGGTATTAAACTATCCGGAGATATTGCAAAGGCACTTGCAGCCGGTGGAAGTTGTGTTATGCTAGGTGGGTTACTTGCTGGTACTGAAGAAACACCTGGAGAAGTAATGGAAGTATTTGGTAAAAAGGTTAAAGGTTATGTTGGAATGGGATCATTAAGTGCGATGCAACGTGGTTCAAGTGATCGTTATTTCCAAGGTGGCGTTTCTGAATTGAAGAAGCTTGTACCAGAAGGTATTGAAGCGACGGTTCCTTTTAAAGGATCAATTCGTGATGTTATTTATCAAATGCTTGGTGGATTACGTTCTGGAATGGGTTACTGTGGTTGCGGAACGATTGAAGAAATGCACCAAAAAGCGCAGTTTGTGAAAATCACAGGCGCAGGACTTCGTGAAAGTCACCCTCACGATGTTGACAACGTGAAGGAGGCACCAAATTATCATGGCAAATAAGATTATTGTTTTAGACTTTGGGTCACAGTATAATCAGTTAATTGTTCGTCGTATTCGTGATTTAGGCGTATACAGTGAATTATTAGATAATGAGATTACAGCTGAAGAAATCCGCGCAGATAAAGATATCGCAGGTATCGTTTTATCCGGTGGACCCAACTCTGTGTATGCAGATAATGCATATCACATTGATCAAGAAATTTTTGAACTTGGATTACCAATTTTAGGTGTATGCTATGGTATGCAACTTATGGCACATCAAAATGGTGGTAAAGTTGAATCACATTCAAAACGTGAATACGGCTTAGCACCGATTGAAGTAAAACAAGACAACCCAATTACTCAAGGATTACCAGCATCATATAATGTTTGGATGAGCCATGGCGATCAAGTTAAAGCAGTTCCTGCTGGATTTGACGTATATGCTTCATCAGAAAATACAGACATCGTTATGATGGGGAATGATGAAAAGAAACAATATGGAATCCAATTCCATACTGAAGTACGCAATACTGAAAACGGTATTGAAATGTTAGAAAACTTTGTATTCAACGTATGTAAAGCTGAAGCAGGATGGGATATGGAGCATTTTGTTGAAGAACAAACTGCAATCATCCGTGAAAAAGTAGGTAACGAACATGTTATCTGTGCGCTATCAGGTGGTGTTGACTCTGCTGTTGTTGCAGCACTTTTACACCATGCAATCGGCGATCAACTCACATGTATCTTTGTAGACCATGGTCTACTCCGTAAAGGGGAAGCTGACAGTGTAGTTGAAGTATTCCAAGATCACTTTAAGATGAATTTAATCAAAGTTGATGCACAACGTCGTTTCTTAGACAAACTTGCAGGCGTTGATGATCCTGAGAAAAAACGTAAAATTATCGGTAACGAATTTATTTACGTATTCGAAGATGAAACTAAAAAGCTTCGCGATGCGAAATGGTTAGCACAAGGGACTTTATATACTGATGTTATTGAATCAGGAACAAAGACCGCTCAAACAATCAAATCACACCATAACGTTGGTGGATTACCTGAAGATATGGACTTCAAATTGATTGAGCCACTTGATACACTTTTCAAAGATGAAGTGCGTAAATTAGGACTTGTTCTTGGTTTACCAGAACATATCGTTCACCGTCAACCATTCCCAGGACCTGGAATCGCAATCCGTATTCTTGGTGCTGTCGATGAAGAAAAAATTAAAATTGTACAAGAGAGTGATTACATTCTCCGTGAAGAAATTGCGAAAGCCGGTCTTGACCGTGAAATCTGGCAATACTTTACAGTACTAACAAACTTAAGAAGTGTAGGTGTCATGGGTGATCAACGTACTTATGATTACACACTTGCAATCCGTGCCGTAACATCAATTGATGGAATGAGTGCAGACTTTGCACGTATCCCATGGGATATTCTCCAAAAAATCTCAGTTCGTATCGTAAATGAGGTTCAAGGAATTAACCGCATCGTCTATGATTGTACTTCAAAACCACCAGCAACAATTGAGTGGGAGTAGTACTTTAGATATTTGTAAATTAAAAAGTCCACAATTTAGTGGACTTTTTAATTTTTTTAAAAGAATGAAAGCCAACCATTTTGTGGGGCTTTAGTGAACGATTATCAATGAAATATACTTCATAAATTAGCTTGTTTTCTTATTTAATAGGTAAACAATAATTTCAGCAATTATATGTTAACACTTTCGGAATCTTTTACAAACATTTGTAATGCTATAATAATAGAAATAAGTAATAATTATAAAGATATAAAACTTAAGTGAATGTAGTTCGTATTCTGAGTATTAATTGATTTGTAAAAAAGAAAAGAGGGTATAGATGATTGAATATATAGAAGAATCGTCTTTAAAACGAGAAATTACAGAAAAAATGTTGAATGAGTTATCTCTTTGGTTTGGCCTAGAAGATTCAATAAATGAATATGTTGCAAACGTATCTGATTGTACTTTTTTTGTCTATAAAAATAAGAATGGCGAAGTTATTGTTTTTATGCATTAAAACCAACAAGTGATGTAGTACTAGAAATATATGTTTGTGGTGTATTAGAAAGTTATCATAGACATGGTATTGGTAGATTGATGTTTGAAAAGGCGATTGATGTGGCTAAAAAGAATAACTATAAGTATATTCAAGTTAAAACTGTACAAAGTGGATATTATGATTCATATGATAAAACAAATTCATATTATCAATCTTTAGGCTTTGATCAATTTGAGGTTATACCTGATTTATGGGATGAACATAACCCTTGTCAAATTTATGTTTATTCAGTTTAATATGAAGACCACTTATGGAGAGTGTGGTTAATTCTTAAGAATATTTTTAATAGATTTTAGTTTTATTTAAACTTCCATCATGGAAGTTTTTTTGATGTGTGACAAAATTACAAACTCAACTTTCTATTTACTGATGGTGAAGAAATAAAAGCCAATTATCCGTTACAGACAAAAATGATCAAGTCTACGAGTTAGCAAAACTTTATAAATTAGTAGCCATTGAAGTAGTGGTTAAAAATAATGTTGAAAAACATTTTAAATCGAATTACGCTTAAAGAAGAAAGCGTAGGTTATGTCTATGAAAAAAGAAGCGTTGAATACTTTTATAAGCACGAATCATCCTAATATTTGTCAAATTGTTGCATATAAAGATGGCAAAGAGGTCTATTCTAACGAATGGAATGATTATAAAAAGAATGACACCTGCCATATTGCCTCAGCAACAAAAAGCATTGTATCTTTACTCGTTGGAATAGCCGTAGACCAGGGACTCATTAAAAGTATTGACGATAAAGTATTGGATTACTTTACTGAATACACAGTAAAACGAAATGAGAAAACAATATATGATGTAACAATCAAACACCTGCTCACAATGAAAGCTCCATACAAATGTAAAGGCAATCCTTGGACGAAAGTCTGCTCAAGCGAAGACTGGACTAAAGCCTCTTTAGACTTTCTGGGTGGAAGAGAAGGCTTTACAGAGGTGTTTAATTATCAAACAGTTTGTTTACATATATTAACAGGACTGTTATATCAAGTTAGCAAGATTTCTACTGTTGAGTTTGCAAATAAATATTTATTTAATCCTATCGGAATAACAAGTCATAATAATTATTATGTAAAAACAGCAGTGGAACATAAAGAATTTATTATGGGAAAAGAGCCTAAACAAAACATTTGGCTGTGTGATCCCGTCAATGTTGCTACAGCAGGATACGGATTATGCTTATCTGCAAATGACCTAGTAAAAATTGGTAATTTATGCCTAAATAAAGGAATATATCAAGAGAAACAAATTATTTCAACGAAATGGATAGAGGAAATTGTTAAACCTACAAGTTGTCTTTTAGAACGCTTCCAAAATAGCCAATATGGTTATTTATGGTGGATTCTTGATTCTCAAAAAAATATTTATGCAGCCATTGGTGATAGCGGGAATATTCTCTATCTTGATTCAGAAAGCAAGGTTGTGATTGCGATTACGTCTTATTTTAAACCTTCAGTACTTGATAGAGTAAATCTAATCGAGGAATATATTAAACCGTTTATTCTAGAATAATACAAAAAAGAATTAAGTCTGATTGATGAACCCTATACAATCTTGAGAGTCATAAATCACAGCCTAATTCTTTTTTTTACTTAGATAACGAAATGAATCATCTGGATATATAAATAATCATTCTATTAAATATCAAGACTCAATTATTTCTATTGTTCATTATTATGTTTATACATTCGAATCATATTACCATCATTCTCTTCTATCATGTCGTAAAATTCCCAGCCACATCGCTCATAAAAATTAGTAT
The DNA here is from genome assembly GCF_038682365.1 of Erysipelothrix sp. P66. Lineage (NCBI taxonomy): Bacteria > Bacillati > Bacillota > Erysipelotrichia > Erysipelotrichales > Erysipelotrichaceae > Erysipelothrix > Erysipelothrix sp. P66. Next base: position 1,344,586 of record NZ_CP152290.1, on the reverse strand, counting down.
GAGATGTAATCAAATACACGTCATCAATGCTTGATAAGGATAAATTCTTACAGACATTATCAAGAAGCTTTTTTGCAATTCCTTTATTTCTATATTCATCTTCGACATAAAGTGCACAAACATTTGGGGTCAAGTCTACTTGCGTATGGAAATCATTTTCTATAACACCAACTCCGGCGATAATTTTTTCATTCTGATCCGTGACAACAAACCAGCTTGGGACACTATGCTTTGCCTTAAGACCCTCGTTCATACTTTCAAGGTAAGCTTCTTGTGGCACACCCCATTTCAAATGAAACCAAAGTGCTGCATCATCAATAAGATTCGGTTTGATTTTTAAGTCAGTAATTAAATAATCGTTCTTCATATAATATGCTCCTCTATAATGGTAAATGTGCATTCGGTTGTCTGTTATTAAACTTTGTAGGTTATAAATATCATATGTTTTGTAATGTTTACCAGGCTGTACTTAAATTTCCAAAGTTTTCTTCATGTATAATTTAAACTCTTCGTTCTTCCAAAATCCTAAACGAATACCATCGATTCCACGTGTCATTAGGACATAGTAGATATTCAATACAAATAGAGTAAATTCTCTCTCATTTTCTGGGTTAAAATCATTTTTAGAAAATTTACCATTAGCATTATGAAAATTATCGGGATTTCCGAATAGATGTCCATTTGCATCAATTTGAAGATCATTACCAATTAAAACACCACATTTATTCAAGTCAATTCCTTGAACGGCGAAAACCGATCCGATTTGATCCTCTGCATCATCGTCCTTGGAATTGATCCAGTTTTCTTGGGTTGAATTCCACCTTCTGTGAATTTCATTCTCATGCCAGTGTTTGAATGAAGAATCTTTTCCATGAGACTGTTTCCAAGGCTCAACCAAACCGGCTACAATTCTATTAATATGATTACTATTGAAATTTCGGTCCTCTTCAATCCAATTGATTAAGTTTTCTAGGGGGTTATTTTCAAAATAACCAAAATATGAATCGATATCTTTATCCATAAAAACACCCTTATCGAAATGTGGATTGAAATTTGTTTGATTTAATAAACCTGTATCCTTATATAAAAGATATTTAATGCCATTAATATAATCATCAGATGTATATGATTTTCCTTTAGGAGTTTGTATACGAAATTGGGTTTTGAGGTATCTTTTTTCAAAATCAACGGTTGCATCCTCAAATTGATTCCGAGTCATATTAGCGGGACGAATTGCCTGAAGCGCATCATACATTAAGATTAACTGATTTCCTTTTTTTTTGAAGGCACTGCAGATGGTTTTCATCGTTTTGAAATCTTCCTTTATAGACGCTATTAAAAGATGCCATCTGCTTTGAAAATTTTCTCGATAACTTATGGGATTCATCAATTATGATTGTGTCATATGTATCGCTCTTATTAATGAGCTGTGTCGATGTCGCGATTGTCAGATTGCGTTTATTGAAACCATAAACACTAAAGATTTCTCGGGCTGTCTTAATCCAATTTGGTTGAAGTACAACTGCTATTTTTTTATCACTGTTTTCTGTTAATAGTTTTGCAACAAGATGGGTAAGAAGAACTGTTTTACCTGTACCTGCATCACCATTAATTACATAACTTGTGGTTTCATTCAATTCTATTTCATTGATTAAATTCATCTGTTGCTCAGTTAATTCTTTGATGGGGCTATACTTAACTAAAACCTCACTTTTTAAAGTTTCTAGTGTCGGTGTTTTAACCCAGCCTTTTCGGAATAAGTCTTCCCAGAATGGGATAATAACCTCCGATGCAACTTTCTCACGTGTGTTATATTCGTTTATACTATTTCCGCTTGTTTTGTTGATAATCTCATGATCATCAAAGTATATTTTTTGATTCTTAACGTTTTGGGAATCTGCCATGAAGTAGGTAATAAGTTGATTCTCAACATCATCTAAAGCTGAACCATGAAAATAAGAAGAGAACACTACAATTGCTTGATTGAATTTAGCGTTATCAAATTTTTCTTCACTCCCGGAATAATGTTGGTTATTTCGTGTTAAAAAGTGTTTCGTTTGTCCAATATAGATTTGCTTAGTCTGTTTACTTTTATAGATATATACAACGTAACCATTTTCTAAAATATTTTTTTCTGGATTTCTTAGTGACTCAAAATTGAGAATGTCACCATTTTTGAGATCTAATTCTATATAGTTATATTTTGCCATTTTATTTTTCGTTGTCCAATTCATCGTACTTCTTTTTGTTACCAAAACTCTTTGATATTGGATACTTCTTAGCGTTTTTAGTAAGTTTTTCTGAAATAATCTCATCGATATCGAGATTCATATTGTCTACCATCATATATGCATAAATTAACACGTCCGCGAGTTCTTCCTTAATTTCATTGACGAATTCTTTACCTTCGTCTGCTGTTTTCCATTGAAACAGTTCCAAAAGTTCACTTGCCTCTAACGAGATAGAAATAGCCAGGTCTTTTTCATTATGAAACTGTCGCCAATTTCGTTCATCTCTAAATTTATTAATTGCTACCATAGACTTGTTCATAATACCCTCCCATAATTTGTTAAGTATACTAGATAAATTATAACAAATAATTCTGATTTAAACGCATTATTTGTAAATCATAAAGTACATTATTAAATGGGATTCGTGCGGTGCAGCTTTGAAACGAATCAAGACCTTGAATAATAAGTCTATTCACTACGTTGAAACTACCCGATTAAGAACTTCGATTTCTTACTATTTGTTGCGTTGATTAATTAAAGGCCATTAATACGAGCATAAAATAGAGAAATATGATAGTGTAGATTGTAGAAGTTTATAACTATGAGGGGAGAGTACATGACTAAATATTATTATAGACAAACAGTAACGCATGAGGGGCTTAATAAACACAGAATCATTAAGGCACCAAACAGACGTGAGTTAAAAAATAGAGTTGCACTCTTAGAGAACCAATGGGACGAAGAGTGGAGACGAAAACAAGAGGTTGCCTCTCGGAGATTAATGAATGAACAAGTTCGAGAGGAACATGCAGATAATCAAGAAGAAGCCATTGCACTAACGTATGAGGCAGAAGAAAAACAAAAAATGCTGGAATCAATACTGGAAAATGATTTTCTTTTTGGAGGATTTGATTGGGATACATTAAAAAATTTTGAGAATTTTGATGTTCAGAAACCTGTGAAACCACAAAAGCCAGAACCACAACCAAAACCAAAACGAAGTGATTTTAAATATAATAAAAAACTCGGTTTCATAAAATTATTAAGTAAAGATAATCGTGAGCGAAATCAAAACGAAAATTTAGAACTCTTCAATGCTGATGTTGAAAAATGGTCGCAATTCGTAGAAAATGAGGAGCAACGATACCAGTCGAAAGTTGCTTTATATGAGGGCCTTGTTGAAAAATGGAAGCATGATAAGCTCAACTATGATAACGAAAGAGAATTAGAAAACAAAAACATAGACTTATTAAGAGAAAAATTTTCTGAGGGAAACCAGGAAAGTATTGAGGTATACTTCCAATCAATTATTGATGAGCTAATTTTCCCAGTCGAATATTCTCGTGATAGTTTCGTAGAATATAATGTGGGAGGAAATTATTTAATTGTAGATTTAAAACTCCCGACTATCGAAGATCTACCAACCATTAAAGAAGTTAAATATATTAAATCGCGTAAAGAATTTAAAGAAGTAGCTTTTTCAAAGACGTATATTGATAAACTATACGAAAAAGTGATTTATAGTTTAGTTCTTGTTGTTTTAAAAAATATATTTATTTCCGATAACAGATATAATTATGTAGAGAGTGTCATTATTAATGGATTTATAGAGACGGTTGATCTATCAACTGGATTAAATCATTCGCCTTTCATCTTGTCTACAGAGGTAAAAAAATCTGATTTTGAAATCATTAATCTAGCAAACATTGATCCTAAGGAATGGTTCAGAAAAAACAAAGGGATATCTGCTACAAAATTAACTACGTTGACTCCAGTAGCTCCAATAGCGCGAATCAATAGAGAGGACGATCGATTTGTTGATGGCTATGAAATCATTAATACTATGGATGATGATACAAATTTAGCGAGTTTAGACTGGATGGATTTCGAAAATCTAATTCGTGAATTATTTGAGAAAGAGTTTAACAGTAATGGTGGCGAAGTCAAAATTACACAAGCAAGCAGGGATGGTGGCGTTGATGCTGTCGCTTTTGATCCAGATCCTCTAAAAGGTGGAAAAATAATTATTCAAGCGAAGCGATATACTAATGTAGTGGGGGTTTCAGCCGTTCGAGATTTATATGGGACGCTCTTAAATGAGGGGGCCAATAAAGGCATCTTAGTTACGACTTCGAATTATGGTGCAGATTCATATGGATTTGCCAAAGATAAACCGATCACTTTAATTAATGGCTCAGAGTTATTATATATGTTGCAAAAGCACGGTCATAAAGTAAAAATTGATCTAGAAGAAGCAAGAAAACTGATGAAGTAATATAAAAAAGTTGAAATCTTGATGTAGCCGTAAATCTAGCAATCACCTAAAAAATCAAAGTGGATATCTACGGTTAAGATTGAATTATTCGGTGATAGTGTTTATTGAAACTCTCTATATTGATGCTTATAATTAAGATACAAAAGCAGGGGGAAAATTCATGACTGAAAAAAAATCAATTTCATTTCTTTTAATATTTCTAGGTTTTGCTCTTGCTGGTTTCGGAGGAAGTACCTTAGGTAGCTTTATTATTACAGATGTTATTTTTTACAGAGTCTTAAATATACAAGGTAATTTAGAGATGGTAGATCTAATCGCGAGAATTAGTTTGATAGCTGTTGGCTTCTTAATTTCAGGAATTGGCGTTTTATTATTCAGAAAATCAAACAAGCATTAGTGCCAATCTAACACATTTTAACAATTAGAACCTCTTCAGATGTAATTTATAGTAGGTCAATTTAGATTAGACCAAAAAGAACTATCCCAATTTAGGAGATAGTTCTTTTTAGTCGTTAGACCTTCAAATTCTCAATAAAGCAATCAACCGTCTCACTCAGTAAATCATCAAAGATATAATACTTGTATTCAAAGTCCTCATCTAGATCATAAATCAGCAATTCTATTTTACCAATGTAATCAGGATCGACAACTCTCTGTTCATAGTCTGTGAGGAGTATAACTCTATTAACATCGCCAAATTTCATAATTTTGTTCTTTTACCGTTCTCCGTGGAAAGAAGACATTTAAATCTTCGTTAGTTATTTCTTTTTTATTCTCAAACTTCATAGCATTTACCTCTTTTTAAAAACTCTAAAATAAGATATCCTCTAGTACTGACCACTTATGATAGATACTATTTCAAATTATTGATTTTATAGGAAGTCTATAAATGAAGAAAGGAAGCCCTTTATGGGCTTCCATTTTTTATTTGTTAATACATTGGTGGCATTTCAGGAGTGATTTGTTTCTCTTCAACTGACGATGCAACTGCAGCTTCTGTTGTAAGGAATAGGGATGCGATCGATGCAGCGTTGAGCAGTGCATTGCGTGTTACGCGTGTAGGATCAAGAATTCCTGATTCTTGAAGGTTTTCCCATTGTCCTGATTTTGCGTTAAATCCAATATTCAACTCTGATTCAAGTTGTTTTGTAACGATTTCATCTCCATCAAATCCAGCATTTTCAGCTATTTGCCATAATGGTTTTAGGATTGATTCAAAGACGGTTTTAATACCTCTATTTTCGTCTTGATTTTCTGAACTGAGGTTATCTTTTAAATCCATGTAGGCGCGAGTAAGGGCATATCCACCACCAAGCACGACACCTTCTGCAACCGCAGCTTTGGTTGCGTTGAGTGCATCTTCAATGCGTAGCTTTTTCTCTTTCATTTCGGATTCAGTTGCTGCTCCAACTTTTATGACAGCAACACCATTTGTAAGTTTCGCAAGACGTTCCTCAAATTTTTTCTTATCAAAGTCGCTGCTTACATTGTTTATTTGAGAACGAATTTCGCTTGCACGTTCTTCAATGGCCTCTTTGGTTCCTGCTCCACCAATTAAGGTTGTTTCGTCCTTGCGGATGACTACTTTTGAAGCCGTTCCAAGTTGTTCGATTTCAGTTTCTTTGATGTTCATTCCAAGTTCTTTACTGATGAATGTAGCGCCTGTCGCAATCGCAATGTCTTCAAGCATCATTTTTTGATTGTCTCCAAATCCTGGTGCTTTTGTTGCGGCTACATTGAAGGTTCCACGGAGTTTATTGACTACAAGTGTTGAGACAACATCATTGTCAATATCCTCAGCAATAATAAAGAATGGTTTATTTTGTTGAACAATTTGTTCTAAGAGGGGAAGGATTTCTTGGATTGTTGAGATTTTATGATCTGTAACCAAGATATAAGGGTTTTCCATCTCAATTTCCATGGTCTCACGATCTGAAACCATATAAGGTGAAATATAACCTTTGTCATATTGAAGTCCTTCCACAACTTCTAATTCAGTCTCAAATGTATTGGATTCATCTACTGTAATGACACCATCATTTCCAACTTTCTTCATTGCTTCCGCAATGATTGCTCCGATTTCTTCGCTACCAGCACTGATTGAGGCAACGTTTGCGATATCGCTGCTTGTCTCAATTTTACTGCTGTTTTCAAGCAGGTAGTCAGCAATTGCCCGCGATGCTTTTTCAATACCAAGACGCATTAATACGGGATTTGCGCCACGATCAACATGCACTAATCCTTTATGAATCATTTCCTGTGCAAGTAATGTAGCGGTTGTTGTTCCATCTCCAGACACATCATTAGTCTTATTGGACACTTCATAAAGCAACTTTGCTCCCATGTTTTCAAATGGGTTTTTAAGTTCAATTTCTTTAGCGATGGTAACACCGTCATTAGTGATGAGCGGTGAACCAAAACTACGCTCTAAAACAACATTACGTCCCTTAGGACCGAGCGTTACACTTACCGCATTAGCAAGTGTGTCCATTCCTTTTAAGAGTAAATCTCTTGAATTTTGTCCATAACGTACATCTTTAGCCATTATTTATCATCCTCCACAATTGCAAGTACATCTTTCATGTCGATAATTAAATAATCTTTGTTTTGATAAGTTACATCTGTTGTTGCATATTTTTTATAGATGACACAATCCCCAACCTTTACATCCATGGGAAGTGTATTACCTTCTTTATCTTTCGTTCCGTTTCCTACAGCAACAACGCGTGCCATAGAAGGTTTCTCTTTGGATTCCGGCAATAAGATTCCGCTTGCAGTAGCGGACTCTGCAAGAATCTCTTCTAACAAAATGCGGTCATACAATGGTTTAATCATGATGCGTTTCCTCCTTTATTTCGACCTCTGGCACTCTATTGTTGCGAGTGCCAACACCTATATTCTAGGATTGACTTCAAATTTTGTCAATCCCCATTTGTTAAATTATCAGGTCTCTTTACAAAGTAATCGTGAAAGATTGCAATGTAATCATATCGACTTGAAAATTATTAAACAAAGAATAAAATCAAAGTGAAAGGGGGGATATTTTGCGACGAAGTGTTAAGAACACAGTATCGACAATGCTGTTATTTGGACTGATGATTCTCGGCGCACAGGCAACCGCACTCGCCAAAGTAGGTTGGGAAAATGTCGGTTGGTCAGGCGCAAATTTTTTGTCGAAGGCATGTAACTCAAAAACTACCGTTTTTGATAAACCAAAATATTCATATATGTCGGCGACAGCGGAAATAGGATCTAAGCGAAGTAAAAAACAAGCTTACAGTCCAAGTCCATATACATCGGTTCATGCAGTTGCCTTTTCAGGATATAACGAAACGTGCTATACCTGGGGTAACGCATACTAATCGATGGAACTCCCTAATACACTAGGGAGTTATTATAAGGGGTGTTAAATATGAATAAAAAAAAATTATTGACAATTTATCATGTGCTTTTATCACTGTATATGATTGTATGTACTTCGTTCTTTTTCAATCAATATTCTGATATAGCGAAAAATAATGTTTCCAACTTATCGAATCTCATTTATTTCATCAAAGACAATTTGTTCTTATTGGTTTTATTTTCGATTGTACTCATTTCAATTGTTTTGAATCTCTTTTATGTCTCAGAATATTGGATTTTTGTATCTAGAGAAATACTTAAAATTAAGCGTATTGTAGGTTTTACTTATTCAGAAATACTACGCTCTTTCACCTTAGATTATATGGTGCAACTCGTCGCAACGTTTATCTTCTCATCACTTCTGTCAGTCCCTTTTTTGAACTATTTTAAATTGCCGATTGGAATGCCGATTATCATAGCGGGAATAATCATGATTCTTGTGATGGGGTTGATCATCAATATTTTATTTTGGCGATGTTTAAGGGCATATAGGAAAAATAAAAGTGTTGGTCTTAATATCACCAAGAAAGTGGGTTTAGTATTTCAATTCTCGACCTCTTTGATGTTGTTGTTTGTATCGCTCATTCTTTTTGAGGATTTAAACCGGCAAGTATCACCTTATAAAAACTATGCTCAATTAGATTCAGCTTGGTCCGTGTCTGCTAAGTATCCGGAATCGCTTCAAGAGACCATGAAAATTGAAGAAAATCCTGAGCTCTATCGTGGTGATATCCTCAATAAACTCGCTACCACCTACGAAAAATACCACGTTCATCTGATTGTGTTCTATCTTGATTCCCACTCATCAAATACACTTGGAAATCTTATATTCCTAAACGAAACGGCCTTAAAACTTAATAACATAAATACAGAATCCGTGAAACGGTATCAGAATACCGATACGATACCAATCATTACAAGTAACTCCCGATACACTGTAGGGGATCAAATTCAATCAGAAGGGTTAAACTATGTAATTGCGGAAGTTGTTGAAAAGCCATTTACATTCCTTGGTCCCAGCGACTATACTGAACTCTCGTCTAAGGACTACCAAATTGCCTATTTTGATATCACAAACATTAATCAACATCTCCAATTAACCAACAGTAATTTTATCGATGAACTCTTTTTTATGAATCTTTCAGAAGATGAGGTGGAACGCATCAGGAATGATTTAAATGAACCGACATTTAAGTACCAAGTATCATCGATTAAAAGCATTCAAGAAGGATTCTATCATCAGAAAATGTTGATGTTGGCGAGTTATTTCGGCGTGGGAATGATTAATATGATTTTTAGCTTATTTGGCTTGATTTGCGCGGTGTTTGTAGATATTCATTATCGCTCTCTAGATTTTGCTTTATATCAAGTTGTGGGATACTCTAAACAATATCTTATCCGTTCATATCTCAAATCGATATTTTGGCTTATCTTTATATCGACGTTGATTGGAATTGCTACGATGCACATTACCCTCGATTTAACGTGGACTGTGCTTGGCATTGGTATTTCAATCTTAATCGTACTCGTTACGCTATTAAGTCAATTTATCACCAAACGCATTACCGCAATTCAAATTTTAAATATTATTGGAGGAGAAAATGTCTGATACAATTTATACCATTAAATCACTTTCAAAAACGTATGGCGATCATGACGCGAAGGTACATGCTCTAAATAATGTAAATATTGAGATTAAACGCGGTGATTTTGTTGCCGTAACGGGATTATCCGGTTCTGGAAAAACGACATTTCTCAATACCCTTGCTGGTTTAATTGAAGATGCACAGGGAAGTGTCTTGTTTGAAGGGAAAAACATCCTTGATTGGAATGATGCTTTACGTGCTAACTATCGCAATCAATCCATTGGATACATTATGCAAAACTTTGGTTTAATTCCAACGATGACGGTGATTCAAAATGTATTACTGCCCGTAAAACGAATTCGAAAAGAACATCAAGAAAAAGCACGACAATTACTTGAAATGTTAAATATTAAAGATAAAAAGAATGCATATCCACATCAACTATCAGGGGGGCAAAAACAACGCGTCGCTATCGCAAGAGCACTGATTCAAAATCCTACGGTTATCCTTGCAGATGAACCTACAGGGGCATTGGATGTTGAGAATGCGCAGATGATTATGCGTATTCTTAAAGCGATTCATGAACAAGGTGTCACCATCATTCTTGTTACCCATGCACAATCACTAGCAGTTACATGTCCAACCCAACTTATATTTCAAGATGGTTATCTCAAAGAAGTCCTTAAAACGTAAAAAGCCAAGTTTCCTTGGCTTTTTTCATTTAAAACATACTTTTAATGGTTCCTTCGGCTGCCGCTTTCACTGCGACACCTAAGAGTGTTTCAAGGTAACGCAACGGATTCTTGGATGCAATAAAAGCTTCGCTCTCGGGTGTCGCGTAATAGTAAGCAATCTGATCATGATAGACAACCGAAATTAAATTGGCTTTAAGAAGTTGTTGGATGTAAACATCGAACTCTTGTTGACTAAGATGATAAAGCTGAGGTAGGACATGATATCGATCAATACAACCTCTTACAATACTTATGTAAATGGCAGAAGTGTTTTTAGCACGTGCTTTTGTATAGGGTGGTCGAGCTTCATCCGGAAGTACCCATGTTTGTTTCGGCTTATCAAAATAGGCACCTGGAATAAGACCATCGTGAATCCAAGCCAGAATGGTTTCTTCGTGTTTAATCTTAAAATTCTTTTGAAATGTACGGATATTCATAACATCCCCCTTAGTCGCTTTTCTTAAGCATACCATATCGTTAAACAAGACAAATAAAATTTTATTGAAATCGTCCTGGATTGTAGGGTCAAATGTTTACGCGTATAATCAAAGATGAAACGAGGATGCTTATGAAAACATACATTGCATTATTACGAGGTATTAATGTTGGCGGGAAGCATAAAGTTCCGATGGCTGACTTAAAACAGATTTTTGAATCACTGGGTTATACTTCCGTTAAAACGTACATAAACAGTGGAAATGTTATTTTTAAGAGTGAAAACGAAGCATTAAGATCAATGCAAGAAGCATTAGAAGGAACCCTCAAAGATTTTTTTCATTTCGAAATCCCGCTTGTGATTATAACGCTTGACCAGCTAGAACAAGTTTTAAAGGAAGCCCCTGCTTGGTGGGATAAGGCCAACAAAGCCTATTATCACACTGCAATTTTTATAATTCCACCAGCACAACAAGATGATATTATTGAAGTTATGGGTGAAGCCAATGCGGAATTTGAATCGGTTCAATCGGGATCGGATGTTATTTATTGGTCCGCAGACCTTCAATACTATTCGAAATCCCGTTGGTCCAAAACTGCGAGTACATCAATTAATAATTGTGTAACACTCCGAACCGCCAATACCGTCTACAAGCTTTTAGAACTCTCTCAAAAACTGAAGGATTAGAAAGTTGTTGCAAATCATTCGCAATTAGAATAAAATAAGTGCGAAGGGAGTGTGCTATGAATCAATACGAAATCTTAAAAAAACAGCTAGATTTAAATCCTGATTTTAATGACCGGTATCAAGCTCTTTCATTTGAACTGCAGAAAGAATATCAAGCATTTGTGTCGCGACTTTTAGAAGGGGAACTTGATGACGAAGCATGGTTATCATGTTCACCAGCACTTTACCATTGTGACCTAATTAATGCATCTTGTAAGGCATGTTACCCAATATCAGGTCAGAAAACCGCTTTTGAAGTTTCAATCCCCGGTGTTGAGAAAGTCTACGCAATGTGTGCATTTGATGCCATGTGCTTCTTATCACTGAACAATTCGGAAATAATTTGCCTTGATGGCACTAGAATCACACGTGATAACCTCCAAGACATCCCACTGAAGGTATGGGTTCCCAATGCGAAATCAGGTTGTTGTGTTGCCTCTAAATCGTGCAGCTCAATCAAATTCATTGCTAAAGATGAGGTTCCATGTAATGGTGGCGTGAGTTATACATTACCGGAGGCGTTTGCGTTATCTGTGCAACTTTTTGATTATGCACTTGATGTTATTAAAGCGAAGATCTCAGTTTCATGAGATCTTTTTTTTACCACTCGTACAAATAAACTACTCAATTGATTTGTTTCTCCGTATTATTTAAAAAGTAGTGTATAAAATTCTTAAGGGTTTTACTTGTTTATAGCGTATTAAGTAATATTCTAAGGGGGGAAACAGATGTATCATATTGCAATTGTTCATGAGTGTGAAGATGTTAGGCACCAGCTTTTCCAAAGTCTTTTACGGATAAAAAAACGCCATAGCATTAACGAGTGTTTCTTATATAAAAAATTTGTAGATCTTCAAACAGACCCATTATGTTTAAAGATTGATATTCTAATCATCAGTGTAGCCATACCCGATCAATTAGGAATCGAATGTATCCATACGCTTGAACGTTTGAATCCAAATCTTATCGTAATTTTTATATCGTCACTTGATGATGTAATGCATACGGTCTATGGAACTAATATTTATGGATTAATGTTTCAAGAAAATATAGAATCAACTTTTGAGGAAACATTACGGGCTGCGATTTTAAAAATTGAGAACTGTGATCAAAGCATCATCTTTAAAACACGAGAGGGTATGGTAAGATTGGTACAAAATCAAATTAAAGCAATCATCTATGAGAAGCGTCATCCCGTTATTTATACCGAGACAGGAACATTTACGGTCATGAACCAATCTTTAAAATCAATAGAAGAAGTGTTAGATGCCGCACGTTTTGTACGGGCAAATCACGGGACGATTGTAAATGTAAATTATATTTCTCAACTGAATCCGAAAACATTATTTCTAAAGAACGATCCTGAGGCGATTGTTATTTCGCGGGGACGTTATCCAAAGATACTTAAGGTAATGTTGAAGCGATGAAAATAGAAAAGACATGCATGGTGCATGTCTTTTAAACGAATGTGAGGGATAAAATCAGTCCGAAAATAAGTGTAAGTAAAAATGTTGGTAAGACACAAAGTTTAGATGTTTTAAATTATAAAATAATCAGACAACTCGAAACAAACGTGAAGCAAGCCAGGATGATATGAGATCGAGATTCAATAAAGAATTAGAAGTTAAAATTTGTAGATGGGACTTGCTCGATGGGAGCATTCATTGGAGAAAGGATTGTTTGAAAACATGTTGAAGCAGCATCTTAGAAAGTATCATTTTTAAAGCTAAAATAAGGGGTTTTGAAGTAACCTAAGTATTTGATTCCATAAGATTGTGTACTGAAAAAAAGTGACATGTCACCCTAATTAAATCGTTTTGAACACGTAATTTCAACGCTCTTAATATTATTTAAGAAAACAATATTTAAGGCTTCAAAACACAAAAAAAGCACACGCTTTCGCATGTGCTATATGATAATTATTCTTTATCCAATAATGGAATGTAACGAGGTGTATAGCCAAGATGATCAAGGTAACGTTCAAGATCTTTAAAGGCAATGGTATACGTAATCGAATTATCATTTGGGTGAATTCCAATTGTATCATCACGATCAATGGCTTCATCCACGATTACGGTAATTTCATGATTTTTATCCGCAATTACAGAAGCTGCAGTAAGGCTTCCAAATTCAACGCCAATTAATTCGCGCATCTCTTCACTGGTCGGGAAGGTTAAGCGTTTGGTTCCAAGTTGAGCTTGTAAGTCTTTTAGATCGGGATGTTTTTCATCATGCGCAAGAATTAAATAGAACTCATGTTCCGTTTTTTTCGGTTTCACAAGAAGATATTTAATTTGTGGGCCAGGAAGTTCGGGGATTTCAACTTCTACTGAAAATATGGGTTCATGATGATCTTCACGATATTCAATATTCAGTTCGTGCAATAAGTCTGTAATCTGTTGTCCGTATTGATTTTTCATTCTATTGCTCCTTTTTCTATTTGTACTTCAATCGTAACGCAAATATAACGTGATTACAAGGAACATTCTTGCTAAGTGGTGTGTCTTGCGATGTAAATAAAATCTGCTATACTTATCATTATGTTTAGAAAATAATAGAGGTTTATGATATGCGTAAAGATTTTTATCGCAATGTGTTACCCGCGATGTTTGCATTCGCATTTTCGGGTTTATATGCCATTGTCGATGGATGGTTTATTGGTCAAAATGTAGGCGATTTAGGCATCGCTGGAATTAATTTAGCTTATCCGATTACGTCCTTTATACAGGCTTTAGGAACGGGAATTGGCCTTGCGGGTGCGATTCAAATAGGGATTGCTCTTGGCTCTCATGATCGACAAGAACAAGAACGGTTTCTCAAAACAACGGTGACCATGCTTTTGGGTGCTTCGATTGCAGCTTTTGTCTTGCTCTTTAAAACCTATCCTCAAATTTTAACGTTTTTTGGTGCGCAAGGACGTCTTCTTGATTATGCTGCAGACTACATTCGCATTATTATTCTGTTTTCGATATTTCAAATTCTTGCGACCGGTTTGGTTCCCATTATCCGAAATTATGGTGGAACAATGTTTGCGATGGTTGCGATGATTACCGGATTTATCACGAATGTCATCTTGGATGGTTATTTTGTTTCGGTCCTTAAATTAGGAACTGCTGGAGCGGGTTATGCGACGATTATTGGCCAAGCGTTAACGATGCTATTATGTATCGGTTATATGTTTAAACATGTTCCATTTGGTGGTACACAAAAAATAAACATTACACGCGATTCAATCATTCAAGTCCTTAAGGTTTCACTTTCACCTTTTGGGCTCATCTTAGCACCGAATTTAATGATTATAGTATTAAACCAATCCGCTATTCAATATGGAGGGGATGTCGCTGCTGCAAGTTATGGTGTTATTTGTTATGTCGTCTTTAGTGTTCAACTCTTACTTCAAGGCATTGGTGATGGATGCCAACCTTTAATCAGTCGTTATTATGGTAATGACAGTATGGACAAAGTTCATGAGATTGTTTCCATTGCGATTCGATTTGCGTTAGGGGTTGCACTGACCTGTATGGGAATTCTATACAGTTTAAGATTTATGATTCCTGGATTTTTTGGTGCATCAGATGAAGTTGCCTTGATGATTGCGGAAGTCATGCCTTTATTCTTACTTGGATTAATCCCGATTGCATTCTTGCGTGTTTCCACATCCTACGCCTATGCGACGCGGGATAATCATACTGCTTATCGCCTGATATACAGTGAACCGATTCTTACCACAATACTCTTGTTAGGGGTGCTTCCTCATGCCTTAGGTTTACAGGGGGTTTGGCTCTCGGTTCCCCTTGCACAATACTCTGTTTTACTTTACTCCATGGTGGTATATTGGAAACAACTAAATCAATACAAACGAGATTTTCACGCATAGTCCAAATGAACTTGATATGATATTAGTAAGGTGAATGATGAAACTCAAAACACACAAATGTATTATTAGGCCCTTTTGTAGGGAAGATTTTAATTATGCTAAGACATGGCTGAATGATTCCACGGTGATGCAGTTTATTGAACCGGTTATGGATGATGAAACAATAAAAGCGTTTTTAAAGACGTACTGTCTCATTGAAAATCCCCCTTTGTTTGCGATCGAAGATCGGGAAACTCAAGAAGCGATTGGGCATGTTATTTTTCATCAATTGGAGTCTGAGGATGTTGGGGATCATTTAAAGACGTATGAAATGGGCTGTATTTTACGACAGAGTGCTCAAAAGCAAGGGATTGGTCGTGAAGTGAGCGAAGCCCTCATTGAGTATGGTTTTAGAACGTTGGCGTTAAAGCGGATTGTTGCCTATGCCATTCCTCACAATACGGCAGCCATTCATCTTTTAACAGATCTTGGTTTTACCGTAAAGATGCAAGATCAAGATCTCATTGAGTTTGAACTTGTATATCATTAAAAAGACCTCCTAGGAGGTCTTTATTTTTGTTTCAATTCAAGATATCGGGGTGTATACCCAAGATGATTGAGGTATTTTTCCACATCACGAACCTGTAAGGTTAAGGTGATGGTGTTGTTGTTGGCGAGAAGACCAATGGTATCATCGCGGTCAATAGCGGTATCAAAGATTGGGGTGACTTTATGATCGGTGTCTGCAATAAGTGAAAGCAATGTAAGTGAACCGAATTCAATGCCTAATAAATCTTTCATCGCTTCATTCGAAGGAAATGAGAGCCGTTTGGTTCCCAAGTCCTGAGCAAGCTGTTTTAAATCAGGATGTGTTTCATCGTGTGCGACGACTAAGTAATATTCATCCGTCTTCTTAGGTTGTAACAATAAATATTTAACTTGTGGACCTGGAATATCGAGATCATCGGATTCAACGGAAAAGATTGGTTTATGATGGTCTTCGCGATAGGGAATGTCAAGTTCATGGAGTAAATGATAGATTTCTTCCTGATATGGTTGTGGATTCATAGAAAACCCTCCTGTTTCTTTACAATCATCATAAGTGATTTTGAAACAGGTTTCAAGGATAAGTCATGTTCGTATGATAAATACGTGAAGTCATTGCTTTTCATAAGTGCCTAAGCTATTATTTCCATACATATTGGAGGAGCGTTATGAAAAAAATATATGGAATCATCTTGGTGATGTTAAGTCTTGTGCTGGTGGGGTGTGGCACAAAATCACAAGGGACAGGACAAAAAGAAATTGATGCATTTTTTGCGGGTAAAACTTATACAGCTTATATTTCAAGCTTGGATTCAACAAGTGAATTGGATTCTTATTTAAATCCATTGGATTATTCCTATGCGAATATGGATGATCTTAGTGGTCGAGTTTACTATAAAGAAAATACAAAGGGTGATTTGGTAGTTGGTACGGTGACGATTTTAAATGGTCAAAACTTAAGAATTCAAAAGGTTCATATGTTGAATCATCGAAATAATACCGGGGGGCTTTTTGTTACTGAAAACATCAAAAAGTCTAATGACATTGCCTTGAAGAAATTGACAGAGCTGCCACCATTTTCAACAGGTTATGAGTTTCTTGAGTTAAAGAATGGTAAGCGTGTCTTACTTCAATACGATGAAGACACGAATTATGTAGACTCAATCTATATGTTTGACGAACTGATGGATCACCTATTAAACATCTCACTTTCAAAGAGTGATTTCGAAGACATTATTGATTTATCCAAAACACGAGGGGGTAGTATTCGATATTTAGATCGTGACGCCCTTAAGGAACTTCTTCAAGATGAGACCAATCCATTCTGGGATGTTTTAAACAACAATATTAAAGCAAGTCGTGATGCATTTACGAATTCGGACCAAAGTGAAACGAATTCAAATGGTATCCGTCGTTATTTCGTAGCAGATAACGGTAAAACCGCTGAAGGTTGGAAAGAATTTTTAGGTGGTTTTGAAGTTAAAAATATCGACTAGTATTCAAAATAGAAAAGAGGGGTTCTATGGAAAAAAAAGGTGAGATGGTCGATGGCACAATCTATTCACCATCATTAGGATTTGATTGGAATTACAGTGCTTACTGTCCATATTTAGATGGTGAGGAATCAATCAGTACGCTTCCTGTTGTTTATTTATTACACGGGGCAACCGGAAACCATCGTAATATGACGGAGCGGTTTTTGTTGCCGGAATTTCTGGATGAGTGTATGGAACTGGGTGAATGTCGTAAATGTGTTGTGATTTTTATAGATGGCTTTAACTCATTTTATCTAAACAGTCGTTGTTTTCAAATGGAAACGGCCGTGATTGAAGATCTCATTCCGACGCTTGAAGCACGTTTAGAGCTTAAGCCTACCCGAGACAAGCGCTTTATTGGTGGTTTATCTATGGGAGGTTATGGGGCAAGTAATTTAGCTTTACGCTATCCTGAGTATTTTTCAAAGGTAATGGCTTTATCACCGGCAGTTTGGTATACCATGACACCCACTACCGTAACTTATGAGTGGCATGTATTCCGAGATCAAAATGATGTATTTGATCATGAACTTTGGAATCGCCAACATCCAAGTGCAAGTCTAGCGTCATACCAATCAAAAAACCTACCTGTGTCTTTTTTGGTTATGACAGGTGGAATGGATGAAGCCGTTTCGATTTCAGAAGTAAAACGCTTTGTCGCCGATTTAGAGGCCTATACAGAGGTCGATGTTCATTATCTTGATGATGGGGATCATTCCTGGCCTTTTTGGGAGTATGGAACCTATTATGCGTTTAAACATTTTTTCTAAAACAGCCTAGGCTGTTTTTTTATAGTGTTTAAATAGGATTAATGAAACGACTAGGGTAAGCAATTCGTACGTTAGGGGAGCCAACCAAATCGCGCTTGCACCGAATAAGTAAGGAAGACTGATTACACACAGCGCTACAAGAAGATAGCCACGCATCATTGAAATAAGCATTGCCGGACGAATACGTTCCAGTGCAGTAAAATAGCCGGCTAAGACAATATTAATTCCAGATAAAAGGAAACCATAGCTAAAGATGGGTAATGCTTTAACCGCAAGGTTAAAAGGTTCAATGTTTTCCACATTAATAAACCCACTTACAAGAACTTCGGGTAAAGTCTGACAAAGGATAAAGAATCCTAGACCACATAGCACACTGATAAAGAGTGCATCGTTTAAAATCCAATCCATAAGCTTTGTTTGTTTTTGACCGTGATAAAAACTAATTAAGGGTTGAATTCCTTGATTAATCCCAATCATGGTAACCGTAACAAGATTGGTTAGATACATTAAGACGCCAAAGGCAGCAAGACCATTGGAACCAAAATAGAAGGCAATTGCGAGGTTAAAGACAAAGGTAATAAATCCAGAAGAAAGCTCTGTTAAGGCATCTGGAATGCCGATTTGAATCATGGTTTTGATCGTCTTAATATTCCATGTAGGCTTGATGAATTTGAGTGTGGACTTCGAAGATTGGAAATACGATAAGAAGAAGATAAAGCCAAAGACTTGCGCAATACCGGTCGCAATCGCTGCACCTTGAATGCCCCATTGAAATTGAATTACGAAAAGATAATCAAAGATAATGTTCACAAAGGCACTTAAGATGATACCCAGTAAAGATAAACCGGGAGCACCATCGGCTTTAACCAATACTTCAAGATAATAGGTCAACATAAAGAATGGACTAAAGAAAATCATGATCCTAAGATATTGAGAAACATAGTTCAGGGTATCGGGTGTGGCCCCTAGCACACGAATGAATGGATTGTGCATAAACCCCATGAATAGGGCTAAGATCAGTGCGAAAATCCCTAAAAACCAAAAACCAAGGGAAAAGATGACATTACTTTCATGAAAGTTTTTTTGACCGAAGTGGTAGGTGATGCGGGTTGATGCCCCAACCGCAATCATTAATGCAAACGCAAAGATCATATTAATGTAGGGCATTGAGAGGTTTACGGAAGCTAAAGCTTGAGGACCGACCCCTTTACCGACAAACATTCCATCAACCATGGTATATAAAGAAAAAAAGATCATCGCTCCAATTGAAGGAAGGATGTAACGGGATAGATTCTGACGCAATTGCTTGCGTGTGGGTATTGTATTCATAAAAGACCTCCAAAAGAAAATGTACCAAGAATGGCTCAATTTATGGTCATCATATCACGTTTGGTAGTAATTTATGATAGAATAAATAGGATTTGGAGGACATTATGACATATACTACATTACTCTTTGATATTGATAATACCCTGTTAAATTTTAAAGAATCTGAGACTATCGCACTTAAGCAGTTATTTGAAACGCTTAAGGTACCGTATACAGAAGAAGTCTTAGATTACTACTACGACGTGAACCATCAGTTATGGGAAGCCCATGAACGTGGCGAGATTGATCAACAAACCATTCTTGACAAGCGCTTTGGTGTATCCCTTGCATCCTTTGATTTACCGTATACAGGTCGTGAGATGGATCAAATGTTTCGAACATTGATTGAAGAAAATAATATCTTTATGCCGGGTGCAATGGAATTGCTTGCGGCAGTGAAGGATGACTATCGTTTAGGCATTGTGACCAATGGGATTACCGATACACAGTATAAACGATTGGATCACGCAAACATTCGTGATTGGTTTGGTCATATCTTTATTTCTCAAGAACTTGGGTATGCGAAACCGATGATTGAGTTTTTTGAAATCGTCGCCAAAGAAATGCAACCGTTTAATCCTGCCGAAACAATTGTATTGGGTGATAATATTAAAGCAGATGTTTATGGTGCCATGAATGCCGGACTTACAGGATGTTGGTATAACCCTGAAGGGAAAGCAAACCCCACGGATATTAAACCGGATTTTGAAATTAAGAACCTGCTTGATTTCCTCGATATTATTAAATAAGCGGTAACCGATAAAAAATATATTTACGAAAATAATTTTAATGAAAACCGTTTTCGATGGGATTTAAAATTAGAAAAATAAACCGAAGAACCACTTTATAGTGGTTCTTTTTGTATATGGTAATCATTTACAAAGTTAAAGATAGTATACACAAGTATGAAAGGGCTTACTCCATTGGTATTTGTTTTCAATAAATCATCTTGATTAAAACAATTTTCGATGCTATACTCCAAATGTAAGCGATACCAATAAAGTCGCAGAGGTGGAAAATGAAAAAACTATATTCAGCATTACTGGTTGCCTTTGATGAAAACGGAAATCTTTCCGAACAAGGATTACGTGAAATTGTCCGATACAATATTGATCATAATAACGTCGATGGTCTTTATGTCGGAGGAAGTACGGGGGAAAACTTCTTAATCTCTACTGAAGAGAAAAAACGTATCTTTGAGATTGCTTTTGATGAAACACAAGGGGCATGTGATTTGATTGCGCAAGTAGGTTCCACAAACCTTAAAGAAGCCAAAGAACTTGCACGTTTTGTAACGGATCTCGGATATAAAACAATTTCAGCGGTTACGCCTTTCTATTACAAATTTGATTTTGAGGAAGTTAAAAATTACTACAACCGCATCTTAGAAGATATTGATACAGAGATGATTATTTATTCAATTCCTTATCTAACCGGTGTATCCCTTTCATTGGATCAATTTGCAGAGCTCTTTGAAAACGAGAAAATTAAGGGCGTTAAGTTTACGGCTGCGGATTTCTATCTTCTTGAGCGTATGCGATCAACATTCCCTGAGAAATTAATTTATGCAGGCTTTGATGAGATGCTGTTGCCAGCGTGTGCATTGGGTGTTGATGGTGCGATTGGTTCAACCTTTAATGTGAATGCATTAAAAGCACGTCAAACGATGGATGCTGTGGACGCAGGGGATTTAAAAACCGCATTACAACTTCAAAAAGAGACAAATGACTTAATCAGTGCGGTCTTAGATAATGGCCTCTACAACACATTAAAATTAATCTTAGCGGAGGAAGGGGTTCATGCAGGTATTTGTCGCGAACCCATGAAAGCACCTCAAGATGCACAACGTAAACGTGCTATTGAGATTCACCAAATGTATGTAAAAGCATAAAGGAGGTTTGTCATGAAGCGTTACCGTTGCATTGATATCGGAGGCACTTCGATAAAACATGCATGTTATAACGAGTTGGGTGATGCATTAACTGAAACAGAAACCCTTTCTGTAAAGCAAACACCTGGTAATCATGAAATTGTTGATACCTTGCACCAAATTTTAAAACAGGATTTAGATGTCGATGGTGTTGCGATTTCTACGGCTGGTGTTGTGGATTTAGAAACCGGATCGATTCAATATGCGGGGTATACGATTCCCGATTACACGGGAACCCCGCTTAAAGAAATAATCGAATCAACTTATCACATTCCATGTTTTGTAGAGAATGATGTGAATTGTGCCTGTATGGGTGAATATTGGAAGGGTGCTGCACGCGGTGCATCATCTGTGGTATGCCTCACTATCGGTACAGGGGTTGGTGGTGCATTAATGTTTGAAGGAAATCTTTGGCATGGTGCAAGCGGTACGGCTGGGGAAGTTGGTTACATTCCAATAAAGAACGCATATTTTCAAGATTTAGCGTCCACAACTGCATTGGTTGAAGATGTGATGAGACATCATCCCAGTGATCAAGTTTTTGATGGACGATTGGTAATTGCCAATGCAAAAAGAGGGGATCTTATTTGTCAACAAGCACTTACACGATTTGTAGATCATTTAGTTCAAGGTCTTGCTACGATTCAATACTTAATCAACCCTGAGGTGATCGTCCTTGGTGGGGGAATTATGGCGCAGCAGGATTATCTTGAACCAATGATTCAAGCTGCACTTGAAAACGCCATGATCCCATCCTTTAATACCGCAAACATCCAATTTGCGAAACTTAAAAATGATGCCGGAATGGTTGGTGCACTCTATCATTTTTTAAGAAGAAAGGAAGGATAACATGGATATCCTCGATGAAATACAAAAACAATATGTCAATTTCTCTCAGAAAGAGAAACAAATTGCCATGTACATTCTGCAAAAAAATAATGAAATAAGAAATATTAATATTGGCAAATTGGCGGAACAAACGGGAACTTCCAGTGCAACGATTACACGCTTTTGTCGCAAGATTGGGTGTGAGAGTTTTGTTGATATGAAAATTCAAATTTCTGCTGCAGAACAAGATGGGATACCGCTTGAGTCTTCGGATATCTTTGATAGTGTTTATTCCTACTACAATCGCGTGATTGATCGTACCAAGAAAAACATCAACAAAGAAGAGTTGGAACGTGTGATTACAGCTTTAAAAGATGCTCAGAGAATCTTTATCTATGGCGTTGGGAGTTCAGGGCTCACAGCGATGGAAATGACGCAACGATTATTACGTATGGGGTTCAATGTCTCCGGTATTACCGATTCCCATATGATGTTGATTAATTCAACCATTACCAAAGAAAAAGATCTTGTGATTGGTATCTCCACATCGGGGAAAACCATTGAAGTCCTTAATGCTGTGAAAACAGCGAAGAATAATGGATCTAAAATACTGTCCATGACCAGTTTCTCAGAAAGTGAATTGGCCCATATTAGTGACTATCAAATGTTTGTATACAACAGTTTATTTATCGACAACAAACGTTTTGTGAATTCACAGTTTGCGATTATGTATCTTGTTGATATTATCTCCATGAAATTATTGGAAGATGATCAATACAGTTATGTAATGAGCCAGACGGTTGATGCGATTATTAAGAAAGCCAATGAGAAAACGGAAGAATAGGTTTATTTAAAGCCGTATTTTACGAAAATTTTTTTAATAAAAGTAAAATCCAAAGCGTGAATACGAAAATGAATTTCATAAATTATGAAATTGTAAATAATTTTATGAAAACGCTTGCAAAGATATAAATAGATGCTATTATGAAATTACGCACAGCATATCCAAATGCTTGATATGCATGTTAGAGGAGGAAAAGCATGAAACGATTTACGAAAGGTGTTATTACAACAGCAGCGTTAGCGTTATTGTTAACAGGATGTGGTAAAAAGAATGATTCTGAAGAAGTAACCATTAAATATTGGAACTTCCCAAACTTTACCAATGATCAAGAATTTCCAGATTCAGCAGATTACGATGCAGCACTTATTAAAGCATTTGAGGAAAAGAACCCAACAATTAAAGTTGAGTACCAAAAAATTGACTTTACAGATGGTCCAGCTAAAGTTGAAACCGCAATTCAATCCAAAACAAATCCTGATGTAATCTATGATGCTCCAGGACGTGTCATTGACTGGGCTTCAAAGGGTTACCTCAAAGAATTTGCAGATGTGGATACAAAACAACTGGATGCATCTGCAGTAAAAGCAAGTAGTCTTGATAACAAACTCTATCTTTACCCACAAGGGATTGCACCATTCTTAATGGCTGTAAATACCAATGTAACAGATAAGTTAGGGATTACAGATCTTCTTCCATTAGATAAAGAAGACAATCCAGGACGTAATTGGACTGTTGATGAATTTGAGACATTCCTAAAAGCAGTTAAAGAAAAAGATCCAGAAATGATTCCGACATTGCTTTATGCAAAATCAGCAGCAGGGGATCAAGGTCCTCGTGCCTTTGTTTCAAACTTATACGGATCATGGATTACAGATGAAGCAATCTCAGAATATACCATTAATAACGAACAAGGTGTTAAGGGTCTTGAATGGGTAGCTAAAGCTTCAAAAGAGGGATTACTTGGAAGTGGACAAGGTCTTGAATCAAAAGACGGTCAAGAATACTTCAAATCCAATAAAACCGCAATTTCAATTCTTTCATCTCCAGGACTTCGTACACAACACATGCAAGGTTCCGACATGAATGCACGTTTCTTACCTTATCCAAATGATGCGAAAGCACCTAAATATGAATTCTTAGTTGCTGGTCCTGCTGTATTTGACAACGGTGACGATGCAAAAGCAGCAGCAGCTCAAAAATTCGCAGACTTCATGATTAATGATGAAGTCTGGGGTAAACGTACACTTCTTGCAACAGGAAACTTCTCAGCACAACAAGGTCAAACAGGATTATACGATGATGCAGAACTTAAATTCGCAGAATCACTCACACCTCAATTTGGTCCTTACTACAATACCATTGAAGGTTATGCAAAAATGCGTCCTTACTGGTTCCCAATGTTACAATCTGTAATGAGTGGTGAAGCAGAACCGAAAGCCGCAGCGGATGCATTTGTAGAAAAAGCAAATAATACAATTAAAGAAGCACAATAGGTTATCAATCATAGTATGGGAGATGGATGTTTGTTTCATCTCCCATTTTTATTAGAAGGGGATATGTATGAAGGCATTAAAACAGAAAATTAAAAAGAAGCATATTGATACCAGTGGGTATTTATTCTTACTCCCTGCAATGTTATTCTTCGTGACATTCGTTTTATATCCCATGGTCAAAGGGATCTACTTATCATTTTTCAGATTTAGAGGACGTAACCAGGTCTTCTATGGACTCAATCATTACGCAAACTTAATGCATGATGATATATTCTTAAAATCAATGCGAAATACAGCGGTTATCACCTTAGTGGCGGTACCAATTGTGGTAATGTTGGCACTCTTTATCGCAATCCATATCTATAATAAACACGCTGCAGTTCGATCATTCTTTAGGGGTGTATTCTATATTCCTGCAATCTCTTCGGTTGTTTCCATTACAGTCGTATGGCTATGGATTTATAACCCGGATTTTGGAATCTTGAACTATATCCTAAAAAATGTAGGACTTATTAGTGAAAATGTACAATGGCTTGGAAATTCTAAGACCGCAATCTATGCAATTATTGCAGTCCTTATTACCACAAGTCTTGGACAACCCATTATTCTGTATGTTGCAGCTTTGGGAAACGTTCCAGAAGAGTTATTGGAATCTGCACGCATTGATGGTGCTGGAAACTGGGTTATTTTTAGAAAAATAATCTGGCCACTGATCAAACCAACCACACTCTATATTGTGGTAACAACAACCATCAACAGTTTCCAAATCTTCTCTCTGATTCAATTAATGACAGCCGGAGGACCAAACTACTCTACCTCAACCGTAATGTATCTGGTTTATGAAACGGCGATTATTCTACAAGAATATGGAAAGGCGTCAGCGATGGGAGTTATTCTTGCGGTAATTATCGCAATTATCTCGACCTTACAATTTAAATTCTTGTCCGATGACGTTAATTATTAGGGGGGAACATATATGAAGTTTAAAAAATTTGGACTCTTTAATATCATTTCAATGATATTCTTAGTCGCACTCACCATATTCTTTATCTTTCCATTCTATTGGATTGCATCCGGTTCATTTAAATTACAAGATGTTGCGATTGCCTTGCCACCCGAGTGGTTTCCTTTAAATCCAACATTTGATAACTATAAATTATTACTACAACCACTAACCGCTCGCTGGTTCTTTAACTCAGTGTTTGTGTCCTTAACAACGACATTGTTAGTGTGTACAACTGCTTCGCTTGCTGGATATGCCTTAGCGAAGAAAAAATTCCCTGGGGTTAAGCTGATCTTCGCAATCTTTATTGCTGCGATGGCTTTACCAAAACAGGTAATCTTAATACCGCTTCTACGTTTTATTACCGAACTTGGGTTAATGGATACGTATGCAGCGCTCATTCTTCCAGCAGTTGGATGGCCCTTTGGCGTCTTCTTAATGAAACAATTCTCGCATGCTGTTCCAGATTCTTTGTTAGAATCTGCGGACATCGATGGCTGTGGTGAAATTAAGAAATTCTGGCACATTGTACTTCCAATTGTAAAACCAGGGATTGGAGCGCTTGCAATCTTTACCTTTATTTCAAGTTGGAATGATTACTTCTCACAACTTGTCTTTACAAACTCGGAAGTTATGAAGACACTTCCATTAGGCCTTGCTTCCATGGCACAGTCTGCAGAGTTCTCATTAAACTACGGACTTCTAATGGCAGGGGCATTACTTGCATCCTTACCGATGATTGTTGTGTTCCTCTGTTTCCAAAGCTTCTTTACACAAGGTGTTACAGTAGGTGCTGTGAAAGGATAAGCATATGAAAAAGCATAGTATTTTTAAACAACTCGAGAAGGGTCTTGTCGTTTCATGTCAAGCCCTTCCCGATGAGCCTCTTTATCGTGAAGAGGGTGGGATCATGGTGTTAATGGCTCAAGCAGCAGCACGAGCAGGTGCTGTAGGAATACGAGCACAAGGGGTTACGGATATCAAGCAAATAAAAGCTGCAGTGGATCTTCCGGTGATCGGGCTTATTAAAAAACCTTATCCAAACTACCAACAATATATCACAGTAACCATGACTGAAATTGATGCGCTCGTAGCATCCGGTTGTGATATTATTGCCTTGGATGCAACCTTAAGACCGCGTGGCGATGGTAAAACCATCGAAACATTTATTCACGAAATTAAGACGAAATATCCAGACTGTATTTTAATGGGTGATATTTCAACGTTAGAAGAAGGGATGCATTGTGAAGCGATCGGTATGGACTGTGTGGGAACAACACTCAGTGGCTATACCGATTACTCACCCCAACTGGAAGGACCAGACTATCAACTGATGGTAGACTTAGTTCAAAACGTATCCATACCCGTGATTGCGGAAGGACGAATTCATGCTCCTGAAGCAGCGCGAAAAGCGATTGAATGTGGGGTTCACTGTGTTACTGTAGGGGGTGCGATTACACGACCTCAAGAAATCACAAATCGCTTTGTGAAAGCGATGAACGAAAACTAGAAGGAGTTGGTTTGATGACTTTAAGTCAATTAATTATCGGATGGTTCTATTATGGAATCGTGTTTATGGGTTTATCGGTATTAGCGACATTCCTGTTGAATAAAGTGACCTCCAAACGATGGTTACCACCTCTCATTATTAATGCGGTTTCGATTCTCTTGCTTTTAGCTCTTGCAGCGAAGGGTCTTGTACCATCGAACCAGCAAGCTTATGCACTTTATTTTATTTATATGCCCGTTGTTGCCGCAAGTGTCTTGTATAATGGATCCCTTGTCGCAATGGATCGCATTCGTATTTTTATGAAATAATTCTCCTAAAAAGGCAAAGTCACCACTTGCCTTTTTATTTTTGTAAAAAATACTTGATATTATAAAAACATTTCATGTATACTCTAATGAAGTGGGAACGAATGGAGAAGGTTATGATTAATTTGTTTTTATATGTTGCCATTCTACATATTCTTGCAGATTTCCATCTACAATCCAATAAAATGTTTGAGAACAAGAGCTCATCATTTTCTTGGTTGATTGCACATATTGGGGTGCATGCAGTTGTATTTGGCGTGTTTGCGTTTATGTTTGATGGCGAAGCCTTAATGTATATTATGGCAATGGTTTTTATTCACTTTATTTTAGAGTTAATGAAAGCAATACTTGTTCAATGTGAATTGAAAGGGGTATGGGGTCGTACCAGTTTTGTGGAAGGTATCAGTCAATTGATTCATTTTGGAATTCTTTATGCATTTTCGGAATATTTCTTTAGACACCAATTCTTTACAGAGATTACGCAAATTCATACGGTCTTTGGAATGAATGCAACAGTATGTCTAAGTGTTGTTCTTGCAATACTTGTGTTGACAAGACCCATCCAAATTTTAGTTAAATTAAATAAAGGTTCTTTGAATCTTATAAATGTCTAACAGGCCAAGGCCTGTTTTTTAAAAGGAGAAATGTGATGATACGAAAAACACAAATGGATGATTTACCTGCGATTTGGCATTTAATGAATGATTTAGAGGATACAGAGTTTCCCTATGAAGCATTTTGTACTGCTTTTGATGCGGTCTATTCCAATCCCTCCATGCACATGTTTGTGTATGAAGATAAACAGGAGGTTGTGGGGTGTTTGAATATGCGAGTGGATGTGCAACTTCATCACAGTGGTTTGATTGCGGAAATTAATGATTTTGTGATGAATCCATCCTGTCGCGGTCAAGGTTATGGAGCGGCTTTACTGAATCATGCGGAATTATTTGCGATTGAAATGGGAGCACTTCAATTAGAGCTTACGACAAATAAAAAACGAAAACGAGCGCATGCATTTTATACAGCGCATGGCTTTGAATCAACCCATTATAAATTTGTGAAAATGCTTTAATTTTAGACGCATTGGTCTCTTGGAAGAGATGTGATACAATGACAGTTAGCGTAACCCGTAAAGGAGTTTTTGGTGATCATATTAATCAGTGCATGGTTGGATGCTTTTCGCAATGGACCCGTCCAACTGAATACCGGCATTTACTTATACATTGCATTGTTTATCATGTGTTATTTTATGTACTTTCGAAAACAAGAACGTAGTGACTGTATTATAAACAGTCTGTTTTTTATCTATTTTTGTGGTGTTTTTGAAGTCGCACTGCTACCAATTCCGATGAATGATAAACAGATTCTTGCAAATCAAGCACTCAAGTTTGGACTGAATTACAATACCCAGCCATTTTTCGTGGATCTTTTTGTTAGTCAGTATTCCAGTTATATGGATTATTTAATTCCAAATATTGTAATGTTGGTGCCGTTTGGTTTTTTAATGAATTATAAACTTAAAAAACCAAGTTTTATTAAAATTGTGCTATTAAGTATGACCTTCTCACTGTGTATTGAGATGACCCAACTTATGATGCAGTTAACGCTGTATACACGTCGTGTCGCGGATATTAACGATCTCTTATCCAATACCTTTGGTGGCATGATTGGCTGGTCCTTGTACATTCTATGCGCTCCTGCAATTGAAAAAATCTTCGCCCTAATACCCGAACGAAGATCTCATAATATTTAGACGCTTTGCGTCTTTTTTATTGCATGTGATGGAGGTCATTAACAATACCGCGAACACTATGAATTAAACCATCAAGTTTCGAAAGCGCATTGTTTATTTTTGTTTGCACCATATAATCCGCAAAAAAACCATCCATAAAATAATCTGCAAAGGTCCAAAAACCATTCAAATCACCAAGGTCATCAAAGGTACCGTGCACATCCCGTAATTCTTTACTGAATCGTTGTAGGAGAAACTGCGCATCATTCATATGTTGTTTTGCTTCATTAATACGGTTATGTTTGATCATTGTCACAAACATTCCTCCCCCAAACATATCAAACAGGCCCCAATCCGATGCTTTCTTTAATTGAGCACGTGATTGTTCCAATTGATACAAGAGTTGTTCTCCAGCTTGAATTGCTTCTTGAATTTCAACATATTGTTCTGTCATAACGCGACCTCCATCATTTATAGATTGAGTATATCGTAAGGGAAGCCGGAATAACGTAAAAGGTGCTTAACAGTCGTATTTACGTCCTAATTGACCCATTTACGTAAAAAAATGATTTCTGATAAGCGTCCTTCGTGGTTTATAAGCATGGCACCAACGAGTGAAAGCAGCCCTAAATCGAGAAATAAGTCTTTTAAATCAAAAGAGAATTGTGTTAATGATTGCGTGGTATATTGAATCCAATCAAAGGAACCACCCCATAAGGTTTGATCGAGAATGGATGCAATGGTTGCGCTTAAAATAAGGGCAATGCTGATGCGGTAATGACCATCAAGTCGGCGGTTATCGATACCAACATGGTAAATTAAATACATTACAATCATGAGCAATATGAACACGCGCATCATCAGCATAAAATGAGCTGAAATACTAAGGTTAAATGTATCTTTTAAGAAGTGGTTTATCCAGCTTAAATCGGTGTTTATTTGTGGATGGATTTGCAGTGAATCGCCCCAGAGATAAAGCGTTGATTGATTCAAAGTCGAAGCAACATAATACTTGCTTCCTTGATCAACAAGAAGAAAGCCAAATACCCATAAAACAGTTTTCATAAGAATCCCCCCCTATGCATGATAATTATAGGTTGGATGTGTGATATTTAGGTGCAAAAAAAACACTAAAGTGTTGTACTTTAGTGCTTTTAAGCCCCTTTAACTAAATCAAATGCTTTTTGTGTAATGGTATCAACGATCGATCCACGTGTTTCTTCTTTGACGTCTTGTGACGTTAAAGCGTGATTTAAATCGTTAACAACATCAAATGATTTATTACCAATCATGGTTTCCATTAATGATTTTACAACCTTAACACCGGTATCCATACTTAATTGTGATGTAATGGCCTGGATGATTACATCAAAGAATTGATTCCCTTTGTTGCTTTCTGTTTTTGTGAAATGGGAAAGGGCTTGGTTCATAAGATTTTGGACTAAATCTTCTTGACCTGTTTTCTTCAACATTTCAGTAACCATTGCGGAAGGATTGCTTGCAAGACCCATCAATGATTTCACATCGAAGTTATCCATGAGTGCATCGGTTGTTTCATCTTGTGGTAAAAATTGCTTTACCAAATCTTTTAAATTTGCCATATTTTTCTCCTTGTTTTATCTATTATAACGGATAAAAACATGAACAATGAGTGAAACGCTTGAAAAATCATGAAATTATTACCCACCCTTTGTTTACAATCCGAATGTTAAACAAAAAGTTGCTATCATAAAGCTAATAATTGAGGGGATATTTATGAAGAAAATAACAAATGTTTGGTTTTTTCTTGCAGTGCTTTCCGCTATTATTACGTGGATTACAATACCGTAAGGAAGTGTTCTGGGGCTTTATTGTACAATCGTCGTTGTTAACGCTTTTGATGGAAAACAAGAAGTCTTGCGATGGGATTATCAAATGAGTGCAGTTTTAGATTTATTTGCGAATATGAAAAACCAAGTTTTAAAAAATACGTTTGCGAATGTTTACCAAGTGTCCACCATCGCTTTGGAATGGGCAATGATGATCAAACATTCATCCAAACTGTCTTCTGTCTCGCTTCGAGACTTATTACGGTTTTCTACGACACGTACAACGTTTGAAATTATGTATGCGACCACTTGGGATCAAAACCGACGCAATCCATAAAATATGAGATGATTATCAAAGACGGGTGAAATAAAACTTGATATAATGAGAACGATTAAGGAGGGCTTATATGCAAAGATTTAAAATTAAATGGCTGTTGTTTGCAAGTGCAATGGCGTATGCGTATTATTCATTTTTCTATAAGTCACCTACTTCAGGGATTCCCATTGCGGTATTTACAATCTTACTTTCTTGGTTTTTTTTGGAATGCTATTTTGATTTTTTATATCAAAAACGTAAATTAACATTTAAGTTTAATGAACGCATGATTATTGGACTTTCGTCAATTTTAATCTTAGTGGGTATTACGGGAGGGGATTTGATGGGATTATCCCGTTTACACCTCTTAATCTTCTCAAGTCTTTGGCTGGGGTTGCTTTTATTCAGTGCGTTGTATTTATTGCGTCATGCTGCCATTGATCCCCGCACACGGGTTTTAAATCAATTTGTGGAGCAGATGCTTCACATGTCAGAATTTGGACTCCAATGCATGCATACGCTTTATCAGGCCATGGTTTTGACGGATTCCACGTTTCCCATTGACAACCTCATCTTAACAATCTATGCGGATTCCTTAAAATATGATCATCTTGATTTTGAAATTCCATCCCCAAAATTAGAACATTTTATGATTGAAAATGTTGCGCCTAATCACATCGAACAGCTTTTAAACCATCATGTGTTAGAGAATCACTTTGAAGGGATACAAGCTGAGATTCAGCGTACGTTAAAAGATGTTTTAGAAGATGGAACGTTTGAAGTTACAGGAATCTCACCGCTTTATCGCATCGTTGTCTTTGCTTATGCGTTTAATCAAATAATAATACTTGACCGATCCCAGATGGATGTTCATGCTTATCAAATGCGGCGCCTTGATGATGCTCGCAATAAGAAACAGTATCATAGATTAATGCGTCACCGCGATGCCTTTGGTATTTTACAAGCATTCCGCGATACCCACATCTAAACTTACTCACCGCGCGAATCGAAATCAATAAATAAAGCCCTTATTCAAATTCAACTGAATAAGGGCTTTATGTTATGACTTATTTCTGATTATATACGAGAATAATTTCACGGTCATAATGACTTTCCGTCCAACCGATTAAGTGTTGACGGGATGTACGGTTGGCATGGGAGTGACCGAGATACTCAACATCCTCTTGATTAATAAATCGTTCCATTTGTTCTAAAGCATCGAGCGGTGCTTCGTTTTGATGACTATGGTCATGAAAAACTTTCGTCTTAATCATAAAGCCTCCTTAAGATTGAGCATTCACAGTTCTTAAAATATTTTCTGTACAACGAATCATCTCTTTCAGCGCTTCTTTGGCTTCCGTGATGTTGCCTTGAATTAAAAAATCAACGTAAAGATGATCAAAGAAATAATGAGAAATGGTATGAAATGGCGTCGTATCAAGGGTGCGGGGGTTGCTTTGATCAAACGCTTCCAGTTCACATTCAAATTGGCGAGCTAAATCTTTTACATGCGCAAGATTTGCTTCTGCAGATTCGATTTTATGATATTTGGTAAATGTCATATAATAATTCCCGCTCAAAAGATCAAGAAGACCCCAATTTGATGCACCATCCATCGTTGCCAGTGCATTTTCAAGTGCCCGTTTTAATTCATTACCCACACGCATTAATTCATCACAATGACGTTGTTGCATGAAAATCACCCCTTGTATCTGTATTATACCATAAGATTTTTGCTGTTATTCACACAAGATTGTGAAGATATTGTTAAAGTAGAAATTAGGAGGATTGTATGGAAAATTTTAAAACAATACGTAATCGTCGCAATGACCGCTCATATAAGTGGATGGAGATGGAACAGAATGCGCCCAACCATGGTGTTGATGCATTTCCTTTTACAGTCGCGGATGTTGATATGTATCATCCCAAAGCCCTCACCGAAGGGTTAAAGGCTTATCTGGATGATATGGTCTTTGGATACACGGCACCAAGCATTTTGTATTATGAGGCCGTCATCAGTTGGTATCAAAGACGCCATCAATGGGAACTCAAACAAGATTGGATCCTTCAAGCACCCGGAGTTGTCGTGGCGATTAATCATGCCCTCAAAGCGTTTACTAAGGAAGGGGATGGGGTGATGATTATGTCACCTGTTTATTATCCTTTTAAACGGAGCATTGAGAATTTAAAACGTAAGGTGGTTGAAACCACGCTTGTCGAAGTGGATGATGTAATCGTCATTGACTTCCAAGATTTTGAAGCGAAAGCAGCAGATGCAAACACAAAAGTATTGTTATTGTGTAGCCCCCATAATCCAGTTGGTCGCGTATGGAGTGAGCATGAACTCAAACAAATTGAAGCAATCTGTGATAAATACGATGTACTCGTTTTCTCAGATGAAATTCATGGTGATTTAATCATGCCCGGGTACAGATTTATACCTTATGCAACCTTAAGCAAAAAAGCACGTCATCACAGCATCACCTTTGTATCCTCAAGCAAATCGTTTAATCTTGCAGGGCTCCACAATGCACATGTGATCATTCCGTCACAATCACTGCGAAATCAATATCAGGATTCAGTAACGCAAGATGGAGGATCTTTGAATACAAATGTCCTCGGGCTTGCTGCAACTCAAATTGCCTATACACAATGCGAATCATGGTTTGATGAATTTGTTTGTTTGATTGCAGCAAATCATCAACTGGTTAAGTCATTTATCGCGCGTGAAAACATACCAATTCGTGTATGTTCACTTGAAGGAACTTATCTTCAATGGCTCGATTTCCGTGATTCAGGATTGGCGGAAGCGGAGCTTATCGAAAAGCTTCAGGAACACGATGTGTTTTTGAGCCCGGGCTCAAAATTTGGTGAATCGGGTCAAGGGTTTATGCGTATGAATCTAGCCTGTCCCCAATCAATTTTAAAGGCAGGTCTTAAGCGAATCCAATCTGCAATTCAAGAGTGATGAATTCATCACTCTTTTTATGTATAATAAGATAAAGATTGGAGTTTTATATGAAAAATATTGTTGTTGTTGGAGGCGGCCCATCGGGGATGATGGCTGCAATTTCGGCGAAGAAAAATCATCCTCACGCCCATGTTATTTTATTGGAGCGTAATGAACGTTTGGGTAAAAAATTACGTATGACCGGTGGCGGCCGCTGTAATGTTACGGCGAATGTGAGTAATCAAGAAGTAATCAAGCATGTTCCTAAAAATGGTAAATTTCTCTTTTCAAGTTTGACGAATTTTAATCCGCAAGATATTCAGTCTTTTTTTCCTGAAAATGGCTGTCCTTTAAAGATTGAAGATCATCACCGTGTTTTTCCAGAAAGTAACAAATCTCAAGATATTGTGGACGCTTTAAATCGAAAACTTCAAAAATCAGATGTGGAAGTACATCTTCATGCATTTGTAACCGGAATTGATACGAATCGGAATGTTGTTTATACGGAAGCAAAAAAATTCCCTTATGATCATCTGATTCTTGCGACGGGAAGCCGTACTTTACCCGGAACGGGTTCAGATGGTAACGGCTATGCCTTATCAGAATCGATTGGGCACTCAATTACGGACTTAGTGCCTGCTGAGGTTCCTTTAGTTTCCAATGATTTATTTGTTCAAGAGAAGACTTTACAAGGGCTGTCCTTCCATGATGTAACCATTCATGTTTATAAGGGTCAAAAAATTAAGCACAGTATTACGCATGATCTTCTGTTTACGCATTTTGGAATATCAGGACCTGCGGCATTACGGGCAAGTTTTTATGTCATGCGCATTCTCGATAAGGAGAGTCCTGTCAATTTAAGTATCGATTTCTTGCCCAATGTTTCACTTGAACAACTACAGCTTCATGAGGATTGGGAAGCATTTGTACAAGAAAAAGGCATTCCAAAGCGCTTAATCGCGTACTTCAAAACATTCTGTAAGAATGATCATGAGATAATTCAAACACTTAAGAAATTCCCAATGACCGTTTATGCTACACGTGGGTTCGCACATGCATTTGTTACGAATGGTGGCGTCAATCTTAAAGAAATTGATCCAAAGACAATGCGATCAAAAATTAATCCAACCATTTCATTTTGTGGTGAGTTGATGGATTATAATGCATATACTGGAGGATTTAATATTACATCCGCTTTTTCAACAGGCTATACAGCAGGGCTTTTTGCGCTCGAAGATTAGTACACTGCGGTGTGCTTTTTCTTTGTTCAATAAAAGTATCGTAAAGGACAGTATATAGGTACAATAACAATTCATTCCATGCTATTATTATAGAAAAGGAGGTCCTATGTCACATCATCAGCAAAATCAAAATGATCATTCTGAAACTCTGAGTACACATGAAAAGACACAAACCTTTTTGCCCAGCGAATCTAATAAGAATCGGACGCGTTGTGTGATTATCTTGTTGATTCTCGGTTTTATTTCTGTTGGCGGTTATTTTCTTTGGGATCATATCTATCGCATTACGAAAATTGATCCATTTGCCAATGTAAGTGTTCGATTTCAAGGGGATGAAGAAGGGGCAAGCGGCTACATTGATATCAATAAAAAATTAATTGAGTCCGATCCACAGCTCAATCGCGTTCACAAGGCGATTAAGTATTCGCTAGAACCAAATGAAAATTTAAAAATTGGCGATCGTGTTGTTTTAAAAGCGCGTGTTCCCGAGTCTACGCAACGTTTTATGGACTCCAATAAACTTGTATTTACGGCTACTGAAAAAGTATTTACCGTTCAAGAAATTCACAATGAGGTCGTGTTTGATCCTTTTGATGGTTTTAAATTGCGATTTAGTGGAACCAATGGTGAAGGAATTGCGGAATTGGATACATCAGGGGTTACGCTGGCTGATGATACGATGAAGGAATTGTTTTCGATGTTAGAGTATGCCATTGTCAATCCATCTGAATTATCAATTGGAGATTCTGTAACTGTTACGGTAAAACCTTCTACAGCAGGGAAAACGTTTATGTTAGAACATCAAATTATGTTGGCACAAACTAGTATGGCTTTTGATGTAGATGCGTTAGCGGTCGTACCTAAAAACATTGAGCACATTAATAATCTGGATGTGCTTCGAAGTGATGCGAAAAAACGTGTCGAGGAAACGGTTAATGCGGACGCGCAAGAAGTATATGTTTGTTATGGAATTCTCCCTAAGAACATCGCAAATGCACGTGATCGTGACTCGCAACAATCCTATGTAAATGGGACATTGATGTTTGTGTATCAGTATGAACATAAACATAAAGCATATGCGATTGCTTCAGGTTATACAAACTTGATGCTGGAAGGGGACCAAATTGATGAGTCGATGCTGATGCCGATGCAACCTGTCTCAAATCAACAATCCTTGGAAAATGTTTTGCTTGAGCTTCAAGATAACAACCTTACCTGTTCTCCAACGTCTTAATGCCTTCGGGCATTTTTTTTTGCGCAAACGGTTTCGATTTAAGATTGATTA
Organism: Erysipelothrix sp. P66; assembly: GCF_038682365.1. NCBI lineage: Bacteria > Bacillati > Bacillota > Erysipelotrichia > Erysipelotrichales > Erysipelotrichaceae > Erysipelothrix > Erysipelothrix sp. P66. The sequence goes on along the minus strand of NZ_CP152290.1, from coordinate 1,307,876 downwards.
ATATATTTCAGTGCTATACTTGCGTCGAAAGGAGTTAGCAATGAAATTTAAAGCAATATTACTTACAATAATTGGTTCGTTTTTAATCATGCCTGTGGCAGCGGATGATGCAATGGATGCAGCCGCACGTCAGCACTTACGTGACAAATATACGATTCATGAAGATAGTTTTAGACCTGTTCTCCAACTGTTTGAAGATGGTTCGCAAGCGTTTGTCTGTGACAAGGTAGAATTGGACTACTATTTCACACTCTTACAAGATGATTTGGATGAAGGGATTGATAATTATCAGAATTATGCCTATCTCATTGATACAGGCCGGGAGGATCCTGTAATTCGTACAAATCGTTATGATATGAGAGGTTTAGTCCGAAAACAAGCAATTTCTATGCCTCAATATGATGCGTCGTTACCGAATCGACTCCCGTTTAAAATTCGAAGTCTTAAAAAAGATGAGGGAACGACACAATGGTATGTGGATGTAAATGATGATTATCGAGGTGTTCAAAAAGATGGTAAAGGGATGGTGGGATATGATTTGTTCCTCAGTCCTTTCCATATTGAAAATGATGATCATAATAATTTGCTGTTTAAGGAACTTGTGGATATCGCGGTGGTGGTTATTCGTCCAAGAGCAGGGCAAGAACCGGATGTAAAACGGTATACACTCTCCAAGTCAAGACCATCGATGAGCTTTGAAGGAGGTCGCATTGAAGTGACTCTCGAGCAAGGAATGAAACACATTCGCCTTGTGGATGATGGCACCTATGGATACGGTCAATTAAAGTTTGAGGTGGAAGGAAGCAGCGCATCCGTTACCAAAGATCCAAGCAAACCTTTGAACGATTTACCCATGGGAATTCGAGCACGTTTTGATTTTTTTGATCAAAAACGTAAAGGGAAAGAATTTGATAAGCTGGATGAAGTTCGAATATTGGAAGAACATCAAACACCGATTGGTCAAATGGTTCATCATGTGTATAGCAATGATCGCACACCGGGATGCAGTTTATCAGACTTAAAGGAAAAACATGATAAACGTGTGGATGCTCTTGTAAACCGAATGGTAAGTCGATTCAATCAACTTGATGAAAGTACCAAGCAAAGTTTGAGTGAGAAATATTCGGTCAAGACGAGTCAAGCGTTAGCTGATTTAATGGAGCACTATGATCTGAATATCTATCCATTTAATCCAAAGCCTAAAGCCCTTATATCAATGACTCCAAAAACAACTGAGGATGTTTTGACTCAACCAACGGATTTAAACGATCCTGTGGGTCAAGCCATCGGGGAACCAGATCAATCGAAAACATTACATGTTGAATCATCTACAAGACTTCAAAATGTAGCGCCTGCTCCTCAAGCGGGGGCTAGTGCAGTGGCTAAGCATACGATTCAAGCGCCACGTTATCCCATTAAGTTAACGGAGTCACTACCACCAGTCAATTCGATCATTGAACATCAGGATCACCTTGAAATAAAACCTGTTGAATTGTCCACAGAACTTCAACATGAAAGATTACGTCATCGAGTAGGGCCAAGACATTCTGTAACAGATACGGTGAAAACGACACGTTCACCCCTTAGTTTAGTAGAGCCAGAAAAAGGACAGTCAAGTAATCTTAAAGCAACCATCGCATCTGCAATGGTTGTATTGAAAGATGGGAAAGCAGGGAAGATTGAGCCTTCATCGCATTCGGATATGCATCACTTGGTAACTGAGATGTTAAAGCAAGAAGAAAATTTCGAAACGACTCAATTGCCATTGGCACAACAAGGCGGTAACGTTGATACACAAACTCAAAATCAATTGGTGTCATTGGAATTTAAGCGTCCACTCGTTCGAAATGCGAATGCGAATCAATCCATTGCATCTCAACCGCATCAAAGCATACCAACAGCCACATTCAACATTTCGGGAGACAAGATGGGTGTTCAAAATCCAATGGAAACCGTTAAATCGGAAACTCATGCGAATCCACAACAGATGTTACCATCGCAATCTAACGCTTCAAAACAACAAGATCCCCTTTACAGTAAACCGAAGCACTTACCTGCTACGGGTGTGACAGAGCAATCTTCTTGGTTTCTAGGCTCCTTACTGTGCGTCCTAGGTATCTTGTTACGATCAAAACGATAAAAAAAAGACCCAGGAAGCAGGGTCTTTTTCATATTATTATATTATTTGTGCTATCGACTAAGACGGGATATAGGCGATAGCATTGCGCTTACTGATAGCAGTGTAATTAAGGAAGAGCGACGTAAACGTCTATCTGCTATCATAACTTAACCTTAACTATATCGGAGAATTAAGATTGAGTTGACCCTCTACGATTGGAAGCCGGTAGAAGGGCACTGAATTGTGATAAAGGAGAAATTACAAGTTGTAAGACACAGATTCAGTGTAATATTTGGAGAAATGTTTATACGAATGATTTGTGGAGCCTTCGTATAAATAATTATTTTACTAAGCAGCTAATACTGATTTAAGGTATTCAGCAATTTCTGCATCTTGACAGCTTTCAAAGAATAATTCTTTGAATTCAGGATAGTCAATTGTTTCTTTTAAGAAGTCTTGATCGATTTCTTTAAGGATTTTAATTAATGGTTGGTGTGTAACTTCTTTAACACCATCTAAGATTTTTTTGTTGCGTTGTTCAGGGATAACGCGATCTTTAGGATATCCACCACCAAATGATTCTGAGAATAATTTTTCGAATGTGTAGTTAAGGTTTAATTCTCCACCCCAACCGAATCCTTGTGCAAATGGCATTGCAATACAGTTACCATCGTTTACTTGACCGAATAGGTAAGCGTCTAATGGGTTTGTAACGTGTCCACAAAGTACATTTGGGAATGAGTTACATGCTAACATAGCACCTTGACCTGTTCCACATCCTGTAACAACAAAGTCAACTGCTTTTGTTGTTAATAAGATTGAAGCAAGAAGACCGTTTTTAACATATGTTAATTGGTGTTCTTGTTCACCGTTGTACATACCGTAGTTTACAACTGTGTGTCCAGCTTTTTCAGCCTCTTGTGTTAATGATGCTAAGATAATTCCGTTTTTAGCAGCTTGTGAGTTTTCGTTAATTAATGCGATTTTCATATTTAATCCTCTTTCTAATAATCCACGTGATGTGTCCACCACGTGGCGTTCGATACATCGTTTTGGTTTTAAACTATGCTGGTTGTTTACCAATGTAAGCTAAGATACCACCATCAACATAAAGGATGTGTCCGTTTACGAAGTCTGATGCTTCTGAAGCTAAGAATACAGCAGGTCCCATTAAATCTTCTGGTTTACCCCAACGTGCAGCTGGTGTTTTTGAAATAATGAAGCTGTTGAATGGATGTCCATCAACGCGTAATGGAGCTGTTTGAGGTGTCTCAATATAACCAGGTCCAATTCCATTACATTGAATATTGTGTTCACCGTATTCTGATGCAATATTCTTAGTAAGCATTTTTAAACCACCTTTAGCAGCAGCATAAGCACTTACTGTTTCACGTCCGAGTTCACTCATCATTGAACAGATGTTAATGATTTTACCGTGTCCTTTTTCAATCATTGAAGGAAGAACAGCTTTTGACATGATGAATGGTCCATTAAGGTCGATGTCAATAACTTGACGCCAATCTTCTACAGACATTTCGATCATTGGTACACGTTTGATGATTCCAGCGTTATTTACAAGAATATCGATTGTTCCAACTTCTGTTTCAATTTGTTTGATCATTGCTGTAACTTGTTCTTCATTTGTTACGTCACATACATAACCATGAGCTTTAATGCCTTCTGCTTCGTATGCTGCAAGTCCTTTGTTTACAAGGTCTTGATTAATATCGTTAAATACGATTGTTGCGCCTGCTTCAGCATATCCTTGAGCTAAAGCAAAACCAATTCCGTATGATGCTCCTGTTACAAGAGCGATTTTTCCGTCTAAACGGAAGTTTTCCATTTTAAAGTTACTCATATTTAATTCCTTTCCTATCGTTGTACACGACCTGAACCGTCACCTTTAGCAAGTGTTTCCACTTCCTGAACAGTAACACGGTTGTAATCACCCTCTACAGAGTGTTTTAGACAGCTCGCTGCTGTAGCAAACTCAATTGCATCTTGAGGTGCATAATCATTGAGCATGGAGTAAATTAATCCAGCACCAAATGAATCGCCACCACCAACGCGGTCTACAATACGAACGTTATATTTCTTTGAGAAATAAGCTTGATCGCCTGTATAAAGCATTGTTGACCAATTGTTATCACTTGCTGAGATGCTTTCACGTAATGTGATTGCAACTGCTTTAAAGTTAAAGCGCTCGTGAAGTTGTTTTGCAACATCAATATAACCATCATGGTTGATTTCACCTGTTGTGATATCTGTGTTTGAAGCTGAAATTCCAAATACATCGTGTGAATCTTCTTCGTTAGCGATGACAACATCAACATACTCCATTAATTCACCCATTGTTTTATTTGCTTGTTCATTACTCCATAACTTCTTACGGAAGTTAAGATCACAACTTACAGTTAAACCGTGTTTTTTAGCTGCTTTTGCAGCTTGTAGTGTAATCTCGGCTACGTTTTCACCTAAAGCAGGTGTGATTCCTGTTGTATGGAACCAGTCGTATCCTTCAAAAATTGCATCCCAATCAAAATCTTCTGGTGTTGCTTCAGCGATTGCGGAATGTGCACGGTCATAAACAACTTGACTTGCACGTTGTGAAGCACCTTTTTCCAAGAAGTAGATACCAACACGATCGCCACCGCGTGTAATCTTGCTTGTATCGACACCGTAACGACGTAAATCGTTAACAGCGTTTTGTCCAATTGCATGGGTTGGTAATTTTGTTACAAATGCTGCGTCCACTCCAAAGTTTGAAAGTGAAACGGCAACGTTTGCTTCGCCACCACCGTAAGTCGCTTGATATCGATCAGCTTGCGAGAAACGGAGGTAACCTTCTGGAGCAAGACGAAGCATAATTTCTCCAAATGTAATTACTTTTTTCATTTAAATACCCTCTCTACATCTTTACGTCAGGATTAATCAAATGAATGGCAAATCCTGCGATTTCTTTATCTAAGTATGCAAAGTTGATTTTGTTTGTTTTCTTATTGCGAGTAATTGTATCTTCTACAACATGGATGCCTTTTTTCTCTAATTGATAAAGAGCACGTTCTGGGTAAGGTGTGTAAATTCCAAAGTGTCCGTGTTCACCACGTCCAACTGAGTTTAGGAATTCAAAACCGCGACCTGCGAAATGACTCTTAGGTTTTCCATAATACTTAAATCCAAACAAATTACATAATACTTCAGCATTTTCTTTGGCTTCTTCACTAGTGTTGTTATTGAAACCAATATGAATTAATTCATATGATAACAATGCATCCACTGCCTCACGGCTTAGGCGTTCAACAGTATCCCAATCTTTAGCTGCAATCGCATCAGCAGGCAACATGAAGCTACCACCAATAGCATTAATGCAAGGTAAAGCTAAGTAATCATGCATGTTCTTAGCATTAATTCCGCCTGTTGGCATAAATGTAATGTCAGCATACGGTGCACTGAGGTCTTTGATCTTCTTAGCACCACCACTTGATTCTGCAGGGAAGAACTTAACGTTTGTCAATCCATAAGAGATTGCTGTTTCAAGTTCTGATGCTGTAGAAATTCCAGGTAATACAAGAACATCATTTTCAACACACCATTTCACAACGTCATGATTAAATCCAGGTGTTACAATGAACTGTGCCCCAGCCTTGATTGCAGTTTCGGCTTGGGAAACTGATGAGACGGTACCCGCTCCAATTAACATATCTGGTAATTCTTTAGCGATGATTTCGATTCCGGGTAACGCAAATTCACTTCGGAATGTGATTTCCATACAATCGATGCCACCGTTATAAAGTGCTTGTGCCATTGGCAACGCATCTTCGATTTCAGTTATTTTAACTACGGGAACGATACCGATTTTTTCAACTCTATTTAAAACTTCACTCATATAGTAGTCTCCCTTTTATTTTGACCAATGTCCAGTCGGTCTCTAGCAAACCAGCTAAGACAATAATAGGTGAGTAAACCGGTTTTGTCAACTGGTTTACCAAAAAAATAATGTTTCGCCTATATATAAGGACTAAATTGTGAAAAAAATGATAATTTCACATGAAAGCGGTTAGATTTATTAAAAAAAACCGTTGACATGACAAAATTCAAGGGCTATAATGCGTATGTCCAGTAAACCAGTTTATAAACGTTTTTCAAGGAGGTACTTACATGGAAAAGCATATTAAGCAAGTGACCATTGAGCCAATCCGCGATATTGATATTTTCAAGAATGCAACACTGCTTACAAAAGAAGAAGTGAAGCAAGCAATTGAAGATACCATTAAAAAGATTGATCTCAATATGGAGCACATTGGTGAGCGCTTCCCATGGTCAGCAACAAAAGATCTGAAATATCCGATCATCGATAATATCGAATGGACAGACGGATTTTGGACCGGTCTATTGTGGTTGGCGTATGAATACACAGGTGATGAGAAGTATCGTGAGCTCGCAGATAAAAATGTTGATTCTTTCCACCATCGTGTTGTAAATGATATTGAAATTGATCACCATGATCTTGGATTCCTATATTCATTATCATGTGTGGCAAGTTACAAACTAACAGGTTCTGAAAAAGCGAAAGAAGCTGCTATTTTAGCGGCTGATAAGCTCCTTACCCGTTGGCAAGAAAAGGGAGAATTTATACAAGCCTGGGGCGAGTATAACAATCCTGAGCATTACCGTTTCATTATTGATTGCTTATTGAACATCCCACTATTATATTGGGCAACAGAAGTTACGGGTGATGACAAATATGCGGATATCGCAGAGCGTCATTTCTACACAAGCTGTCAATACGTAATTCGTGATGATGCAAGTGCATTCCACACATTCTACATGGATCCTGAAACAGGTGGTCCAGTACGTGGAGCAACACGTCAAGGTTATAATGATGAATCATCCTGGGCACGAGGCCAAGCTTGGGGTGTATATGGTATTCCATTAAACTATCGTTATACACATGAAGACGAAGTGTTCCCACTGCATGAAGGAATGACAAATTATTTCTTAAACCGTTTACCAAAAGATTTCGTATGTTATTGGGATCTCATCTTTACAGATGGTGATGACCAATCACGCGATTCAAGTGCTGCAGCGATTGCAGTATGTGGTATGCTAGAAATGATCAAATATATGAAAAATGATGAACTTAAAACTGTGTATGAGGGAGCATCACACACAATCTTAAGATCGTTGATCGACAACTATACAAAAACAACACATGAACCAGGAAATCCAGTGCTTTATCACGGTGTCTATTCATGGCACAGTGGAAAAGGTGTGGATGAAGGAAACATCTGGGGCGACTACTATTATCTAGAAGCTCTAATGCGTCTTTATAAAGACTGGGAATTGTATTGGTAAGAAAGAGGTAAAATTATGAGTACTCCAAATATTGTAATGACACGTATCGATGAACGTCTCGTTCACGGTCAAGGTCAGCTTTGGATTAAATCACTTGGCGTTAACACCGTTATCGTGGCAAATGATGAAGCTGCACAAGATGTCATGGCTCAGACACTCATGAAAACTGTAATTCCAAAATCAGTTGCAATGCGTTTCTTCCCCGTTGACAAAGTTATCGAAGTTATTCATAAAGCGTCTCCACAACAATCCATTTTCTTGATTGTGAAAGATACAAAAGATGCTTTACGTTTAGTTGAAGGTGGTGTTCCAATTTCAGAGATCAATATTGGAAACATTCACAATTGTGAAGGCAAAGAAAAAGTTACACGTTCAATCTTCTTAGGTGAAGATGATAAAGACTGCCTAAGAAAAATGGTAGCAAAAGATATTGCTTTCAACACTCAAACAACACCTAATGGTGGAGACGGTGCAGCACCAGTTGACATCCGTAAATATATTTAAGCATTAAGGCAATAACTATTTATTTCTAAAAGGAAAAGAGAGGAATTTAATAATGAATATTACATTATTTCAAGCGATACTAATCGGTCTATGGACTGCATTCTGTTACGCAGGTATGTTATGGGGTATCTACTCAAACCGTGCTTTATTCTTAGCATTTGGTGTTGGGTTAATCTTAAACGGAAGTCACCCAGGTGCACTTCAAACAGCTTTACAAGTAGGTGCTATTTCTGAATTAGCATTTATGGGATTCGGTGTTGGAGCCGGAGGAACTGTTCCACCTAACCCAATCGGTCCTGGTATCATCGGTACATTGATGGCGATTACAAACCCTTCAATTACACCTGAAAGTGCATTAGCATTGTCAATTCCATTTGCTGTTGCAATTCAATTCTTACAAACATTTGTTTACACAATCCGCGCTGGTGCTCCTGAGAGTGCTGCAAAAGCATTAGAAAACAAAGATTTCAAGAAATTCCGTATGACTACAAACTTTACAGTATTACTATTTGCTATCGTAGGTTTCCTATTAGGATTCTTAGGTGCTTACAGTATGGAACTTCTAACACAACTTGTTGGATTAATTCCAGAATGGTTATTAAAAGGCTTAAACGTTGCTGGTGGTATGTTACCTGCAATTGGATTCGCAATGATCTTATCTGTAATGGTTAAGAAAGAATTAATTCCTTTCGTAATCTTAGGTTACGTATGTGCAGCTTACTTCCAATTACCAGTTATCGGTATTGCTCTAGTAGGTGCTATCTTTGCAGTAAAACAATACAATGATTCACAAAACACAGTAAATGTATCAGGAACAGAAGTGGAGGCAGGTAACGATGACTGGATCTAATAAATTAACAAAAAAAGATTATTTTAAAACAACAGCACGTTCATACTTTTTACAAAACGGATTTAACTACAGTAACTACCAAGGTCTTGGTTATGCTTTAGTTCTTTATCCAGCATTAAGAAAAGTACATACAAACGATGATGATTTCGCAGCAGCACTTGGTGCAAACTGTGAATTCTATAACACAAACCCTCAATTACTTCCTTTCATTACTTCATTACACTTAGTAATGGCTGATGAAGGACGTCCTGAGTCAGAAATTCGTCCAATCAAGATGGCTTTAATGGGTCCTCTTGCTGGTATCGGTGATTCCTTATCACAATTTGCGATTGCACCACTTTTCTCAACAATCTTTGCATCACTTGCAATGGATGGTGTTTCAATTGCTCCGCTTCTATTCTTAATCACTATTAACGCTGTATTATTCGGTATTCGTTACGGAATGGGTGTTTATGGTTATAAAGTTGGTACAAGCATTATTGATAAATTAAGTGAAAAGATGGAACAAATCTCAACAGCAGCAAACATTGTTGGTGTTACAGTTATTTCAGGTCTTGCAGCTACATTTGTTAAGATGAAAGTTGATATTTCATTCGCAGCTGGAGAAATCCAAGAAGGTGTTAAACAATCAACCGTTAACATCCAAGGTCTTTTAGACAAAGTTGCTCCTGCATTGTTACCAATGCTTTATACAGGTTTAATGTACTACCTAATTAAGAAAAAAGGTTGGAATACATACAAACTTGTTATTCTTACAGTAATACTTGGTGTTGCCTTAAGCTTCTTCGGAATCTTAGCTTAGTATTTAACTTTAGAGAGCTACTTCGATAAGTAGTTCTCTTTTTTATTCATAAGGAGAACATAAGATGGTAAAGAATTCTTTATATCAAACAATTGAACACAAATCGAACGTCCTTGATCTCAAACGCTTAAAATCAATGTATAATTTTAAGGAAAAAGAAGTGGTCGCTTATGCAGATCAACTGATGATGAATATCTTTACATTCACTCGTGATTGGGATATGGAACCATGTGATACACCTTACACCTTAAATCCATTTGGATGGACAACCACACCAAATGGCGATGATGAGTGGATATTTATGTTGAATCGAATGGATTATCTTCCGTCATTAGTAATGGCGACCGTTTTAACGGACGATTTAAAGTATATAAACCATGCCAAAGATCGAGTGTTGCATTGGATTGATGCACATACACCACTCACTTCAGGACCCTCTACACGTACTCTGGATACTGCGATGCGGATGAATAATTGGTTGGATTTATGCCCTTATTTAAAGGTGTATCATCTTTTAGATGAGGATGTCTTTGCACGCATTCAAACCAGTCTTGAAACGCAAGCAAACTATCTTAAAGAACACTATCTAACCAAGTACACATTGAGTAATTGGGGTAGTATTCAAACCTGTGTTTTGGCCAAGTATTTGGGGTGGCTTAAACACGATGCCGATACAGACTTTAAAACATGGGTTCATGAAGAAATACAGACCCAATTTGAGATTCAAGTATATCCAGATGGTATGCATTGGGAACAGTCAACGATGTATCACGTCGAAGTTCTAAATTATGGACTCAAGGCGTTACCGTATGTGAAAGACCAAGAAGGATTTAAGCAAACACTTGATCAAATGGCATACGCGCTTTATTATCAAGCAACCCCACAGGGCGATATTGTGGCTTTTGGGGATAGTGATCGAACGGTTTTAGGTGGCATTTTGGGGTATTGCGCTGTAGCGTTACAAAATCCAATGTATAAATCAAAAGCTCATGATGTGCTTGATTTTGAGGTTTGTTATGCGTACGGCGTAATGATGCAGGATGCTTTTGAGGCATTGGAAACGGAAGTTCCAGTTTCCTTAAACTACGATGGCGTGGATAGTGGTATCTTTACCACGCGAAGTGATTGGGGTTCGGATGCGCATTTCACTATGTTTACGAATGGGTCTTTAGGAAGTGGACACGGGCATGCAGATAATCTCCATGTTTCAACATATTTCCAAGGAAAACCTGTATTGGTTGATCCAGGACGTTTAACTTATCGTGAAGATGACCCACGTCGCATGCACCTTAAAGGCATGGAAAGTCATAATACCGTTATTCTCGATGGAAAGCCTTCCGCAATTCCTGATACCTCATGGACGTATGCTTCTTTTTATAAACCACTTAAAAATTATGTGCGTCATGAGGGAAATTGCCATTACTATGAAGGCGTTGTGGTTTCGGATGCTTCCGTGCACCAACGCAAATTGATTGTTATTGATGATGGTATTTGGATGATTGTCGATGAAGTTAAAGCTGAAGGAGACCATGTTGCTACAACGAAGTATCACTTAGATGAATCATTACTGTATCAAAATGGTATAATAAAGTTTGAAGATGAATCGAAATTAAATGTATTGAGTACAAGTCCGATCACCGTGGCTTCAGATGTAATTTCATATACATACAATAAGGCATCAACACATTCTGTTTTAGTCCAAGAACAGGATTTTGTGGATGCATGTGTAAACGTGACACTCTTTGTAGATCCAAAGTGGACGGTGACACGTCTACCCATTCTTCAAAATGGCGAGACGCCCATCGCTGATGAGCGAGGTTGCGCGTATGCTTTTGTAAATGATGATGAAGTGATTGAGGTTTGTGTGCTTCACGAAGAGATTTGGCAAGGGAAAAAAATTATGTACTGTAATGGAAAACCATTCCACGCGAAATGTGTTGTACGCTCAAATCGCTTCGGACAAAAGGTAATGCGCGCTTAAATCAAAGCGCTAACAACTTGTTAATCGGTTTACTTAGTAATATAATAAGTACGTTATGATGTAAAAAAAGAATAAGTTGATGAAAGGAATTAAACATGACTCAGGAAAAGAAGTTAACGATTAAAGAAATCGCTTCGTTGGCGGGTACATCGAAAACCACCATCTCATTTTTCTTGAACGGAAAATTTGATAAAATGAGTGCGGAAACACGCGAACGCATTGAGAAAGTCATTGAGGAAACAAATTACAGTCCCAGTGTGGTCGCGCGCTCATTAAATGCAAAAAGCATGAAACTCATCGGTGTAATTATCGGTGATATCACCAATGCATTTGCAAATCAAATTGTTAAAGGAATTGATGAAGCAGCAAAAGAGGGGAAATATCAACTTATCGTAGGGAATACCAACTACGATATCGAAAACGAAGAGAATTATGTCAATCGAATGCTTGCGATGGGTGTTGATGGGTTTATTGTTCAACCAACAACAAGTTTTCATAAATTGATTAAGAAAATTCGTTCTCAAAATAAGGAGATTGTTTTTATTGATTCACAGACGAATGTTCAAAACAACCCTTGGGTAAAAACGAATAATTATGAAGCTGTTTTAGAAACGACCGAGGAAATGATGAAACTTGGGTATGAAGAGTTTATTCTTCTAACCGCAGATCCAAGTATTCTCTCAACCCGTCAAGAACGTTCACAAGGCTTTATTGATGCACTTGCATTAAATGGCAAACAATGTAATATGCAAATTGTGTCAGACAATGTCACACCCGCAGAAATTACAGAAATTATCAGCAATAATATTATGTTAAACCGTAAAACATTGATCTTTGCAGCCAACTGTTGGCTCTTACCCATTGTTTATATGGGATTGAAAGAATTACGGAATTTGATTCCTACCACAATCGGTTTACTTGGATTTGATAATACAGAGTGGACCAATGTTGCATCACCATCTGTCACGACCATTGTCCAACCTGCATACGATGAGGGCTATCAAGCAGCACGGATTTTGATTGATCGGATCGAAGGTGACTATATGGAAGCACCAAATCAAATTCTTAAATGTAATATTAACTGGCAAGAATCAACATGCCAAGGAGATCTTCTTTAGAGATCTCTTTTTTTTACCTTAATTTATATTAAATGAGTTTAATAGCTAAGATTGAAAAGCGTGAGAATGCTATAATAGGAAATAAAGAGGAGGATGTTATGGAAAAATCAAACACTTTAAAATGGATGGTGCTTACCGCAATGATGACTGCACTGATTACTGTGGTCACGATGATGATAAAAATCCCTTCCGCAACCGGAGGTTATCTCAATCTCGGTGATTTTGTAATTATGATTTCAATGGCTGTAGTGCCGTTTCCCTATGCGCTCTTTGCTGCGGGAGTTGGAAGTGCTTTTGCAGATATTTTCGCAGGTTATGCCCTTTATGCGCCTTTTACCTTGGTCATTAAAGCAGGTGAAGTTGTGATTTTGTATGGCTTGAGACATCACCTAGAATCCTCAAGACGTTGGCTTCCCTTCTGTTTGGCAGGGCTATGGATGATGGTGATGTATGGCTTTGTGGCTGTATGGATTGCGCAAAGTTGGGGTGCGATGCTTATTGCCTTCAAAGGTGATGTGTTCCAAGGACTTCTTGCGGCGGTCTTAGCGACACTTTACTATCCAAGAATGGTTAAGCTTGTTTCAACCTTAAATCCTAAAAAAACACCTTGATCGTAAGGTGTTTTTTTTCTAATCTTTTTTAATTTTATTCCGTTTGGAACGAGCTGCAGCCTTCACATCCTCAAAGAATTCACTGAATTGCTCAGATTTCATGGTTGGAAATGAGCGAATCAGACGACGTTCAGTAAATTTGTATTCAGCTTTAAGTTCAGCAATACGTTCTTTGATTTCCTCGATACGCAGGGTGCTTTTTTCATTTAAACTATGAATAAGTTCTGACATTTCGGTATGCAAGACTTCCAATGATTTAAGACGTTTCTTAAGATTCAATACGGATGCAACCGATACAACGAAATCAATCGCAATTACGATGCCTAAGACCGTTGACGCAACACGAATGGTTGTTGGGTTCAATCGATCAACGATTTGCACGACACCCGGGTGAATCCACTCTACAAGAACGACACAAAGAATACCAAATAACGTGCTGTTTAAAAGACAAACACGTCCCTTAATATTGTATTTATAATGGGAGTAATCCCACCAACGCATCCCAAATGCTTTTTCCATAATATAACTGGTTACATATTCCAAAGCACTGGTTAATAGAAATCCTAAAACAAATACTAAAATTGGGCTCTCTAAAAAAGGTTTAAGGATACTGAGAACAAACAACGCTCCAAATCCGTAAATAGGTACAATCGGACCATTTAAAAATCCACGTTCCACAAATTTACCCTCTGGAATGGAACAATAAAGTGTTTCCATAATCCAACCTATAACACCATAAATTACCCAATATAAAAAAAATATTGGAATCATTTCATTCATACAATTACCTCATATTTCTAAACGATATTGAAAGTATACCATATTTTCAATTGGGGTTCGTTGAATCGCGTCTTTTATCCACAAATATTTCGAAAATCGCATAATTTGTTCTCTTTTTCCTATACTTTTGTCCTAAATTCCAATATGATTAAAGTAAGACGTGGGATTAGAGGTGACCTATGCAATTATTTATTAAAGCCTATGATGACACTGAATTGAATGTTTTAGTCAATGAAATCAGAAATCCAAAAGGGATTGTGATTATCAGTCATGGCTTTTTAGAACAAGTTGTTTATTATAATTCCGTTGCATACGGACTCAATCAACGGGGCTATACAGTAATTCGTTATGATATGCGCAGTCATGGGAGTACAAAGGCTCCTTTAGGAGATTTGAAGGACTATCGTGATTTGCTTTTAGATTTGGATACTCTTGTGTCGTATTCGCAAACAATTGCTTCTGATTGTCCAATCTATACTATGGGATTTAGTTTAGGGGGTCTTGTGACTGCCCTTTATGGCTTGGAATATGGACATCGTATTGATGGACAGATTTTACTGGCTCCAGGTCTTTGTGTCCAAGATCATTGGGAATCACTCAATCAATCTTCTATTTCAGTTTTAGCGTTGTTTACCGCCTTAATTAAAGATGATTTATGGCAGTTAAGCATGATTGAACAAGCATTGTCTAGAGCGCCATTTAAGCGTGTCACACAAGCGTTTGTTTTAGAGACACTTGTTAATGCGCCGATGGTAATTCAGGCCAGGATGAGCATGTATGCGTGCCCCTGTCTTATTTTTCATGGTGATTGTGATTCAATTGTTCCCTTGGAATCGTCGCAAGCTTTTTATGAAACGATAGAAAGCAAAGCAAAAGCATTGAAAGTCCTTAAAGGTGTAGGTCATAATATATTTCAAAGTCAAAAAAAGGAAATGGTGATGGATGCAACGAATGCATGGCTCGAAAATTTGAATAGGGTGGGATAGTCTATGAAAAAAACACTAACAATACTAATCATACTGATCAATTTGTTTGGCTGCCAAATTGTATCATCACCCAGTGATGATGGCACAAACAAAGATTTTGAGAGTGCATTAGATACTGCTTTAGTGTCAATGATCGGTTCAACAGATCCATCAAGCAATTATCTTTTGGAACATCCAGAAGATTATGATGTGGACGTCGAACACTATGCGTTTCGACTTGGAAGTGAAGAAGATTTTGAAATGTCAAAAGACTTAATTAAAGATATTGAAAAGAATATTCGTAAATTTAAAGATCGAACGTTATCGGATCAACAAATCATCGATAAACGCGTGCTGCTCTATGAGCTTGAGCGAATGGCTTCAGGTTATCAACCCTTCCAATTCCAAGTGGATCCAGAATTGGATTCAATTCCTCAATACCTGGAAGGATTTACCTTCAGAACGAAAAGTGATATCGTTGGATATTTTTCTTTGATTGATTCCATTCCGTCGTATTTTGATGAGTCCATCGCTTTTTATAATAAAACAGAAATGATGACCCAGTATGAACATGAAACGTTAACGGAATTTACGACTATTATGAAAGAGCAGTCCTTATCGGATGACTTTTTCCTAATTAAAGGGTTTGATACAAAAGTAGAATCCGCACCATTCCTTAATCAATCAGAAAAAACAGTGTACATCGAGCAAAACCGAGAAATGATTCGCGATGTTTTCTATAATGCTTTTGTTACGTTAGAGAATGAACTTAAAACAATAAAGACGCGTCCCAATCGAGGGCTCGCTCATCTTGAGAATGGAAAAACATACTATGAGACATTAATTCCTTCCTTAAGTGGTCGAAACCAAACCATTCCCGAATTTCAAATGTGGATTAGTAATCGTCGTATTGAAGTTTATCAACGTTTAAAAGATGTGGAAAGCAGCAATAAACTCTTGGAGTACCAAGAATTTGAAGCCAATCAAACGTCACCTAAGTATCAAGATGCATATGCTTTAATTGATGATCTTTATCTTAAAAGTAAAAATGATTTTCCTGAAATACCCGCAATTCCCTATAAAGTACATCAAATCGATCCTTCTTTAGAAGCAATCTCAAATCCCGCGTTCTACTACGTGCCGCCCATTGATAGTGAACTTGAGCATACGCAACGAATCTACATTAATAGCGCGTTTGATCCGGCAAACTTTACAACCTTTGCCCATGAAGCCATTCCAGGCCACATGTATCAAACTCAATATATGCGAAGCATTCAAGGGATGCATCCAATTCGGCTGTACATCCGCAATAATGCAATGACAGAAGGATGGGCTCAGTATGTTGAACAGCTCTCAATCCGTTATCTTGGGGGTCCAGAAGGGTATGAGGATTACATTCGCGACTTATATGAGTCGATGTACTTAATCTTATTGGAAGTTGATATTGGCATCCATTATAATGATTGGAGTCGTGAAGAAATGGGAGCATTCTTTGATTCCGTCTATGTAAATAACAGTGAATCCGAACGTGATGAAATCTATCGTCAAATCATCCTAGAGCCCGGTAATATATGGAGTTATTACTACGGTGCGATGTCAATCCAAAGCATGAAAGAACGTGCGCAAAGAGAATTGGGAGATGCCTTTGATGAGAAAGCATTCCATAAAATTATTTTGGATTTAGGCAGTGCAAGCTTTGATACTATGGACACAATTTTTAATGAGTATCTCCATGCGCAATAGAAAAAACACCAATACTTGGAACGGAACTGACCTAGTTCCAAGTATTGGTGTTTTTATTTGGCTTCATGTCGTAATATTGTGAAGAAATACATAAGTCCGACGGTCAAGATAATATGACTTAACCCTGCTAGACCTGAGATTGCTGCCGACATTCCCGAAGATAAGGAAAGATTTAGAACCTCGGTGGTGCCACGAACGGAAAGCATTAGGGTTGTACTTACAACACCTAAATTATAGGTAATGTAGAAGCGATTCCACTTTGGATTTTTATCAAGATCAAATTTAATAAAGAACAAAGCAACAATGAGCGATAAAATCATACCCAATACCAGTAAATGCGGATGAATGAGACTTAATCGTGTAAATCCCGTAAAACCTTGAAACTTCGTAAATTCACGGTAGAATACTCCACCAACAAGTCCTGCAATTAGATATGCAAAGGACGTATTAATCATCTTTTTCATAGAAACCTCTTTCTACTCATATAAGAGTCGTTTTAAAACTTCCGCAAGAAAGTCAATGTTTGGACTTCCTTTACGTAATGAGATAAAGATATGAAGAAATACAAAATCTAACAAACCATCTTGAGTAAACGAATCTGTAAATGCTGTGGGTTTGATTGTTGGATCTTGTTTCAAAACAACCAAAAGACCCGCACGAATATGATCAACATATTGCATGCCGACATGATGTCCCTTCATTTTTGCTTCTTGATTCATAATCTCCACATGACTCATAAATAAGGAATTGAACTCATCCATATGATGGCGTATCCGCTCATAGATTTGTTCAATAAAATTAACAAAACTGATATTTGTATCAACATTACAAATATCATCATAAAAAACTTGTTTCCAAAAATCTTCGATGACATCTAAAATCAACTTATTTTTTGATGGGAAGTAATTATAAACAGATCCAATGGAGACTTCTGCTTTTTGGGCCAAGTTCCGCATGTTTAATTGATCCAAGCCATCTTTAAAGACAATATCTTTCGCAACTTCAAGGAGCGATTCCTTACTTATTACTGCTTTTTTCATCTAATCACCTCATTACTGAACAGTGTTCATTATACGCCCGTCTTGATAGGGTGTCAACGAAATTGAATTCAGAAAACACCACCCTTTTACACTTACTATCTTATCATAAAGTTCTTAACGATTATCATGTTCGTCAAAAAATATGAGATTTTCACAAAACCGGTTCACCTAAATTTGAAAAAGGTGTTGACACAATGTAACCGTTAACATATAATTCGTTTGTAAACCGGTTTAGGACTAATCTTTAAATTTGAATGGAGACGAAAATGAAGAAACATATGAAAAAAGTGTTCACATTTTTAATGACGCTTGTTGTGTCATTATCGATGGTTGGTGTGCGCAGCGTTACAGCAGATCATAACGATATTGATAAAATTAACCGTAATTATCGTGAATACTTACTTGGGAATGAAACAATTAATAACGATGCAGTCAATGAAAAGAAAATTACATCAATCTACACAAACGGTAAAAAGGCAATGGAATCTATCGTGGGTCATGATGATGAATACATTTCAGGTTTAGTCTTGCGTGGTGGTGGCAAAACCGACCATGACTTGTCCACAAACTTACAAAAATCCTATCAACAACTTAATGCAATTGCCTTGGCTTACTCGATGCCAGGTTCTAAAAACGCTCTTTACCAATCCCCTGAAGCGTTAACGGCTGTTTTAGATGGTATTAAGTGGTTGGGAGATAACTACTTTAATAAAATGGATACGGGTTATTATGGCAACTGGTACAGTTGGGAAATTGGTGTACCACAGAGCCTTTCAAACATCATGTTTTTACTTAGTGATGAAATTGAAGCAGCGCTTCCAGGATTTATTCAAGAATCAGTTATTGCGATGGATTCCTATATCCGTGGTGATGCGAAACCGGGTGACCCTACCATTGGCGATGTAAACCTTGATGCACGTCAACATACGGGTGCAAACCTAACAGACATCACATTCAACCGCATTCTTCAAGGTGCTGTACTTAAGGACGAAGCACGAATTAGTAAAGCCGTTGAAAATTCGATGACCGTATTCAGCACCATTGATCCAAGTAACCTTCAACATGGTGTTACCGATGGTTTCTATGAAGATGGATCATTTGTACAACACTCAACCGTTGCCTATACGGGTTCATATGGAAAAGTATTACTCGGTCGTATTGCACAACTTGTAACAGTACTAGATGGTACAAAATGGCAAAATGATACCTTATTGGATACCGTGCAAGAGTGGATCTATCGTGGATTTGCACCAGTGATGTATGAAGGCTATATGATGGAAATCGTAAAGGGCCGTGCTGTATCACGTACCGGTTCAGGTTATGGTGATGCATCAAGTGTTATTGAAGCATTTGTGCAATTATCCCAAAGCCTCCCTCAAGCGGAACAACTGAAACTTCAAAGCTATATTAAATACTTAATTGAAAACATTCGTGCAACCATCAATCCTGCAACATTTGTATCAATTCAAAATATTGCAGCTTATGAAGCAATTGTTAAGAATCAAGACATTCAAGCGCTGAATCCATTAGAAATAAACGATCACTATGCATTTAACTTAATGGATAAAGCAATTCATACGCGTGAAGGTTTTGCCTTTGCCCTTTCAAGAAGCTCAAATCGTATTTCAAAATATGAATACATGAGTGGTGAAAACCTACGTTCATGGTTCCAAGGAGATGGTGCATACTACCTCTACCAAAGTGGAAACGATCAAACAAGCATGCACGGGATTAATTTCTATGCAACCGTTGATCACCATAAATTACCAGGAATTACCACGGTGAATGAAGTGCGTCAGACCATTCCAGAACTTTACGGAAAAGATTTCTATGACCGTGCTGAAGGGTTTGAAGCAGGATCCATTACGCAAAATAAATATGTCTACTTCCCATTGGGTACAAATGATTACTCAGGTGATGTGAAAATGGGAATCTATGGTGCGTCCGCAATGCAATTGGGTGATGATGAAGCGTATGCTGATGCGCAAGCAGGATTGCTCCCAGAAGACTTTAAAGTCTATAAAAATGCGGAAGCAAATAAATCATGGTTTATGTTTGATGATGAAATTGTCGCTTTAGGTTCAAACATTCATGATGAAAAGCAACGCGACTTAACAACAACCGTTGAAAATCGTATGTTTGGTGCTGACGATGTGATTCGCCTCAAAGGTGAAACAAAGGATGGAATCCAAACGTTAGAAAACGGTGTTCAAAAAGGATTGAAATGGCTTGCAATGGGTACCGAGGGCGTCAATAAAGACACCGGCTATGTATTCTTTGGAAACCAAGATGTAACTGTAAACACATCAACTAATACCCAAAAATATTCTTACGTGCGTAATAAAACTGTGGGTGCTGCGGATAAAGAAGTAACTCAACAATTCGCAACCGTAACGTATGATCATGATGGTAACGAAACAAGTCAATATGCTTATGCGATTTTACCCAATGCAACTGCAGACCAAACGGAAGCGTATGCGAAAGCAAATCCAATTGAAATCCTTGCACAAGAGGATGGCGTTCATGCGGTACGTCAAAAAGATCTTGGTATGACAGGATACGCATTCTTTGATGAAGCAAATCATACGGTGGAAGATCTAAGCACAAGCAGTAAAATGATTGTGATGCGTAAAGGCTTAACCTTTGCAGTTCAAGATCCAACGCATCAACAAACCAACGTTTCATTTACTTTAGATGGAACTTATGATGTGGTATCAGGTAATGGTAATGCCGTAATTGAAAATGGCAAAACATACATTACCGTGAACACTGAAAATAAAAACGGTGTATCGCAAGATCTTCAGCTTGAAGCCGTGACGGTAACAACACCTGAAGAACCTAAACCAGAAGTTAAACCTGAAACACCGAAAACATTAACACTTGTGGATGATGCGTCCAATGTGGTGATTACCTATACGGAAGGTGATCTACCTGAAAACACAACCTTAAGTGTATCGGTCAACAATAACCTCGTCGTTGACGGATTAAAGAATACAGTCGGCTATGACATTACGCTTCGAAGTGATGGCAGTTCTGTACAACCAAAAAATCCAGTTAATGTTTCAATTGAACCGAAAAAATCTCTAGATCGTGCCACCCTACAGGTGTATCATGAAACTAAAGACGGATTTGAATCGCTAGCATGGGTTGCAGATGGAACACGTATTGCCTTTGATACAGCATCCTTCTCGCTCTTTGCCTTAGGTGAAAAAGATGTTAAGGTATTGCCATCAACCGGTGTTACACCTCAAAATGTCCTACCATTTGTCGGGGTTCTCGTTGTGGTTGGGGGATGCTTTATCCTTTACGGAAAACGTAAAAACAAAAAATAATATATCGAAAAAGCACATGTGTGCTTTTTCGTCTTATAGGAGGTAAGCAATGTATCAAAAAACTACAGGACCGCAGTTTTTAAAATACGGTCATGCAACCGATAAACCCAGCACCTATCCGGTCATTTCAAAAATTCTAGCAAATAAAAAACCCAATGCGCTTACAGCTGTCTCAGAGGCAACAAACATTCGTGTTGTGGAAGGCATTGCGGTTATCTTGGTTGAGGATGCGGAAGGAAATCGCGAACGGTTTGTTATTCATCGAACGGCAGTAATTCACCCTCACATTCGTTATGCTTTGATGCCAATTACCCAAAGTGCAATGGTTGAAATATCCTATCAAACTGAAGGTCAACCAACCATGATTGAAACCAGTTTGGAATCGGAAATTGAATATGTTTCCATCAAACCACAATTTAGTGTCAGTGAAATCTATTCCTATTACTACAATGTAAAGGGGAAAAATTATCACTTTGAAGGTGAGGCCCATAAATATTGGGAACTTACGTATGTGGATGCAGGCGTTTTAACAACAGAAATTGAAGGTAAATCCTTTACATTAGAAAACCAAGAAATGATTTTATACTTTCCAGGTCAATTCCATACTCAATCGGTATTGGGAGAAAATGCATGTTCATACCTAACCATCATGTTCGATATGAATATGCTCCCCAAATCCATTGCACACATTCAAAATCGTGTTATGAGTTGTGGTAATGAACTGTATACGTTAATGAATCATTTTATTCGCCAATCCACCATTCTTGAACAAGAACAAAGTCCTTTTGCGAAAGATCTGATGGTTTCATATCTTCAAGAAATTATGATTCTTCTATTTCAATACGATGAACCAACAAGTAGCCACAACACATCCAACCCCATTCAAGTTAATTTTGAAAATGAAATGATGGATGAAATTTATACATATATTCAAGCAAACATTCATCGACCTTTATCCGTTGAAGACATCTGCAATCAATTTGCGATATCCCGTTCTGCTTTACAATTACTTTTTAATAAGTACTTTGATATGCCACCAAAACAGTATATCAATGAACAAAAACTTGAACGTGCGAAACATTTAATCCTTGAAGGCAAGTATCCGATTACGGATGTTGCTTTAAAACTTGGATTCAGTTCGATTCATTATTTCTCGCGGAAGTTTAAACAACACTTTGGCTTTGCCCCAAGTGAATATGCGCAAAAAATCTATACACAAGAAAAAGGTCCTCGCTAATGCGGGGACCTTTTGATGTATATAATTAAATTCCGTCTGAGAAATCGTCAGAAGCGTCATCTGCTTCGGGCATTTCAAAGAGTTCAACTTGGGAAGCACCTGTTTCAGCAAGTGATTTCGCAAAGTCGTAAACAGCAGGCTCACTTAAACGCATTAAACTTGCTTCAAGGAGCATTGGTAGGTTTGTTCCTGCAAGAACATGAACATCAGTTTGGTTCATTGCGATCATTACGGATTCTTTAAAAGGTGTACCACCTTTTAAATCTGTAAAGACAAGAACACCTTCACCTGTATTTACTTCAGCAATCGCTTCTTTAAGATCGCTTGATAATTTTTCAGGACCAGCTTCTTCTAAAAATAAAACACTCTTATATTGAGGTTGTGCACCTGCAATAAGTTCAACGGATGAAGATAAACCTTCTGCAAATCTTCCGTGACCTGTAACGATAATTCCGATCATAGTATGAATCTCCTTTTAAAATATACTATTCTTGAAAAGAATTTTATGTGAGGCCAATCCCATAAAATGGAGCAACTTCTCAAGGTAACAATACAAATAGCATTATAAATTATTAACCGTCTAACTTCAAGTCTAATTTGCAACTCTTAGCGTTCCACGGTATACTCATAAATAGATAAGAAGAAATAAAGGAGCGATACAATGACATTACCAAATTGTCCTCAGTGTACTTCCGAGTACACTTATGAAGATCGAGATTTATTCGTATGTCCAGAATGTGGTCATGAATGGAATGCCTTGAGCACTCAAGAATCAATGCTTGTAGTCAAAGATGCACATGGAACGGTGCTTGCGGACGGAGATGATATCGTCATCACTAAAGACCTCAAAGTTAAAGGGGCATCCAGTGCATTGAAACAAGGTACTAAAGTGAAAAACATTAAACTTGTGGAGGGCGATCACAATATAGATTGTCGCATCGAAGGCTTTGGTGCCATGAGTCTTAAATCAGAATTTGTAAAGAAAGCATAAGCTTTCTTTTTTATTCGAAAAAAAAGACCGTTTCCGGTCTTATTGATGTTTTGAAAGGTCAAGTAAAGCAGCTGCAGCTTTATCAACAATGACAATTACATCATCGTGATTTTGAAGTGCACTTGCAGGACAGTCTTCAGTTGGTGTTCCTTCCATCATATTGTATACAGCATCTTTTTTCGCATCGCCATAAGCAAATAATACGATTTTTTGAGCTGACATAATGGATTTAATTCCCATTGAATATGCATAACGTGGAACGTCTTCTTTCGTTTCGAAGAAACGTGCATTGGCTTCAATGGTAGATTCTGTAAGTGATACTTTTTGTGTTAATCCTTCAAATGATGCCCCTGGCTCATTAAAACCAATATGACCATTGATTCCAAGTCCTAAAATTTGAACATCAATTGGATTTGAAGCAATAATCTCATCATAACGTTTGCATTCTTTTTCCGCATCTTCTTCTAAACCATTTGGTAAGTAGTTAATCTTAAATGGTTTTTTACTGAAGAAATGCTTGTTCATGAAATAATGGTAACTTTGATCATGATCTGCCCCAATACCAATATATTCATCCAAGTTAATTGAGATAACATTTGAGAAATCTAAATCACTTGCGGTAATTTTATCGTAGAATGAAATCGGTGTGCTCCCTGTAGCTAAACCGAATACATTTAATTTTCCTTCATTTAATTCTTTACTAATGAGTTCGAAACCTAACGCTGCTCCTGCATCGCTGTTTTCCACAACATATAATTTCATATTGAATAACCTCTCTTCTTTCTCCCATATATTATAAGGGTTCGAATAAATAAAGCAAACCAAAACAACAACAAAACTAATGTTTATTATAATTGTGTTACGAATTAAGAGTGCTATAATTAGATGGTAAACAAAGGTTACAAGGAGGAATTACGATGTTAATTATAAACGGACGTATATATTTAGAAGACCGCGTAATCGAAAACGGTTATGTGCTTACAGAAAATGAAACCATTAAGGCATTTGGTTTAATGGAAAATGTTCCCGCTTACTCGGGAGAAATTGTGGATGCAAAGGGAATGAATGTTTTACCAGGGTTCATTGATCAACACATTCATGGTGCAAACGGTGCTGATAATATGGATGGAACTGAAGAAGCAGTCGCAACCATTGCACGTTTCTTACCAAAAGAAGGAACAACTTCTTATTGTGCTACAACGATGACGCAATCCGTTGAAGCGGTAGACAAAGCTTTGGGTGAGATTGTAAAGTATGCGAAAAATCATAATAAACCTGGAGAAGCAGAAATTGTAGGGATTCACTTAGAAGGGCCTTTCATTTCCGCAAAACATATTGGAGCTCAAAATCCTAAATATGTTTTAAAACCAACACTTGAAGCATTTGATCATTTCTGGGATGTCTCAGAAGGGATGATTAAAGTGATTACGTATGCACCTGAAGAAGCAGAAATTGGATTTACCGATCACTTACGTTCGTTAAATGTTGTGCCATCTGCAGGTCATACCGATGCAACATGCCAACAAATTGAAGATGAAATTGAAAATGGTCTTTCAAACTTAACACACTTCCATAATGCGATGAAACCACACCATCACCGTGAACCCGGTGCTGTTACAGCGGGTTTTATGAATCCAACACTTAAAGCCGAAATGATCTGTGATGGTATTCATTTAAACCCGGATGTTGTGAAAGCGACATACCAAATTAAGGGTGCCGAAAACTTTATCGCGATTACAGACTCAATGCGTGCGAAAGGACTTCCCGATGGTAATTATGACCTTGGTGGTCAAGAAGTTATTAAAAAAGGGAAAGAATGCCGTATTGCAACAGGATCTCTTGCAGGTTCGGTAGCGGAAATGGACTTTGTAGTACGTAACATCAAACACTTTACGGGTGCACCTATGCATGATCTCGTGAAGATGTCATCAGAAAATGCTGCGAAACACTTAGAAATCTTTGGACGCAAAGGAAGCATTGCGATCAATAAAGACGCAGACCTTGTCATTTGTGATGATGATATTAATGTACAAACAACAATATGCCGTGGGGTTATTGGATACCAAAAATAATCCCATTAAGGATTCTTCGGAATCCTTTTTTTTATGAGTTGAATACGATAGAATAGGGATATGAAGAAAAAATATAAAATTATCGTAGGAATTCTCTTTTTCCTGATTACGGGATGTAATTCAGCCAAACCTGAAATGACCGAACCCATTATTCAAAATGACGTGACGCTGGAAGGCGTTGATTTAATCGATGATTACATGCGTGTCTTGAAGTTTTATGAACAGCGTGATGTGCTTTCAACTCATCGCATTGCATATCTCGAACTTAAAGATCATTTGGGAAGCATTCAAACCATGGAGGAATTGAAACAGTTTGAAGACAAACTAAATGCATTCGCTAAGGAATTGGATGATGTCTATCAAATGGACGAAGGAACCCGTGTTTATCGCAAAGGGCTGTTAATAGTTGATCGTGGTCATTGTTTACCGCCAAGTTATGAACCTGGACCGCGCTATGAAGCTGAAAATCAATTTTTATACATGCAAGCAGCTGCTCTTAAAGAAGGTGTAGTTTTAACAAAAATCAGCAGTTATCACACCCATGAATTCCAAAATCAATTGTATGAAGGGAATAAGGAACGGTATGGCATTGAACGAGCTCATCGTTATGGTGGTCAAGATGGTTGTTCGGAACACCGAAGTGGGTATGGATTTGATATCGGTGGCGATGACATTGAAACGTGGAATGAGATGGCGTTCGTTGAGACCCAAGCGTATCAATGGCTTCAAAACAATGCGTATCAATTTGGCTTTATTCTCCGATATCCAGAAGGAAAAGAAGTGGAAACAGGTTATGCATTTCAACCTTGGCATTATCGTTATGTAGGCGCAATTTCAGAAAAAATCATCAAGGCCAATATGAGTTTGGATGCATACCTCAATCAGTTTCCTTTTTAAAATTGTACCCATGAATTCCTTTGAATCTTTAAAAATGATGTGAATTTAAGGAAACAATCATGGTATATTTTACTAAAGGAGGTTTATTATTTATGGAACCTTGTAATAAAAAATTAGCCAATCTTATACCCGAAGGTGATCATGTGTTTGGTGAAGTTTTAAACCAAATTCAGCGTTTACGTACTGAAGCACAAGTGCATGAGAATAAACATTGGAATGATGATTTTGAAGCGTATTGTGATAACATCACAGAATTTATAAAGAAACAAAAAGCCTTATCCGGCACGACCATTCATGAATGTTTGGATATTATTAAAGCAATTCGAAAAAGTGGTCAAACAGCCCAACGTGTTGAAACGGGTCAAATTGCGGAAAAAGCATTGCTAGCAGATTATGACATGGACCTTGCATATCGAAATGATGAAGGCTACGACAAACTCTGCAATGCTTTACTGGTGATTATTGAAGATTACCAACAAACAACCTAATAAAAAAAGCCGAGACATCGTCGTGATGCTTCGGCTTTTTTTGAATTACTTCATCTGTAAATATTACTAAATTCCTGATATGCAAATTGTAATGAATAGAGAGGTTCTTAATTTAACTTATTGAATTATGATTGTGATCTTAAGAATCCATAAAAAATAACCTATTGTTTCAAACACTAGGTCCTAATATCAAACCTAGAATGTTTTTTAGTATTAGTGTACTATTAATGTAAGTATAAAATAGCAATATATAAGAAAGAAGAGGGAAATTATGAAAATAACGCCAGAATCAAAACCTGTATCTGAAATCTTCTCAATTGAAGGAAGAACACAATATAGGATTCCTATCTATCAAAGAAGTTACTCATGGCATCCGTCTAATATCGAAGATCTTTTTAATGATATTATAAATGAAGGAATGGGATATTATATTGGTAATATCCTGGTCACAGAGAATGAAGATGTTACTTCAGCAAAATCTGGTAGTAAGATATATTACGTTGTTGATGGCCAACAAAGATTAACAACAATTGGATTATTTTTTTTAGCAACATATGAATTTATTGCTAGTCAGTATGATAATTCGACTCCTTATTATGAGGACTGTATTGGTATAAAAAATGATATAAAAAGAAAACTCCTTTTCGAAGATGAATCGACAAAACTAGAGCTTCTAGAAAAAGATCAAGAGGTCTATGAAAATTTTCTAGGGATAATGTGTGATAAAAAAACCGGGAGATATGGAAATAGAGTTTTTGCGAAACGATATAAGTATATTCTAGAATTATATGAAGAGCAGTTTAAGGATTCTAAAGAACTAATCGATTTTTATAGTAAATTAAATCAACTGGAGCTTCTAAGAATTGTAGCTGAAAATATTTCCGATGCATTTACTGTTTTTTCGTCTATTAACGCAAAAGGTTTGCCCTTAACCTTAATTGATTTGATGAAATCGAGTTATCTAGGTGAAGCTACAAAGGCTGGGGTGACACAAAATGAGTCGATGCAAAATTGGGATGATTTAGTGTCTATTTTTTCTGATGAGACTGATAATCCTAATTCATTCGCTATAACGCAATTTTTATTGAATAATTATGACACATTTGAGGGAAAGGCTAGTTCATCAATTACTAAAAATAATGCACTCAAAAAATATCAATCATTATTTAATAAAGATGAGGGTCATAAGTATATTGATACTTTGAAAGAGAATGCGGTTATATTCTCTCATCTCTCTCCTTTAGTAGAACCAAATTCAGGCATTATTTTTGATGCAACGATTAATAAAAACTTAGAAGCACTAAAAAAATTAGATAGCTCTCAATCTTATCCGTTAACTCTATATATTTTGAAAAATAGCAAGCATAAAAATGATAAGTT
The DNA here is from genome assembly GCF_038682365.1 of Erysipelothrix sp. P66. Taxonomy (NCBI): domain Bacteria; kingdom Bacillati; phylum Bacillota; class Erysipelotrichia; order Erysipelotrichales; family Erysipelotrichaceae; genus Erysipelothrix; species Erysipelothrix sp. P66. The sequence goes on along the minus strand of NZ_CP152290.1, from coordinate 1,279,611 downwards.
CTCAAATAAAGTTATTAATGATATTTTAGAAATTCTAATTAAATTTTTTATAAGAAGAAATATTGTTCTCAAGCCTAAAGCATCAAATATTAGATCCAAAATATTAGAAATCATAAGGTTGCTTGAGGGAGAAGAAGGAATAAATCCTATAGAAATTGTGAAAGAAAAGTTAGAATCGATAAGCGTTTCGGATAAAGAATTTGAAGTTGCATTAATGGATGGAGTTTATGATGTATCTTCACAGACTGTCAGATATATTTTTATAGACTTTGAGAGAAAATACGGTAAAAATTATTTTAGTAAACAGAATCCAGATAGTTTAGATGAATACAAAGTTACGACTGGTACAAAAAAAATACCTGTGTGGACCTTGGAACACATACTTCCAACGACTGAAAATCTTAAGTATGGATGGCCAGAAATGATTTCTCCAGATAACATAGATCAAGCCGGTTATCTTCAAGATATTCATAAACATAAGCTTGGAAATCTTACACTCACTGGCTATAATTCTGAAATGAGTGATAAGTCTTTTATGGACAAGCGTGATTACATTACTCCAGGATCAAATAAAAATTATGCGGGGTTAAGAACTCCATTGTTTATTAATGAATCAATCCCTGATAAAGAAAAGAACGAGACGATTGAAACAAAAGATACTTGGACCGTGGCAGATATCGAAAGAAGAACGAAAGTACTTGTTGAGTTAGCGTTAGAGAATTATAAAATTTAGAGAAATATAGATACTTAAAACCCAGTTAAAATATTAACTGGGTTTTTGATTGAAAATTACATATTATTTGAATTACTTCATTTGTTCGGTAAGGTCGATAATTTCATCAATCATCGCACCAATATGCTCTATTGTATGACGGAGCGGTGCATCGGTTGAAAGATCAACATCTACCATTTGTGCCAGTTCCAGCGGCGTTTTGGTTCCACCAGCTTTTAAAACATCTTTCCATCGTTCGATATCTAAAGTACCGTTCAAGACTTTTTGACTGACTTCAGTTGCGATGGTTAATCCAGCACTGTAAGTGTATGGGTATAGTCCCATATAGTAATGTGGTTGACGCATCCATGTGAGTTCCACATTAGGATTAATCGTGACAACATCACCCCAAAACGCTTCAAGTACCGATCGTTTCATCGCATTAAGTCCTGCAGTTGAAAGTGGTTTACCGGCATCAACGGCACGGTATACTTCACGCTGATAGGCAGCTTCAAGGAGGTGGGTAACAAAATTATGATAGTAGGTACGGCTGATCATCGTTGATAATACCCAACGTTTAAAGCGGGGATCATCCGATTGTGTCGTAAGATGATTTGCCATGATGAGTTCATTCATCGTTGAGGGTGCCTCGATAAAGTATAGAGAAGGGCGTGTATCATAAATATTCTGATTTTGTCCGGCAAGGTAGAAATGACCTGCATGTCCTAACTCATGAGCTAAGACAAAGACTTCACGCATACGTTCAGTCCAACTAATGAGAACATAAGGATGTGCACCATATGGACTTGAACAGAATGCCCCGGTTGATTTTCCAATATTTTGTGGGAAATCAATCCAACGTTCATCAAATGCTCGATTTACCATGGCGAGATAATCTTCACCAAGAATGCTTAACCCTTCAAGTAATTTCTCGCGCGATGCTTCAATTGAAATATCGGGTTCAAACCCTGGATCTAATGGCATGAGTAAATCATAAAATGACATCGTATCCAAACCATGAACAGATTGGAGTAATTGCGCGTATTTACGCATATGTGGTGCAAGATGTTCAGTAATCAAATCAATTTGACGATCATACATATCTCGTGATACTTCTTGATCGAAGAGCAGATAATCGATGACTGAATCGAATCCCTTAAGGGTTGCAAGTGCTTTTTCCTTAAGAACTTGGGTTTGATACACTTCTGCGAAGGTATGTTGGTACTCCGCAAGTTTTCCATAGAACTCTTCAAATGCCTTATGACGTACATCGTGGTCAATTTCATATTCCCACTCGCCTTCAAAAAGGACAAAACTGTTTGGGTATGATTTGCCATTGACTTCAAAATCATCAAAACTCATATCTTGAAGTTTACCACGATTATAGATGCTGTAAGGAGCATCCAATGCAGCATTTAATGCGGTAACAGCGGCTTCTACCTCAGGTGAAAGCGCATGTGGTTTTTCACGAAGAATTTGTTTTAAGAACCCTTTACTAAAATCGTTGAGTTGTACTGCATTTTCGAGTGTTTCACTGTCGTTTCCCGAAATTTCAGATGTAAAGAACGCTAACTTATTTGAAATTTCAGTAGTACGAATTGCATAAAGACCATAACGTTGAATTGTCTCTTCATTGGATTGATCCGCAGAAGCACTGAGGCTGTTGTAAGTGCCTAGGTGCACCATTTTCTCATACATTGGTGCATAGACACCCAATGCTTCAACAATATTCTCAGGTGTGTTTAATTGCCCTTTATAAGTTGAGACAAATGTATCCACTTCTTTCTCAAGTGAATCAAATGTTCGATTGTAGTCATCTTCAGTTTTAAAAAGACCCCGTAAATCCCATGTATGTTCAGGATTCACATCACTACGGTGTACTAATTTTTGTGCCATAAAAAACCTCCTAATTTTGACTATTATATCAAAATTCGACGGAAATAAGAAAAAAGATGAGTGAAATCCTCATCCTTTTGGTATATAATTCATCACTTTATGATTTCGGTACAGTTCAAAAATAGACTTACGCGTGTTTGTGGCTTCACGAATGTCAGAACCCTTATCAATGAGTAATCCGAACACACGACGAATATCTTCTTCAAATTCATAATCAACAATTCCCAAATCAATATTAATCACATCCAAAACAGCTCGCATAAGAGGCGTATTTCCAAATGAATCTTGACCATGGATATCCGCGCCTTCATCAAGCAAGAGTTTAAGACAAGCAAGATGCTTGTCGAAAAGAACCCCATCGTTTTTAGGGCCATCTCGTTGAGGTCGGGGATAACGTGAATGATTCAAGGCTTCACTAATGGCAACGTGTAAAATGGGTTGTTGCCAATGTTCGAGTTCACCTTGAACCATAAAGTTAACATTATCCTTTGTTTCAATAATTAACTGAGCAATTTCAAGACGACTGTTTTGAATTGCTTCTTGTAGTGGGGATTGCAAACGATCACCTGAAGGGTGAGATACGACGTGTGGGTCGTTGATAAGGATTGTCTGAACTGAATCAATGTCATTATGATGAATTGCTTCGATCAATTCATTCAAAATATCAATCCTTTCTGACTTAATCATAGCACACTTCTAGGTTTAAACCAAAAAACACCCTCCACGATGGAAGGTGTTGGTTTGTATTTAGTTGTTTTTATTATTGGTGTAATCGATATACATTAGGGCTAGTTTATGAATGATGATTACAATTGGAATGGCAACAATTAGCAAGATTGCTGTAAACTGTGCATGTTCTGGACTGAGTGGTTGTAGTTCCAAGAGTGGCCAGAAGAGTTTGGTTGCAAGCCCAAAACCAATGACATTGATAATAAGAACGATGGTTCGGTATAGGTTGAGTGGCTTATAGATACGGTAGATCATACCGATGGAGACATAACCGTTAATAAAGTACATCATCGTTTGAACAACTTCTGTTGTTAATCCAAAGTGAGTTCCCCAAATATTGAGGAAGAGCCATAAAAGGATAATGGTCATTGCATTTGGGAATGCATGACGTAAGACATGATTGAGGATTCGTTCTTTAGGGCGTTCATAACTTGGCTGAAACAACAACATAAACGAAGGGAATCCATCAATAAACATATTGGTTAAAGTAATTTGGAACGGAATAAACGGAAAGGGAACATTCATAACAACTGCGGTAATCGCAATAAATATGGTTAGAATTGTCCGTAGGTAATACATGGACGCGGAACGGGTGATGTTATTGATCACCATACGTCCTTCCTTCACAACATCTACAAGTGTGGAAAGTTGTCCGTCCATTACAACGATTTGTGAGATATGCAAGGCTGCATCGCTACCTTCTCCCATAGCGATCGAACAATCAGAGTTCTTAAGTGCAAGAACATCGTTAATACCATCACCGGTCATCGCAACTTTCTCCCCATGTTCTTGAAGGATCCGTACAAAATCCAGTTTTTGATTTGGTGTTGCTCGACCAATAACATTGCAATTAAGAATGGCTTCCGTTAAGTCTTCCTCAGTTTTAAGAGATTGTGCGTCCACCACAGTTTGATAGTTTTCGATGCCCGCTTTGCGAGCAATCGCGGCAACGGTTTCTACGTTATCACCTGAGATAACTTTCGCTGTAACATCATTTTCACGGAAGAACTGGATGGCATCGTAAGCGTCATCACGAATTGGATCTTCTAAAGCAATGTAAGCGAGCGGTAAGATTCCCTTAAGCGAACTGTCTTTATGAATGGGTGAAAGCGATTCACAAATCAAGAGAATGCGCGCACCATCTCGTCGCAAGGACTCTACTTTTTCGGGAATCCGTGTTCCTGGTAGTAAAATATCAGGAGCACCAACTAAGACTGCATGATTGTTTGAGAAATTCATCCCTGCCCACTTGCGCGCTGATGAGAACGGGATTTGCTCTACCGCTTGAAGCTGTGTCGGAATGACTTCAAAATAATCCTTAATTGCTGCAGATGTAGCATTGTTATCGTTTGAATTTTCAATATATGAACTCATGTATTCATAAAGGATTTCATCAAGAGTTTCTACATGAATTACTTTCATTACGCCATGAGTTAAAGTTCCTGTTTTATCTAAACATAAGACACTGGATTGCGACAACGTTTCAATTGCGTATAAATCTTGTACAAGAGTTTTCTTAGAACCAAGTTTTAAGACGGCTCCAATAAGGACTAAGGTAGTGAGTAGAACTAAACCTTGTGGTAGCATGCCTAAGAGGGCCGTTGCGGTATTAACGATAACTGAATCAAAAGCTTGTCCTCGAAGTATAAGCCCTTGGTATAGTAAAATGGCACCAATGGGAATGATAAAGAAACTTGTAATTTTTGTAACAGTTTTAAATGTTTTGAGAAGTTCTGACGAAATAACACGATTTGTTTTGACCGCAGAAGTTACTTTAATTGCATAGTTATCTTTTCCAACATGGATAATCTCTGCATAACATGCACCACTAACAATAAAACTTCCCGATAGAATTTCCGCATCAATTGATTTATCTACTGGATCAACCTCGCCAGTAAGAAGGGATTCATTGACTTCCACTGCTCCATCCACAATTCGTGCATCAGCACTAATTTGATTTCCAGCTTCATAATAGACTAAATCACCAAGGACAATTTCTTCGTTATCCAGTTCAAGGCGTTTACCATCACGAATAACTGTTGTTTTTGGAGAGATAATGATATTGAGTTTACTGATTAAATTTCGTGATCGTATTTCCTGAAAAATAAACATAAATGTATTGGAAATAATAACACCCATAAAAAATAAACTCGTCCATGCTTTTACATATACAAGTGCGGATGCGATAATAATGTTATATAAGTTAAAAAGCGTAAATACATTACTTATAATGATTTGCGCATTTGTTTTAATTTCGGGTTTGGGAAGGCGGTTAATCTTACCTTCCAGAGTTAGTTGTTTTACTTGCTGTGTCGTTAGACCTTTTTTATTTTGCATAGCGATACTCCGTAATCTATTTATAACTATAAATTTATTCGAAAGAAAAATCAACACTATACTAGTGTTATAGTACAAAGTATACATCATAATTTTGAACTTATGACGAAAGTTACAATTTTGTTACATAACCGGGATATTTTGATACACTAGTATAAGAGATATGGAGGGGATAAAAGATGAAAAAAATCGCAATTATTGGTGGTGGCATTGTAGGTTCTACAGCTGCCTATTATTTAAGTAAACATGGAAACCACGTTACCCTATATGATGACCCAACGGGCCAAGCAACCAAAGCAGCAGTAGGGATTATTTGTCCTTGGGTTAGCCAACGTCGCAACCAGGAATGGTATCAACTTGCACGTGAAGGGGCAGCATTCTATCAAAGATTAAATAAGGACCTCAATGATACATCCTATTATCGTCAAAGCGGCGCACTTATAACACATGATAAATTATTAGATAAGCTCTATAACATTGCGTTACAACGTCGCATCGACGCACCTGAGATGGGGGAAGTGGAAATTTTAGAAGGCGAAGCACTGCAAGAAAAGTTACCGCCCTTTATTCAATGTGATCGAGCACTTTATGTTTCAGGTGGAGCACAGGTCGATGGCTTAAAACTGATCGAGACATTACAGAAAGAAGCTGAGAGTTTAACGGTAATCAATAAGCGCGTCTATTGGTCACGTCAAGAAGATCGACTTATCGTTGATGGTCAAGCTTATGATGCAGTTATCCTTGCTTGTGGGGCTTGGTTACAAGAACAATTTCCAAATAAGGAACTCAGTGTGAAACCGCAAAAAGGACAACTTATAGAATTCAAGAATATCCTCGAACCCAATCATAACTATCCCGTATTTATGCCACAGGGAGAAATTGACTTTCTTTATGGAAATCAAGGACAATTAGTCATTGGTGCAACCCATGAAAATGAAAAAGGATTTAATCTAGATATTGATCCGAATTCAAGTGAATATCTCAAAAATGAGGCGAAGAAACACTTTCCAGAAATAGATAGACTTGAAATTGATCACGTACGCGTAGGAACACGCGCAGTGAGTTTGGATTTTAGTCCTTTCTACGGGGAAGTAGAGGGTGAACCGGGTGTATATCAAGCAAGTGGATTGGGGTCATCAGGACTGACTACTGGGGTTGCTATAGGTTTTAAAATTGCACAAAGTATTATTAAAAGTGATAAACTATAAATAAATATGGGGGAATAAATATATGGAACTAGCAGTATTACTCAAAGGTAGTTTAGAAACATCATATTTAGATAACACGCTCTTATCAAATGAAAAACTACTAACAAACTTACTAATAAATGATTATAGACGTGGTGAAAAAGTTTTAACGTCAATTCAAAAAGAACTTTTAAGTTGCAATGAATTTAAGATAACCGTTGCATTTGTAACTGAAGGGGGTTTAAGCATCCTTGCTAATCAAATGTTGCATTGCATAGAACATAATATTAAAGGAAAAATAATAACCTCATCCTATCTTTTTTTTAATAGTCCACGTGTTTTTAGAAAACTACTTTCATATCCGAATCTAGAAGTTCGGGTACATGAGCATAAACCCCTCCATTCAAAAGGTTATATTTTCCATCATGAAGGATATTCTAATCTAATTGTAGGGAGTTCAAACCTAACGCAAGGTGCATTAACAACAAATAACGAGTGGAATATCAAGTTGAGTTCACTTGAAGATGGAAAAATATATAGGGATTCTATTGATGAGTTTGATTACTTATGGAATAATTCTACTCATCTATCCAACACATGGATCGACGCATATGAGAAAAAGTACTATGTGCATCAACAGATTAAAGAGAAAATAGAAGATCTAAATCAATTATCTGAGACAATAAAGCCAAATCAGATGCAAAGTGAAGCGTTAGAAAATCTTCGACAGTTAAGAATATCTGGTGCATCTAGAGCACTTGTGATTTCAGCTACTGGTACGGGAAAAACATTTTTGGCGGCTTTTGACGTTAAAGCAATGAAACCTAAGAGAATGTTGTTTATCATTCACAGAGAACAAGTAGCAAGAGATGCTATGGATACATTTAAATCGATCATTGATAATAGAACGATGGGTTTATATACCGGAAATTATAAGGACGATCAGTTTGATTATTTGTTTACGACCATTCAGACGATTTCAAAACCACAAACACTCAAGAATTTTAAGGTAGATGATTTCGACTATATTGTCATTGATGAAGCGCATCGTTCCGCAGCGAATACGTATATCAATGTTATGGAATACTTTAAACCTAAGTTTATTTTAGGAATGACCGCAACGCCTGAGCGAGGTGATTCTTTAAATATTTTTGAGTTGTTTGACTATAATATTGCATATGAAATACGTCTTCAAAAGGCTCTCGAAGAGAATATGTTAGTGCCATTCCATTATTTTGGTATTACAGATTTGAAAATCGATGGAGAAATTATTAATGATCATAGCCAGTTTGGGCAATTGGTTTCAGATGACCGTATCGAGCATATTTTAAAGTATACAAAGTACTATGGACATTGTGGTAATAAGCTTAGAGGACTGATGTTTTGTAGCACAAATGATGAGGCATCTGAATTGTCAAAAAAATTGAATACGCGGGGACTTAGAACTATTTCACTTTCTGGAAAAAATTCCCAACAAGAGCGAGAAAATGCGATCATACGTCTCACTTCTGATGATGGCGATCTAGATTATATTTTAACGGTAGATATATTTAACGAGGGAATTGATATTCCGGAGATCAATCAGATCGTAATGCTTCGTTCGACGGAGTCAGCGATTGTATTTATACAACAACTTGGTCGAGGTCTTCGATTATCAAAAAATAAAGATTATGTTGTTGTAATTGATTTTATCGGTAATTATTCTAATAACTATATGATTCCAATAGCGTTATCAGGAAATCAAAGCTATTCTAAGGATGAAATTAAGAAGTATCTAATTGGTGGAAAGAGCACGATTCCAGGCAGTTCAACAGTCGAATTTGATAAAACTGCATTGACCCAAATCTATAAAACAATTGATAGTACAAACTTTTCGGCGACGAAGCATTTGCGGTTAGAATATAATAACTTAAAGTATAGACTCGGTAGAGTTCCGGCACTACAAGAATTTATTACTGAAAAATCGATAGATCCTCAATTATTTATCAAATCGTCTCTATATGGAAACTATTTCACGTTCCTTAAGAAAATTGATAAGACATACGAAGGAATACTTTCCGATTATGAAATTGGAATCTTAACCATGTTATCAAAGGAAATATCATCTGGAAAAAGAGATACTGAATTAAGAGTTCTCGAGAAAATATTAAATAAGGGAACCATAAATGACAAGATGGTTCGAGATGTTTGCAGGAGTGAACTTGAGTATGATTCTACGATAAATATGTTGCAGTTAGGTTTTGTAAAGTCTGATCTATTTATGAAGTATGGTGCCAAGCCAATCATTATTGAAAAAAACAATAATTGGTCTTTGAATGCTGAATTAAGATCCTCAGAAAATCTGGGTACCCTATTCTTTCACTTAAGAGGGATTATCGATTTGGGTTTAGTTAATTATCGTGAAAAATATATAGAAAGAAATATTGAATCCGGTATGGTTTTATATGAACGATATACACGTAAAGACATGTGTTGGTTATTTAATTGGAAAAAGGATTCATCTGCTGCTGTTTATGGGTATATGGTGAAGAACAATACAATTCCAATTTTTGTTACTTATCATAAAGACAATAAAATTGATGAATCGATTCGTTATGATGACAAATTCATTGATCAAAATACATTTAGTTGGATGAGCAGAAACAATGTCAGAATTACTGGACCGGAAATTGAAGCGATAAAAAATTTCAAAAAAAATAATACACTTATCTCATTATTCGTAAAAAAAGAAGATTCCGAGCAGGGACAATTTTTCTATTTAGGCGAAATGGAACCGATAAAAATTTCAGAAACTACCATAACAGCCAAAAATAAAGTGTTACCGATCGTAAATGTTATTTTTAAGATGAAAAAGAGCGTTAGACAAGATATTTACTCTTATATTACAGATTTTTAAGCGAAAAAAAAACGGAACAATAATTCCGTCTTTTTTTTATCGTTTAAATACCACCTTATTCGCTACTTGCACAAAGATTGTTTCCGCAATCTCAGATTGTCCATCCCACATGACAGTGATGATATTTTCGGTGTTGTCAGGGGCTGTTTGGCTAAAGGTCCACTGTGTGTCGCTGTCCTTGTAGATTTTAATTTGTTCATCTTGATTTACGGAGTATCCATAATCGGAAAATTTACCGGTAACGTAGGTAACGATAAATGGATGGTTAATTGATGATTTGTCCGTGATGAGTGTGGGTGTTTGGTGGGTAGCCTGGCATCCAATTAAAACTGCAAACAATAAGAACAGGAGTGTGATTTGATTGCCTTTCCTCATAGATCTCATCCTTTCTTGAGAAAGAATACCATACCAATATGAAAATTAAATATGGGGGTTATGAAATCTGTGTGTTCAAATTTGGTGGAAATTGTGAGCATAAAACTTTTATGAAAATTAGATAAAATAAAGGTGAATATGGACTATATATTCGGCGATTTGTGTTTCTTTACACGCAACATGATATAATACTATAAATGAATAGGGGGTTCTTGTATGATACGTATTGTCCTATGTGACGATGATAATGCTATTATCGAAAAGTATCGTTACTTAATTAAGCGTTATGCAATGTCACGAGGGGTTGAGGTGGAGTTGAGCTCGTTTTCTCGTGGTGAAGATTTAATTTTTGAATTAACGGATCATTATGAAGAACCAGATATAATCTTTCTGGATGTTTTTATGGATGAACTAAATGGTGTAGAGGTTGCGAAGCAAATCCGTGCGATGGGTTATAATTCGCAAATTATTTTTCTAACCTCGTCATCTGATTTTGTTTTTGATGCCTTTGATGTGGGCTCATTCAATTATCTCATAAAGCAGGATACCGATGATACTCGTTTTCGTACCGTATTAGGACAAGCTTTGACACAGATTGATAAACGGTCGGGAGATTTTTTTGATTGTAATTTTGGGGCGGAGTCTCGTCGCATTCCCTTTAAAGATATTTCTCACTTTGAAATATATCGTCGTGTGATGCGTGTCCATTTCAACAAAGATGAATATTTTGATTTTTATGAAACGATGGATCGACTCACTACACGTTTGGCGAATCGAAATTTTGTTCGGGTTCATCGTTCGTACCTGGTTAATTTAAACCATATCGTGCTCTTTAAAAATCAATCGTTACGTCTTGAAAATGGTGAAGAGTTACCGATTGGAAAAGCTTATCAAAGTGATGTGAAGCAGAGTTTTAATGACTTTGTAGAGAAAAACTGGGATTAGCGCATGATGTATCTGATACTCGCAATTACCTCTACGATTACCTACTATTTCTATACCTATCTGTCTGTATACTTTCTAAAAGATCATGCAGAAATGCGATCTTACGGAAATATCTCACTCGGTATTTGTATGGTAATGAGTTCTATGTTGGTTTTATTTTCACGACAATTTGTTTTTGAAACTTATATTAGCTATCTCTTTATGCTTTTAGTTATGTTTATTAGTTTTAAGATTATATATAAAATATCAAGCACGTTGGCTGCGTATGCGACGGTGCGTCATGTCTTTTACTTCTATACTGTACGTGGTTTTGTATTTGGGATGTATTCACTTCTATCTGGAATCCCAATTCGTCTTATTGCATCGGGATCGATGAGTGATATGATCAGTTTTCAAACCACATGTATTTTTGTCATTATTTTGTTTCTTATGCTCCAACGCTATTCTGTTACGACAGCGCGAATTCAAGCGTTGTTTCGCAATACGGATCAGGTTTTATTTGTGACCGTGACAAAGTTATCTTTGGGATTTTATTTGACCATTGTCGGGTTTGGAAGTCGCTATACTGCCAATGATCAATGGTTTACGTTGATGTATCTTTTTACATGTGTTGTGGTTATGGGGGTTGCGGCAATTGTTGTGGCGAACTCCGTACGATCATGTGAAGCCTTGGAATACGAAAAGCAAACCGTAGCCCTACAAAAACAACTGGATATGCAAGTAAAGCATTATAAGTCGTATCAAGTGTATACGCAGTCTTTTCGAGAGTTTCGTCACGATTATAAAAATACCTTATCCACCATTAATGCGTTGTTGAGGAAAAATGATTATGAGACGGCGATTCATATTTTGGATGAGATGGGTGTACAAATGTCAGATGGCTTAACTACGCATCCAACTTATTCAAACGATAGTTTGTTGGATGCGATTATGCAGGAGTTCGCGAATACGTGTAATAATGAAGGCATAACCTTTGAGTGTATGCTTTATTGGGATCAAACGGTTGCGTTAACAGAACTCGAGGTCGTTCGTATCTTTACAAATCTGCTTAAAAATGCGCATGAGGCGACGCTTATGCTTCCTGAAGAACAACGGTTTATCAAGGTTAAATCGAAGCTTCGGGATCATTGGATCGATGTGATGATTTCAAATCGTTTTGATGGCAATTATCACGAGAATCTGGAGAGCACAAAAACCACGGATAAAGGTTCTCGTGGTCTTGGATTTAAGATTGTTCGTAAAACCATTGAACAACTTGGTGGGGTAGCGAATTGGTCGGTCGATGGCGATGTTTTTAAAGTTGTAATGAATTTTCCTCGCGATCATACAACAGAAGCATAAAAAGAAAACACTTCCTTGGAAGTGGAGTTGTCAAACAAAAGTAGACATTAATAAAAGACTAGAAACCCTTATCCATTTTATATTGGATAGGGGTTTTGTAATTTAAACAGTAAGCAGGTCTTTCAAAATTGAAATAATGTACATATTCTTCGATAAAATTTTCAAAGTTATCTACGGACCAGTATTGATAATCACACGCCATTTCTGCTTTAATCCATCCATTTAATGATTCGATAATTGGATTATCTGTAGGTGTTCCAGCTCGCGACATAGATCTAATTATGTTATAATTTTCATGCGCTTTAGCGAAAGCTTTAGAGTGGTAGACAGCTCCTTGATCTGTGTGAAGAATCGTGGGAGCTGTTTTTTTATTATCCTTAAGTAGCGCAAGGAGATCCTCGAGACACTTGTAGTAAGGCTTAGGATCACCAGTTGTACGCGATAATGCAGAACTTATAATTTCATTGTTGAAAGTATCAACCATTAAAGTCCATTCATAATTAATCCCTTTGTTTCGAATATGTGTCATATCTGAAACAATAATTTCTAAAGGTTTGGTTGCCTTCCATTGATTCTTTATAATATTAGGATAAATTCGACTTTGTGTTCCAGGTTTTTTATAGGAATAGTGTTTAACTTTTGATTTAATATTTAAAAACTTGCAACACTTGTGGATTAAATTATCGGAAAATTCAATCCCTAAATCACTTTGCTTTCTCATGACTGCAGCGATATCATGATAACCATAACTTGGAAAACGGCGATGCCAGTCTTTAATCACAAAGCTAAGAATCGCTCTTTTTTGTTCATAAATATTGAGATCATCCTTATGCTTTAACCACTTGTAATAACCAGATCGGTTCAAATTCATAAATCTAAGAATGAACGTAATCGGATGTTTAAAAGATAAGTCATGTGCTATTTGGAATTCTTGTCTTTTAAAGTAACGAACTCCTTGTTTACACCAACTCCTTTCACCTGGTACCCTTTTTTTAATCGTGCAATCTCAATATCTCGTTTTAGAATTTCGAGTTGAAGTCGTTCGATCTCAGTTAATGATTTACTCGTATGAAGCGCAGAAAAATGATTTCCTGTCTTTTTCTTGTTTTTTAAACCCTCTTTACCATCGCGCATGAATCGATCAATCCAACCATTAATCGTTCCTTTAGGTATTCCTGTTTCTTGTGATAGTTTCGCAGCACTTATATGTTCATCAATATGACGTGTAACGACTTTAATACGATCCTCATAAGTCCATTTATTATTTAATCCACCTTTGGGTCTTCCCATCATTAATACCTCCGTTTTATCTCTGATTTTATTATTACACAAAAAAAGTAGACAAGTCTTTTTTACTTGTCTACTTTTAGTTTACTACTCCACTTGGAAGGAAGTGTTTTTCTTTTATCAAATCTCAACCGCACCACTTTTACTTTTATTAAAGTCTATCTCATAGGCCGTTTTGAAGTCAAATATTTTTCGCGGCATTGAGTTAATTTTGAAGCAAATATCATCAAGATATTGTTGCGCTATATCATACATTGATTTTCCTTTTGGTATAAACCTTCTCACGATTGCATTCGCTCTTTCATTGGTTCCACGTTGAAAAGAACAGTATGGATCACACTTATATAGTTTCACACCCAACCGCTTGGCTGTAATCCCTAATGTTTTAAATTCAAGTCCATTATCTACTGTTATCGATTTCGTTGTTATATTATTCTCTTCAATAAATTTTCGAATTAAGTTTGATGTGTAATAGTCATATCGATATTCTGCTTTAATAAGCCAGGTCATTCTTGAGCAGCGGTCTACAATGGATATAATCGCTGCAGATTCATGTTTCTTACCGATTATAGAATCGATTTCGAGATGGCCAATCTCGTTACGTTTCTCAATGTATTTAGGTCTAAGGCTAATTGGAAGTACTGTTTTCTCTTCCAAGTTCCATCTCAAGTGATTCATCATTCCACTAATTCTCTTTTTACGTTTTCGACGTTTATAGCACATTTTATTTGGTTTTATATCAAGTTTACCTTGATTAATCCAGTTATAGACTTGCTGCGATGAAACACACGGTTTATATGGATGATATCGTTTATAGTTACTCAAGCATACTTCTACCGAATGAACTTTAGGATCATAGTGAGAATGCAGATATTCGATTAGGTGGGAATATTTTTCTCGAATATCAATCGTTCGTTTCTTATAGACATTATTTTTATATCTAGAAATCGTAGAATGAGATATATTGAGTTTACGTGCTGCCTTGCGCATAGAGTAGCCGATGCTTAATAGAATATCAATTTGGTCTTTCATTTTTTTATCTAATTGTTTATACTTCATATGGGAGCTCCTTTTAGTCGGGTGGGCTCCTTTTATTATACAAAAACAACCGCACCTTGGGTGGTGCGGTTGAGATTTGAATTTAGGAAAACACTTCCTTGGAAGGAAGTGTTTTTTTTATTGATTATGGCCAAAGCTGGATGCATTATTTTGGGGATTGCGTTGGTCAAGATCTTTTTGGAGCAGGACGCTGGCACGTTTGATGGAATGGTGGCCAAATCGTTCTCGTATCGTGTCGAGGGTTTCATCAAGCTCGGTTATGGGTTCATCAAAAAGTGAAAGCTGAATGGGTTGGCAGGTAGAGACGAGGTCACTTAATGTGATGGTGATGCTGCGAAGTGGTTTGTTTTGGTCCCAATATTTCTCAACTAAAAAGAGGGATTCATTAACAATTTGTTGTACCGTATTGATGGGTTGATTCAGCTTTTTTTGTCTGGATAGGGTTTCAAGTTTGTGATCACGAATACTGATGCGAAGGACACTGCCTTTCTTTTCAATTTTACGACACCGACTTGAAACCGATTCAGCCAAGACCAACAATACCCGTTTGACCTCGTCAATGGTCACAAGATCTTGAGGTGTGGTCATGCCATTACCGATTGATTTGGCGGGATCACTGTAGGGGTTAACTTCTGATGAATCCTCACCATTCGCAAAGGCTTTGAGTAAGCTTCCCATCTTCCCAAGATGCGTATGCAGAGTGTTCTCATTTGCACAAGCCAGATCACCAATGATTCGAATGCCAATCTGATTAAGACTTTTTTGAGTGCTGGGACCAACATATAGAAGTTCTTGAACAGGGAGTGGCCAAATCATTTGCTTCATATGGGACTCCATGAGGATGGTTAGCCCATTGGGTTTTTGGAAATCTGAACCAAGCTTTGCAAAGATTTTATTAAAACTCATTCCAATTGACACCGTCAAGCCGACTTCTGCTTTGATGCGCTTTTGGATTTCCGTTGCGATATCTCCCGGCTTTCCAAATAATAGAATAGAATCGGAGATATCGACCCATGCCTCATCAATCCCAAAAGATTCCACTTTATCGGTATAGGTTCGATAGATGTCTTTGACCTGATTGCTTATCATAAGATAATCTTCATAGGAAGGTGGAACAATCACGAGACCTGGACATTTGCGTCGCGCATCTATAAGTGTCTCTGCCGTTTTAACGCCCTTAGCTTTCGCCAACGGATTACGTGCTAAGACGATGCCATGTCGTTTGGACTCATCGCCACCAACACACATGGGGACATTCGCCAAGGATGGATTTTTTAGTATTTCAATTTGCGCAAAGCAATAGTCAATATCGCAATGAAGAATGTAACGTTGCTTCATAAAGTCACCTCAATAATCTCAGTATAGGGTATTGTGTTGCGTAATTCAATAGAAATACGCAACATTGGGAGTTTTGTTGTATGGGGGTTGCATAATGGGTATAATAGAAAAAAGAGGTGATTGCATGACACTACAAGAACTGATTACGATATTTAGAGCGCGCCACAATCTCTCATTAGAAGAAGTGGGTGATGCGGTGGGTGTGAGCCGGTCGACGGTTTCACGCTGGGAAACGGGAGTTATTAAAAAGATTTCATTAGAAAAGCAGGAACGGTTGTCGCATTTATTTAAAATAAACGTTCCCGATTATTTAGATTATCATTTTTTTAAGCCGGTTTTAGGTGTAGTTAGGGCAGGGTACGATTTGTTAGCGCACCAAGATATAATCGGGTATGAGGAAGTTTCAAAACGTGAATATGATCAAGGCGATTATTTTTTGAAAGTTGTGGGTGATTCCATGACGGGATCACGCATTTATGACGGGGATCTTATTTACGTTAAAAAAACACGAGAAATTGTATCGGGGGATATCGCCGTTGTGTTAATACAGGGCGATGAAGCGACCGTTAAACGTGTTATTTTAAAAGATAATTTGATGATATTAGAGGCTACAAACCCGGACTATCCAACGCGTTATTATAACCCAGAAGAAGTCATGATGTTGCCGGTTGAAATAATTGGGAAAGTCCTAAATGTGCGTGTTGATTTCTAGAAGTAATCCTTCTTATGTAAATAAACGACAACCCCAAGGGTTAAGAAAAAACTAATCATAAATACAATTAGGAGCGCATGAGGGTGGTCTTGGAAAGGGAGATCGATGTTCATGCCGTAAAAACTGGTAATAAAAGTTGGGACTGACAATACGAGTGTAATCGATGTGAGGGTCTGCATTATTTTATTCAATCGATTTGAAAAAAGCGATTCGGACACATCAACAATCGAATTGATGATTTGTTGATACATTTCGATATTTTGAACTAATTGATTCACCTCGATACGAATGTTTGTATATTCCGAAGATCGTTCAGATTGCCAGAGGGGATGTGGTTTTTCTTTCATAATATAATTCGCGACATCACCAATGGCATTAATAGCTGTTTGATAACGAATTAACTTTCGACTTAAACTGAAGAGGGCTTTAATGTTTGCTTTTGTAACCAAATTTTCCATGGTTTCTTCATACTCCGAAAGCTGTGCGTTGATGATTTGAACCATCATTTCATAGTTTTTAAGCGTATGTAAAAGAAGGTCAGTGAGGGTAGCGTGCTGAATGTCTTCGGTTAAAGAAATCGATTCATGACAATAAAGATTATAAACGGTACCCATTTGTTCGATACAAATGGGTTGAATGTTTTCTGGTGAGCTTGGATAATTAAGAATGATATAGAAATTGCCACTTAGAAGACGGATATGAGCCAGTTCCGCTTTATCGGATAACGATTGACGGATATATTCGGGTAATTGAAGCATGTGAGCATCTTGATAGATTATAAGATTCATCGTGAATCCTCCTTGTATAGGTATTATAACACGTGAGAAGAATACGAAATTAAGAAAACCTTAAACTGCTTTAGTGTATAATAGATTTAATTGGAGGACGCATATGTATAAAATCATGATTATTGAAGATAACGATACAATTCGTAATGAACTCAGTAGTTTCTTAAAAAAGAACGGCTATGAGACCACACTCATTACTGATTTTACGAATGTTTTGGATACGTTTAAGCAGGAAGATGTGGATTGTGTACTTCTGGATTTATCTCTTCCTGAAGTTGAGGGACATTATCTTGCGAAAGAAATTCGCAAAATAAGTGAAGTTCCGCTTATTGTTGTTACCAGTCGAAACAGCACCATGGATGAACTGATGTCCATGAATTTAGGGGCTGATGATTTTATTACCAAACCGTATAATTTACAAATTTTGTTAGCGCGATTGCAATCTGTTTTACGACGTGCTTATGAAAAAAATGATACCCCAGTAACTGTTTTAAGAGGGGTTGAGTTAGACATACCGCGCGGAATGGTGCGTTATCAAAATCAAGAGCAAGAACTTACCAAAAATGAATTACGCATTCTATCATTCCTTATTGCAAATAAAGGCAGTATTGTTTCACGACAAGATTTGATGCAATACTTGTGGAATACGGATTGGTTTGTGGATGATAATACATTGACTGTAAATATTAATCGTTTGCGTAAGAAACTTGAAGAAATTGGAATTGTGGATTTTATAGAGACAAAACGTGGTATGGGATATACAATTCATGAAAACTAGAGATTTTTTGATGGATAAAGCGTATCTTATGATCCTCGTTGGAATTTTAGAAGGTGTTGTTTCATTCTTCCTTTTGGCTGTGGGGATTCAGCATGAAATTGTTTGGATTATCATGTTTCTCTTCGCACTGGTGTTGCTTGTGGTTTTAGGGGTTGAATTTTCCCGTAGAAAGCGATTTTATGATGAACTGCTGATGAATTTAGAAGGGTTGGATCAAAAGTACTTGATTACGGAAATGATCCCTGATGGGGAGTTTTTGGATGCAAGGCTTTGGGTTGAGGTTGTAGAAGATCTAAGCAAATCCATGGCAGACCGAGTGAATGAGTATAAACGGCGTCAAGAAGATTACAAAGAATACATTGAGTTATGGATTCACGAAGTGAAAACACCTTTAGCAGGGGCAAAGCTGATTGCTTCAAATAATTCCAATTCAGAAATGGATCTCATAATTCGTGAAATGAACCATGTTGAAGATTACCTGGAACAAGTTCTTTTTTATGCACGGTCAAGCTCACTTGAAAAAGATTATATGATTCAGCCCCTTAATCTCAATACACACATCCGTAATGTCGTTAAAGAACTTGCACCCATCTTTATTCAGCGTAAAATTCAAATCGAGATCCAGGTGACAGAAGAACATGTATACAGCGATTCGAAATGGGTTGAATTTATGATTAAACAAGTCCTATCCAATGCGTTAAAGTATGTGGATGAAGGGTGCGGTCATATTTTCGTATCGACGACCATTCAAGAACATGCCATTACCCTTCAAATCTGTGATAATGGACCGGGAATCCCAACGCAAGACTTAGAACGGGTGTTTGAACGTGGGTTTACCGGAGCGCGCGGACGCCAAAACAAACAAGCGACAGGAATGGGATTGTATCTTGTGAAAATGCTAAGTAATAAGTTGAACTTAGATGTAACTATTGAGAGTCACGAAGGAACCTGTGTTAATTTCGTCTTTCCAAAATCAAAAATGATGTTTAAGTAACCTCGTGAACGAGGTTTTTTTATTTCAAATACACTATAATAAAAGTAAGTGACAATAATGTCATATAACTGTAATGATAATGAATGGTAGAATCATCAAGAATTCTTTAAACTCAATGTAGGAGGTTGGTTATGACAACAATACTAGATGTAAACAATATTGAAAAATACTATGGTAAAAAAGGAAATATTACCAAGGCACTTGATGGTGTCTCATTCACAATTGAAAAAGGGGAATTTGTAGGAATTATGGGACCATCGGGTTCTGGGAAAACAACCCTTCTTAACTGCATTTCAACCATTGACTCGGTAACCAGTGGAACCATTGGGGTGAACGGTCAAAATATTACAAAACTTAAGAAAGAGCATTTACAACGTTTTCGTCGAGAGCAACTTGGATTTATTTTCCAAGATTTTAACTTACTGGATACCCTCACTGCTTATGAAAACATTGCTTTAGCGCTCACCATTCAAAACATTAATCATAAAGAAATTGATCAACGCATTCAAAGCGTGGCGCGTCTTTTAGATATTGAAGAAGTACTTCAAAAATTTCCGTATCAAATGTCAGGGGGACAGCAACAACGTGTCGCCTCAGCGCGTGCATTAATTACAAATCCAAGTCTTATTTTAGCGGATGAGCCTACGGGTGCTTTAGATTCAAAATCAAGCCGTATGTTGCTAGAGAAACTTCAAGAACTGAATGAACAAGAACAAGCGACCATTATGATGGTAACCCATGATGCATTCAGTGCAAGTTATGCGCAACGCATCCTCTTCATAAAAGATGGGAAAATCTTTAATGAGTTGGTACGTGGTAATGATAGTCGCAAAGAATTCTTTGATAAAATTATTGATGTTGTAACGTTACTTGGAGGCGATTCCGCAAATGTACTCTAAACTCGCACTTCGTAATGTTAAGAAGAGCTATCGAGATTTCTTTATCTACTTTATCACCTTGACGTTCTCGGTCTCTCTATTTTATGTTTTTTCTTCATTTGGTGCACAAGCATCAATTATGGATTTAAGTTCATCACAAGGTTCAATGGTTGAGGCGTTGACACGTATTATGAATGCGATGTCCTATATTGTCGCCGTTGTCTTTGCATTTTTAATTCTTTATGCAAATCATTTTTTAATTAAGCGTCGCCATAAAGAACTGGGCGTTTATACGTTATTGGGGATGCCGAAACGCTACATATCTCGAATTTTAATTTACGAAACACTCTATATTGGGGTCTTTTCATTAGGATCTGGATTGCTTTTAGGTCTTGCTTTATCTCAAGTTATGACACTATTGAGTGCAAAGGTTCTAAGTGTAGCAACACATTATCATTTTGTATTTTCAATGGTTGCGACTGTGAAAACAATTGTGTGCTTTATGATTATTTTTACAGTAGTCATGATTTTTAATGGTGTGATTCTTAATAAATATAAATTAATTGATTTATTGCGTTCAAAACGTCAAAATGAAACACTTAAAGTACGTAAGACATGGATGAGTGTTGTTATTTTTATTCTTGCATGTGTCCTTATTGGGTATGCCTATAAACTGGCATTGAAACCAATGGAACTGATTCGTTTGCTTCCCCTTGTGTTGGTTACAGGGGCATTGGGAACTTTTATGCTCTTCCTATCGTTTTCTGGATTTATGCTTAAATTTATGCAATTAAACCAAAAACGTTATTACAAGGGTTTAAATAGTTTTGTCTTTCGTCAAGTGAGCGCAAAAATCAGTACAACGTATAAAATGATGTCTGTGATTACTTTGATGTTGTTGATTGCGATAGGAGCCCTTGCTACTGCATTTAATTTAAATTATGTACTTGGCAATGAACTGGAAAAAGCAACCGGTTATGATGTTAGTGTTGTGGTTTCCGGTTCAGAAGGGAAGGATTATGCGCGTCTTATTGATGAAGTCAAAGGCTTTGAACATCAAACAACCGCATCCCTGTATGATCTGGGCATTGAAGCGAAGGATATGGGGATGGAACAGAAACTTTATCAAGGTCAACGCATTTTATTTATGTCAGAGACTGATTTCAATGGTTTACGAACGCATGAAGGGTATGAACCCATTCACCTTGATGAAGATGAAGTTTACTTCCAAAAAGCACCAACCGCAGGGTTACAGGGCAGTGATTTGGAGAAACTGGATGCGATTCCAATTTTAGGACAAGCGTTTGTGCTTCAAGCAAATCATGATGTGAAACCGGTAAGGATTGCGAATGGATCCATGATTCACGGATCACTCTTTGTGGTTAATGATGTTCATCTATCAACATTAAAAGCAGAAATGATTTCAAATGACGCATGGAATCAAAATACATTCATATCCAATCTTGATGTTCATGGCTCACAAAAAGAAGTCGTAGAAAAACTTGAAAACAATTTTGAGGGACAGTCTCTTGGCTTGTATCATAATATTCTTAGTTCCGAAGATGTGACAGCGTCAATGAGTGGAACCGAACTCTTATTTACCTATGTGGGTATTTATCTTGGATTGGTGTTCTTGTTAAGCAGCGTGGTTGTATTGGCGCTTCAACAGCTTTCGGAAGCCAGTGATAATCAATCACGTTACCGTGTTCTCACAAAATTGGGTGCCGATGAGCATATGCTTAAACGTTCAATTCTAAAACAGATAACGATTTATTTCTTTTTACCACTTCTCATTGCGTTAATCCATGCTTATGTTGGTATCAAAGCAATGAATGTGAACTTAAATTTAGCGGGTCTTGCACCGGACACCATGGTGCCTGCAATTCTTACAACCAGTGCAATCATTAGTATGTATTTGATCTATTTCATCATTACGTATTTCTCAAGTAAGGCCATTACACTGGAAGCTTAAACACACCTAAGGGTGTGTTTTTTAATATGACATTGTTGTAAGTTAAGTGTAAGGAGATTCGATGGTTTGCTTCTTGCATAAAATCTATACTATAGATAACAAGGAGAAACATTATGAAAACACAAATTAAAAAACTATTTAGAAATGATCAAACACGCAAAAATCTACAAGGACGTAACTCAGAACTAACAAAACCCAAACCTTGCCTTGCGGAAATGAGTGCTGAAGAACAAGCAATCGGGCAAGCGCTATCCAGTTTTGTGATCACGACGATCATTACATTATAAGGGAGGCAATTATGTATTTTAAAATAGCCTATAGAAATGTTAAGAAAAGCTATAAAGATTATTCTGTATATTTTATCACATTGACCTTTTCGGTAGCCCTTTTCTATATCTTCGGATCCTTTGAACAGCAGTCAGCCATTTTAAAAATGACGGCAGGGCAAGGTCAAGCTGTGCAAGCACTTGTAACAACCATGAATGTTATGTCAGCCATTATTTCTGTTGTGTTCGCATTTTTAATTCTCTATGCGAATCAATTCTTAATTCGACGTCGTCAAAAAGAGTTGGGCCTTTACACATTACTGGGGATGCCAAAACGAAACATTGCGCGAATCCTAACATATGAAACCCTCTATATTGGTGTGATGTCCTTAGGGACCGGGTTAGTTCTTGGCTATCTCGGATCTCAGGCAACCGCAATTTTAAGTGCTCAACTCCTTAAAGCGAACATCACATACCATTTTATTTTCTCAATCAAAGCAACACTTAAAACAATCCTAAGCTTTTCCGTTATTTTTATCATTGTCCTAATCTTCAACGGTAATGTCATTCGGAAACATAAGCTTATTGAACTCTTTCATGCACATCGCGTCAATGAAACTGCTGAAAACAAACGTGCTGTTTTACAATTTATGGTAGGTGTCATTTTACTGATTCTTGCTTATAAATGGGCACTTGTACCCTTACATCTTGTGGTCTTTATGCCTTTGATTATTGCCTTGGGATCATTTGCTACGTTTGTTATTTTTAAAGCACTTTCCGGCTTTATGCTTAAGTTTATGAAGATCAATCAACGCCTCTATTATAAAAATCTCAATGTCTTTGTATTTCGCCAAGTTGCCTCAAAGGTCAATACGACTTACAAGATGATGGCGGTTGTAAGTCTTCTACTCTTATTTGGTATCGCAACATTATCAACGGGGTTTAACCTAAATTCAGTTATGGATGAACAAATTAAACGCAATACACCTTTTGATTACACCTTAATGGTGCCGTACTTATCGATCGAACGTGATCTTGAAATTGAAACCTTTATTGCGGACCAGAACATCGAAGGCTTTGCATCAATGAATCTCTACAACACTGATTATGATGCGGATGTACTCGATAGTGTTGTGATGCACGCCAAAAGCCAACAACAACCACGAATCTATCTTGCGGATATTGAGGATTATAATATGATCCGCGTCATACACAATCAGCCAACCATTGATTTAAGTCCGAACAGTGTATACCCTTATGGTCTTAAACATCACAATCAAACCTTAGAAGCGGATGCTAAAGTTATCTTGGGTAAGGGAGATTATAATGTTGTTGATGATCGTGATGATGAGGCGATAAGCATTAGAAATGGTGATTTTAATGATGTCGTCTTACTCATGAATACGGAAACACTTCATGATACACTTGCATCTCAAACGAAACCCGTAACGATGACAACAATCTACAATGTGAATACAGACCAAAGCAGTTCACTCCAAACATCTATTGAACACAAACTTGACGAATTGGGATATGATCACAATGATATTATAAGTGTTAGTTCAGAACAACTGTTTGAAATGCTATTGGGAATTGAGCTGATTTTTACTTTTATGGGACTTTATTTGGGCGTTGTTTTCTTAATCAGTAGTGGTGTCATTCTTGCTCTACAGCAACTTTCTGAAGCAAGTGATAATCAGGTACGCTATCGTGTACTTGAGAAATTGGGAACGGATGAAGGCATGATGCATCACGCCATTTTCAAGCAAGTTGCCTTGTATTTCTTCATACCACTCTTGCTGGCTGGTGTTCATGCATGGGTTGGGATATCTGCGGTTAATATAAACTTAGATCTTGCAGGCCTTAAGGCAACCAGTTTTATGCCAACCCTTTTAACGTGTGTTGGGGTTATCGGTATTTATTTTGTATACTTTATTGCAACCTATTTAGGCAGTAAGTCAATAATTAAAGGAAACTAGAGATTTCATCTAGTTTTTTTTATAGAATGTTGTATTATAGTTGTAGTGTAAAAGGAGCGTTCCATGAATTTATTTATAAGAGAAGATATTCGGACGAATAGTTTTGATGACCCGGAGTTTGAACAAAAGCTTGCTTCAATGTGGGAGCGATTCAATACATCATTGCCACATTATGATGCGGCGAAATATGCAGTCTATACGGACTACAAGACAGACTATAAGGGATTGTATTCTCTGGGCCTTGCAACTGAGTTTGAACAAACAAGCGAATTGTTGGTCGTGGACGAACGCAATGATTATCAAGTGTTTCCTGTTGATGTAACCGATGAATTTGGTGTTTTAAATACATGGAAATTGATCTGGTCGTTGGAGGCATCGGATAAGTTAAAACGTGCGTATACCATTGATTTTGAAAAATACTATGAAGATGGACGTATCGATATCTTTATCGCAGTAGAATAACATTTATGTTATTCTTTTTTATTACGAGAATGTAAGGTGGTCGTTTATCGAAATATGATAAAATACAACTAAGGAGTTCTAACTATGGTCATAAAAATGGCATTTAAAAACGTTCGAAAAAGCTATAAAGACTATACCGTGTATTTTGTGACACTGGCTTTTTCTGTAGCACTTTTCTATATTTTTGGATCCTTTCAAGATCAAGCGGGAATCTTGGAACTTACAAATCAAATGGGACGAACGTTTGAACTGGTATCAGAAGCCCTCAATGTGATATCTTTTATAGTCGTCGTAATCTTTGCTTTCCTTATCGTCTATGCAAATAATTTCATCATTGGTAGACGAAAACAAGAGTTTGGATTGTACATGCTTTTGGGGATGTCACGTTTTAAAATGTCATTGATTTTGATGGCAGAAACATTTTTAATTGGATTGGCTGCACTTGCAGTAGGCCTGTTCTCAGGCTATATCTTAACGCAAATTACGAGTGTGTTGATGGGGACAATCCTAGCGGTTCCGATTCACTATCAATTTATCTTTTCAACACAGGGGGCGCGGCGAACGATTTATTGTTTTAGTGGAATCTTTGTATTGATTATGTTTCTTAATCAACGGAAACTGCGGAAGATTACGTTAAATGAATTGTTTAATGCTCATAGAACACAAGAGGTGTTGCGAAATGTTTCGGTTTGGTGGACGGTATTTCAACTTATTGGGGCGATTGCGATTTTGATTTTTGATTACTTATGGGTTCTTAAAGCAGGGCAACTTATCTTCTTTATGCCGATTATTGTTGGGATTGGAATCTTTGCGACAATCCTTTTATTTAAATCTATGGCAGAATTTGTGGAATATTTTGTACATATAAACCGCTCACGATACTATCGCAACCTTAATTTATTTGTCGTTCGACAAGTTTCAAATAAAATTCGTTCGACATATCGTGTCATGGCCGTGGTATCCATTACCTTATTGTTTGGTATTACTATTTTAGCGACGGGGCTAAACCTTAATAAACGCATTTCTAATTTTGCGGTTGAAACCATTCCTTATGATGCCTCATTTACGTTTATGTATGATGACGTGGGAACTGTGAAAAATTACTATAACGATTTAAATCTTAATGAATATTTTAGTTCGGGTTTTCAAATCAACCTCTATCGATCGGAATCTTTTGATACGGAGGTATTCAATATTTATGATGATATTGGTGAGGAAAAACCTGTTAATGAACCTTTGGCTCTCATGACGCTAAGTGATTACAATAAAGTTCGAACCATCCAAAATAAACCGTTGTTGACGCTTTCGAAGAATCAAATCTATTTTCAACCGGATTACAACAATCTCATTACAATGCGTGCGCGTTTGGTTGATGTCCTTGATTATCGAAAACCCTTAACCTTAGGTTCTGTTGACTATTTCCTACAACCTTATGATGAGGCAAATTTTGTGATTTTTTCGAATCAGTCAAATGGCTATCCAATCCTTGTAGCTCATGAAGATGATGTCAATTCGATAAAGGCCACCTGGCCCGATGTTTTTATAAAAACTGTAGTAAGTGGCAATGCACTACATTCAACTGAAGGAGATATTGAACGTATTCTAGAACATGTTCAAGAAAGACAAACCCAAGATCTCACAAATTATTATGATACCGATGTACTTACAAGATATAACTCGGGGCTTACAGGCATGGGAACTGAAATTATTATTGCTGCAATTGGCCTGTATGTGGGGATGGTGCTTCTTATTGTTAGTCTCGTTATTTTGGCGTTACAACAGTTATCGGAGGCTAGCGATAATCAAGGGCGGTATGAAACCCTGCGTAAGATCGGGGCATCACATGCCATGATTAATCGAGCATTGTTGAAACAGACGGCCTTATACTTTTTCATCCCACTAGGGGTTGCATTGATTCATACGGTAGTCGGTTTGATTGCAGTTGAGCGAAATTTAAACCTTATAAATTTAGGGTACACATCAAATGTTCTCAGTGTGTCAACAGTGGTTATTGTCTTTATGTTCTACTTGATCTATTTTGTGATCACTTATTTCAACAGCAAACGTATTATTAAAGTAAAACGCAAATAAAAAACAAATAAAAAACATACTCATTTGAAGTGAATCCCTAATTCCTAGTACGGAAAAGAGATTTACATCCATGGTGGAGTATGTTTTTTATTTCTATTTCAATGCTTGATGATTTTCGGTGTAGGCATCAAAGTGTTTCAGTTCAAGCATTTCGATAAAGAGGTCAACGCCTGATTCAAAAAAATCTCTAAGAACTGGATTGTCGTTATTATACTTCACCATCATGAGATCTTTTGGATTCAATAATTCATGACTGATGTCATATCGTAGCTGAGCAATTAAGATTGATGTGAGTGCATTCGTTTCATAACGAATCCAATCAATGGTATAGGTTAGGTCGTTTTCAACATATTCGGACAATCTTTGATAGTAGTTACTTAATAAGTTACTCCCAAAAATCGCTTTTTGAAGGTAAATGGTTGTTTGTACAGATTGTTCATTTCCGTAGGCGGTGATAAATGACATAACACGATTAAATACTTCTTGGCCTTCGTTTGTATTAAAGTAAGTGCCAGGAATTGATTGGTCATAGTTTAGCGCATAGTAACCCTCGGTGAGTTCTTGTAAGACAATACGAAGTTTTGTGTCCTTCTCAAGTTTTTTCTCTTGATCAATTTGCTTCTGATGGTTCTCTTTGATTTTTTTGAGTTCGGTATCTGCAGATTGTTTTCTACCGAGATATGAACTAATGTATCCAAAAAGAGAACTCAGTAAAACACCAGACAGACTGATTATTGCGACAACGATTTGATAGCTGTCCATGATATTCATAAAATAGATTGACGTAGGCATACACAAACCTCCTTTAAAAGCATTATAACGT
This sequence comes from Erysipelothrix sp. P66, assembly GCF_038682365.1. NCBI lineage: Bacteria > Bacillati > Bacillota > Erysipelotrichia > Erysipelotrichales > Erysipelotrichaceae > Erysipelothrix > Erysipelothrix sp. P66. The sequence goes on along the minus strand of NZ_CP152290.1, from coordinate 1,251,766 downwards.
ATAATGAACGAAAACCAATCATAGAATTTAAAATCATAAAAAAAACTCTATAAGTAGACTTATAGAGTTGGATTAACTGTTTGGAGCAGGTGAGGGGAATTGAACCCCCGCCTCAACCTTGGCAAGGTCGTGTTCTACCATTGAACTACACCTGCAAATGGCGGTCCAGACGGGAATCGAACCCGCGATCTCCTGCGTGACAGGCAGGCATGTTAACCGCTACACCACTGGACCATTTGCAAACATTAAATTTTTCTTGGAGCAGGTGAGGGGAATTGAACCCCCGCCTCAACCTTGGCAAGGTCGTGTTCTACCATTGAACTACACCTGCAAATGGCGGTCCAGACGGGAATCGAACCCGCGATCTCCTGCGTGACAGGCAGGCATGTTAACCGCTACACCACTGGACCATTTGCAAAACGTTAAACCTTTAACGCTCATATATATTACCATAGATATATTCTTATTCCAAGCCTTTTTTACAACATAAACTAGTTTTTTTTGTCTGATTTCAAAACAACACTGGAATGCAACCTTACAGTCAACAACACGACGGAAAAATACGAAAATTCACTTCTAAAAAGTACCATGAAGTTATCATACGAAAAAAAAAGAACGTTACGTTCTATATTATTTTAATATTTTTGGAGCAGGTGAGGGGAATTGAACCCCCGCCTCAACCTTGGCAAGGTCGTGTTCTACCATTGAACTACACCTGCAAAAAAATGGCGGTCCAGACGGGAATCGAACCCGCGATCTCCTGCGTGACAGGCAGGCATGTTAACCGCTACACCACTGGACCATTTTTTTATTTAAGAAACAAATAATGGCGGAGATGGGGAGATTTGAACTCCCGCGCCAGTTACCCGACCTATACCCTTAGCAGGGGCACCTCTTCAGCCACTTGAGTACATCTCCAAGTTTGTTTCTTGCGCTCTTCTTTGAGTGCTCATTCATATTATCACAACAATAGGTCTTAGGCAATAGCCTTTTATTGTTTTTTTTAATATTTACCGTTGTTTGGGGTATAATGAGTCTATGAACAATAAAAATAAACAAAAGACTGCAAATATGTTACTTAAAATCACGCTATTCGCCGTTTTAGTAATCGTATTTATTCTAACAGAATTTATGAAACCAAATATAAATTCAAACAAGGAACAGGTTACACTAAGTAAGTGTATTGACGGGGATACAGCACAGCTAAACATTGGTGGGAAAAAAGAGAAAGTTCGTTTTATTGCTGTTGATACACCTGAATTACGTCAAAATGATGAGTACAATCCTCAGTTTTATGCTGAAGAGGCAAGTTCGTTCACATGCAATCGTTTAAAAAGTGCAAAAACGATTGAACTTGAATATGATCCCAACGCAGATAAATACGACAAGTATGGACGTGTGATAGCGTGGGTGCGTGTTGATGATGTACTTTTGCAAGAACTCCTGGTTTCGGGCGGCTACGCTAAAGTGAAATACATTTACGGAGACTATCTTTATGTAGATCAACTGAATCGTTTGCAAAATCAAGCGAAAAAGCTAAATATTGGCCTGTGGCGTGATAAAGGTAGACATTAAATCGCTATATCTTTAAAATAAATTATAGATGGAGGAAATTATGATCGAAAAACGTAAAAATTTTATAATTAATATTTTATATTTTGCAATAAGTTTTAGTCTTGCTGCTTTAGTACTTAAGTTTTCAACAAAATACTTGATGCCCTTTATTATTGGTTTTGTGATTGCATTCTTGTTGAAGCCGGTAATATCTAAATTAACGAAAAAAATTGGAAATCAAAAAGGGTCTTCACTTTTAGTTGTTATTCTTTTCTATATATTATTAGCTGCGGCTATTTTTTGGATCTTGGTAGCGGTTATTGCAGGCATCCAAAATTTTGCTAAGGCTGTTCCAAGTTTTTATCAAACGACACTCTCACCAGCAATCGAATCAATTATTGTTTGGGTTGAAGGTGCGGTCGTAAATCTCGACCCTGATGTAATTGATATTATTGAATCAATCGGTCGCTCTGTGGTGCAAAGCATCGATGGGATTTTCAAAGGGATTTCGGGTGGTACAATAAACTTTATAACACGATTAATTTCCTCGATTCCAAGTGTATTAATTTCAATCCTTATCGCGATTATTTCATCGTTCTTCTTTACACTTGACTATCAAGGGATTGTAAATAGTGTGATGGGAATGATTCCACTTAAACAAAGAACGTTAATCTTAGATATTAAAGATGGACTCATTTCAGTTCTAGGAAAATATTTAAGAGCATATGCCAAGTTGATGTCATTAACGTTTGTTGAATTATCAATCGCATTCTTTGTTCTTGGAATTCATAACCCAATAGGATTAGCCTTTATGGTAGCAATCATTGATATTCTTCCAGTTCTTGGTACTGGGACAGTTATGATTCCTTGGTTCATTATTGAACTCATTATGGGAAACACACCACTCGGTGTTGGTTTAATGATTACTTACATCATTATTACCGTCATTCGAAATATCTTGGAACCAAAGATTGTTGGAGATCAAATTGGATTGCATCCCCTTGCAACCCTTATCCTTATATATGTAGGGTTGAAGATGTTTGGTTTCGTAGGTTTATTCGCACTTCCAATCTCGGCAACGATTCTTAAAACGCTTCATGACGAAGGTAAAATAACCATCTTTCGCAGAGATGAAGATTTGAATCAAACGGCCATAGAGGACTAGAAGAAATTAATAATCGGATGCAGTCACATTGACTGCACTCTGATTATTATATTTTTTTTGTTTAATATGTTGACAACAACGATTAGTGTGATAAAATGTAAAGGCTTATGAATTAATACTGGGTTTCTTTCGTGGAAACCTAATTAATATGTGAGTCGTGGCACACATGGTACTGTGTGCACAAAAACTAAGAAGGGAGAAAATTAATGCCTACAATTAACCAATTGATTCAAAAAGGTCGTACAAAACGCGTTTACAAATCGAAATCACCGGCATTAGGTCGTAGTTTAAATACGATTAAACGTCAAACAACTAAAGTAAATAGTCCACAAAAACGTGGAGTATGTACACGTGTTGGTACAATGACACCTAAGAAACCTAACTCAGCATTACGTAAATATGCACGTGTTCGTTTGAGTAATGGTATGGAAGTTACGGCTTATATTCCAGGAATCGGTCACAACTTACAAGAACATAGTGTTGTTCTTATTCGTGGTGGTCGTGTTAAAGACTTACCTGGGGTTCGTTACCACATCGTTCGTGGAACAATGGACTGTGCTGGTGTAACTGACCGTCGTCAAAGCCGTTCACTATACGGTACTAAAAAACCAAGACAAGAAGATTAATTAACATCAAAAATGAGAGGAGTGAATTAAATGCCTAGAAAAGGACATGTTCCAAAGCGCGACGTAGTTGCTGATCCAATTTACAATTCAAAATTAGTAACACGTTTAATCAACAGAATCATGATTGATGGTAAAAAAGGTTTAGCACAATCAATTCTTTATAACGCTTTTGCAATTATTGAAGAAAAAACAGGTCGCCAACCAATGGAAGTATTTGAGGAAGCTTTAGACAACGTATTACCAGTCTTAGAACTTAAAGCTCGCCGAGTTGGTGGATCAAACATCCAAATCCCTATTGAAGTAACTCAAGAACGTCGTTTGACACTTGGACTTCGTTGGATTGTTCAATATTCACGTTCACGTGGAGAAAAAACAATGGAAGAACGCTTAGCTGCTGAAATCATCGATGCATCAAATGGTGTAGGTGCTTCAGTTAAGAAACGTGACGATGTGCATAAAATGGCTGAAGCCAATAAAGCATTCGCACACTACCGTTGGTAAGATTAACGTAGAAAAGGAGACTTACATCTTATGGCAAGAGAATTTTCATTAGATAAAATGCGTAATATCGGTATCATGGCTCACATCGATGCTGGTAAAACAACTACAACAGAACGTATTCTCTATTATACAGGTCGTACACATAAGATCGGGGAAACTCATGATGGTGCTGCAACGATGGACTGGATGGCGCAGGAGCAAGAACGTGGTATTACAATCACTTCAGCTGCTACAACTGCTGCTTGGAAGGGCCACCGCGTAAACATTATTGATACTCCTGGTCACGTTGACTTTACTGTTGAGGTTGAACGTTCATTACGTGTTCTTGATGGTGCGGTTACAGTACTTGATGCTAAATCAGGTGTTGAACCTCAAACAGAAACTGTTTGGCGTCAAGCAACAAAATATAACGTACCTCGTATCGTGTTCATTAATAAGATGGACGCAACCGGTGCAGATTTCTATATGTCAGCAAAAACTATTGTTGATCGTTTAGGAGCTAAATCAGCACCAATCCAAATCCCTATTGGGGTTGAAGACTATTTCGATGGTCTCATTGATATCGTTGAGCAAGAAGCACATATGTTTGCTGACGTATCACAAAAAACAGATGATATTGTTGAAATTCCTGAAGAGTTTAAAGCTCAAGTAGCTGAAGCTCGTGAAGTATTATTTGAACAAATCTCTGATTTCGATGAAGACTTTATGATGCTTATTCTTGAAGGTGTTGAACCAACAGTTGAACAAATCAAGACTGCTATCCGTAAAGCTGTAATCAGTGGTGAATTCTTCCCAGTACTTTGTGGTGCTGCTTATAAGAATAAAGGTGTTATCGCGATGCTTGATGCAGTTATCGATTACTTACCTTCACCAGTTGATATTCCAGCTGTGAATGGTACTTTACCAAGTGGTGAAGAAGCTGTTCGTGAAGCAAGTGATGAAGCACCATTCTCAGCTCTAGCTTTCAAAGTTATGACTGACCCATTTGTTGGACGTCTTACATACTTCCGTGTGTACTCAGGTGTTGCAACATCAGGTGGACCAGTATATAACTCAGTAAAACGCAAACGCGAACGCTTCGGTCGTATCATGCAAATGCATGCTAACCACCGTGAAGAAATCGATAACGTTTATGCTGGTGAAATCGCTGCTGCTGTTGGTCTTAAAGTTACAGGAACAGGGGATACACTTTGTGATGAAAAGAATGAAATCATTCTTGAATCAATGGTCTTCCCAGAACCAGTTATTAACGTTGCCGTTGAACCAAAATCAAAAGGTGACCAAGATAAGATGGGGCTTGCTTTAGCTAAATTAGCTGAAGAAGATCCAACATTTAAAACATATACCGATGATGAAACAGGACAAACAATCATTGCGGGGATGGGTGAGTTACACTTAGACATTCTTGTAGATCGTATGAAACGTGAATTTAAGGTTGAAGCTAACGTAGGTGCTCCACAAGTTGCTTACCGCGAAACAATTCGTAGTGCAGCAGACTGTGAAGGTAAATTCGTTCGCCAATCTGGTGGTCGTGGACAATACGGACACGTTTGGATCAAATTCGAACCAAACCCAGGTAAAGGTTTTGAATGGGTTGATAAAGTTGTTGGTGGTACAGTTCCTCGTGAATTTATCAAACCAGCACAAGAAGGGCTTACAGCTGCACTTCAAAATGGTTTAATTGCTGGATATCCTGCAATTGATATCAAAGCTACTTTATTCGACGGATCATCACATGATGTTGACTCCTCAGAAATGGCTTATAAAATCGCTGCTAGCATGGCTTTCAAGGAAGCTGCTAAAAAATGTAATCCAGTACTATTAGAACCAATCATGAATGTTGAAATCACAGCACCAAGTGAATATTTAGGGGCAGTTATGGGAGATATCTCAGGACGTCGTGGACAAATTCGTGATCAAGAAGAACGCGGTAACGCAGTTATCGTTAAAGCTTGGGTTCCACTATCAAATATGTCTGGATATACAACTGACCTTCGTTCATTTACACAAGGTCGCGGTAACTCATCAATGCAATTCGATCACTACGAAGAAGTGCCTAAGAGCATTGCAGAAACAGTTGCTAAAAAGAAAAAATAACCAGTTGATATTTACGTATTGATTTTATATGAAGATTATCTTAATATATAGTTGATAGGCAATATTTTATACATAGGAGGAAAATTGCACATGTCAAAAGAAAAATTTGATCGTTCCAAACCCCATGTTAACGTTGGTACATTAGGACACGTTGACCATGGTAAAACTACATTAACAGCTGCTATTACAAACGTATTAGCTAAAAAAGGTGGCGGGGCTGCTCAAGCTTACGACCAAATCGATAAAGCGCCTGAAGAAAGAGAACGTGGAATCACAATCTCAACTTCACACGTTGAATACGAAACAGAAGCTCGTCACTACGCACACGTTGACTGTCCAGGTCACGCTGACTACGTTAAAAACATGATCACAGGTGCTGCACAAATGGACGGTGCTATCTTAGTTGTTTCAGCTACAGATGGTCCAATGCCTCAAACTCGTGAGCACATCCTACTTGCAAAACAATTAGGTGTTCCTTACTTCGTAGTATTCTTGAACAAATGCGACATGGTTGATGACGAAGAGTTAATCGACTTAGTTGAAATGGAAGTTCGTGAATTACTATCAGAAAACGATTACGATGGAGATAACTGTCCAGTTATCCGCGGATCAGCTCTTAAAGCATTAGAAGGCGAAGCACAATGGGAAGAAAAAATTATCGAACTCATGGATGCTATCGACGCTAATGTTCCAGAACCAGTTCGTGATACAGACAAACCATTCTTAATGTCAGTAGAAGACGTATTCACAATCTCAGGTCGTGGTACAGTTGCTACAGGACGTGTTGAACGTGGAGAATTAAAACTTAACGAAGAAGTTGAAATCGTTGGTATTCACCCTACATCAAAAACTGTTGTTACAGGTATCGAAATGTTCCACAAAATGTTAGATTCAGCTATGGCTGGTGATAACGTTGGGGCACTTCTACGTGGTGTTAACCGTGAAGAAATCGAACGTGGACAAGTTCTTGCTAAACCAGGTTCAGTTACACCTCACAAAATCTTCAAAGCTCAAGTTTATATCTTAAGCAAAGAAGAAGGTGGACGTCATACTCCATTTGTTAACAACTACCGTCCTCAATTCTACTTCCGTACAACAGACGTAACCGGAACAATTCAATTACCTGAAGGTGTTGATATGGTTATGCCTGGTGATAACGTAGAAATGACTGTAGAACTTATCGCTCCAATCGCTGTAGAGCAAGGTACAACATTCTCAATTCGTGAGGGTGGACGTACAGTTGGTGCTGGTAACGTTACAGAAATCGTTAAATAATTACTTTTTAATAAATGAACCTCTACTAAGTAGAGGTTTTTTTATGCAAACAAGTCAAATTGTGGACTCGTACCTATTGTCGCTATTTATATAAGAAAAAAATGGATTTTTCGAGATCAAACAGAATGTAATTACAATCAATAGAACCGCTTAAAAGGAGGATTTTTATACCAATTTATTTTTTTTGAAATAATAGTCCAAAAGTCCTTGAATTTATAGATAGATAGTGTATAATACTAAAGCGACTGCATAGAAGTGCAAGGTTGCCGGCACACTGAATAGCGTTGTCATGGTCAGTGAGAAGCCGGGGAATTTGTACAGAGCAGGTCTATTGGAAATAGACAGTAGAAGGAGGAATTTCCATGGCAAAGAATTTTATTCGTATTCGTCTAAAAGCTTATGAACACCGTACTATTGATAGTGCAGCACAAAAAATTGTTCAAGCTGCTAACGATCACGGCGCACAAAAGGTAGTAGGACCTGTTCCATTACCAACAGAAAAACAAATCGTAACAATCTTACGATCAGTACACGTTAATAAGGATTCTCGTGAACAATTTGAATCAAGAACTCACAAGAGATTGATTGAAATTGTTGGCCCAACGGCAGAAACTATCGACGCATTAAGTCGTTTAGATCTACCAAGCGGTGTTGATATCGAGATCAAACTTTAGTAGAGAGGAGTTATCATGAAAGGATTACTAGGACGTAAATTAGGAATGACACAAGTCTTCACAACTGACGGTAAATTAATTCCAGTTAGTGTTGTCGAAGTATTACCAAACGTTGTTCTTCAAAAGAAAACAATGGAATCAGACAATTATGAAGCAGTTCAATTAGGTGCCTTCGACGTGAAGGAACAACGTGCAAATAAATCTGAGATTGCTCACGCTGCTAAAGCAAGCACTGCTCCAAAGAAATTTGTTCGTGAAATTGCTGGCTCAGAAATGATGAATTTTGAGGTTGGCGCAGAAATTAAAGCTGATTTATTCAGCGAAGGGGAATATGTTGACGTAACTGGAACATCACGTGGACATGGTTTCCAAGGTTCAATCGTTCGTGCGAACCAAAAAACAGGACCTAAAGCTCACGGTTCAGGATACCACCGTGGAGTTGGTTCACTTGCAACAGGTGGATTAAACCCTGCTGTAATTAAAAAAGGTCGTATTTTACCAGGACAACATGGTGGATACACTACAACAAACCAAAAATTAGAAGTTATCAAAGTTGATACAGAAAGTAACTATCTATTAATTAAAGGAAACATTCCTGGACCTAAGAAAGGTTTCGTAATTGTTAAATCAACAGTTAAACGCGTTAAATCTAAAGATCCAGTTGAATTAGTTGACTTTGCAGTTAAGGAGGATTCCGAAAATGCCTAAGTTAGATATTTTAAACCTTGAAGGCAAGAGTCTTCGTGAACTTGAGTTAAACGAAGCAGTATTTGGAATTGAACCAAATAATCAAACAATCTTTGAAGCCGTTGTTATGCAACAAGCTTCACTTCGTCAAGGTACACACAAAACTAAGAACCGTACAGAGGTTCGCGGTGGTGGACGTAAACCATGGCGTCAAAAAGGAACAGGTCGTGCTCGTCAAGGGTCAATCCGTTCTCCTCAATGGCGTGGTGGTGGAGTTGTTTTCGGACCTACTCCAAGAAGCTACAAATACAGCCTTAACCGTAAGGTTCGTCGTTTAGCTCTACGTTCAGCATTATCACAAAAAGTTATGGATTCAGAAATGTCAGTTGTTGAAAACTTAACAGTTGCAAACGTTAAGACTAAAGAATTCATCACAGTGATGGATGCACTTAAATTAAACAAGAAAACTCTATTTGTTGTTTCAGCTGAAGAAAATGTTGACAATGCTTACTTATCAATGCGTAACCTATCAAACACAATGATGTTAGATGTTCAAGGTTTAAACGTTTATGATATCGTAAATTGCGATCAAATTGTATTCACTGAAAAAGCAGCTATTGAAGCTGGGGAGGTGCTTGCATAATGAAACGTAACCCTAGAGATATTATTGTTCGTCCAATTATTACTGAGAAAACAGTAGCGATGCAACAAAATGATAACAAAGTTACTTTTGAAGTAGCTAAGGGATCAAACAAAATCGAAATTCGTCAAGCTATCGAAGAAATTTTCAATGTTAAAGTTGAAAAAATCAACGTTATCAATGTTTTACCACGTAAAAAACGTGTAGGACGTTACGAAGGACAAACTAAGGCAGTTCGCAAAGCAATCGTGAAACTTGCTGAAGGTTCAAAAATCGAAGTTCTTTAATCAATAAAACTTATCGGAAGAATTACGCTATTTCCGGATAACTTGCGTAGGGAGGAATTATTACATGGCAATTAAACATTATAAGCCAACTACTCCTGGACGTCGCGGAATGACAACTTTAGCTAACGAACAGTTATCTAAAAATGTTAAACCAGAACGTTCATTAGTAGCTCCACTAAGTAAAACTGGTGGACGTGGTAATACAGGTCGTATTACAACTCGTCACATCGGTGGTGGACACAAACGTCAATACCGTATTATTGACTTTAAACGTAACAAAGATGATATTCCAGCAAAAGTTGCTACAATCGAATATGATCCAAACCGTTCAGCAAATATTGCTTTATTAAACTATGCTGATGGTGAAAAACGATACATTTTAGCTCCAAAAGGGTTAAAAGTTGGAGATGTAATCTTTAGTGGCGCATCTGCTGATATTAAAGTTGGTAACGCTAAAGAATTAGGCCAAATGCCTGAAGGTACATTAGTACACAATATCGAATTAAAACCAGGACGTGGAGCACAATTAGTGCGTTCAGCTGGAACATCAGCTCAAGTTCTTGGTATTGAAGAAAAACATGTTACTGTTCAATTAGCATCTGGTGAAGTTCGTAAGATTTTATCAACATGCCGTGCAACAATCGGTGAAGTTGGAAACTCAGAACATTCATTAGTAAACATTGGTAAAGCTGGACGTAAACGTCATATGGGTGTTCGCCCAACTGTACGTGGTTCCGCTATGAACCCTGTTGATCACCCTCATGGTGGTGGGGAAGGACGTACTCCAATCGGACGTAAGTCACCTATGACACCTTGGGGTAAAAAAGCTATGGGTGTTAAAACTCGTAGAGATAAGAAAGCATCGACTAAGTTAATTGTACGTCGACGCAATGATAAGTAGACGAAAGGAAGGAAGAAAGATATGAGTCGTAGTTTAAAAAAAGGACCATTTTGTGATCTTCATTTAATGAATAAAGTTGAAAAACTAAATGCTGAAAGCAAAAAAGAAGTTATCAAGACTTGGTCACGCCGTTCAACTATTTTCCCTCAATTCGTTGAGCATACGTTTGCGGTGCATAATGGTAAGGAACACGTTCCTGTGTTTGTTACTGAAGACATGGTAGGACATAAATTAGGTGAGTTCGTACCAACACGTCGTTATACAGGTCACGCAGCTGACAAGAAGGCGGGTCGTTAATATGGAAGTAAAAGCAATAGTTAAAACAGTTCGTGTTACTCCACGTAAAGCACGTCTTGTTCTAGATGAAATTCGTGGACTTGATGTTGATCATGCAGCAGCTATCTTAAGATATACACCTAATTCTGCTTCAAAAGTAATTGCTAAAGTTTTAGATTCAGCAATTGCAAATGCAACAAACAATCATCAATTAGATGAAGAAAAACTTTACATCTCAGCATGCTATGCTGACGAAGGTGTAACAATGAAGCGTTTCAGACCTCGTGCTAAAGGTTCTGCAGCGCCAATCATGAAGCGTACAAGCCACATTACTGTTGTGGTTTCGGAACGCGCCTAAAGGGAGGACAGACAATGGGACAAAAAGTACATCCGATCGGTATGCGCGTTGGTGTCATTCGTGATTGGGAATCACGTTGGTATGCTGAAAAAGATTTCGCAAATTTATTACACGAAGATAAATTAATTCGTGACTATATTTTCAAAAATCTTAAAGATGCATATGTATCACGCGTAGAAATCGAACGATCAAAGAATCGTGTTGACATCATTATCCGTACAGCTCGCCCAGGAGTTGTTATTGGAGTTAATGGTGCAAATATTGAAAAAGTTAAAAAAGATATTGCAAAAATCTCAGAAGGCAACACAGTTAACATTAAAGTGTTAGAAGTTGCTAACCCAGATTTAGATGCTCATTTAGTTGCTCGTAATATTGCTGAGCAATTAGAACAACGTGCATCATTTAGAACTGCTCAAAAACGTACAATTCAACGTACAATGCGTGCAGGTGCTAAAGGAATCAAAACAGCCGTTTCAGGCCGTTTAGGTGGAGCAGATATGGCTCGTACAGAAGGATATTCAGAGGGAATCGTTCCTCTACATACACTTCGTTCAGACATTGACTACGCACACTATGAAGCTAATACTCAATTTGGTATCTTAGGTGTTAAAGTATGGATCTGCCGCGGAGAAGTATTACCAGGTCAAAAGGTTCAAGAACCTGAAGCACCTAAGGGTGGTAAGTTTGATCGTCCACGTCGTCGTCGTAACGACCGTCGTCCAAACAACAACCCACGTAATGCTAAACCAGCAGCTTCAGCTGCATCAAAAGACGAGCAAGGAGGTAACTAGTTATGTTAATGCCAAAACGTACAAAATATAGAAAACCACATCGTCTTTCATACGAGGGACGTTCAAAAGCTGGACGTACAGTTGCTTTTGGAGAATACGGTTTGGTTGCTGAATCAGGAAACTATGTAAGTAACCGTCAAATCGAATCTGCTCGTATTGCAATGACTCGTTATATGAAACGTGGTGGGAAAGTTTGGATTAAAATCTTCCCTCACTTAGCAATCACTAAAAAACCATTAGAAGTTCGAATGGGTTCTGGTAAAGGTGCACCTGAAGGTTGGGTAGCCGTTGTTAAACCAGGTCGAGTAATGTTTGAAATCGCTGGAGTATCTGAAGAAGTAGCACGCGAAGCGTTCCGCTTAGCTTCACACAAACTAGCAGTTAAAACTCGATTTGTTAAAAAGGGAGAGGAGGAACAAGTATGACAACAGTAAAAGAAATCCGTGAAAAAAATGACGCTGATTTATTAGTTGAAATTGATGCTTTAAAGGAAGAGTTATTTGATTTACGTTTCCAACAAGCAATTGGTCAACTTGAAAATCCTGCTCGATTAAGAGAAATCCGTAAAACGATTGCTCGGATTAAGACAGTGATCACTGAGCGCGAGCTTAGTGACAATAAGTAGGAGGTCACAACGCGATGGAAAGAAACAAGCGCAAAGTTTACCGTGGTACTGTTGTATCTGATGCAATGGATAAAACGGTAGTAGTAGAAGTAAAAACGTCAAAACGTCATCCATTGTATGGAAAACGTGTAAACTATTCAAAAAAATTCAAGGCTCATGATGAAACTAATGAAATCAAAGTTGGAGATATTGTTGAAATTATGGAAACTCGTCCATTATCAGCAACAAAATTCTGCCGCGTAACAAAATTAGTTGAAAAAGCCGAAGTATTGTAGGAGGTTGTCAAGATGATACAAAATGAATCAAGATGTAAAGTCGCTGACAACACTGGTGCTAAGGAAATCTTAGTAATTCGTTGCCTAGGTGGTAGCCGTCGTCGTTCAGCAAGCATTGGAGACATTGTTGTTGGTACGGTTAAACAAGCTATTCCTGGTGGAACAGTTAAAAAAGGTGATGTCGTTAAAGCGGTAGTAGTTCGTACTAAATACGGTGTACGTCGTGAAAATGGATCATACATTAATTTCGATGATAACGCAGTTGTTATCTTAAAGGATGATATGACTCCTCGCGGAACTCGTATTTTTGGACCGGTAGCTCGCGAGCTTCGTGAATATAATTTCATGAAAATCGTATCATTAGCACCGGAAGTGTTATAGGAGGCTTTTATGAGAATCAAACGTGGAGATAATGTTCAAGTAATTACAGGCTCATACAAGGGCACCATTGGTGATGTCATTGAAGTTTCACCTAAACATGACAAAGTAAAGGTTGAAGGTGTTAATTTAATTAAAAAACACATGAAACCAAGCCAAATGAACCCAGAGGGTGGTATTATTGAACAAGAAGCATGGATTCATGTTTCAAACGTAATGTTATACGATGCTAAAGCAAAAGCTCCAAGCCGTGTAGCTTACAAAGAAGAAAAAGGTAAAAAAGTTCGCGTCTATAAAAAATCAGGCGCAGCAGTAAAATAAGGAGGTATAGCTAAATGAACTTAAAAGAACAATACAAAAATGAAGTAGTTGCTAAATTAGTTGAAGAATTTAACTATACTTCAGTAATGCAAACACCTAAACTCGAAAAAATCGTTGTTAACATGGGTGTTGGTGAAGCAATCAACAACGCTAAATTCTTAGATGATGCTGTTGCTGATTTAGAAATTATTACTGGTCAAAAACCAGTTATCACAAGAGCTAAAAAATCAATTGCTAACTTCAAATTACGTGAAGATATGCCTATTGGATGTAAAGTAACACTACGTGGTCAAAAAATGTATGACTTCTTAGAAAAACTTATCAAAGTTGCTCTTCCTCGTGTACGTGACTTCCGTGGTATTAACGGTGGATCATTTGACGGACGTGGTAACTATACTATGGGTGTTAAAGAACAATTAATCTTCCCAGAAATTGATTTTGATAAAGTAAATAAAGTTCGTGGTATGGATATTACTATCGTTACTACAGCTAAAACAGATAAAGAAGGTTATGCTTTACTTTCAATGTTAGGCATGCCATTTAAAAAGGAGGGTAACTAATGGCTAAGAAATCAAAAATCGCTCGTGAAAAACAACGTCAAGAGATCGTAGATCGCTACGCAGAAAAACGTGCTGAGTTAAAAGCCAAAGGTGATTACGAAGGACTTCAAAAACTTCCACGTAATGCATCACCTGTACGTCTTCACAACCGCGACATGGTTGACGGACGCCCTCACGGATACTTACGTAAATACGGTATGTCTCGTATTCGCTTCCGCGAAGCTGCTCATAAAGGGCAAATTCCAGGCGTTAAAAAGGCAAGCTGGTAGTATAAAGGAGGAGCTTTTCAGATGTATGTAACAGATCCAATCGCTGATTTACTTACACGTGTTCGTAATGCTATTCAAGCAAAACACGATGTAGTTGAAATTCCAGCAAGTAAAGAAAAAACAGAAATCGCTAGAATTTTGAAAGAAGAAGGTTTTATCCGCGACTACCTAGTTAGTGGTGAAGGAATCAAAAAGACAATTACAATTGTTCTTAAATATGGTCCTAACAACGAACGAGTAATTAGCGGGTTAAAACGAATTTCAAAACCTGGTAAACGCGTATACGCGAAGACAAATGAAGTTCCACGTGTTCTTAACGGACTTGGAATTGCAATCATTTCAACTTCAGAAGGTATGCTAACAGACAAGCAAGCTCGCGCTAAACATGTTGGTGGCGAAGTCTTAGCTTACGTTTGGTAAGAGAGGAGACACTAAATGTCACGTATCGGAAATAAAACGATTACCATTCCGGCAGGCGTTGAAGTCGAAGTAAAAGCTGGCAATGAGGTGACAGTAAAAGGTCCTAAGGGAACTTTAACACGTCAGTTCAGTGAGCTTTACGAAATCGAAATTAACGAAGGCGAAATCAACGTTAAACGCCCGAATGATTCAAAAAAAGTTAAACAATTACATGGTACTACACGATCACTAATCGCTAACATGATTACTGGAGTAAGTGAAGGATTCACTAAATCTCTAGAATTAGTTGGTATCGGGTATCGTGCATCTAAGTCAGATAACAAGTTAGTCTTGAATGTTGGATACTCACATCCAATCGAGTTTGAACTAGAAGATGGTGTAGATATCGAAGTACCTAGCGCAACAGCTATCAACGTCAGTGGTGTTGATAAGCAACGCGTTGGAGAATGGGCAGCAAATATTCGTGCTACTCGTAAACCTGAACCATATCTCGGTAAAGGTGTTAAATACAAAAATGAAGTTATCCGTCGCAAAGAGGGTAAAACAGCAGCTAAGAAATAGTGGGAAAGGAGAATTTGAACGATGGCAAAAAAATTATCAAGAAATCAAGAACGAGTTCGTCGTCATGCTCGAGTTCGTCGTAAAGTCAGTGGAACGCAAGAACGCCCACGTCTTAGCGTGTATCGATCAAATGGAAACATTTCTGCACAAGTTATTGATGATGTTACAGGTAACACATTAGTATCAGCAGGATCGGTACAAATGAAACTCGCAAATGGCGGTAATATTGAGGCAGCAGCGCAAGTTGGTAACGCTGTAGCTAAATTAGCATTAGAACAAGGAATTAAATCTGTAGTGTTTGACCGTGGTGGTTATATTTATCATGGACGTGTTAAAGCATTAGCAGAGGCAGCTCGTGAAGCTGGACTAGAGTTTTAATAAGGAGGAACATGATGAATCGTAAACCTAGAAGAGAACAACGCGAACAAGAATTCGAAGAACGCGTTGTTGTCATCAATCGTGTAACTAAAGTTGTTAAGGGTGGTCGTCGTTTCCGCTTCGCTGCTCTAGTTGTAGTTGGTGACAAAAAAGGTCGTGTCGGTTTCGGAACAGGTAAAGCCAACGAAGTTCCAGATGCAATCCGCAAGGGTGTAGAAGCCGCAAAGAAAAACTTAATTAACGTTAAGATGATTAACGGAACATTGCCACATGCAAACACAGGTAAATTTGGTGCCGGAGAAGTATTTGTACGTCCTGCAGCAGAAGGTACTGGAGTTATTGCTGGTGGAGCAATTCGTGACGTTATGGAGTTAGCAGGTGTTACTGACGTGCTAACAAAATGTATTGGTTCACGTACACCAATCAACATGGTTCGTGCTACATTTGAAGCACTAGAATCAATGAAAACAGTTGATGAAGTTGCGAATTTAAGAGAAATCAAAGTCGAAGACGTACGATAGTAGGAGGCCTTTATGAAATTACATGAATTAAAATATAATGAAGGTGCACGCCAAGATCGTAAACGTCTTGGTCGTGGACAAGGTTCAGGAACTGGTAAGACATCAGGAAAAGGTCACAAGGGTCAAAATGCTCGTAGTGGCGGTGGTGTTTCACTAGGATTTGAAGGTGGTCAAACACCATTGTTCAAACGTATTCCAAAACGCGGTTTTAAAAATGTTAACCGTGTGGACTACGCAGTTGTAAACTTAAGTTCATTAAACGTATTTGAAGACGGAACTGAAGTTACAATTGAAGCACTTTTAGAAAAAGGAATTATCAAAAAAACACTTGACGGAGTTAAAATCTTAGGTCAAGGTGAATTAGAGAAAAAATTAGTTGTTAAAGCTAACGCATTCTCAAAATCTGCAGTTGAAAGTATTGAAAAATTAGGTGGAAAAGTAGAGGTAATCTAATGAGATTTTTTACTGATTTATTCAAAAATAAAGAAATCAGAATAAGAATCATTTTCACACTTGCAATGTTATTGATTTATCGACTAGGGACAGTTATTCCTGTTCCTAACGTCGATAGCGTTAAAGTCGCAGGATCAATGGCTAGCGAACTAAATTCAAATACATTAGTTGGAATGATGAATATTCTTGGTGGAGGGTTTATCCAATCATTTTCAATTTTCGCTCTAGGTGTAGGACCTTACATTACCGCATCAATTATTATCCAATTGTTATCAATGGATGTTATACCATATTTAACTGAGTTAACGAAGTCTGGTCAAAAGGGTAAATTACAACTTGACCGAATTACACGTTACCTTGGCGTGGTATTAGCATACATTCAAGCGATTGGAATTATTAGCTTACTCAACAATCAACATAAAATTCTGTTGAGTAGTACTGTAGCGGACTACTTCTTTATGGGAACTGTAATGGCTGCGGGAACAATGTTCCTTTTATGGCTTGGTGATCAAATCACTCAAAAGGGTGTAGGTAATGGATTATCAATGATTATTTTCGCAGGTATCGTATCAAATCTACCAAGTCAGTTTAAAGGCGCTTTTGCTGAAATGACTAAAGCTGGTACAACTATGGGCTTTGTATGGTGTGCAGTCTATGTGCTCTTATACTTAGCGATTATTATTCTTGTTATCTACATGAACGGTGCCGTTCGTAAGATTTCAATTCAATATACATCAAACGTAGGTGGAACCACTCGTGGTAAGAGTATGAACCATTTGCCATTAATGATTAACTCTGCATCAGTTATTCCAGTAATTTTTGCTGGAGCAATTATGCAAGCACCTGTTATTGTTATGAGTTGGATTAACCAAAATAGTGGTTTCTACAAGTTTATGACAACAACAATGAGCTTACAACAACCGGTAGGATTAATTGTCTATGCATTATTAATAATTGCATTCACATTCTTCTACACACACTTACAAGTTGACCCTGAAAAGATTTCAGAGGATTTCGGTAAGAATGGATCATATATCCCTGGTGTACGCCCGGGTAAAGATACAAAGAATTACATCAGTACAATTCTAAATAGAATTACGGTATTAGGAGCCTTATTCCTAACATTTGTAGCATTACTCCCTCATGTGCTACCGATGATTACACAGGGAGCAATTCCAGCAAGTACAGCAATTGGTGGTACAGGTATCATCATCGTTGTCGGTGTTGCACTTGAAACAGTTAAAGAACTTGAGGGTCGTATGACACAACGTTCATACAAAGGTTTATTTAACAAATAACAATTAGGAGGACAGTTTATGAATTTATTAATCATGGGTCCTGCTGGTAGTGGTAAAGGTACAATGTCAGCGCATATTGTTGAATTGTTCAATGTTGCTCACATTTCAACTGGAGATATGTTCAGAGAAGCTATCTCAAATGCTACTCCAGTTGGAATTGAAGCAAAATCATATATTGATCAAGGAAAACTTGTGCCTGACGAAGTAACCGACCGCATGGTAAAAGAGCGTATCTCAAAAGATGATTGCTTGAATGGTTACTTATTGGATGGCTATCCACGTAACTTACATCAAGCAGAAGCACTTGAGGTAATGTCAAATGATATTAACCGCCCTATTGATTTAGTAATCAATCTTGAGGTAGAATATGAGGAGCTTGTAAAACGAATTACGGGCCGTCGTCTATGTAAAGATTGTGGTGCGATCTATCATATTGACAACAATCCACCTAAAGTAGAATCTAAATGTGATATTTGCGGTGGAGAACTATACCAACGAAGCGATGACAACGAAGAAAAACTTCAAGTTCGTTTTGAAGAGTATATTAACCAAACAAAACCAGTTATCGATTATTATCGTGAAAAAGGTTTAGTTCGTGACGTTAATGCATCTCAACCTGCAGAAACCGTTATGAATGAGATAAAAAACATCTTGGAGGCGGTTAAATGATATCAACCAAGTCTGAACGTGAATTAGAATTAATGCGCGAAGCAGGAAGAATTGCTTTTGAGTGCCAAGAGGCAGTCAAGGATGCAATCCAACCTGGTGTATCAACCAAACATTTGGATGATATTGCTCGTAATTATATTCTAAGTCAAGGTGCAACACCAGCGTTTCTTGGTTATGATGGATTTCCGGGTTCAATTTGTGCTTCGGTAAATGAAGTTTTAGTTCATGGTATTCCTAGTTCAGAGGTAATCCTCAAGAATGGCGATATTATCACGATTGATGTAGGCGCTATTTATAAAGGTTATTACAGCGATCATGCTTGGACATATCCTGTTGGGGAAATAAGTGATGAAGCAAAAAACTTATTAAAAGTAACTGAAGAGTCGTTATTTGCAGGAATTGAAGCTGCTGTAGCGGGAAATCGTATTGGAGATATTGGTCATGCGGTAATGACAGTAGTTCAACCATTTGGTTATGGACTTCCTGTTGAATACTCAGGACATGGTGTCGGAACTTCGATGCACGAGGCTCCATACGTACCCAATGTTGGTGTTCCTAATAAGGGAGCACTTCTTCGCAAAAATATGGTTATTGCGATTGAACCTATGGTTCAAATTGGAACCAATAAAACATCTGTATTAGATGATGAGTGGACTGTTGTATCAGAAGACAGATCCTTAACAGCTCATTTTGAACATACAGTGGTAATTCTTGAAGATAGTTATGAAATTTTAACTCGAACAAAGGAGGCTTTTAAACACTCATGAGCAAAGAAAATGTTATCGAAGTAGATGGAGTAGTTCTTGATACATTGCCTGGAGCAATGTTTAAGGTGGAACTCAGTAATGGTCATGAAATTTTAGCTCACGTATCTGGTAAAATCCGTATGCACTACATTCGCATTTTACCGGGAGATCGCGTGACTGTTGAGATTTCGCCTTACGATTTATCACGTGGGCGCATTACATTTAGACATAAATAAGATAGTTTTAGGAGGATAATACTATGAAAGTAAGACCATCTGTAAAACCAATGTGTGAAAAATGTAGAGTTATTCGACGCAATGGTAGAGTAATGATTATTTGTGAAAATCCAAAACACAAACAAAGACAAGGATAGGAGGACGTCATATTAATGGCTCGTATAGCAGGAATTGACATTCCACGTAATAAACGTGTAGTAGTCTCATTAACATATATCTACGGTATTGGCTTAACAACATCAAAAGAAATCTTAGAAAAATGCGAAATCAGCGAAGATATCCGCGTTAAAGATTTAACTGAAGAACAAGTTAATGCAATCCGTCGTGAAGTAGAATCAATCAAAGTTGAAGGGGATCTTCGTCGTGAAGTTAACCTTAACATCAAACGCTTAATGGAAATCGGTTCAAACCGAGGAATCCGTCATCGTCGTGGCTTACCAGTTCGTGGACAACGTACAAAAACAAATGCACGTACACGTAAAGGACCTCGTCGTACAGTAGCAAATAAAAAGAAATAATAAGGTTAATTAATTAGGAGGAAAACGTAATGGCAAAAGCAAAAGTAGCTCGTAAACGTCGTGTCCGTAAGAATATAGCACGCGGAGTTGCACACATTCATTCGACATTTAACAATACTATTGTTACAATTTCAGATGAACAAGGAAATGTTATCGCTTGGTCAAGTGCTGGTGCTTTAGGCTTCAAGGGTTCACGTAAGTCAACACCTTATGCAGCTCAAATGGCATCAGAAGCAGCAGCTAAAGCGGCAGTTGATCATGGTATGAAAACAGTTGAAGTTAGTGTTAAAGGACCTGGACCAGGTCGTGAATCGGCAGTTCGTGCACTTCAAGTAGCAGGACTAGAAATTAGTGTAATCAATGATGTTACACCAGTTCCGCACAATGGATGCCGTCCACCAAAACGTCCACGTGGATAATAATATAAACTATAACAAGGAGGTATTCATAGATGAACAAGTTTGAACGTGCGAAATTTGAAGTAAAAGAATTTGATGAAACAGCACATTATGGTAAGTTCGTTATCGAACCACTTGAACGTGGTTTTGGTAATACTATCGGGAATGCGCTAAGACGTGTACTCCTTTCATCTTTACCAGGCGCAGCAGTTTACTCAATTAAAATTGAGGGTGTGTATCATGAATTCACATCAATTGCCGGCGTAGGAGAAGATGTTACAGGTATCGTTCTCAACGTTAAGGATCTTGTTTTAAATGTTCAAGATGAAGAAGTTTATACACTTCGCATCTCACAAAAAGGTCCTAAAGTTGTTACAGCAGCTGACATCGAATGCCCAGCAAATGTGGAGATCTTAAATAAAGATCACATTATTGCAACACTTGCAGAAGGTGCAGTGTTAGAGATGGAGCTTAAAGCTCGTAATGGTCGTGGCTATGTAAGTTCTGATGAAAACAAATTAATCTATCAAAATGCATCACAAGGAATTGGCACGATTTTTACAGATTCTATTTATACTCCAATTGAAAGAGTTAAGTATCATATCGAACCGACACGTGTCGGTCAAGACTCTAAATATGATCGTTTAATTATGGAAGTTTGGACAAATGGTTCAATACAACCTCAAGTAGCGTTATCATTAGGTTCAAAAATTTTAATGGACCATTTAGAGCAAATTGTTGCAATTAAAGATTCAGTTTATGAAACAGAATCTGTAATTAAACCTGATGTTTCAGGCGTTGAAAATCCAATGGCAACAATGATGATCGAAGATTTAGACTTGTCAGTTCGTTCATATAACTGCTTAAAGCGCGCAGGTATTCAAACAGTTGAAGAGTTAACACTTAAAACTGAAGATGAAATGATGCGCATTCGTAATCTAGGTAAGAAGTCACTTAAAGAAGTTAAAGACAAACTCCATGATCTTGGATTAGGCTTTAAATCATTTGAATAGGAGGAAATAGAATGAAAAACCGTAAATTAGGTCGTGATTCAGCTCACCGTAAAGCATTGCTACGCAATCTTTCAACTAGCTTAATTGTTCATGGTCGAATCGAAACAACAGAAAAGAAAGCAATGGAACTTCGTTCAGTTGCAGATAAACTTGTAACTCTTGCAAAACGCGGGGATTTACATGCTCGTCGTGAAGCAGCAAAAATCGTTTTTAACGTTGTTGCTGATGAAAAAACTGGTCAAACAGCTCTTCAAAAACTTTTTGATGAAATTGGACCTAAATATGCAGACCGCAATGGTGGTTACACACGTGTAATCAAAACTGAAATGCGTCGTGGTGATGCAGCTCCAATGGCTATTATTGAATTCGTTTAATATTAGTTAAAAAAAGATAATCGATACAGTATGCACGGGAGTATCCACTCTCGTCTCGAGGTATTGTACTCAAAATATAATCTTTTAAACCGCTTTAATCATTTAAGGCGGTTTTTTTGTGCTCTAGAGCCCGTGTAGGTCCCCTTAACAGTTCAAAATCGTTTTTAAGGTAAAAATACACATAAAGATGATATTGATCCTAGGAGAGGATTTAGGAGAAGCATAAAAATAATCCATCACGCTTCCATAACGAAATATTATTTCAAACTGTGTCCAATATCGGTGAAAATATTATTTGACATATTCGTATAAATAAGGTAATTTATTGATAGAGGTACATCAGTACCGAGGAGGAGAAATATGGACGCATTTGTAAAGTTTTTGGATGAAAAATTGTCCGCGCCAATGGCTAAACTTGCGAACCAACGACATCTGCGAGCAATTCGTGACGGGATCATCGCTACATTGCCGTTAATCGTTGTGGGATCTTTCTTTTTGATTCTTGCAGCACCGCCATTACCACAGAGTTGGAAGCTCTATCAATTTCTAACAGGCCATGCCGCTAAAATTCTACTGCCATTTAGATTATCGATGGCAATCATGACGCTTTATGCTACATTTGGAATTGGATCAAGCTTGGCTAAGTCTTATGATTTGGATGAACTTTCGGGAGGAATTTTAGCGACTGCAGCCTTCCTATTGACTTTTATACCGATAAACATTCCTGCAGATGCAGGGTTGGAAGTATCGGGATGGGTATTACCAATGGCAAACCTTGGTGGAGCAGGGATGTTTGTTGGAATTATCACATCAATCCTTGCAGTCGAAATATTCCGTTGGACTGATAAATCAAACTTCAAGATTTCAATGCCGCCTCAAGTTCCAACATCTGTTGCGCGCTCGTTTGAAGCACTTGTTCCAACCGCAATCATACTTGTACTTATGGCAACCATTACGTATTGGATTGGCTTTAACTGGCATACATTTATCGCTGGACTTGTAAAACCAATTGTCCATGCTGCCGATACACTACCAAGTGTTCTTATCATTGTTTTCCTTGTTACATTCTTCTGGTCATTTGGGATTCATGGTGTCTCCATTATTGGGACATTAGCACGTCCGATTTGGCTACAACTATTGGATAATAATACCGCTGCATCCGTAGCGGGACAGGCACTTCCAGCAATCAGTGCAGAGCCCTTCTATCAATGGTTTATTTGGATTGGTGGTTCAGGGGCAACGATTGGTCTTGCAATTGCCATGGCCTTCTTTTCAAAATCCGCATATGCTAAATCATTAGGTAAAACCGCATTTATTCCTGCATGTTTTAATATCAATGAACCGATTATATTCGGTGCACCCATTGTGATGAACCCAATATTAATCATTCCATTTATCATTACACCACTTGTAGGTACGGTTATCGCGTGGTTGGCAACTTCAGCCGGCTTGGTTAATCGTGTTATTGTTACAGCTCCGTGGACGTTGCCTGGACCTATTGGGGCCTATATCGCAACAGGTGGCGATTATCGAGCAGCGATTTTAAATATTCTACTCATCGTAATTTCAGTTGTGATTTACTATCCATTCTTTAAAATCTATGATAATAAACTATTAGAAGAAGAACGCGTAGGAAGTTAAAAATTTGTGATCTAGACGGGGGTCTTGCAACTGCAAGACCTCTTTCGTTAAAATGAGGTATACTATGTATAAATACGAAAAAAGTAATTCAGCACCCCTAATCAGTTTTAAAAGTGCATTTATTATTGTTGGGAGTATTCTTCTTGGCACAATCATAGTACCGGCAATGTTAAATCAAGTTGGTTTAAACCAAAAATGGATACAAGTAATCGTAGTATCAAGTATTACAGCATTATCTACCAGTTTTTGTTTCTTTTTTATTGAAACAAATAAACGATTATCACGTTCATTTTGGTTGGTATTTTTGATTTTATTTCTTGTCATAGGGCTTATCTCGACATTTTGGATTTATGAAATATTATATATATAAGGAGCAATTATGAGAAAACTTGGAATTTCAAT
This sequence comes from Erysipelothrix sp. P66, assembly GCF_038682365.1. NCBI lineage: Bacteria > Bacillati > Bacillota > Erysipelotrichia > Erysipelotrichales > Erysipelotrichaceae > Erysipelothrix > Erysipelothrix sp. P66. Next base: position 1,227,878 of record NZ_CP152290.1, on the reverse strand, counting down.
CTATCCTGACAAATCGTCAGTAGAATCAATGAAGCACTATATCGATGACGCAGCAGATGCGGGCTTCTCACGAATCTTTTCGTGTTTGTTATCGGTTGAGAAACCTAAAACAGTTATTAAAGAGGAATTTTTAGAAATAAATCGTTACGCACGATCAAAAGGTTTTGAGATTATTGTTGATGTTAGCCCTAGAGTCTTTAAAGATCTTGACATTAACTACGCAGATTTATCATTTTTCTCAGAAATAGAGGCGGATGGTCTTCGACTTGATGCTGGATTTGGGGGGAGTGAAGAAGCAATGATGACCTTCAATCCTTATGACTTAAAAATTGAGATTAATATGAGTAACGATACACACTATATTGATACAATTATGGACTATCAGCCCAACCATTATAATTTGATTGCATGTCATAATTTTTATCCGCATCCATATTCGGGACTTAATGAAGATTATTTTATGAAGTGTACTCAAAACTTTACCAAATACGGTTTGCGCTCTGCTGCATTTGTGACCAGTCAAGCGGAAGGATCGTATGGCCCATGGCCCGTTTCAGACGGACTTGTAACACTTGAAAAACATCGATACTTACCACTTGATGTTCAAATTAAAGATTATATCGCGATGAACATTGTCGATGATATTATTATTTCTAACTGTTATCCTACTCAAGCAGAAATGGAAGCAATAAAAAAAATCGATTTATATAAACTTAATTTAAAGGTTGAATTGGTTAAAGAAATACCAGAAATTGAGCGTAAAATTGTCTTAGAGGAGCCTCATTTTAATCGAGGTGATCGAAATGATTATATTATCCGTTCAACCATGTCACGCGTGAAATATAAAGGTCATGATTTCAAAGTTTTTAACACTCCAGATATGATTAAGCGTGGCGATATAATTATTGAAAGTAGTTTATTTGGTCATTATGCTGGGGAACTTCAAATTGCAACTCAAGACATGAAAAACACAGGGAAATCGAATGTTGTGGGTCATGTCGTTGAGGAAGAACTTTGCCTGTTGGATCGTATTAAGCCATGGCAAAAATTTAGTTTTACGCTATGAAGTATTACTTAGGCATTGATGCAGGAGGAACTTATACGCGCATGGTGATGTTTAATCAGGCTGGTATAGAAGTAGACTTCGTACGTCTGGAAAGCATCCATTATATGCAGGTTGGTTTTGATGGGATTACAAAAATTCTTCAACACGGTAAGACTGAGTTGGAACAACATGGTTATTGTTTTAAATCGGTAGATGTTGCAATTGGAACAGCAGGTTATGGCAATGATCCTAAAATTAGAGAAAAAATTGAACATGCAATTTGGTCTGTATTTCCCCAGGCACTTATTATGAATGATGCGCAATTCGCGATGGTTTCAGCATTGGATAACCATGACGGTGTTTATCTTATTTCGGGAACAGGGTCCATTGCTATGCGTAAAATAGGATGTTCTACGGACCGGAGAGGTGGTTATGGGTATTTGCTGGGTGATGAAGGAAGTGCTTTTTGGATTGGACGCAATTTATTAAGTGTTTTTACCCAAGAATCGGATGGGCGCTTACCGAAATCTGATTTTTATAATGCGATGATGGAGCATTTCAAATTAAACCAGCCTTATGATCTTGTGGGTGTTGTGAATGAATCCCAAGACCGTTATCGAGGCTTTGCGGCAGAGGTTAGTCTTGTGGGTTCTAAATGTTTGCATGTTGACCATGTTGCCACAATCTATCGAAATGCGGGGATCGAACTTGCGAAACTGGCAAACAGTTTTGAGCTTAATGGAAAAACGAAAATTGCCTTTGGTGGCGGTGTCCTATTAAATAATGAATGTGTTCGAGCTTCAGTTATCGAGCACATTCAGGAAGGTTATGATGTCGTGGTGAACCATCAAGCTGTAGAATATGCCGCCTATCTACTTTTAAATCAAAAAAAACCTTATGAAATTTCATAAGGTTTTTTCTTCGTATTGAAAGAGTTCATCAAGAGTACAATTCAAAATGATTGTACATTTAAATGCGAGTTCTAAAGACGGATTATAAGACCCTTTCTCAAGAGCAATAATGGTCTGCCGTGACACCCCGACTTGATCGGCGAAAATCTGTTGGGTATAGCCACAAGCTTCTCGTTTTTCACGAATATGATTGAGTATCAAAAATAAGCCTCCTATCGGTAATAGAGTTGTTTTAATTTAAAGTAATAGCTTAACTCGTAGACTGTAAAAAGGATTGCGATGGCATAAAGAATCGTGCTACTTTGCACAGAGAGTGGCCCCATCATGAGTGCAAAAAGATAAATGAGCATTGTCATTACAAGAATATTGCCTGCAAAGCGACGTGCAGGCGCATCAATTAAAATACTTCGTTCATCTTCATTCAATTGATCAATCTCTTCAAACAGAAATGTTTTCCAAGAATCTCCACTTTTTTTCTTGTAGATAAAAAGAATCGTTAGGGCAAATGTAATGAAAAGGAAGACCCATATAATAGAAATTTTAGCCTGAATTGTGACGGGTTCCACACCCGCATCAGTTATAATGAGTTGTTTTATCTTATCAAATTGGATCATGGTTCCAAGAAATCCCCAAATTAGAATGATGACATAAATAATTCGATTACGTGTTTGTTTCATAGTATTCCTCCTGTTAAGTTAACTTTACATCAAAGGAACCGGTATGTCAAGTTTGATTTACATGAAAGCAATAAGCACTTTATTTATTTCGTTTTGATAAATGGCTTTAAGTTGCGGAAATGCACCAACGGCATCGAATTCATCAGTTCATGCTTGAACTTACATCTTTAATTTCTTACGATTGATATGGTAGGAGGAAGTTATGATGAAAAAACCGAAAATAGTACTTCTTGTTTTATCGCTTTTGACACTTATTACTCCTGGATCTACAGTCCTCTCTGTGGCTGCAGATACTTCGATACAAGCGCAAAATACTGTTACGATTATGCACACCAATGATATGCACGGTCGTTTTGGTACGAAATCGCTTGGGCTTGCACACATTAAGACACTAAAAGATGAGATAAATCCACTACTATTAGTCGATGGTGGCGATGCCTTTCAAGGTCTACCGATTTCAAATGTAGATAAGGGTGCAAGTATGGCAAAAATCATGAATGCCGTTGGCTATGATGCAATGGTCGTTGGAAACCACGAGTTTGATTTTGGTACGGCGGTTGCATTAGGTGAAGCGGAAGGTTTTGGTTCAAACGTAAAGTTTCCAGTCCTTTCATCAAATACGGTCTATACTGAGTCAAATCAAAAAGTCTTTAAAGAGTCGACGCTTATTTCAAAACCAAATTCAAACGCTGCCCTTATTGAAAAGGATGGTTATAAAATTGCGGTGATTGGGGCAACAACACCTGAAACTCAGACTAAAACGCATCCTAAAAATATTGAAGGCATATCATGGTTGGACCCAATTCCAACCGTTACACATGAAATTCTAAAAGAAGACTATCAGGATGTTGATTTTTATGTTGTCTTAACACATCTCGGTATTGATAATGAAACTAAAAATGCATGGCGCTCAGATACGCTAGCACAATCTTTATCTGAAAACAGTAGTATGAAAGATAAGAAGATTCTCATTGTAGATGGTCATTCTCATACGCCTATTGAAAATGGAATTCATGTCGGGGATAATGTAATCTTAGTTCAAACCGGAGAACATTTAAACAACGTAGGACTTGTAACGCTTAATCTAGATGATTTCGGTTCAAGTGTTGCGAAATTAATTCCCTTAAAGGACATTGCAAATCAACCAGATCCAGAAATAATGAATATTATTCAAACTTCAGATGCGGCATATTCAGATCTCGTCTCGAAAGTCATTAAAGAAAACAATATGATTGAATTCCAAGGTCAACGGGATTGGGTACGTGTTCAAGAAACAAACTTGGGTAATATCATTACCGACTCGATGGTAGCTTATGGAAAAGAAGGATTTAAAAATCCTACAGATTTCGCGGTCATTAATGGTGGTGGTATTCGGGCAAATCTTTCGAAAGGACCGATAACATTAGGTGATGTGATCAGTGTATTGCCCTTTGGGAATGTCATGGCTCAAATTTCGGTAAACGGCCGACAAGTTTGGGATATGTTTGAGTTCTCGCTGCGTACTGATGTGCAAGATGCTCTTGATAATCATGGACTTCCAAAATTAGGTTCAAACGGAGGTTTCTTACATGTATCGGATACGATCCGCATCCATTATGATCCCACAAAAGATGCATCCAGTCGCGTCCTAGGAATTGAAATTTATGATGCTAATCAAGATCAATTCGTTCCAATTGATTTCGAAAAAACTTATTACATGGCGACCAATGATTTTCTTGCTGCTGGTGGCGATGGATACTCGATGTTGGGTGGTGCGCGTGAAGAAGGACCATCCCTTGATGCAGTCTTCGCAGATTTTATAGAACATAACGCATTTATCGATTGGGGACGCTATGATGAAACCCAAATTCCGCAACGAATTATTTCGATTCTTGAAAAAGATTATGCCAGCCCAGGTGTATCTCCTTTAGAATTTGGAGCGCTTGAGCAAATCTTGGATAAAGCAAAGGCAATTAAGGCGAATGATTATACAGAAGAGAGTTTTCAAAACCTTCAAGATGCGATTGCTATCGGAGAATCTTACCTTCAGACGCTAAGCAAGAGAACCGCTTCGCCTGTTTCACAAGCCGATATTAATAAAGCGATTGAGCAGATTGAAGCGGCGATTGCGAATCTCAAACTTAAAGACATGAAGAAGCCAATCGTGGTTCCTAAAAAACCGGAAACACCTGGAATCGGTACAAAAGATCCAATTCTATCAAGTGAACAAGAAAGTTTAAATATTTCGACCTTACCCAAAACAGGAATCAACAATCGTTTTACTTACGGTCTAGGGAGCGGTTTAACAGTTCTTGGCTGGATTTTTGTGAGAGGAATTCACAAAAAGAAATCAATAACTAATAAGAAATAAGAGGCTAAATAAATATCAAGAATGAATATTAGAATTAACACGAAGTTTACACAATCTTCCACGTCTTATAACTTTAATTTCCACTTGAATCTGTGGTAGAATAGTAATAGATAAGAAAGGGAGGATCATGTATGAAAAAAGTATTTCCACTCGCAATTCTTGGCGCCGCAATTGGAGCTGCAGGTTATTATATGAATCAAAATAACAAAAAGCATGTTGAGAAAACGATTGAAACTCTCGATGAAATTAGCCGATCAGCTGAAGATACGGTCTCAGAACTTGCACAAGAAATTGATGAATCGGAAGAAGCTTAGTAAAACTAAGCTTTTTTTAGTTTTACGGTCTCAAATATGATAAAATATCATAAGTAAACACATAAAAAGGTGAGGTAAATAATGAAAAAGACACTAATAGAACGACTTGTTCGTTATACAAAAATTAATACCCGTTCCGATGCGGCGTCCCAAACGATTCCATCATCGAAAAACCAATTTGATTTAGCTGAGGTTCTCTATAATGAGTGTATTCAAATCGGTCTTGAAAAAGTTCATATGGATGAATTTGGAATTGTGACGGCGCTTTGCCCATCAAATGTTGATGAGGAGGTACCGACCATTGGATTTATTGCGCACATGGATACAGCAGATTTTAATTCAGAGAATGTAAATCCTCGTGTTATTGAAAACTACGACGGATCTGATATCGTTTTAAATGAAGAACTTCATATAGTTTCTAAAGTATCGATGTTTCCATCCCTTAAAAATTACGTAGGGAAAACATTAATTGTGACAGATGGTACAACGTTACTTGGCGCCGATAATAAAGCTGGAGTTACGGAAATTATGACTGCCATGGAATATCTTATTGAGCATCCAGAGGTAAAACATGGTGCTATTCGAATTGCGTTTACCATTGATGAAGAGATCGGTACAGGGGCTGAAAGTTTTGATGTTGAAGCATTTGGGGCTGATTTTGCCTATACTGTTGATGGTGGTGCTTTAGGCGAAATGGAATATGAAACATTTAATGCGGCGGAATCCGTTGTTACGGTGAAGGGTGTTTCGGTACATCCCGGTTCTGCAAAAGATACAATGGTAAATGCTTCTGTGGTAGCGCATGAATTCTTTGCGATGTTACCAGTTCACGAGCGACCTGAACACACTGAGGGTTATGAAGGATTTTACTTATTAACCGAAATGAGTTCAACTATTGAAGATGCAACGATGTCATTTATCATTCGTGATCATGATATGGATCGATTTATAAGTCGTAAAGCAATGTTGGACACCATTGCATCAAAACTTAATGAAAAATATGGTTATGACTGTGTTTCTGTAAAAACAACGGATACATACTACAATATGAAAAACATTATTGAAAAAGATATGAGTATTGTTGAACTTGCAAAGAAGGCAATGGTTTCCATTGGTGTTGAACCTATTATTGCGCCAGTACGTGGTGGTACCGATGGATCACGTCTTTCTTACATGGGATTACCAACTCCCAACCTCTTTACAGGTGGTGAAAACTTCCACGGTAAACATGAGTTTGCGGTCGTGGAAACAATGGCAAAAGCTACAGAATTAATTATTGCGATTTCAGAATTAAATACAGAGCGCTAGTTTGGAGTGATTAGAGTTGAAACAATTAACAGTTAATGGATTAACGTTTTCATATGATGGTTCAAGAAATGCTGTTGATAACGTATCATTTGATGTTAAAAAAGGGGATTATGTAACCGTAATTGGTCATAATGGAAGTGGTAAATCTACCCTTGCAAAACTAATAATCGGATTACTTGATTGTAAAGAAGGAACCATTGAAATTGATAATTTACGCTTAAATCCTGACAATGTATATGATATACGCGAGAAAATTGCAATCGTATTTCAAAATCCGGACAACCAGTTTATTGGTTCCACTGTTCGCGATGACATCGCATTTGGATTGGAAAATCGAATGATTGATCCAAGTGAGATGGATGCTTTGATCCACGCGTATTCAAAACGTGTTGGGATGGAAGATTTTCTGAGTCATGAACCTACTAAATTAAGTGGAGGACAAAAACAACGTGTTGCAATTGCAGGTGTTTTAGCCATGCAACCGGAGTTGTTAGTTTTAGATGAGGCAACAAGCATGCTTGATCCCAAGGGTCGAAAAGAAGTGAATGATCTCGTTCATGAATTACATACAGAAAATAAAATGAGCATTTTATCCATTACCCATGATATCGAAGAAGTGACAATGAGTGATTATGTCATCGTTATGAATGACGGAAAAATTGCAATGCAAGGAACTCCAGAAGAAATTTTAGTTCACGCGGAACGTTTGGTTAACCTCTCACTGGATATTCCTTTTAGTCTTAAATTTTACCAAGCAATGAAGGCTTATGGAATTACATTATCAACGCCGTATGATTTAGAAGGGATGGTGGAAGAATTATGTCAATTACATTCGAAAATGTAAGTTATGTTTATGCACCCAATTCGCCATTTTCCCATCATGCGTTGACGGATATTAATACATCCATCCAAACAGGTAAGATTACGGCCATTATTGGAGCAACAGGAAGTGGTAAATCAACTTTGGTCCAACATTTGAATGGACTTATCCAGCCCAGTCATGGCAGGGTAACAATCTTAGATCATAAAATACAAGCAAATGATAAAACACATAATTTGAAGCAATTACGTTCAAAGGTTGGCTTGGTATTTCAATTTCCAGAGATGCAACTCTTTGAAGAAACGATTTACAAAGATGTTGCCTTTGGACCGAAGAATTTTGGTTTTGATGAGAAACAAATTCAAGAGAACGTTGCCCGATCATTAAATCTTGTTGGAATTCAACCGGAAATATGGGAGCGATCGCCTTTAGATCTTTCAGGAGGCCAAAAACGTCGCGTTGCAATTGCAGGGGTTCTTGCAACCAATCCAGATGTAATCGTTCTTGATGAACCGACTGCAGGCTTGGATCCACAAGGAAGCAAGGACATGATGGATTTATTTGTTCGATTGAATCAAGAGATGAACAAAACAGTGATTATGGTTACCCATGATATGGACCATGTCCTAAGATATGCAGATAATGTTTTAGTACTAAATCAAGGCCGCGTCTATTACGATGGACCTGTTAAGGAATTCTTTGACAATCCAAATAAGCTTGAGACCTTGGGCTTTGTAGCGCCGAAAATATTGCAGTTAAAGCAACTACTCAAAAAGCGTGGTTTTGATACAGACTCGTCTTTAGAACTTGATGAGATTGCTGGAATGATCAAGGGGGAATTAAAATGAACGATATTGCACTCGGTCGTTATGTCCCACTCGATTCTAAAATTCATAAAATGGATCCGCGAATTAAAATTATTGCAATGCTTGTCTTAATGGTAGCGATTTTTATGGTTAAAAATGTTTGGGCGAATGGGTTGCTCTTCCTCTTTTTTGTATGTGCAATCCTTGCCTCCAAATTAACATTTAAATTTATTCTAAAATCAATTAAACCGATGATGTTTATGCTTATCTTCTTATTTGTGATGAATATGTTTCTAATACGAGATGGAGAATTGTTGGTACATGTTGGTTTCTTTAAAATATACAGCGGAGCACTATATCAAACGGCATTTATTGTTACGCGATTAGTCTTGATGATTATGGTCACAACACTTCTGACGGCAACAACGGCACCCCTCGATCTAACACTTGGTATTGAAGATTTGTTGAATCCCTTGAAGAAAATTGGCGTGCCTTCTCATGAAATCGCGATGATGATTTCGATTGCGCTTCGCTTTATCCCAACGCTTATTGAAGACACGCAACGAATAATGGATGCTCAAGCGAGTCGTGGGGTTGATCTCAAAGAGGGCACATTTAAAGAGAAAATAAACGGTGCAATTTCTATGTTGATTCCTTTATTTGTTTCAATTTACCATCGTGCGGAAGATCTAGCGGATGCAATGGAAGCACGTGGTTATTATCCTGGTAAAACCCGAACCCGTTATAAGCAACTTAAAATTACTGCTTCGGATTGGATGATGCTGTTTCTCTGTATCATGATCCTCATTGCTGTGATTGGAATGGGGCGCTTCTAATGCGATTTAAAGCGACAGTTCAATACGATGGATCTATGTTTAAAGGCTGGCAAAAACAGCCGTCAGGTCGTTGTATTCAAACTGAAATTGAATCAGTCCTCACAAGAATCAATAAAGTTCCAATTCATATCAGTGGATCAGGACGCACCGATGCAGGCGTTCATGCCTTAGGTCAAGTCTTTCATTTTGATAACATCGTAAATATGGACGAAAAACAATTGTTTCGTGCACTTAATACACTTTTACCCGATGATATCTCAATAACAGATATCCATCCAGTTCATTCTGATTTTCATGCTCGTTTTGATGTTGTGTCGAAAACGTATGAATATCGGTTAAACATGGGGTCTTACAATCTTTTCGAACGAAACTATGTTTATCAATACAATAAGTCTTTAGATCTTCAAGCTGTTCGAGAAGCAATGCAAGTTTTTATTGGAACGCATGATTTTACTTCATTCAATGCGACCGGTCTTGATGAAATTGAAAATCAGGTTCGAACCATTACTGATTTTGATCTCATCGTAGCGGGTGATCAATTAAGTTTTGTAGTTTCTGGAGATGGATTTTTGCGTTATATGGTTCGCATGATCGTTGCGACATGTGTTGCATGTGGGAGTGGTAAATGTACACCTCACGATATCAATTTGATGCTCAAAGCAGCAGATAAAAACAGTGTTTCCTACAATATTGATGCTTGTGGTTTATACTTGAAGGAAGTTAACTATAAATAAAGCTTGTTTTCTTGACATGAGCCTTTAAAAAGCATACAATAGTAATCGGCACTTTATGCCAATAGTAGCCCCGGAAACTACTTTTGGTTTAGGAGGAAATTATTATGCGTCAAACAACTATGACGAAACCAGCAGAGGTTGTACGCCAATGGTACATCGTCGACGGAACAAACATGACATTAGGTCGTCTTGCGAGTGAAGTTGCACATGTATTACGTGGTAAACACAAACCTTCATACACACCTAACGTTGATGGTGGAGATTACGTAATCGTAATCAACGCTGACAAGATTAAAGTCAGTGGAGATCAAGAATATAAGAAAATGTACTACAATCACTCACACTACCCAGGTGGTATGAGAGAGCGTTCAACACGTACAATGCGCGAAACATACACAATCGAATGGGTTGAAAGAGCTATTCATGGTATGTTACCACATACACGTTTAGGCGATAAACAACGTACACACTTATTTGTATACAAGGGCGAAAACCACCCTCACGCAGCACAACAACCTGTGGAAATGGTTATTAAGGGATAGGAGAATATATGACAACAAAAAATAAAAACGCTGTACAATACCTAGGTACAGGACGTCGTAAGACATCTGTTGCTCGTGTTTATTTAACTCCTGGAACAGGTGTGATTACAATTAATCACAAACCAATTGAAGAGCATTTGCCTTCAGAACTATTACGTATGACAGTTCGTTCACCATTTGAAGTTACTTCAACTCAAGATACATTTGACGTAAACGTTAATGTTAAAGGTGGCGGTTTAACAGGTCAAGCCGGAGCAATCCGTCATGGTATTACTCGTGCTTTAATGGAAGCATCAGCAGATTACCGTCCATTGTTAAAAGCAGCTGGATTCGTTACACGTGATCCACGTGCTAAGGAACGTAAAAAACCAGGTCTACGCGGCGCTCGTCGTGCACCTCAATTCTCAAAACGTTAATCTCAAAGATTTTCAATTTTGGAAACTCTCACTTCGGTGGGAGTTTTTTTATCTTATTCACAGGATGGGTGTGTTAAAAATGATGCACTAAAATCACGATTGTGATTGTTCCTAAAGGAATTTTCACAATTTTAGAAATATCAATTGACACCCTTATTTATAGATGATATATTGTTAAGGCAGTTAAGAAATGGGCCTGTAGCTCAGTTGGTTAGAGCGCACCCCTGATAAGGGTGAGGTCGCTGGTTCGAATCCATTCAGGCCCACCATTTCTTTAATAAATTTTTGGGGTTTTAGCTCAGCTGGGAGAGCGCCTGCCTTGCACGCAGGAGGTCAACGGTTCGATCCCGTTAAGCTCCACCAATTTTAAATTAACAGCCATTCAATGAATGGCTTTTTTTATTGATACTTCAAAATTTGGAAGGGTGAAATTATCACTTATCCAGGCGTTTTAGCGATTCTAAGCCCTGTTTGATGCATTTATAACTATAACTGGCATACATACCGTTTAACGCTTAGGAGCGCCCAAATAAAGAGGTGTAAATATATTGGAAATATATACTATATTGCTGAATTTACTATTGTTTTTTTTAGGAACCTGTGATATTATAAATACACGAAATACATGGGGTTTTAGCTCAGCTGGGAGAGCGCCTGCCTTGCACGCAGGAGGTCAACGGTTCGATCCCGTTAAGCTCCACCAAATTTCAAATAACAAACGACATCAGATGTCGTTTTTTTTATTGCGATTCGTAGTTTAATCTTGAATTGTGTGATGATTGGGGACAAGATTATCACAGTCATTTCATTGCAAATATTTAGGTATCGGCGTTATACTATACATATAGGAGGATTTTGAGATGAATAACTTGTATGAAGAAATGAATGTATTTTTGGCTGATCAAATTGTTTTGGGTATGAAAATTCATAATATCCACTGGTTCTTAAAAGGTGAAGGCTTCTTCCCTGTTCACGAACAAATGGACACCTATTATGAAGAAGCAGAAGAACGTATTGATGAAGTTGCTGAACGCCTTCTAACAATCGGATCAAAGCCTGTAGGAAACTTAGCAGAAGTCCTAAAAATGACTTCGATTAAAGAATTGGATCAATCTTGGAAAACAGCAAAAGAAGGTTTTGAGCACCTTATTGTTGATTTTGAACACATGAATCGTTCTGCATTACGATTGGTTGAACTTGCTGAAGCAGCAAACGACCCTGGAACTGCGGACTACTTTACGGCAGTGTCACAAGATCTTGGCAAAAACTTATGGATGTTTAATGCTTACATTCGTGACTAAGTTGTTATTTTAGAGCATCTTTTGATGCTCTTTTTTTTATATTTGAACTTATTTTGTCGCGATTTAATCACGTTTTTTGTTTTATTTTTTTATTTGTTTGATTTGACTCATTTCGTGTTGACATGGGTGTTTGAGAGTGGTATATTATTAAGGCAGTTAAGAAATGGGCCTGTAGCTCAGTTGGTTAGAGCGCACCCCTGATAAGGGTGAGGTCGCTGGTTCGAATCCATTCAGGCCCACCATTTCTTTTGTTTAAATTTGGGGTTTTAGCTCAGCTGGGAGAGCGCCTGCCTTGCACGCAGGAGGTCAACGGTTCGATCCCGTTAAGCTCCACCAATTTATCAATTCGTAAACGTTCTACTGAGATCGATGATCCTTGTATGAACGTTTTTTTTTTTTTTATAGATTTGATGAGTGAATGAGAGAGTCCGTGTTCTCTTATTTAGAGACGATTCGATACGTTTTAGAGTCTTTGGATGTCCTTATCCTTGATGATGTCTTGAGTGTGTTCGGATTGCTGAATTTGGAACATTTACGGCATATTGGGTGATGTAAAAGCACGGTAGCGTAAAAAGTGATAATTGTTTGAAAATCTTATTGACACACTATGTTTTGGGTGGTATATTATTAAGGCAGTCAAGGAAATGGGCCTGTAGCTCAGTTGGTTAGAGCGCACCCCTGATAAGGGTGAGGTCGCTGGTTCGAATCCATTCAGGCCCACCATTTTTACTTGACAATAAGATTTGGGGTTTTAGCTCAGCTGGGAGAGCGCCTGCCTTGCACGCAGGAGGTCAACGGTTCGATCCCGTTAAGCTCCACCATATATAAATTAACGCATGACTACGGTCATGCTTTTTTTGTATGGGGATGTTTATCACAATAATACATAGAACTGTCGACAAAATGTCCCTGTTGTGAACTCATTTCCCGTTATAATAAGGATAAGAGGTGGTAGGATGATTAAAACAATTGATTTACATCATGATGACGTGATGCGACTTGTGGATGTATGGGAGCAGTCTGTGCGTGATACGCATGATTTTATTACTGAAGCAATGATTGATGCGATGCGTCCAGAAGTTCATACCGCATTTGCATCAATGGATGCAGTCGTTGTCTATGAGGATCATCATATGATTTCAGGGTTTATGGGCGTATTAAATCAAAAGGTCGAGATGCTCTTTCTTGATGCATCTGCTCGAGGGCATGGTGTGGGTTCGCGTCTCATCCACTATGCGATTTCAGAATTCTCTGTAAATCGAGTTGATGTGAATGAACAAAATTATCAAGCGCGGGGATTTTATGAACATTTGGGTTTTGAGGTGTATGACCGTTCAGAATGTGATGATGCAGGTCGTCCGTTCCCAATCTTACATATGAAGCGTTCTAGGGTGGTTTGAGTGTGTTTTTTTTTCGATTTACATGCTTTATTTGAGAAATGTTAATTTAATTTCATATTCACCGTTTTTTCACGTGGTATCATGAGAATGGTCGAATTTTATAAATGGAGGCATACTATGCAATTATTGGCTGCACAATCACAGTCTATTATGGATTTGGGAATTCACGTAATTTTAGGTGGGTTCGGTTTATTCATGTTGGGAATTAATTTGTTGGGAGATGGTTTTAAAAAAGTAGCGGGAAACCGCATGCGGGATTATATTGATAAATATACGAGCAATCTTTTTTCTGCAATTTTAGTGGGGGCTTTGATTACAGGAATTATGCAATCGAGTTCTGCGGCTACGGTTATTTCCATTTCGCTTGTTCGCGCGGGCTTAATGCGCTTAGATCAAGCAATCGGAATTTCTTTAGGGGCAAATATTGGTACGACTGTAACGGCGATTATCGTTGGATTAAATATTGATGAAATGGGTTATTTCTTCTTATTTATTGGGGCAATGATGGTGCTCTTTGCGTCACGTCGTGATATTAAAAACTATGGACAAGTTGTTCTTGCATTTGGTTTAACATTCGTTGGGTTACAGATTATGAGTGAAAAGCTCATGCTTATACAACAAATGCCATTTTTTGAAGCGTTAATGGTGCAACTCTCTGATCATCCTTGGTTTGCGATGTTAGGTGGTACGGTGTTAACTGGAATTATTAATTCATCTTCCGCAACAATTGCGGTTGTTCAAAAGATTTATGGTAACGGTGGTATGTCCATGGTTGCTGCGACGGCGTTTGTATTTGGTTCAAATATTGGTACGACGGTGACAGCATTGTTTGCGTCAATGGGTGGTTCCATTGCGACACGTCGTGCTGGTTTGTTCCATACAATGTTTAACGTTATTGGGGCAGTCTTGATGATGTTATTTGTAACACCTTATTCACAATTTATTTTAAAAATTAATGCCTTAATGGGTGGTACGGATGCTATGGCCGTGGGAATTGCGCATTTTGTATTTAACCTGTTCTTTGCAATTCTGGTAATTCCGTTTGTTCCAGCCTTTATACGTCTTCTTAAGATTTTAATTCCTGGTGAAGATAAAATTAGAAGTCGTGAAAAACTGAAACCTCTTGATCGTGATATTATTCATACTTATCCAGAAGGCGCGCTTCAACTGGCAAAAGCACGCACCACCAAAATGGGTGACTTGGTTCTGGAAGCCGTGGATGCATCTCATGGTTACTTACATTCTAAGGATGACGAGGATTATGAGATTGTCATGCAACTTGAAGGTATGGTGAACCAGTTGGATACGGAATTGACGGAGTACCTCCTTGAAATTATGAAACATAGTAATTCTGATTCACATATCGCGGATACGTATACAAAGTATTTAGAAGTAATTAAAAATTATGAACGTATGAGTGATTTATCAACCAATCTCGTTGAGTTTTATCGTATGGTTTTTGAAAATCGTGAGAATTTCTCTGAAGATGCTTTGCATGATTTAGATACAATGTATAAACTTCTTATGGATATGATGCGTCGTTCACTCAAAATCTTTGATACTGAGGATTTAACGCGTTTTGATGCTTTAATCCGCGATGAGGAGTATCTAGACTTGATTGAAGATAAATATCGTGAGAAACACTTCCAACGCATGGCGGAAGGGATTTGTGATGAAAAGGTTGCAAGTTCTATCTTCATTGACGTTCTCGGTATTTTAGAACGTATTGGAGATCACGGCGTTAATGTTTCACGTTATGTGCATTCCGCAGTTGGTGTGCATGCGAATCGTGAAAATGTTATTTTAAAATCAAATAATTAAACCGAAAACTGAAACGCATAAGTTTCAGTTTTTTTCTTTTAACTCTTTTAAAGAAATATATACCATGCTTGATTGATATTGTGATATTATGGTGATGGTCTAAATTTTTTTTATGGAGGAAAGAATGAATAGTTTATTCTTGGCAACTCAAAATCCATCGTTTTCGGATTTGGGTATTAATGTCATTCTAGGTGGATTCGGCCTTTTTATTCTTGGAATTAAATTTCTTGGAGAAGGATTAAAGGAAGCCGCAGGGCCTAAAATACGAGATTATATTGAAAAATACACGAGTAATACCGTGATGGCGATTTTAGTTGGTGTTGCAATTACTGCAATCATGCAATCAAGTACTGCCGCAACGGTTATCTCAATTAGTTTAGTACGCGCAGGGTTAATGCGTTTGGATCAAGCGATTGGTATTTCAATTGGAGCGAACGTAGGAACAACGGTAACCGCGTTAATGATTGGTTTAAATGTTGATGAATTGGGTTTTTATTTTTTATTTGTAGGTGCGATGATTATTGCATTTTCAAAACGCAAAAAATATAAAAATATCGGTCAGATTTTATTTGGCTTTGGAATTACTTTTGTTGGTTTAAAACTGATGAGTGATAAGTTAATCCTCATTCAAGAGTATCCATTCTTTGAAGCATTTATGCTTAAAATGTCACAAAGTCCTTGGCTTGCTCTTTTTGCAGGTACCATAGCGACGGCAATTATTAATTCTTCTATGGCAGTCATCGCACTTGTTCAAAAGATTTATGCGAACGGCGGTATGTCGATGGTTGCGGCTTCTGCCTTTGTATTTGGTTCGAATATTGGAACGACACTTACGGCAGTGCTTGCATCCATTGGTGGGTCCGTGTCAACGCGACGTGCCGGATGGTTTCATGTAATTTTTAACTTTACAGGGGCAATTATTGTTATGATATTCATAGAGCCTTACGCTGCCTTTATTGTAAGTGTTAATGAATTAATTGGTGGCTCACCCGCTTTTGCGGTGGGACTGAACCATTTCTTTTTTAATCTAATTTTCGCGATTGTAATCATACCTTTTGTTCCAGCGTTTATTCGTTTGATGGAATTTTTAATTCCTGGTGAAGATAAAATCAAAGAACGTGAAAAGATTAAACCTCTTGATTACGGTTTGATTGGAACCTTTCCAGAAGGGGCGCTTCAATTAGCACGTAAAACGACGGTGAAAATGGCAGATTTGGTTCTAGAATCAGTCGAAACGTCGAATCAGTTCTTGCATTCGCGAGATATGGAAGATTATGATGTTGTGATGCAACTTGAGGAAATGGTGAATGGTTTAGATACAGATCTTACTAAATATTTACTCGAAATTGCGAAGCAAACGGATGTTTCCGGACATATTACCGAAGAATACACCAAAAACTTAGAAATAATAAAGAATTATGAACGCATGAGTGACCTCTCGACAAATCTAGTGGAATTTTATAAAATGAGTTTTGAGAATCGTGAGTCGTTCTCAGAAGACGCGCTTCGTGATTTGGATACTATGTACCAACTGCTTATGGATATGTTGAAGCGTTCAACGAAAATATTTGAACGTGAGGATTTATCAGGATTTGAATCTCTATGTCGTGATGAAGAGTATATGGATCTTATTGAAGAGAAATACCGCGAGAAGCACTTTCAACGCATGGCAGAAGGAATCTGCGATGCAAAGGTTACGAGCTCAATCTATATTGATATCTTAGGTATTCTTGAACGTATTGGAGATCATGGCGTTAATATTGCACGGAATATGTTCTCGGCTGTGAAGTTGCATACTTCTGACGAACACTAAAAGGGGGATATTATGAAGAAAATTTATTTTGCAAGTCCATTGTTTACGCATATGGAGTTTCGTTATAATGCGGAAGTTGTTGCGCAAATTCGATCGGTTTACCCAAATGTGGAGGTCTACCTTCCTCAGGAACAGATGGAAATTAACGATAAGAATAGTTATGCGAATTCCATGATGATTGCACAGGCAGACACGGATGCACTTTTGAAATCAGATCTTATTGTTGCGGTATTGGATGGGCAAACCATTGATGCCGGTGTCGCATCAGAGGTGGGTGTTGCCTATCAAGCAAATATTCCGATGATCGGACTCTATACGGATAGTCGTCAACAAGGGGCTGACAACGCAGAAAAAATCAATGCTTTGCGTGAAGTTGCGGAATCACAATTTTCTTATGTGAATTTGTACACTGTGGGTCTTATCAAACTTAAGGGAACAGTCGTAACGGATGAACAAACACTTATTGAACTTATTGGTGAAATATTAGGTCAATAATTGACCTGTTTGACACCACCTTTGTTTTTGGGTATAGTATCAATAACAAGGCGGTGGGAACATGGACAGAATTTCTTTCTAAATCATTAATAATAAAATAGGAGGAAGTTTTGTCATGTTTAATTTTAGTCTTAATATTAAGACGGAAGCTGGGCGCGAGCTTATCGCGCCTTTTTCTATGTCTTTAAATCAAAATGATCGCGTCGCATTAATTGGTGAGGAAGGGAATGGAAAAAGTCTAACCCTTAAGGCACTCGTCCAAGATAATTCTTTAGATGAGCTTCATGTTTCAAGAACGCTAAACAGTCGTCATGTGGTATTTGGCTATCTGAGTCAAGAAATGCCTCGAACGTTGCTTGAACAGGATGCGCTTTCGTATATCATTAAAGAACAATGGAATCGATATGGTGATGTGTCTCGGAAAATGAAGGAAGTCTTACCTCATTTTGAAATGGAGGATTTAAATCGTCCCATGCACTCATACAGTGGTGGGGAGCGCGTGCGCTTGCAGTTATTACAGTTGATGGTGCATCCATGTGACTGTTATCTTCTGGATGAGCCCAGCAATGACTTAGATTTAGAAACGTTAATGTGGCTCGAAGGGTGGATGCTTGCGCAAACCAAACCCATTATCTTTGTATCGCATGACGTCATGTTCTTGCAAACGTGTGCGAATCGTATTGTTCATCTTGAACAAACACATCGTAAAACACGCTCACATGTTACAGTCTATGAAGGTGATTATCAAGGATATTGTGATGCCTTTCTCAGTCAGATTCAAAAACATAATCATGATGTTAAGTTGCGTCAAAAAGAAAAACAAAAACAAGAAGCGCGATGGCATCAGTTATACCAAAAAGTAGAGCATCGTCAACGGACACAAACCCGTCAAGATCCAGCAAAAGGACGTCTTTTGAAGAAAAAAATGCATACGATAAAATCGATGGAGCGACGTTTTGAGCGGGAAGTCGTGCCGGAAAAACGCGATTTTGAAGGTGCGATCAAGCTATCGTTTGAGGAACAAGCGAAAATCCATCAAAAAAAGATCTTAGATTTTCATCTTGATGAATTGGTGCGAGAAGGACGTATTCTGGCTTGTGATCTCGATCTTGTGGTGTATAGCCGTGATCGCATTGCCATTGTTGGGTCCAATGGTGTAGGGAAGACAACGTTACTGCATGAAATAATAAAAGAAATTGATGCTGAAGATGTCGGTGTGATGCATCAGTCCTACGATCTTAACTTGGATTATGATTTGTCACCGATTGAAAACTGTGTTCTTGAAGGGTCCCGCGATGAACGTGGTCTGATCACAAATCATCTAGGGAGTTTGAAATTTACAGAGGATGAGATGAACACGCCGATGGAACGGCTATCGGGTGGTCAAAAAGCTAAGGTATCACTGCTGAAATTAGTTCTTAAGAATCCGAAAATAATCATTCTCGATGAGCCAACACGAAACTTGAGTCCGCTCAGTGTTGGTGTGATCTATCACTTACTTAGTAACTATCAAGGGGCGATTATTTCTGTAACGCATGATCGTGCACTGATTCAAGAAGTGATGGATGATGTTTATTCATTTGATGCATCTGGACTTAAGAAAATATCTTAATATTTCCCGGGTGAATTTTTTGTGAAGAAAATTGTTTTCGAATCAATTTGAGACTTTGCGTGAAAACGAGTAGAATAAAAGATAAGGATGGTGGAACTATGAAAGAACACGTAATTCGTTTAATGCCGGGTGATGATTTATTGCAAGGAATTGATGCTTACTGTAAGAAATTTCAAATTACATCAGGCTATATTGGAACCTGTGTTGGCAGTTTATCCAGTGTAGTGTTTCGAAAAGGACATAATAAAAAAGAGATACAACTCAAAGGGCCATATGAAATTGTTTCGTGTGTGGGAACCGTTTCTCAAGGAGGACACCATATTCACGCTTCCATCAGTGATTTGGAATTTAAAGTAATGGGTGGTCACGTAGCGCTGGGATGTACGGTAAAGTCAACGGCAGAGATTGTTATTATTGAGCTGGAACATCATCAATTAACACGAACTAAAGGTGAATTATCTGGATTTAAGGAGCTTGAAATCGAAGTTACCGGTAGTGTATGTAAAGAGCGTTAAAAAAAGAACGGAGGCCTCCGTTCTTTTTATGTATTTGAATTATTAACAGTTTGTTTAGATTTCGCAAGTTCTGCGTCGATGGCAATGGCGATACAAAGACATATTAATGCATTGCGATCGTCATTAATATCAAGTTCATAACTATCACCCCAACGCAGCCATTTTTTTGAAATCGTCATGATGGTATTATCGCGGGACGTAACTTTATAATGGTGATCAAGATAATCACCACTTAGTTTCCAATCAAGGTGTTTAAGTGAAAATTTCATTTTTAAAAATGTGAAGTTCTTTTTTAAGTTGATCTTGTGATCAGGGGTGATCAGGGTATATTCAGATAAAAATCGAAATGGTCTTTGTTTTACGGTTGCAACTGATTTTTGTGTTGCATCTTGAATTGTAAATTTTCGACCGATGGTTAAGACTGAGCCTTTGACTGTGTATACGGTAGTTCCGTTTTCGTCCTTGACCTCAAAGCGATCACGAATTGAGAAGACGTGTTGTTTTATATATAATTTCATATTTTTTCTCCTTAGGTCTTGATTTGAAAGTCAATGAGATGTACAATTTAATCACGCCGGCTTAGCTCAATTGGTAGAGCAACTGAATCGTAATCAGTAGGTTGGGGGTTCAAGTCCTCTAGCCGGCACCATAACATTTACACCAGATGGTGTTTTTTTTTACAGTCTCAGTTTATCACAATCAATTCATGTCGTCGATGGATGTGTTTTGAAATATATAGAAAAAACATTTCATATAAGTATTTGAGTGTAAGGGGTTTATGTCCTTTATTTAAAGGAAATCTATGAAATATTATTTCAATACATTAGGCTACCATTTTGAAAATGAATTTGATATAATGACACTGTACATAAAGGAGAATATCATGGAAGGTTTAGAATTACTTAGTTTTCAAATGATTTCATTTAACGGGTCGGCTCGTTCATGTTTTGTGGAAGCAATTCAGGCAGCGAAAGAGGGCGACTTCGAACGTGCAGAACAGCTTATGGCTGAAGGTGAAGAACAATTTGTTGAGGGACATCGTGTTCATGCACAATTAATTCAACAAGAAGCTCAAAATGGTGCTACTCAAGTCAATTTATTGTTGATTCACGCAGAAGACCAAATGATGAGCGCAGAAGTATTAAAAATTATGGCTACAGAGCTTATTGACATTCACAAGAAAATTCAATAAGAGCTGTGGCTCTTTTTTTATTATTTAGCACATGGTACAATGCAATTAGTTAGATAGAAACATAAAATGAGGAGATCATCATGTTAAAAGAAAATAAAATATGGATTGCACAGGGCGAAACCCCAGTGTATATTTTACCGCAGATGTTAAATCGTCATGGACTTATTACTGGTGCTACGGGTACCGGAAAGACGGTTACATTGAAAGTTTTAACGGAAGCATTAAGTGATTTAGGTGTTCCTACGTTTTTAGCGGATATTAAAGGTGATGTGTCCGGTCTTGCTTCCGCAGGGATTGAAAATCCAAATGTTTCCAGCCGTGTTGAAAAATTTGGCGTGGACGGTTTTGAGTACAAAGGGTTCCCGGTAACGTTTTGGGATATTTACGGTAAGGGTGGTATTCCAGTTCGTACTACTATTTCAGAAATGGGCCCCATTATGCTCTCAAAACTTATGGATCTTAATGAAACACAGGCAAGTGTACTCTCGTTAGTTTTCAAAATTGTGGATGCTCAAGGGCTGTTACTGCTTGATATTAAAGATCTCAAAGCCATGTTAGATTATGTTTATCAAAACAATAAAGAGCTCACTGCCGAATATGGATTGATGTCTACACAAACCATTGGTGCGGTTGTTCGCAAGGTTGTGTTTTTAGAGGAACAAGGTGCAGACATCTTTTTTGGTGAGCCAGCTTTAGATATTCAAGATTGGATTTGTACAGATTCGAATGGCCGAGGTATGGTTAATATTCTTCATAGTGTGGAATTGTTCCGCCAACCAACACTGTATGCGACGTTTTTACTTTGGATGTTATCGGAACTCTTTGAAACCTTACCTGAAGTGGGTGATGTCGAAAAACCGAAGATGGTTTTCTTCTTTGACGAAGCCCATCTACTCTTCAAAGATGTACCTAAAGCATTGGTGGACCGTATTGAACTTGTTGTTAAGTTGATTCGATCAAAAGGTGTGGGCGTTTATTTTATTTCTCAAAGCCCATCGGATATCCCCGACCGTGTTTTAAGTCAATTGGGAAATCGTATCCAACATGCCCTTCGTGCCTATACCCCTGGCGAACAAAAACAAGTACGAGCAGCAGCTCAAAGTTTTAGAGCGAATCCAAATTTTAATACTGAAACTGCAATAATGGAGTTGGGTACAGGTGAAGCTATTATCTCAACACTCGATGAGAAGGGGACGCCACAAATTGCGGAACGTGCTTTTGTCTTGCCTCCACAAAGTCTTATGGCTGAAATTGATGCAAGCTTACGTACATCGATGATTCAAAGCAGTAGTTTTTATCAAAAATATATAGAATCTATTGATCGCTTTTCGGCCTATGAATCGTTAGCTGAAAAAATGACACAAGCAGGAATTGAAGAGGAACAAGATAAAATGAATTTAGAACTTGAAAAAGAACGTCTCGCTCTTGAAAAAGAAAAGCAAAAATTAGAAAAAGAAAAAGAAAAATTACAAAATCGTAAGAAGACAACAACACGTCATCGTCAAACACCGATTGAAAAAGGCATGAACCGAACGATGAGTACCATTGGGAATGAACTCGGTAAAGCGATTACAAGAAATATTATGGGAATTCTTACTGGAAAGAAATGATTGGAAATGTTAACGCTTTCTTATAGACACTATTTGCCTTTGTTGTTATAATAGTTTCATATCGAGGAGGATATTATGAGAAAAATTATTTTATTATGTTCAGCAGGTATGTCAACAAGTATCCTTGTTACAAAGATGCAAGAAGCCGCTGCTGCACAAGGATATGATGTAGAAATATCAGCTCACGCTGTAAGTGAAGCCGCACGCGTTGGTGCTGATGCAGACATTATCCTATTAGGACCCCAAGTTCGATTCAATTTAAGTACAGTTCAAAAACAATTACCAGAAAAACCAATTGAAGTTATCGATATGCGTGCATACGGTACGATGAATGGTGAAGCCGTGATTGCGGAAGTTAAAAAAGTACTTGGAGATGCTTAAATCTAAAAATGTTAGTGAAAACTAACATTTTTTATTTTATAATAGAAAGTAATTACGATGGAGGTTGTTATGAAAATAAATATCGTGTATTATTCAGCTTCAGGAAATACGCAAATGATTGCGGATTCAATTTATGAAGCGGTGGAAGATTTGGGAATTAATGGGAGTAATGATTTTGTGACAGACGTAACAGCGGATGCTGTTATTGATGCAGATATCCTATTTCTAGGATCACCAGCAATGAATGATGAGAATGTTGAGGAGTATGAGTTTAGACCGTTCTTTGATGATTTGCTTCCCATGCTGTCAGGGAAACGTGTGGTGTTGTTTGGTTCTTATGATTGGGGCGAAGGTGTTTGGATCGAAAATTGGGAACGTGAGATTGTTGATGCGGGTGGAATTGTGGAACGAAAATTTGCATATCAATGGGAACCGACCGAAGCACAATTAAAAGAAGCATATGAGGAAACGAAAACACTTCTCACAATGTAAATTGTTTCAATGAATGTATAATTTACATATTCTTTGTAAAAAGTGTTGACATTTTTCATTGTGTCGGTATAATTAGTTTATAGATAGTTCATCTATCTAAAAAAACTTGTCCTTTAGACCATCGCTCATAGATAATCTATTTCCTCAAAATTATATAAATTAAGTATTCCTCCAATAATACTGACGATGGATCTTAAAAAACACACATCACTCCCAGATGTGTGTTTTTTTGTAATTCATCACAACTATTAACATTAAAACGACCGATTCGCTTAAACCATTCTTTTTAAATCATAAAAGTCATAAGTACATCAAATTATGACTTTTTTAAAAAACACAAATACGTTATAATAAGTTCAAGTGAGGTAAGTCTATGAAAGTAATGTATCCAGGATCTTTTGATCCAATCACAACAGGTCACATTGATTTAATCGAACGTTGTGCAAATATGTTTGATCATGTAGTTGTGGCAATTATGGTTAATGAAAAGAAATCAGGAACGTTTACAATGTCAGAACGTTTAGAAATGGCTTGTGACTGTTTATCTCATCTGTCCAATGTTGAGGTTGTTATTGGCGAAGGTCTCACCATTGATTTTGCGGAAAAGCAATCATGCCCAATTCTTGTCAGAGGGATTCGCGCAGTTATGGATTATGAAAATGAATTGCAGTTAGCGACTTCCAATCGTGTTCTAAATGAATCCATTGAGACGCTTTTTTTGGTCGCATCACCCAAGTATTCATACATTTCTTCCAGTGTAGCGCGTGAGATTGCTCGTTACGGAGGTGACCTTACTGGATTTGTTCCTCAAAGTGTTGCAGTGCGACTGTATCAAAAATATGATGTTGTGGTTTAGGTCTATAACGCGGCTTTAGCTCAGTGGATAGAGCAAGTGCCTCCTAAGCGCTGTGTCACAAGTTCGATTCTTGTAAGTCGCACCAAATATTTTTACTCTTGAAGTTGTATCAAGAGTTTTTTTATTGATATTGGCTCGTTTCGTGAGCACATTAGTTTTATAGAAATCTATGATATAATAACAAGTACACATATAAAAAATAAAAACAAAAGTCAAAGGTCTCATTCTATGAGTATAAGAGAGGAATACATTTTATGAAAAAGAACGCAATAGTTTTAATATTGCTGATGGTATTTAATAAATTCTTTGGAATTTTTAGAGAATTGTTACTGGCCAAGTATTTTGGTGCGACGGCGATTACTGATGCATACATCATCGCATCGTCCATTCCTAATTCATTATTTAGTTTTATTGCAACAGGGATTACGACGTCATTTATCCCGATTTTTAGTAAGATTCATAAGCGTGAGGGAAGTGACAAAGCTGAAGGATTTACAAGTAATATCATTAATATCTTACTTGTAGTTTTCGTGGGTGTTATTCTTTTAGCGGAAATCTTTACTGAGCCGCTTGTACGTCTATTTGCTTCTGGATTTAACGCAGAAACGATGGCTTTGGCAGTTTCCTTTACAAGAATTACATTACTTGCTGTGTTTTTCCAAACCATTCTCGCTGTATTACAAGGCTACTTACAAATTAAGGAACGCTTTGCAGCTCATGGTATAAGCTATGTAATTATGAATATCGTAATTGTTATAAGTATTATTTTATCAAAAGGAAATTCTATATATCTTCTAGCCTATGGGGTAACCCTTGCGATTGCCAGCCAATCACTCTTTATCTATTTGATTGCGAAACGCTCGGGTTATAAACATCAATTCAAATTAAAAGTTCGCGATGAACACATTAAAATTATGCTTGTTATGGCAGTTCCTGTAATTATTGGTTCGTCGATTGATCAAGTTAACGCTATTTTTGATAAGACAATTGCTTCAGGGGTTATTGAAGGTGGGATTTCAATTGTAAATTATTCAAATAAAATTAGTGATTCAATTATCGGTCTCTTTGTGAGTTCGATCATTACAGTTTTATTTCCGGCTATGGCGAAGTTTGCTGCCAATGGTGATCATGATGGACTTAAAAAATCAATTTCCAATACGCTGATAGCGGTCAATCTGATTGTTGTTCCAGCAACATTGGGGATGATGGTGTTATCACAACCTCTGGTTCAGTTGTTCTTTGGTCGTGGGGCTTTTACACCGGAAGCGGTTGTTTTAACGTCGAATGTGTTAATTGCCTCGTGTTTGGGTCTTATTGTTAATGCGAATGCAATGATTTTACTCCGTGTCTTTTACTCATTAGGGGATACCCGTCGTCCGGTGGTATACGGAGCAATTTCTGTTGGCGCAAACATCGTCGCGAGCTTATTCTTTGTTCAGTTTATGGGATTACCGGGTCTGACCCTTGGTACAAGTATCTCAAAACTGGTTTATTTTATCCTAATCTATTATTTCTTGTATAAAATGATCGGAGATTTCAACAATCAATATATTTTTAAAACCGTTCTTAAACTGATCGTGTCAGGATCAATCATGGCGGCTGCGGTCTTCTTTGCCTATCCATTTATCAGTGCGAAATTGAGTTTGGTAACGGGTCTTGTTCTTGTAGTTTTACTGGGAATCGTTGTCTACTTTGTTGCGGTTAAATTAATGCGAATCGAAGAATTTGATCAAGCAATCGATAGTGTGAAAGCAAAATTTATCAGTAAACTTAAACATTAAAGTTCTCATTTGAGAACTTTTTTACTTGTAAGGGATAAAAAGCCATGTTATATTATAAATAACTAGAAAGGTAGCAGATTGCTATCCGGTGAGACTTATGGGAAATGCGCCTCGACTTAAAACATAATAACTAAAAAGGAGGCGTTTTTTCTATGTTTAACATAAGTCTTGATGTTAAGACAGAACAAGGACGTGATCTTATCACGTCTTTTTCTATGTCCGTAAATAAAGGGGATCGTGTGGGCGTGATTGGAGAAGAGGGAAATGGTAAAAGTGTATTTCTTAAATCACTTGTCAATCGTCCCGAAATTCAAAAACTCAGAATCCACCGTTCCTTGCATCCAGAATCCATCGTTTTTGGATATCTAGGTCAGGAGTTGGAACCGCGGGAGCGCGCTCTAACGCTCTTGGAATTTGTGTTAGGGAGTGCTTGGGATCGTTTTGGGGAGTTTGTCCCCTTGTTTTTAACGATGGTACCAACATTGGATGAAAATGACTATAATCGCACCATGGACTCATTAAGTGGTGGTGAATGTGTTCGTATTCAATTACTAAAGCTTCAGATGCAAGATGTTGACTGTTATGTTTTGGATGAGCCCACCAATAATTTAGATATAGAAGGCTTAATCTGGTTTGAACACTGGATGGAAATGCAAACCAAACCCGTTATCTTTGTATCACACGATCTTAATACGTTAAAACACGGTGCAAATCGCATTCTACACTTTGAACAATTACATCGTAAATCAATTTCAAAATTAACACTGTTTGAAGGATCCTATGATGCATATATTGAAAATCGTGAACGAGCCAGAGCGCACCATAATCAACAAGTTCGTTTTCAGAAACGATTTGAAGCGAAACAAGAGGCAACATGGCAAAAGCAGTATCAAAAAGTGGGTCATCAACTTCGAAATGTGAACCGGGCAGACCCTGGTCTTCAAAAGAAAATGAAAAATTTAAAAGCACAAAAGAAGCGACGTTCTAAACAAGTGACCTTGGAACACCAAGATCAAGAAGAAGCAATTAGAATGGAATTCGGCAAACAAAAACCAGTCCATTCGAATGTTGTTTTATCCATTGATATTCCATTTTTAGAGACCGATTGGGGTGTCCGAGGCCGAAACTATTACTACCGTTTACATGCAGGTGAAAAAGTTGCGCTTGTAGGTCTAAATGGTAGTGGTAAAACGACTCTTTTTCATCGGATGATTCAGGGTCTTGAAGGGAATGTAGGTGTGATGCATCAGGATTATCATCAAAATCTTGATGTGAGAAAAAATGCAATTGAAAATTGTATGCGGCTTGGGGAAGCGGAAATGGAAGTTCGAATTGAACTTGGCAGACTTAACTTTACTTCTGATGAGATGGAACTTCCGATTATCCATTTATCCGGTGGACAAAAGGCAAAATTATCGCTGTTAAAGATATTACGGACAAAACCGGATGTGTTGTTATTGGATGAACCGACGCGTAATTTAAGTCCATTTTCATTAAAGGTGATCTATGAGATGTTAGCGGATTATCACGGTGCGATTTGGTGTATTACGCATGACCGCCAACTTATCCAACATGTATTTAAAGATGTTTTAGAAATGACACCCAATGGTTTTACGAAACGTTAAGAAATGCTTGACAGCAAGGATATTCGTGCTATTATTGCATTAATAACAAACTTTATGATTGAGAGGAGTAGCTTTCAAGAAGTAAGTTCAGAGAGTCTGTGGTTGGTGTGAACAGATCTTACCTCGAAGGTGAATGGGCTCATGAAAGGCGGAATGAACACTTCGGTAAGTAGTTTACGACGGTTGCCCCCGTTAAATGGGCAGGAATATGATAGTATTCCTATTGAGCTACGTAGATTACGTAGAGTTTCAGGTGGTACCGCGAAGACTTCGCCCTGTATGGGTGAAGTTTTTTTTGTTCTTAGGGAGGTGATGACCGTGGTATGAAGTGATTGGTGTTTGTTGAATCATTTTGATAAAGGAGCGAAACATATGAAAATCAAAAATTTAACCCTTTCGACCTTGTTTTTAACACTGGGTCTTGTATTACATATCACGGTCCCGGGTACCGTAGGTTTTATGAAACCCGATTTTATGCTTGCGATGTTTTTCTTTGCACTTTTTGGACTGCAATCGTTTCGAGAGGTTATCGTTGTAAGTATAGTTTGTGGCTTTTTGACTGCCATGACCACGGCAATGCCTGGTGGGGAAGTTGCTAATGTCATCGATAAACTCATTACCGGTCCACTTGTCTTCTATGGATACCAATTCTTAGTTAGAAAATTGGATTTAAAGGTTTCGTCGTGTTTGATTACGTGTCTTGGAACTTGTATATCCGGCTTGATTTTTTTAAGCATCGTTCAAGTTCTGGGTGGGATTTCCCTCCCGCTACAATTTTTCCTATTGGGTATCATTCTTCCGGCGATGGTTGTAAATAGCATCCTTGTTTTGCTAATTTCAAAGGTGATGGAACGCATTCAACCGAAAAAAGAGCCTAATCTTCATTATTAAATATGAGATGGTTTCGTATCAAAAAATAATGTTTTGGATCAGATTATTTTCTGTGTTTTTAAAGATAAGTTTGATTAAGAAGATTAGAGTGGGTATACGTCCATGGAACACGATTGTATCAGTGTGTGTTTTGAGATTAAAAAGTCTTATACGTTGATAGTGCGCTTTGATTATGTGTATAAATCCGATAATTTCACACTAGCATTCACATAGTTTTTCGTTATAATAGGAACGAGGGATAAAATATATGAAACTGATCGATTTAACACAAACATTTAATGAAGCAACTGGGGTCTTCCCAGGCGATACGAAAACAAAATTTGACTTGGATGCATGTTTTGAAGATGACGGCTACACAAACTATTCGGTGACGGCATCCTTGCACACAGGAACTCATGTGGAAGTTCCCATGCACTTATCAAGTGATGAGCGATTTATCAGTAATTTCCCCATTGACCGGTTTATTGGTCGTGGCGTTATGATTGATGTTCGCAATCAAAAAGAAATTGGTTATAAACCGGATTACGAGCTCTTGGTGAATCAAGGGGATGTCGTCGTGTTTTATACTGGATTTGATGAGCGCCGTGGTGAGAAAGCGTATTTCGAAGATCATCCAGTCTTTACTGAGGAACTTGCAATGTTTCTTGTGGAAAAACAAATTAAGATGGTAGGGATGGATATTCCATCACCTGATTTGGAACCTTATTATGTCCATAATATTCTTATGGATGCGGATATTATGATCTTGGAGAATCTCAACAACTTAGATTCATTACGCTATCATAAAGATTTTATTATTTCGGCAGTGCCGCTCAAAATCGAAGCAGAAGCAAGTCCTGTTCGTGCTTATGCTGTTTTAAAATAATGAGGCGTAACGTATCGTATGTGTGTATTGTGATGCTTTTTGGACTTACAGGCTGTCAAACACATCAAAACTTCGTCTGCGAAAAAGACTATGTTGTCGATGGAAGTCTAATCCATGAAACGTATCGTGATACAATCTCGGATAATTATACAATTGAGCGTCTCCATACTTTTCAAATCAGTGATTTAAAGGAAAATATCGATGACTGGTTTTTAACGCAATTACCCCAAAAGGAAATCGTGATGTTCAAGGAAATTTTGAATCAAGAATCGTTGCGGTTTACCATGTTAAGTACAGACCAAGATTTTAATCAAGGAACGTTTTTAATTTCTCATCGTTATGTTTTTGATATGATGAGTTCGGATGAATTGCATCTTGTTTCCACAACATTTAATCAGTCCGTTCTAACTTTTGAAGCGTTAAAGACTTATCGCACACAACAAAATTTTAAATGCACGTATTAACGTGCATTTTTTATTGCTTCGATAAATGCGTTGTGGTATTGTATTGGTATAACGATACAGAGGTGGAACTATGAAATTAGAGATTAATAATCTTTCAAAATCGTTTGATCAACAAGTAGTTTTGAAGGACATTAATTTAACGCTTGAAAAGGGAAAGATTTATGCGTTATTGGGGCGCAATGGAGCAGGGAAAACAACATTTTTTAACTGTATTAGTCAAGAAATTCCCTATGACCAAGGGACGGTTTGTTTTGAGGATGGATCACCCTTAACCCAACAAGATGTCGGGTTTGTTTATACAAATCCGATGTTGCCTGAGTTTTTGACAGGACTTGAATTTCTGACATTTTTTATTGATATTCATAAGGATCAAGGATTTAAACGAGAAGATGTTCATTCTTATTTTGATACAATACAATTCAATCAAGATGACCGTTATAAACTTATCAAAGACTATTCACATGGAATGCGTAATAAGCTTCAGATGCTCTGCATTATGATGTTGAAGCCAAAAGTTCTCTTTCTTGATGAACCATTAACTTCATTTGATGTGGTTGCATCCATTGAAATGAAACGTCAACTCGTAGCGCTTAAAGAAGACTGTATTATGGTTTTATCAACCCATATGATGCAGATCGCTAAGGATATTTGTGATGAGGTGATTATCTTACATCACGGTGAAGCATCCATCTTAGATTTTGGGCGATTGCATGATCCTTCGTTTGAGGAAGATATCATTCATATCTTAAGTGATAATCATGAATCATAATGTTTTAAAGGATATTACAAGGGTAAATCGAACAAATCAATTTATTTACTACCTTCGTTCGATTAAACCACTACGTAAAGTCATCTATGCCAATATTTATGAAAAAACGGATCAAAAAAAGAAACTGGGGCGCGTTGTATCGGTTTTTCATTTTATACGAATCGTCGTGAATCAATTTGTTTATCTATTTATTGTTTTTGGTCTGATTGCGAAAATATTTCCATCCGTTCCGATTGCGTTTATTTGGTTGCTCTTGGTGTTGCTTGGGTGCTGTATCAACACCATATCGACGGATGACTCTAAAGAGAAGTGGACCTTAATACGTTCCTTCAAAGTGGATTATCAATCTTACTACATGTTTCGTATGCGAAATGACTTCACTGAACGGATGCTTTACGCAATCGTGATGATGTCTACCGTTTTAATGTATAACCAAAGTTTTTGGATTGCATTGATGATGGGACTGTTTGTGATGGCGTCCAAAATTATCGCGGAAGGCATTGATTTAACCTATTTCGATCGATACCACGAGAAAATTAAAGGAAGTTATAAAATAGGATTTATGCTGGTGCTTACTTTGAGTGTAGGTGGTCTATATTTATTGAACCTCTTATCGGATCATTTGTTCTTGATTGTGACATGCATCACTGTCGTCGGTGCAATTGGATTTATAATTCGCAATCCATTTAATGCATCGGATATACATGAAGCATATGGACTCACGATGCTTCAACGTACACGTCCTGATGAAAGCCTTGCAGAGATAAATCTTAAAACAACACAGGAATCGTTACGCATTGATGATGATTACAATCTTGAACGATCGAATCGTGTTTTGAATCATCAAGAAGGATACAGTCTTTTGAATCGACTTTTTCTTGAACGTCACCGGCGCCTATGGTTTAAACCCTTGCGTTTCCGATTTGTAATTATTTTGGCGGCAATGCTCCTAAGTATCGTGGTGTTATGGGGAATGCGAATTCTTTTCCCTAATGAATTTATTGATGTCTCGAAAACACTTTCTACGGAGATTTTTAAATCGATAGGACCTTATATTTTTGTCGTCTATTTGCTGAATATTGGCGAATCGATGACCCGTGCTTATTATCTAAACTGTGATTCGAAATTATTGAATTACGCTTTCTATCGTCGTCCTGAAATTATTTGGAAACAATTTCTTGGGCGGCTTGGAACGCTTGTAACACTGAATTTGATTCCACTTTTACCAATCATCTTGGGTGTGGTTTTTATGGTTTCAGTTGAATTCATTGTACCAGTACGTGGTGAAGTCATGATGTTTATACTTACCCTAATACTTTTAAGCATCTTCTTCAGTGTTCATAATCTACTGATGTATTATACGTTGCAACCTTACAATGAATCGATGCAAGAGAAGGGAATACTCTACAACCTCATGAAGATTCTTGTGGTGATGGTTGCTTATAATGGTAATCGTCTAAGTTCAGTACCGAATCTAAATATATGGCTGTCTATTATTACAACCGTCTATTTTGTATTGGGTGTGTTTTGTGTACGAATGTTTTCAGGGAAAACCTTCAAAATCAGGAAATAGTTTTATTCGGACAAATTTCGATAAACGAGTAAGAGACTTGAACCCCGAGGATATCTTCTCTATAATTAAGAAAATGCAGGGGAGCTGGATTGATGAAAAGAAGAAAAGGGTATTTAATGGTCATGACAGGTGTGTTTTTTATCGCCGCGGTGTCTCATTTGATTTTCCCAAGTTATATGATTGAAAATTCAATTTGGGGTTTTGATTTTGGATGGCAGCGTGAATTGGGAGCAATGTATCTCGCGATAACCTTTGTGAACTGCTATGCACTCTATACACATAATGATGATCAACAACATATTTTGGTCATGCTGGCGATGACGATGTGTATTGGAGTGGGGTTTAATAATTTAGGTGCATGGCTTTCATCGCCTTTAGACCATAATTCTGTTCATATCGTAGGTGTGATTAATTTTTTAATAATTGGTGGATTTGGTGGGGTTTATCAAGGCTATCGAATTATGGCAAAGGCAGTGGAACAACGACAATAAAAACGAGGCTTAGATGTCCTCGTTTTTATCTTTTATCAAATCTCAACCGCACCACTTTTACTTTTATTAAAGTCTATCTCATAGGCCGTTTTGAAGTCAAATATTTTTCGCGGCATTGAGTTAATTTTGAAGCAAATATCATCAAGATATTGTTGCGCTATATCATACATTGATTTTCCTTTTGGTATAAACCTTCTCACGATTGCATTCGCTCTTTCATTGGTTCCACGTTGAAAAGAACAGTATGGATCACACTTATATAGTTTCACACCCAACCGCTTGGCTGTAATCCCTAATGTTTTAAATTCAAGTCCATTATCTACTGTTATCGATTTCGTTGTTATATTATTCTCTTCAATAAATTTTCGAATTAAGTTTGATGTGTAATAGTCATATCGATATTCTGCTTTAATAAGCCAGGTCATTCTTGAGCAGCGGTCTACAATGGATATAATCGCTGCAGATTCATGTTTCTTACCGATTATAGAATCGATTTCGAGATGGCCAATCTCGTTACGTTTCTCAATGTATTTAGGTCTAAGGCTAATTGGAAGTACTGTTTTCTCTTCCAAGTTCCATCTCAAGTGATTCATCATTCCACTAATTCTCTTTTTACGTTTTCGACGTTTATAGCACATTTTATTTGGTTTTATATCAAGTTTACCTTGATTAATCCAGTTATAGACTTGCTGCGATGAAACACACGGTTTATATGGATGATATCGTTTATAGTTACTCAAGCATACTTCTACCGAATGAACTTTAGGATCATAGTGAGAATGCAGATATTCGATTAGGTGGGAATATTTTTCTCGAATATCAATCGTTCGTTTCTTATAGACATTATTTTTATATCTAGAAATCGTAGAATGAGATATATTGAGTTTACGTGCTGCCTTGCGCATAGAGTAGCCGATGCTTAATAGAATATCAATTTGGTCTTTCATTTTTTTATCTAATTGTTTATACTTCATATGGGAGCTCCTTTTAGTCGGGTGGGCTCCTTTTATTATACAAAAACAACCGCACCTTGGGTGGTGCGGTTGAGATTTGAATTTAGGAAAACGAGGCTTAGATGTCCTCGTTTTTATTATGTCAATTCTTGACTAAAACATAAAAAACCAACCGAAGTTGGTTTGAAGATATATTTGGTGCACCAGATAAGATTTGAACTTACACGACTTGCGTCACACGCCCCTCAAGCGTGCGCGTCTACCGATTCCGCCACTGGTGCATTGCACTTAACTGCTTTTGTATTATAGCATTGGAATAAACAATGTGCAAGATTAAAAGTGGCTAATTTAATGATTTACGTAAAATATCGTGTATAATATTTATGGTTAAGAAGGAAGGTTATAATGAAAATTCATAAAAAGACGTCAATGACAGAGGGCGTCATTTGGAAAGAAATGCTCTTGTTTTCAATTCCGCTTTTGATTGGGAATCTATTCCAACAACTTTATAATACCGTGGACTCCTTTGTGGTTGGAAACTATGTGGGTGAAGAAGCGCTTGCGGCAGTTGGTGCAAGTACGCCTCTAAGTAACGTTATTATTGGTTTGTTTATGGGGATTTCGACTGGTGCGGGTATTCTTATTTCTCGATATTTTGGGGCGAAGAAAGATGAAGAATTGCATGATTCGATTCATACCTTTATGGCGTTTTCGTTGATTGTAAGTGTTTTTCTTACATTTTTCGGTTCCGTAATGTCCCCAATATTTCTGGGGTGGCTCAAGACACCCGCAAATATTATGGAACCTGCAACACTTTACTTAAGAGTTTATTTTTGGGGTGTAACCGGTCTTGTTATTTATAACTCCGGAGCAGGTATTTTACGTGCAATCGGGGATTCACGCAATCCCTTAATTTATCTATGCATCTCAAGTCTTATAAATGTTTCATTAGACTTATTGTTTGTTATTGTTTTTGATATGGGAATTTTAGGTGTTGCGGTTGCAACACTAATTGCTCAGCTTACATCTGCAATTTTAGTCTGGATGCATTTACTACGCGTTGATGATATTTATCAACTCAAGATGACAGATATTCGTATTCATCGAGATAAACTGTATGAAATTATTCGATTGGGAATTCCTACTGGAATTCAACAGACTGTAGTTTCATTTTCTAATGTCTTGGTACAATCGTATATCAATGCCTTTGGTTCTGCAGCCGTTGCCGGATTTAGTGCGGCGGATAAATTTAATGCGTTTTTATCCATGCCAACTCAAAGTTTTTCGTTAACAATAACGACTTTTACCGGTCAAAACCTTGGAGCTGGACGTAAAGAACGTATTATGGAGGGGGTTCGTACTGCTCTAGTTTTAGCGGTCGGGATCGTTATTATTATCGGGATTCCAACGTTTATCTATGCAGATCAACTCATTGGTTTCTTTTCACCTGAACCGATGGTTATTGTATATGGTGCACGGATGTTACGGATTATGGTGCCATTCTATTTTGCACTCAGCACAACAAGTATTTTGAGTGGTGCATTACGTGGTGCAGGCCTCACAATGGTTCCGATGATTATCATGATTTCGTGTTTCACCATCCTAAGACAAATATTCTTATTTATCATGATGCGAATCAATCATTCCATTGATTGGGTATATTGGAGTTATTCTGTTACCTGGATCAGTTCAATGATTCTTACGCTTCTTTATTCAAAAGCTTCAAAATGGCTTGAAAAAGCATAGTCCTCCAACGAGGACTTTTTTATGTTACAATAAAATAAAAAGGGTGGACAATATGAAAAAATTAAACATTATCGTTGATGTTCAAAATGACTTTGTATCGGGGACACTTGGTTTTGAAGGTGCAAACCAAGTGGTTATGAATATAATCCAAAAATTAGAAAATGAGCAAGATTGTGATGTTGTGTTCACACGTGATACGCATGGTTCAAACTATCTTGAGACGCAAGAAGGACGTCGATTACCAATTGAACATTGTATTTTGGGGTCTCATGGATGGGCGTTGGATGCGCGGTTAGAGCCATTTATTAAGCCGGATTCAATTATTTTTAATAAACCGACGTTTGCATCGTTGGAGTTGGGGAATTATTTAGATCAAAAAAATTATGATGAAATTGAAGTGATGGGTCTTGTTTCGAATATCTGTGTTATTAGCACGTGTGTGATGGTTAAGGCTGCGTGTCCCGAATCCCGCATTCTTGTAGATGCATCATGTACAGACAGTTACGATCCTCTTTTAAATCAAAAGACCTTTGATGTCCTTGAAGGTTTACATGTGGATGTGATTCGATGAGTCGGGCGAGTATTAAGCGCGGACTTTTAGCTGTATTAGCTTTGGTTCTTTTAATTGTAGGTGGCGTTGCTGTTTACTTTATTGTGGATCCATCTCCTTCAGCATATCTTATTCGAAAAGTGTTTGAAGGCGGGTTAGCGGTAAAACCACATGGTTATGAATTGATTGAATCTGAAGTTGATGCTTACACCGATTTAACGTATGAATCCACTGCTGGAAGAAATACCTTTGATTTGTTTGGACCGAAAAATTCCCAGAAGTTGCCGACGATTATTTGGGTTCACGGTGGTGCATTTGTGGGTGGTGATAAGCACGATAATTATGAGTATGCGGTTCAATTAGCGCATCAAGGCTATCGTGTTATTAATCTTAATTATGACCTCGCTCCAGAGGCGGTTTATCCGTCCCCAGTTCACCAAGTTGGTGAAGCCATAACATATCTTCAAACCCATGCGGATCTCTTTGGTTTAGATATCAATAATATTATTCTCGCGGGCGACTCTGCGGGGGCACACATAATCTCGCAATTCATGATGGTTCAGGTGGACCCGGCGTATGCCCAAAAATTGAATCAAAATGTAACTTTAAATCCAAGTTCTGTCAAAGGGATGGCATTGTTTTGTGGTCCCTATGATTTAAATGGTCTTTTAAATATGCAGTCTTCATCTGGTATTTTAGATTTCTTTGTGAGCCGTTTAGCGTGGGCTTATATGGGTGAAAAGGCATGGATGGATACCGATTATGTTGAATCATTGTCCATTCTTAATCATGTAACGAGCGATTTTCCACCGACATTTATTACTGACGGTAATCAAATGAGTTTCATGGAAGATGGCTTAAAAATGCAGGCAAAATTGGAATCGCTCGATGTTCCAGTCACTTCTGTCTTTTATGAAGGTGTGGCAGATGTTTTAGGTCATGAGTATCAATTTAAAATGGATAATCCGTATTCGGTTCATACATTTGAAGAATTTGTTGGATTTCTAAATAATTATACAAAGAAGGTGTGAAGGCTCACATCTTTTTTGATGGGGTTTTATATATGCAATGAATATGCGATAATGTTATAATAAACACATGAAATGAGGAAGTTATGAAGAAACGTTTAGGATTATTAAGTGTCGTAATTATCGTGATCGATTTGCTATCTAAGACATGGATCGACAAAACAATTCCATTATGGGAATCGTTACACGTTATACCCGGATTTTTCTCACTTCGGTATGTACGTAATACAGGAGCAGCATGGAGCTTGTTGGATGGTCAAAAATGGCTGTTTATCGTTCTTGCATCAGCAGTATGCATTGTGCTCGCCTATTATTATGTAAAAGAAGATAAACCTGTCATTTTGACAGCGATTGCCTTAATGTTTGCAGGTACTTTTGGGAATTTGTTTGACCGCGCAGTTTATGGCTATGTACGTGATATGTTTGCGTTCAATATCTTTGGATATCAGTTTCCTGTATTTAACGTAGCAGATATGAGTTTGGTTGTAGGGGTTTGCATTCTAGCAATCGTACTCTATCTCGATGAAAGAGGTCAAAAATATGAATAAATTAATTGTAGAAGAAATGTTTGATGGAATGCGTATTGATCAGTATATGGCACTTGCTGTAACAGATTATTCACGCAGTGTTTTACAAACATGGATTAAAGATGGAAAAATAACAGTGAATGGGAATGCGGTTAAACCGAACCTTCGCTTAAAAGAAGATGACGTTGTTGAGTATGAAATTACGGAAGAACAAATTTCGATTGTTCCCGTCGCGATGGATTTGGATATCGTCTATGAAGATGACGCAATCCTTGTTGTGAATAAACCAAAAGGGTTAATTGTGCACCCATCACCATCAACCTTAAATCAACCTACGTTGGTTCATGGCTTGTTAGCACACACAACGCAGTTAAGTAATCTTAATGGCGAACTTCGCCCAGGTATTGTTCACAGAATTGATAAAGATACAACGGGTTTGTTAGTTGTAGCAAAAACAAACGAAGCGCATGAAATTTTAGTTGAAGACTTAAAACAACGACTTATTTCAAGAGAATATGTTGCAATTGTTCATCATCAATTTAAACATCAAAGTGCAACGGTTGATGCGCCAATTGGTCGTGACCCCAAAAACCGTCAACGCATGGCTGTCACAGATCAAAACAGTAAGCATGCAGTAACGCATTTTTATTTGACAGAACGGTTTAACGATTATAGCGTCTTGCGTTGTAAGTTAGATACAGGGCGTACGCATCAAATTCGTGTTCATGCTCAGTATATTAAACATCCAATTGTAGGTGACCAAACGTATAGTTATAAAAATACATGGGATACAAACGGTCAATGTTTGCACGCTCAAAAATTATCGTTAACGCATCCCATTACAAAAGAGGTTATGACGTTTGAAGCTGAATTACCTCAAACAATGAAAGATGTAATCGAGGACATCAGGAGGTTAGATTAATGTATACAAAGTCTCAATATGATGCATGGGTAATTGAAGTCGCAAACTATTTTATGAAGCATTTTCAATATCAAATGGTTTCAATGACTCAAGACAGTTCACAGGTATGGCTTGTGAATCAAAATGTTGAGGACAATTCGATAGTCATGGTTACTTCGACATCCCTTTCAAATATTGATCGTGCAATGATTTCAAAGCACCGTGAAAGCCTTGCACTCGTGTTTAAGACGAAGGCAGAGGGTCTTAATATCAGTGTGAATCAAGAAGACAAAGTTGGGGATGATTTGAATGTGGTTGTTGGACCGAATTATATTTCATCGTCGCAAATCTTAGATTCTTATGGTGAATTGAAGGGGTTACTAAAAGTAAGCCAAAATCCGGATCGTTCTTTGTCAAAAGCGGTTCTTAGTCTGAAAAAAACAATCGGAAAAATGCAAAAACAAGCACGTTATCGCTCATTTCCTGTAACCAATGTTATCTCAATTATTTGTGTTGTGGTGTTCTTAATTGCACAATACTTAATCTTAGTGCCTGGGTTAAACATCAATACGGTTGCGGTTATGTTGGGGGCATTTTATAAACCATTTATTGTTCATGCTCATGAGTGGTTCCGTTTTTTAACTGCAGGATTTCTTCATATTTCGTTCCTTCACCTGATTATGAATCTGATGTCTCTAAGAAATTTAGGTGTGGTGATGGAAACGGTGATGGAAGGTAAAAAGTACTTATTTACCTTGATTGCTGGAATTTTGATGGGGAATGCATTTGTTTTTATTCTCGATGAGGGTGTTATTGGACTTGGTATCAGTGGTGGTTTATTTGCCTTGCTGGGTGCAATGTGCGTTTATTTGGTTGAAACAAAAGCAATGCGTAATCCAAAGGTTATGTCTCAAGTTTTCCAAGTGTTATTTATTAACTTAATTATTAGTACTTTACCTGGTGTGAGTGCAACGGCTCACTTAGGTGGTTTAATTGCTGGAGTGTTGTGTGGACTTATTTTTTCAAAACGAAAAGATTGGGACTATTTACGTAAAGGAACCATGGTATTATCGTCAGTATTTGTCGTTGGGATTGGAATTGTAATGACTCAGCATGCTGGAACCTTATCCAGTCCAAGATTGGATATGTCTGTGATTAATAGTTGGTATGAACTTGGATTTAAAAATTATGCAAACCGCTTAAGCGGTTTTATGAAGTAGGGGAATCGTATGAGTAAACGAGATAATGTCATTTCTTGGGATGAATATTTTATGGGCTTGGCTCATTTGTCGGCGTTACGGTCAAAAGACCCTTCAACTCAAGTTGGTGCCGCAATTGTGGATCAGCAAAAAAAAATCGTTGGAATTGGCTATAATGGCCTTCCAACGGGATTGAGTGATGATGCGTTTCCTTGGGAGCGTGAGGGAGATTTTCAAACAACGAAATATGCTTATGTCGTTCATGCAGAGTTGAATGCAATTCTCAATGCGACCCAATCGTTACAGGGGTGTACAATTTACGTTTCTTTATTCCCATGTAATGAGTGCTCAAAAGCAATTATTCAAAGCGGTATTAAAGAAATTGTTTATGAAGATGATAAGTATGCAGAAACAGATGCTGTTTTAGTGTCAAAACGCATGCTTGATGCAGCAGGGGTTTCCTATCGTAAGATTGATAAACCCATCGCGGTTTCGCTTACACATCGTTAAGAATGCGTTGTGTATTGGCGAAGTGAACCTTAGCAACATTTTCGAGTTCCTCTTTGCCATAACGCTTTACAAATTCTTTACCAAATGCATCAACGTGAGGACCGGCGCCTTTGGGGAATGTACAGTCGTATTTGCTGGATAGTTTATCAAGGTAATCTAAAAAACCAAATCGCGCAATGATTGCACCGCATGCGACGGCAATATATTTGTTTTCGGCTTTAGTTTCAAAGATTAATCCCCTGAAGATTTCCGGTTCGCCTTTAAGGGCATTGTAGTAAGGTTTTTCAGCCATGAACTGATCAATGATTGCATAGGGAGGCATTACATAGCGTTTTTTTAAATTTAAAAAAGCTTGATTATGGAGCTTTGCCTTAATAACATTCATGTTCATAGTTGGATGGACACGGTTGTATTTCTTATTATCGAGAATAAGAAGACTGTATTGAAGCTCACGTTTCAGAATCGGTGCGATGTTTCGAATTTTATCATCCGTCATTTGCTTCGAATCCACAATCTCCGAAACGGGAATGCGTGATAAGTCGGATTCATTCACAATACAAGCACACACCGTGATGGGGCCGAAGTAATCTCCGGTACCGACTTCATCACTTCCTGCCATAGAACCTTTGAGCTTCGATGTTGAAGCAACACTAGATTGTGGTTTTGCAGGCTGTTCTGAATAGGATGAAGCGTGAAAAGATGCGCCTTCCCCGCTGAAAACAACCTTACCACTGGTATAGGCTGTAATGGTTACATCACTTCCCTTAATTTGGAAGTGAGTGTACTGAATATCGTAACGAATCGGAGATTTTGAGTATCGTGATTTTAATTCGTTAATTTGGTTATCTGTTAATTTTAATGTAATAGTTGTCATACTAATAATATAGACTATTTTTTATGAAATGAACAGTTGAACCCTTAAAATAAAAATACAAAAGGAGTGATTTTATGGTGATGTTTCCTAATGATTGGATGGGCTACTTAAATGGGGTTATTATAATATGGTTTGCGGTGACCCTATACATTGGATACAAGAAAGGTTTGTTGTTGCAACTTGTTGATGTTGTTGGAACATTTGTATCTCTTTTTGCAGCATGGATTTTTGCACCGGTTTTTGTGCAAGTTTTCCAATTCTTCAAAGCATCGGGAACGGGGTTTTTAACCATTAATCAACTCGTTGTACATCAAATGAATCAGTTGATTTGGTTTGTAATTCTATTTATTGTGATTCGTATCGTTTTAATGCTTGTAACACCACTTGCAACGGTAATCTCAAAAGTCCCTTTAGTAAAGCAAGTAAACTCAGCAATTGGAGGGGTCTTTAGTGTCGTGTTTTTTGCACTTAAACTTGTTTTGATCTGCGTTATATTGACGACACCAATCATCAAAAATGGCCAGGAAGTGATCGATAACACGTGGCTCGTTTATGTTGAGAAGGCTTCAAAACCAGTTTTAGGAGCTTTTGATGATTTCATGAATCAAAATACTGCAATTCAAAGCATTATTACAGATCAACAATTATCGCCAAGTCAACAAGAAGCCATGGTCAAGTGGCTTGAAAAACATGGTTTTAATGAAATACAGATTAGGGAGTATCTAGAAAAATATGAATAATACATCGTCTCGATTAGAGTTCGATAAAGTGCTTGAGCGCAT
Source organism: Erysipelothrix sp. P66 (assembly GCF_038682365.1). Classification (NCBI taxonomy): domain Bacteria; kingdom Bacillati; phylum Bacillota; class Erysipelotrichia; order Erysipelotrichales; family Erysipelotrichaceae; genus Erysipelothrix; species Erysipelothrix sp. P66. Next base: position 1,186,102 of record NZ_CP152290.1, on the reverse strand, counting down.
CGCTCATTTCGCATCTTTTTCCTTGGGAAAGGAAGCGGTTTTGAATACGGTTCCTTCATTTTCTTCATTAATCGTAAAACGTGATTTGGCTCGTGCTAAAGATGCGTTGCAATTAGTGGTTGTGAATGGCTCAATGTCCTTTGGAGGGATTACCGATGTGTCCTATGCCTTAACCCTTGCTGAAAAGGGTGGTACTTTATCCGTAGAAGATATCGTAGATGTCGGACGCTTTATGCAAGGTCTTGAACGTCTAAAAAAACAATTTAGAAATTTAGAAGGGTCTTATCCTGCACTTGAGGATTTATTTGAAAGTCTTGAAGTGAAAGCATCAACTTTGAAACATATTGAGCATTGTTTTGGAGAACAAGGTGAAGTTTTAGATCGTGCAAGTACTCATTTGGGCGAACTAAGACGCCAAAGCAAAGCACTGGAACAAAATATTGAGAATAAAACACAAGAGTTTTTAACAAAAAATCGGGCAATGCTGAGCGAAGCCGTCGTTTCACTCCAACATGGTCGTCGTACATTTTTAGTCAAACCTTCAGATAAGTATAAGCTTGAAGGAACAATTTATGGTGAATCCGCAAGTGGGCAGTCGGTTTATTTTGAGCCTGCCTTTTTAGCGCGAATGCAAAATGAATATCAAAGTCTCATCCATCAAGAACATGATGAAATTGAACGTATTTGTCGTGAAACATCAAACTTAATTGCGGAAGATGCTCAACAGTTAACCGCAGATCTTGATACGGTCGCAATCATCGATTGTCTTTTTGCGAAAGCAGAATGGGGATCACACAATGATGCTGTGGTAGCGACCTTGACCCAAGATCGTTTAAACTTAAAAAATGCACGTCATCCTCTTATTAATCCGAAAGAAGTTGTCGCGAATACATATACCTTAACACCACCTCATAAAATGATCTTAATTAGTGGTCCCAATACAGGGGGGAAAAGTGTGAGTTTGAAAACAATGGGGTTATCGATTCTCATGACTTTAGCGGGTTGTCCAATTTGTGCGGAATCAGCAGAAGTGATGTTAGTGGACCAAGTGTTTGTGGATATTGGTGATCAACAGTCAATTGAAAAATCATTATCTTCTTTTTCTGCTCATATGGAAACAATGACGCAAGTGAATGCTCAAGCAACATCCAAATCCATTGTATTGCTTGATGAATTGGGATCGCAAACGGATCCTCTTGAAGGGGAAAGTTTGTCAATGGCTATTTTGGATCACTTTAGATCGGTTGGTTGTTGGGTTATTGCGACGACACACTTTTCAAGACTTAAAAAATACGGAACGCAATATGACGATATTCTGATTGCAAGTGTTGAGTTTGATTTGCAAAATCTTAAACCAACATACCGTTATCGTGAAAATGTAATGGGTGAATCCAATGCTTTTGCGATTGCGAAGCGTCTAGGGTTACAAGCGGACATTATTGACCGTGCTTTTAAATACAAACAAGAAGGTCAATATGAAGCGGATCATTTATTAGAAATTCTTGAAGCGAAAATTAATGAACAAGATAAGCTTGAACAAGAGCTTCTAAAAGAAAAAGAAGCGATTGAAACACTTAAGCACGAAGCATTGATGAAACAAAAAGCACTTGAAGCTGAGTTTGTTCGTAAAGAACAAGCCTTGCGTGAAGAGAATGAAGCATTATTGGAACAGATGGTTGAAGAGGCGGAACGCCAATTGGATGTATTAAATAAAACGAATCGTCCTGACCTTCGAAAAAAAGCAGTTAAGCAAATTCAATCATTGCAAGCAGAAACAGCTGTTGATGAGACCATTGGTAAGGGTGATCGTGTACAGTTAAAATCCACCAACCAAGTTGGTATTGTGGATTCAATTGAAAAAAACACAGCCTTTGTCTCGATTGGTGGTTTAAAAGTAAATGTTGATTTAAGCAAGCTCACTCGTATTGCTGGACCTGCGAAAAAGGTGAAAGCAAAACCAACACGAAGTCATAGTGTTAATGCGAGATCTTCATTTAAAACAGAATTGAATATTATCGGTCTTCGTGTTGTGGAGGCTATACCTCAAGTTGAGAAATATATTGATGAGTGTGTACTTCATAAAGTACCAACGTTTAGAATTATTCATGGACATGGGACGGGACAACTTCGTACTGCAGTTCATCAAACACTACGTCGTAATAAACATGTAGGCTCCTTTGAATTAGGTGGTGTTGGTGACGGTGGTATGGGTGCGACGATTGTGAAATTAAAACAATGACCCATACAACAATTGAAGAAAAACTGAAACGACTACCGATGGAGCCGGGTTGTTATCTTATGAAAAATAAAAATGGGGAAATCATCTATGTGGGAAAAGCGAAAAAATTAAAAAATCGCGTAAGCTCCTACTTTACAGGTGCCCATGATCATAAGACAACGCGCATGGTACGTCAGATTGCTGATTTTGAATTTATCATAACCAGTACGGAGAAAGAGTCCTTAATTCTAGAGATTAATTTAATTAAAGAACACCGTCCTCAATTCAATATTATCTTTATGGATGATAAATCATATCCATATCTTAAAGTACCACGTGAGGGTAAACCCGAGGTTTTGGTCGCTCGCGATCGAAAGCAATCAAAGCAATTTCATTACTTTGGACCGTATCCAGATGCTACTGCAGCCCGTGATATGGCGCGGCTTCTAAACGATTCTGTGCCTACAGGAGATACCTTATTACCCAACACATTAGCCATTTACAGTGCATTTAATCGAACGGGAAAACGTTATTCAAAAGAAGAATTAGATGTTTGGCGTCAAAATGTTATGAGTATTTTGAATGGCAATATAAAACCCTTTAAAGAAGAATTAGAGCGAAAAATGTTAGAGGCGAGTGAATCTTTAAATTTTGAGTTGGCTCAAGTCTATAAAGAAAAATTGCACGCTCTTGATTATATTGGTGATAAACAACAAGTTCAGTTTTCTTTAAACGAACGATTTGATTTGTTCCACTACGCCTACTATCAAGGTTACATTGCAATTGTCGGATTGTTTGTTCGTGGTGGTCGTTTATTAGAGCGCAGTATGGCGGTTGAAGCATGCATGGAGGAGCCCCTCGATGCGTTTGTCTCTTTTATTGCGCAATTCTATGAAAATCAACCGTTACCGAAAACAATTTATGTTCCAAACGTTGTCGATGCGGAAGAGTTGGGGGATGTTTTAGAGGCTGAAGTCAAAATTCCGATTCGAGGTAAGAAGAAAACCTTGTTGGAGATTACCCAAAAAAATGCACAACAACAGCTCGATGATCAATTCTCATTACTTCGTGAACGTCAACAATTCAAAGATGAAGCGTTGAAGGATTTAAGTGATGCTTTAGGTATGGAGACTTTGATTCATCGTATTGAAGTTTTTGATAACTCACATATTTCGGGTTCATTCGCAGTATCAGCGTGTGTTGTTTATGATGATGGGGAGCCAAATAAAAACTTATATCGACGGTATAAGTTGCATCAAGGTAATGATGACGTTGCATCCATGAAGGAAGTTTTGTATCGACGTTATTTCCGTTTGTTACGTGAAGAGAAGCCAATGCCAGATTTAGTGTTGGTTGATGGTGGTAAACCACAGCTTAATGCGGCTTTGGAGGTTTTAAGGGATCTCGAATTGAATTTAAGGGTGTGTTCTCTTGTTAAAGATGATCGTCACCGTACATATGCTTTAATGCGTGAAGATGGCAGCATGATTTCAATCAATAAAACCAGCTCCCTTTTTAATTTCCTTATGCAAATGCAAGATGAGGTGCACCGCTTTGTGATTACATATCATCGTAACCTAAGGAAAAAAGCAATGACTCGATCAATTCTTGATGAAGTAAGTGGATTAGGGAAGGTTCGACAAAAAGAACTATATAAGAAATTTGGATCACTTAAAAATATTCGTGCAGCATCCTTAGAAACTTTGAAGACGGTTTTACCGGAGGATGTTGCGATTGATTTGTATGATATACTACATATAGATTGGAATGATTATCATGAAAAAAATTAGTACATTGGGAATTTTTGATTCGGGACTGGGTGGTTACAGTGTCTATCAATACTTAAAACAAAATCTTGATCCAGTCTCTTTGGTGCTCTATGCAGATCAAAAGCATGCACCTTATGGGAATCAATCGGATGATGCAATCATTGGGTACACCATCAATGCAATGCAATGGTTCCATGATCGAGAGATTTTAGATGTCGTCATTGCATGCAATACAGTTTCGGCGGTTGCTCTGACAACCGTACGTAAACATTTTCCCGATATGAATCTTATTGGTATCATTGAACTTACCGTTGGTCAAATTGATTTGACAGATGATGTTTGTGTGGGAATTGTATCGACACTTGCCACATTTAATGCCCATGCATATCGTAATTTGATTCATGAAAAAGGATCAGGATCGGTTAAAGAACTTGCGCTCCCTGAATTGGTTAATATTATTGAAGGTCTAAATCAAAATTTAGATTTAGAAACATACCTTCGGAATGAATTAACGCCAATTCTTGAGGCAACCGATTTGATTCTTGGATGTACGCATTTTCCACTAGTAGAAGATGTCTTTAGAAAAATATATAAGGGAAATATTCATGATTCCAAACGACCGATTCGTGAATTTATTGAAATGAATTATTCGTTTAACTCATCAGTGTGTCAAACCTATACAACGGGTGACGCTCATAAAATGGAACGTCAAATAGAACGTCTCTTTAAATCAATAGAAAAGGTGGAAACAATATGACAGAAATTATCGTTTGCAGTGATAACCATGGTAAGAAAAAAGTTCTCGATGCGATTTTACAGAATTATCCTCATGCAGATGCCTACATTCATTGTGGCGATAATGAACTTGATCTTGAATCCATGAAACCCTTCCATGCAGTGACCGGTAATAATGATACATTCTATAAGTACCCTGAATCGTTAGTTGTTGAGGTTAAGGGAACCCGTATTTTTGTAGCGCACGGTCATTTAATGCGTTACCGTCATATCGAAGAGGATATTATTGCCTTGGCCAAGGAACACCGTTGTACCATTGCGTGTTACGGTCATACGCATGTTCCGGTTGTGAAAGATGTCGATGGGATACTACTCATCAATCCCGGTTCACTCTATTATAATCGTGACGGATCGCCGACATGTTTCGCAAAAATCACGATTACAGATGATAAAGTGACCGTCGAAGAATTATTTGAAAGAGATTTATAAAAAGCATTGTATTCTATGCGTCTTAATGATATTATTGTAGACGCATAGAGCACAATTTGTCTCCGTAGCTCAGTGGATAGAGCACGCGCCTTCTAAGCGTGTGGTCGGGAGTTCGAATCTCTCCGGGGACGCCAATGTTAAACGATAACACCTAAATTAGGGTGTTTTTTTTATGTTTTCCAAAAAAGTTCACATATAATAAAATCTACACGATAAAATGAGTTTAACAATAGGATTTTATGTGAAAATTTAGTACAATTATACAAGAACTTTATATGGAGGGGCATATGAAAGTAGAAAAGAAACACATTATTGGATTTTTTGGATTATTAGTTTTTTGCTTAGGTTGTGGTGTTGGATATTTTCAAGGTGTATCCAAGAAACCAGTGGAACAAGAGCCCCCAAAGATTATAAAAAAGAAGCCGGATCAATTTAAGGTTTCAAAGTTTGTAAAGCGTGAAAAACAAGATGATGTAGAGATTGAGGAAGGCGATCATTTTGTGGAGAATGTTCGTAGTGAAGAAACACCGATTCCCTTTGATACGATAGAAAAAAATGATGATGGACTTAATAAAGGCGAAACGGTAATTGAACAAGAGGGAGAACTGGGTCTTAAGCGTACTGTTTACAAAGAACTCTATAAAAATAATGATTTAATTGACTCAACAATGGAATATACCGAAGTGGTTTACCAACCCGTAGATGAAATTACACGGGTTGGCATTAAAGAGGTTGTTGTGAATCATGAGTACATTAATAAAGAGGAATCGCTCTTAATGTTTCAACGTGTGAATCAGATTCGAAGTGAACATCAGTTAGAACCTTTAACGTGGTCGGAATCCTTATTTGAATACGCTGGGATTCGTGCAGTGGATTTAGAACAAAGTTTTGAACATCGACGACCTGATGGAAGCTCATGGGATAGTTTAAATCCACAGTTGATTTTTGCTGAAAACTTGGCAAAACGGGCATTTTCAGTTGATAGTGCCATCAGTGGATTTATGGAATCACCAAGTCATCGTGCAAACATTTTAGATGATTTTAAATCGGGTGCTTGTGCTCTTTATAAAGCATCTGATGGAAATTGGTATTGGGTGCAATTGTTTGGATATTGAAACGGTCTTGTTTGAAATGGAAACAAAGGTTATTATAGATGAGGTATGTGGAGGTAAAGCATGGGACGTATAAAATATTATTTTAGAAGGTTAAAAGCATTGGATTATAAAAACATGTGGCGAATTGCAGGTATAATTCACCAGGAAACAGGAAAATTTAGACTTGTGATTCTTCTTGATATGATTGGTTGTTCGTTTATCTATCAATCGGGTTATCTTGATTATTTTGAGTTTGAGTTTTATTTATTGAATCGTGCTGAACGAAAAACGTTTATCACAGGGGGAATCGCAAACTCAATTATAGTAAAGTATAATCAAAAAGAGTTTAGACATAAATTTGCGGATAAGTCAGAATTTAATAAAGTGTTCCGAGAATATATCGGGCGTGATTTTGTGGACTTACGAGAATCATCTGATGAATTAATTAAGGCTTTTTTAGAGGGGCATGATGTTGTGATGGCTAAGGTTACTGATAGTTTGATGGGATATGGTGTCGAACGATTTGTAACTTCTGAAATTCAGGATTTTGACTCCTTTAAAAAAGAACGTATGGAACGCCGTCAATTTTTAATTGAAGAGTATTTTGTTCAGCATGAAGCCATGTCATCCCTTTATCCAGAAAGTGTTAATACACTTCGCATGATTACGTTCTTTGACGGTAAAGATGTTCATGTGTTGGAAGGGGTCTTGAAAATTGGGAATGGTGGACATTTGGACAATTTTGGTGCGGGTGGTATGTATACCGTTTTGGATGATGGTGGTAAGGTGCTGTATCCAGCATTTGATAAAGATGCCGTTGCCTTTGATAAACATCCAATTACCGGTACTGATATTGTTGGTTTCCAAGTACCTCTTTACGACGAAATTGTTGAGATGCTAGATCGCGCAGCGCGTGAGGTTCCTCAGATTCAATATGTTGGTTGGGATGTTGCTGTGGGTCAAAAACGACCTTCACTCATTGAAGGAAATTACAATACCGGTGTATTCCAAATGAAACCAAGTTTAACGGGTTCAAAGGAAGGGCTGTTGCCAAAGTTCCGAAAAGTAATCGATATTTAAACCTCGACATTGTCGAGGTTTTTTTTGATTTTGTACCCTTTTAAAAGATAACGAAAACAAATGCGTTACTTTTGTTTTTTATCAAACAAAAGTGTGTTAAAATGAAACAGTATGAAAGGAAAAGTATGAACAACTATTATGAAACGTGCATGAACTCAATTCAAAGCCTTCTTGATGAAGGAAAAACACGTGAAGCACTTGTGCTTATCGATGAAGAATTGAGAATGCCTTATGTACCCGAACCATATTTTACGCAGTTTCAATCCATTCGTGATTCGATACGAATCGATACAAGCCCATCAAGTAAATACTATGAAGATATTGAGGACTTAGAGGAAGCATTACGTGGAAATGAACTTTTACAACAAAAGGCCATTATTTCTTTGGAACGTATGAACCTACGTAATGAACTCCCTCATATAAAAAAATGGCTTGCAGATGAGTACATCGAAGATTGGATCAAAAAACAAATATTATTTTTCTTGATTGATCAGTCGATTGATTTGAAATTGAATTTAAAGTTAAAAATGACGGAGCAGGTGGTTGATACATCTCAATTGGAAAATCCATTTGAATCAGAAGCGTATCAAGCATGTGTATTACAGTTGGGTGATATGCTTGAGTCTGAAAACCCGAGTTTATTAATTCTTTGTCTTGGTGCTTTGGAACAACGCGTCCTCGATGCATTCCCAGTGTCAATTGATGAATTAAAAGCAGAGGAAATATTGGATACAGTGAACACTTATTTGTATAAAGTATAAAGAATGCAATCCCCACTCATTTCGGTTAAAATAGAGTGGTGGTAAGTTTTTAGCACTCGTGTGTTGACTGTGCTAAAAGTTATGTTATAATAGTGAAGTACTAGGAGGACAAACATGAAATCTACATGGACATTAAATGAAAACTCAACAGGATTATTAACTGTTGAAGTTGAAGAAAAAGCTTGGAAAAAAGCACAAGATAAAACTTTAGAAAATGCAATTAAAAACGTTGAAATTCAAGGGTTCCGAAAAGGACAAGCACCTAAAGAATTAGCTCGTAAACAAGTAAACGAACAAATGATTATGATGGATGCAGTTAATGCCATCGCTAATGAAGCATTTGTTGCAGGTATGGTTGAACAAAAAATTGAACCTGTTGCAACACCTGAATTAGACATCGAAGCAATGACTGAAGATGCATTAACATTGAAATTTATCGTTACTGTTAAACCAGAAGTTGAATTAGGTGAGTATAAAGGTCTTGATATCAAACGTAAACGAATTACTGTTTCTGCAAAAGATATCGAAGCTGAGCTTGAAAAATTACAAGCAGAACAAGCAGAATTACAACTTAAAGACGGTGCAGTTGAAAACGGCGATACAGTTGTAATGGATTTTGAAGGATTTAAAGACGGCGTTGCATTTGAGGGTGGAAAAGGTGAGAACTATACATTAGAAATTGGTTCAAACTCATTTATTCCAGGTTTCGAAGAAGCAATGATCGGTATGGTTTCAGAAGATGAAAAAGATTTAGATATCACTTTCCCAGAAGAATACCATGTAGAAGAACTTGCTGGTCAACCAGTTGTCTTCAAAGTTAAATTACACGAAGTAAAAACTAAAGTGTTACCAGAATTAAACGATGAGTTTGTTGAATTGTTAGATGATGAAGAAATTACATCATTAGATGCACTTAAAGATTCAATTAAGAAAAATCTAAAAGCACAACGTGAACAAGCAGAAGAAGATCGCGTAAATGAAGAACTTGTGGAAACAATTTCAAATAATGCAAAAATTGATATTCCTGCAGCAATGATTGAAGAAGAGTTAAACCAAATGTTTAATGAATTCAACCAACGTCTTGCACAACAAGGTATGAACTTCGATCTTTACTCACAAATTCTAGGACAATCAGAAGAAGATGTTAAAGAACAAATGCGTGAAGATGCAGAAAAACGTGTACGTACTCGCTTAACACTTGAAAAAATTGCTGAAGTTGAAGGATTAAAAGTAGAAGACGAAGAAATTGAAAAAGAATTTACAACAATTTCTGAAGTATACGGTATGGAACTTGACCAAGTTAAAAACTTAGTTTCACCTGATGCTATCGGATACGATATCTTATTACGAAAAGCGATGGAGCTAGTACAAGAAACTCTTGCTTAATTAAAAGACGCTTAGCGTCTTTTTTATCCTTAAAGGAGGGATTGCTATGAGCGAAAAAAATATAACAATAAGCGTTCCTGTTGTTGCAACGCGCGGTGTTATTGTGTTTCCAGAACAAGAAATTATGATTGAAGTTGGCCGTCACAAGAGCATGAATGCTATTGACGAAGCAGAAAAGTTCTTTAATGGACAAGTCGTGCTTGTAAGTCAAAAAGACATTCTTGTGGACGATCCGCGTCAAGACGAACTTTTTGAGTATGGTTCACTTGTTAATATTAAAGCCGTAAAACGTAAACAAGGATTTTTACGTGTTACATTTACAGGATTAAAACGTGTTAAAATCGACACATTAAACGATGATGGACGCATGCTTTTCGGTGCAGTAACATCTTTAGATGATATTATTGGCGAAGAAAACGAAGAAATGGCATTAGTTCGTCGTATTACGAATGAAATTGAACAGGTTTCTGTTCAAAATATAACAATCCCTACTGAGATTGTTAATCAATTAACGATGGGCGTGTCTGCCTCACAATTGAGTGATCAATTTGCTCAATACTTCCCACTTCAACTTGAACGCAAGCAGGAATTGCTGGAAGAATTAAGTGTAAACGAACGTCTTCTAATGATTATCGAAGAGATTCAACGCGAGCATACGCTTGCTCAGATTGAAAACACGATTAACGAAAAGGTTAAAGATCGTGTTGAAGAAAACCAACGTGAATATTACTTACGTGAAAAAATGCGCGCAATTCGTGAAGAATTGGGTGATGTCAGTGATATTGGCGAGGATAGCGATGAATTCCGTGAAATGATCGAGAACAATCCTTATCCAGAATATGTTAAAGAAAAAGCGATGGAGGAATTGCGTCGTTATGAAATGTTACCACAAGCCTCAGGTGAGTCGGGTGTTGTTCGTTCATATCTAGAATGGCTATTAAAAACACCATGGTGGCAACAAACGGAAGATATTAAAGATTTAAATCTTGTGCGTGAAAAACTTGATGATGACCACTTCGGTTTGGATAAAGTTAAAGATCGTATTATGGAGTATCTTGCGGTTAAAGAAATGACCGGGAATTTAGAAGCTCCAATCATCTGTTTAGTGGGGCCTCCAGGGGTTGGTAAAACGTCACTTGCGAAATCAATTGCGGATTCACTTGGTCGTGAATTTGTAAAAGCATCTGTAGGTGGTGTGCGTGATGAAGCGGAAATTCGTGGTCACCGTCGTACTTATCTTGGATCATTACCAGGACGTATTATTCAGGGAATGAAAAAAGCGGGTGTTGTGAATCCAGTGTTCTTAATTGATGAGATTGATAAAATGGCGTCAGATTATAAGGGCGATCCTTCAAGTGCGATGCTTGAAGTGTTGGATCCTGAACAAAACAAAATGTTTAGCGATAACTACTTAGAAGAACCTTATGATTTATCAAATGTTATGTTCGTAGCGACTGCAAACTACTTAGGGGATATTCCTGAAGCGTTACGCGATCGTTTAGAAATTATTCAACTTAGTTCATACACTGAAGAAGAAAAACTTAATATAGCGAAAGAACATTTAATACCAAAACAATTGGAATCAAACGGACTTAAAAAATCTCAATTCCGTATGAGTGATGCACAATTACGATATGTAATTCGTCACTACACACGCGAAGCAGGGGTTCGCCAATTAGAGCGTGTCATTGCGTCGTTATGTAGAAAAACGGTTCTTGCAATCCTCAAAGATGGTAAGAAAACAATCACAATCAATAAAGACCTAATTACAGAGTGGTTAGGACAAATTATTTTCGAATATGGCCAAAAAGAGAAGAAAGATCAAGTTGGTGTTGTAACAGGTCTTGCTTATACTCAATTTGGTGGTGATGTACTTCCAATTGAAGTAACAACGTACGAAGGTAAGGGTCGACTTGTGGTTACGGGACAATTGGGTGATGTAATGAAGGAGTCGGCAGAAATTGCAATGGGATATGTTAAGAGTCATGCTCGCAGTTTGAATATTGCTCCGGATTTCTTTGAAAAACATGATGTCCAAGTTCACGTACCAGAAGGTGCTGTTCCAAAAGATGGTCCTTCGGCAGGTGTAACCTTTACGACGGCATTAATCAGTGCTTTAACTGAAAATAAAGTGCGTGCAAACCTTGCGATGACTGGTGAAATTACATTGCGCGGTAATGTCTTGCCAATTGGTGGTTTAAAAGAGAAATCCCTAGCGGCACATCGTGTAGGCATTAACCGAATTGTCATTCCAAAACTCAATGAAAAAGACTTAGCGGAAGTTCCAGATGTTGTTAAGGAAAGTGTAACATTTATTCCATGCGAAACCATTGATGAAGTGTTGAAAGAAGCGCTTATTTAATGGCGTGGAAGACAAATGATGCGCAGTTGATTATCTCAGCTGCGCATTCGTCTCAATTTCCTGAGACGGGACAAAAAGAAATTGTTATGGTAGGTAAATCAAATGTAGGGAAATCTTCGTTGATAAATGCGATAACAAACCGTAAGAAGTTAGCTTATGTTGGACAAACACCTGGGAAAACCCGTTTAATAAACTTCTATCATATTAACGATGAAGTTATTTTAACGGACGTACCAGGTTATGGTTTCGCAAATCGTTCCAAACAAGAGCAAATCCATTATGGGACGTTGATGGATAGTTACTTTGAATTACGTCATCCATCCGTCATGCTTGTCCTTGTGGATGTTCGTCGTGGTGTAAGCCAAGATGACCTAATGATGATTGAGTTTGCGATTCATTACGGAATTCGTTATGCTCTTGTTTTATCAAAAGTCGATAAATTATCAAGGAACAAGATCAATAACATAAAGCGTGATGTCTTTAAGGAATTCCCGGATGTTACGGTACTTGAGTTTTCATCATTAAAAAATGAAACGCGTGAACCGATCATTAAATTTATTGAACAAAATATTTAACAATATTAACTGCAATGCGATGTCAATGACATCGCGATGGAACACATGAGAGGGACGAAAATGAAAAAACTATTTTGGAAAATTAAGTATTATTTTAAACGTCTTTTTAGTATGGATTTTTCTGGATTTAAAAATGCTATCCAATATGCACATGAAAAGAGTGGGCGTTCTCGTATCGTGTTATTTTTTGATATGGTTTGGTGTTCATTTAAATATACTGCGGGCTATGTTGATTACAATGAGTTTGAATTCTATGATTTGAACAGTAAGCAACGGGAAACCTTTATTACACTCGGTCATTCTGCAAGGATTGCTAAGTACTATAATGATCCTGAATATCTCGATATTTTTGATGATAAATCAATTTTTGTGAAGCGTTTTAGTGATTTTGTTCACCGTGATACCTTTGATATTCGTGAAAGCGACGCAAAAGGGCTTGAAGCCTTTGTTCGTAAACACGGAAAAGTCATGGCAAAACGTACAACGGATTACGTTGGTCGTGGTATTGAGGTTGTTGATGTGAATGAAAATCCGGATCTTGATTTTGAAGAACTTTATGTAGCATTGATGGATAACCGTCAATATCTTATTGAAGAGTTCTTTAAACAACATCCTAAAATGAATGAATTATCACCTACGAGTGTTAATACGCTGCGCGTCATTACATTTTTAGATGATGAGAATGTTCCTCGAATTTTAGTATCGGTATTAAAATCGGGATTAGGAAGCCACGTTGATAATATCGGTCAGGGCGGTATGTATACCATTCTTGATGATACGGGAACCGTTGTTTACCCATTTATCGACAAAAACTGTAATCAACATACAAAGCATCCAATTACTGGAACTGATTTGATTGGTTTTCAAGTGCCCCATTATGAACAACTGATTTCGAGCATTAAAGAAGCGTGTCTTGTGATTCCACAAGTTCGCTATATGGGTTGGGATGTTGCGGTTGGTGTTGATGGTCCTGAAATTATTGAAGGCAATTCATCGACTGGTCCATTCCAAGTGATTCCAAGTATGTCTGATGAAAAAGTCGGTGTTAAGCCGATCTATGATCAATACATTAAAACGTATTAAAGAGCGAAAGCTCTTTTTTTTATCTGCTCAGGTCTAATTGACGGGTAAGTTTCTATGTGATAAAATAAGATAAATCGTTGAACAAGAAGAGTAACTTATGGATTGAGCTAAGAGAGTTGTTGGTTGGTGCGAAACAATCTGATGCATGAGTGAAGGTAGCTTGGGAGATTAATGTCTGAACGTTAAGTAAGATGTTACGTAGCCCGCGTTAACGGCAAGAAGGCATACGCATGTATGTAAATTAAGGTGGTACCACGATTCATCGTCCTTTGGATGGTGTTTTTTTTATTTTTTAAGGAGGAATTATGAAGGCTAAGACAGATTTAGTACTTGAAACGGAGCGGTTAATTCTTCGTTCGGTCGTTCTTGAAGATGCCGATGATATGTATCTCTATGCACGGACGTATCAAGTAACACGTATGACACGATTTAAGCCTCATCAAAATGTCGAGGATACGAAGCAGGTAATTAAGAATGTCTTTTTATCCAGACCTCAAAAGGGTTGGCCGGAAGCGTTTGCGATTACTTTAAAAAATAATGGCCGAATGATTGGTACGTGTGATTTTTGGCCAATCAGTGAATCGGAAGGTGTGTACGAGATGGGTTATGCATTAAATCCGCGTTTTTGGGGATTAGGTCTGATCACTGAAGCGGCAACTGCGGTTTTAGATTTCGCATTTAACACATATGATGTACGTCGTATGGAATTGAAACATTTAAAGTGTAATCCCGCGTCGGGTGCTGTCGCACGAAAAATAGGTTTTATTGAAGAAGGAATCAAACGTCAAGCGGCGAAGTTCGAAGACGGCTATGATGATATTGTATGTTATGGACTACTCAAGGAGGAATATGATGACCGAGAAACTGGCGAAGAAGTATGCTCACAACGAAGTTGAATTAAATAAATACAATGAATGGATTGAAAAGGGTTATTTTACCGCAGGAGATACCTCAAAGGCGCCTTATTCATTGGTAATTCCACCCCCAAATGTTACAGGTAAATTACATTTAGGGCACGCATGGGATAATACATTACAAGATATTATTATTCGTTATCAGCGATTGCTGGGTAAGGACACACTTTATTTACCTGGTATGGATCATGCAGGGATTGCGACTCAGGCTAAAGTTGAGCAAAAAATGCGTGAACAAGGCATTTCACGATATGATCTTGGGCGCGAGGCTTTTTTAGATAAATCGTGGGAATGGAAAGAAGAATATGCGGGTCATATTCGCGAACAATGGTCTAAACTGGGGATTTCAGTTGATTATTCGCGTGAACGATTTACACTTGATGAAGGTTTAAACCAAGCAGTTAATAAAGTTTTTGTGGATTTATATCGTGATGGTCTAATTTTTCAAGGTTATCGCATTATAAACTGGGATGTTGAAGCACAAACTGCGCTTTCAAATATTGAAGTGATTCATAAAGAAGTCGAAGGGAATTTCTACACATTTGACTATACTGTTGTTGAAACAGGGGAACAATTGAAAGTTTCCACAACACGTCCTGAGACGATGTTTGGGGATGTTTGTATTGTTGTCCATCCGGATGATTCTCGTTACACTCATGTTGTCGGTATGCATGCGATTAACCCTGCCAATGGGGAATCTTTACCGATTATTACCGATGATTACATCGATATCGAATTTGGTACGGGTGTCATGAAATGTACACCTGCTCATGATCCTAATGACTTTGTTATTGGTGAAAAATATGGTCTTGAAATGCCAATTTGTATGAATCCTGATGGCACGATGAATGATCTTGCAGGGAAATACCAAGGTATGGAACGTTTTGAATGTCGTAAGGCTTTAGTAGCGGATATTGAAGCAGCTGGTAAACTTGTTTCAATCGAGAAGCATGTACACCAAGTTGGGCACTCAGAACGTACGGATGTTATTGTGGAACCATATCTTTCAAAACAATGGTTTGTTAAGATGAAGCCCTTAGCGGATGAAGTTCTTGCACACCAACAAAGTGATGATAAAATTAATTTTTACCCGGAACGCTTTGAAAATACGTTCACACGCTGGTTGGATAATATTGAAGATTGGTGTATATCGCGTCAATTATGGTGGGGTCACCGTATACCCGCATGGTTCCACAATGAAACTGAAGAGATTTATGTAGGACTTGAAGCACCGGAAGATATTGAAAATTGGCATCAAGATGAAGATGTTTTAGATACATGGTTCTCGAGTGCATTATGGCCGTTTTCAACGCTTGGATGGCCAGAGAACACAGAAGATTTGGAACGTTATTATCCAACGAATGTCTTAGTAACCGGATATGATATTATCTTCTTCTGGGTCGCACGTATGGCTTTCCAAGCCCGTTATTTTACAAATTCAAGACCATTCGAAGATGTCTTAATTCATGGTTTAATTCGTGATCAAGATGGCCGTAAGATGAGTAAGTCATTGGGTAATGGTGTTGATCCAATGGACGTGATTGAAACGTATGGTGTTGATGCCTTGCGTTATTTCCTCACGACAAATTCAACACCGGGTCAAGATATGCGCTATATGCCAGAAAAAGTAGAATCTTCTTGGAATTTTATTAATAAAATTTGGAATGCATCCCGTTTTGTATTAATGCATATAGAAGACGGCGTTTATGAACTCGAGAAAGCTACATTATCACAAGTTGATCGTCATATTATCGATAAGTTTAATCAAACACTTGAAGAAGTATCACGAAATATGGATAAATATGAATTTGCGCTCGTAGGAAATACTTTAACACGTTTTGTTTGGGATGATTTCTGCAGCTGGTATATTGAATTGAGTAAGAGCGGATTACAAAGTGATGTGGCTGATGTTGTGTACGCAACCAAGGCAACGCTCTCACACATGCTTAAAAACATTGTCATCCTCTTACATCCTTTTATGCCATTTGTTACTGAAGAAATATATTGTGCATTACCGAATCATCTAGATTCGATTAACTTGGAATCATGGCCAGTTGCACTGGACATTGAATCAACAGATCTTGAAGAAGTTGACTTTATGATTGAAGCAATTCAAGCAGTTCGTGAGGTTCGTGTAAGCTATGATGTGAAACCTTCGAAACCACTAAACGTTGCGGTTCTCGATGCAAATAATGGCGTGTACGCTTTTAATCCAGTACTTACACGTATGTTTGAATCGATGGCTAAGGTTACTATAACCTCATTACCTGAAGGCAGTATTACCCAACCAATTCATGGTGGTGCAATCTGTTTCGTACAAGAAGAGCTTGTTGATCGTGAAGCGTTGGTTGCGAAACTTCAAAAAGAGCAACAAAAACTTGAAAGTGAAATTACTCGTGCAGAGAAAATGCTTTCAAATGAAAAATTTATTGCGAAAGCGCCAGAATCAAAAGTATTAGAAGAACGCGCTAAACTTGATGAATATCGTCGTCAACTATCATTGGTTTTAGAACAATTACAATAATTAAAAGGACCCTCGAGGTCCTTTTAATTTGCTTAAATTACGAATGTACGTGTATAATCGAACTTAGAAGGATAGGTTATGAATATGAAATTAGATAAAACAACATTCTCAATTATTGAATTTAACGAAGAGGTGGGCTACCTTGAAACGAAAGCTGAAGAAGGATTGATGCTTGAAAGCTATGATGGAATTGGCTACCATTTCAAGGAAAGTGAGCCAGCCAAATTAAACTTCGAAGTGGCGTATACAATAGAACCGATGCACGACAACCTTATGGACTTGTATCTGAATCAAGGATTTATTTTAATTTGCGATTACAGGAGTGAAAAAGGAGGAACTTATTATTATTTCGCAAGACCACGTTCAAACCAACCCATAGAATCGTTTAATGAGGACCGCGTTGAGGTCATAAAAATGATGATCCACCGCATTGAACGGTTTACAGGGATTGTAATTGGGGCGTTGCTTGTATTTTTCATCTATTTGTATTTAAATTATCGCAATAATCTTTATTTCATTATTATTGGTGCTGGTGGCGTTTTGGGTATCTATACGTACCAACTTCGTCGTAAAGCGAAAGCGGTACTTGAAGAAATTAGTAAATAATACTGGTAAATCAAGTAAAAATTTACTAAAATCTAGATAGAGGTACAAACTAAAAAAAAGGAGGAAATTATGGCTACCATTAAAGATATCGCATTGAAGGCACACGTCAGTCAGGCAACCGTTTCTCGGATCTTAAATGAGGATCCAACATTAAGTGTCAAAGATGAAACCCGTGACGAAGTGTTTCGTGTTGCGAAAGAATTGAATTACCGGATTAAGAAAAAGAATAAAAAAGCAGATGTATTGATGGTTGGTATTGTTCAATGGATTTCAAGTAATGAAGAGGAAGAGGATCCCTACTACTACTCACTCCGTATGAGTGTTGAGAATTTCTGTATAAGTCATAAAATTCAAATAAAGCGTTATTATAAAGAGAATATGGTTGATGTGTTTTTGGAAGATGATCTGGATGGATTAGTCTGTGTTGGTAAGTTCTCACACCAACAGGCAAATGATTTGGAACGGCATTGTCCTGCGATTGTATTTGTGGATTCAAATCCTGATTCGCACAAATATTCTGCTGTTGTACATGATCTTGAAGGGGCTACTGCAGCTGCAATCAACCATCTTAAAGCGATGGGACACACACGTATTGGCTATATTGGAGGTCGTGAGTATTTAGGGGCTACGAAGATTGAATATGTTGATCGACGCGAAAGTACATTTAATGAGTTGATGCAAAAGGATCCTGAATTGGATTTTAATAAAGCGAATGTTTACTTGGGGAAATATACAGCTCAAACGGGATATGCAAGTGTGATTGAAGCATTAAAGCATGAAGTTGTACCTACAGCTTTTGTTTGTGCAAGCGACACGATTGCAATGGGTGCATTACGAGCTTTAGGGGAAATGAAAGAATCAATCCCGCACCAAATATCCATCGTCGGGTATAACGATATTGCCAGTGCTAAGTTCTTTAATCCGCCCCTTACAACGGTTGCGTTGGATACAAAATACATGGGTGAGTTGGCAGCGCAATTGTTGACATTGATGATTAGCTCTAAGAGTTTTATCCCGGTTAAGGTTGTCTGTTCCACGAAGCTGGTGGTTAGAGAAACTGTATTTTCAGTAAAAACTTTACTGTAAGCGTTGACATAAGCGCTTACATGGGTTATTATGACCTTGCTAGTGGTAAAACATTTACTAGAATTTAGTACAGGAGGAAGTACAGATGAAGAAATTGAGTAAATTGATTTTAGTATCATTGTTAGCACTTACTTTATTCGGATGCTCATCCAAGGGTGGAGCAGAAGGAAATGCTAATGAAGGTGGAAAGACTTACAACATCGGAGTTGCAATCTATAAATTCGATGATAACTTCATGACACTATATCGTGAAGAACTTGCATCATACTTTAAAGAAGTAGGGGAAAAAGACGGAAACACTTACAAACTTGACATTCAAGATGGTAAGCAAGACCAAGCAAACCAAACAGAGCAAATTAATAACTTTATTGCTCAAGGTAAAGATTTAATCATCGCAAACATGGTTGACCCTACAGCAGCAGGATCAATTATCAATTCGGCAAAAGCAAAAGACATTCCAGTTGTATTCATTAACCGTGAACCAGAAACACAAGAATTAGAAATCTGGCCAGGAAAAACAACATATGTTGGTGCTGATGCAACACAATCCGGAACAATCCAAGGATATATGATCGCAAACCTTGAAAATAAAGGTGATATCGATGGTGATGGCGTTGTAAGTTACATTACTTTAATGGGTGACCCTGCAAACGTTGATGCAAAACAACGTACTGAGTTCTCAGTTAAAGGTCTTGAAGAAAAAGGCGTTAAAACAAGTGCTTTAGCTCAACCTTACCAAGCGAACTGGGATACAGCTAAAGGTCAAGAATTTACAGCAAACGCATTAGAACAATTTGGAAATAAATTAGAAGTTGTATTTGCAAATAATGACGGTATGGCAGTTGGTGCTGTTACAGCAATCGAAGCAGCTGGACGTAAAGTTGGTGAAGATATCTTCGTAGTTGGAGTTGATGCAATTCCAGATGCGATCGAACTTCTAAAAGGTGGTAAGTTAACAGGTACAGTTCTTAATGACCACTTTAACCAATCACACACAGCAGTTGATGTAGCACTTGAATTATTGCAAGGAAAAGATGTTTCAGCTTACTACTGGCATGATTATGTTGGAGTAACAAAACCTGAAGAAGCAGAACTTAAACGTGCAGAAGCTCGTAAAGAAACTGTAGAAGAAGCAGTAAAACGTTACGCAGAACGTGACGCTCAATAATTTAAAAATACGTTAATGTTTAATCTCAAGTGTGCTTAACGGCACACTTGAATATTTATAAGGATAGGAAGGTGACCGACATGAGCGAATACATCCTAGAAATGAAAGATATTAATAAAACATTCCCTGGGGTTAAAGCATTAGACCATGTCAATTTACGATTAAAACCGGGTACAGTTCATGCACTTATGGGTGAAAATGGAGCTGGGAAATCAACGTTGATGAAATGTTTATATGGAATCTATCATAGAGATTCAGGGTCCGTAATCTTTAATGGTAATGAGGTTGAATTTAAAGATGCAAAGGAAGCCATTGATTCAGGAATTTCAATGATTCATCAAGAATTACAACCAATTCGTATGATGACTGTTGGGGAAAATATTTTCTTAGGAAATTACCCAATGACCAAATTTAATACGGTCGATCATAAGAAAATGTATCATGAAACGAAACGTTTATTAGAAGAAGTTGGATTGGATGTGGAGCCAACAACGTTACTTAATGAATTAACCGTTTCACAAATGCAGTCAATTGAAATTGCAAAGGCAATTTCGCATAACGCTAAGGTTGTAATTATGGATGAGCCAACATCATCACTAACTGCTACAGAAGTGGAGAAACTGTTTGCAATTATTGATAAACTCACCAAAAAAGGCATCGCAATTGTTTATATTTCCCACAAAATGGATGAAATATTAAGAATTTCGGATGAAATAACAATCATGCGGGATGGTTGTTATGTTGGCACATGGCCAGCAAGTGAAATGACGAATGATTCAATTATTAAAAATATGGTTGGTCGTGAGTTGAAAAGTTTATTCCCTCCAAAGACAAACAAACCGACTGATGAAGTTGTCTTACGTGTTGAGAATTTAACGTCACCAAATCCATTGTCATTTAAAGAGTGTTATTTTGAATTAAAACGTGGTGAAATCTTGGGGGTAGGGGGCCTTGTAGGCGCTCAACGTACCGAACTTATGGAAGCGATCTATGGTATGCGCGCAATTGATCATGGGATTGTAAAATTAGGGGATAAACAACTTGTTGTGAATCGTCCTCAAGATGCAATCCGTAATGGAATCGCGCTGGTTACGGAAGACCGACGCGGGAATGGTATCTTTGGTGTTTTATCCGTATCGGATAACGTTGCCATCGCATCGATTGATCAGTATATTCATAAAGGTCTTTTGGATGATAAAAAAATAAGCGAAGTTGTTGATCGCAGTATTGATCGCCTAAACATTAAAACTGCAAGCAAGAAAACGCATATTGAAAATCTATCTGGAGGAAACCAACAAAAAGTAATTCTATCGCGTTGGTTAGCCAATAATCCTGACATTCTAATTTTAGATGAACCAACACGTGGTATTGATGTTGGTGCGAAGTTTGAGATTTACCAAATCATTAATGAGTTAGCTGCTGAAGGTAAGAGCATCATCATGATTTCTTCAGAGATGGCGGAACTTTTAGGGGTCTCAGATCGTATTATGGTAATGTGTGAGGGTCGTGTTTCAGGCTTTTTAGATAAAGAAGAAGCAACACAAGAAAGTGTTATGACGCTTGCAACGAAGTTTATGGAATAAGGGAGAAAAATTATGACAACGCATTTATTTGAAAAAAAAGATAAAAAATTCGATCTTAAAGATTTTTTAACAAATTACTCTATGTATATCGTGGTTGCGGTTATGATTCTATTTACAGGTATTACACAAGATAACTTCTTTACCGTCGGAAACGTTTCCAACATTCTTGCGAATACATCAGTACGCTTTATTATCGCTTTAGGGGTTTCAGGTACATTAATTATTCGAGGAACTGATTTATCGGCAGGACGTATCGTGGGATTATCCGCATTGATTACCGGAACACTTGTTCAAAAGCCGGACTTTATCGGTAAATTCTTTCCAAATGTTCCAGATATGCCTTTAATTGTACCATTACTGATTGTATTGGTTGTATGTACGGTATTTGGGATTATCAATGGTCTCATTGTTGCTTATCTTAATGTTCCACCGTTCCTAGCAACATTGGGTACACAAATTATGATTTATGGGATCAATATGCTTTACGGTCAAAATAAACCGATTGGTACGTTTAAAGATGAGTTTATCCAAATTGGTCAAGGTAAAATTTTTGGTGCCATTCCATACTTAACGATTATCGCAATTTTTGTTGGAATCTTAATGTGGATCTTATTTAATAAGACAAAACATGGTAAATATATGTATGCGATCGGTGGTAATGAAAATGCAGCTGAAGTATCAGGTGTGAACGTTCGCCGTTCTAAAGTACGTATCTTTGCACTCGCAGGGTTCTTATATGGATTAGCTGGCTACTTACTCTCTGCTAAAACTGGATCTGTTGGACCATCAGCAGGACAAGGTTATGAACTTGAAGCGATTGCATCAGCAACAATCGGGGGTGTTTCAACAGCTGGGGGACAAGGTACAGTACCGGGAATCTTACTTGGGGTATTTGTATTTGAACTCTTAAAAGTTTGTCTTTCATACTTAGGTGTATCACCTGATATGACAAACGTAATTCAAGGTATTGTTATTATTATTGCCGTTGCACTTGATATCCGTAAAACGACACGTAAAAAATAATTATGGAAAAACAACTTGCACAACAATTTGAGACCGTATTTGGTGTAAATCATGAATTTGAATTTTTTGCACCAGGTCGTATTAATTTAATTGGGGAACATATTGACTACAGCGGCGGTTCAGTATTTCCTTGCGCGATTACATACGGTACTTATGCGCTTGTTCGTAAGCGCAACGATAAACAACTCAATCTTTATTCAGCCAATTTTGAGAATTTAGGCATTATCACTTCGGAAGTCGATCAACTTGTTTATGATGAAAAAGATGATTGGGCCAACTATCCCAAAGGTGTGATCAAAATGTTTGAGTTGGAAGGTCATGTATGTGACTTTGGCCTCGATATTCTCTATTATGGAAATATTCCAAATGGAGCGGGTCTTTCAAGCTCAGCTTCGATTGAAGTTCTAACAGCTTGGATTGTCAATAAACTGTTTCATTTCAATGAAGATATGATTACATGTGTTAAATTATCGCAGAAAGCAGAAAATCAATTTATTGGTGTAAACTGCGGTATTATGGATCAATTTGCTGTGGGGATGGGCCAGAAAGATCATGCAATTTTATTAAATACGAATACGCTTGCTTATGAATATGTTCCTGTTGAACTGGGGAATGCATCCATCGTCATTGCGAATACAAATAAACGTCGTGGATTAGCGGATTCTGCTTATAATGAACGCAGAGCTCAATGCGAAAAAGCGCTTGCTATTCTTAAAGAGGAATATAATATTGAACACCTCTGTGATCTCTCCTTGGATCAATTGATAGCAAAAGAATCTCTATTTGAAGACAAACTTGTATATCGTCGTGCTTATCATGCTGTAAGTGAAAATGAACGAACTCAGCGTGCTTCAGAAGTTCTTAAATCAGGGGATATTCATGCTTTCGGAATGCTCATGAACGAAAGTCATCAATCGCTTCGTGATGATTATGAGGTTACTGGAATTGAACTTGATACCCTTGTGGAAAGTGCATGGGGTCAAACAGGTACCATTGGTGCACGCGTCACAGGAGCTGGTTTTGGAGGCTGTGCGATTGCGATTGTTGAGAATCAACACGTTGATGCATTCATTCAAAATGTCGGCACAGAATATGCTGAAAAAATTGGTTATGACGCAACATTCTACGTTGCGTCCGTTGGTGAAGGCACACATCAAATTAAATAATTGAAAAGGATGTGGCCTCACATCCTTTTCAACATTCATAAAGGGGAAACAGTATGTTAAGTGTGAAACAGGTGATGACACACCAAGAAAACGTCAAAGAAATTACATTAAAAACTGAAGAAGCCGAGGTAAAAATTTTAACTTTGGGTGGAACCATTACATCATTTAAATTGACGGATGATCTTAATGTAGTAACGTCATTTATGAATTATGAAGATTATCTCAATAATTCTGTTTACTTAGGGTCGTGTATTGGTCCTTTAGCAGGAAGAACACGTGATGGAGTGATTCATTCA
Source organism: Erysipelothrix sp. P66 (assembly GCF_038682365.1). NCBI lineage: Bacteria > Bacillati > Bacillota > Erysipelotrichia > Erysipelotrichales > Erysipelotrichaceae > Erysipelothrix > Erysipelothrix sp. P66. The sequence goes on along the minus strand of NZ_CP152290.1, from coordinate 1,162,184 downwards.
GATGAAACCACTTTGAATCTAAGTCAAAATAATGGTAAAGCGCATTTACATGGTGGTTATGAAGGCTTATCTACTCGTAATTTAACCATTAAAAGTCTTTATGATGATGACGAACCGATTGTAGTACTTGAAGGGGATTTTAATCATGAACGTGATGGTTATCCAGGTAATGTACGTTATGAGATTATTTATCGTTTAGATGGTTCATCATTGTCGGTCAGCTATACTGCAACGCCTTCATGTTCAATGCCTTTAAATCTTACGAATCATATGTATTTTGATTTATTGGGCCATGGTGATTTATCACAGCATCATCTTCTTGTTGACGCGGATTGCGTTGCTTATCTTGATGAGGATTTATGTACGGATGGTACATTGATTGATGTAACGGATACAGTCTTTGATTTACGAGATAACCCATCGCTTGAATCTGTTTTACAAGGCTACCATCCACAATTTCAAAATACACGACATCTAGACCACAATTATCAATTAATCGGTGATAAACGCGTTATATTGTCCGCTATGAACAAATCATTACTTATTGAAACATCGTGCCCGGCGGTTCAAATTTATTTTGCGAATTATTTCGATGAAAGTTTTAAGAACGGTCACGGTCAATTTGCCTTGAATCACTCAGCCATCGCCATTGAACCGGAATATTTACCAGGAAGTTGTGTTCCTTGGTTTTCAGAAGAAAATCCATATCAAGAAATCACGACGTATACCCTTAAGAAATAAGAGAAGACGAAAGTCTTCTCTTTTCATTGATGGGTGACATTTACATAAAGGAATTACCCTTACATTTGTAGATGTAAAAATTGTCATCAAAAGGTGTTCCATTATTAATCATGGAGATACAATCATACACTAGATTCTAAGCGAGATATGATAAGATAAAGGAAGAAAAGAGTGATAGTGTGAAAATAGTTCATTTAGCAGATTTACATATTGGAAGAAGGCTTAATGATTTGAGTCTTCTTGATGATCAACGGTATGTTTTAAATCAAATTATTGAGGCATTCGATACCATCAAACCGCATGTTTTGATTATTGCGGGGGATGTTTACGATAAAGCAAATCCTAGTTCAGAAGCATTTGAAGTTTGGAATGATTTTTTGACGCAGTTAGCGCAACAAAGTATTCATGTTTTAATTATTTCAGGGAATCATGATTCTCAAGAACGGCTGGGTGTGGGGCGTGCTCTTTTTGAAGAACACGATATTTATTTAGCGTCTCATTATACAGGTGCGATTTCGTCGGTAACACTCCACGACGATTTCGGACCCGTTCATTTTTATCTGTTTCCTTATATAAAACCGTCCATGGTGCGCAATTACCATCCGGAGTTTACGGGGAATACATTCCAGGAGGCATTTGAATTTATTTTCCAAGATTTAAAGATAAATCAAGATGAGCGAAACGTCGCGATTGCGCATCAATTTGTAATTGGAAATGGTATGACGCCAATCTTATCCGACTCTGAAATTGGACCCTCTGTAGGCGGGTTGGATGCAATAGATGCATCTTTATTTAAAGCATTTGATTATGTAGCGTTAGGTCATATTCATCGACCTCAGGCAATTGGTCGTGAAACCATTCGATACGCCGGCTCACCGCTAAAGTATTCATTCTCAGAATGCATGCATTCGAAACAATTACCCATCATTGACCTTAATAACGATGTATCCCTTTCGTTTATAGATATTAAACCCCTTCGGGATGTACGTTTGATAAAGGGGCCTTTAGAAAAACTTTATGAAATCGGAAAGGTTGAAGGAAGTGAAGATTATATTCATGCGGTGTTGACGGATGATATTATTCAAGGTGATGCGCTTCATAAATTAAGAAGTGTTTATCCAAACCTTGTGAGTTTGGATTTTGATAATACACGTACATCGACGGAAACTTCACTAGAACGTGCGACAACAATCTTAGAACAAAAACCTTTTGATCTTTTTAATACCTTTTTCACTGCACTCAATGGTCGTGATTTTAATCAGGAAGAATCAGATCTTGTGAAAGCAGTTATCGATGAAATTCAGGAGGAAATCTTATGAAACCGATACTTCTTTCGATGCGAGCATTCGGTCCGTATTTTGAAGAAACGACCGTAGACTTTACACAGTTTCACGAAGGTTTATTTTTAGTGACTGGCGATACAGGTGCAGGAAAAACCACTATTTTTGATGCCATATCTTTCGCGCTTTATGATGTAGCCAGTGGGAGCCAACGTCAATCAGAATCACTTCGAAGTGATTTCGCGGATCCCTCTGTTGAAACGTACGTTTCGTTAACCTTTAGTCATAGAAATGAGACTTATCGCATTATTCGAAAACCTCGCTATGAGCGTTTAAAAGCGCGTGGAGAAGGCACAACCGTGCAGAAAGCAACGGTACAACTTTATCTTCCAAATGGTCAAGAAATGGACGACATGAAAGCGGTGAATGCGAAGATTGTTGAAATTATTGGTTTGGATGCACAACAATTCAAACAAGTAGTCATGATTGCGCAAGGAGAGTTTTTAGAACTTCTAAATGCATCAAGTACGAAACGTTCCGAAATTTTTCGGACACTTTTTGATACGGAATTCTATCTTAAACTTCAAGAAAAATTAAAACAGAAAAATCTCAATCTTAAACGGGAATTGGAACATACAAAACATGAAGTGCAAAGTGTGTTAGATGGACTTCCAGATTCCATCGAAACGATTGAATATACCGGATTTAATCTTGACGATGTTAAGGATGATTTGGAACACAAACAGGCGATAATGATAAAGCGACGCGCATCACAACTTGAAACACAACAAAATTTCTCGATTAAACGGGATGTCCTTCTGGAATCAATTAAATCGTGGCAGTCGCATCAGCAAATCTTGAATTCTATTAAAGATAAAGAAATCGAAGCAGCTCAGTTGTATAAGCAAAAATCGGACTTTGAGGTCTTACGAAAAAATTTTGAAACTGAAACACTCATTGTGAACCACTTGATGCCGGTACATCACGCGCTTAAAGCTAATGAGGCAAAAATAGCGGCGCTAAATCTTCGTTACCAAGAAATTTGTGCCAAACTAAATACAGTTCAAAAAGAGTTCCAAGAAATTGAAGAACGTTATCTTCAACGAAATATACGTTTGGAACAGCTCGAACTCTTAAAACAACAAAAAACGATGTACACGAAAATGCTACCTCAATATAAGGCCTTGCAGACAGCTAACGATGCATACAAACAGGTAACAAGTGACCTTGATGCATTGAGTCAAAAAGAAAAGACGATGCTTAAACAGATTGAAAATAAAGAAACGTTGAACTCATCGATTTCATTGCTTATTGAACAAAAAAATGAACTTGAAAAACTCATTTTAATCCGATTGCATGAACTTGATACAGATTGCCAGCAATTAGAACTTAAACAAAAACACATTCATGACTTTGATCAAAAAAATATTCTTACAAGTCAATGGGAAAAGGCGTCTGCTGAATACCGTGAAAAAGAACATGTTTATTTGCAAGCAAGAGATCAACTTGTGAAACAAGAACTGCGCTATTACCAGGAACAAGCGGGTATGCTAGCACAAAATCTTGAAGAAGGATCCCCTTGTCCGGTCTGTGGTTCCTATGATCATCCAAACCCAGCCCAGGTTGTGGAATCGGTTCTAACTTATGATGAACTTCAAGTATTAAAAAACGAGGTTCAAAAGAAGCAAGAAGGGTGCCAAAAGCAGGCGTTGGTTTGTAATAATCTCAAATCAAAAATTGAAAACATATCAAAAGAAATTGGACCTATTGATGAGATAGCGCTACGCGAGGATTATCAATTGCATCGAGAACGGATTGATGCGAAGCGAGCCCTAATTGATGAACACAAACGTAACCTTGAAACCCAAACTTCACAACTAAATGCACTCCAACAACAACATCAAAATTTAGATAGTCTCAACAATGACTTAGAGAAACTGAAAGAGACCCAACATCAAATTCAAATGCGTAAAGTTTCGCTTGAAGCACAAATAAATATGATTCAAGCTGAATTAGAGTTCGAAAGTATCACGATATTGTCAGAGAAAATCGATCATTTAGATGTGCAAATTATAAGCGCGGAAGCCAAGGAACGTCACGAGTTGGAACGATATCAAGCGACCGCTCGTCTTCTTGAACAGATCGGAACTCAACGAATTGAGACGTCAAATCAACTTGAAACAGAACGTGATGAATGTTCGGAAAAACAACATCAGTTAGAAAAACTCAGTAAAAAATATGCCATTAACCTTGAAGCGGTTGACTGGAGTACGCTCAACGAAACACGTCTTAATGAGCAGGCGCAACAACTGAAAGATTATGACCATCGAATCATTCAGCTGAGTTCTGAGATTAATCAGTTAAAAGCTCAATCGAAGGAAACACCGAAACAGAGCTTGGAACACTTAAGCGAAGAAAAGGATGACGTTGAGAAAACATTGGCCAATCTTAATACATCGATACAAGAGGTTTCAACCCATACTGCGAGCTTGGCAATGGTATTGAAGCGATTGGAAGTCATTCAAAAAAACAGTGCAACGCTGGAACGACAAGGTGCATTATTGGATGGCCTTTCGAAAACTGCGAACGGTGATTTAAGTGGTAAACAAAAAATCGCACTTGAACATTATGTTCAATCAGCATATTTTGATTACATTGTGGAAGAAGCAAACAAACGGTTTACACCAATGACTTCAAATCGATATGTTCTTTTAAGACAAGAAAAAGCTGAAAGACTTAACACAAAGTCGGGCTTAGATTTGGATGTTTATGATCAATACACGGGTAAGATACGCTCGGTTAAGTCTTTATCGGGAGGAGAGTCCTTTAAAGCATCGTTATCACTTGCTTTAGGATTATCAGATGTAGTACAACGGTTTTCAGGTTCAGTTCGTGTCGATGCTCTCTTTATTGATGAAGGGTTTGGAACATTGGATGATACCTCACTCCAACAAGCCATGAAATCATTAACGGACCTTGCAGGCACTGCGGAATATGTCGGTATCATTTCTCATGTACCGGAGTTGAAAACACTAATAGAACAACAAATTATGATCACGAAGACAGAAAAAGGCAGCACAATTAAGACACGTGTGCTTTAAGCCACCTGTCTTTTTTATTGACAAAGTCTAGAGATTAGGATAATATCTAAATGCGAAACATTTGCAACAACAGGAGGTAAACCATGAAACAAGATCGGTCAACTGCGCATCGGAATTTAAAATCACCCAACATTAAAACACGAAAACGCGCACTAAAAATAATCAAACAATTACGTAAAAAGGGGAAATAAACATGAAAAAGGAAATTCATCCAGAATATCGAAAAGTTGTCTTTATGGATATCAATACACAAGCTCAATTTATCATTGGTTCTACGATTCAAACAGATAAAACGATAACACTTGAAGATGGGCGTGTGATGCCACTTGTAAATCTTGATATATCGTCAACATCGCATCCATTTTATACCGGAAAACAACGAGAAACGCGTGTTGAAGGTCAAATTGCGAAATTTAATCGTAAGTTTAAATCACAACAATAAAAAAAGCCCTTTATCTAGATAAAGGGCTTTTCGTTTAATCTAAAGGTGTCCAAACAAATTTCTTAACAATTGCTGTTGTTACAAGATAGAGACCGACGATTCCAAGAACGTATGCTAGATGATTTAAACTTAAAACTTGAAGTTCAATTGACTGAGCAAGCGGAGTTAGAACGAAGATTAATGTAATAAGTACAGCAAGTGCTGAGACGCCTACTAAGATCGAAGCAGGTTTGTTCTTGAATGAGAACGGTTTTTTAGCACGAATTACAAAGATAATGAGTGCTTGCGATAAGATTCCAAATGTAAACCAGAATGTTTGGAATAAGGTCGCTTGTTCGGCAGTATTTACGCCGAGCACATACCATAGTGTGATAAAGCACAGGATATCAAATACTGAACTTAAAGGTCCAAATACGGACATAAAGTGTACCAATCGATCCGATTCAAGTTTGCGTGGTTTATCGAGATCTGATTCGTCGCAATTATCAAATGGAATCCCTGTTTGAGCAAGATCACTGAGTAAGTTTTGAACAAGAATATGAACGGGTAACAGCGGTAAGAAAGGCAAGAAGATACTTGCAACGATTACGGAAATCATATTTCCGACATTACCACTAACAGCCATTTCTAAGTACTTAATCATATTAACAATTGTCTTTCGGCCTTCCATGATTCCCTTTTCTAAAACCGTTAGGTCTTTTTTAAGAAGAATAATGTCGGCACTTTCTTTGGCAATGTCAACCGCAGTATCAACTGAGATTCCAACATCAGCTTGTTTTAATGCAAGGGCATCGTTGATACCGTCGCCTAAGAAACCAACTGTATGATTGTTTGCCTGGAATGCTTCCACAATACGTTGTTTTTGAACGGGTGATATTTTAGCGAAGAGATGACATGTACCTACAACGGCTTGAAGTTGTTCATCACTCATTTCTTCAATATCTTTACCCATATATGTTACTTCTGTATCAATCCCAACTTTACTACATACTTTCTTAGCTACACCTAAACTATCTCCGGTGATAACAACAACATCGACACCATGACGATTTAAACTCTCGATCGTTGGTTTTGCGCTTTCTTTAGGTGGATCAAGGAATCCAATAAAACCAATGAGTACGAGATCTTTTTCATCTTCGACACTGAATTCATGATCTGTTGGTAGTTCATTTTTTTGTGCAACGGCAATCATACGCAAACCATCATTATTATGTTGCATATAGACATCCATTGCTTCTTCACGTGTTTCATCATCGAGTGGGTATACTTTTCCATCACGATCGATATAGGAACACAATTTCATGATTTCTTCAACAGCACCCTTTGTAATAAGTTGTTTTTTATCGTTACTGTCTTCCAAAATAACACTCATTCGACGACGTGCAAAATCAAATGGAATTTCATCAACAATTGTATAATAGTTAACTAAGTCATCCATGTTGTAACTTGTTGCACGTTCAATAATTGCAAGGTCAATTAAGTTTTTTAGTCCACTTTGGAAATACGAGTTAAGATAAGCATGTCGCAATACACGCATGTCATCTTCACCGGTTGTATCCATATATCGTTCTAAAATAATATCATCCTGAGTAATCGTACCGGTTTTATCGGTACACAAGACATCCATTTCACCAAATGATGAAATTGAACTTTGTGATTTCACAATGGTTTGATGTTTAGACATGTTTATCGCACCACGTGCCAAGCCACTGCTAAGGACTACAGGGAGCATTTCAGGTGTTAATCCGACTGCTACGGTGAGGGCAAAAACAAATGATTCAATAGGATTTGCCTTAAAGATCCAATTTAGGATGAAAATTGCGGGTAGCATAATGAGCATTAATTTCATAAGCAAGCGACTTACTGTTGAAATACTGCTTTCGAAACTATTTGGACGTTTTGAATTTTTTAATGATCGGTTCATTTGTCCAAGATAAGTATCGCTACCTGTTCGAATTACAACCGCACGAGCGGAACCGGAAACAACGTTTGTTCCCATTAAACATAAATTCGTAAAGTCACTGTCTGCATCCATTTGGGATTCGTCAAATTTAACAAATTTCTCAATAGGTTGAGATTCACCGGTTAGTGTGGCTTGTGAAATAAATAAATCTTTTGCGGAAATTACTCGCATATCTGCAGGAATAATATCTCCAGCAGATAGACGGACAACATCCCCTAAGACAAGATCATCAATTGGAATTTCTATAAATTGACCATCGCGAAGCGCTGCCGTTGTATTAGAAACCATATTTAAAAGTTTCTCGCTGGCTGCACTGGATCGCTCATCTTGAATAAATGAAATCAGTGTAGAAATAATAATAATAATTGCTAAAATTGAAATGGTTAAATAATCTTTTTCCTGTGTTAATAAAATATCCGTAATAAATGTAATTACGATAACGACCATTAAGACTAAATTAAATGGATTAATTAAAACGTTAACAAATCCAATAAGAGGGTTTTTCTTTTTTTGAGGCTTGATCTCATTAGGACCATATTCTTCGAGCTTTTCCTCTGCTCGATTGGATGTATAACCCTCTGGAGATGCATCCAATTGTTCAAACAATTCCTCTTGGTTAAGTTGGAGTGTTTGAATTAGCTCTTTGTTTGTTACTGACATAGTTATAAACTCCCTTCATACTGTCATGTATGAACAAAATTTATCGATGACTTTCTTGAGGTGTACCCAAGGGGTCATCATCCAAAGATCGTTCACTAATACTGTCGTTCATGCAACTCTGACCTTCCATTGGTTTTCACCTCCTCGCTTTAAAACTATAACAAATTGAGGTTCATTAAGCAATAAAATCGAGGAGACATTGAAACTTAATGGTAAGAATATTTAACAGTTATGATATAATTCAAAAAAGTGTGAGGTAACATATGAAAAATGTAAACTTGAGCAATGAACTCGGAATTGATACAGTACTCTTTGATTTGGACGGTACAATTCTACCGCTTGATGGGGATGACTTTGAACGAACATATTTAACATCGATTACACAAAAAGTCGCGCATATTATTGAACCGGAAGCAATGGCAAAAGCGTTGTGGAAATCAAGTGCGGCAATGATTCAAAATACTGATATTTTTAAAACGAACGAACAGGTGTTTTATGATTGTTTTGAAACACTGGTTGGTACAGAAATTAAAACTCAAATTGATGCGATATTAGATGATTATTACGAACATGAATATGACATCGTGGAGACGGTTACATCGATTTCAAAACCGATGGTTGATGCGGTTTATTATTTAAGAGAAAAAGGATACAAAGTAATTCTAGCAACCAATCCGCTTTTCCCAAAACTTGCCACGGATAAACGAATTTGGTGGTCGGGTCTCGAATTAGATGATTTTGATGATATTACTCGATTTGAGAAAAATCATCATTGTAAACCCAACCCAATGTACTATGAAGAAATAATAAGTGATAATAAGTTGGATCCGAATGCGTGTCTAATGATTGGGAATGATGTTGAAGAAGACATGATGGCATCACAATTTGGGATGAAGACGTGGTTATTAACGGATAATTTAATTCATCGTGGCTCAGATTATCATTGTGACTGGATGGGTTCACGAGAGGAATTAATTAAGAAAATAAAGGAGTTGTTTTAATGCGTATAGGATCAGTAAAAGAACGAAAAGATTTTGAACAACGTGTAGGGATTATGCCTTCTCATGTTATTGAATATATTAAAAACGGTCATGAAGTCTATGTGGAGTCTGGGTTAGGCCTTGGGAGTGGCTTTACCGATGAAGAATACCAACATAACGGTGCCATTCTTTGTGATGATGCTGCTTCTGTTTGGAAACAATCAGAAATGATCATTAAAGTAAAAGAACCCATCGCAGAAGAATATGATTTAATGCAACCCAATCAAATTCTTTTCACTTACTTGCATCTAGCCGATAATTTACCCTTAGCTAAAGCATTAATGGAACGGAATGTAATTGCCGTGGCCTATGAGACTGTGACAGATGAATTAGGGCGCTTACCGCTATTAAAACCAATGTCTGAAGTAGCAGGGCGACTCTCGATTCAAGAGGGTGCGAAATATTTAGAAAAAACCTATGGTGGAAAGGGAATTTTATTATCTGGGGTTCCTGGTGTCCGTGGGGGTCATGTTGTCATTATTGGTGGTGGTGTTGTTGGTATGAGTGCATGTAAAACGGCGTTAGGAACGGGAGCAACCGTGAGTGTAATGGATCGGAATTTAGATCGATTGGCTTATATTGAAGATGTTTTCGGAACTGCTGTCAATACAATATATAGTGACTCAAAAAATATTGAAGATGAGCTCCGCCGTGCTGATGTTGTGATTGGAAGTGTCTTACTTCCTGGTGCTCGTGCCCCAAAATTGGTAACGCGTGACCATTTAAAAATTATGGAACCTGGAACCGTGTTAGTTGATGTAGCGATTGATCAAGGAGGATGCTTTGAGTCCAGTCACCCAACAACTCACAGCAATCCGGTATTTGTTGACCAGGGAATTGTTCATTACTGTGTTACCAACATGCCAGGGGCGGTTCCAAAAACTTCAACCTATGCGTTGGGGAATGCGACTTTACCATATGGTTTAAAGATTGCTAACAGTGGTATTCATGAAGCGGTAACCAATGATCCAGGGATTAAAAATGGTTTAAATATTTATCACGGACAGGTTGTGAATGACGCGGTTGCGGCTGCACTTGATTTAGAATATATTGAATATGAAAACTGTGTTAAAGTGGTGCAACTTTAGTGGTTATTTGTTAGAATGTAGTAAAGGAGGTGGCCGTCATACCAAATGTTATTACACATGGGCTGATGGCACTCGATGTTTATAATGAACTTGACGTGTCTACAGTCCAAAAAGCGATAAAAAAACATCCGCGAGCATATTTGCTTGGGAGCAATGGACCCGATATTTTGTTTTATTACAAAGTATTTCCATGGCAAGATCAAGAACTGAATAAAATTGTCGCTGATTATGGTGGGATTGTGCACCGAACTCATGTTAATGATTTTTATAATCAAGCGGTGAGTTTTATAAAGGAAATGAAAGATGAACGAAGAAAAACCATTCTAATTGCGTTTATTGCCGGACATTTTCAACATTGGTCTTTGGATACCTTAGCGCATCCATTTGTATTTTATCGCGGAGGCGAAATTGCTGGATCAACACGTTACTGGCATTTTCGATATGAGTCAATGCTAGACTCACTCATGGTTACATATGTAAAACGACGGGATATGGCATCGTTAAAACCAAAACGATTTGTCGATGTCAATGAAGAAGAACGACGTGTTATTGCTTCGTTTTATCAAACAATGCTCGTTCAAGTTTTTGGAATCTATTTGGAACCCTTAGTAATTGAAGAAGCAATTAGTTCCTTTAAAAAGATTTTGAATTATTTATACGATCCGCACAATATTATGACTCCAGTGATTCAAAAACTGGAACGTAAAATGGCTTATCCGTGGGCGTTTTCAAGTCATATCGTAAATTCGAATATCGATGCGCGATACGACGTTCTTAACTTAAAGCGTGAAACATGGTCAAACCCAACAAATATCGATGATACATCGAACGAGACATTTATGGAACTCTATGAGTCATCCATTGTGCTAGGAAATGAATGCATCGGGGCTTTAAACGATGCATTAGAACACAATGAACCTGTAAATTTTGACGCACTTCTAGGAGATCGTCGCTATGATACAGGGCGTCCACCCGGACGTGAGATGAAATACTATGATAGTATTTATCAAAAGTAAAAAACAATAACAATAATAGGGAGGGTTTTATATGTTAGTTTATATTCATGGAAAAAATGTGGAAATCACAGATGCAATGCAAGAAAAGGTGGAAGAAAAATTAGAATTCTTACACAAATATTTCGAGGTAGATGACTCATGGCGTGCAAATGTGGTTGTGAATGTTTATCCTCAAGGTTCAAAAGTTGAAGTGACGATTACATCAAAAATTGGACCACTACGTGCCGAAGTTTTACATGAAGATTTCTATGCAGCACTCGATCGAGTTGTTGATAAATTAGAAGATCAAATTCGCCGTCATAAAACAAAAATTTCACGTAAAAACCGTGAGGGCTTATCACAAGCATTCTTAAATATGATTGCGGAATCTGAGGCAAAAGAAGAATCTAAACTTGTTAAGACAAAATCCATTGTGGCTGAAAAAATGAATCTTAATGATGCGATTGTAGATATGGAAATGTTGGGTCACTCATTCTTTATTTATACGGATGATGAAACATCAGATGTTGCAGTTGTCTATAAACGTCTTGATGGCGATTATGGTTTACTCGAAGTCGATCGCGATAACGATTAATTTTCAACGATTAATATGATATGATATACTTATCAAAACGGAGGTTTGAACAATGAGCTTTAAAGATAAACTTAAAAATATTCTTACACCGGTTGAAGATGAATATCTTGAACTAACTGACGAGGAGGCTGAGAGCTTGAGCGAATATGAAACACCACGCGCATCTTCGGAAGCGCCTAAACTACCATCAGATACAAAAATGGTTTTATTTGAACCGCGATCTTTTGAAGAATCTGAGGAGGTTGCGCGTTATCTAAAAGAGAAACGTGCAGCAGTTGTAAACTTACATCGATTACAACGTGACTATGCACAACGTACGATTGATTTCTTAACCGGAGTTGTGTTTGCACTTGATGGATCAATTCAAAAAATTGGCCACAATGTAATTCTTTGTACACCACGTACAATAGGAGTTCAAGGGGAAATTAGTATGAACCTTGAAGATTTAGATCAATAGTAATTGAGTATGTCTCATAAACCCAAATTTAGAGTGATGCGCCAAGGGTATGATCGCTTTGAAGTTGATCAAATGATTGCGAATTTGGAACATGATAAAACGATATTAACAAAACAAATTGAACTTTATCAAAAACAAGTGGAGTCATTACAGGAACAACGTGATATAATCAAAAAGCGATATCAACAATTGGTAAGCGAAAGTGGTGTTCGTGAGAAAGCTGCAGAAGAAATGTCGCGGCTTGCCTTACGGGAAGCAAATTCAATTATCGATACAGCCTATATGAATGCGGACATGATTGTTCGTGAGGCGATGTCTACATCGCGTCAAGTACTCGTTGAAATAGCTCGTATTTCAAATGAATCAAACGAACTCCGTGACGAATTAAAAGAAAAATTAATGGAATTAGAGGTGGCAATTGACGATTTAACCTTGCCAGATGCGCCCAATTCCAAACTTATTGGTGAAGATCAAGACACATTAAAACGATAAATTGTTTCAGAGAGCTTGTGGCTGGTGAAAACAAGTAACAATCCGTTTTAGTATCACTTGTGAACCTTACTTTTGAAATTATAGTAGGAAGTACGTACTACGGCGTTAACGTATTGAGATTACAGATTACTCTGTAAATTAAGGTGGTACCGCGTTGAAGACGCCCTTATGAGGGCGTCTTTTTTATATGTTAGGAGCAAAAATATGAACTACAAAGACACACTGTTATTACCCAAAACAGATTTTGAAATGAGAGGAAATCTTAATAAAAAAGAACCTGGAATTCAAGCAGATTGGGATAAAATGAACTTGTATGAACGAATGCAAGAAGTGCGCGAGGGCGCACCACTTTTTACCGTGCATGATGGTCCTCCTTATGCAAATGGAAACATCCATATTGGTCATGCTTTGAATGGTATTCAAAAAGATTTAATTATTCGTACCAAATTTATGGCAGGTTATCAAACACCATTTAGACCAGGTTGGGATACACACGGGTTGCCTATTGAAAACGCAATTCAAAAATTAGGTGTCAATCGCAAAGAAATGCCGATTTATGAATTCAGAGCACTTTGTGAGAAGTATGCTCATGAGCAAGTGGCGATTCAAATGGCTGATTTTAAATCGTTGGGTAAAATTGGTGATTATAAGAACCCTTATTTGACCCTTAATAAGGATTTCGAAGCAACACAAATTCGTGTATTTGCGGAAATGGCGATGAAAGGGATGATTTATAAAGGATTAAAACCGGTATATTGGTCACCATCCAGTGAATCAGCACTCGCTGAAGCGGAAATTGAATACCGTGAACGTCGTGACCCTGCAATTTTTGTCGCATTTGACGTTGTTGATGGTAAAGGCGTATTGGACGCAGGCGATAAGATGGTTATTTGGACAACGACGCCTTGGACCATTCCAGCAAACCTTGCAATCTCTGTTAATGCAAACATGGATTATGTTCTAGTTAAAACTGAGAAGGGTAATATGGTGTTTATGGAAACACTTATGGAATCCGCACTTAAAGAATTAGAACTTGAACAGGGCGAAATTTTAAAACGTTTTAAAGGACGCGATATTGAAGGTGTAACAACACAGCATCCGCTTTATGACCGTTTGTCACCTGTATTAAATGGTGATCATGTAACGGATGAAGCGGGTACCGGTTGTGTTCATACAGCGCCTGACCATGGGGTTGATGACTTTAATGTTTGTGCACTTTACGGTATTAAACCAATCAGTCCTGTCAACGAACAAGGTGTTTTAACTGAAGTTACTGGTGAATTTGCGGGATTGTTCTTTGAAGATGCAAATAAAGCCGTAACCATGAAACTTGAATCCTTGGGTGCTTTATTAAAAATGGGATGGATTAAACATAGTTATGCACATGATTGGAGAACAAAAAAACCAATTATCTATCGTGCAACAACACAATGGTTTGCATCCATTGACTCCGTACGTCAAAATGTATTGGATGAAATTGAAAAGGTGGAATGGACACCTAAATGGGGTCAAAAACGCATGCATAATATGATTGCAGACCGTGGTGACTGGTGTATTTCACGTCAACGTGTTTGGGGCGTTCCAATTCCAATTTTCTACGCTGAAGATGGAACACCAATTATTGAACAAGATGTTTTTGATCATGTAGCAGACTTAGTTGAACAATTTGGTACCAATGTATGGTTTGAGCGTGAAGCAATTGATTTACTGCCAGAAGGTTATACTCATCCAAATTCACCTAATGGTACATTTAAGAAAGAAACGGATATCATGGATGTTTGGTTTGATTCTGGATCTTCACATACGGCAGCACTAAATCACTGTAAAACACCACTTCCTGTTGATGTTTATGCAGAAGGTTCTGATCAATACCGAGGTTGGTTTAATTCATCACTTATTATTTCAGTGGCCCTCTATGGTTTTGCCCCATACAAACAAGTTGTAAGTCATGGATTTATTATGCATGATGACGGTGAAAAAATGAGTAAATCAAAAGGGAATGCTTTAAGTCCTCAAGCAATTACAGAGACTTTAGGAGCAGATATTTTACGCCTTTGGGTTGCAAGTGTAGATTACCATTCTGATATCAAAATGTCCCAAGACTTATTGAAACAAGTATCTGAATCTTACCGTAAGATTCGAAATACATTTAGATTTATGCACGGAAACCTTGCGAACTTTGATATTGAGACAGATGGTATTGCCATCGAAGAATTGTCATTGTTAAACCGTTATGTTCTAAACGAAGTAATTCGTGTTAATAAAGAAGCACAAGAGGCATATAAAGCCTTTGACTATCAAAAAGTTACAACAGCAGTTGTTAGTTCATTAACAAATATGATGTCATCCTATTATCTAGACTATACCAAAGATATTCTTTATATTGAAAAAGAAGACGACCGTGCTCGCCGTGAAATCCAAACTGTTATTTACCACGCATTGATGATTTATTCACGAATTATGGCACCGATTCTTGTTCATACAACTGAAGAATTGAATCGTGTCTTTAGACCTGAGGATGAGAGTATTCACCTTCAAGCGTTTAGTCAATTGGTTGATCCAGTTCTTTCAAGTGAAGAGGTTGTGGAAATGGATTCGCTCTTAAAATTACGTGAAGCTGTTTTCAAAGCACTTGAAGAAAAACGGGCAGAGAAGATTATTGGTAAATCCTTGGAAGCCCATGTGCGTCTTCATCTTGATGATGAAAACGCAGGTCGTGTGCGAGATATTCTCGGCAAACATGATGCACAATGGTTTATCGTGTCAAAACTAGAACTTGTAGAAGATGCATTAACAGACGTTATGGGATTTGAAATCGCTGTTGATAAAGTGGAAGGTCATACATGTCCACGCTGTTGGAATATTGTTGATGTTGTGGGTGAAGATGAACTTTGTCTTCGTTGTCATAATGTTGTCAAGGCGTAGATATGATCATTACATCACTTCAAAATGATTTCATCAAACACTGTGCTAAATTGAATAAGAAGAAGTATCGGGATGAATATAATGAAGTATTGATCGAGGGAGAGCATCTTATACAAGAGGCTGAAACGGCTGGAATTGTAAAGAAAACAGTAGGATTATCTGAAAATAATGATATTCAAATTACGGAACACATCGCTCATAAGCTCTCCAATACGGTATCGGGATCTTCGCAATTTGCGGTGATTTCGAAACCTCATTATGAATTAAAAAAATCTGAACGCTATTTAATTTGTGATGGCATTCAAGATCCGGGGAATCTTGGTACGATTATTCGCACAGCGCACAGTTTTGGGTTCGACGCAGTTATTGTGTCTGAAACCTGCGTCGATGAATTTAATCATAAAGTGATTCGTTCAACTCAAGGATCGATATTTCATATTCCAGTCATTCGAATGTCCTTGGCAATGGCAATCACTCAAATAAAATCGTGGGAGGTACCTGTATTTGCAAGTTATCTCGGCGAGAATACGCACAATTTACAAGATATCCAAACCCATCCAATTGCGGTTGTGATGGGTTCCGAAGGAAGCGGTGTATCTGATTCAATCGTGGACTTGTGTGATGGTACGGTTAAGATTGAAACATCACAGTTTGAATCACTAAACGTTGCGATTGCAACAGCAATAATCTGTTACACGCTTCGAAAATAGGGAGGAACCATGGAATTAAGATCGTTTACGGATTCTGATTTACCATTATATGTAGAACTTGCAACCAAATTTCTTACAAGTCCCGCATGTTTTGGAGAACCAGATTTTGAATTGTTTACGCGAAACTTTAAGCACATCATTAAAGAAAACGACTGCTTTGGCTGGTTTTTAGTCGAAGATGGTAAAGTCTGTGGATACCTCTTAAGCTCAATTATGTTCTCAACTGAAGTTGGGGGCTTGCAGTTGTGGGTGGAAGAGTTGTCTGTTGAAGATGCATATCGGGGTCAAGGTCTTGGAACTGAGGCGTTATCCATTTTGATGGATGCGTTTCCCGATGTAGTGCGCTTTAGACTTGAGGTAACGCCAAGCAATAAAGGCGCGAAAAAATTATATGAACGTTTAGGATTTGAGTTTTTGGGATACGAACAAATGATTCTAGACCGATAAAAAAAACTGCAGGAACGGAGATCTTATTGATTCTCTCAATTCCTGCAGTTTTTTATAAAAGCACCACACATTGAGTCGTTTGTGTGGTGCTTTTAGTAAGCTTATTTATTGTCTGTGTACAATTGATTTACTTTTTCCCAATTAATAATTTCAAAGAAACTATTGATATAATCAGGACGACGGTTTTGATAATTAAGATAATATGCATGTTCCCAAACATCAAGACCTAAAATAGGTGTTAACCCTTCTGAAATAGGGTTATCTTGATTTGCCGTTGAAACGACTTTAAGTGATTTGGTTTCATCCAACACTAACCAAGCCCATCCACTACCGAAGCGTGTTTTTGCCGCATTTGAAAATGATTCTTTAAATGCTTCAAACGAACCAAAATCTTTATTAATTGCATTCATGAGCGCTTCACCAGGTTCTTGACCTTTTTGAGGGGATAAGAATTCCCAAAACATTGTATGGTTTAAATGACCACCACCATTGTTTTGAACCGCTGTACGAATGTCTGCTGGGACATTGTTTAAGTTCTCAATTAGGTTTGTTAATGATTCTTGCTCCAATTCTGGGTGCTTCTCAAGTGCTGTATTTAAGTTTGTAATATATGTTTGATGATGCTTTGTGTAATGAATTTCCATTGTTTTTGCATCGATTTGTGGTTCTAATGCATTAAATTCATATGAAAGTTCGGGTAATTTATAAGTCATCGTAAGTCCTCCTCTATTTATAAGTAAATTGTAACAAAGATGAAGGGGATGGTCTAACTAAATGCCTAGAAGTGCAGAATACTTTTCGATGAGATAATCAATGTAGTAATCAGGGTTGAAGGGTTCGTTGGTTACGTTCTTGATTATTGTTTGTGTATCGTACATACCGCCGTATTGATGAATGTGGTCACGTAGCCATTGGAATATAAGGTCCATTCTACCGTCTAACAGTGCCTCATCAACATTTACGTCCTCTTGCATTTTCTTCATGAATTGAGCAGCGTATGCTGTACCAAGTGCGTAGGTTGGGAAATACCCAAATGAGGCATCGCTCCAATGTACATCTTGAAGAATTCCATTGCTTGGATTTTCAGGGGTAATTCCAAGTAATTGTGTCATTTGATCTGCGAAATATTGATCAAGTCCCTCAGCGCTGTGATTATGATTGAAAATCTCTTTTTCGGTATTATAGCGAACCATGATGTGAAGCGGGTAAGTGAGTTCATCAGCTTCTACTCGGATAAAGCCTTTTTCTACATAATTAATTCCTTTTATAAATGTATCGAGGTCCACATCATTTAATATATGGGGAATAATTGCTTGAAGCTTTGGATACAGTGGTGTCCAAAACGATTTGCTTCTTCCAATCATATTTTCCATTAAACGTGATTGTGATTCGTGAAGACTCATACTCATACTATCCGCAATCGGATAGCCTTCAAATTCAATATTGACTTGGTGATTATACATTGAATGACCGATTTCATGGATGATTGAAAAAATATTTGAGGTGAAATCATTTTCGTAATAATGTGTTGTGATACGAGAGTCGTTAATTGAGAACGTACTGCTGAAGGGATGCGCAGCATGTCCCATGTAACCAAAGGATGCATCATATCCCATATGATCTTTGATTAGATTTGAAATGAGATCTTGCTCATGGGTTGTTACCGTTGCGGTTAAAAACGCAGGTTTTGGACCTTGGGCTTTAATGACTCTATCGATAAATGGGACAAGTTTTTGCTCTAGTTTATTGAAAAAACCTTCAACATGCGCTTCACGCAACCCGTCTTCATAATCATCTAAGCATGATTCATAGATGCTTAAACTTGATTCGCGATGACGAATGGCGCTTTTTTGACCGGCAATGAGTGCATCAAGATCGTTTTTAAAAAGACTGTAGTCGCCTTTTTCACGAGCATCTTGCCATGATTGTTGTGAGTCATATTTTAATTTATCAAATGCAATATACTCAGCAGATGGAATGTTTTTAATTTTATCGAGCTGACGTAATTGTGTTTTTGCACTTTCAGCGATAATTGGGTTATCATGATTTTCATTTTCCTTCAAAATCTGATAGGTTGTTGGATCGGTAAGTAGCTCAAAATATTCGCCTGAGAGAATCGATAGGGCCTTATTTCGAAAAGCTGCACCATTTCTTGGAGCAATGGTGAGTGCGTCAAAACTCATTGTTGTTATTGCAAGGTTTAAACTATTCAATTTATCGAGTAATACTTCATATGTCATATAGTGACCTCCTAATTATTCCTTATATTGTACCGCAAGCAGTGATAAAATGAAATAAATAACAAAGCTTGCATCCATTTCTGTTTTTTTATGACAAAAGTCATGTATAATAAATCTATATATGGGAGGGTTCATTATGTATGATAAATGCGTTGAAATGTTAAACAGTCGTGGCGTTGAAATTTCAGATATTATCGAATGTGTTGTTTTTCTCCAAAAGGACTATTTCGAAGATATCGATTCGGTTGACATCCACTCGATAGTGAACAGTGTTTTGAATAAGCGAGAAGTTCAGCATGCGTTAATAACAGGTATTAATATTGATATTTCCGTCGAAAATAAAAACTTCGGTGGTGAAACGATTGAGGACATCATACATCGTGATGAAGGTCTCTACGGCATCGATGAAGTACTCGCCTATGGAATTTGTAACCTTTATGGATCAATTGCACTCACGAATTATGGCTATATTGATAAAGTAAAACCTGGAATAATTGGTGCACTCAATGATCATAACAATGGGCAGTGTAATACATTTTTAGATGATATTGTAGGAGCAATTGCTGCATCAGCTGCGAGCAAATTAGCTCACAGTCAACATCAAGAAAGTAATACAAAGCAATAACGTAATAACTCATAAAAGAAAAGGTGGTGTTATCTGTGTATTCTTCAAATGACGTTGCTCTAACTGTAGAAAAACTTTTAAAACGCTTGGAAGTAGAGAAAGATGGGCTGGTTCTTGTTCATGAAAGCGATGGATTTGACCCGTTTTACTCAAAAATTATTCTGGATAGAATCCAAAGTCATATGAAAGATGGAACTGTTTGTGTATTTGGTGATTGCGAGTTCAATTCGGATGTACTTGTTAAGGATATGGTTCCCTACATCTCAAATCAAGAACGTCTTGTTCTCTCAAGTGGTAAAATGATGCAACTCATGACACTTCAACAAGAATGCATTTATGCAACACACCCGAGTTTGATGATAGCGACTGCCGGTAAATTTAGTCGTTATTTCGGAAGACCGACGGATTTAGATTTTCCTTATGGAACCCATTCTGTATTCACCGATTTTTATGATCTAAATGCTACCTTAATTTTAGTCGGCGATGTCTTAGAATTATTTGAGGCCAAGTTTGCGTATGCTACACTTGACCATCATGTTATTCGAAAGACTGCCTGTCTAAAGGATAAGTCGGTGATGACGTATCTGGATATTGTCCCCAATTATACTCGTATTTATGATTTGGTATTTAATTCTAAACTGCTTCTTTATGAGCAATTGGATGGGCAGACACTTTACGGGGTCAAATACCGAGATTTTATTGATTATTTAAGAGAGGTACTTTAACCTCTTTTTTATTTTGCTTGTAAAATATATAATAAGAAAGGATGTTTTAATTCAACGATTCTAAAGTATTGAGGTGACTTAAATGAAAACTAAAGATCTTGTAACAATATCAATGTATGCAGCACTTTTCTCAGTTTTGGAGTATATTACGGTTACGTTTGATGTTTTGAAATTGCCACAAGGTGGCTCTATTTCTCTAAGTATCATTGTTTTAATAATCGCAAGTTATCAATTAGGGTTTAAAAAATCGCTCTGTGTAGCAATTTTATCCTTTGTCGTAAAATTTATGATCAAAACGCCCATGGTGGTTCACTGGATTCAATTTCTATTTGATTACATTTTTGCGTATTCTGCCTACTCAATCGCCGGTCTCATTCCGAATCTCAAAGTCCACGATCTATCCCTACCGTTTGGTGTCATCGTTTCAAATATATTAAGATTCATAATCCATACAATTTCAGGGCTTTTATTCTATGCTGAGTTTTATCGTGGGAATGTCCTACTCGGAGTTGTTTCATATAACGCAACTTATATGGTTCCAACTACAATCATATCATTCGCATTCATTTTAGCGATTCTACCTAAAATGAATGCTTTGTTAACGCCACGAACTTCAATTAAGAATAGAAATTAGGATAATATTGTGTATAATGTTAAAGGATGGGAAGTGTAGTTATGTTACCAAAAATTGGAGAAGTAATTTATATTCAAAGTTATAAACACGATGGATCACTCCATCGAACATGGTCAAGTGGAACGGTGCTCGATGTCGATTCAGAAAAAATTGTGCTAATAACATACAAAACCTGGGTTGTTGAGTCTGATGGAAGAAGATGGTTTACCCGTGAACCAGCAATTTGTTTCTATTACTTAAATCGTTGGTATAATGTTATTTCGATGATTCGTAATAAGGGTGTATATTATTATTGTAATCTTGCTTCACCAAGTGTGTTCGATGAAGAGGGTCTTAAGAATATAGACTACGATCTGGATGTTAAGGTTTTTCCAGATGGAAAATATATTGTTCTAGATGAAGATGAGTTTGAAGAGCATCAAGTATTAATGAATTATTCGCAAGAAATTATTGATGTTGTAGTCGAAGAGAAAGACCGTTTGGTCGAACAGGTAAAGAACAAAAGTTATCCATTTAACGAAGAAGAAATCTATAGATATTTCGATAAATATTTAACGGTAAAAGAATTTAAATAAAAATCCATAAAACATTTGACAAATCTATAGATGTGGGATATTATATACAAGCGCTAAGGGAAACCGAGTGCAGAAAATGGTCTTTGAAAACTAAACAGGAAACGTCAATTTCAAAAAGAAATACGGATAAATAAATAAACAAAACTCGTCAGAGTTAAAAAGAGAAAGAATCAAATGGAGAGTTTGATCCTGGCTCAGGATGAACGCTGGCGGCGTGCCTAATACATGCAAGTCGAACGAAGTGAAGAGGAGCTTGCTCCTTGGAACTTAGTGGCGAACGGGTGAGTAATACATAAGCAACCTGCCTCGATGCCTGGGATAACAGAGGGAAACTTCTGCTAATACCGGATACGTTAATCTAAGACATCTTAGATTAATTAAAGATGGGATACATCACAACGAGATGGGCTTATGGCGCATTAGTTAGTTGGTAAGGTAACGGCTTACCAAGACGATGATGCGTAGCCGACCTGAGAGGGTGACCGGCCACACTGGGACTGAGACACGGCCCAGACTCCTACGGGAGGCAGCAGTAGGGAATTTTCGGCAATGGGGGAAACCCTGACCGAGCAACGCCGCGTGAGTGAAGACGGCCTTCGGGTTGTAAAGCTCTGTTGTAAGGGAAGAACGATAGGAAGAGGGAATGCTTCTTATATGACGGTACCTTACCAGAAAGCCACGGCTAACTACGTGCCAGCAGCCGCGGTAATACGTAGGTGGCAAGCGTTATCCGGAATTATTGGGCGTAAAGGGAGCGCAGGCGGTTTATCAAGTTTATGGTTAAAGTTCGGGGCTTAACCCCGTGATGCCATAGAAACTGGTAGACTAGAGTGCAGGAGAGGTTAGTGGAATTCCATGTGTAGCGGTAAAATGCGTAGATATATGGAGGAACACCAGTGGCGAAGGCGGCTAACTGGCCTGTAACTGACGCTGAGGCTCGAAAGCGTGGGGAGCAAATAGGATTAGATACCCTAGTAGTCCACGCCGTAAACGATGGATACTAAGTGTTGGAGAAATTCAGTGCTGTAGTTAACGCAATAAGTATCCCGCCTGGGGAGTATGCGCGCAAGCGTAAAACTCAAAGGAATTGACGGGGGCCCGCACAAGCGGTGGAGTATGTGGTTTAATTCGAAGCAACGCGAAGAACCTTACCAGGTCTTGACATACCGCGCAAAAGCACAGAGATGTGTAATAGTTATGGCGGATACAGGTGGTGCATGGTTGTCGTCAGCTCGTGTCGTGAGATGTTGGGTTAAGTCCCGCAACGAGCGCAACCCTTGTCTTTAGTTACCAGCATTAAGTTGGGGACTCTAAAGAGACTGCCGGTGATAAACCGGAGGAAGGTGGGGATGACGTCAAATCATCATGCCCCTTATGATCTGGGCTACACACGTACTACAATGGCGTATACAGAGGGCAGCGAAGCAGCGATGCGGAGCGAATCTCAGAAAGTACGTCTCAGTTCGGATTGGAGTCTGCAACTCGACTCCATGAAGTCGGAATCGCTAGTAATCGCGGATCAGAATGCCGCGGTGAATACGTTCTCGGGCCTTGTACACACCGCCCGTCAAACCATGAGAGTTGGTAATACCCGAAGCCGGTGGCCTAACCTAGTTTACTAGGAGGGAGCCGTCGAAGGTAGGATCGATGATTGGGGTTAAGTCGTAACAAGGTATCCCTACCGGAAGGTGGGGATGGATCACCTCCTTTCTAAGGAGTAATTAGAAAGACGTGAAGTTGACACCTAAAGTTTCCTGTTTAGTTTTGAGAGTCCGTTGGAATCTCAAGAAAAATGATCTTTGAAAACTGAATAACAGAAAAGAAAAAGAGATAGACAAAGAAATAAATGTTATCAACATGATCTTTTCGAATAGTTGTATAAAACTAGATTTACATCAAGTTAAACAAAAACAGTAACTTAAGCAATTAAGTAAGCAATCAAAGCAAACACACAGCTTATCAAGCGATAAGCGTAAAAAAAACCTGATTTTAAGAATTAGGGCGCGAAATTACATGTGATTAAATATGTAAGGGCGTACGGTGGATGCCTAGGCACTAAGAGCTGATGAAGGACGCGACTAACAGCGAAATGCCTCGGGGAGTGGTACGTACACAACGATCCGGGGGTATCCGAATGGGGAAACCCAATACTGGTTATGCAGTATTACACATAAATGAATACATAGTTTATGATGAGGCAACCTTGCGAACTGAAACATCTTAGTAGCAAGAGGAAAAGAAAACAAAAGTGATTCCCTGAGTAGTGGCGAGCGAAACGGGAAAAGCCCAAACCATCTTCGTGATGGGGTAGTAGGACCACAACGTGGGATATCGAAGCTAGTCGAATGGCATTGAAAGGCCAGTCAAAGAAGGTGCAAACCCTGTAGACGAAAGCGTAAGATACTCTAGTGGTATCCTGAGTACGGCGAGGCACGTGAAACCTTGTCGGAATCAACCGGGACCACCCGGTAAGGCTAAATACTCCTTAGTGACCGATAGTGAACCAGTACCGTGAGGGAAAGGTGAAAAGAACCGCGGAAGCGGAGTGAAATAGATCCTGAAACCGTATGCTTACAAGAAGTCAGAGCCCGTTAATGGGTGATGGCGTGCCTTTTGTAGAATGAACCGGCGAGTTACTCATAATGTGCGAGGTTAAGTTGAAGAGACGGAGCCGAAGCGAAAGCGAGTCTTAATAGGGCGATATAGTACATTGTGGTAGACCCGAAACTGAGTGATCTAGCCATGACCAGGTTGAAGTTTGGGTGAAACCAAATGGAGGACCGAACCGACCATCGTTGAAAAGCTGGCGGATGAGTTGTGGCTAGCGGAGAAATTCCAATCGAACTCAGATATAGCTGGTTCTCCCCGAAATAGCTTTAGGGCTAGCGTCAATGTAAGGCCACTGGAGGTAGAGCACTGAATGTATGATGGCCCCATCTCGGGGTACTGAATATAATCAAACTCCGAATGCCAGTGGATAGTAGTTGGCAGTCAGACTATGGGTGATAAGGTCCGTAGTCGAAAGGGAAACAGCCCAGACCATCAGTTAAGGTCCCAAAATTCATGCTAAGTGGAAAAGGATGTGGGGATGCACAGACAACTAGGAGGTTGGCTCAGAAGCAGCCATCCTTTAAAGAGTGCGTAACAGCTCACTAGTCGAGTGACCCTGCGCCGAAAATGTACCGGGGCTAAGTATGATACCGAAACTATGGATTTATTGTTTCAATAAATGGTAGGGGAGCGTTCTATACTGCGTTGAAGCTGTACCGTAAGGAGCAGTGGAGTGTATAGAAGTGAGAATGCCGGTGTGAGTAGCGAGATGTCAGTGAGAATCTGACACACCGATTGCCTAAGGTTTCCAGGGGAAGGCTCGTCCTCCCTGGGTAAGTCGGGACCTAAGATGAGGCTGAAAAGCGTAGTCGATGGACAACAGGTTGATATTCCTGTACCCGATACATAAGTGAAGGAATGACAGAGAAGGCTAGGTTAAGCCAGCGACTGGAAGTGCTGGTTTAAGCGAAGGAGCTGTATGGTAGGCAAATCCGCCATGCAAAGCAAAGGCGTTATGAGGAGTGAACCCGTGAGGAAGTAGCGAAGTAACTGATG
This sequence comes from Erysipelothrix sp. P66, assembly GCF_038682365.1. Classification (NCBI taxonomy): domain Bacteria; kingdom Bacillati; phylum Bacillota; class Erysipelotrichia; order Erysipelotrichales; family Erysipelotrichaceae; genus Erysipelothrix; species Erysipelothrix sp. P66. The sequence goes on along the minus strand of NZ_CP152290.1, from coordinate 1,136,843 downwards.
CCAGCTCTCAAGAAAAGTTTCTAGCGTTAATTATGTATTGGCCCGTACCAAAACCGACACAGGTAGGCAAGGAGAGAATCCTAAGGTGAGCGAGAGAACTGTTGCCAAGGAACTCGGCAAAATGACCCCGTAACTTCGGGAGAAGGGGTGCTCGTAAGAGCCGCAGTGAAGAGGCCCAAGCGACTGTTTAACTAAAACACAGCTCTCTGCAAAGTCGCAAGACGAAGTATAGGGGGTGACACCTGCCCGGTGCTGGAAGGTTAAGGGAATATGTTAGAATTCGTTCGAAGCATTGAACTGAAGCCCCAGTGAACGGCGGCCGTAACTATAACGGTCCTAAGGTAGCGAAATTCCTTGTCGGGTAAGTTCCGACCCGCACGAAAGGTGTAACGATTTGGGCGCTGTCTCGGCAGCAGACTCGGTGAAATCTTAGTACCGGTAAAGATGCCGGTTACCCGCAACTAGACGGAAAGACCCCATGGAGCTTTACTGTAGCTTGATATTGAACTTTGAGCCTACATGTACAGGATAGGTGGGAGACTATGAAGCATGTACGCTAGTATATGTGGAGTCGCCATTGGGATACCACTCTTGTATGTTTGAAGTTCTAACCGCGTACCGTGATCCGGTACCGGGAGAGTGTCAGGTGGGCAGTTTGACTGGGGCGGTCGCCTCCTAAAGAGTAACGGAGGCGCCCAAAGGTACCCTCAGATTGGTTGGAAATCAATCGACGAGCGTAAAGGCAGAAGGGTGCTTGACTGCGAGACCTACAAGTCGAGCAGGGACGAAAGTCGGGCTTAGTGATCCGGCGGTTCCGCGTGGAAGGGCCGTCGCTTAACGGATAAAAGCTACCCTGGGGATAACAGGCTAATCTCGCCCAAGAGTTCACATCGACGGCGAGGTTTGGCACCTCGATGTCGGCTCATCGCATCCTGGAGCTGAATTAGGTTCCAAGGGTTGGGCTGTCCGCCCATTAAAGCGGTACGCGAGCTGGGTTCAGAACGTCGTGAGACAGTTCGGTCCCTATCTGTTGTGGGCGTAGGAAATTTGAGGAGCGCTGTCCCTAGTACGAGAGGACCGGGATGGACATACCGCTGGTGTACCAGTTGTTCTGCCAAGGGCATCGCTGGGTAGCTAAGTATGGACTGGATAAGCGCTGAAAGCATCTAAGCACGAAGCCAACTCCAAGATGAGATTTCCCATACGTAAGTAGTAAGACCCCTGAGAGACGATCAGGTTGATAGGTCAGAGGTGGAAGCATAGTGATATGTGGAGCTGACTGATACTAATAGGTCGAGGTTTTAATCACAAAAGATACAACGATTCGAAAAAGATCAAATTTCTGTTATTCAGTTTTGAGAGTTCATCTCTCTAAAGCACTAAGATCTGGTGGTTTTAGCGAAGTGGTCACACCTGTTCCCATCTCGAACACAGAAGTTAAGCACTTTAGCGGCGACAATATCTAGCCAAGCGCTAGTGAAGATAGTTCATCGCCAGGTAATTTGACACTCTATTTAGAGTGTCTTTTTTTTATATATCTCCATGCAACACGCGATGCATTTACGATGAAATCTATTAAACGTTGCTTCTTTAAAATAAGGATGAAAATAAATGCGTAGAAAGTCGGTCTGTTTTCGATGAACTAAAGCCTCGAAAGTATGGATCCACGAAAGAAACATCACGAAATTATCGATTAAAATGCAGATAAAAGGGCTGAGGAATGAATCAAAAACGGGGTAAAAACGGGTGGAATGAACCGTGAAAATCACGAAAAGGCGGAAAAGACCTAAAAAAAGAAGAAATGTCAAAATAAAGTGAAAATAGTGTTGACGGTGGATAAAGAGGGTGGTATTATATACAAGCGCTAAGGGAAACCGAGTGCAGAAAATGGTCTTTGAAAACTAAACAGGAAACGTCAATTTCAAAAAGAAATACGGATAAATAAATAAACAAAACTCGTCAGAGTTAAAAAGAGAAAGAATCAAATGGAGAGTTTGATCCTGGCTCAGGATGAACGCTGGCGGCGTGCCTAATACATGCAAGTCGAACGAAGTGAAGAGGAGCTTGCTCCTTGGAACTTAGTGGCGAACGGGTGAGTAATACATAAGCAACCTGCCTCGATGCCTGGGATAACAGAGGGAAACTTCTGCTAATACCGGATACGTTAATCTAAGACATCTTAGATTAATTAAAGATGGGATACATCACAACGAGATGGGCTTATGGCGCATTAGTTAGTTGGTAAGGTAACGGCTTACCAAGACGATGATGCGTAGCCGACCTGAGAGGGTGACCGGCCACACTGGGACTGAGACACGGCCCAGACTCCTACGGGAGGCAGCAGTAGGGAATTTTCGGCAATGGGGGAAACCCTGACCGAGCAACGCCGCGTGAGTGAAGACGGCCTTCGGGTTGTAAAGCTCTGTTGTAAGGGAAGAACGATAGGAAGAGGGAATGCTTCTTATATGACGGTACCTTACCAGAAAGCCACGGCTAACTACGTGCCAGCAGCCGCGGTAATACGTAGGTGGCAAGCGTTATCCGGAATTATTGGGCGTAAAGGGAGCGCAGGCGGTTTATCAAGTTTATGGTTAAAGTTCGGGGCTTAACCCCGTGATGCCATAGAAACTGGTAGACTAGAGTGCAGGAGAGGTTAGTGGAATTCCATGTGTAGCGGTAAAATGCGTAGATATATGGAGGAACACCAGTGGCGAAGGCGGCTAACTGGCCTGTAACTGACGCTGAGGCTCGAAAGCGTGGGGAGCAAATAGGATTAGATACCCTAGTAGTCCACGCCGTAAACGATGGATACTAAGTGTTGGAGAAATTCAGTGCTGTAGTTAACGCAATAAGTATCCCGCCTGGGGAGTATGCGCGCAAGCGTAAAACTCAAAGGAATTGACGGGGGCCCGCACAAGCGGTGGAGTATGTGGTTTAATTCGAAGCAACGCGAAGAACCTTACCAGGTCTTGACATACCGCGCAAAAGCACAGAGATGTGTAATAGTTATGGCGGATACAGGTGGTGCATGGTTGTCGTCAGCTCGTGTCGTGAGATGTTGGGTTAAGTCCCGCAACGAGCGCAACCCTTGTCTTTAGTTACCAGCATTAAGTTGGGGACTCTAAAGAGACTGCCGGTGATAAACCGGAGGAAGGTGGGGATGACGTCAAATCATCATGCCCCTTATGATCTGGGCTACACACGTACTACAATGGCGTATACAGAGGGCAGCGAAGCAGCGATGCGGAGCGAATCTCAGAAAGTACGTCTCAGTTCGGATTGGAGTCTGCAACTCGACTCCATGAAGTCGGAATCGCTAGTAATCGCGGATCAGAATGCCGCGGTGAATACGTTCTCGGGCCTTGTACACACCGCCCGTCAAACCATGAGAGTTGGTAATACCCGAAGCCGGTGGCCTAACCTAGTTTACTAGGAGGGAGCCGTCGAAGGTAGGATCGATGATTGGGGTTAAGTCGTAACAAGGTATCCCTACCGGAAGGTGGGGATGGATCACCTCCTTTCTAAGGAGTAATTAGAAAGACGTGAAGTTGACACCTAAAGTTTCCTGTTTAGTTTTGAGAGTCCGTTGGAATCTCAAGAAAAATGATCTTTGAAAACTGAATAACAGAAAAGAAAAAGAGATAGACAAAGAAATAAATGTTATCAACATGATCTTTTCGAATAGTTGTATAAAACTAGATTTACATCAAGTTAAACAAAAACAGTAACTTAAGCAATTAAGTAAGCAATCAAAGCAAACACACAGCTTATCAAGCGATAAGCGTAAAAAAACCTGATTTTAAGAATTAGGGCGCGAAATTACATGTGATTAAATATGTAAGGGCGTACGGTGGATGCCTAGGCACTAAGAGCTGATGAAGGACGCGACTAACAGCGAAATGCCTCGGGGAGTGGTACGTACACAACGATCCGGGGGTATCCGAATGGGGAAACCCAATACTGGTTATGCAGTATTACACATAAATGAATACATAGTTTATGATGAGGCAACCTTGCGAACTGAAACATCTTAGTAGCAAGAGGAAAAGAAAACAAAAGTGATTCCCTGAGTAGTGGCGAGCGAAACGGGAAAAGCCCAAACCATCTTCGTGATGGGGTAGTAGGACCACAACGTGGGATATCGAAGCTAGTCGAATGGCATTGAAAGGCCAGTCAAAGAAGGTGCAAACCCTGTAGACGAAAGCGTAAGATACTCTAGTGGTATCCTGAGTACGGCGAGGCACGTGAAACCTTGTCGGAATCAACCGGGACCACCCGGTAAGGCTAAATACTCCTTAGTGACCGATAGTGAACCAGTACCGTGAGGGAAAGGTGAAAAGAACCGCGGAAGCGGAGTGAAATAGATCCTGAAACCGTATGCTTACAAGAAGTCAGAGCCCGTTAATGGGTGATGGCGTGCCTTTTGTAGAATGAACCGGCGAGTTACTCATAATGTGCGAGGTTAAGTTGAAGAGACGGAGCCGAAGCGAAAGCGAGTCTTAATAGGGCGATATAGTACATTGTGGTAGACCCGAAACTGAGTGATCTAGCCATGACCAGGTTGAAGTTTGGGTGAAACCAAATGGAGGACCGAACCGACCATCGTTGAAAAGCTGGCGGATGAGTTGTGGCTAGCGGAGAAATTCCAATCGAACTCAGATATAGCTGGTTCTCCCCGAAATAGCTTTAGGGCTAGCGTCAATGTAAGGCCACTGGAGGTAGAGCACTGAATGTATGATGGCCCCATCTCGGGGTACTGAATATAATCAAACTCCGAATGCCAGTGGATAGTAGTTGGCAGTCAGACTATGGGTGATAAGGTCCGTAGTCGAAAGGGAAACAGCCCAGACCATCAGTTAAGGTCCCAAAATTCATGCTAAGTGGAAAAGGATGTGGGGATGCACAGACAACTAGGAGGTTGGCTCAGAAGCAGCCATCCTTTAAAGAGTGCGTAACAGCTCACTAGTCGAGTGACCCTGCGCCGAAAATGTACCGGGGCTAAGTATGATACCGAAACTATGGATTTATTGTTTCAATAAATGGTAGGGGAGCGTTCTATACTGCGTTGAAGCTGTACCGTAAGGAGCAGTGGAGTGTATAGAAGTGAGAATGCCGGTGTGAGTAGCGAGATGTCAGTGAGAATCTGACACACCGATTGCCTAAGGTTTCCAGGGGAAGGCTCGTCCTCCCTGGGTAAGTCGGGACCTAAGATGAGGCTGAAAAGCGTAGTCGATGGACAACAGGTTGATATTCCTGTACCCGATACATAAGTGAAGGAATGACAGAGAAGGCTAGGTTAAGCCAGCGACTGGAAGTGCTGGTTTAAGCGAAGGAGCTGTATGGTAGGCAAATCCGCCATGCAAAGCAAAGGCGTTATGAGGAGTGAACCCGTGAGGAAGTAGCGAAGTAACTGATGCCAGCTCTCAAGAAAAGTTTCTAGCGTTAATTATGTATTGGCCCGTACCAAAACCGACACAGGTAGGCAAGGAGAGAATCCTAAGGTGAGCGAGAGAACTGTTGCCAAGGAACTCGGCAAAATGACCCCGTAACTTCGGGAGAAGGGGTGCTCGTAAGAGCCGCAGTGAAGAGGCCCAAGCGACTGTTTAACTAAAACACAGCTCTCTGCAAAGTCGCAAGACGAAGTATAGGGGGTGACACCTGCCCGGTGCTGGAAGGTTAAGGGAATATGTTAGAATTCGTTCGAAGCATTGAACTGAAGCCCCAGTGAACGGCGGCCGTAACTATAACGGTCCTAAGGTAGCGAAATTCCTTGTCGGGTAAGTTCCGACCCGCACGAAAGGTGTAACGATTTGGGCGCTGTCTCGGCAGCAGACTCGGTGAAATCTTAGTACCGGTAAAGATGCCGGTTACCCGCAACTAGACGGAAAGACCCCATGGAGCTTTACTGTAGCTTGATATTGAACTTTGAGCCTACATGTACAGGATAGGTGGGAGACTATGAAGCATGTACGCTAGTATATGTGGAGTCGCCATTGGGATACCACTCTTGTATGTTTGAAGTTCTAACCGCGTACCGTGATCCGGTACCGGGAGAGTGTCAGGTGGGCAGTTTGACTGGGGCGGTCGCCTCCTAAAGAGTAACGGAGGCGCCCAAAGGTACCCTCAGATTGGTTGGAAATCAATCGACGAGCGTAAAGGCAGAAGGGTGCTTGACTGCGAGACCTACAAGTCGAGCAGGGACGAAAGTCGGGCTTAGTGATCCGGCGGTTCCGCGTGGAAGGGCCGTCGCTTAACGGATAAAAGCTACCCTGGGGATAACAGGCTAATCTCGCCCAAGAGTTCACATCGACGGCGAGGTTTGGCACCTCGATGTCGGCTCATCGCATCCTGGAGCTGAATTAGGTTCCAAGGGTTGGGCTGTCCGCCCATTAAAGCGGTACGCGAGCTGGGTTCAGAACGTCGTGAGACAGTTCGGTCCCTATCTGTTGTGGGCGTAGGAAATTTGAGGAGCGCTGTCCCTAGTACGAGAGGACCGGGATGGACATACCGCTGGTGTACCAGTTGTTCTGCCAAGGGCATCGCTGGGTAGCTAAGTATGGACTGGATAAGCGCTGAAAGCATCTAAGCACGAAGCCAACTCCAAGATGAGATTTCCCATACGTAAGTAGTAAGACCCCTGAGAGACGATCAGGTTGATAGGTCAGAGGTGGAAGCATAGTGATATGTGGAGCTGACTGATACTAATAGGTCGAGGTTTTAATCACAAAAGATACAACGATTCGAAAAAGATCAAATTTCTGTTATTCAGTTTTGAGAGTTCATCTCTCTAAAGCACTAAGATCTGGTGGTTTTAGCGAAGTGGTCACACCTGTTCCCATCTCGAACACAGAAGTTAAGCACTTTAGCGGCGACAATATCTAGCCAAGCGCTAGTGAAGATAGTTCATCGCCAGGTAATTTGACACTCTATTTAGAGTGTCTTTTTTTTATGCATCTCCATGCAACACGCGATGCATTTACGATGAAATCTATTAAACGTTGCTTCTTTAAAATAAGGATGAAAATAAATGCGTAGAAAGTCGGTCTGTTTTCGATGAACTAAAGCCTCGAAAGTATGGATCCACGAAAGAAACATCACGAAATTATCGATTAAAATGCAGATAAAAGGGCTGAGGAATGAATCAAAAACGGGGTAAAAACGGGTGGAATGAACCGTGAAAATCACGAAAAGGCGGAAAAGACCTAAAAAAAGAAGAAATGTCAAAATAAAGTGAAAATAGTGTTGACGGTGGATAAAGAGGGTGGTATTATATACAAGCGCTAAGGGAAACCGAGTGCAGAAAATGGTCTTTGAAAACTAAACAGGAAACGTCAATTTCAAAAAGAAATACGGATAAATAAATAAACAAAACTCGTCAGAGTTAAAAAGAGAAAGAATCAAATGGAGAGTTTGATCCTGGCTCAGGATGAACGCTGGCGGCGTGCCTAATACATGCAAGTCGAACGAAGTGAAGAGGAGCTTGCTCCTTGGAACTTAGTGGCGAACGGGTGAGTAATACATAAGCAACCTGCCTCGATGCCTGGGATAACAGAGGGAAACTTCTGCTAATACCGGATACGTTAATCTAAGACATCTTAGATTAATTAAAGATGGGATACATCACAACGAGATGGGCTTATGGCGCATTAGTTAGTTGGTAAGGTAACGGCTTACCAAGACGATGATGCGTAGCCGACCTGAGAGGGTGACCGGCCACACTGGGACTGAGACACGGCCCAGACTCCTACGGGAGGCAGCAGTAGGGAATTTTCGGCAATGGGGGAAACCCTGACCGAGCAACGCCGCGTGAGTGAAGACGGCCTTCGGGTTGTAAAGCTCTGTTGTAAGGGAAGAACGATAGGAAGAGGGAATGCTTCTTATATGACGGTACCTTACCAGAAAGCCACGGCTAACTACGTGCCAGCAGCCGCGGTAATACGTAGGTGGCAAGCGTTATCCGGAATTATTGGGCGTAAAGGGAGCGCAGGCGGTTTATCAAGTTTATGGTTAAAGTTCGGGGCTTAACCCCGTGATGCCATAGAAACTGGTAGACTAGAGTGCAGGAGAGGTTAGTGGAATTCCATGTGTAGCGGTAAAATGCGTAGATATATGGAGGAACACCAGTGGCGAAGGCGGCTAACTGGCCTGTAACTGACGCTGAGGCTCGAAAGCGTGGGGAGCAAATAGGATTAGATACCCTAGTAGTCCACGCCGTAAACGATGGATACTAAGTGTTGGAGAAATTCAGTGCTGTAGTTAACGCAATAAGTATCCCGCCTGGGGAGTATGCGCGCAAGCGTAAAACTCAAAGGAATTGACGGGGGCCCGCACAAGCGGTGGAGTATGTGGTTTAATTCGAAGCAACGCGAAGAACCTTACCAGGTCTTGACATACCGCGCAAAAGCACAGAGATGTGTAATAGTTATGGCGGATACAGGTGGTGCATGGTTGTCGTCAGCTCGTGTCGTGAGATGTTGGGTTAAGTCCCGCAACGAGCGCAACCCTTGTCTTTAGTTACCAGCATTAAGTTGGGGACTCTAAAGAGACTGCCGGTGATAAACCGGAGGAAGGTGGGGATGACGTCAAATCATCATGCCCCTTATGATCTGGGCTACACACGTACTACAATGGCGTATACAGAGGGCAGCGAAGCAGCGATGCGGAGCGAATCTCAGAAAGTACGTCTCAGTTCGGATTGGAGTCTGCAACTCGACTCCATGAAGTCGGAATCGCTAGTAATCGCGGATCAGAATGCCGCGGTGAATACGTTCTCGGGCCTTGTACACACCGCCCGTCAAACCATGAGAGTTGGTAATACCCGAAGCCGGTGGCCTAACCTAGTTTACTAGGAGGGAGCCGTCGAAGGTAGGATCGATGATTGGGGTTAAGTCGTAACAAGGTATCCCTACCGGAAGGTGGGGATGGATCACCTCCTTTCTAAGGAGTAATTAGAAAGACGTGAAGTTGACACCTAAAGTTTCCTGTTTAGTTTTGAGAGTCCGTTGGAATCTCAAGAAAAATGATCTTTGAAAACTGAATAACAGAAAAGAAAAAGAGATAGACAAAGAAATAAATGTTATCAACATGATCTTTTCGAATAGTTGTATAAAACTAGATTTACATCAAGTTAAACAAAAACAGTAACTTAAGCAATTAAGTAAGCAATCAAAGCAAACACACAGCTTATCAAGCGATAAGCGTAAAAAAAACCTGATTTTAAGAATTAGGGCGCGAAATTACATGTGATTAAATATGTAAGGGCGTACGGTGGATGCCTAGGCACTAAGAGCTGATGAAGGACGCGACTAACAGCGAAATGCCTCGGGGAGTGGTACGTACACAACGATCCGGGGGTATCCGAATGGGGAAACCCAATACTGGTTATGCAGTATTACACATAAATGAATACATAGTTTATGATGAGGCAACCTTGCGAACTGAAACATCTTAGTAGCAAGAGGAAAAGAAAACAAAAGTGATTCCCTGAGTAGTGGCGAGCGAAACGGGAAAAGCCCAAACCATCTTCGTGATGGGGTAGTAGGACCACAACGTGGGATATCGAAGCTAGTCGAATGGCATTGAAAGGCCAGTCAAAGAAGGTGCAAACCCTGTAGACGAAAGCGTAAGATACTCTAGTGGTATCCTGAGTACGGCGAGGCACGTGAAACCTTGTCGGAATCAACCGGGACCACCCGGTAAGGCTAAATACTCCTTAGTGACCGATAGTGAACCAGTACCGTGAGGGAAAGGTGAAAAGAACCGCGGAAGCGGAGTGAAATAGATCCTGAAACCGTATGCTTACAAGAAGTCAGAGCCCGTTAATGGGTGATGGCGTGCCTTTTGTAGAATGAACCGGCGAGTTACTCATAATGTGCGAGGTTAAGTTGAAGAGACGGAGCCGAAGCGAAAGCGAGTCTTAATAGGGCGATATAGTACATTGTGGTAGACCCGAAACTGAGTGATCTAGCCATGACCAGGTTGAAGTTTGGGTGAAACCAAATGGAGGACCGAACCGACCATCGTTGAAAAGCTGGCGGATGAGTTGTGGCTAGCGGAGAAATTCCAATCGAACTCAGATATAGCTGGTTCTCCCCGAAATAGCTTTAGGGCTAGCGTCAATGTAAGGCCACTGGAGGTAGAGCACTGAATGTATGATGGCCCCATCTCGGGGTACTGAATATAATCAAACTCCGAATGCCAGTGGATAGTAGTTGGCAGTCAGACTATGGGTGATAAGGTCCGTAGTCGAAAGGGAAACAGCCCAGACCATCAGTTAAGGTCCCAAAATTTATGCTAAGTGGAAAAGGATGTGGGGATGCACAGACAACTAGGAGGTTGGCTCAGAAGCAGCCATCCTTTAAAGAGTGCGTAACAGCTCACTAGTCGAGTGACCCTGCGCCGAAAATGTACCGGGGCTAAGTATGATACCGAAACTATGGATTTATTGTTTCAATAAATGGTAGGGGAGCGTTCTATACTGCGTTGAAGCTGTACCGTAAGGAGCAGTGGAGTGTATAGAAGTGAGAATGCCGGTGTGAGTAGCGAGATGTCAGTGAGAATCTGACACACCGATTGCCTAAGGTTTCCAGGGGAAGGCTCGTCCTCCCTGGGTAAGTCGGGACCTAAGATGAGGCTGAAAAGCGTAGTCGATGGACAACAGGTTGATATTCCTGTACCCGATACATAAGTGAAGGAATGACAGAGAAGGCTAGGTTAAGCCAGCGACTGGAAGTGCTGGTTTAAGCGAAGGAGCTGTATGGTAGGCAAATCCGCCATGCAAAGCAAAGGCGTTATGAGGAGTGAACCCGTGAGGAAGTAGCGAAGTAACTGATGCCAGCTCTCAAGAAAAGTTTCTAGCGTTAATTATGTATTGGCCCGTACCAAAACCGACACAGGTAGGCAAGGAGAGAATCCTAAGGTGAGCGAGAGAACTGTTGCCAAGGAACTCGGCAAAATGACCCCGTAACTTCGGGAGAAGGGGTGCTCGTAAGAGCCGCAGTGAAGAGGCCCAAGCGACTGTTTAACTAAAACACAGCTCTCTGCAAAGTCGCAAGACGAAGTATAGGGGGTGACACCTGCCCGGTGCTGGAAGGTTAAGGGAATATGTTAGAATTCGTTCGAAGCATTGAACTGAAGCCCCAGTGAACGGCGGCCGTAACTATAACGGTCCTAAGGTAGCGAAATTCCTTGTCGGGTAAGTTCCGACCCGCACGAAAGGTGTAACGATTTGGGCGCTGTCTCGGCAGCAGACTCGGTGAAATCTTAGTACCGGTAAAGATGCCGGTTACCCGCAACTAGACGGAAAGACCCCATGGAGCTTTACTGTAGCTTGATATTGAACTTTGAGCCTACATGTACAGGATAGGTGGGAGACTATGAAGCATGTACGCTAGTATATGTGGAGTCGCCATTGGGATACCACTCTTGTATGTTTGAAGTTCTAACCGCGTACCGTGATCCGGTACCGGGAGAGTGTCAGGTGGGCAGTTTGACTGGGGCGGTCGCCTCCTAAAGAGTAACGGAGGCGCCCAAAGGTACCCTCAGATTGGTTGGAAATCAATCGACGAGCGTAAAGGCAGAAGGGTGCTTGACTGCGAGACCTACAAGTCGAGCAGGGACGAAAGTCGGGCTTAGTGATCCGGCGGTTCCGCGTGGAAGGGCCGTCGCTTAACGGATAAAAGCTACCCTGGGGATAACAGGCTAATCTCGCCCAAGAGTTCACATCGACGGCGAGGTTTGGCACCTCGATGTCGGCTCATCGCATCCTGGAGCTGAATTAGGTTCCAAGGGTTGGGCTGTCCGCCCATTAAAGCGGTACGCGAGCTGGGTTCAGAACGTCGTGAGACAGTTCGGTCCCTATCTGTTGTGGGCGTAGGAAATTTGAGGAGCGCTGTCCCTAGTACGAGAGGACCGGGATGGACATACCGCTGGTGTACCAGTTGTTCTGCCAAGGGCATCGCTGGGTAGCTAAGTATGGACTGGATAAGCGCTGAAAGCATCTAAGCACGAAGCCAACTCCAAGATGAGATTTCCCATACGTAAGTAGTAAGACCCCTGAGAGACGATCAGGTTGATAGGTCAGAGGTGGAAGCATAGTGATATGTGGAGCTGACTGATACTAATAGGTCGAGGTTTTAATCACAAAAGATACAACGATTCGAAAAAGATCAAATTTCTGTTATTCAGTTTTGAGAGTTCATCTCTCTAAAGCACTAAGATCTGGTGGTTTTAGCGAAGTGGTCACACCTGTTCCCATCTCGAACACAGAAGTTAAGCACTTTAGCGGCGACAATATCTAGCCAAGCGCTAGTGAAGATAGTTCATCGCCAGGTAATTTGACACTCTATTTAGAGTGTCTTTTTTTTATATTTGTGTAAGAAGTGTGATATAATTATTCGGATGGTGATGAAAATGAAAAAACAAATAAAAACATACTCAGTAACTGAGACAATGCAATTAGGAGAGCAATTTGGACAAAGTCTGTCAAAGGGTTGCCTTATATCTTTAGCAGGTGATCTAGGCGTTGGAAAAACTGCGTTTACAAAAGGCCTTGCGAAGGGTTTAAATATTTCTGAGACAATTAGTAGTCCGACATTTACGATTCTAAAGGAATACGACGGTCGACTGAATTTAAAACATATTGATGCATATCGATTAGAAGGTGTTTCTTCGGATGCGATTGGTTTATTTGATTTGTTAGACGATGAAAATGTTGTCGTACTCGAATGGGGAAAATATCTGGATGACTTGGATTTCAAAATAGACTATCTAATAACTCTTGATTATGATGATGAAAATGAGAGAACAATTACAATTGAGGAGCTGAATTAATGAATACACTAATTATTGATACATCGCATAAATTTCTTGCTGTTGGCTTGGAGGTTGATGGGACCTTGAAAGTAAATAAACAATCTCTTATGGATAAAAAGCAATCTGAATTTTTATTAACTTATGTGGATGAAGCAATTCGAGAAGCTAAATTGGTTCCTATGGATATCGACCAAGTCGTAATTACAAGTGGACCAGGAAGTTACACTGGTTTAAGAATTGGGATGACTTTCGCTAAAACATTTGCACTGACTAATCATAAACTAAAGGTTTATAAAGTTAATACATTGCTTTCTTTATCTGGAAATAATAATGGTTTCTCATTCATTGATGCGCGATCAGGTCGTGTGTTCGGTGCTTATGTATCAAATGGTATAGTTAATGATGAGCGTATATATATGATGGATGAATTAAAGGATATTGATCTTGATTTATTTGGTGATCTGGATTTGTTGGATCAAAAATCAGAAAACCCACGCATTATACAGAATATTCTTGATGTAAAGGACTCTTGGGAAGTAGAAACAAATATTGATTTACTTGTTCCGAATTACATCAAATAATGATTCGTAACGCAACAATTGATGATGTTCAAGCAATTATTCAAATTGATCAACTTACACTTGCTTCGCATTGGACTGAAAAACAATATTTGGATGAACTATCAAACATAAATTCCGTGGTGGATGTCATTGAAACGAATCATAGCGTGATTGGTTTTTATAGTCTTAGGTTGATTGGAGATACATGTGATATACTCCAAATTGCAATTCATCCAGATTATCAATCCCAAGGTTATGGAAAGAAACTTATGAATCATCTATGTAGTATTTCCATAAATTACAAGGTAAAAGAAATCTTCTTAGAAGTTGAAGAAAATAATACAAATGCACTCCAATTCTATCTAAAATTTAATTTTGAAATGATATCAATTCGTCAAAATTATTATGGTACAAACAGAAATGCAGTTGTGATGAGAAAGGTGTTATAAATGTTAATATTAGCTATAGAGTCAAGTTGTGATGAAACATCTTGCGCAATAATTAAAGACGGTATTGAGGTTTTAAGTAACTCGGTATCAACTCAAATTGAAATTCATAAACAATATGGTGGTGTTTTTCCAGAAGTCGCTTCAAGACTTCATGTAGAGAACATCAACATCGTAATTAAGGATGCTTTAAACAAAGCAGATATAAAAATTGAAGACGTGGATGCGATTGCTGTTACACAAGGACCCGGTTTAATTGGGTCTTTACACGTAGGTGTTATGGCAGCCAAAACAATTGCCTGGAGTTTAGGAAAACCTTTGGTACCAGTACACCATATTGCGGGTCATATTTATGCCAATAAATTGGTTGGAGATTTGAAATTTCCATTACTTGCTCTTGTTATTTCGGGAGGTCATACTGAGCTCGTCTCAATGATCGATGAATATCAATTCGAAGTAATTGGTAAGACTCAGGATGATGCGGTAGGAGAGGCATTTGATAAGGTTTCGCGTCTACTTGGATTAGGCTATCCCGGTGGACCGGTAATTGACAAACTCGCACAGACAGGAAAAACGAATTATCAATTACCAAAAGTAAAAACAGAAAATCCACTGGATTTCTCTTTTAGCGGACTAAAATCTGCAGTGAGACAATTAACGCTTCGTGAGGAGCGCAATGGTCGTGAGGTTATTGTAGAAGATGTTGCATATGCATTCCAGCATGCAGCGGTTAGAGAGCTCATGTCACGTGTTGAATACGCTCTTGAGAACTCAACAATTCAATATAAATCGCTTGTGTTGGCAGGCGGGGTCGCTGCTAACTCAGAGGTTCGTAAACAAATTGTAGATTTAAATATAAAATATCCAAACTTAAATATTTTAGTTCCGCCACTTTGGGCATGTATGGATCAAGCGGCCATGATCGGATTAGCTGGTCAAATCGCTTATGATAAAGGTGTGCGCGGAGATTGTGAAATATCGGCTCTTTCTAACAAACAACTAATTTCTTATTAAAGTTTTCACATTTAATATAGGAAGACTTTGTGATATGATTTACACGGTGGTGATATCATGAGTAATATATCTAATGTACCAAAGGCAACTATGCAAAGGTACCCTATATATTTAAAGGCATTAAGAAAACTCTATAATATGGGAGTTGAACGTATTTTATCGCGAGAATTATCTTTATTTGTAGATATTGAATCTACTACAATTCGTCGTGATTTTTCGTTTATTGGTTCTCTCGGTAAGCAAGGATATGGTTATGATGTGAAAACGTTAATTGAAACGTTTGATAATCTTTTAGGTGTGAGTTTTGAAGAAGAGTTGATTTTAGTGGGTGCCGGTAATTTAGGGCGTGCTATTCTAAATTATAATCGTTGGAATCACGTAGTTGGAGAAATTGCGTGTGCATTTGATATTGATCCTAATAAATTAGGGGAGGCATCGGACATTCCGATTTACCATATGAGTGAGTTGGAAGAGCGAATGCCTAAAGGATGTCGCATTGCTATCGTAACGGTTTCAAAAAATGTGCAAGAAACAATCGATAAACTTGTGGATTTAGGAATTGTAGGAATTGTTGACTTTTCGAGTGAACATATTCAAGTTCCAAAACATGTAATCGTAAAAACTGTAGATGTCGTATCTACGGTTCAGGAATTAATTTTCCAAACTAATAATATTCGTTAAAAATAGTTGAGGTGTAAAGATGATTTCATATTTAACAATACGAGAGTGCTATGACTTATTAGCATATGGATCGGAAATTGAAGTAGATGCAATTGAGTTTGTTCAATTGCAAGGTTGGGTTCGAACCAACCGCAAAGGGAAAAATGTTGGGTTTATAGAACTGAACGACGGAACCTATTTTAGAAGTGCTCAATGTGTATATGCAGCAAATCTTGAAAATTATGATGAAATTGGTAAATATAATACAGGAACAGCCATTACCGTAACAGGTTTGTTTAAAGTAACACCTGATGGTAAACAACCTTTTGAAATTGAAGTTAAAGAAGTCAAGTTGGAAGGTGAATGCAGTTCAGACTATCCGTTACAGAAAAAACGCCATAGCTACGAGTATTTACGTGAGATTGCTCATTTACGCGTTCGTACCAACTCATTCATGGCAGTTTTCCGTGTTCGATCGGTGCTTTCAATGGCAATTCATGAATTTTTCCAAAACCAAGGATTTGTTTACGTTCATACCCCAGTTATTACTGGAAATGATGCTGAAGGCGCAGGAGAAGCGTTTGTTGTTACAACACGTGATGATGCAAAATATGAAAAGGATTTCTTCGGAAAAAAGGCAAGCCTTACGGTATCTGGACAATTGCATGCAGAAGCTTTCGCACTTGCATTTAGGGATGTGTATACATTTGGTCCAACTTTCCGTGCAGAAAACTCAAATACAGCCCGCCATGCAAGTGAATTTTGGATGGTTGAGCCAGAGATTGCGTTTGCAGATCTCGAAGACAATATGAATTTAATCGAAGACCTTGTAAAATATTGTATTGAATATGTCCTTGAAAATGCACCTGAGGAAATGAAATTCTTCAATGAACGTATTGATACATCATTGTTAGAGCGACTCAATCAATTACTCTCAAGTGAATTCAAGCGAATGACTTATACTGAAGCAGTCGAGTTACTTCAAAAAGAGAATGACCGCTTTGAATATAAAGTTGAATGGGGAACGGACTTGCAGTCAGAACACGAACGTTTTATTAGTGAAGAAGTTGTTAAAGGACCTGTATTCATTACGGACTACCCTAAAGAAATTAAGTCATTCTATATGCGTCTCAACGATGATGGTAAAACCGTAGCAGCTTGTGATTTACTCGTTCCGCACGTTGGTGAACTCGTAGGTGGATCACAGCGTGAAGAGCGTCTTGATGTCCTTGAAAAACGTATGGAAGAACTTGATATACCAAAAGAGAGTCTTGAATGGTATCTTGATTTAAGACGTTATGGCGGTGTCAAGCATGCAGGATTTGGAATTGGATTCGAGCGTTTCTTAATGTATATTACTTCAATGACTAATATTCGTGATGTGCTTCCATTTGCACGTACACCACGTCATTTAGATTACTAGGAGTAGGACATGGATTTTAAATCAAAT
Source organism: Erysipelothrix sp. P66 (assembly GCF_038682365.1). Taxonomy (NCBI): domain Bacteria; kingdom Bacillati; phylum Bacillota; class Erysipelotrichia; order Erysipelotrichales; family Erysipelotrichaceae; genus Erysipelothrix; species Erysipelothrix sp. P66. The sequence goes on along the minus strand of NZ_CP152290.1, from coordinate 1,119,900 downwards.
TATGTTCCAAAAGAAAGAAAAAGAGCGAACTACAAAATTGTAGTTCCTTTTATTCTATTAGTAGGGCTGCTAGTTTATGCTGTTTATGACCTTTATAAGCCTGCAAATCAAGAAATGGATTCTCATTTTTCGATATGTAAGACGGATTTTGTTCAAACACAAGAAATCCTTGCACATTTAGAACATCAACCGCCCATTGATTTGAATGATTATGGTATCTATGGACAAACGTTAGGATTGTATAATAAATCATACACAGTTCATGAACAAGATCCTTTTGATGGCAAAACTGTGTTTTTGAATAACCTTTGTAAAAATGAAGAAAGTGTCTATATGATGAACGTTGATTTGGACAATAAAATTCCAATGGAGATGCTTGAAGATGGTTTTTATCAAATTAAAATACTAGAAGGGCTCAAGCAGTTGTCACTTCGATCAGACAATAAAATTGATGACGTCTTTTATTCCGTATCCAAGGATGGCTATTCTAAAAAAATTCGAATTATCGCGGATAAGGATTTGTTTAATGACGATCAAGAAGTTATGAATGATAATTATGTATTTTTAGAGGTTTCATCAGTAGAAACACCGAAAGAAAATATTGATATCGTTATTGATCCAGCAGCATTTATTGAAGATGAGAATGGAAATATTGATTATGGTGGTCAACGCTCGGATCTAATCGAAAGTCAAGAAATGTATCGTACCGCTGAAGGAATCAAAACTCAGTTAGAGGCTAAGGGACTGACGGTAATGATTGCACGTGATGATAAGCTTCCGAAGTCATTAAATGGTCCGGATGGACGTCTAAAGACTGCTTACGATGTTGGTGCGAAGTATTATATTCAATTGCGTTTTCCGAACAGTCCATATGAAGGTGATAAGGGTGCAACGATTATGTACTCTAACTTTACCTCTAATAAGCTCGCTACAAATATTATGAAAAACATTATGAATACAACGTCCTTAAAACCATCGATCTGGTCTTCAGGTAGAAGTATGGATGGTGTGTATCATCCAGAACAAGTTGATGGGTATGATTCCATTGATTCTATACGTGAAGCAGGTGGTCGTTTTACTGGGGCGGGAAGTATGAATGAAACATATCTCGAATTAAATCAATTTGCGTCGTCAAGTAACAAGGGTATGCAATCGATTGTAATTGAATATGGGTTCATGAATGATGATGAAACATTTAAGACATGGAAACAAGAACATTCGAAAATTGTTGATGCAACGGTAGCAGGAATTCTTGCAGAATTAGGGTACTCAAAATAATTAGGTGAAAGTATATGTTAGTTCAAGTTAAAAGTGCATTTAAATCTTTTGGAAGTCAGGAGCTTTTTAGAGATTTAAATTTAATTATACAAGAGAATGAAAAAGTTGCGCTTATTGGAGCCAACGGTGTTGGGAAAACAACATTATTAAATGTTCTCTCAGGTAATGAAATTTTAGATAAAGGGAATGTGTTTTGGAAGTCAGGTATCCGGACTGGATTTCTAGAGCAAATCCATATAACGCAAGATCAAGTGATCCTCAAAGATTTTTTCGCAGAGGCATACAGTGACATAACTCAACTTCAGACTCAACTTCATGATTTAGAGCAAATTATGAAGACGGATCATAGTGAAAAGGTTCTAAAATCATATGACCGTATTCAAACTGAATTTTTAAGACGTGGTGGATACTCGATTGAGACAGAAGTTCATACGCTTCTTACAAAATTTAATTTTTCTGTAGAAGATTTGAATCGACCATTGAATACATTTTCCGGAGGTCAAATCACACGTTTAGCGTTCGTAAGACTCTTATTAAGCAAGCCAGATATTCTATTTCTTGATGAACCGACAAACCACCTCGATATTTCTACGATTGAATGGCTTGAAGGGTATCTTAATGCATACGATGGTTCTGTCGTTGTGGTATCGCACGACCGATTATTTTTAGATCGTGTATGTAATGTTGTTGTGGAGATTGAAGATTACATTGCGACACGATATTCGAGTAATTACTCAGGATATCAAGTTCTAAAAGAAAAAGATATTGAGCGTCATAATATTAAAGTTCGAAATCAACAAAAAGAAATTGAACGTATTGAAGGTCTAATTGAAAAATTTAGATATAAAAAAAATAAAGCAGCTTTTGCTCAATCAAAGATTAAGTATCTCGAGCGTATTGATCGACTTGAGACAAAGGATTCGAAAACAAAAGAGTTTAAAGCAGAATTTAAATCCCAAGTAAGAGGTGGAAAGGATGTTTTAACCTTAAGTGATTTTGTTATTGGTTATGATAAACCTTTAACAACCGTGACACAAACCTTTACGAGGGGGCGTCGTTATGCAATTGTCGGTGATAATGGTACGGGAAAATCAACGCTTCTAAAATCTTTAGCGGGACGTTTAGAACCGCTCAGTGGTGAGATTTTACTCGGACATCAAATTGAAATGGGATATTTTGACCAAAATCTACTAGACTTTTCTATGGAAAAAACTGTTTTAGAAGAAGTATGGGATGACTTCCCTCAGTTAGATCATACAGAAATTAGAACTGCTTTAGGCCAATTTCTTTTTAAGGGTGAAGAGGTTTTTAAATCTGTTTCGGTTCTTTCTGGGGGTGAACGTGTTCGTTTGTCTTTAATTAAATTAATGCTCAGTCACGATAATCTTCTAGTTCTTGATGAACCAACCAATCATCTTGATATCCAAGGTAAAGAAGCACTGGAAAAATCATTAAGTCATTATGATGGTACTATGATTTTTGTTTCGCATGATCGGTATTTTATTGAAAAACTTGCGACGGATATATTGCTCTTAAAAGATGGTGTTCTTGAACACACAGAAAAGAGTATGAATGAGATTGTAAGTGAAAACAAACAAAAGTCCATGGAGCAAAAGGAATCGAACAAAAAAGAATATGTTAATCTAAAAAAATATAAAAATAGACAAAAGAAACTTGAAGAAGAACTGATTGAGTATTATGAAGATTTAGAAATCCATCGTGAACTTCGGTTCAATCCCGATTATTATCATGATTATGAAAAGATGAATGAATTAAATCAAACGATAGATGAAATTCATAATGAAATTAAGAACCGAGAAAATGAATGGGCTGAGGTTTCTGAAATCTTAGAAGAAAACGCTTAGAAATTGCTTTCTTATTTGGCTATTTTGATATTATTGTGTATAATAGGAATTGGTAAAAAATAAAGGAGTAGATTACTATATGGCTAAATGTTTAGTGGCTCAATCAGGTGGGCCAACATCAGTAATTAACGCTACTGTTGCAGGTATCGTTAAAGCAAACCAACTGAACCCAATTTATGATGTGGTTTTAGGTGGTCTTCACGGAATTGAGGGAATTCTTGAAGAAAAATTTGTGGATTTAACACACATGAGTGAAGACGAAAACAATGTTTTACGTCAAACACCTTCAAGTGCTTTAGGTTCATGTCGTTATAAGTTAAAACGCGAGAACGTTGCAGATTTCGAAAAATTGTTTACAATTTTAGAAAAACATGATATCCGTACAATGTTCTACGTTGGTGGAAACGACTCCATGGATACAGTGTATGCATTGTCACAATATGCAGAAGCAAATGGACATACAGAATTCCAGTTTGTTGGTTGTCCAAAAACTGTTGATAATGACCTTATGGTTATCGATCACTGTCCAGGATTTGCAAGTGCAGCGAAATTTATTGCTACAACTGCTTACCAAACATGGTTGGATAGTACAGTTTATACACGTCAAGATGTATTCATTCTTGAAACAATGGGACGCGATGCTGGTTGGTTAGCAGCAAGTGCATGTGTTTCAGGTGTTGTTGATATGGTAGTTCTTCCTGAACTAGCGTTCGATAAAGAAGCATTCTTGAAAACAGTTCAAAAACACATTGATGAAAAAAATAAATGCTATATCGTTGTAAGTGAAGGTGTTCGTTATGAAGATGGAACTTACTTAGCTGCTGGTGAATCAAAAAATGATACATTTGGCCATGCAGTTCTTGGTGGAGCAGGAAATGCTTTACGTGAAATGATTCTTGAAGCAGGTATTTCAGAACGAGCTAAAGTTCAAGATTTAAGTAACGCTCAACGTTCACACGCTACAGAACAATCAAAAGTAGATGTTGATGAGTCATTCAAACTTGGTATGTCAGCACACATGCGTTCAATGGAACCATCATTTACAGGTAAAATGGTAGCTCTTAAACGTGTTGAAGGTGTAGAAGAATACGATGTTGAATTCTTTGCAACAGATGCAAGCAATGTCGCAAACCATGTTAAGAACTTCCCAGTTGAGTGGATCTTACCAGAATTTGCAGGTATCACTCAAGAAGCACATGACTACATCGCACCTCTATTAGTAGGACGTCCAGTAGTTATGTTTGACGAAAAAGGTTTACCTCGTCAAGTAAAACCATTCTACATGCGTTAATTCAAAAGACTCCAAACGGAGTCTTTTTTCTTTATAATCAAGAACACATCGCGTAAGTTGTTGATTTAAAATCAATAAAGTGGTTAAATGTGGATATACATGCTAATAAAAAAAACAATCACTACAAAGTGATTGTTGAAATTTTATTATGGCGGAGAAAGAGGGATTTGAACCCTCGCGAGCTTTCACTCCTATCGGTTTTCGAGACCGACCCCTTCAGCCTCTTGGGTATTTCTCCAACAATGTGTATTATACCAAGTTTTAATAAAAAAAGGAATATTTTATTGAAATTTATTTTTGATAGGAGTATTATAGGTTTTGTCTTTTTAAGGAGGGCAAATTATGGATGAACATATTCTTCGAATATTGAAAGCAAATCAAAGTGCAAAGCAGTTGGTTCATGAACATGAGTTGACGAATGAATTTGATCAAGAACACTTTGAAGAATTAAAAAAATCGATAGATAATGCGTTATCAGAAGTATTTGAACACGAATCTGCAAAGATTCGAGAAGAGTCTAATGCACGCTACGAACGCCTTAAGCCTATGTCAGATCATGAATATAACGAACGTGTCAAGGACTTGGACGAGCGGTTTAATGTAGCCAAAAAAGAATGGGAGCAAATTCTTTTTAAAAGAATTACTACATTAGATGGCAAGTGATTATGCAATGTCTACAAAGGCACGTTCGTTTTATAGTCAACATTTGACGGCTGCACACTATCGATCGATGCTAGAAATGCCTGATATTCCGGGAATTGCAAGTTTCTTGAAGAATGAAACACGATACGAGGATGTATTAGAAGGCATTAATGAAAAAGGGATTCACCGTGGTTTTTTTGAACAGCGTATTCGTTTAAAATCACATTTAGAGTTCTTAAGTCTTATGCGGTTTATTCAAACTAGTAAGCATCATTTTTATGAGTTCTATGTTCGCGAAGTCGAAATCTCGCAAATAATATTTATCCTGCATGCGATTGATGCAGGAACAAGTCATTTTGTGGAGGACTTTGTTGAAGATCTTAATCATCTTATGTCATTTGATGTATATGGTTTAGCGCAATGCACAACATTTGAAGCGGTTTATAAGTATTTAGAACATACGTCTTATAATAAACCACTCGCGTTCCTTACAGATAGTGTTGTTGATATTTCAAAGTGCGAAGATAGCTTAAAAATATTCTATAACCAACGTATGTTGGATCTAATTCGCCATGAACCAAACAACAAAGAATTACTCGAAGTTTTTCGAATTAATATTGAACTTGAAAATATTTCGAACGTTTACCGAATGAAAAAGTATTTTAATATGACATCGAATGAGATTCTAAAACGCGTTCATTATGAACCATACTATATCTCAGAAAATAGACTTCAAGATTGGATTTTTAACTGCGACGCAGACAGTTTTTTAGAAGCATTTAAAGAGACACCTTATGGTAAGTATGAGGATTTTGAAGGAGACCGTCACATCGAATATTACTTTGATATGATTCGATATAGTATCATGAAACGAAAAATTCGTTTTTCAACAAATTCAGATGTGATTTTGTTCTCTTATATGTTTCTACTGAAAATAGAAATCGAGAATATTATTGATGTTGTTGAGGGAGTTCGATACCAGATGAGCCCCGAAGAAATTGTTAAGTTGCTGATTATTTAGGAGGTGGTTTAGTGGCAATAGAAAAAATGAGACTTGTTATGGTATCAACGGAACCTAAAAATGTGTTATCGATGATTGACAATATTATGACTTGTCCAAACTTTCATCCTGAACTTGCGACGGAAGTTGTAAAGGATGGAGACGGTGGGTTGTTATATCCCAACGATCGAATTTATGACAGTTATCTTTCACGATGTGAGCGTATTATTACAGATTTACATTTAACGCTAAGTGATAACCATGATCGCAGTTATTCAGTGGAACAAATTGAAAATGCTCTACAAGAAGCTGAGCAACGATATAATACACTTCACCGACAAGAATCGTCTTTATCAAGTTTAAATGATGACGACAAAATAGCATTAAGTAAGTTGCGAGAGTATCCTTTAGATCAAGTAGAGGAGGGCTTTATCCGTGTACATTTCGGAAGAATTCCTACTAATTCATTATCTAAAATTACACTGCACAATGATGAACGATTTGTATTCACAGAATTGCATCGAACGAAGCAGTATGGTTGGATTGTTTGGATTTGTTTGGAAGAAGATGAAAATCATCTTGTCCCAATGTTTGAGACGTTATTTTTTGAACCGCTCGCGATACCGATTGGTGCGGATGATAGTTTAAGAAAAGAATGTGCCGATTTGTTAGAGAATATGTATGGATATATTAAAGAACAATCGATGAAAGAGGCATACTATAAATATATAACAATCTACAATCAAGAAGCGGTAATTGTTGGATTTATTCCAGAAACAAGACTTTCGGTTTTTGAGTCGTTATTTCCAAAAGAAATGAAGGTTTTAAACTTTGATGCATCAACGCAAGAAGGTTTATTACCGCCAACACGATTGAGGAATGGTTGGTTCTCTCGACCGTTTGAGACTTTTGTTGAAATGTACAGTTTGCCTAAATATGGCGAATTTGATCCAACTACATTTTTTGCAATAACATATTGCTTGCTGTTTGGGATTATGTTTGGCGATTTAGGTCAAGGGTTTGTAATCGCATTAGGCGGGTATTATTTATCTAAGAAAAAAGGGATTAAGCTTGGAGATGTTGCGGTCCGAATTGGAATGTTCTCCATGTTCTTTGGATTAATTTATGGTTCGTTTTTTGGAAACGAAGAAATTTTGAAACCAATTCTAGCGCCATTTGGATTACCGATTCATGTTACAAGTCCTGATTTCACGATGACGTTGCTCTTAACAACAGTCACACTTGGAGTTTTCTTGATTTTAATGTCAATAGTGCTCAATATCTTTTTATCGTTAAAGAAAAAAGATTTCACGAACGCAATTTACAGTCAAAACGGTATTGCGGGCTTGATGTTTTACGGGTTTATTATGGGGGCCGTCGCATTAAATTTTCAAGGAATCAATGCTGTCAATCCACTAACAATTTTCCTGTTTATTGTTTTACCGTTAGTCATGATTTTATTTAAAGAACCGTTATCGAATCTTATGAATAAAATGAGTGCCTCTCCCCATGAAGGTTGGGGTGGTTACTTAGTCGAAAGTTTCTTCGAATTATTTGAAGTTTTATTAAGTTTTATCGCCAACACGATGTCATTTCTTCGTGTTGGAGGGTTTGTCCTTTCACATGCTGGAATGATGAGTGTTGTTATGACTCTCAATGAGATGGCGGGAAATGCGGGTATTTTAATCTTAATATTCGGTAATATTTTCGTTATCGGTTTAGAAGGACTTATTGTGGGTATTCAAACATTACGTTTGGAATATTATGAAATGTTTAGTCGTTATTACGACGGTGGTGGAAAGCCATTTAAATCAGTTTACTAAGGAGGAAATATTTATGTCATTATCATTATTTGAAATTTTCGGACCAATGCTTTTAATTGGTCTTATCACGTTACCACTTATACCGGTATATAAGAAAAAAGTGGATCCACAAAATGCGAAGTTCCGAGTTTGGTTCCAAGTATCATGTTTCTTTGCAGCATTAATTGGTGTTGTTTTGATTAGTGGTTATACACATGCTGATGAAGCTGTCTCAAATGCGTTTCAAGGAAGTAATGCACAGGGAATGGCTTATTTAGCTGCTTCGATTGCTGTAGGCTGTTCTGTACTTGGTGCTGGATATGCTGTTGGTCAAGCGGCACCTGCTGCAATTGGTGCTATTTCTGAGAAGGGTGAAAACTTTGGTAAAGCAATGATTTTCGTTGCACTTGCTGAAGGGGTTGCGATTTATGGGCTCTTAATCGCTATTCTTATTATTAATAAATTATGAAAATGTATCTTATCAGTGACAACATCGATACCCAAATGGGACTACGTTTAGCTGGTATTGAGGGTGTGGTTGTTCACGAAAAAGAGGAACTTAACAAAGAACTTGAAACTGCAATTCACAGTGCTGATATTGGAATTATTTTACTTACAACTAAAATTTTCGATTTAGATCGTGAGTATATTCAAGATTTAAAATTAAATCTGTCGAGTCCTTTAATTGTTGAAATATCAGACCGACATAAATCTCATGAAGTTCAATCGATGATTGATGAAACAATTTCTAAAATTATCGGAGAGGTGGTATAAATGGCTGGAGAAAAAGCTAAGGTTTCAAAAGAAATCGTTAATATTATTGATGAAGAAGCACGAAATTATACAGAAATGAGTCAACGTGCTCAAAAAGAAAAAGTAGATTCAGAACTTTCAGCATATAAAATTCAAGTTGAACATTCAATTAAATCACGTATTCGAAGTATTAAAGATCGCGAAGAAAAAAAACGCAGTCGCGTCGAATCGGAATTAAGATTCAGTGTGCAAAAGCGTCTTAGAATGCGTCGTCAAGAATTGCTTGATTCATTTGGAAATGAAATTAAGGAGAAAGTAGTTCATTTTCGAAAATCGGAGGACTATAAAAATTATCTCGATCAATGTCTTGATGATTTAAATCTTGATCCAACACTGCCGGTAGTGATTTCGATTTGCAGAGAAGATCAGTTATTATTTGATGTAAAAAATGCAACAATCGAGTTTATTGAACTTGAACTTGGCGGGTTTTTATGTGAAGTTGGCAATGTTGTTTATGATTACACATTGGATTCTCGATTTAATGATGCAATGAAATATTTTGTTCAGGAAAGTCAATTATGGATATAGAGGTGATCAATATGAGTACAATTTATTGGATTAATGGTCCAATTATTAAGAGTCAAGATGTTGATAACTTCACAATGTCTGAGATGGTGTATGTTGGACATCAAAAATTATTAGGAGAAGTTATTGGAATCGATGATGATTTCGTGACCATTCAGGTTTATGAATCAACATCTTCTATGAAAGTTGGAGAACCCATTGAACATACGGGCCAACCCTTAAGTATTGAGTTAGGACCTGGACTTTTGGGTAATATTTATGATGGTATTGGGCGTCCTCTCCAAGGATTGTCTGAAAAATATGGTTCCTATCTCGATGTGGGTCAAAGTATGCGTACATTGTCCGAAGATCGTGAGTGGCACGTGAATTTTTCCGTTTCAAAAGGTGATTTTGTTGAGTTAGGTCAGATTTACGCAACATTTGAAGAAACAGGTTCAATCGAGCATCGTTTGATGGCTACGACGGCTGGAATTATTGTATCGGAGTGTCAAGATGGACTTTATAAACTTGATGATACGCTATTAACATTAGAAGATGGAACCGTGTTTACACTTTCTGTAATGTGGCCAATTCGCCATGAACGCCCTGTCGCGCGTCGTATTGATGCGAAGCAACCATTGATTACGGGACAACGAGTTATTGACACGTTGTTTCCAATTGTAAAGGGCGGTAGTGCCGCAATTCCAGGTGGTTTTGGCGCAGGTAAAACAATGCTTCAACATCAACTTGCAAAATGGTGTGATGCCGATATTATTGTCTATATTGGATGTGGCGAACGTGGGAATGAAATGGCTCAGGTTCTTGAAGAATTTTCAGAATTAATTGATCCAAAAACGGGACGTACGCTAATGGAACGAACCATTTTAATTGCAAATACATCTAACATGCCTGTAGCAGCGCGTGAGGCCTCTATCTATACGGGAATTACCTTTGCAGAGTATTACCGTGATATGGGCTATCATGTAGCCCTTATGGCTGATTCGACGTCACGCTGGGCAGAAGCATTGCGAGAGTTATCAGGACGCCTTGAAGAAATGCCAGCAGAAGAAGGATTTCCAGCTTATCTTGCATCAAGGTTAGCGGCCTTTTATGAAAGAAGTTCGTTTGTTGATACGCTCAATGGTGATGTGGGTTCAATTAGTATTATTGGTGCGATATCACCTCAAGGTGCTGATTTTTCGGAGCCTGTAACACAAAATACGCAACGTTTTATTGGTTGTTTCTGGGCTTTAGATAAAGCTTTAGCGTACATTCGTCATTTCCCATCTATAAACTATAATTTATCCTATAGTGAGTATCTTGTTCAATTAGATGGATGGTATGATCAACATATTGCACCTGAGTTTTTGGAGTATCGACAAATGATTCTATCTATTCTTAATGAAGAAACAAGTCTGATGGAGATTGTGAAATTAATTGGTCAGGATGTCTTGGCAGATAGACAAAAATTAACGCTTGAAATGGGACGTGTGATTCGTGTCGGATACCTACAACAAAATGCATTTCACGAGTACGACAGTTCTGTTTCGCTCCAAAAGCAATTTGAAATGTTGAAGCTCATTAACTATACATATCAACAATGCCAATTGGTGCTACATGATAAAAAACCTATGAACGCAATCACAAACACCCATATTTTTGATGAAATTGTGGGAATTAAATATGCCATTGATGAAGATTTATCAAAGTTTGATGCATACTATAAAAAAGTAGACGACGCACTTGCGTCCATTCAATAGGAGGAGATCGATATGAGTATATTATTTAAAGGATTATCGAGTATTAATGGTCCTCTAGTAGCAATTGAAGGTGTTAAAAACGCATCCTTTGATGAACTCGTGGAACTTGTAGATGATGACAATCATAGACGTCTTGGACGCATTATTGAATTGCAAGGTGAGCGAGCATTAATTCAAGTTTTTGAAAATACTGAGGGCATGTCGAAGAAAAACATGTTAACACGATTAACTGGAAAGCCTATTGAGATTGGTCTTTCTGAAGAAATATTAGGTCGAAGTTTTAGTGGCTCTGGAGTTCCAATCGACGGATTAGGACCCGTGTTTACTGAGAAATTCTCGGATATTAATGGACGAGTTATTAATCCTGTATCTAGAATTTATCCTCGAGATTATATTAATACAGGCGTTTCCGCTATTGACGGGTTAAACACACTTATTCGTGGACAAAAATTACCGATTTTCTCAGGGAGTGGGTTATCCCATAATGAGCTTGCTGCACAGATTGTTCGTCAAGCGAAGTTGCATGGAGATAGTAATGAAGATTTTGCTATTGTCTTTGCTGCGATGGGAGTAAAACATGATGTTGCGGCATTCTTTAAACAGACATTTATGGAACACGGTGTAATGGATCACGTAACCATGTTCTTAAACCTTGCCAATGATCCAATCATTGAGCGAATTTTAACACCACGATTTGCACTTACTGCGGCTGAATATCTTGCGTTTGAAAAAAATATGCATATTCTTGTTGTGATGACAGACATTACATCATATTGCGAAGCATTGCGTGAATATAGTTCTTCCAAAGAAGAAGTTCCAGGTCGAAAGGGATATCCAGGGTATCTCTATTCAGATCTTGCAAGCATGTATGAGCGAGCAGGATGTGTTGAAGGAAGTACTGGATCATTAACTCAAATTCCAATTTTAACAATGCCTAATGATGATATATCACACCCGATTGCGGACTGTACAGGTTATATTACAGAAGGTCAAATTGTACTGGATCGAGGCATGACGCAAAAAGGAATCTATCCACCCATAAACGTTTTACCGTCCCTCTCACGTCTAATGAAAGACGGGATTGGAGAGGGTTTAACTCGGGGCGATCATTCAAGTGTTTCGTCACAACTCTTTGCTGCCTATGCAAAAGTAATTGATGTTCGAAATTTAGCCTCAGTTATCGGGTTGGATGAACTTTCGAAAGCGGATCAAAAATACCTATCTTTCGGTAAGATTTTTGAAAACTATTTTGTTGGTCAAGGCGATGGAACAAACCGCGGTGTCGCTGAAACCTTAGATATTGGTTGGCATTTGTTATCATTGCTACCAATTCATGATCTTGACCGCCTTGATTCAAAATTACTTGAAGCACATTATGATCATGCTGCTGCAGTGGTATATTTTAAAGAAAATAGCCCCGAACTTGTGGATGCAGTCTTGTTAGAAGGAATGCACTAACGTGTTAATTACTAAAGGAAATTTACTTGCATGTAAAGAGTCGTTACGATTAGCAAAGTTGGGCTACGAGCTAATGGATCGAAAACGAGTTATTCTCATGCAAGAGTTATCCAAAATGATGGATGACGTTAAAGAATTGCGTGATGTGATCGACGAAACTTACGATAAAGCATATCTTTCTTTACAACGTGCAAATGTTTCATTAGGTGTAATTGATCGCATTGCAAAATTAATGCCTGTTGAAGAAGACATTAAAATAGTCTATCGATCTGTTATGGGGATTGAAATACCTAAAGTAACCATCGAGGAAAAGGAAGTTAAAATTCCATATGCGCTTAGTGTAAGTAATTCGAGACTTGATGAAGTTTTTTTGCAAATGCGTCAGGTTAAGCTCTATACAGCAAAACTAGCTGAACTGGACAACGGTATGTACCGACTTGCAAAAGCAATTGAGAAAAGTCGAAAACGAGCTAATGCACTTGAACAAATTGTTATTCCAGATCTTGAGATTAAAATCAAAACAATTTCAGATGCGCTCGAAGAAAAAGAGCGTGAAGAATTTATTCGAATGAAATTAGTAAAAAAAATGTAATTGAGAAATGACAGATGAACTGCCCCCAATATCTTGGACGGTTTAATTAAGAGTTAAACTAAAGGATTGATTTCTGTACTGTGCAGGAGTCAGTCCTTTTAGTTTGCTCTTAATTCTTTTGTTATTATAATAGTCGATATATTCTTCGATTGCTATTGTTAATTCTTTAATGCTTTTGTACGTCTTTTCTAAACCGTAATACATTTCTGATTTCATTATGCCAAAGAAACTTTCCATTAACCCATTATCAATGCTATTCCCTTTTCTTGACATACTTTGAATTATGTCTTTTTCTTTGAGAGTTTCTACAAAAAATGCATGTTGATATTGCCACCCTTGGTCAGAATGAAATATCAGATCTTTAACGAATGTGTTTTGTCGAAATGCTTTTTCAAGCATGTCTTTGATTTGATCTAAATTAGGACTTGTAGAAACATTGTACGAAATAATGTATCGTCCACATGCATCTAGAATTGGAGAAAGATATAACTTCTTGTCACCGACTCTAAATTCAGTCACGTCAGTGAACCACTTTTCATTAGGGATGAGCGATTCGAAGTCCCGCTTTATATGGTTTTCTGCTACAGAACCTACCGTTCCCTTATACGATGAATATTTCCGTTTCTTGCGTATCAACGAGTGTATTCCTAGTTTCCCCATTAAGCGCAGCACTTTCTTTTGATTCACTACATGACCACGATTCTTAAGCTCCAAGGCTATTCTTCTATACCCATATAGTTCTCTATTTTCGTAGTAGATTTCAATAATTAAATTCATTAATTCATCATTCTTAAAATCTGTATCAACTTTTGAAACATAAAAATAGTAAGTTGATCGCGATAAACCAGCGATTTCAAGTAAGAGCTGTAAGGGATACTTCTGTCGTAGTGAGGAGACTGCCTTTACTTTGTCTTCTTTTCTCGCTCCACCCTTTGTTTCACTACGGCATTCAATTTTTTTAGATATTCATTCTCTGCTTCAACGTATTGAAGTTTTTTCTTGAGTTCTTTGATCTCTTCTTCAGTAGTTAAATTATCTTTATCGTTTGTTTTCTGTTTTGTCATGGAAGGTCTTCCTCGTTTCTTCTCAATGACATTATAACCGTTTTTCTTATAGGCTTGTATCCAATTATAAAGTATTCCTACAGAACTCAGCCCAATTTCTACAGCAGTTGCCGACATCGATTCGTGGTGGATCAAGACACGGGTGATTACCTCGAGTTTGAATTCAGGAGAATAATAACGGTTTCTATCCTTTCTTAAAATCTCAATACCATGAGTATCAATAAGACGCACTAGGTGATTGATAACACTCGCTCTAATACCATAGGATTTTGAAAGTGATGGAATTGTTTTTCCGTTCTTTCTTAACGTATATATTTCTATTTTCTCTTCTCTTGTTAACTTTGACATATAAAAACCGAACCTCCTCATCTTTGTTCAAGATTTGGGGTTCGGTTCAAGACGGTTATCGTCTGTTTTTTTTATAACTAAGATAAAGCAGATGGCTGAAAAAGATATAATAAAAATTGGAAATTGCGTATAAGAGCAACTCTGTAATAGAGATGGAATGTTTGGAATGTGATTATTCCAATATTGAGCATCAAAGTTTCATACTAACTTTTACTAAAAACTTTGATTACGCTAGTAAAAAGTGCTAAAATGACAATGATGAATTAGGGAAAAAGGAGATTATTCTATGATTAAAGGTATTGCTGCTTCAGCAGGTGTTTCAGTATCAAAGGTTTTTAAACTTCAACATCCAGTTTTAGAAATTGAAAAACGTGATGCAAACGCCGAAGAGGAAATCAAAAAATTACAAGATGCTGTTCTTGCTACTCAAAAGGATATTACAGCGATTAAAGAAAATGCAGTTGGACGTCTTGCTGATGAAGAACTCGCAATTTTCGATGCTCACTTAATGGTTACTCAAGATCCAGAATTTGTGGGTCAGATTGAAGAGATGATCAAAAATGATGCTGTTAATGCAGAATTTGCAATTAACGAAATTGGTAATATGTTTATTGGTATGTTTGAAAGTATGGATGATCCTTACTTCCGTGAACGTGCTGCAGATATTAAAGATGTGACGTATCGTATGAAATGTCATGCTTGTGGCTTAAACATTCCTGATTTAACAACAATTAGTGAAGAAGTTGTAATAGTTGCAGAAGATTTAACACCATCCGATACAGCACAATTGGACCGTAATTTTGTTAAAGGTTTTGCTACCGAAATCGGTGGACGTACATCTCACTCAGCAATTATGGCTCGTAGTTTAGAGATTCCAGCAGTTGTGGGTGCAGGAAGTCTTTTAGACCAATGTGAACATGGTGATGAAGTGATTCTTGATGCTTTAGAAGGGGTTATCATTTTTAAACCATCTGAAGAAGAAAAAGCTTCGTACTCTAAAAAAGCTGCAGAATATGCAGAACACCGTAAGAGTCTTCTAGCGTTAAAAGATGCTGAATCTGTATCAAAAGATGGACGTCACGTTGAACTTGCCGGAAATATTGGTACACCTAATGATGTAGAGGGTGTCGTTAATAATGGTGGAGAAGCTGTTGGACTTTATCGAACAGAATTCCTTTACATGGATGCTTCTGAATTACCAAATGAAGAAGAACAATTTGAAGCATACAAGACTGTTCTTGAAAACATGGCACCTGGTCGTGTAGTCGTTCGAACACTTGATATTGGTGGAGATAAGGAATTATCATACCTTAAATTTCCACATGAGATGAATCCATTCTTAGGTTATCGAGCAATTCGTTTATGCCTTGACCGATTAGATATTTTCCGTGTTCAAATTCGGGCACTTCTTCGTGCAAGTGTTTATGGAAAATTAGCAATCATGTTCCCAATGATTGCAACAATTCAAGAATTCCGTGATGCTAAAGCGATTGTGGAAGAAGAAAAGAAAAACCTATCAAAAGAAGGTATTGCATATAGTGATGAGATTGAACTTGGAATGATGGTAGAAATTCCTGCAGCAGCGATGCTTGCAGATCAATTTGCTAAAGAAGCAGACTTCTTCAGTATCGGAACAAATGATTTAATCCAATACTCAATGGCTGCTGACCGTATGAATGAAAAAGTATCATACCTCTACCAACCATATAATCCTTCCATTTTACGTCTTGTAAAAATGACGATTGATGGTGCCCATAAAGAAGGTAAATGGTGTGGAATGTGTGGTGAAATGGCAGGGGATGAGAAGGCAATTCCTTTATTATTAGGACTTGGTCTTGATGAATTCTCGATGTCAGCCTCATCAATTTTAGAAGCACGTCGTATTATCCGTGATTTAAGTTACGAAGATATGAAAGAATTAACAGATAAAGCGCTAAACTGTGCAACAACAGAAGAAGTGCTTGAACTCTTGGATAATGCTATCCAATAATCAAATTTCTATTTTAAATAATCTTGATCAAAATATTTTTGAGATGATGTCTGCGGACAAATCAGGTCATGATTATTATCATATTAAGCGTGTTGTGAATCTCACTTCACGCTTAATTTCTGAAACGGATAATGAGTTCGTAATAAAATCAATTGCTTATTTACATGATGTGTTTGATGATAAAATATTGAAAACAGACAATCTCGAGTTATCACTACAAAATCTTTTTAAGAAATGGAATCTTGATTTTGAGGGCTTTGAGGATGAAATTATTCTCGGTGTATCTCAAATTGGATATAAAGGTGGATTTGGAGTTCAAAATAAAATTCGATCTGCACAAATCGTATCGGATGCGGATTATCTCGATGCAATGGGTGCTATTGGGATCGCGCGAACATTTTATTATGCTGGAAGTAAGGGGACACCGCTCTATGATCCGACACTAAAAAGTGTTGAGATCGACTCCTTATCAGCTTATCGCACATCAAAACGAAACGCGATTGAACATTTCGATGAAAAATTAGTCAAGCTCTATGATTTACTCGAGACAGAAAAAGCCAAACGTATAGGTAAAGCAAGGCATCAGCGTTTATTAGATTTTTACCAAGATTTTTACGATGAAATGAACGAATCGGAAATGTAAAAAAAGACAGGAATCTGTCTTTTTTTAGAGTGCAAGAAAGAATCCAATACTAATAATTGGTATAAACGGGTAATGTTCTTCTAGGGATTGACGTCTCAGTATGAATGAACATAAGAAAAAAAACGCAACGAATCCCATATAATAGATGCCCATTATACTTTTTTGTATTCCAGAGTAGAAACAAAGGGCCTCGATGAGTAGGACATCTCCGTATCCTATACTAGCTCTAAATCGAAAGCAAAGATAAAAAGGGAGTCCAAAAACAATCGAACTTATAAAGTTATCGATTGTGATGGGTATTGGACAGATGATTCGTAAAATGTAGATTAGGTAAATAAAACATTTTGGTATTTTAAGTAATTTAAAGTCAAAATAAGATAAGAGCACCAGGATGACGACTAATAATGTGTTCGTGGTTTCAATAACAATCCCCCCTTATTAGATAATCTTCATATCAAGGTAACCATAAAAAAAAGAGCTTACGCTCTTATTTTGAAAAGACTGTGATTGAAGCAATAAAAGGAAGTTCACCGTGTTTGCATTGGCCATCTGCTTTCCAATTTCGATAATGACCACCGGTAATCTTTCCACGGATATGATAGATTGAATTGAAAGATTTGTGGACTTCTACGAGATGTTTTGTGGGGATGTAACCAATAAGAACAAGATCATCATCAGAAACACCAGCCATAACTTTAATATGAGTAAGTGTTTCTTTACGATTACGCTCCTTAACAAGACTGATTGAAGGAATGTCGTTGAAGATGGTTTCAAAGATATACTTATCCAGTAATTTATGATTTTTTATTTGATCATAGTTCATTTTGTATGCAACGGATTCTTTGAGGAGTCCTCGTGCATTCATTTTGTGTAATAATTGATAGATATTCTCTTGGTTTTCATCACTTCGCACAAGCGTTAAGGTAATTCTTGATGATTCGTCCGTTGGTTTTGTGCTTTCCAGTGCTGGGTTAGACGCTTCTTTTGGTACGAAAGGCGTAGCATTCTTCAGCGGATCATCAAAATTTGAAGGGTTGAAGATACGTGTTGAATTTGTTTCTTCAAATGCTTGCGAATTAGAATCGCTTGATTTATTTTTTTGATTGGTTAGAGCAATATCGAAATCTTCTTCATCTTGATTGTCGAATACGGGCTCTAAGGGATCATCTTCTTCCTCATCATCGGTTAAGTCTTCATAATCCTGTCCCTTATGAATGGAGATTACAATAATACTCATGATTACGAAAAATAATGATGTACCACAAGCTAAAGCTGCATAGAGACGGTAACCTTCTTGATTCAGAATGTAAGCACCACCAAGACATCCGAGTCCAATTAAAATTAATAACGTTGGTAATATATTTCGTTTTTTCATCTAAACACCCTCTCTTTACGACTACATTAAGTGTAACCTATCCCTCTGTCAGAAGGCAAGTAAATAACCAATGTGTTTTCAAATAAAAACAGTAGATTATCTACTGTTTTTATTTATCTTCAAGCGATTTAATATCTTTTCGTAACTTCAAATATTGTAGTGAAAAGTATCCACTCATAAGAACTAATAATACAATTCCAATATACATAATCCATAAGTCAAACTCTGATGGATTAAAGCGTCCGTCTGCATTTCGTGTAACAAGGATAATAATTACAAGCAAAGGCACGATTACATAGGATCCAGTATCGGTTTTTTTGGATTTTAAAGCACTGAGAGAATTGAGTTTCGCATAGTCTTCATCTGATATCTTAATTATGTTGCGATCTTTTAAAAAGATGTATTTTTCATAAAGATAAAAACCGATAAACACTACGACTGACACGATAACTGAAACGAGAAGGGATTGTCTTAATAATCCATAAGACAATACGAATCCAAGCAGAACCCAAAGATTTCGTCCTGTAATAATGTTCATAATCTTCATTTCACGTTCAAGGATATGGTAACCTTCTTGTTTTCCCTTGATGACATAAAGTAAACGACGACGTTTATCTTTTAGCATGTCCATCTTAAATAATTCTTCATCTGTAAAATTCATAATTCGCTCCTACCTACAGTACACCATGATATTTTAAAGCATACATAATGCCGTCTTGATCAACGTCATGTGTAATAAAATCAGCGACTTCTTTTGCGGTATCACACGCATTTCCCAGTGCAACTGAATAATTCGCATTTTTTAAGAAATCCACATCATTGTCACCGTCTCCAAAACCTACATAACGTGTTACATTGAGGTGTTGGTTTAAGGTTCTTAATCCGTTGTATTTCCCACCCTGAGATGGGATTACTTCGAGATTTCCAAGTTGATCAAAAGCGGTGTTTTTATCACCGATAAGTCTATTATAATCATCTTTTGAGAGTGTGTCGATATCATAACTAATTAAATTATAGATTTTTTCATTTTGATAGGGCACAACAGGATACTCAGCAGGGATTCCAAAATGCTTCAAAGAATCCAATAAACGTTTATTGGCCTCACTTGTAAGCGTGTTTCGCGCTCCTTCTAAAAGCAAGGGTCCTTTATTAACTGCAATAAGATCATGTATAAATTCTGGTTCAAAATATATTTCAGAAATAACACGTTGCTCCGAATCTAAAATAAGCGAACCATTTGAAAGAACATAGCCATCCCAAGGAAAGATATTATCGACTCCAGCCTCATGAATACCTAATAAACTCCGACCCGTACATAAAGCAACTAAGTATCCTTTTTCTTTTAACAGGTACAATGCATCAAGTGTACTTTGTGGAACTGTATGAGTGGTATTATCCAATAACGTTCCATCAACATCAAAATAGAATATTTCATTGTTTTTCATTTTATCACCTTAGATAGTATAGCATGAATGTGCTATGATACCCTTATGAATATTGAAATCAGTAGAAGTAAACGCAAGACGATGGCAATTTTAGTTCGAGATGGACGCGTTATCGTGAAGGCTCCCTATGGGACATCTGATACCGTAATCGAGTCGTTTGTTGCGCAAAAGACATCGTGGATTGAAAAACATTTACAAGCCTATGAACCCCTTGGATACCATCATAAGAGCATGGATCGGCTTCGTGTTTTTGGTGTGTACAAACACATAATATCGCTTGAAGGAAGCCCCTTTAAGATTGTGGAGTCAGCAGATAGCATAGAAATTACGATTCCGCCTTCGCTGTCTGAATCCCGTATCAATCAAAGGGTGGATGATTATTTCAAAGAACAACTTGAATTACGATTAGATGCACTTGTGTGTTTGTATGCATGGCGATTGAAATTAAAAACGCCTCCCTATAAGGTGAGACGTTATAAACGCTTATATGGTCGCTGCAATCAAAATCACGAACTAGCGTTTAATACATATTTATATCATGAGAGCCTTCCATTTATTCATTACGTAGTCCTTCATGAATGTGCTCACATTATTGAATTTAATCATAGTGATCGATTTTATAACGTCATATCATCTATTATGCCAACTTATAAGGCGGTCATTCGTTCAAATAAGATAAGACCAACGTCTCATCTGGATCAATAAATATGCTCTTTTGTGTCGAAATACTTACCAATCCAGGGTTTGCACCCGGGATTTTTTTTATATTTTTTGCTTGTGTGTAGTATACCTCAACACTGCTCCCATGTCGGGCCTTGGAATAATATGCTGCAAGATGTGCACAGAGACGAATCTTGGATTCATCCAATTCAGATGATTTAATGATGACATGAGCGCCAAATGTATTGGCAGCATGAAACCACATATCATCTTTTCGTGCGAGTTTAAAGGTTAAATAGTCGTTTTGAAGATTGTTTTTACCAATGAAGATTGTTGTTTCATCATCATAAACAATTGTTGAATAGTTCGGCTTTTTTTTTTTCTTTATGGTTTGTTTCCGGATTCGCTTTTGATTAATAATTCCAAGAGAAATTAGCTCGTCACTAATTTCTTGAGCATCCTCAACAGTGGCTTGCTCAGCTTGGGTTTGAAGTTGTTCAAAATAATGGATTCGTGCCTCTGTTTTATGAATTTGCTCCTCAAGATAGAACAAACTGGTCTTTGCCTTTTGATAACGTTTAAAATAGCGCTTCGCATTGTCTTTGCCATTAAATCGTGGATCCAGTTCAATGGTCACATCATTGCCCTCGAAATCTTTTACGGTAATCTCACGGTGCCCGCTAGGTAAGGTGCTTGCGAAAGCAAAGAGGAGGTCACCTTTTTCTCTCAAATAATCACTGTCTTGTGCTTGATCATAATCATCATACAATTTAGGAAGTTTAATGCGACTACGTTTTAACTCGCGTTTGATTAGTTTTAAAAGATCTCCGGTATGGGCTTTAATGCGATCTTTCTGCTGTAAATCCTTAAAGTATAAGTCAAGACCTTCCATGATTGGCTCTTTTTTAAAATCCTGTTTTAGGTGGGTTAACTCAAGAATATGAAAATCACGTTCATACAAATAGATGTTTTGGGACTCAGATAAGCATCGAATGATTGCTTCTGGAGTTTGAGTTTTTAAACGGAATGTAATTTCACGTTCTAAAAGGGGAGAAATCCCATTAAATTGATTTTTTAATGCGTCTTCAGGATTATAAGAGGCAAGTTCCAAAAATGATTTCTTATCAAATTGAGGGGGATATTCATAGAGACCTCCGCTCACGATTGCTCGCGAAGCATTTTCAAAAGGCGCGATGCGCTTGAGTGCATCAATAATCACACCATCCTCATCGACAATGATAATGTTTGCATATTTCCCGAGAAGTTCGACTACGAGACGGTAAGGTCTTATCACTCCCATGTTGTCACGGTGCTCAATATGGATCTCGAGAACTCGATCAAAACCATATTGGGTAATTTGTGTAATAATACCGCCTTCGAGATGTTTTCGCATGAGGGTTAACAAATGTGTCTGATCGAGATTTGCAGTCGGTTTTTCTTTTGTCCATTGAACTCGACTAAACACAGGGTGTGTTGAGATAAACATATTCAATTTTTTACCTGCAAAACAATGAAGCATAAATTCATGATTCGAAGGTTGAGTAATTTTATTAATTTTAACAGGACAATCTTCATTCATCATCCTCACAATTCGATTTAACAGTACGCCATCTATAGCCATTTAATCTACCTCTCAATACTAATATTTAATATTATACCATTAAGTCTGCATGGTTTATAAAATTGTTTGACTTGTTATGGTATAATAAGTAAAATTATTAAAAGGGATGGTGTTTATGAGACGAGGATTATTAATTATTTTTTCAGGTCCTAGTGGGGTAGGAAAAGGAACAGTTCGTAAATTGTTTTTTGATCGTGAAGAGTTGAACCTAGCGTTTTCTATTTCAATGACAACACGCAAACCACGAAATGGTGAAGTAGATGGACAAGACTACTATTTTGTTACTCAGGAGCGTTTTGATGAAGCACTCGCAAATAATGAGTTGCTTGAGCATGCTGAGTTTGTTGGGAATCATTATGGAACGTTGTTAGCGGAAGTGGACCGATTACGAGATTTAGGTAAAAATGTATTACTTGAAATTGAAGTTCAAGGTGCACTCCAAGTGATTGATCGAGTTCCAGATTCACTCAGTATTTTTTTAGTTCCGCCAAGTATGGAAGAACTCAAACGTCGCATTGAGGGAAGACAAACGGAATCCCAAGATGTCATTAATGAACGACTTGAAAAAGCAGCAAAGGAAATGGAATTAATGAATCATTACCGCTATGTAATTTGTAATGAGGATCCACAGAAAGCTGCAGACTCTGTTGCTTTAATTATTAAACGAAACATTGAAACAACTCTATAAGAGTTGTTTTCAGTCTATAGGAGGTGAAGTCATTGAAATACTTAGAGGTTTATATTGAAGAGAGTTTCTTAAATAATCAAACACTTACATACTCAAATAATGGTTTTAATGTCTCACCCGGTGTTCGGGTTATGGTTCGCGTACGAAATCGCTTAATGGTTGCCTTTGTGCACTCTGTAAAAGAACCGTATGAAACATCATATAGAGTCGCGCCCATTGATTCAGTTTTGGATGATGTTCCGATTTTAAGTGAGGAGCTCTACGATCTTGCATCATGGATGAGTTATGAGTACATGACACCCATGATACGCTGCTTACAAACGATACTACCCAATAAATTAAAACCAAAGCGTTCTGCAGGTACGATTAAAACAGAACGTATTTTGAGCGTTAAGTCTCAAAAAGATTGGTCAGTACTCACACCGAAACAACGTGCTTTTCTAAAGTACCTGCAAGAACATTCAACGCTCACATTAAAAGATGCGCGAGCATATTATTCCGACTATCGAAAACTCATTGATCGAGGTTTTGTGGAGGAATTTGAACGTGAAGTCGCTTATCAGCCTCAATTTGTGAATGCAAATTATCAAAAACCTATTCTGACACAAGACCAAAGGAGTGCACTCCAAAAAATTGAATTTGGTGTGTCCCATACCTACTTATTACACGGTGTAACAGGAAGTGGCAAAACAGAAATATATCTTAATGCTGCTGCAAAGGTATTGAAAGATGATAAGCAAGTATTAATTATGGTGCCGGAAATTTCGCTCACACCTCAAATGATTGAAAGGGTTTCGAAACGATTTGGTGAAGATGTTGCGATTTACCATTCTGCATTAAACGATCAAGAAAAATATGAACAATATGTTAGGGTGCAAAAACAAGAAGTTAAGATTGTTGTCGGGACACGCTCTTCGATTTTTATGCCTTTTGATCATTTAGGGTTAATTGTCATGGATGAGGAACATGATTCAAGTTATAAACAAGATCAAATCCCGATGTATCATACTCGAGACATCGCCATCAAACGCAGTCAATATCATCAGTGCCCCTTAGTTTTAGGGAGTGCGTCCCCAGCTTTGGAAAGTTATGCACGCGCCCTTAGGGGAAAGTATCAACTGTTAGAACTCAATGATCGCATCAATCATATGTTTCCCAGCGTTACGCTTGTTGATACGCGAACAGCGCTTTATGATAAACAGTCGCCTTATCTCACTCAAACACTTATAAATGGCATTCATAAACGGCTAAGTCAGGGCGAGCAAGTGATTTTGCTGCTTAATCGAAGAGGGTATAATACCCTTCTGAAAAACGCTAATACAGATGAGGTATTGCTTTGCGAACATTGTGATGTTGCTTTAAATTATCATAAAGATGACCAAACAATTCGCTGTCATATGTGCGGAGAAATCTACCACCAATTACCACTGGTTGATGGAAGACCACCCAAAATAATCGGAAGTGGTGTTGGAACACAACGCTTGGTTGAGGAGTTGGAAAGTATTTTTCCTCAAGCACGCATTGCGCGGATGGATGCTGATACGACTTCAAAGAAAAATGCGCATCAACGCATCCTCAATGATTTTATTGATCATCAATCGGATATTCTTGTAGGAACACAGATGATTGCTAAGGGATTGGATGTCGAAAATGTAACGTTAGTCGGAATCGTTAATGCCGATGCAACACTTGCGTACGCTGACTATCGCTCAGTTGAGTTGACCTTCAATATGTTGTTACAAGCTTCAGGCCGAAGTGGTAGGGGTCAGTACCCAGGGGAAGTCATAATTCAAACAAGTAATCCAGATCATTATGCAATTGTGTGTGCAGTAAACCAAAAATATAAACATTTTTTCAAACAAGAAATGGAATACCGAAAAATTGCGGGCTACCCACCTTACAATTACTTAATTTCACTTGTTTTTTTAGATGAGGATCCTTTGAAATCGTGGCAAGCTGCCGAAGATTTCCAAAAATTATTAAGTGACCAAAAATTTCAAATATTAGGTCCAACTGAACTTCGAAAGCTTCAACGAAAATATCGAACGCGCATGATCCTAAAAGGAAAAGATTTAGATTCAATGATTAACATCTGTAATCAAGCATTGCAGTTATACCGAAAAATTAATGGAACAGGAGTTGTCGTGGACGTTAATCCCATGACGTTAGAATAAGTATGAGAAGATTAGAGACTTATAAAGTACTAAGTGAAGTGTATTTCAAAGGCAGACACGCACACCTTGTGCTCAAAGAACTGGATTTGCCAGTGCAAGATCAAGCATTTGTGAGTGCTTTTGTTTACGCTACGCTGCAGAATAGCTTATTTTTAGATTATCAATACGAAGATTTGGTGGATGCAAAGTTGCCTAAAGAAGTACGCCTTGTAATTAAAATGGGATGTGCTCAATATTTCAAAATGGATAAAATCCCTGATTACGCATTAGTGAGCGAGACGGTTGATCTTTGTAAAACCATTGGGAAACACCGTTACGCTGGTGTTGTTAATGCGGTTTTGAAAAAAGTGATTGCACGTAATGAACGCCCTTTATTGGGCAATGACCTTGAAGTCGCATCGATTCAATACAGTATGCCACTTTGGATCATGAAACTTCTCTCAAAACAATACAGTGAATCGTTTTCAATAGACTATGCGAAGTACTGTCAGGCGATAAAGCCAACCTACGTTCGTTTTAACACTTTAAAACCAACAACTGATGATTTATCAAATTATATCCTAAAGGATAATGAAACCATACAAGCAAAGCCAGCACTGTTTAAAAGTGAATATTTACAGGAAGGTTATGTTCTTGTTCAAGATCGAAACAGTCAAGAAGTGGTGCGTTGGATGGATTTAGAACCTTCGTTATCGGTACTTGATTGCTGTTGTGGTCCTGGAACGAAAACCGTTCAAATTGCTAATTATCTTGAGAATACAGGGTCAATTACAGGTGTTGAGCTTCATGAATCACGTGCGCAAGCAACAAAGTCTCTTTTAGAACGCTGTAATGTAATCAATACACAAGTTGTAACAAGTGATGTACTTGAATTTCAAACAAATCAAGAATATGATCGCATTCTTGTTGATGCACCTTGCTCAGGTTTAGGTGTTTTATCGCATAAGCATGACTTGCGCTATCATATATTTCCACAAGACTTGGATGAATTGGTTAAAATCCAACAAAAAATGTTAATTCATACGTCGCAATTCGTAAAAAAACAGGGACTTCTTGTCTATTCCACGTGCACCCTGAATCGAAAAGAAAATGAGAAACAAGTCCAAACATTCTTAGAAAATCACTCAAATTTTGAACTTGTTCAAGAAGTCACCCTTAACCCGGTTGAGACAAAGGGTGATGGGTTTTATATCGCCAAATTGAAGAGAACATGTTAATATAAATAAATAGAATAAGTGAGGTTTTCGCGTGAAGTATACAAGTATCAGTGAAATCGGATTAATCCGCAAAGAAAATCAAGACTACGTTGCTGTAGTTGAAAATGACAATGCACTTTTAGCTGTTGTATGTGATGGTATTGGGGGCGCGAATGCAGGATCTGTTGCAAGTCAAATGGTTGTAAAACTACTTCGTGAAGCTTTTATTGATAAGCGTGAATTTTCAAATCTAAAGGATATTCGTGCTTGGTTTGATAAATCAATTACATCCATTAATCGTGCGACATACCATGAATCTTTAGTCGTGCGCGAGTATTCGGGCATGGGAACGACACTTGTTGCAGTTGTTGTCTTGGGTGATGATGTGATTGGTTTCAATATTGGTGATAGCAGAATTTATAGTGTGAACCAAAATCAATTAACATGTTTGAGTCATGATCAAACGTATGCATATGAAATGTATAAACGTAATGAAATTTCGAAAGAAGAAATGTATAACCATCCTAAACGTAATATTTTAATGAATGCCGTTGGAATTGATGAAAATGTTGATTTTGAAGTCATTGACATAACGTCACAATGGGAATATTTATTGCTTTGTTCGGATGGACTTCATGGTTATGTTCCGCAAGAACACATTGAAGCAACCTTTAAAATTAATGGCCTTCTTGCTCAGCGGAATCATTTAATGGAAATGGCATATAAAGCGGGAGGATATGATAATATTTCAATTATTCTCCTCGAGGCAGATCGTCATGAATAGTAGTATTATTGGATCACGTTATCGTATTGTTAAGAAGATTGGTACCGGAGGGATGGCGGATGTCTACTTAGCACTCGATACTGTTTTAAATCGTGAGGTCGCACTCAAAGTTTTAAGAGGTGATTTATCACATGACCCGGTAGCGCTTTTGAGATTTCAACGAGAGGCAAATGCAGCCTCTGGATTGAATCATCCAAGTATTGTTGAGGTATATGATGTCGGTGAGGATGAAGGTCAACATTACATCGTCATGGAGATGATTCGAGGAACTACACTTAAACAACTCGTTCATCGCCGAGGTGCTTTAGATAAATATGAATCGGTAGCAATTATGCAACAACTCGCATCTGCATTACAACATGCTCATGCAGCACAGGTAATCCACCGAGATATTAAACCGCAAAATATTCTCGTTAAGGATGATGGAACGGTAAAAATTACGGATTTTGGTATCGCACTTGCCGGTGACGCAATCCAATTAACCAAATCAGATTCCGTATTAGGTTCAGTGCATTATATGGCTCCAGAGTGTTCTCGGGGTGAAGGTGCAGGAGAACAATCGGATGTGTATTCTCTTGGTGTTGTTTTTTATGAATTACTCACAGGGGATGTTCCTTATCGGGGAGAGACACCGGTTGAAATTGCTATGAAACATATGAGGGAACCATTTCCTTCTGTAATGAAGTTTAATCCTACACTGCCCAATTCAATTGCGAATATTATTGCACGTGCTACGCATAAAAACCGTACGCATCGTTATGCAAACATGAAAGAGTTTGTAGAGGATTTAGACACATGTCTCCTTGAATCTCGTGCGGATGAACCTTTATGGGAAGCAACGATGGAAAGTGATGATGGAACGAAATTAATTGAGAAACTTAATGGGGTAACGGAAACGGTCCCCAATCAAGACAAACCTAAAAAGAAAAAAACGATGATTATTGGTGCAAGTTTACTGGCAATTATTATTGTAATTTTTGGTATTTGGATGATCTTCGCCCCGAAAAAACCGAATGATGTAGAAATTCCAGACTTAGCAGGACTAAGTGTATCAGAAGCGAAAGAACATCTTGCAAGTTTAGGTCTTAATTATTCCCCGTCATATTTATACGAGATTTCCGATAAATATGAAGATGGCAAATTAATTGGTACAAAACCCGAAAAGGGAACGAGAGTTCTTAAAGGAGACCAAATTAAACTTATCGTATCGCAAGGAAAGATTTACACTGTAGAAGATTTTTCTGGGAAATCCGTAAATGATGTTAAGGCAATTTTATCTGATAAAAATATAAATATTAAAACGACTTCAGAATATTCAGCATCAGTTCCAACGGGTCATATTATCCGTCAGGAAGGATTGATGCCAGGTGATAAAATTAAGCCAGAACAACGTTATGATATTATTTTGGTTGTTAGTTCCGACAAAGAACTTGTGTTACCTGGGGACTTAATTGGTAAATCCATTGATGAAGCGAAAGCACAATTAGAAGAATTGGGTGTTGAGGTGACCACTTCAGAATTACCAACGCAAAACCTTAGTATTTCAGAGTTAAACAGTCTGAGCTTTGGCACGGTAATTCGGTCAAATCCAATGCCTGGAAGTTATTATATCCAAAATTCAGGGAATTCTGTGACATTGTATTACTATAGTGAGAGCAGTCGTCCCAAAGAAGAAGACGAAAAAGAAGAAAAGCCAAGTGATTCTGATGAGCAATCTGAAGGGAATCACGACAGGGAGGCATAATGAAAGAAGCTGTTATCACACGAATTGTATCCAACCGATATTCCGTTTATTTTGAAGGGGAGTTTATTATCGCGACTGCAATGGGGAAATTGAGGCTCGGTGATAAGCCGATTGTCGGAGATCATGTACATATCGAGGAGTTAGAGGGGAAATGGGTCATCCAACGCGTTCTTCCCCGCCGAAATCAATTGATTCGTCCACTTGTGGCAAATGTTGATCAAGCTCTTATTGTGATGTCTGCGAAAGAACCTGATTTTTCCTTTACTCTGGTCAATCGTCTTATTTTTCTTGTATCCCTTCAAAACATTAATCCTATTATTATAGTCTCAAAGAGTGATTTAGCGGATGAAGCACTCAAACAAAATATTCTTGATGAATATGAAAAATATGGTTATCAAGTCATCATGAGTGGAAGTAATTTACCAACCGATCCGCTTGAAGCGATTATGAAGGGAAAAATATCTGTCTTAGCAGGTCAAAGTGGTGTTGGGAAGTCAAGTATTCTCAATCGCATTAGCGACGATCTAGAACTTAATACACAAGAAATATCTAAGGCATTAGGACGGGGTAGACATACGACGCGCCACAATCAAATTTATCCTTTATGCGGTGGATGGATTGCGGACACACCGGGCTTTTCTTCATTAGATTTTAGTACTGTAGATCCGCTCGAGTTATCGCAAGCAATCCCTGATTTTGCGCCTTATATCGGAAATTGTAAGTACCGTGATTGTATGCATATAAAAGAACCGGGTTGCATTATTAAAGAAAACGTTGAAAGTGGAGCAATCTCAAAACAACGATATCAAGATTATCTTGATTGCTTAACATTAATTAAGGAGGAGTCACGATGAGTAAAATCGTATCACCATCTTTATTATCCTTGGATTTTAAAGATATGAAAACACAATTGAAACGTGTAGAAGTAGCAGGTGCAACGTGGTTGCATTACGATGTAATGGATGGAGTTTTTGTGGACAATATAAGTTTTGGTCCAGCAATCATGAAACAAATTGGTCAAGTTTCAGATTTATTGATGGATGTCCACCTTATGATTGTAAATCCTGAAAAGTACTTTGATATGTTTATTGAAAATGGCGCTGATGCAATAACCTTTCATACAGAATGTTATGGTGACCCAACTCAAGGCATTGAAGCTGTTAAGTATTTGAAGAAAAAGGGGATTAAGTCGGGTATTACATTAAGACCAGGAACAGATCTTGATAAAATTGTCCCTTACTTAAAACATGTAGATCTGGTTTTAGTGATGAGTGTTGAACCGGGATTTGGAGGACAAGCGTTTATGCCTGAAATGCTTGAACGAATCAAGCAACTTGATGAAATGCGAAAACTAAATAATTATGAATATCTTATTTCGGTAGATGGGGGCATTAATGGTGAAACCGGTCCTCGTGCACGTCTTGCGGGCGCAGATATCCTTGTTGCGGGTAGCTATGTATTTGGGGATGATATTGAAAAGGCGGTTTCGTCTTTACTATGAAAACCGTCACAATCGTTTTAGGAGAGCATCACGAAACTATTATAGGAGATGTCATTGGTGTGGATTTTGGTGCTTATGTATGTGCTCGCGATGGTGTAGCGATGACATTAGCCTGTGGCGATTTTGATTCTGTAACAACAGTGCAATTCAAGGAGATTGAGTTGCACTGTTCGCATATTCATAAATTAAACCCCATCAAAGATGAGACTGATTTTAAGTATGCATATTCTCTTTGTGATGATTATGATATTATTCGCGTTCTTGGCGGTTTGGGACGTCGAAAGGATCACGAGTTCATAAATATTATGACAGCGATGAAGGACTCAAGAATCGAGTTATATGATGGCTTAAACAAAATAAAACGATATGACTCAGGGAGCCATATCGTAGATAAGTTAAATTATAAGTATTTTTCGGTTGTTGTACTTAAACAAGGTTATATTACCCTGAAGGGTTTTAAATATCCTCTTACTCGACGAGAAATATTTCCTTTTGATGATTATCTCACTTCAAATGAAATGATTCATGATAAAGGAGAAATAATCCTCGAAGATGCAAGTGTTCTCGTTATTCAAGCATGCGATTCATAATAAAAAAAACGGTGTGAACCGTATTTTTTATTATTTTGCTTGTTGTGCTTTCAATGATTTTAGTGCACGGGCGGAAATACGGACACGAGTTGGTTTTCCATCCACCATAATTGTTGCATTTTGCAAGTTTACATTCCATTTACGACGAGTCGCACGAAGTGAATGTGAACGTTTGTTTCCTGATAGTGTTTTTTTACCGGATACGGAACATACTCTAGGCATACCGTAACCCCCTTTCTTATCTATTTCATAACGCTTGACTATAATATCATATAGATTTTGTTTAATCAAGTATCTCAGGGAAAAATTATCACCAAAAATTCTTGTGTGAAATAACAAGCAAAAATGCACTTAACACACCATCTATCACTTTGCTATTGGACTTTATTATGATATTATGATAATAGCACAAGGAGGTTCGCTGATGGAGAAACAAATAGTTGCAGCTTTAGAAATCGCGGATCATGAAGTGCGCTTATTAGTTGGACAATTTTTCAATGGCCGATTAAATATATTAAAGGTTGAACGAGTCCCACATTTAGGTGTGGCGGGCTATTCGATTATGAGCGAAACGCATGTGGTCGATTCAATTAAAAAAGCGATTGAAAATGCATCGCGTAATTTGGGGGTTGTAATAAAACAAGTACTATTACTTGTTCCTGGCGTCCATATGAAGCGAATCAATAAACAATTGCGCGTACCAATCACTGGGCGTATTTCTGAGAATGATGTAAAAAGAGCATATAAAGAATTATTAAACGTAAAAGCTCCTGAAGGACATATATTAACGAACGTATTAATGAGTAAGTATTTTGTGAACGGAAGTTCGACCCGTAAATTACCATTAAATGAACGATGTGAAAGTTTAACGATAGAAGCAGATTGCTACTTCGGGAAACAATCCATCATTTTCCCATATGTGTCATGTGTTGAAAAATCAGGATTAAAGATTATTGATATTGTTTTAGATGATATTGGTTTTGCAAAAGAGGCTTCATTATTTGAAGCGTCAATTGATAAACCAATTGTTTCTTTAACATTAGGTGAAAAACTAACAAAATTATCACTATTTAGTAAAGGTATTCTCTTATCTAATGATTATATCGATCGTGGATTTGATGTCTTTATGAAGAAAATCGAACGTACATTAAAAGTGCCAACGGATGTTGTGCATCGATTATTGTATTTTAATATCGATTTAAATAATGAAAATCCGAAAGATGACCCTATATTCATATGGTCAACTAAATCAACATCCCATACCTTATCTCAGGTAGATCTTATGGATTTAGTTGCAGAGGATATTCATAAATTTATTGTTGAAATATGTAATAGTTGTGAACCGATTTTTGAAAGTCTTGGGGAACCTCGTTTTATTATTAGTGGAGAAGCCGCAGAGATTTCAGGAATTACAAATTGTATTGAAAAAATAACAGAAGCGGAGGCGGTTACATACCGTTCTACAACATTTGGTGTAAAAGATTATGGTCTAACATCTCTTGTAGGGGCATTTTACTTTTATAAAGACCAAAGTATATTCCGTGATGTAACACTCTCAAGCGTTGATGAAGATGAGTTTAAGCGAGTTGTGTTACAATATGAAAAAGACGAAGATGACTCGATTACTCAAAAACTGAAGAGCATGTTCTTTGAACGTTAGATGGAGGAGTGAACAAATATGGATGCGAATTTTGAACAAGTAGCAAGAATTAAAGTAATAGGTGTCGGTGGCGCTGGATGTAATGCGGTTAATCGAATGGTTGATGAAGGCATGAAAGGTGTAGAATTTTATGTCGCAAATACAGATTTACAAGTGCTTAACTGTTCGCCTGTAGTTAATCGTATAGAATTAGGCCGTGAGGTGACGAAGGGTCTTGGGGCAGGTGCGAATCCAGAAATGGGACGTAAAGCTGCCGTTGAGAGTGAAAATGAAATTCGAGAAGCTGTAAAAGATGCTGATATGGTCTTTGTTACAGCTGGTTTAGGCGGTGGAACTGGTACAGGAGCATCACCACTTGTTGCGAAAATCGCGCAAGAAGAAGGTGCACTTGTTGTAGGGATCGTTACAAAACCATTTACATTCGAAGGACGTCGTCGTTCAAATCAGGCAATGTCTGGATTGGAAGAATTGAAGTCTTATGTTGACTCATTAATTATTGTAAGTAATAATCAATTACTTGAAGTGATTGGACGTATTCCATTCCAAGAAGCATTTAAAGAGGCAGATAATGTACTAAGACAAGGTGTTCAAACAATTACTGATCTGATTGCTGTTCCTGCAATGATTAACCTTGACTTTGCGGATGTTCGATCCGTTATGGCAGGACAGGGAAGTGCTTTAATTGGAATTGGTATGTCACAAGGTGAAAATAAATCAATTGAAGCGGCTCAAAAAGCGATTACTTCTCCACTTTTAGAAGCACAAATTGATGGTGCTCGTAATGCGATTGTAAACGTTACAGGTGGCGATTCAATTTCGATTCAAGATGCATCAGAGGCAGTAGATTATATTCGTGATGCAGCGGGAAATGATATTGATATTATCTTTGGAGTTGCGATTAATGAAAATATTGGTGATTCCATTATTGTAACCGTAATTGCGACTGGTTTTGATGGTGCGGAAGAACCTGCACCTGAAGTCCATGCTACGCGTACTGCGGCTGAAGCAAGACCCGCTTATCAAACGTCACATAACAATCAGGAAGAACGTCGTACTGAAAACAATGATATCCCTGAGTTCTTTAAAACGCGATAAGTCACATTGTTTGATCTTTTAAAAGATTAGAAGTAAAGAAAGAACACGTTTCTTTCTTTTTTTATGAAATTATTTCTGAAGTACATACATAGTAACGGAGGTGATTTATGCTTTCGTTATATATAACTGGATTGATTGTATTAATCGGATTGGCGGCGGTATACAAAATCCTAACAAGTAGTAGCGGCAGTTTATCTTATGGTAAAGCCAAAATTCAGTGGGGACGATGATGGTCGACAATATCACCTAATGCCGCGTGAGAAACTTTTAGCGCTCGGTCCTGAAAAACTTTCGGATGCGGAACTGATTGCAATCTTATTACGGACAGGAACACGCAATAAAAGTGTTACAGTCCTTGCTTCTGAAGTCATACAATCGATTGGCGGAATTCAGAATCTGATTACGATTCAATATGGGGAATTATCAAATATCAAGGGTATGAAAAAAGCTAAATGTTCAACTCTCATTGCGTTACATGAGTTGCTTCGAAGAATTGTCAAGCCAGTGCCTGGGGAAAAGATTCAACTAAGTTCGTGTCAACATATAGTGAGGTGGTTAAATCTTGAGATTGGGTTTGAGGAACAAGAACGCTTTCTTGTGCTTTTTCTTTCCACTCAGAACAGACTGATTCGCTACTTAAGTTTATTTAAAGGTACGGTTGATCAGAGTTTAGTTCATCCACGTGATGTCTTTAGAGAAGCGGTACGATGCAATGCATCTCGAATCGTACTCGTACACAATCATCCTGGAGGATCGCTCGCTGCCAGCGAAGCAGACATAGAGATGACTCAAGTTTTGATTAACTCTGGTTATATGATTGGAATTGAGGTGCTCGATCACATTATCGTCACCTCAACAGAGTCTGTTTCATTACGTAAATTGCAACCGGTTTTATTTGGAGAATAGGGGTTAAAACCCTTATTCTTTCATTTGTAAAAAGTTGGATTTGTAAGTATAATAAAGAAGGTGATTAAATGAAACGAAAGAATAATTTTAGACGTGTACTTATTTATTTATTAACAACAGTTATTGTTTGTCTTTTTGGAATGGGATTTGTAAAAAAATCGTCATTTTATGAATCATCAGATCGTAATTTCTTTAGTTTCATTTCGATGGTACGTTATGGGTTAATTGATTATCCAATTGAAACAATGAGCAATGTCGTAAAAGACACATCGACGATGTGGGATGTGCGTCATGAAAACGATAAGTTAAGAACACAATTAGAAACATCTCATCATTGGCAAACGCGATTAAATGAATTAGAGAGTGAAGTGGCTGAACTTAAAGCGCTGAATGAACTTAATTCAGTCTATTCAGAATTTACACAAGTTAACGCAACTGTAAAAAACCGTTCATCTGAAAAATGGGATTCCGTTATCACAATTGATAAAGGAAGTGAAGATGGTGTTGCTGTTGGCGACGGTGTTGTGGCTCCGAAAGGAATTATTGGTAAAGTATTAAGTGTTGATAAAAATCAATCATTGGTAGCACTTCTAATTGCTAATGATGAAAATTCGAATGCTACGGTGCAAATAGAGGTATCGAAAGGGAATTATGTTCAAGGAATTTTAAATTCGTATGATCATGAGAAGAAATTGTTTTCTGTCGTACTTCTTGAGTCTACTTCAACCATTGCCGCAGATATGCCTGTATCAACTGCAAGCATAAGTAGTGTCTATCCAAGTGGTTTGTTTGTTGGGAAAGTCGACTCTGTTAAAAATGTTGCAGATAGTGTTGGCGTGCTTGTGTATGTAAAACCTTCTGTAGATTATAATAATATTAAGTATGTTTCGGTGGTGAAAAAATCATGAGAATGATTCGCTGGATGCATTTTCTATATATTTTGGTTTTATTGGTTTTAGATTCAATTTTTAATGCTCTGTTTACGCAACTTGGTTTGAGTTCGATAACGTTTGTAAGCAGTTTGCATTTTCTTGGACTAATGCTATTAACGCAAAATGATTCTCAGACTGAATCGATTGTCAAAGCGATTCTTTTAGGGATATGGATGGATTTAAACCATATTGGATCGTTTCCAATGTTCTTTGTTAGTTATTCCGTCACAATAGCGATTTTAAGAGTTTGGGATCGTTATATTGGGACATCAACATTTGAGTTTCTAGTTCTAGCAGTTATTGGGTTGTTTATCAAAGAAATGTTAATTTTTGGAATGTTACCTCTTGTTAAAGGGGTATCGTATGGTTTAATTACTTTTATAAGTACTCGAACTTTATGGGTAATTATCGGTAATTTAATTCTGCTACCAATCGCTATGACGTTATATAAATTAATGCATCGTATGATTATGCAACGTGTTCAAAATTTATATATGCGTTAATAAAAACAGAGGGAGATATTGATTTATGAACATATTTCAACGCATTCAAAAATTTTTTGATGATCATTTCAGTTGGAAGCAACTTGTTCCTTTTATGTTATTTTTATTAAGTGTATTTTTATTGATGCAAACATGGGCTGTTTGGCAACATGCAATTGAGTTAGCAAAACGCATTCTACTACCATTTGTTATCGGTTTTGCGCTCGCATATATTGTTAGACCCATTGCTGTTTTCTTTGAAAAATACAATATTAAGCGGGCTATTAGTGTTCCCATCACGCTTGTATTGTTTGTGGTACTGATTGTACTTCTTTTTTCATCAATTTTACCATCACTCTATACAGATATATCACAATTAATTGGTAATAGTATGGATGGGATTCAACAGCTTTACAATTACTATAAAGAGATTAATCATAATAATCCTTCACCTTGGGCAGATGATATATTTAAGCAAGTTATGGGGATGCTCAATGGAATTGTCGGTCAGATACCAACATTGCCTGCTGCAGCATCACAGTTTTTATCAAAGATTTTTTCAACAATCACGACTGGAATTTTTTCATTTATTATTGGGATGTATTTTGTTTTTGATTATGAAAATTTCACGGGAAGTGTTTTACGAATTGCAAATAACATTTCACCTAAATTGGGGAACTCTATCATTGTTATTGATCATGCAGTTAGCCGTTATTTAGGGACGCTTGTAGTTATTATGACCATTACATGCATTGAGTACAGTTTGCTTTATCTAGCTGTCGGCCATAATTATGCATTTGTTCTCGGGGTGTTGACCGCATTTGGATTATTAATTCCATATATTGGACCAACTGTTGTGCATGTACTGGGGATTTTAACGGCATTAACGTTACCGTTACCACGTGTGCTTATTCTTACTATTGGTTTAGTTGTTTTGTCAAATGTAGATGGTTATGTGGTGTCACCGATGGTTTATTCAAAACGCGACAAAATCGAACCCCTATGGTCGTTATTCGCATTTTTTGCGTCGAGTGTTTTATTTGGATTTGTAGGGATTTTAATTTCCATGCCATTATACTTCTCGATACGTGCCTTATTTAACTTGAGAAAGAATAATTGGGTTATCCCTGAAGAAAATTAGTGTATAATAAAATGTGAAAAGAGGTTGTGTATGAAACGATTGATGAGTAAATTACTAGTGTTGGTTATCATACTGGGGACATTGTCGGGATGCGTTCCTAGAAGTCGGAATGTAATCGTTACAAATTATCCAATTCAGTTCTTAGTTGAGCGTCTTGCTGGTGAGCGTGTAAACGTTCAACGGATTGACACCGGTTTAATACCTCAACAGGCGACAGTCAAAGATGATTTTCAAGAAATCATCAAAAAAGCAGATACAATTTTTTATATTAATGAATTACAGCCCTACTGGCAACTTTACCTCGATGATCTTCAAAATTCTAAATTGCAGATGATCGATTTGTCGGAGCGATCAATGTTGTATCCATTTAAACGATATACAAATGTAGTAGTTGATGGCCAGTCCCATGCGATTGAATCTGCATATTATGAATCAGAAGCTTTTGCCGCTGTGGATCAATACGACAAAGATCCATTTTTATGGATGGATCCTTTAGCGATGACGTCCATGGCACGTACAATAAAAGATTGGTTGGTTCAAACGTATCCAGATGAGGAAGCTTATTTTACAGAACAGTTTGAAGTCTTAGAAGTTGAATTAACAGGACTTCAAGCGCAGTACCAGTTGTTGCGAGATTCAGAAAAAGGGATTAAGTTTGTTTCAATGACACCATCTTTTGGTAACTGGCAAAAGAGTTATAATATTGGTGTTTATCCCGCAACCTTGTCAAAATATGGAGTGTTGCCGGATGAAGAAATGTTGAATGCAATTAGATCACGCATTGCAAAAGATGGTGTTCAATATATTGCGTATGAAGAGAATATGCCAGAAGAATATGTAAAATTATTTAATCAATTAAAAACAGAGTTTAATTTAACACAAATTGAATTAAGCAATCTTTATAATCTATCAGATAAAGATATCGAAGCGAAT
This sequence comes from Erysipelothrix sp. P66, assembly GCF_038682365.1. Taxonomy (NCBI): domain Bacteria; kingdom Bacillati; phylum Bacillota; class Erysipelotrichia; order Erysipelotrichales; family Erysipelotrichaceae; genus Erysipelothrix; species Erysipelothrix sp. P66. Next base: position 1,081,923 of record NZ_CP152290.1, on the reverse strand, counting down.
TATGATTACATCGCGAAAATGAGACTTAATCTAGAAACCCTTGAGACGATTGCTAAGTAATCCCAAGGGTTTTACTTATTTAGAAAGTAGGAAAACATGAATAAATTATTATTAATCGATGGGAATTCAATGCTTTTTAGAGCATATTATGGAACACTTTCAAGGGGTTATATGAAATCCAGTTCAGGTGTAGTGACAAATGCAGTATATGGCTTCTCAACGATGCTTGCAAAGGCTATAGAAATTATCAATCCAACACATGTGCTCGTTGCATTTGATACAAAGGATAAGACGTTCCGTCATGATATGTTTGAAGCCTATAAAGGAACACGTAAAGACGTTGATGAAGAATTGGTGTCACAATTTGCTCTTGTACGTGAATTTTTAGATGCATATCCTATACAACGGTTTGAATTAAGTGGGTATGAAGCAGATGATATCATTGGAACGATGTCAAAAATGTATCCTGATTCGAAAGTTGAAATTCTGACAAGTGATCGTGATATGCTTCAATTAATTGATGATAATGTTGATGTTTTGTTAATGAAAAAGGGTCTTACAGACTTGCGTTTAATGGATAAAATGAGTCTTTTGGATGAGATGGGTATTGAACCAAAACAAATTGTCGATATGAAAGCTCTCATGGGTGACGCAAGCGATAATATTCCCGGTGTTCCTTCGATTGGAGAGAAAACAGCGCTTAAACTTCTCGGCCAATATGGTAGCTTTGAAAATCTTTATGAACACAAAGATGAAATCAAGGGGAAAATGGGCGAAAAAATTCGGGAATTTGAGGACCAAGCGAGAATGTCATATCAGTTGGCTGAAATCTATACTTCTGTACCACTTGATATTGATCTATCTTCCATTAAGTATGAAATTCCAAATGAATCTTTAAATGCATTCTACCGTAAGTATGATATGAATTCGCTTATTACAGATCATTATGATGTCGAAACAATTGAAAAAGAGAATATAAAGTTTATTCATTTGGATTCATCCTGGCAAAGATCAGCCATTGCAATTTCGATGGAGCTTGATAAAAAGGGAAATCTTCAGGGGTGTTTTATTTCTGATGGGAAGGAAAATATTTACCTCACACTTGGGGAAATGGTTGAAAACCCTGAATTTAGAGCTCTGATTGAGTCCGATATTTCAATTGTAGTAGATTCATCAAAATCGCTTTATCGTTTTTGTCTTGAGAACCATTTTGAAATTCAGCATCAGTTCGATGACCTTTTATTGCTTGCATTTATTGTAAACTCATCGATTACAACTATGGCACGATTAAAAGATGAATTTGCGCTATGGTTTCATGAATACGAAGGGATGGAGAAGGGTGCGGCTTTCACTCAAGCTATTCTTTCTCAATTTAAAACTTTAAGTGATGAAGCAAAACAAATTGATGTGCTTTCTGTCTATGAAGATATTGAAAAACCTCTTGTCCCTATCTTATCAAAATGTGAATTTAGGGGGATTAATGTCGATCGAAGCGTTCTTGATGATATTGCAAGTGCGACACACCAAAAAATTGAGACGTTGAGTAAACATGTTTATGACCTTGCAGGCATGGAATTTAATTTAAATTCACCGAAACAGTTAGCGGAGGTCTTGTTTGATCATTTAAAACTCCCAACGAAAAAGAAACGTTCAACTGCTGTAGATGTGCTTGAAGGTTTGATTGATGAGCATGAGATTATTGCACCTATTTTGGAGTATCGTAAGTATCAAAAACTCTATAGTACCTATGCCGTAGGATTGACCAAACATATTCACGCCGATGGGAAAATACATACTTCTTTTAACCAACACGCAACACAAACCGGTCGTTTATCGTCAAGTGATCCAAATTTACAAAATATCTCTGTTCGTGATGAAGAAACACGAATGATTCGAAAGGCTTTTGTAGCATCAGAAGGATGTACGTTAATGTCAATTGATTATTCTCAAATTGAACTTCGTGTCCTTTCTTATCTTGCTGATGAGAAGCGTATGATGGCGGCATTTAATGGTGGCCATGATATTCATGCTGAAACGGCGAAGGCAATTTTTGGAGTGGATGAAATTACCGATACCATGCGACGTCAAGCAAAAAGTGTTAACTTTGGAATTGTTTATGGTATGTCCGAATATGGATTGTCTAAACAGTTGGATATAACCATACCTGAGGCGCGTCATTTTATAACACGATATAATGAAATATATCCGAACATTACGAAGTATATGGATTCCGTAGTAGAAGATTGTACGCGTGATGGTTATGTTAAAACCCTATTTAATCGACGTCGATATATACCTGAAATCTATGATGCAAATCGAGCGGTAAAAGACTTCGGTAAGCGTGCTGCGATGAATGCACCCATTCAAGGGACTGCAGCAGACATCATTAAGATAGCTATGATCAAAGCAGATGAATTGCTTGTATCCAACAATTACAAATCTGCTATGATTTTGCAAGTTCATGATGAGCTTGTATTTGATGTTTATGATGATGAGCTTGAAGCGATTCAAAATCTTATGGTATCAGTTATGGAACACATTGTTTCTTGGCCGATTGATCTGAACGTTTCTGTGGATACCGGTAAGGATTGGTATTAATAATGCCTGAGTTACCAGAAGTTGAGACGATTGTACGGACCCTAGAGAAGTCACTGAAAGGAAAACGTATAATTTCAATTAATTTTATTTATCCAAAGCTACTTGAAACGCAATCAGAGTATCCACTGGAGGCATTAGAAGGAACATATTTTAAGGATTTCCATCGTCGAGGAAAATATTTGTGGTTTGAGATGTCGAATGGTTTACATTGGATTCTGCATTTGAGAATGGAAGGCAAATTTCACCTATACGACGAGGTAAAAGTGCCATCTAAACATACTCATTGCGTTATTAATTTTGATGGAGGAACGATTCACTATCTGGACACGCGGAAATTTTCGCGAATGGCTGTCGTATCGGATCCAATTCGATATTTAGAAACCAAAAATTTAGGATTTGAACCATTTGACCCTAATTTAAGTGGTGACTATCTATATCAGAAAATTCATCAATCCAATCGTGTTATGAAAACGATCTTACTAGACCAAAGTATTATTGCGGGAATTGGCAATATCTATGCAGATGAGATACTTTTTGAAGCACAAATTCATCCACTTACCACCGGATCAAAAATATCAAAAAAACAGTGTGATATGATTGTTGAGACGGCACAAGTTATTTTGATGAACGCAATCAAGGCGGGTGGAACAACTATTCGTTCTTACACGTCCTCGCTTAATGTTACTGGTCGTTTCCAAGTTAATTTGAATGCCTATGGGAAAGCGGGGGAACCGTGTTCACGATGTGGGAAGACCTTGGAGCGCATTGTAGTATCAGGACGATCAACTGTTTTTTGCAGAAAATGTCAGAAGGTGAGACGATGAAAATTGGAATAACAGGAACAATTGGGGCAGGTAAATCGAGTGTAAGTCAATATATAAGAGACTCCGGCTATCACGTTTATGATATGGATCGTTTGACGCATTCATTTTACGAACCCAATGGTATTTTATATGATTATATTATCGCGCTACTTGGTTCGCAAATTTTAGAATCAGATGGAACCGTGAATCGTCAGAAAATGTCTACCATTCTATTCAAAAATCCGGAAATGCTGGCGGAACTCGAACGAAACGTTTTTTCGGAAGTCAGAGTATTTATTGAGGAGATTATCGATAATGAAAAATCAATAATTTTCTTTGAAGTCCCACTTCTTTTTGAGGCAAATATGGAAGACTTGTTTGACAGCATCATCATGGTGAGTGCAGATTATAATACACGAATTCAAAGACTGTTGGCTCGAGGCATGAAAATGGAAGATATCAACCTTAGAATGAATCGACAGTATTCGGAAATAATCAAGGAAGAAAAATCAGATTATATTTTATATAATAATGGTACACTTTCCGAATTAAATTACGACACTGAGATATTGATACAAAGAATTAAAATGGAGGGTTTAAAAGATGCAAGAAGTCGTTTATAAAACAAATGTAGATTTTAAAATCGCGCCGGATCAGATGGAAGCGTTGGTACTTTTATATCAGCCACTGTTTTCTTATCCTGCATTAAGTCTTTATCTAACCCTTTATGAGTTTGGGCAATATGAATGCGAAGTACCGATTCAGACCTTAACGCATATGCTACAACTTGGAATTTCAGAAATAAACGATTATCGAAAAGAACTGGAACGGTTTGCACTTGTGCGAACCTTTGATACAGGCGTTTTAACGCTTGTCCTTGTACCGCCAATGAATCCACATGATTTTCTCCAACATCCTACTTTTGGAAGACTCTACGCGATTGTGAGAGGGAGCGAGTCATTCATCGAAGTTTGCACACGCTATCGTAAAGACGTTTGTGTCGAGGTGGATAATGAAATATCGGCGAGTTTCGATTTAACACGGCTATCGTCTTGGGATGAATCACTTGAGGAATCCTATACATCGAAGCGAACTGAAGGAGCGGACCTGAGCCGTAAGCACAAATTTGACGTTGAAGGGTTCTTTAAGTCTATTAGTAATGCGATGTATCCCCAAGCATTTCGAACGGATGATGTCCGAGAAAAAGTAGGTGTTTTTGGATCGTTTTATAACTTAAGTTATTTAGATATGAAATCGGTATTAATGGCATCTACAAATTTTGAAACAGGGACATTTGATTCAAAAAGGTTCCAACATCTTATTGAAAAAAATCATGGAACACAAAGTGTTGCGAGTGTTTCAGATCCATATGAACTTGATCCGATTAGTTTCCTCGCTTACAAACAAGAAGATACTTATATTATCGATGCCGATCGTAAGCTCTTAAAATCTTTGGAGCATAATTTTGGCTTTGATAATAAAGTTATAAATGTCCTCATAGAGTACATATTAGAAACAAATGATAAGAATTTAAATCGAGGGTTTGTTGAAAAGGTTGCATCATCATGGAAACGTCGTGGTGTGAAGACGCTCGAGGATGCCCTCAAAGAAAAAGAAACGCCAAGTCACACAAGCAATAAACGCATTGCGAAACCCAAAGTAGAAGTGGTGAGTCCGACATATTCGACTGATACTACCATTGATAAAGATGTTGATGCCCTGAAATCGCGATTAAAAGGGATGTTAAGTAAAGGAGAAATCTAGATGAGTATGCGCAATCTAAAATTCGAGTTAACTGATGAACAAGTTCAAAAACGTTTGGAGACGTTTGAGCGTTTACGTACATTGCCAGAAATAATTGATTTCATGGAACGTTTCGAATGCCCTGACGCTATCATTGAAGCAAATGCATTTCAATTTAAAAATTGGGTATTAAATAAACGGAAAGCAGAATCGTATACGCCTCAAGAACTTGAAAATGATCCGAGTTTAGGTCAATATGTAGACCTAATTTATGATCAATCAACAGGTATTTTGTCGGAACAGATTTATGAACTTCCAATTGTTCGTGAAATTGCTGAAGAAAATGCATATCTTAATCAATATGTCATTTTTGATTTGCCATTGAGTTTACATAATGCACTTTTTTCGAAAATTTCCATTGAACATGAGAATCCAAATTATTTAAATGTACTTGAAGATATGATTAATTTTGTTGAAAATGATAAGCCGGGATATTATCTCTATGGTAATTTAGGAATTGGAAAGAGTTACTTAAGTGCATGTGTTTCCAATGATTTTGCCAAGAGTGGACGTAATGTGGCGTTTATTCATGTTCCAAAACTCATGAGTCATTTAAAGCAATTATTTACACATCCGTCAGAGATGGAATATACGTTGAGGAAACTTAGAAAAGTACCTTTGCTCGTTTTAGATGATTTAGGAGCAGAACCGATAACGTCATGGAGTCGTGATGAAATTTTATTATCAATACTCAATGAACGCCTTGAGAATAAGAAGAAGACCATTATAACAAGTAATTACAGTCCGGATATGCTTGTAGACTTGTATAAACTTGATAATAAGGGAACTTCTGATGAGATTCGAGCTAAAAGATTGGTAGATCGTATCCATGCTTTAACAATCCCATATGAAATGGTGGGTCAAAATCGACGAAACAAGTAATTTCTCAACATTTTGTAGAGAAATAGCAATAAAATAGTGGTATGATTACAAGAGAGGTGAATTATGAAGAAGATTGGCATATTAACTTCAGGTGGTGATGCTCCGGGCATGAATGCAGCGATTCGTGCCGTTGTCCGTTCTGGTATTTCAGCAGGACTTGAAGTATTTGGTGTTTTTGACGGATACGAGGGCCTAGTTAACGATAATATTCGTAAACTAAGTCGTGGTGATGTTAGTGACATTATTATTCAAGGTGGAACAATTTTAGGGAGTGCACGTCTTGAGGACTTTAAGCTTCTTGAAGTTCGTGAAAAAGCTGTAGCGAACTTAGAGAAACACGGTATTGAAGGTTTGGTTGTCATAGGCGGTGATGGTAGTTACCGTGGTGCGATGGCACTTACAGAGATGGGGATTAACTGTATTGGAATTCCAGGTACCATTGACAATGATATTGCATCTACTGATTACACGATTGGTTTTGATACAGCATTAAACACAGTTATTCTTAATGTTGATAAACTCCGTGATACTTCGAGTTCACACCATCGTTGTTCAGTTGTAGAGGTTATGGGAAATCGATGTGGTGATTTAGCCCTCTATGCTGGATTAACAACAGGTGCTGAAGTAATTATTACAAAAGAAACAGGATATGATGAATCAGAAGTATTAGAACGCTTAAGCAGAATTGAAGAAGTGAAGAAAAAACGTCATGCTATTGTTATTATTAGCGAAAAAATAACGGATGTAGAGCTTCTAGCGCAAAAGATTTCAAGACATACTGGTTTTTCTGGCCGTTCAACTGTTTTAGGTCATATTCAACGTGGTGGATCACCGACGGCACGTGACCGTATTTTAGCAACACAATTCGGTGATAAAGCAGTAAGACTGCTTATCGCAGGTGATGGCGGTAAATGCGTCAGCATCTTAAACGAAGAAATAGTAGCAATTGATATTGATGAAGCATTGAAAATGCCTAAAAAATCAAGTAGAGCGCTGTTTGAATTACATGACAGATTGGTATAGGAGGATAAACAATATGCATGAAATGAAAAAAACTAAGATTATTTGTACTATCGGACCCGCTTCCGAATCACCAGAGATGATCGAAAAACTCGCAAATGAAGGAATGAATATCGTTCGTTTTAACTTCTCACATGATGTTCAAGAAAATCATTTACGTCGTATGAAAGTTGTTCGTGAGGTGAGTGATCGAATTGGTATTAACTTGGGAATTCTTTTAGATACAAAAGGACCTGAAATTCGTTGTGGCGATATGGAAAATGGCGCACTTGAATTTGCAGAAGGTGATATCGTTCGTGTAGGGTTTGATGCAGATTACGTAGGAAATAATGAGCGTTTTACTTTATTAGTACCAGAAGTTTACGAAGACGTTAAAGTAGATGACTACTTACTTATTGATGATGGTAAAATGAAACTAACCGTTATTGATAAAAAAGATGGAGATCTCGTTTGTCGTGTCGATAATCCAGGTCTAATCAAAACACGTAAAGGTGTTAACGTACCGAATGTTGTGTTAAGTATGCCATTCCTTTCAGAAAAAGATCGTGCAGATATCACATTTGGGGCAGTAAATGGAATTGATTATATTGCAGCATCTTTTGTAAGACGTGCACAAGATGTTTTAGATATTCGTGAAGTGATTGAAGCAGCTGGAAAACCAGACATCCAAATCATCGTTAAGATTGAAAACCAAGAAGGATTCGATAATATTGAAAGTATTCTTGAAGTTGCAGATGGCGTGATGGTTGCTCGTGGTGACTTAGGTGTTGAAGTAAGTACACATTTAGTTCCTATTTACCAAAAACAAATCATTAAGACAGCAAATAGAATGGGTAAACCAGTTGTAACAGCTACACATATGCTTGAATCAATGCAACAAAACCCACGTCCTACTCGTGCTGAAGCAAGTGATGTTGCGAATGCAATCTTAGATGGTACTGATGCAATTATGCTTTCAGGGGAATCAGCTGTTGGTGCCTATCCAGTAGAAGCTGTTCGTACAATGGCTGAAATTGCAATTGCTATGGAAGAAATTATTCCTTACCGCGATCGTTTGCGTCATTCAATTGAATCATCAAAACGTACAATTCAAGATTCAATCGGAATTTCTATTGCTGAAACAGCCTTAAACCTTGATGATGTAGCCGCAGTTATTGCATTTACTCAAAGTGGTTCAACAGCAAAACGTATTTCAAAATACCGTCCAAATGTTCCGGTAATCGCTGTTACTTTCACAAAAGAAGTTCAAAATCGTCTAGAAATCGTTTGGGGTGTAAAACCTGTGGTTTCCGATATTCGAAACGAAATGACAAATGATGATGAAATCGCAAATACAATTGCGAAAAACTTTGGTATTGAACCAGGTAAAAAAGTTATTATTGCAGCTGGATACCCAACAGGTACCGGTAATACAAATACAATGAAAATTATTGAAATTAAATAAGGAGATTGTTATGAATAAATATATCGGAGTTGATTTAGGCGGTACGAATGTACGTGTAGCTGTTATTGATGAAGATGGAAAGATTCATGAGCAAGTTAAAAGCGAATCATACGCACTTGAGGGACCGGAAGTTGTTTTAGATAACATCATCTCGATGATAAAAAATCTAAAACAATTTGATGAATGTGTTGGCATTGGACTGGGTTTACCCGGTCCAGTTAACACAGAACTCGGGTGCGTAACCTTATCTACAAACATGAAAGGGTTTACGGAATATCCGGTAATCGACTATCTCAAAAAACATATAGATTTACCAATCTATATGGATAATGATGCAAATGTAGCAGGTCTTGCGGAAGCACTTGTTGGTGCAGGTAAAGGCAATAATGTAGTCTATTATTTAACGCATTCCACTGGTATTGGAGGGGCACTTGTATTTAATGGACAAGTCCTTTCAGGTCATAAGGGTTATGCAGGAGAAGTAGGAAATATCGTAATTGACCGTGAACGCGTTCGTCGTTCGGACATCAACACACTTAATGCAGGTGCAGTTGAAAATGAAGCGAGCGGTTCAGCATTAGTTCGCAAAGCTCAAGAATTGATTGATCCAAAGATTCAGTCTGCTGAAGAAATCTTTACGCTCATGGAACAAGGAAATGAAAAAGCGATTCAACTTATTGATGAGATGTCATATGATTTCGCAATGATGCTCTCTTCAATTGCACATGTATGTAATCCACATATTTTTGTAATTGGTGGTGGTGTTACGAAGTCCAAAAACTTATATTGGGATCGCATGATTGGTTATTATCAGGATTTAGTTCACGAACAAATGAGAGATACTCAATTTGTAGAGGCTGAATTGGATGAACCCGGTGTAATTGGTGCTGCGATGTTGTGTTACTCGAAAGAAGGTCACAGATAATGAATGATTTATTAAAAAAATATGCTAAATTAGCGGTGCGTTCAGGTGTTAATGTTCAAGAAGGACAAACAGTTTTAGTAAATGTTAAAGCTGAACATTATGAATTTGCACGTTTAATTGTTGATGAAGCCTATGCAGCAGGGGCAAAAAAGGTTGTTGTTAAATTTGGTGATGACCACATTGCTAAAATGCATGTACAAAACCAAGATATGGATACTTTAACAGATATTCCTCAATGGCTTATTGATGAATATGACAGTTATTTGGAAGAAGATTTATGTCGTTTATCCATTTATGCACCATCACCAGGTCTTATGGCTGATGTTGATGGCGATAAACTTGCTGCACAAGCAAAGGCACAAGGACAAGCTCTAAAACGTATGCGTGAATATACAATGGCAAATCGAGGACAATGGTCACTTGTTTCACTTCCAACAAAAGAATGGGCACATGTTGTGTTCCCAAATTTAGAAATTGATGAAGCTTATGATAAATTGTTGGAAGCAATTCTCTATGCTGTTCGTATTAATGAAAATGATGATCCTGTGTTAGCATGGGAAAAACATAATGAAAAACTATCACATCAAAACAAAATTCTAAATGATTACAACTTCAAATCCTTGCACTTTAAAAATGGCAAGGGAACAGATATTGTCGTAGGTCTCGTGGATAATCATGTTTGGGCTGGCGGCGAAGAAGTCTCTGAACGCGGTTATACTTTTAATCCAAATATGCCAACAGAGGAATCATTTACGATGCCAGATCGCCTTAATGTGAATGGTATTGTCTATAGTACAAAACCTTTAAATTACAATGGTAAACTTATTGATGAATTTTGGTTGAAGTTTGTTGATGGAAAAGTTGTTGAGTTTGATGCGAAACAAGAACGTGAAACACTTGAACAGCTTTTAAACACGGATGAAGGAAGTCGACACATTGGTGAAATCGCATTGATTTCTCACAAATCACCAATTTCGGATTTAAATATCCTATTCTATAATACACTCTTTGATGAAAACGCATCTTGCCATATGGCTTTAGGACGTGCCTATCCAATGAATATCAAAGGTGGAACAGAAATGACCGACGAGGAATTACTTGCACATAATGCTAACGACTCATTAAATCATGAAGACTTTATGTTTGGTAGTGAAGATATGAGTGTTGTCGGAACAACACACGACGGCGAATCAATTATTGTGTTTAATGAAGGTAATTTTGTAATTTAGTTGATATTTCTTTACTATTGATGTATAAATAATATATAAACAGTGAAGAGGACAAAAATACGTTGTTTTGAACTAGAGAGTGAAGTGGTTGGTGAAAACTTCTCGTAGAATATGCGTATTTACCACCTCAGAGTTGGATTTTAGAAAAAATCCCGTATTCTGGCGTTAACAGTTTAAGTGCACAATTTAAATTGTGAATTAAAGGTGGTACCGCGTAAATTCGTCCTTTTGGATGGATTTACGTTTTTCTTTTTTATAGAGGAGGTTATTATGGTAAATATTAGAGAAGATGAACGTCTTAATATCTTGAATCACTCATCAGCACACTTACTTGCTCATGCTGTGAAACGTCTTTATCCTGAAGCAAAGTTCTGGGTAGGACCTGTAATTGAAGATGGTTTTTATTATGACATGGATTTAGGAGATCAAGTACTTACAGAAGAGGATCTACCTAAAATTGAATCAATGATGCGAAAAATTGCTAAAGAAGACAAGCGCATTACACGAGAAGTGTTAACAAAACAAGAAGCGTTAGAAATCTTTAAAGATGATTCGTATAAAATCGATATTATTAACAATCTTGAAGATGATGCAACAATAACTGCATATCGTCAAGCTGAATTCATCGATTTATGTCGTGGTCCCCATGTTGAGACGACAAAGAAAATGAAATATTTCAAATTATTAAAAGTTTCTGGAGCGTATTGGAAAGGGGATTCCAAGAATAAAATGCTTCAACGTGTATATGGAATTACATTTGAAACTGAAGAAGACCTTAATCAATACCTTGAATGGTTAGAAGCTGCGAAAGCACGCGACCACAAAAAACTTGGTAAAGAACTTGAACTCTTTATGATGAGTGAATTTGGGCCAGGATTCCCATTTTGGTTACCAAATGGTATGACATTACGTCATGCTTTAGATGAATACTACTATAACGCGCATATTAAACGTGGTTATGTGTTTACACAAACACCAACAATGCTGAATAAAGAGTTATGGGAAGTTTCAGGACACTGGGAAAACTACCGTGAAAACATGTATACCTCAACAATCGATGATCGCGAATTCGCAATCAAGCCGATGAATTGCCCAGGTGGAATGCTTGTCTATAAAAACGGCTTACATTCATACCGCGATTTACCGATTCGTCTTGCTGAAATGGGTCATGTGCATCGTCATGAAGCCAGTGGTGCGCTAAATGGTTTATTCCGTGTGCGTTCCTTTACACAAGATGATGCCCATCTATTTATGAGAGAAGATCAATTACAAGATGAAATCGTAGAAATATTAGATTTTATTGACGAGATTTATTCTACATTTGGTCTTTCATACTCAATCGAATTATCGACACGTCCTGAGGACAAGTATATTGGTGACATTGCGGTTTGGGACCGATCTGAACAAGCCCTCAAAGAGGCTTGTATGGCTGCTGGTGTCGACTTTAAAATTAATGAGGGAGATGGTGCGTTCTACGGTCCGAAACTCGACTTTAAAGTGCGAGATTCATTGAATCGTGTATGGCAATGCGGTACGGTTCAATTAGATATGAATCTTCCTGAACGTTTTGATCTTACATATGTCGCAGAAGATGGTAAGAAAAAACGACCTATTATGCTTCATCGTGCAATTTTCGGTTCAATTGAACGCTTTATCGGTATTCTTATTGAACACTTTGCAGGGGGATTCCCATTATGGATGGCTCCAAAACAGATCGAAATTATTCCTGTTAATACAGAGTTCCATATGGACTATGCCAATGAAGTTTGCGATCTTCTTTTAAATAAAGGAATTCGTGCACATGTCGATGGACGTAATGAAAAATTAGGCTATCGCTTACGTGAAGCGCAAAAGAATAAAATTCCACTTCAATTAATCATTGGAGATAAAGAAATCGAAGATCGTAGTGTCAATGTTCGCCGTTATGGTGAGCGTACACAAAACCCATTTGAACTTGATGCATTTATGCAATTAGTGGAAGCAGAAATTAAATCCCGTTATATTCATAAAATTGAGAAAGACTAGTTTTTAAGGCATTAAATCGATCATAAATCGAGCGTAAATACACCATTGTATTTACGCTCTTTTTCGATATGTCAGTCCTCAAAGTGAAGTTGAGGGGCACTTATCCCTACATATATGATACCGGTTACATTTATTTGTGACATTTCTATTGATTATCAATATAAAATTCGATACGATATAGATACAAGGAAACTTGTATGGAGGAAACAGATGAAAAAACTATTTTCTAGTGTTTTAGTTGTCTTGTTAGCTCTTTCTCTAACCGCTTGTTCAGGTGGCGAAAAAGCACAAGATGGTAAAGGCGCAGAAATCGCTTTGATTACTGACGTTGGTACAATTGATGACCGCTCATTTAACCAAGGTTCATATGAAGGCGTTAAACAGTATGGGGACGAAAATAAAGTCACATATACATACTATCGTCCCGTTGCAAAAGATGACGAGGCATACTTTAACGAAATCGAAAAAGCGATTACTGAAGGGGGCGCTAAGGTTGTCGTTATGCCAGGATTTTTATTCGCGAACGCAGCTTTTAGAGCACAAAAGGAATTCCCAGATGTTAACTTTATTTTTGTAGATGGTGCTCCTTCGGAAACACCACAGTCAGAGCCTGTAATTGGTCCTAATATGTATTCTGTTGTTTGGGAAGAACAACAAGCTGGATTCTTAGCAGGATACGCTGCAGTCAAAGATGGCTATACAAAACTAGGTTATATTGGTGGTATGAAAGTTCCAGCTGTTGAAAAATTCGGTTTAGGTTATGTTTACGGAGCGAATCATGCAGCTGAAGAATTAGGTATTACTGTTGATATGATGTACAAGTATTCAGGAACATTTGAAGCATCTCAAGAAGTTCAGATGTTAGCTTCAGGTTGGTATGCAGGGGGAACTGAAGTAATCTTTGTTTCTGCTGGTGGTGCTGGTCCTTCAGTATTTAAAGCTGCAGAGGATAAAGAAGCTAAGGTTATTGGTGTTGACGTTGACCAATCAGGCGAAAGTGAAACAATCATCACTTCTGCTTTAAAAGAACTCCAACTTGCTGTTTATGAAGGATTAAAAGCACACTATGATGGCAAATTCCCAGGTGGTACGCAACATGCTTACAATATCAATGACGACGGTGTCGGATTACCTAAGAATTTCGACCGTTTCAAAACCTTTAAACAAGAAGATTTAGAAAAAGTTATCGCTGATATGAAAGCGGATAAAGATGGTGTTACTTCAACGATTAAAAAACAACATGCTGATGACTTTACAGATGTTATCAGTGATCCAATCTTGAAAAATATCAACATCACATTTATTAAATAGTAATGTAAAACGGCTAATTAGCCGTTTTCTTTTGCATAAGTGGAAAAAGAAGTGTTTGAATCAACGTCCTTCACTTGATAAAGTAAAAGTGCAGGAGGGATGATTATGAAATCTAAATGGTTTATGATGCTTTTAAGTTTTGTGCTGCTTGGTGGATGTTCGACACAATCATCGCAGGAGCAAACAAAATCTGAAGTCGCACTGATTACAGATATCGGAACGATTGATGACCACTCATTTAATCAAGAGTCGTGGGAAGGGATTATCGATTTTTGTAAGGATCACAATGTCTCGTATAAGTATTACCGTCCTGAGAATAAAGATGATATTGCATTCTATAATGAAATTCAAAAAGCGATTGAAGAAGGGGGCGCAAAAGTTGTTGTATTACCAGGATTCTATTTTGAATCGACTGCAGCAAAAATTCAAGATGACTTCCCTAATGTCAAGTTCATATTGATCGATGCACTTCCAAAGGCCAATGAGGCCGGTGAGGTTGTGATTCGCGACAATCTTGTTCCCGTACTTTTTAGAGAAGAACAAGCAGCATATCTTGCAGGCTTTGTCACCGCACTTGAAGGATATACTAACGTAGGGTTTGTTGGCGGCGCAAAAATTCCAGCTGTAGAACGCTATGGAATGGGATTTGTGAAAGGTTTACAAGATGGTGCGAAAAGTAAGGATAAAGTTATTCATTTAAAGTATAAGTATTCAGGAACATTTGAACCATCCACGGAGATACAAATGTTAGGATCGAGTTGGTATAATGAGGGAACAGAAATTATTTTTGCCTCTGCAGGTGGTGCAGGACAATCAATTATTAAGGCAGCAGAAGATGCTGACAAGCGATTTATTGGGGTTGATGTGGACCAGTCATATATGAGCGATAAGGTTGCGTTTTCTGCAACAAAAGGGATTCGAAAAACGGTTAAAAATCTTCTCGAGGCAAACTATAAACAAGAATTTCCGGGTGGAAAACGTTTAATCGTAGATCTCTTGCATGATGGTGTTGGTCTCGCTTATAAAGAAGATCGATTGAAAGAAATCAATAAAAACCAGGTTGATACACTTTTTGAAAATACGATGCAATTGATCGAGTCCAAAGAACTGATTATCCAAGCGGAACATGATGAAAGCGGGGCTATTTTTTCAGATAAAAGTCAATTTTCAAATTTACAAATCGAATACTATCGCTGAGCATGAAGCTCAGCGATTCGTATGTATCCCATTATTGAAAGCGCTTGCTAAACTGTGTTGAAAATGCTAAAATTTAGGTGAACATCAATCATATTCTACCAAGGGGATCATTGAAGTTAGAACCCATCACAAAGGGTTAATTACCACACAAATGATACAATCTATGCGCTTCAATTGAGTAAAATATGATGGTTTAAAGTAAAAAAATAATATGGGGATGATGCTTATGAAAAATCGACAATCAAATATCAAGTCTGCTTGATATTTTTATTATTTAAATTTTACTGTTTTATAGGTCTTTTTTTGTGTATGATATGTTTAAGGAGTGTAAGGGAATATGAAAAATATTGTTGAAATGAATCATATCACCAAGACGTTTCCAGGCATTAGAGCCAATGATGACGTCACAATTTCACTTCGTGAAGGGGAAATTCTAGCGCTACTGGGTGAGAATGGCGCTGGTAAGTCAACGTTGATGTCTGTGTTGTTTGGAATGTATCAACCAGATTCAGGGGAGATTGTCATTCGTGACAAAGTAACCCAAATCAATAACCCTCATGAGGCTACCTACCATAAAATTGGAATGGTACATCAGCATTTTAAATTAGTAGATAACTTTACGGTTACAGAAAATATTATTTTAGGCGTTGAAACCGTTGAGCGCGGCATGGTCCGTCTTGCGGAAGCTCGAAAAGACATCATTGAGTTAAGTAATCGATACAATTTAAATGTTGATCCGGATGCGAAAATATCTGATATATCTGTTGGAATGCAACAACGTGTTGAAATTTTAAAATTACTTTACCGTGAGAGTGATGTCATGATTTTCGATGAACCAACGGCTGTTTTGACACCTCAAGAGATTCAAGAGTTAATGGCAATTATGAAACAACTTCGATCGGAAGGCAAATCAATTATTTTTATTACGCATAAATTAAATGAGATTAAAGAAGTTGCCGATCGTGTGTCAGTTTTACGTAAAGGAAAATTTATTGGGACTGTTAATGTTAAAGATGTGACCGTCGATGAAATGTCCGAAATGATGGTTGGTCGAAAAATAGATTTAAATATTGATATGAAACCACAAGAACGTGGTGAAGTTGTTTTAGAAGTTACAAATATTAATGTAGCTTCATCCCATGGAAATCATGATGCTGTAAAAGCAGCTTCTTTTGCATTGCATGAGGGTGAAATTGTAAGTATTGCAGGGATTGAAGGGAATGGGCAACATGAGTTGGTTTATGCAATTGCAGGGATGCTACCCATAACTCAAGGAGAGATTGTGCTCAAAGGGGAAAGTATTGAAGATAAATCGATACGATACCGAAATACACATGGTATCTCGCATATCCCTGAGGACCGTCACAAAGATGGCTTAGTCCTTGATTATAAATTAGATTATAATCTCGTCTTAAAACAATATTTTACAGATCGATTCCAAAAAAACGGGATGCTCCGATTTGATAAAATTGAAACATACGCTCGTAAAATGATTGAGAAATTTGATATTCGTAGCTCAAAAGGACCAAGTTCTGTTGTGCGCAGTATGTCGGGTGGAAATCAACAGAAAGCAATTCTTGCCCGTGAAATTGATATGGGTTCTGAGGTTCTGATGGCAGTTCAACCAACGCGAGGTTTGGATGTAGGAGCAATTGAATATATTCATAATCAGCTTGTGGCTCAACGTGATGCTGGAAAGTCAGTGCTTTTAGTATCTTATGAGTTATCTGAAATTATGAACATTAGTGACCGGATCCTCGTAATGTATAACGGAGAGTTTGTAGGTGAATTTAAGCCGGAAGATATTACGCAACAAGAACTGGGCTTATATATGGCTGGAGCAAAGCGGGGTACTCTAAATGGAAAAAACTAGTTTAATTGGAAAAAAAATTAAAGATTTTTTCGCAAATGAAGGCAATCATGCAGTAATTGCATCTTTTCTTGCAATCATCATTGGTTTGTTTGTTGGATTTTTAGTGATCCTTTTGACAACGCCACAATATTCACTCAGTGCATTTTGGATTATTCTTAAAGGTGGTTTCCATCATAATTTACGCGGTATGGGTAACGTTCTATTCCGTGCTGCGCCGATTATTCTAACGGGATTATCCGTCGGATTTGCATTTAAAACGGGTCTCTTTAATATCGGAGCCTCCGGACAATTCACGGTTGGTGCCTTTACTGCCGTATATATTGGTGTGAACTGGACATGGATGCCTGCTGGAACTGGTTGGATTGTCGGATTAATTGGTGGAGCACTTGCAGGAGCGCTATGGGGTGCGATTGTTGGTGTTTTAAAGGCTTATCGAAATGTGAATGAAGTTATTGCTTCGATTATGCTGAACTATATAGGAATGTATGCAGTAAATTATCTAATTACTAATACGGCATTTGATTCCGTTCATTCAAGAACCTTACCGCCTGTCAATGCATATTTACCGGTACTTGGTTTGAATAAAATTTTTCCAAGATCATCAGTAAATATTGGTATTGTTATTGCGATTGTTATGGCAATTCTAATCTACATTGTTTTAGAAAAAACGAAATTCGGATTTGAACTCAAGGCAGTAGGGTATAATCGCCATGCAAGTCGTTATGCAGGAATTAATGAAAAAAAATCAATTATTCTCTCGATGACAATTGCTGGAGCGCTTGCTGGCCTTGGAGGTGCAGTAATGTATCTTGCAAATGTTGGAAAATACATGGATGTCCTCAATGTTCTTTTAACAGAAGGTTTTGATGGTATTTCCGTCGCATTACTTGCACAAAGCAATCCGATTGGTATTATTCTTTCGGGTCTATTCATCGCACATATTACGTATGGTGGTAATAATCTTCAATTATTCGGTCTTGAACCTGAAATTATTTCTGTTATCACCGCAACAATTATTTATGTGAGCGCACTAACAATACTTCTTAAGGGATTTATTGCGAAAGTGACTAAAAATTCCGGAGGTGATAACTGATGAACACACTCGCATTTATTGTTCAACAGATGTTGTATGTTGCGATTCCATTATTGGTTGTTTCACTTGGAGGACTTTTCTCTGAACGTGGTGGAATTGTCAATATCGCTTTAGAAGGGATTATGGTTTTTGGTACCTTCTTTGGAGTTATCACTCTCTTTTTCCTTCAAAATCATATGTCAGGTCAATTGCTGTATATTGTTGCAATGTTAGCATCCATCCTTGCAGGACTTGCGATGGGAGCAGTTCATGCCTTCGCGGCAATTAATATGAATGCAGACCAAACCATTAGTGGGACTGCGATTAATATGTTTGCTCCGGCATTCACGGTATATATTGCGCGACTTTTATATTCTGTAAAAGAAATTCCTTTTAGAAATGAGTTCCTCATTCGAAAAGTACCATTCTTATCAGAAATCCCAATCGTTGGAAAACTGTTTTTTACAAACGCGTATATTTCTACCTATATTGGTATTGCAATACTTTTTATCGCAACTTTTGTTATCTATAAAACACGCTTTGGATTACGTTTACGATCTGCTGGAGAAAATCCTCATGCACTTGATGCTGCAGGTGGAAATGTAAAACGAATTCGCTGGGCGGGTGTTCTTATTTCTGGAGCATTGGCTGGTCTTGGTGGACTTATTATCACAGTTCCAATCAGTACTTCATTTACGGGAACAGCCAATGGATATGGGTTCCTTGCATTAGCAATTCTTATTTTCGGACAATGGAGACCGAAGACGATCTTCTTCTCATCGCTATTTTTCGCACTTGCGCTAACGCTTTCAAATGTTTATTCGGGAATACCGTTCTTGAATGGTCTTGGAATTCCTGATCAAGTATTTAAAATGTTGCCATATATTGCGACTTTAGTCGTACTTGTATTCACATCTAAGAAATCTGCCGCACCTAAAGCTGCGGGTCAACCTTATGATGCAGGGAAACGTTAAATTAGAATATTAAAAGAAAAAAGGTATGATTTTCTAGGAGAGAATCATACCTTTTTATGTGGAAATGTATTTTAAAACAGAAAACATTGAATTCCATAGAGTCTATTTATTTTCGCTAATATTGTGAAGAAGTTCTAATTTTAGGTCATAGAGTTTTTGCGACAAATCAACGTAGTAGCGGTGAGGGTAGTGAAGACGTTTAACCTCATCCCAAATTGTTTCCAATTCTTTTTGCGAATATAGAGCGATTTCTTCAAGATTGGGTAGTTCATAAACACATTTACCATTTTGATAAATGGGAACTTGTAATTCTCTGACTTGATAATCGGTAAGTGTTTTTTTCTTCCAAGGCGCTGATGGATCAAAGATTGTAATCGTATCTGTTGGAATAATCTCATCTGCAAGTGCAATGTAATCTGCAAGTGCCTTGTTTGTATGATTATCATAAAAACGATAGAGACGTTTATAACTTGGGTTTGTAATTTTTTCGATGTTTTCGCTGACTTTAATTTTAGGTGTCAGGGTTCCATCTGAATGTTCTTGGGCAACTAACTTGTAGACGCCTCCCAAGACTGGCTCAGATTTAGAAGTTATCAAATTTTCGCCAACACCAAATGAATCAATTTGTGCACCTTGGTAAATGAGGTCATCGATGAGATATTCATCAAGAGAGTTTGAAGCCATAATCTTACAATCTTCAAGTCCTGCCTCATCAAGCATTTTGCGCGCTTCCTTGGATAGGTAGGCGAGGTCACCGGAGTCGAGTCGGATGGCTTTAAGGCGGTATCCATTTGGAATTAGATATTCATGTGCAACACGTATTGCGTTAGGGATACCGGATCCTAATGTATCATAGGTATCAACTAGAAAAATTGCATTATCTGGATTAATTTCCGCAAAAGACATAAACGCTTCAAATTCAGAATCATGAAGTTGAATATACGAGTGTGCCATAGTTCCAGAAACATTGGCTCCGTATTGATAACCAGCAAGCGTGTGCGATGTCCCGATACATCCAGCGATGATTGCAGCACGTGCTCCATCGACCGAAGAATCATAACCATGTGCACGACGTGCGCCAAATTCAAGGACAGCACGTCCTCGGGCTGCATTTACAATGCGACTCGCTTTAGTTGTCACTAAAGTAGAATAGTTGATGGATAACAAGAGCAGTGTTTCGATAAGCTGTGCTTCGATCACGGTACCCCGCACCGTTACAAGGGGTTCATTTTGGAAGACTACAGTTCCATCTTCCACTGCCCAAATATCGAGATTTAATTCTAAGTTTAATAAATAATCAAGAAATTTCGGATCTGTAAAGCCTTGTTCATAAAGATAATCAATATGATCCTGTGTAAATTTAAAATTATTAATTGTTTCGATAAGTTTGCTTAAGCCATTGAAAATGAGATAGCCCCCTTGGTTTGGTATTTTACGGGTAAACATATCAAAATAAACAATTTCTTCATGTCGGTTTTGTTTGAAATATGTATAAGCCATCGTAAATTCATATAAGTCAGTCAAAAAGACTGCATCATTAGGTTTTATCATTCTGTCACCGTTCTTTCTATTTACATCATATTGATGTACAATGCTATTATATTGTATCATTTTTTGGAGGATGTATCATGAATGAAGAATTAATATTAAAAAATGGCATAAAGGTTTATCAAATTAATGAAGAAAAGTTTCATGAAGTGTATCTTTCGTTAAAAATTGTATTTAAGCTTGAATCACGAACAAATACGATTGCTAATTTATTAACACGTATGATGGGAGACCGATTGATAGAAAACCCTACAAAAACATCACTGGCACAGCGACACGATATGTTGTACGGGGCGAAGACCAGTGCTTTAACGTATACCCTTGGCACGTATCAAGTTATTGACCTTGGAATTAAAATGATTCATGAGCGATTCACAAATGAATCGTTGCTTGATCAACAAATTAAGTTGCTTAAGGATATGTATCTGTATCCACTTCTTTCTGAACAAACCCTTGAAGAGGCTAAGAAAAATTTACGTATTAGTCACATGCACATCAAAGAAAATGCATCCCAAAATGCTTTGGTTAAGAGTTTTAAGTATGCGGGCGATGGTCAATTATTTGGATTAAGTGCTTTTGGTGATTTAGAAGATTTGGACACCATTACCTTAGCAGAAATTCAAAATTTCCATACACGTTGCATTCAAGAATTTAATAAACAAATCTATTTAGTTGGAGGTATTGATCGTGAGTGTAATTTCGATGCATTTACAGTAGGTCATTCAATGCCCATAAATGAAGCGTTATTAAAAACCAAAATTACAAACGCGTATCTTGAGGAACGTTATAAAGGAAGTCAAAGTGAGCTGGTATGTGTTTATGAAACAAGCATCACACCTTATGACGATTTATATTATGCATATTTGGTATTTATCGCATATTTAGGTCAACTTCCAACATCACTTTTATTTCAAAATATTCGCGAGAAACATAGCTTATGTTATTCAATCTATGCATCGCGTCAAGTCTATGATGGAATTTTCTATATTGCGACAGGCGTAAGTGATAAAAATGTTGAGAAAGCAATATCATTGATTGACGAGCAATTTGACTTGATTCGTGAGGAGCCTTTAGATCTTAAAGCAGCGATTAATTACTTAGATCTTTCATTGGAAGGCAATACAGAACGAATTAAGAGTATTGCAGATCATACCTTTAGAAACAATATGTTAGAGGTGAATGAATCCATTGAATCAATGCAAGAAAAAATTCGTGCTGTAACAGAAGCGGATGTGAAAGCCGTACTAGAAAAAATTACAAAACCGTTTATCTTTGCGTATCGAGGTGAAACTAATGAAAACAATTAAGAACGATTTTAACGAAAAAGTGTATACATTTACGACACCCAGTGGTTTGAGCGTTACTGTAGTGCATCGACCTGGATTTAAGCGGTCCAGCGCAGTTTACGGAACGCCATTTGGTGCATTAAATCTCAAACAGAGTTTGAACGGAACTGTTGTTGAGCACAAGTCAGGGGTTGCACACTTCTTAGAACATAAACTTTTTGAAGATGAGAGCAAAGACATTTTGAGTCAGTTTGCGGAACTTGGTGCAAGCGGTAATGCTTTTACTTCTTATGAACAAACGATGTATTATTTTGGGCATAACGGTGATTTAGAAGCGCCATTACGCTTGTTGATTCAATTTGTGAGTAAGTTTAGTGTAAGTGAAGCCAGTGTTGAAAAAGAGAAGGGTATTATCATCGAAGAGATTAAAATGTATGAACAGATGCCGGATATGCGTTTATTAAACGAAACGTATGTAAATCTATTTCACCACTATCCCTTTATCTATGACATTGCGGGAACAGAACAAAGTGTGACAGAAACGACACGTGCTGATTTACTTAGAGCATTTGAAATGAATTATTCAGATCATCGTATGGCATTGACGATTGTAACGCCTATGGATCCACAAAAGGTGGCGGACATTGTACTTGAAGAAACTGAATGTCATCTTGCATCCGAGGAAGAAGTGGTTGATTTTTTTGATGAAGAACCGCATTGTGTAGCGATTAAAGAGCGCGAAATTCAAGGAGATGTTGAAGTTCCTAAGATGACTTATTCCTTTAAGTTTCCATATAACCGGAATCATAAGCTTAAAGATGAATTTTTAATTCGTATGTTATTGGAAATGAACTTTTCGGAAATGATTCCTGACTATCAGGTTTGGCTTGATGAAGGTATTGTTTCGAACTCATATGGTTATGATGTTGATATTCGTGAGTCCTTTGGAGTCATCTATTTTGTGAATGAAGGCCATAAACACGAAGCGTTTAAAGCGATTATCAAAGAACGCATGGCTCATATTAAACATGATGAAGCGTTATTTAATCAGTTAAAGAAGCGTTATTATGGTGAAATGATTATGTCATTAAGTAAAACTGATGAGCTCGCCATTACGTTGGGCCGAGCACACTTCGATGGGATTTCGTATTTTGAATATTTAGAAATGATTCGAGACTTATCCTATGATGCACTCGTAGAAATTGTGGGTGTGATTTTAGACAGTGACGATACGTTTTTACGAATGATTCATGCAAATAACTAAGTTAGATTCTCAAGAATCTAACTTTTTTGTTGTATTTACAAAAAAATATTTAGGATGTTTATAATTTGAAGTAAATTTATATTTGTGGGCAATTCCACACAAAAAATAAAAGGAGGATACTATGAATTTTGTCCAATTGGTTGGTCACATAGAAACTATGCCTGTGCCAATAGAAGATCACTCAAATGAGAGTTATGCATTGATGCACGTTAGTGTTACTTCAAATTTTAGAACTCCGACAGGGATTTTTAGAAAGGATACCTTCCCAATTCTACTTTGGCGGGGTGCAAGTGAGACGACGACAAACTCTTGTAAACCGGGGAGTTTAATCTCTGTAAAAGGTCGATTGGAAATTAATGATGATCAATTCATCTTAATTGCAGAACATCTTGAGTTCTTGTACCCGAAAGAGTACCCAAGAGAGTGATTTTTTTGTATAATAGAAAGTAGGTGATAAAATGAAAAATTATTTGGAAATGTGTCAATTTGTATTAGACCACGGTTCACTACGAGAAGATCGTACGGGAACGGGTACCAAGGGTGTTTTTGGCTATCAGATGCGTTTTGATTTAAGCAAGGGATTTCCCTTGCTTACTACTAAAAAAGTTCATTTTCCATCGTTAGCGAAAGAGCTACTGTGGTTTGTGAGTGGCGACACCAATATTAAATGGCTTGTCGAGAATAAAGTCCGAATTTGGAATGAATGGCCTTACGAACTTTATAAAAAATCTGAAGATTACAAGGGTGAATCGATGGATGAATTTATTCAACGCATTCTTGAAGATGATGTATTTGCGCAAAAACATGGGGAATTAGGACCCGTTTACGGCAAGCAATGGCGTGATTTTGGGGGCGTTGACCAATTAAATAATGTCATTGAAACAATAAAAACAAATCCATACTCACGTCGTATTATTATGAGTGCTTGGAACCCTACGGAGGTTGATCAAATGGCATTGCCACCGTGTCACGCATTTATGCAGTTTTATGTAAGCAATGACCAAAAATTATCATTGCAACTTTATCAGCGCAGTGCGGATGTGTTTTTAGGTGTTCCATTTAATATTGCTTCATATGCGTTGTTGTTACATATGATTGCTAAAGTGTGTGATTTGGAGGTAGGAGAGTTCGTTCATACCTTTGGAGATTTACATATCTATAACGATCACTATGATGCAGTTCAATTGCAACTAGCACGTGAACCAAAATCTTTACCACAACTGGTTATCCATGGAAACCAAGAGAAAATTACGGATTTCAAGTTTGAAGATTTTGATGTGGTTGGCTATGATCCACATCCACTAATTAAAGCTAAGGTGAGTGTGTGATGATAAAAATCATTGTTGCAATGAACCAACATCGTACGATTGGCTTGAATGGCTCAATGCCGTGGCATAATAAAGAGGATCTCCAACATTTTCGCAAAACAACTTTAAATCAAAAAGTGATTATGGGGCGAAAAACATTTGAAGGTCTTCCCAAGAAACTCGATAATCGAGAAATATATGTTGTAACACGTAACACTTTGATTGAAAATGCAATTCCAGATCTTAGGGCATTTTTAATTCAACATCAAAATTCCAAAGAAACTATTTTTATCGCAGGTGGCGGCGAAATTTATGCTCAAAGTTTACCTTTTGCTCACGAATTAATCATTTCGTATATACCAAATGATGTGATTGGTGATACATTTTTTCCAGATTTTTCTGATTTAGAATTCAAGATCAAGAATCAGGTTGAATATAGTACTTTTAAACAAGTTACTTACGAGAGGATATAATTATGACTATAGTAGAAATTATTGAAAAAAAACGTGATGGATTTGAGTTAAGCCAAGAAGAAATTAGTTTTTGGATTAACGGAGTTACTAAAGGTACGGTTAAAGATTATCAAACCAGTGCTTTACTCATGGCAATTGTGCTCAAAGGGATGAGTTTGGATGAAACAACTGCGCTAACGGATGCGATGATGCGTAGTGGTGATATCATTGATTTATCATCCATTGTAGGGAAAAAAGTTGATAAACATTCCACGGGTGGAGTTGGCGATAAAACAACAATTATCTTAAGCCCAATTGTAGCGGCAGCCGGTGCCAAAGTTGCGAAAATGAGTGGTAGAGGATTAGGACATACAGGTGGAACACTCGACAAATTAGAATCAATCCCTGGGTTTAATATTGAAGTGTCCAGTCAAGATTTTATTGATCAAGTAAATGCAATCAATCTAGCGGTTATTGGTCAGACTGGAAATTTAGTTTATGCAGATAAGGTCCTCTATGCGCTTCGCGATGTTACTGGAACGGTAAATGCAATTCCTTTAATTGCATCGTCAATTATGTCAAAAAAACTAGCAGGTGGAGCTGACTGTATTTTGCTAGATGTGAAATACGGTGAAGGTGCTTTTATGAAGACTGTAGAAGATGCTCGCGAATTAGCGGACACCATGATTACAATTGGTCGTAATCTTGGCCGAGAAGTCAATGCGATGCTCTCAAATATGAATCAACCATTGGGTCATTCAATTGGAAATGCTCTTGAAGTAAAAGAAGCAATTATGACTTTAAAAAATGAAGGTCCAAAGGACCTTGAAGAATTGTGTCTTGTTGCTTCTGGATACATGCTATTCCAAGCAGACCTTTCGGATTCCCCAGAAGCGGGCTACGAATTGGCTAAAGAAACATTGCAAAGCGGTGCTGCTTATGAAACCTTCTTAAAGTGGATTCAAGCACAAGGTGGCGATGTATCGGTTTTTGATAATTTAGATCATTTCACAAATGCAAAATATGAAGTTGAAGTGTTTGCAGAGCAGGATGGGTATCTCCATGATTTAAAAGCAATGGAACTGGGTATTGTGTCAATGCATTTAGGCGCAGGAAGACAAACGAAGGAAGATGTCATCGATTACAAAGCGGGTATTGTGCTTCGTAAAGAGATTGGAGATATCATTCATAAAGGTGATTTGTTAGCGACTTTATATAGTGATACACCCATTACAGATGATCACAAAAATAATACAGTATCGTGTTTTATCATGGGTCAAGAAGCAGTTGAAAAACCAAATTTAATTGCTGCCGTGCTATAATAGTTTAGATTGGAGAATAACCATGAATTTTGAAGTATCTATTGATCAATTTAATGGTCCATTGGATTTAATGCTTTATCTTATAAAAGATAAAAAGTTGGATCTTTTTGATTTGAATATTGATGACTTAGCGGACCAGTATATTGCGTTTATAGATAGCGTTCGAGATCAAAAACTTGAAGTAGCATCTGAATATCTAAGTGAACTTGCTGGTTTAATTGAGTATAAAAGCAAGCGTCTTTTGCCAAGAGATAAGAGTGAACTTGACGCTAAAGACGTTGAAGAGGATGAGAATGATCTTGTGAGACGACTCATCGAATATCAACGGTATAAAGAGGTCAGTATTGAATTAGCGGAGCGGTATGAGGAACGATCAAAACAATTCGCGAAACCAATCTCGTCGCGCTTATTTAAGGAAATTAAAACGAGTTTGCAAGATTCGGTTACCTACGAGCAAACACCTTATGACCTTATGAATGCAATGATGAAAGTGATGAGTCGTTTTAAGTTAGCCCATCCTCAGGATGTTTCAATTGAACGCGCTGAGCTTTCTGTAGATGATGTTGTAGAGGACTTAAGAAAAGTATTTCAAGGAGGGGTTGTTTTATCGCTTGATCATGTATTGTCACAAGCACCTAACTTGCAATATCTGCTTGTATCCTTCTTAGCCGTTTTAGATATGTTAAGAATGGGAGATTTAAAAATGAGCTATCAAGATGAAGCGGTCTATTTGAAAGGGGCGATTTAATGACTGATTTTGCAATCATAGAAGGCATTTTATTTGCCTTTGGCGAAGAAGGCGTTGATAAAGAACAATTAATGCTCGCTCTTGGGATCGAAAATGAAGCATTTGATAACAAAATAAATGATTATAAACAAAGTTTATTGGACTTAAATCGAGGTTTGGAATTGGTTGAATTCGGATCTGTTTATAAGTTGATAACAAAAAAAGAGCTACACGAAACAATTTCGGATATGCTTGAATTTAATAAAAATCGGCAATTATCTCAAGCCGCTTTGGAGACTCTCGCAATAATTGCCTATAAACAACCAATTACACGGTTAGAAATTGAAGAAATACGCGGTGTAAATAGTGATATGATGTGTCGAAGATTAGAGGCATTGGATTTAATTCAAGAATGTGGTCGTGCGGATTCTGTAGGGCGTCCAATTCTGTATGAAGTGACGAATTCGTTTATGGATGTCTTTAAGCTGACAAGTTTAAAAGAATTACCAGAAATTAAGATAGAAATGTTGGAAGAAAATAATGAACTCTTTAAATAATATTAGATTACAAAAATTTATTGCGATGAGCGGCTATTGTTCGCGTCGTAAGGCCGAAGTTTTAATAAACGAGGGTAAAGTAAAGGTTAATGGGATTAAAGTGACCGAACAAGGGATGAAGGTATCAACGGAAGACCGCGTCATGGTTAACGGCATCATTATTACCGTAGAAGAAAAAAAAGTGTATTACATTCTTAATAAACCTCGTGGCGTTGTTTCAAGTGCAAACGATGACAAAGAACGGGAAAGTGTTGTTGATTTAGTGCCTAATGATATTCGGGTATTTCCTGTAGGCCGTTTAGATCGTGAAACAACAGGTGCGCTCATCTTAACCAATGATGGCGATTTTGCATACTACATGACGCATCCAAAATTCGATTTATCGAAAATATATCGTGTGAGTGTGCAGGGGAGACTTTCTTATGAAGTAACCAATTCTCTTAAGGAAGGCGTCTCAATTGAAGGGGTCGATTATAAAGGTGTTGAAATTAGTCGCGTTAAATATGATGTGACGAAAGATAAGACACAATTCTCGATTACACTCCATGAAGGTAAGAATAGACAAATCCGTAAAATATTTGCCCACTTTGGTCTGCCGGTATTAAAGCTTCACCGTTATCAAATTGGATATCTCGATATTAACGATCTCAAAATTGGACAATATCGTGAATTAAAACCATTTGAGGTAAAAAAATTACTTCTAACCGCTAAAGGTGAAATCTAATGCAACAATTCTTCATTGAATCAATTGAAGACTTGCAACTCAGTGCAGATCAATTACATCAATGCCGAAAAGTACTTCGAATGCAGGAGGGTGATTCGATTCGACTGGTAGATCACATGGGAAACGGTGTCATCGCAACATTTTTGGACGATACCCTCACACAACTCAAAGTTCAAGAATCAATTGTTTGGGCAAAAAAGAAATATAAATTAAGAATTGTTGCTTCATTAATACGATCTGAGCGATTGGAGTGGATGATTCAAAAAGCGTGTGAATGTGGTGTTGATGAGATTGTGCTTTACCAAAGCCAACATGGTGTTGTTCGTGATTTTGGTAAACGATCTGAACGTAAAATGGAACGCTTAAATCTTATTGCGAAAGAGGCATCTGAACAATCTTATCGACAATATGAGGTGCCAGTCTTAGGGATTGCGACACTTAATGAATTACCACAGTATCAATCGGATTTAAATCTTTATGCGGATATCGGAAATCAACCGCATCTTATTCACGTTGTAGACGAAGCGACACCATCCATTACGGTTCTTGTTGGACCAGAAGGTGGCTTTAGTAACGATGAACGTGTTAAGTTTGAGGCCATGGGGTATCGTCAGGTCAGCCTTGGTGATAATGTGCTTAGAGCTGAAACTGCAAGTATCTATATTTGTAATATCGTTTCGGCGTGTGAGGTGATTAAGTGAATATATTGAATAAATATCATGACCAAAAACGACCGAAAAAAGAATTGAAACTGTTGATGGAAATGAATAAATATTATAATTTGGGAATGAGTCTTAAATCAGATTCTGATCTCTTTAAACTGGATATATTTAAACATAGTTTAGAAACTAAAAAAGCTTTTGAAAATGAATTTGAGCGTATTCGTAATGAACATTTTGATATGTGGGATAATCTGCTTTTTAATGAACGAAATTTCATTGTTCAATGCGACATCGCACCGATGAAGTCAAAATTAAAAGTATTCCAGATTGAAAATGAAAATAGAGTATACATTCCGTTTTTCGATCCTTTGTTAAATACACTTTATGATCGTGAAACCGCAATATTGGAATTACCTCAATACTTTAAACTCTATAGTGATTTTCAAGATCGATTAATTTCAAGTGATATCTATGGATTGAATCCGTATATCGCTAACATGAGTTCCGCACGTTTTATCGCGCGAAATGAGGAAGAAATCGTGTTATTTCGCAAAGATATCAATGTCTTTTATCGATTTAATTTAAAGGGGTGTGAATCATTTCCACTATGGATTGAAAAGCAACTCGACGCGAAACAAATTAAACAGGTCGCTGATTTGATTTTAACTTTGGATGAAACTAAATTATTAGATTATTGTATTGAAAATGAACTTATCAAACCGCGCTGCATTAAGAAAATTAATAAACAACGCGTTAAAGCAGAAAAAAAGAGTAGGAGATAAGTATGAAATTGAATAAACTTGTGAACACAGAATTTGATTGTGATATTGATCATTTAGTACTCGATTCTCGTGATCGTGTTAAGAATGGTATGTTCTTTTGTCTAAAGGGGTTGACTGTAGATGGTCATCAATTTGCCCAACAAGCGGTCGAAAATGGTGCTGTTGCCGTTGTGCACTCCGATGACATTGAACCGATTGAAGGTGTTATTTATATACGTGTCGAGGATGTCATGACTGAATTACATCGGATAACGGATCGATTCTATGACAGTCCATCAAAAAATATGTATGTGTATGGTATTACCGGTACGAATGGAAAAAGCACGACAATGCTCACGGTTCGCAATATTTTAAAACGATTTGGCGTGAATGCAGGGTATATCGGCACAATTTCTGTGGAATATAATGATCATAAATTTGCACCATCATTAACTACACCGGATATTGTTGAATTGCAGTCTTACCTTCATGATATGCGTTCGGAAGGTGTTGAAGAAGTATGTCTTGAGGTGTCAAGTCAAGGGTTAGCATTAAGAAGAGTCGAGTCTATAGATTTCGATAATGCTTCATTTACCAATCTTACCCATGATCATCTTGATTATCATAAAACGATGGAAAATTATTTTGAAGCTAAGAAAATGCTTTTTGATAATTTAAAACCATCAGGATTTATGGTCATCAATATTGATAATGAGTATGGAGAGACCCTACTAAAACAAGATTATTCTCATGTTGTGACCTATGGAATTGAAAATAAAAATGCAAATTATCGTGCTCAAAATATTGTTTTACATGATGACTTTACGGAATTTACACTTGTTCATGAAGGGAAATCCTACGATGTTGTTACCAATTTCGTTGCGATATTTAATGTATACAATATGCTTAATGTCATCGCCATCCTTCATCAACGTGGATACGAAATCGAAAAGATTATTCCAGAACTTAAAGATATTGAACATGTTGATGGTCGTCAAACAATGATTTCAAAGGGACAACCGTATCGAGTTATTGTCGACTTTGGACATGCGCCGGATAGTATGAAAAATGTTTATGAATTTGTTCGTGAAACACAACCTCAATCCGCTCGAATCATCACGGTTTTTGGGGCAGCGGGAGGCCGAGATACGGCTAAAAGACCGATTATGGGTCGCGTTGCTTCAACTTATTGCGACCATGTTATTATTACAGAACACGATAACCGTGATGAACGTGTCGTGGATATTACTGAAGATATCATTACTGGCATTGATGGCGATAATTATGAATTTGTACCCAATCGAATTGATGCAATTGAAAAGGCATTAAAAATGGCTCAACCAGGCGATACTGTTGTGTTAATTGGAAAAGGTGAAGAGAAATTTATTTACCGTGAGCATGGAACGAAAGAAAAGTGGATGGGTGATGAGGTTTGCGCATCACGTATCATTGAAAAACTATATGGAGGAAAAGAAAATGAAATTAAGTAAATACATTGATCATACATTACTAAAACAAAATGCTACTGAGGCTCAAATTCGTGTTTTATGCGATGAGGCAAAAACGTATGATTTTATGAGTGTGTGCATTAATCCAGGATTTGTTTCCCTTTGTAATGAACTATTAGAGGGTACTGACGTTAAAGTATGTACCGTTATCGGTTTTCCATTAGGCGCAAATACAACTGAAGTTAAAGTTTATGAAACACAAAACGCTTTAAATAACGGCGCGGATGAAATTGATATGGTTATTAATGTAAGTGCATTAAAAGATAAAAAATATGACTTAATTGAAAATGAAATTCGATCCATTAAATCCGTTTGTGGAGATAACATTCTTAAAGTTATTATTGAAACATGTCTTTTAGAAGATGATGAGATTGTGAAGGCTTGCGAACTTGCTGTTGCTGCGGGGGCGGATTTCGTAAAAACTTCAACAGGATTTAGTACAGGCGGAGCAACAGCTAAAGATGTGAAGTTAATGAAAGATACAGTCAAAGACCAAGCTTCCGTAAAAGCTTCTGGTGGCGTTCGAAGCCAAGAAGACATGGAGGCAATGATTCAAGCGGGTGCAACCCGTATTGGTACTTCTTCGGGTGTTGCATTAGTTAAAAACGAAGTGAGTCAATCCGATTATTAAAAAAAGGTATTTTAAGCCTTCAGATACACAAGATGTATTTGAAGGCGAAAATACCTTTTTTTTTTATTCATACCAATTAATTTGTTCGTTTTCATTGATTAAGGTTCGGTAACCAATTGAAAGAGATGTGAATGTTGTGAGTGCAACACCTGTGGTAATTGCTATCATAATTGCGGTTTGATACATTATGGCGGTGAGGGGCTCTGTACCCGAGATTATTTGTCCAGTCATCATGCCAGGTAATGAAATAATACCCATATTGAGCATATTGTTCAGCGTTGGTAAAAGTGCCATTTCGAGAGATTGATTCACAAACGGAATCATAATTCTTCTGGGTGTGACACCTAAATTTAAGAGTGTTTCGACTTTATTGCGCTCAAGATCCAATGTATCAGTAAGCGTCTTAATGCCTAAGCTTAAGCCATTCATGGCATTTCCAATAATCATACCACCAACGGGAATAGCATATTGAGGGTTAAAGACACTGGTTTTAACGATAACACCTACAAAAAATGCGACCACAAACAGTCCGGAGGCCATTAAACAAATAAAGATAACCCGCTTAAATTGTGGATTCAAACGTGGATTTTTCTTTAAAATTCTAAAAGTAGAAAAAAGGACCATCGACATTAAATATAAAATAACAAAAATAGGATGTGGATTGCCGAAAATATACGTTAGAATCAGTCCGGACAAATACAATTGCACCGACATTTTGATGCTTGCGGTAAATAAGAGTCGGGTCTGACTTATTTGTGCTCGTTTCATAATAAACAATACGACGAGTAATAGAAGATAGATTAAACTAAATTGAAGAATACTCAACTGTATAATGCCGCTATTCATGGCTTATGCCCTCCTTTAAATTTGAAATATGGACAATATCATCGGCATATTTTTCGGTCAACTGAGAATTATGACTCACAATAATTAAGGTTAATTGATTTTCATTGCAGTAAGATTTGATGTTATTTAATAGAATATCAGCAGTTGTATCATCAAGGGCAGAGGTGGGCTCATCAAACATAATCGCATGACGTGCCAAAGAAAGACAAATCGCAATATAGATTCGTTGACGTTCTCCACCGGACATTGAAGTTACTTGATCATCGAGATGTGCTGATGAGCATGCATAACTCAGAAATGTTTCCATCTGAGTATCCGATAATAATGCATTGTCTCTTAAACGATAAAACGCATGAAAATTCTCACGCACACTTAGTTCGAATAAAAAAACAGACTGGTCACATAAAATGTAGTCCCTGCGTCGTTGTATGCGATTATAGTCTTCTATCGCACCATCTTTCAATAAGATGGTACCATCAAGTGGATCAACCATGCCATTGATTAGTTTAAGAAGTATCGATTTTCCTGAACCGGAAGGGCCAGTGATAAATGTTGTCTTGCCTTCAATAATCTGAATTGAAGGGTAATACAATATATTCATAAAATTAAGATTTGTTAGTTCAATCATAAAATGCCTCCATAGAATTATCATAGCTTAAACATCAGGAATTGAAAGCAAAACTACACAATAATTTATTTTTGTTTACTTTGGGCTCATAAAACTATAAGATTAAACGGTTGATGTTCTGTCAAAGAACACAAAATGTATAAAAGAATTTAAGGAGCAATTATATGGAATTTAAAGACTTAGGAATAAATGAAAAAATACTACAAGCATTAACGGAGCAGGGATATCAAAAGCCAACTCCAATTCAAGAACAAGCAATCCCTGCATTGCTTAAACATCAAGACCTCATTGGACTTGCGCAAACCGGAACCGGTAAAACGGCTGCTTTTGCGGTTCCTACCTTACAAAATTTAAAACAAAAGGCATTTGACCGTAATGGGAAGCGTAAAATAAGAACGCTCGTGTTAACACCAACACGCGAACTTGCCATCCAAATTCAGGAAAATTTTGAAATGTATGGCAAATATATGGATTTACGATCAACTGTGATCTTTGGTGGCGTTGCTCAACGTTATCAAGTAAAAGCACTTCGTAATGGAGTCGATATTCTGATTGCAACACCGGGTCGTTTAGAAGATTTAATGAGTCAAGGTTATATAGACTTATCTCATATTGAGATTTTTATTCTTGATGAAGCGGATCGTATGTTGGATATGGGATTTATTAATGACGTGAAACGCATCATTAAAAAACTTCCTAAAAAGAAACAAACACTTCTTTTCTCAGCTACTATGCCATCAGAAATTTCAAGTATTGCGGAGATGCTTTTAAATAATCCCACAACGGTTGCGGTTACACCCGTATCCTCAACTGTTGAAACGGTAGATCAAAGTGTTTATTATGTCGATCAGCGCAATAAGACACAACTTCTGATTGATGTTTTGGAGAATAAGTCTTTTGATTCTGTTCTTGTGTTTACGCGTACAAAACGTGGTGCAGACCGTGTGGCACGTGATTTATGCCGTAGCAACATCAATGCAGTCGCAATTCACGGAGATAAATCACAAGGGGCACGTCAACGTGCTTTGAGTGGTTTTAAAGATGGAACCATTAATGTTATGGTAGCCACAGATATTGCGGCGCGTGGTATTGATATCAATGAATTGAAATATGTCGTAAACTATGAACTTCCAGAAGTTCCTGAAACTTATGTACATCGAATTGGACGTACGGGTCGTGCGGGGTTTAGTGGATCTGCGATTTCGTTTTGTAATTTTGAAGAAATCCCATTACTTAAAGATATTGAACGTGTGATTCGAATGCGTGTTCCTGTAGTCAAGTCACATAACTACCCATTGCTTGATAAAACAATTAAAGATGGGAAGATTAGTAAAAAGAAAAAAGCGAAGTTAGAACGAATAAAAGCTGAAGAATCCAAAACTAAGAAAAAACCAACTAAGCAAAAAGACTCTAAATCAAAAGGAAAACCTAAGAAAAAAGAAAAAGAACTCAATGGACCCTACGATTGGAGTAATCATGCTTCAAAAAAGGCAAAGAAACAATCACAAAAAGCAAAGAAGTCGAACAGTTCTCGTTTGCACGATAAAAAGCAAGAGCAGCAGTCAACACAGCGTCGTAAAAAGTCAGTTCGATAACCACATCATTTGGAGATCATTTTGAGAAAAACACACCAAAACGTGAGTGTGAGGGTGCTTAATGACGCGCTTTTTACGGTTTTAGCAATATATTAGCAATATATCGAAAAAATCCTAATTATATACTTGATTTTGATAGATGAAGTGTTATAATTAATTTGCTTGCATCAGAAGGGAGGTTAGTCATGTCGAGAATTGTAGTAAAAGAGAACGAAGGTTTGGATGACGCATTACGCAGATTCAAACGTCAAGTATCTCGTAATGGTACCCTTGCTGAGGCTCGCAAAAGAGAGTTTTATGTAAAACCTGGCGTACGACGCAAATTGAAGTCGGAAGCTGCTCAAAAAGCACGCCGTAAAAAACGTAGATAACAAAAACCAGAAGCGCTAAGCGCTTCTTTTTTATTGCATGTTTTTTATTTTGCGATATGATTAATACATAAGGAGGACTACTCTTGGTAACTCAAACAGTCAATTTAAACGAACTTGATATCTCACTCCAGCAACTTGTTGGTATTGAGAATAAAAATATTAATCTTATTGAAAAAAAATATGAAGTAAATATTCAAGCACGGGACGCTCATCTTTCAATTGAGGGTGCTGAGTCCAACGTTGAGGACACGGTTTCATTTATTCGACTTGCATCTTCTGTCATTAACCACTATGAACGACTCGATGTTCAAGAATTTGAGTATTTGTTTGACGTTGTCGCTCATCATCAAACCGACCGTTTTATCGAAATGTTGGACGAAGTCTTAACTCGATCCTATACAGGTAAACCCATTCGTCCAAAGACGTTAGGTCAGAAAGTATTTATTGATGCGTTCAAGCACCATGATTTAACGTTTGCGGTTGGACCTGCGGGGACCGGTAAAACGTTTTTAGCGGTGTGTTATGCAGTTGAGCTTTTAAAAAAAGGGGAAATACAAAAGATTATCCTTACGCGTCCTGCTGTTGAAGCAGGCGAGAATTTAGGGTTTCTTCCAGGAGACCTTAAAGAAAAAGTTGATCCCTATTTAAGACCTTTGTATGATGCATTGGATGATATGCTTTCTCCAGAACGTGTTCAACGCTATATGGATAAAGGTGTCATTGAAATTGCACCGTTAGCGTATATGCGCGGTCGTACCTTGGATGATGCAATGATTATTCTTGATGAGGCGCAAAATACGACAAAATCTCAAATGATGATGTTTTTGTCACGACTTGGTCGTAATTCAAAAATGATTGTGACCGGAGATATCGATCAAATCGATTTACCGCGTCATCAAGCTTCTGGGCTTCGTGTTGCGCAAGATTATTTATCCGATATTTCTGAAATTCAATTTGTGAATTTGTCGCACAGTGATGTGGTTCGTCACCCATTGGTGATTAAAATTCTTAAAAAGTTTGCGGAAGGAGATCGACGTGAGCAAGAAAATTCTAATAATCGAAGATGAGGAAGGAATACGTCGTCTGTTACGTTATGATTTAAAACAGATGGGTTTTGATGTTCATTCTGCTAAAGATGGCCGTGAAGGGCTTGAAATGGCTCTTGATGGCCAATTTGATGTCATTATTATTGATTGGATGTTACCGTATTACGACGGCATTGAACTTGTTTCAAAGTTTAGAGGTCGTGGTTTAAATGCTGTTTTAATTATGCTGACGGCTAAAGATGAAGAAGCGGATATTCTCGAAGCGTTTGAAGCGGGGGTTGATGATTATCTCTCAAAGCCTTTTTCACCTCGAGAGCTCTCGGCGCGTATTACTGCACATCTACGCCGGGTAGATATGAACCACGAATTACGAAGGATTGAAGTCGGGGATATTGTGATTAATTTGGATCAACATACCGTGATGGTTGCTGGTGAGAATGTTGAACTTACGAAAAAAGAATTCGACTTATTAATCTACCTTCTCCAAAATGAAAATATTGTCTTAACACGTGATCAAATTTTATCAGAGATTTGGCATTTTGATTATGATGGGGATACGCGAATTGTTGATGTCCATATTTTTAAATTAAGAACAAAACTTGAAGATTCAAATGTTAAAATTAATTCGCTGAGAGGAGTTGGATATGTTGCGAAAAGAGAATAAAATACAATTACTCGTTCTTGTACTTCTTTCGGTGATTGCGCTTTGGAGTCGCACCGTTGTTTCAATACTGTTTTTAAGTTTGGGGATGGCACTTTTATTTATCCTTGATACATTAAATACAAAAAATAAAGTTGAAACAATTAAAGAAGATGTTGAAATGGTAAAAAAAGAAGCAACGGTGCAAGCCGATTATGCGTTTGATCGTACTGTGCAGTTGATTAATGCAATACCGTCACCTTTGGTCTATATTGATCAACGTGGAGATTTTGAGGTGAGTAATCAATATTTTGATCAACTTATTCATGTTGATGCAAAGAGTGTATACGATGTAAAAATTGATTCGCCAATACGACAAACATTATTGGATGCGTTCCTAAATGAAAAACAATTTGTTCGTCAAGTCAGCTACCAAGATGTCGAATTTCAAGTGTTATCGATACCGTTCTTAACTGAAAAGCGTCGATACAATGGCTGCATGCTTATTTTTCAAGATGTTACCCGTATATTAGAGGGTGAAAAAATGCAAAAGCGCTTTATTGCTGATGCATCGCATGAGTTGCGTACACCTATAGCATCCATTAAAGGAATGGTTGAAATCTTAAATCGACCTGGATTCAATGATGTTGAAACGCTGCAAGAATTTTTAAAACAAATCGAAAAAGAAAATAACCGTCTTGATCACATTGTTGAGGATTTATTGCTTCAATCACGTCTCAAATCAAATACGGTCTATTTAGAGAAAACAGTCTTTAATCTCAAACAATTTTTTGATGGGTTAATCTATGAACGAAGACAAGAACTGCATCAAGCCAATATTAAGGTAGTTTTAAACTGTCCATCCAATATTACAGTTTACGCAGACCAGTTTCGCTTGTCACAAGTATTTCTTAACCTTTTCAATAACGCAATTAATTATGCGGAAAATGGCCGAATCAAAATTCAATGTGATACGGATGATGAGCATGTTCATATCAACTTCTCAGATAACGGAAAAGGCATGGAACCTGATTTAATTCCCCATATTTTCGAACGATTCTATCGAGGGGAAAAAGATCGCAGTCGTGAAAATGGAGGAAGTGGCCTGGGTCTTGCGATTTCGAAGTCGATTGTTGAGGCGCACGGGGGGACGATTAATGTCTCTAGTACCATTGATAAAGGAACAACCTTTACCATAAAGTTAACACAGAATTAACAGTTAATTGATTTTCTTTTAATGATGCATCGCTATACTTTCCGTAATGGTAGGAAAGGGAGCGTGTATTATTATGAGGAAATCTTTTATTTTGCTTTTTCTATTTTCATTCATTCTAAGTGGGTGTCATACTTCAAGTAATGAAAATGAAATTAAGGTTTATACACGAGACGGTTCATCGGGGACACGGGAAGCGTTCGAATCGATTGCTGGAATCAAATCGATTACACACAACAGTGCTGAAACAACAGGGAATGGCGATATGGCTACCCAAGTGGGGCAAGCACACAATGCAATTGGATATGTATCGTTAGCAACGGATTTTCAAAGTAATGGCATTAAACCACTACGTTATTTAGGTATTATGCCATCCATCGAATCAGTGAATGCAGGTACTTATCAACTTGCGCGTCCATTTAGTTTTGTAACGCGCGGTGAAGGGGATTTTGATTCAAATGAGAAACAAGCGTTGGTACTCGCGTTTCTGGATTACTTAAATAATTCGATTGAAGGTCAGGAAATTGTTTTGGCCTCAGGTGGAATTGTGGATATTTCGAAAGGCGTTTTATGGGAAGATTTGAAGGAACGTCATCCCATTGTGTCTAGAGATAATTCAGATCTAGTGCTTAAAACAGGTGGTTCGACTTCTGTTGAGCCGACCATTAAAGCTGCGGTTGAATCGTTTATTCCAATGGCTGGGAATTTTAAATATGAACCCAATCATACTGGATCGGGTGATGGCTACAAGCGCACATTGGGCAGCGAAAAGGATGGTGCCAATCATATTGACATTGGATTTGCGTCACGAAAATTCAAAAAAGAAGAACCTGTGGATAAGGGAATGATATCAGGAGTGTATTGTATGGATGCTGTAGTCGTGGTTGTTAATGAGGCGAATCCACTCGAAGATATTACTCCGGAACGCCTTCAAAAAATATTTAGCGGAGAACTCTCGCAATGGAAGGAACTTGTATGAGTTACAAACAGAATCGTTTCGGGGTTCACACTCCGGAAGGCTATCAACATCGAAAAAGAACAATTGATATTTGGGTTCAAAGCATTTTAAAACTGATGGGAATTCTTGCGGCATCGATGGTCGTTGTAATCTTTGTATTTATCTTTAAACGTGGTATTGCTGTTTTTCTTCCTTCATATGGTCCAAATCAAATTTCATTACTGGATTTTCTTACTGGATTTGTTTGGGAAGCGGACAAGAAGATATATGGTGTGCTTTTTATTGTGATTAATACGGTCATTACCGCATTTTTAGCAATGTTAATTGCGTTTCCAATTTCAGTGCTCACTGCATTGTTTATTTCTAAAATTGCACCCAAGAAATTATCCAAGCTACTCACAACGGTGATTGAGATGCTTGCGGCAGTTCCTTCTGTTGTTTATGGTGTTTTTGCTTCGGGTGTCATAGTGCCATTTGTCGATGAATTTGCAACCGTTTTTGGTTTTTCAACATTTGGTGGAAGATCAATGTTAGCGGTTGTAATCCTACTGGCGATAATGGTGTTACCAACCATGACTTCGCTTTCAATCGTTTCAATGAATGCGGTTGATAAAAATTTAGAACTTGGTTCGCTCGCGTTGGGCGCTTCATCGACTCAAACGAATTTTAAAGTGGTTTTAACGTCAGCGAAATCTGGAATAACTACGGGGCTCATCCTTGGGTTGGCACGGGCGTTTGGTGAGGCTACGGCCGTTTCGATGGTTGCAGGAAATAAACCGACCGGACCAACATGGAATCCATTTGATATCACGCGAACACTGACATCTACGATGCTCTCAGGAATGAAAGAAACATCGGGCGTTGATTATGATGTGCGATTTAGTGTCGGGATTGTGCTTATGGTTATTATTTTGATCTCAAACTTAGTGATTCATGCATTCAAAAAGAAAGTGGGGAATGACGGAAAATGACACGTAAACGTAAAATTCACGATCTGTTCCTAAATGGTATCACGTATCTCGCTTCTTTGCTTTCAGTTCTTGTTCTTATCGGCATTTTTAGTTTTGTGGTAATTCGGGGTAAGGATACACTCAGTTGGGATATGTTACGTTCAAATTATTGGTCGGAAAATTATTTGCTGGGTTTCCCAGATACAAAATCAGGAATGTTTGTTGAGCCTGAGAATTTAGATACTGCAGATGTTTTTAATGAAAACTATGGTATTGCCATTCGAGATCATCAAAATCATGAAGGGAAAAAGACGGTTATCGTATCGTATGTGGATGAAAAAAGTCCATTTAATGAAACGATTAACTTAACTGCTGGGCCACAATTTGAAAAGCATCACGTCATTCATAAAGGTGATGCAATTGAACGACTTACATTGCGTGACTCCAATGGAGAACGAATGATTTCTGGCCATGTCGCTGGGGATGATGCCCAGCAATTAAACATAAAGCTAAATGAAGCTCAAAGTTTGCAATCCATTTATTATAAAACACAAAGTGGGGGAATTTGGGGTTCTATTCTTGCAACCTTGCTTCTAATTGGGACATCGTTGCTCTTTGCATTACCCCTAGGAATCGGCGCAGCCCTTTATCTTACAGAGATTGCACCAGATACTGCGTTGACACGCATGTTAGAAAGCAGTATTGAAATGTTAGCAGGTGTTCCAAGTATTATCTTCGGGCTTTTAGGGATCGCTGTTCTCTTTCCCATCACCGCTTTCTTTAATGTATCGGGGTTAAGTATTCTTCTTGGCGGGATGACGATGGCCGTAATTTTATTACCAGTTATAATTCGATCGGTGAAAGAATCGTTGTTGGTTGTACCTGACGGTTTACGATCGGCATCGCTTTCACTTGGTGGAACCCAAACACAGACTATCTTTAAAGTGGTGCTCCCAAGTGCTTTACCTGGAATCTTATCAGCTGTGCTCTTATCAGTTAGTCGGATAATTGGGGAGTCGGCAGCTCTTATCTATACAATGGGAACGTTTGTGAACGATGCACCGGGTATCACTCAAGGAGGAACCTCACTTGCGGTACATATTTGGTCTGTTATGAGTCAAGAACAACCTAATTTTGAGTTAGCCAGTGCTATTTCAATTGTTATTTTAGGGCTTGTATTAATCTTAAATTTATCCGTCAAATATATTTCTAAGCAACTTCAAAAAAGGATGGGATATTAATCATGAATAGTTTCCAAGTTAAAAATTTAAATCTTTTCTACGGGGATCATCAGGCACTCAAAGATATATCTATTGACATAAAAAAACAAAAAGTTACTGCTTTTATTGGACCTTCAGGATGTGGTAAATCGACGTTTCTACGATGCTTTAATCGAATGAATGATTTAGTAGAAAGTTGTCGAATTGAGGGAAGTGTACTTTTTGAAAATGAGAACATCTATGGAAGGGATGTGGATGTGGTGGATTTAAGAACACGGGTAGGGATGGTGTTTCAACACCCAAATCCCTTTCCAATGAGCATCTATGATAATGTTGCGTATGGATTGCGATGCCAAGGTATCAAAGACAAACATGTTCTCGATGAAGCTGTTAAGACCGCACTGATTAAAGCGGCACTCTATGATGAGGTTTCGGATCGATTGGGTTCATCAGCACTCCGACTATCAGGAGGTCAACAACAACGTTTATGCATCGCGCGTGCAATTGCTTTAAAACCTGAAGTGATTTTGATGGATGAACCAACTTCAGCACTCGACCCAATTGCTACCGCAAAGATTGAAGAATTAATTCTTGATTTAAAAAAAGATTATACAATTATTATCGTAACGCACTCAATGCAACAAGCGGGGCGTATCAGTGATATGACTGCCTTTTTCTTAATGGGTGATATTGTTGAATATGAAACGACACGTAAACTCTTTCATACCCCTAAAGATAAGCGTACTGAAGACTATATTACAGGCCGATTTGGCTAGGAGGAACTATGCGATTAGAAGACAAAATGTTGGTGTTTGAAGCGGATTTATTAGCGATGGCAGATCGCGTTCGTAAGCAGATGGCAATGGCGATTCAAGCAATAGTTACGGAGGATAAAACACTTGCTTTAAATGTCATAGAGAAAGATGACTATATTAATGATTCGGATGAAAGCATAAATGATCAAGCGATTGAAATTCTTTCGTTAATGCAGCCGGTCGCGAAAGATTTGAGAATGGTCGTTGGCGGGATTAAGGTGTCCGCGGATTTGGAACGAATTGGTGACTATGCCAAAAATATGGGGCGATACGTTATTAAAAGTAAAGAATCTCAACCTGAGTATCAAAGTGATGTTGAGTTGTTGGGGGCTAAGTTCCTCGAAAATTTCGATGCAGTTGTATCGCTTTTGAAGAAACCGAATGTTAAAGATGCCTATGTTGTTGCGGAGATGGATGAAGCTTTAGATGAACTTTTTCAAGGGATTATGGCGCGATATGCTTCAGAGCCTATAGAAACAGATCGTATTCCAACTCAAACAATTGGAATCTTGCGTAATATTGAACGTGCAGGTGATCACGCGACGAATATTTGTGAGCATGTAATCTACATTGTGAAAGGACGTCATATCGATTTTGGGTAATATGTGATAAAAGGCTTAGATTTAAGCCTTTTTTTTGTGATATAATTAATGCGGAAGTGATAAAATGGAAATAAATTATATTAATCAATCAAATGATGACTTTTGGGACGCTTATGAGACGTATCTCAAGCCAATTTTGGAAGAGACTTTAAGCAAGACTGCTTTTGAGAAGGCAGTAGAAGTTAATGTTGTTTTAGTAGATGACCAAAGCATCCATAACTTTAATAAAGAATTCC
Organism: Erysipelothrix sp. P66; assembly: GCF_038682365.1. Lineage (NCBI taxonomy): Bacteria > Bacillati > Bacillota > Erysipelotrichia > Erysipelotrichales > Erysipelotrichaceae > Erysipelothrix > Erysipelothrix sp. P66. The sequence goes on along the minus strand of NZ_CP152290.1, from coordinate 1,038,898 downwards.
GTAATATTGATCGACCTACAGATGTTTTAAGCTTTGAGGATGGTTCAATGGATGAGGAAGTTTTTATGATGGGGGATATTATTATCAGTGTTGATGCGATTCGCCGACAAGCAGAAGAATACGGGCACTCCCTTAAACGTGAGTTCTGTTTTCTCGTAGCACATGGGTACCTCCACTTATTAGGCTATGATCATCATACGCCGGAGGAGGAAGTCGTTATGTTTGGACTACAGAAAGAAATCTTGCATGATATCGCTCGCAAAGATTCTTAAACGTACCCGGAAAAAATTTAAGTCGGCATTTCAGGGTGTTAAGACCGGAGTGTTATACGATCATAGTATTCTGATACAACTGATTCTTGGATTCATTGCCATCATCGTTTTTGCGTTGATCGGGATTACTCCCGTTGAATGGATGTTTGTGGTGAGTGCAGTTTTTATGGTTCTGGTTACAGAATTTTTAAATTCAGCCGTAGAGGATATTTGTGATTTGCTTATTAAAAATTATAACTTGCATGTAAAAGAAATTAAGGACATTGCAGCAGGTGCAGTGTTGTTAGCAGCAATATATGCAATTATTATAGGAGTTATCGTGCTCACAAGGAGATTTATATGAAAGACGAACTCATTTCAAAAGCTTTTGAAGCAATGCGTAATGCCTATGCACCGTACTCGAATTACCATGTTGGCGCATGTCTTTTGACTCGCGATGGTAAGACGTTTGTAGGTGCAAATGTCGAAAATGCATCATATGGTGCAACAAACTGTGGTGAGCGAAGTGCTGTGTTTTCCGCTTATTCCCATGGATATCGACAAGCGGATATTGTTGGAATTGCAATCGTAACGGATGGCAGTCTTTTAGCAGGACCGTGTGGAATATGCAGACAAGTACTTTCAGAGTTGCTTGAACCGACAACACCGATCTATTTATCAAATGGCAACGAATCAATGACCACAAACATTGAAGAATTGATGCCATTAATGTTTGGAAAGAAGGACTTAAATGACATTTAAATCAGGATTTATTTCAATTGTTGGTCGTCCCAATGCTGGGAAATCAACATTAATTAATCAAATCGTTAAACAAAAAATAGCGATTGTTACAGAAAAAGCACAAACAACACGAGATGCGATTATCGGGGTTAAAACCGAAGAGGATTATCAACTTATTTTTATTGATACGCCTGGCATTCATAAACCAAAACATCAGTTGGGTGAACGAATGAATCGAACAGCCTATGCGCATTTTAAAGGCGTTGATTTGGTTTACTATATTATTGATGGTGCAGAACCATTTGGAACTGGTGATGAATTTGTCATTGAGCGATTAAGCAAATTGAAAATTCCCGTATTCCTAATTATTAATAAAGTTGATAAGATGAGCGAACAGGCTCTTTTAGAACGAATTGCTGCTTCGACTGATTTTAAATTTACGGAGATCATTCCAATTTCAGCTTTAGAAAACAATAATGTTGATCGATTATTGGATGTGACTCTAAGTTATATGGAAGAGGGTGTGATGTATTACCCTAAAGATCAAGTGAGTGCATACCCCGAACAATTTATTATGGCTGAAATTGTTCGTGAAAAAATTCTTGAGTTAACAGAAGAAGAAATACCTCACAGTGTAGCGGTTGCGATTGAGCGAATAGTTAAGAAGAAGAATGCGACAATCATTAGTGCTGTTATCCTCGTTGATCGACCTTCACAAAAAGGGATCATTATAGGTAAACAAGGGAGTATGATTAAGCAAATAGGGGAACGTGCTCGTGGAGAGTTGGAAACAGTTCTTGGAGAAAAAGTGTTTTTGGAAACCTATGTTCGTGTTGAAAAAAACTGGCGTAATCGTGCTCGAATGTTAAATCAGCTTGGATATATTGAAACTGAATATGAACAATAAAGATATTGGATTCATTGTGTCAATTGTTCCTTTTCGTGAACATGATGCAATGGTCCATTTTCTTGGTTATGAATATGGATTGATCCGGATGGTTTTGCCGGGTTATTACCGTGCAAAATCAAAACAAGGTCGATTGGGTTTAGAATTTTCAAAAGTTCAATATCGATTTAATTATCAAAATCAAAAATTAAATCGAATTATAGGTGGGGAATCAATCAATGCGTATTTACAAGTGCGACAAGATCTTGATTGGTTGATGTATATGTCGTTGGTATCGGAATTAACCGTCCGTTGTTATGATGCCAATACGCATGCTTCATTCTATAATTGGTTTGAAAATTGTATTGAATCCACAGATTTAAAAGTGCTTTGTATCAAGTATTTGGCATTTCTAATTCAATTACAGGGATTTACTCCAGATGTTGAAGGGTGTGTGGTGTGTGGGAATACTCACGTAAATGCATTCTCAATTGAACAGGGCGGTTATGTCTGTGCAACCCATGCGTACCATCAATTTAAAACGACGAAGTCATTAATGATTGCACTACTTGGAATTTTTTCAGATCGTGATGTCGATGCATATTTAGAGACAATCAATCAATATGAGTTGTTAAAAATATTGGTTGAATATTTAGAATTTCATGGGGATTATAAATTTAATAGTTGGAAACTCATTTCTGATGTATAATAGAGGGAAAGCAATTGGAAGGTGAAAGAATGAAAAAATATGAATTTGAAACGATAGTAAACCATGTTAGAACAAGTGGTTTCGTTTTTCAAGGTAGTGAGATTTATGGTGGTTTAGCAAATACTTGGGATTTTGGTCCTTTAGGAATTGAATTAAAGCAAAATGTTAAGAAATTATGGTGGGAGTCTTTTGTTTCTCGAAATCCCTATAACGTTGGGATTCAATCTGCTATTTTAATGAATCCATCAGTATGGCAAGCAAGTGGTCACTTAGACACTTTTAATGACCCTTTGATGGATTGTCGAAAATGTAATACGCGTCATCGCGCTGATAAACTTATTGAAGCGTTTTCGGAAACTGAAATTAATGCGGGTGTTATGAGCAATGACGAAATGGAATTGTATATTCAAGAACATCAAATTCCATGCCCTAATTGTGGTGGTCATGACTTTACAAACATTCGTCAATTTAATTTAATGTTTAAAACATTCCAAGGTGTTACGGAGGATAGTTCAAACGCAATCTATTTACGTCCTGAAACGGCACAGGGGATGTTTGTTAATTACCGTAATGTCCAACGTTCAATGCGTAAAAAACTACCATTTGGGATTGCGCAGATTGGTAAGTCATTTAGAAATGAAATTACACCAGGACAATTTATTTTTAGAACACGTGAGTTTGAACAAATGGAATTAGAATTCTTTGTGAAACCAGGTGAAGACCTTGAGTGGTATGAATATTGGAAGAAATTCGCAATGGATTGGTTAATTGGGCTTGGTATAAAACCTGAAAATCTACGTTTAAGAGAGCACGATGAAGATGAGTTATCACATTATTCTAAAGGAACAAGTGATATCGAATATCGTTTCCCATGGGGGTTTGATGAGTTGTGGGGCATTGCTGACCGTACTGATTATGACCTTAAACAACATCAAGAACACTCAAAAGTAAGTATGGAGTATTTAGATCCTGAGACAAATGAAAAATTTATCCCTTACTGTGTGGAACCATCTTTAGGGGTTGAACGATTAATGCTTGCGTTAATTTGTGAAGCCTATGATGAAGAAGAACTTGAAAATGATACACGTGTTGTAATGCATTTTTCACCAAAACTTGCGCCAACACAAGTGTGTGTGTTGCCGCTTTCCAAAAAATTAAGTGAACCGGCTCGTGAGGTTATGCATAAGCTAATGGGATCTTTTGCTTGTGATTTTGATGAGACGGCAAGTATTGGAAAACGATACCGTCGACAAGATGCAATCGGAACACCATTCTGTATTACATTTGATTTTGATTCTTTAGAAGATGAAAAGGTAACGTTACGCTATCGTGATTCAATGGAACAGGTTCGTGTAAGTGTGGACGAAGCGATTGCATTGATGCATGAAGAAATTAACAAATAAGAATAACGGGTGAGTGATATGAAGCGAATGCCAGAAGAATTGATCAATGACATTCGTGCTAAAACGGATATCGTTGATACCATTTCTCGATACATGACACTATCAAAAAAGGGCAAAAATTACTGGGGGGTTTGCCCTTTTCATGATGATAATAATCCATCTATGTCAGTCTCTCCAGATCGACAAATTTATAAATGCTTTGTTTGTGGAGCAGGCGGAAATGTTTTTTCTTTTGTAAAAGATTTTGAGAAAATTGGTTTCATTGATGCTGTCGTTAAAACTGCATCATTCATTGATGTTGATGTTTCAGAGTACGAACAGCAAAATATAGCACCGATAGATAATGAAAAATTAAAGTTATTTCAAGCACTTGATGAGACTCAAAAATTTACTGAATTTCAACTTTATACAAAGGCTGGTAAGGATGCATTAAGTAAACTTGAAGCACGTGGTTACAGTATGGAGTTGATAAAGAAATTTGGTATTGGCGTTGCATTTGGCGATAATCAATTATCAAAATATTTGTTAGCAAAAGGTTTTAACGATAAAGAACTTGTGGATGCGGATTTAGTTCGGGTCTCCGAGCGTGGGGTTGAAGATGTGTTTTATCAGCGTATCATGTTTCCAATCTATGATCGACATGGGCGCGTAATTGCTTTTAGTGCACGGGCTCTAAATGATGATAATAAAGTTAAATATATCAATACTTCCGAAACGCGTTTATATACCAAAGGATTGACAGTTTATAATATCCACAATGCAAAAGATGCAGCACGTAAACAAGATTTTATTCTGGTAGCTGAAGGTGTTACCGACACAATTGCTTTTACCAAATCAGGCTTTGATAATACCGTTTCTTTACTGGGTGTCGCTTGTACCAATGAACAAATTCAAATGTTGAAACAGTGCAGTTCAAATATTGTTTTGGCTTTCGATGGTGATCGTGCCGGACTTGAAGCGACATATCAAGTTGGTTTGAAGTTACGTAAAGCACATTGTACAGTTACAGTATGGTATAATGATACGGGATTAGATCCAGATGAATGTATTCGTGAATTTGGAATTGAACGTGTTCAAAAAGGTGTTGCTGACCGTATTAATTGGCTAGATTTTTTAATGAGTTATGGAATTGGAAACTATGGTTTGGATTCATTTGATAATCGTAAACGAGTTGTTCAATTTATGATTGATCATTTAAAAGATGAAGACGAGTTGGAACAGAGCTATTACCTCAAGAAACTTTCTGACAAAACAAATTTTGAATATAGTGTGTTATCACAACAACTCAATGCGCGTAGTCTTTCGCTTGAACGTGATACCCACCGAATTCCGAATAATGTTGATCATGCGATGGAGTTTAATGTAAAAATTCCTGAAAGAGCAATTTTGAGACAAATGCTGATTTCTAAAGAAGCAGCATACCTATATCGAGATCAATTAGGATTCTTAGTGTCCGATTTGGCAACTGATTTTGCACTAATAATTCTCGATTGTTATCGTAATCAAGAAGTTATTGAAATTGCAGATATTTTATCTTTAAACATATCTGAAAAAATGAAAAAATTTGCTATCGATATCGAATCAAGCGACTTATTGCATGGCTATAATCGAGCAAGTATGGAACAAAATATTAATTTGATTCGGGATCATCTTGTCGTCATGGGAGTCCATGATATGAAGGGTCGGGTGCTTCAACAAGATAAGATTGATGATCAAGCAGCACTACTCGAAGAAGCAATAAAACAATTAAGAAATAAAAATAAGAGAGAAGGAGAACATTGATGGCAGCTAAAAAATTAAAAACATTAGAAGAAGTTAAAGAGAGTTTTCTAAAACAATATGAGAAAAAGCGTGTTCTATTAAATGATGATGTAGAAAAGGCGATTGATCACCTTAATTTGAGTGATGATGATTCTGAAGAGCTTTTTGAGTGGTTTACAGAAAAAGGCATTATTCTCAGTGATGATGAAGATGATATTGATGAGGAGGTAATGCTTGAAGCTGGTGAGCCGGATGTCGATGATGATTTTATTAGCGATGAGTCAGAAGAGGAAGATGAAATCTTTGACGATTCACTGAATAAAGTTGACCTTAGCTCATACGAAAATGAATTAACCAGTGCCAACATGGTTCGCATTAATGACCCTGTTAAGATGTATCTCAAGGAAATTGGTCGAGTTAATCTTTTAGATGCTAAAGATGAACCTGAAATTGCACGCCGACTTCAAGAAGGGGAGCAAGCTAAAGAATTTATCATTAATAAGTATAAAGAAATTGTGGATCCAGCAATTACGGATGAGGAACTTGCGGAGCGTCTAACGGAAAACCAAATTGGGTACTTTTTTGATGATTTCGAAGCGTACCTTACGGATAACGGTGATGAGGAAAATCTTGCCTTTTTAACTAACTGGGTTGCAACTTATTACGATGGGTTGGAGGCGCGACGCATCCTAATCTCTGCAAACCTTCGTTTGGTTGTTTCAATCGCTAAAAAATATGTAGGTCGTGGAATGTTATTCTTAGACTTAATTCAAGAAGGAAACATGGGTCTTGTTAAAGCAGTTGAAAAGTTTGACTATACAAAAGGCTTTAAATTTTCAACATATGCAACATGGTGGATTCGCCAGGCCATTACTCGAGCAATTGCAGACCAAGCACGTACGATTCGAATCCCAGTACACATGGTCGAAACAATTAATAAATTAACCCGAATTCAAAGATCACTAGTTCAAACGCTTGGTCGTGAACCAACAGCTGAAGAAATTGCAGCTGAAATGGAAAACATTACCCCTGAAAAAGTGCGTGAAATTCAGAAAATTGCTTTAGATCCAGTTTCATTAGAGACACCGATTGGTGAAGAAGATGATTCGCATCTTGGTGATTTTATTGAAGATAAAGATGCATTATCACCAGATGAGTATGCGAACAATCAACTTCTTAAAGAAGAGATTAAAATGGTTCTTGAAGGGTTAACGGAACGGGAAGAAAAAGTCTTACGACTCAGATTCGGTTTAGAAGATGGACGTACTCGTACGTTAGAAGAGGTCGGGAAAGAGTTTAACGTTACACGTGAACGTATTCGTCAGATTGAAGCCAAAGCACTTCGTAAGTTGAAACATCCTACACGATCAAAACGCTTAAGAGACTTTGTAGACAAACGATAATATGAAGCTTTCGAATCGACTTACAGAGATTTTTAATTTAATTCCTGATCAAGCACGTGTTGCTGATGTGGGAACAGACCACGGATTACTTCTTATCAAAGCGATCCAAGAGCATAAAGCGTCTTTTGGTTATGGTCTTGATATTGCAGAAAAGCCATTACAACAGGCACGTGAAAATGTCGATCGTTTTGGATTAAAAGATAAAATTGAACTTCAGTTAGGTAATGGTCTTGAAGGGTTTCAGGGTGACGCTAATTGCTATGTTATTGCGGGAATGGGCGCTGAAACAATATGGTCTATAATTTCTAATTATAAATTTAATGAGAATGATACAATTATCATTCAATCAAATACAAAAAATGCTTGGCTGCGTCAAACCGTTAGTGAGCATGGATTTGCACTTATTGATGAACGATTTATTTTAGAGCGAGAAATTCCAGTATTTATTATGGTAATCAAGGTCTCGACGTCAAACCAGAGTGCATTAACACAGGAAGATGTGTTGATTGGTCCTGTGTTAAAAAAACAACTTAATGAAGATTATCGAATCTATTTAACCAATCGCGCAAATCATCTATATTCTATTAAGAAGCATAATGTTGCTTTCGAAGAAGAATATAACACCATAAAGAATATTTTAGAAAAGGAGTGTTAATATGATGAATAATATTAATAAAAGATTTTTTGAACTGAATAAATTTAAAGATCTTACATCAGTTCAAGAAAAAGTTCTTAAAGAAATTAAGACTAAGCGTGATTTGATTGTTAAATCGGATACCGGTACAGGGAAAACGCATGCGTTCTTATTCGCTATTTTGGAACTTATTGATCCAACGGTAGAACAAACACAGGCTTTAATTCTTGCACCAACGCGTGAATTAGCGATGCAAATCCAGAGCTTTGCACGTGAAATTACTACTTTAGATGAACGCATTACGACCGAACTTGCAATTGGTGGTATGGACAATAGCCGTCTTAAAAAGAAAATTGAAAAACAACCGATGATTTTAATCACGACACCTGGGAAATTTATTGATATTTTAGGTTGGAGTGTTCTAAGACTCGATTTCATCAAGACTTTTGTTATAGACGAAACAGATATGATGTTAGACTATGGATTTATCAATGAAGTTGATACGATTGCATCAAGATTATCGAATGATACAATTTTTATGCTTTACAGTGCGACAATTCCAAGTGGGCTTCGTGCATTCATTAAAAAGTATCTAAAACACCCTATTGAAATCGTTTCAACAGAAGAAAAATTGAAACCAAGAATTGATCATATTCTCATTAATCAACGTCATCGTGATATGAATGAAGCAGTCCTTGACGTTTTATCAGCAATCAATCCATTACTTGCTGTTGTTTTCGCCAACACTAAAGTACAAGCAGGGGAAATTGCTCGATATCTTCGTGATTATGGAATTGAGTGTGTAGAGTTACATGGTGACGTTAGTGACCGTGGCCGTAAACAGGTATTGAATCAAATTAACAGCAAACGTGTTCAGTACATTGTTGCGACTGATTTGGCTGCTCGAGGTATTGATTTACCTGAAATCAGTCATGTCATTAATGCAGGGTTACCAAACCATGATTTAGATTTCTATACGCACCGATCAGGCCGAACTGGTCGAAGTGGTCGACAAGGATACAGTATTAGTATTGTTACCCAAAAAGATCAGGGTGCGGTAACGCGATTGATGAAAAAAGGTTTACGTTTTGAGTATAAACGCGTTAAAGATGGAGGTCTTGAAGATGTCCGTCCTTGGTTTAACCTCGAAAAACGTACCAAACAACTCGATCCAGAAATTGTCCAGGTGCTTCATCGTAAAAACGTGAAGGTTAAGCCTGGTTATAAAGTTAAGCGTAAACGAGAAATTGAACGTTTAACAAATAAGAAAAAACGTAATATGATTCAACAAGAAATTCGAGAACAGAAAAAAGAACGTGCAAAAGCAAAACAACGCGAACGTGCACTCGACACTGAGAAGTAGTGACTTAACGGGAGGTTTTGATGGGTATTTTTAAGCGACGTAAAAAAACTGACAATTATACAGGAAGCAGTGAACATTTAAAACAAGGATTAGATCTTGATAAGATGATTAATAATCGTCTGAAAATCTTTGTTGTTATTTTAATCGCCATCGCTGGGGGTCTTGTTTTTAGATTGTATAAGATTCAAATTGTAGGTCAGAATCATTATGAAGATTTACTAGCTAAATACTCATCGCCACCAGTTCGAATGCCAACAATGCGTGGTGAGTTTTTGGATTCGAAGGGACGTATTATCGTTTCAAATAAAGCTGTAAATTCAATAACCTATTATCCGTCAAAAATGCCTGAAGGCATGAAAGAGGAAGAAGTAGCGCTTAAGTTTGCAAAGCAGTTTGAAGTTAAAGATGAGTTGAATGAAGATGATTTAAAAGTATTATGGCTGAGAAAAAACAATCTTGGTGAAAGTCTTTTAACAGAAGAAGATCGCAAAACAATTAAAGAAACGGACATGGATCAGAGTGCCGTCGAGTCGTTAAAGAAAAGTAAAATTACGAAAGAGATGACTGATTCCCTTTCAAAAGATGATCGCCTTGCTTTTCAAGTGCAAGTTAAAATGGGAAACATTCAAATGGGGCAACCCTCAATTATTCTAGAGGAAGCCACGAATGAACAAATTTCGTATTTAGCGGAACATGCTGCTGAATTTCCCGGCTTCTCACGTACGACATCTTGGAAACGTGAACCCAATAAAGAAGTGGATTTAATGTCACTTATTGGTGATTTAGGGGATGTTCCATATGAAAAACGGGATTATTATGTTGCTGAGGGATATGAACTCAGCGAGCAGGTAGGAGCCTATGGATTAGAATACCAATATGAACAATTCCTTTCGGGTTATAATAGTGAATATGAACGAACCTCGGGAAGTAAGTTTAAACTTCAAAAAGATGGACGCAAAGGTAATGATATACGTTTGACTATCGACATGGATTTACAAAAAGAAATGGAAAAGATTGTTAAAGAGCGTCTTGATTATCAAAAAAGCATTGGTGAGCGTACAAAGATTAACAATCAAATTCATGTTGTAGCAACCGATCCTCAGACCGGCGACATTTTAGGTATTGTAGCAATGGTCCGTGGTAAAGACGGTAAATACTATAATGATCCTCAGTTAACGATGCTTCAAGGGTATCCTGTTGGGTCAACGATTAAAGGGGCGACAGTATACATGGGGTTGGATCAAGGGGTTATGAAACCCGGTGAGACCGTCAATGATACGCCTATGTATATTGAAGGGACACCACCAAGACATTCATGGCGTAATCTTGGAATTGTTGATGATCAGACGGCATTACAACATTCTTCAAATATTTACATGTTTAATGTTGCAATACGTCTTGGTGGATCTTCATATGTACCCAATGGACCACTTGTATTTTCGGATGCTGAAAAAACCTTTGCACTTATGCGAAATTACTACAGTCAATTTGGTTTAGGGGTTCGTACTCAAGTAGATTATCCGCGAGAAGAAATTGGTTATAAAGGCGGAACAAGCAATTCAGGTTCACTACTAGAATTTGCGATCGGTCAATTTGATAACTACAATGCAATGCAACTCAGTCAATACATCACGACAGTTGCTAATGGCGGATATCGATTACAACCTCATTTTGTAAAAGAAGCGTTAAATCATGATACGCACCGTCCTGTCTATCAAAACAATGTTAATATTCTTAATTCCATTGAAAATAAAGAAATGTTAGAGCGAGTTCGTTCCGGTATGCGTTTGTGTGCTTCCTCAAATATGTGTGGGGATCTTATCGCAACCGTACCATATAGTGCTGCAGCAAAAACTGGGACAGCGCAAGCGTATGATCCAGAGATTGGTTCCTATATCAATAATACATATGTTGCATTTGCTCCATATGAGCAGCCCAAAATAGCTGTAGCATGTATTGCACCGCTTGCTTATACTGAAGATTTATCGAATCCTGTTACAAATATTTGTACTTCAACAGGAGATCGAATTGTTGATGCTTATATGAATTTAAAATAATATATGCAATTAAAATAATATATGATATAATGAGTTGGCTAATAAATATTGGAGGTAACTATGAGAACTCAAGCGATTTTAGTTTGCACAGAATGTGGCGATGAAAACTATCACACAAGTAGAAACAAAAAAGTTCAATTAGAACGTATGGAAGTTACAAAATACTGCCCACGTGAGCGCAAACATACATTACATAAGGAAAAAAAATAAGCCTCTTTTGGCTTTTTTTTCTAGGTGAAAACGATGAAAGTAACATACAAGACATTAGGCTATGCAGCCACAAATACATATTACTTAAGTGATGGGAACCAAATGCTTATCATTGATCCATGTTTAGATCCACATCAAAATACTACCAATCTTTTAAAACCAACAGAGGGTTTTGAGGTTCTTGGCGTGCTCTTGACACACGGCCATTTTGATCATATATCGGGTGTTGACGTTATCGTGGATACATTTAAGTGTCCGGTATACATGTATCATGAAGAAATTCACTATCTAAAAGATATGTCGTATAATTTATCAAATCAAACACCGGAGCCTTTTACGATCAATGCGAATCCGATTGCAATTGATTTGGAACCGTTAACAATCGGTCCTTTTGAATGTGATGTTGTTAAGACAGCAGGTCATACCAGTGGCTCTATTTCTTTTGTTTTTGATGATTTTATATTCGATGGTGATTTTATATTTGAACAAAGTATTGGAAGAACAGATTTACCTACTGGCAATATGAACGTCATGAATGCATCACTAAGAAGTTTTATAGCGGATTTTGGTGATATTGATTATATACTTTATCCTGGGCATGGGTCACCAACATCACTTTATAAAGAAATTGAAACCAATCCATATTTAAAACCTAATCTATAGATTAGGTTTTTTTTATCTATTCTCGTAATTTAAGGTATGGAATATATTGATAAGAAATTACATGATTTATTAAAGATGGCACTTTCACAATCAATTACAGATATCCATTTCGACATTACGGAAATCTTTCAAGTGATTCGCATGAGACGCCATAAAAAAACGATTAGAGTAATCCATGATCCAGGATTGAGCAAACTCTATGAACACTTAAAATATATATCACGTTTTGATTTAAGTTTAACAGACATTCCACAAACGGGGACGTTTAGTATGATTTTTGATCGAAAGTATTATTTTAGATTTGCTGCAATTGAAACGTTTGAAAGAAAAAATGGTGTTGTTCGGATTTTGAATATTGTATTGATTCATTCTGCCTACGAATGTATATCGAATAAGCGAATTGTAAAATCACTTTTAAAATCTTTTGAAGTAAACTCCGGTTTAATTCTATTTTCGGGTGTAACCGGGTCAGGTAAGTCTACAACCATGTTCAATGTTCTTAAGGAAATTACGACAGCATCCATTTACAGTGTTGAGAGTCCAATTGAGCATTTCTATAGCCATATTATCCAACTCGAGCCCATTAAATCACGACTTACTCAAGAAGATATTTTGAACCAACTTTTAAGGATGGATGCTGACATCATTGTGTTTGGTGAAATACGTACACGACAGGATTTAAGTCTATGTATTCGAGCTGTGAATATGGGGCATCGTGTATGTGCTACGATTCATGCGAGAAGTTCTTTTCATACAATCGATCGTCTCTTTGATCTTGGCGCAACGCGCTATGAAATTGAAACAGGATTAAACGGTATTTTATACCATTATCTGAAAAATACAAAAGGAGGGGCTATTTTTAAACATGAATTTTCAGATAAACTTCAAATTTATGACTACCTTAATCAAACATGTAAAAACGAACCTGTTGTCGATCTCTGAAACGGATAAATCAGTTTTAAGGCTTCTTGTCGTTGGTCTTTCTTTTCAAGAAATTAAATTTTACCTAAACATAAAAGATCAATCTTTCGATGCATACCTTCATCGAATCCTTCCAATCAATCTCTATGCACTTTATCCTCAAGTATCTGGAATTACACTTCTAAAGTTATACGATGAACTTAAAACACGAAAAGCTTATCGTTTCAAATTATTATGTCAATCGCTCGGATATTGGATTTTTCTTCACGCAGTCGTTTTATTTATGTTTGTATTTTACCGGAATCTATTGTATCCCGCTGTCGCCAAAGAACTTGAAGTATTTTCAAATAATCAGATTTATTCAAATGTTTCTCAAATATTGAGTCGAATTCTTTTGTATTTACAAATGTTGTTTCTAATACTTTTTATTTTAGCACTAAGTGTTTGTAGTCATAAAAAAATACGAATGATGATTGGTGCGGTGATCAATGGAATTTGGAAAGATAATTTGCTTGTTTTGTATCTATCGGAACAATTTTGTTTATTCTTCTCGATGATTTATCCTGAAACTAAAACAACACGTTTAACGCTTAAGTGTCTTCGAACTTCACTTTCTAAAACACTATCTGGTTCAATTGCATTTGAAATTGAACGTCTTTTGGAACAGGGTCAAGACATTTCAGATGCGTTATCACAGGCTTCGCTCCATAGTTTAATTAAAAGCAATATGCGTGAGGGATTTCTATTTAATAATTTAGAATCGGTTTTCGGCACATGTTTAAATCTTACAGATATTCTTATATTGCACAATCTTACAAAAGTCATTCGAACATATAGGATGTTCGTCTCGATAAACATAATTATGATTGTGGTTATCTACTATGAACTAGTTATGATTCCACTTAAACTTATGGAGGGATTATGAAGCAAGGGTTTACGCTAATTGAAATGGTACTTGTGATGACGATTGTTGCAATTATCTTTATGTTGACACTACCAAACATTCAAAAGACGATCACGATGGTAAATCGGAAAGGGTGTGATGCTCAGAAGAAAATCGTAGATGCAGCAATTATGCAATATAAAATAAATTATGATGAATTACCAACAACAATAGATCAACTGATTAATGCAGGTTATTTAAGAGCAAATCAATCTAAATGTTTCAACGGTGAGGGCATCCACATTGAAAATGGTCAAGCTGTATAATATACGTTTTAGCCTGTGTGAATTTCTTCTTATGGTATTTGTTGTGAGTGCATCGATTCCAATATTTCTTTCGTTTCAAATTGAGATGAAGCACGAACCCAATTTGCTTGAGTATCAATTAAGTGCAATGGAAGATCTCGAAGTGGTTCCAATTCATGATAATCATTGGTTTAATGCGAATGGAAACATCAATAAAGGAGGGACAATTCAAATTGACGAGTACCGTTGTGTCATTCAACTTGGTTTTGGACGGTATCGCTGTGATTAACTGCTTTACTTATATAGAGGTGATGTATTGTTTATTTATTTTAAGTTTGATGACTTATTTATTGTGTCTGTTTTATGCATAGAGCTTATTCGTTAATTGAGTATCTCTTGTGTTTAGCAATTACACCTTTGTTAATGCTTGTTTTAAATCAGGCTCTTGAACGGAGTTACATGCTTTTGGCTGAGGCACCGAGAATTAAACAGAATGCTGTTTTTGAACTTCAGGTGCAACAGCTTTTAATTCGGAGTCGACGCGTAAAATGTGAAGCCAATCGGATATACTTTGAAAGAAACAATTTAGTTAATGAAATCAGTTTTAATGGGAAATATATTATTAAAAAACCAGGTTATGAGATTCTCTTGCATAATGTTACAGACTTTTCATGTGAAGGAAGTAGGGTGACTTATACGTTTGAAGCGAAAGAATACGAGTTTTATGGATGGTAACCTTGTCGGTTGCGCCAATGTCGTTTTTGTTATTTTATGTTTTTCAATTATTAAAGCATCAACACTCTATGTAAAGTATTATCGAATGAAGCAGACCATTAATAATATACAACAACGGATCGAATTGGAACGACTGGTGATTGACCATTTTTGTTTTGAGGATGAGGATTTCATGTACGAAGATGCTAACTTTGAAGTTTTTGCACAAAAAAAAGATCAAAAAGTTTATGTTTCTATAAATGGTATTAGGTCATATCGGTTTTCTTATGATATAATTGATGATGGAAGTTTTAACTTAACTAAAATGGAGGATTAATTATGATTCAATCAAATGATTTAAGAGCTGGGATGTCAATTATCTATGAAGACAACTTATACCAAGTGTTGGATACATCGCATAATAAAACAGCGCAACGACAAATGATTATCAAAGCTAAAGTTCGTAACATGCGTTCAGGTTCTGTTACGGAACTAACAATGATCGGTGGCGATAAAGTTGAGCAAGCACATATTGATAAACGTGTAATGCAATATCTATATGATGCTGGCGAAGAACTTGTTTTCATGGATGGTGAAACATACGAGCAACTCGAAATTTCAAAATCCCGTCTTGAATGGGAAATGAACTTTATGAAAGAAAATCAAGATATTACTGTTGTTTTCTATGAGTCTGAAGTACTTGGTGTTAATTTACCAGAAAAAATCGCTTTAAAAGTTACTCAAGCTGAGCCAGCTGTTAAAGGTGATACAGCAACGAATGCTCAAAAAAACGCTGTTGTTGAAACAGGTTTAGAAATCCGCGTTCCGTTATTTATCAGCGAAGGTGAGATTGTACTTGTAAATACTACAGATGGTAAATATTCAGGTCGTGCATAAATCTATTATCAAATAACCACAAGCAAATTCATTGTTAAATCGTGAATTTGCTTTTTATTTATCAGTACAATTATTGGACATTAGGTACAACTTTACTTATAATAAACGTGTATACTTCAGGGCAGGGTGAAATTCCCGATCGGCGGTAAACCCCGCGAACCAATTGGTTGAACTTGTGAAATTCAAGTGGCGACAGTTAAAGTCTGGATGGAAGAAGTTTTTTTCATGTTCGCCTTGAGTATTAATATTTTTTACAAGGAGGCTAATATGAAAAAATATAATACTCGCACAATGGTTAATATAGCAATGCTGACTACAGTATCCGTGATTCTCTACATGTTTGAATTTTATGTACTTCCGGGATCACCGTTACAAGCAGATTTAAGTGATTTACCGGTTATTATCGGTGGTTACCTTCTCGGCACAGGTCCAGGACTTATGATTGCTTTTTTAAAGAATATATTGCATATGTTCTTTTTATCAAAAAATGCAGGACCGGTTGGAGAGATTGCGAATTTTAGTTATGCAGTCTTAATCATGCTACCCATTGCATGCTATAAACCTACTACAAAAACCAAACGTAGTGGATTATATGTTTTTACAGTATGTGCGAGTGCACTTTTAATGAATCTTATTAATTATTTTATAACATTCCCATTATATGGAATGAGCCAAGAAGGCGCGTGGAACTTGCTCTTTGCGGTGTTTTTACCATTTAATTTAGCAAAAGGGACGCTCTTAATCGTTTTCTTTAGCGTTTTACGTCCCCATTTACATAGAATCACAGGACATTAATGTGATATAATTACCTCAAGGAGTGATTGGATATTATGAAATCTCGAGTGAATAAATATCAAGACTTACATGAGCAAATTGCATTGGACTCTGAAAGTAATATTGAAAATTCAGATCTCTCACATTTTGCGAATCGATTGAATCAAATTGATAATCAATTTGATAAAATGGATGTCGTTGCAAGGGAAGATCGTGAGCCAACACATGCACGCCAAATTGAAGAGGTTCAAGAAGAACATTCGATTGATGAAGAACCGAAAGTAGAACCTCAATTTGATACGTTTGAGAGTGCATATCTCAAAGATTTTTTGGATGAAGTAAAAGAGTATAATGTTCGCAAAGGTTATCGTGATCTTGAGAATACCGATGCAAATATTTTAAGCGAGTTAAATAAATCGTCAGAAATTGCGAAGCCATTTAATGACGATGAAATGACAACGGTCTTACATGCGATTGATCCTGAACTGTCAACGATGGATGCAGATGATTTTATTGAGGATGAAACGGAAGAAGATGTGAATCTTGATGAATTACCCAATCTTGATGAGACAATAGTATTCAAATCTGTAGAACATAATTCAGTTGATGCGTATGAAGCAGAGGATGAGCTTGAAAAGACAATTGCGATGGCAGTTCAAGAAATGGTTGATGATGAAGAAACTGTAGTAGATATTAACAACCAAGAAGCATTATCTGATGTCGAGTTTGAATTAGATTCTGATGAATTTGACAATATTTTGTCTGAGGAAGACGATTCAATATTTGAAATGCAAGCGCAATTAGAGGCGATGGAAGATTATTCAGACAGTGATTTTGACTCGGATAAATTCCGCAGTGAATTACTCGCTCAAACACAAACATTACAACATAAGATTATTGATCAAGAACAAAATATTGATCAAATGAATGAAACGATGGTACGAACGAATAGAATGTTAAACGTTGTGTTATCATTACTCATTCTTGCGATTATTGTTGTATTGTTATTGATTGTAGCGCAATTTAGGAAGTAGGAATGTTTTTGTGTTTAATATAGCAATTGATGGACCGAGTGCATCGGGTAAAAGTACCATCGCTAAGCAATTAGCAAAAAAATTAGGATTTGTCCATATTGATACGGGAGCAATGTATCGTGCAGTAGCACTAATTTGTTTAAATCAAGATATTGATTTGAATGATGAAGAATCTTGCTTTAATATCGTTAAAGATTTAGTTATTGAATTACCAGAAGAAAATATGATTTTGGTTAATGGAGAAGATGTGTCACTTCTTATTCGAAATGACCGTGTATCCAAAGCAGCTTCACAGGTTTCTAAGCATAAATCGGTTCGAGATGTATTGGTATCCATTCAACGCGACATAGCTTCGAAAAAAGGATTTGTATTGGATGGACGTGATATTACATCGGTTGTTCTTCCAGATGCAGAAGTGAAGATTTTTCAAACAGCGGATGCAGGGGTTCGTGCGCGTAGACGTTTTAATGAGTTGGTTAAAAATGGAATTGAAACGACCTATGAAGCAGTTCATGCAGATTTGCTTGAACGTGATGCGCGCGATATGAATCGTCAAGAATCACCACTCATTAAGGTTGAAGATGCCATTGAAATAAATACAACATCAATGTCAATTGAAGATGTTGTATCACAAATAATAAATATTATAGAGAGTAGGAATTTGAATGATTGATGGAGTAGTAGCAATCGTTGGCCGTCCTAATGTAGGGAAATCATCTCTGTTTAATCGAATTATGGGCGAGAGAATTTCTATTGTTCATGATGAAGCAGGGGTTACGCGTGATCGTCTTTATGGAAAGACCACATGGTTAACAAAAGATTTAAGATTTATTGATACGGGTGGAATTCAGATGGAAGGTCAACCGTTTCAAGAAGAAATAAAGATGCAAGTTGATATTGCAATTGATGAAGCAGATATGATTATTTTTGTAGTGAGTGCCAAAGATGGTTTGACTACGGATGATGAGTTTATTGCACGTCTTTTAAGACAAACCAATAAACCAGTTATTATTGCTGCAAATAAGGTTGATGATGTTCAATTTGTTTCAGATATATATGAATTTTATGCACTTGGTTATGATGAACCGTTTGCGGTTTCCTGTGAACATGGTATTGGTTTAGGGGATCTCCTTGATGAAGTCATCAAAAAATTACCACAAGATGGTATCACAATGTATGAAGATGAACTTAGTTTCTGTGCAATTGGTCGTCCTAATGTAGGGAAAAGTTCATTGGTCAATGCAATATTAAACCAAGATCGTGTTATTGTTTCCAATATTGAAGGTACCACACGTGATGCAATCGATACGCCTTTTAGAATGAATGACCGTGATTACGTAATCATTGATACTGCTGGGATTCGAAAGCGTGGAAAAATATATGAAGACGTTGAAAAATATTCCGTTCTTCGTGCAATGAGCGCGATTGATCGAAGCGACGTTGTTCTATTTTTAATTGACGGTGAAGCCGGTATTCGTGCTCAAGATAAACACGTAGTTGGTTTTGCGCATGAAGCAGGAAAACCAATTATTATCGTTTACAATAAATGGGATGTCGTAGATAAAGAAGAAACGGCAATGGAAGATGTTAAAAAAATCATTCGTAGTGAGTTTATGTACTTATCCTATGCTCCAATTGTATTTGTATCCGCATTAACACGTAAACGTGTTCATACATTGATTCCCTTAATCGAAGATGTTCACGCAAATAGCATCAAACGTATTAGCACCAGTGTTATTAATGAAGTTATTCATGATGCTGTAATGCTTACGCCACCGCCATCACACAATGGAAAGCGTTTAAAAGTATTTTATGCATCACAAGTAAGTACGGTGCCACCAACTTTTGTAATTTTTGTGAATGATCCTGAGTTGTGTCACTTCTCTTATAAGCGATACTTGGAAAATGCTCTGAGAAATGCTTTTGATTTCACAGGGACACCGATTCGAATACTTATTAGAAAGAGGGGAGCTTAATGAAAATCGGAATTGTAGGTTCTGGTAGTTGGGGAACTGCTTTGGGGCAAGTCTTAGCGGATAATGGCCATGAAGTTATGATGTGGGGACGTAAGTTGGACCAGGTTGTTGATGTTCATTTATATCATTTAAATGAGGAATTCTTCCCAGGGGTAAAGCTTAACGAACGATTAGATGCTACACAAAATTTCGAGGATATTTTAGACTCTCAAATCATACTGCTTGCGGTGCCAACTGGAGCCGTCGAAGAAGTATGCATCGAGCTTAATGCTCATTTAGATCACCCTGTCATCATTATTAATGTCGCGAAAGGACTCCATCCTACAACGCATGAGTTGCTTGATCACGTTATTAAGCGTGTTATCGATTCCGATAAACTCACAGGTGTTGTTAGTCTCATTGGTCCTTCTCATGCGGAAGAAGTTGTTTTACGTAAAATTACAACTATTAATGCCGTGTCGGATGATATGGAACTCGCGGAACAAATTCAATTACTTTTCTCTAATGAATATTTTAGAGTTTACACCAATGATGATGTGATTGGATCTCAATATGGAGTTGCTATCAAAAATGTAATTGCACTTGCAAGTGGAATTGCTGCGGGGTTAGACGCAGGTGATAATGCACGTGCAGCATTAATTACACGTGGTTTGACAGAAATGCAACGATTTGGTGTACACATGGGTGGACAGCCGGAAACCTATCTTGGACTTTGTGGTGTCGGTGATCTCGTCGTAACTGCGACATCGGTACATTCGCGCAATTACCAAGCGGGTATGGAAATTGGTCAAAAGAATTCAGCTGATGGATTTTTAGATCATAACACAAAAACTGTTGAAGGCGTTTTTGCTGCAAAGGTAGTTTATGAAATTGCAGTGGAAGAAGGCATTGAGATGCCAATAACTGAACAAATTTATAAAATTATTTACGAAGAAAAACGCCCTTCTGAAGCCATAAGTGAATTAATGGTGAGAGATTTGAAACCTGAGCGTATTTAACTTGTCAGACAGCAGTTATAATGCTATTATTTGATTATGAAATGGAGGTTTCAATATGAGTGAAACATACAACAAGAAATTATTAAGCGAGTCAATCGCTGGCAAATTAGACATTAGTAAAAAACAAGCAAATGAATTTATCGAAACATTCCTAGACGAGGTAAAAGAAATTCTCGAAAACAAGGGAACAGTCGATTTAGCTGGTTTTGGAAAATTTGAGGTTCGTCATCGTGCAGAGCGTGATGGTTTTAATCCTCAAACAAAAGAAAAAATCCGCATTGCCGCATCACACAGTGTTGGATTCAAACCTGCGAAAGCTCTTAAAGACGCAGTTAAATAATTAATGATTTTAAAAAAGGAGCTCGTCTCCTTTTTCTATAGTGGAGGTTAGTATGGGTTTAATGGGTGTCGGCTATGGATTTGTAATCCTTGCCGCTATAATATCTTTTGCTGCACAGATTTATGTCCAGTCTGCCTACAGCAAATACAGCCAAGTTGATACATTTGAGCATCTGACGGGTGCACAAGTTGCACGTCGTATTTTGGAGTTAAAAAATATTGATGATGTTCAAGTAGTTGAATCAAATGGTGGTGAATTGAGTGATCATTACGATCCAACCAACAAAGTTGTTGCACTTTCACCTAAAGTTTATCACGAGACAAGCATTGCTTCGGTTTCAGTTGCTGCTCATGAATGTGGTCATGCAATTCAACACGCTGAAAATTATGGTTTTATTGCTTTACGTAATAAAGTTTTACCGTTTGCAATCGTTGCAAGTAAATTTAGTATGATTCCAATTATGATTGGTTTATTTGGAAGTCCACAATTTTTAAAAATTGGAATTATCTTATTATGTGTTATTGCAGTTTTCCAACTCGTAACACTTCCTGTTGAGTTTGATGCGTCCTTACGAGCCGTCAAAATATTAGAACAAGAGTCTTTACTTGACTCAGGGGAACTTCAAGGTTCTAAGAAGATGTTAACGGCTGCAGCGTTGACTTATGTTGCAGCATTGGTTGGAACACTATTGAGTATTCTACGTTATATTGCGATTTATAATCGAAGAAACGATTAAGACACCAAGTGTGTCTTTTTTTTATGCACCTAATTCCCTATAGCTTATTTAAAGAGGGGGGATTTAGATGCATATCAATTTTATATTTTTTTGCTTATTCATGATGTTCTTTACGACAGCGGTATCATGTGAATACATCGATGATCGCCAACGGGTTCCAAGTGAACTTCTCGAAGTTAGCTTTGATAAAGGCGAACTCTCTTTAAGGGGATGGGCTTTCATGAGAAGCTACATTAATTATTACGGTTCTACGACCCATTCGTTCAGTTTAAATATAAAAGGTCGTACCCATAAGGTTTTACCTCTTGAGTTGGATTCAGTGGATTTAACGAGGATCATGTCTTATCGAGGCAATAAGCAATGTCGTGATAATCAAAAGCGAACCCAATCGTGTAATCATATTTATCAAAATGTTGGATTTAAGGGGTCGATACCGCTTCAAGAGCTCCAAGAAGGCGATTACGATCTAACACTTGTAATTCATCATAAAGATACGGAACATCGAGTGGAAGTGCCTTTATATTTGACGAGTATGCGTTCATTGTCGCATTACCATGAAGGACTAGAATATGTCGTGGATTCTGTTTTCAAGCAAGGCGGCCTTACGGTGTATTATCACACACTTATAGCAACCGCAACACCATCTCCATCTTATGAGGGAAGGGTTGTGGAGTATGGTCAAACGTGTTCCAGTGCACATGGAAATACTGCATTTTACCGGAAAGGGGCAACATTTCATAACATAATGGACGTGTCTCGATACAAAGATCTCGTTTCGTATTTCAAGGTTCGTGCGAAACAATCTGGGTGTTTTGACGGACGCCAACGATTGGTAGAGGGCAATGAAGTCACAGTGCATATTCCAAGTACGTATGTAAATTATACTGGAGGGAGGATGAAGCTGAAAATTCGTCAAAAACTGCCTAAACTTGATGCACAACCATTAAAAATCAAACAGTATCAAACTTATGATGCATTTGAAAAGGTAACTGCATTTGATCATAGACAAATGAATATTTCCAATCGTATTAACATTTCATCTAATAATGTTAATGAGAGGATTCCTGGAGTTTATCAAACATGTTATGTAATTACAGACTCGTGGAAACGGAGTGCGCGTTCATGCCGTAAAGTTATCGTGGAGAAGATTCCGACTTATTCTAGGTATATGAGTGAAAATAGTTTTTCTAGAGCTCAATTAAAACTTTGGAATCAAATTGAACTGAAACGTGTGATTCAAGATGCATTCTTGCGTAGAAAGCGGTACATAAAAAAATCGTATTGATGAAATATATGGAGTTCATCAATACGATATATTTAATTATTTTTTTGCTTCTTTTTCTACAGCAGCTTGTGCAAGGATATTTAAGTAATTCCAAGGACGGTCAAAATGAGGTTGGAAGAAGAAATCAACATATGCTAAATCTTCAATCGTCATTTTATTTTGAACAGCAAGTGAAAGTGTGTTTGCGGATTGAGTAATATCATATTTTGATATGACTTGACCACCAACAATGCGATGTGTGTCTTTTTCATAGACAAGTTTCATCATTACTTCTTCTGTTGTTGGCATAAACTCAGGGCGGTAGTTATCTTTAACAAGTACAGAGTCTACATCTAACCCAAAGAATGGCGCTGAATTCACCGTAACACCGGTGGATCCAATATTATAGCCAAAGAGATAAAGACCTGATGTACCTTGTGTTCCACGATACTTAACTTTGTTTTCAACAATATTTTTTCCTACAAGAGTTCCCATTCTTACAGCGTTGGTTGCAAGTGGAATATAAGCGTGATCGCCCGTTGGATTGTAGTGAACTGCGACATTATCACCCGCAGCATAAATTTCTGGACGGCTTGTTTGCATATACTCGTTAACTTTGATCGCGCCATTTGGTAGTGTTTCAACCTTATCTTTAATTAATTCTGTACTTGGTCTAAATCCAACACACATAATTACAAGGTCTGCATCGAAACTACCTGCGGATGTGACAACTTGGCTTACATTTCCATTATCATCGGCTTTAAATTCTTGAACAGTTTGGTTCAATGCAAGCTTGATACCACGGTTTGTTAAGTCAGCTTCTAGAACATCCGTAAACTCAGGATCTAAATACTTATTAAGGATTCGATCGAGGCCATCAACTAATGTTACATCCTTGCCTGATTCACCAAATGCTTCAACGAGCTCGATTCCAATATAACCACCACCAACAATAACAACTTTTTCAGCTTTATCTTTACGTGCGATGATTTCTTGAGCTTGATTATAGTTTTTACACAACATAATATTTTCAGATTCAATACCTGGAATTGGCGGAACAATTGGCCAAGAACCTGTTGTTAAGACTAATTTATCATAGGTTTCTTCAAAAGTTTCATTTGTAAGTAAATTTGTAACAGAAACGCGTTTTGCATCAACATCGATATCTGTAACATTATGTTCCATATGAACGTCTGCACCTAATGATGCGAGTTCCTTAGGACTTGAATAAAATAGGCTTTGTGCGTCTTTCACAACACCACCGATATATAAAGCAATACCGCATGACAAAAATGAAACATTATCATTACGTTCGAAAACCTTAACCTCAGCAGTTGGGTCTTCATTAATTATTGCTTTAACTGCGGATGTACCTGCATGTGTACAACCAATAACTACAACTTTCATACATAATCCTCCTTAATGTATACGCTTATTATACCAATGTTTAAAATGAAATTTGAGTGATATGACCGTAAACGAATAACTGTTGTTGACACAGAATCGAATCAAACATATAATAATTGTTGCGAACCATTTGCAAATGGTTTAAACGTACACATTAACATTGAATAATTATAAAAATATAAAATAAAAGGAGAGGACATGCAAGCTATACTTACGGTAGAGAATATGAGTTTTTCTTACTCCAAAAATAATATTTTAGAGTCTGTGTCCTTTGCGATTCATGAAGGAGATTTCGTAGCGCTCATTGGCGCTAATGGTTCTGGAAAATCGACACTTCTAAAGGTTGTATTGGGATTTGAGCGGGCAAAAGAAGGTGCGGTAACACTTCTTGGAGAGCCAATTGATCGATTTAGTCAATTTGATTCCATTGGATATGTCCCACAAGGTGGGTTATTGGGAGTTGCGGATTTTCCGGCAACCGCGTTGGAAATTGTAATGCTTAGAATTTCCAAGGGTAGTTTTTTTAATTTTTATTCCAAATCCCGTAAAAAACGTGCACTTGAAGCTTTAAAACGTGTGGGTATGGAAGCATATGCTGATGAAATGATAAATAATCTTTCGGGTGGGCAATTGCAACGCGTTTTAATCGCACGTGAATTAATTGTAGAACCGAAAGTACTGTTTTTAGATGAACCGACCAATGGTTTAGACCAAGATGCGATACAAAATCTTTATCAGTTACTTGAAATTCTTAACCAAGAACATAAAATGACAGTAATTATGGTAACACATAACCTCGATCATGATGTTCAGAAGATTAATCGTATTTTTGAAGTGAAAGATCGTACAGTTCAAGAGGTGACTGCACATGTTTAAATATGAATTTATGCGAACCGCTTTTCTTGTCGGTGGTTTATTAGCCATTATTATTCCTTTGATTGGCGTCGTTGTTGTTTTTAAACGCATGTCAATGATTGGAGACGCACTTTCGCATGTTTCTTTAAGTGGCATTACAATTGGTCTGATTTTAGGATTTAATCCAATTGTTGGTGCCATTGCTCTAAGTTTGGTGGCTGCATTAAGCATTGAATTTATACAAAAACGATTTGGAAAATATCAAGAATTAGCCATCGCAATTATTATGTCGTTTGGAATCGGTTTATCGGGCGTTTTATTGGGGTTTGTTAAAAACCCAGCGAATTTTAACAGTTTTCTATTTGGCAGTATCGTAGCGATTGGTGGGAGCGACAATTGGTTGGCAATTTTATTGAGTCTTATCGTTATTATTGTATCGATTCGATATTATCGAGAGTTTTTCTACCTTGCATTCGATGAGAAATCAGCGATGTTATCGGGTATTGATACAAATCGCATCTCGTTAATCTTTACCATCTTGACTGCAATCACCGTATCGGTTGCATCACGCATTGTCGGTGCACTCATTGTTTCATCGCTCATGGTAATTCCCACAGCATGTGCAATGCAAGTATCAAAAAGTTATCGATCAACAATGCTTTATGCAATTGGATTTTCATTAACATTCGTTTGGGCAGGATTAGCACTCTCGTACAGTCTTAATCTTGCACCCGGTGGCACCATTGTGCTTTTGGGTGTCGCAATATTAGTTTTACTCATTCTAATAAAAACTGTATTAAAGCGAGGGTAATCTTGAATTTACCTTCGCTTTTAGTTATAATATAGAAGATAAAAATCATTGAAGAGAATAAGTAACAGGACATATCTTTTATAGAAACAATAGGGTTGATGGAACTATTGATTGATATCCTGCGAATTCATCTTGGAGAGAAGCTAATCACTTACGTGTCGTTTGCGTTAAAAACGAAGAGATGTATACATTATTTTGTATAAATCAGGATGGTACCGCGCTTGACGTTCCTGGACGTGCGGTTTTTTTTATGTTTAAGGAGGATTTAGATGGACTTAAAAGAAATTATGAATCAAGGGCTTGAAGCAATCAAATCTGCTCAATCACTTGAGCATTTAAATGATGTTCGTATTGAATATCTAAGTAAGAAAGGTCTTCTAACAAAAGTTATGGGCCAAATGAAAGATTTATCCAATGAAGAGAAACCTTTATTTGGTAAAAGTGTTAATGAAGCAAAACAGAGCATTGAGTCAGCACTTAAAGAAAAACAAGCAGACTTAGAAGCAATAAAATTAGAGCAAGATATGGCTCGTGATGCGATTGATGTGACGTTACCTGGAACGCAGTTTAAACAAGGAAGTCAAAATCCATTAATTCTAATGCGTCGCGAAATGGAAGATTTCTTTAGAGAAATGGGATATAAAGTCGTGGAAGGGGATGAAGTTGAACTTGATTTATACAACTTTGAACGTGCCAATATTCCGCAAGATCATCCTGCTCGTGAGATGCAAGATACATTTTTTATTGATGAACATACTTTACTTAGAACCCATACAACGGCAATCCAAATGCGTGCATTAGAAGAATATGCGCCTTCGGTTCCAGTTAAAGTTATTTGTCCTGGAAAAGTTTACCGTCGTGATGATGATGATGCGACACACTCCCATCAATTTGTACAGATGGAAGGTTTAGTACTGGGTCATGGCATTACGTTATCGGATTTAAAAGGGACTTTAAACCTTTTTGCGAAGAGGATGTTTGGAGAGAGTCGAGAAATTCGATTTAGACCAAGCTATTTCCAATTTACCGAGCCTAGTGTTGAGATTGATGTAACATGTCATCTTTGTGGTGGCAAGGGCTGCAACATTTGTAAGGATACTGGCTGGATTGAAATTCTGGGTGGTGGTATGGTTCACCCAAACGTCTTGCGTGCAGCGGGTTATGATGACCCAACGCTTTCAGGATTTGCCTTTGGAATTGGTGTCGAACGCATTGCAATGCTTAAATACGGAATTGATGATATTCGATCATTTTATACAAATGATAAACGATTCATTGATCAATTTAAGCGGTTTGAGTAGGAGGTTAGAATGTTAGTTAGTAGAAAATTATTAAATAGATATGTGGATATTGCTGATATCGACACATTAACACTTGCGGATACCCTCACAAACGCAGGTTTAGAAGTAGAAGGTATTGAACCGCTCATTCATGGTACCAATTTAACCGTTGGTCATGTATTAGAATGTGTTCCACATGAAGACAGTGACCACTTGAATGTATGTCAGGTAGACTTAGGTGATCGCGTAGAACAAATTGTTTGTGGGGCATCAAATATTAAAACCGGCTTATATGTCTGTGTTGCTCAAGTCGGTGCAGTGTTACCGGGAGATTTTAATATTAAAGCATCAAAAGTACGTGGTGTAGAATCAAATGGAATGATTTGCTCTCTCAATGAACTTGGTGTAGCTGAAAAATTCCAAACTGAAGAACAAAAAACGGGGATTGTCGTTTTACCAAAAGCAGAGCCGGGAAGTAATCCTGCCGTTGCATTAGGATTAGATGATGAAATTCTTGATATTTCACAAACGCCGAATCGTTCTGATTTTATGTCAATAATCTCAATTGCGCATGAAGTGAGTGCGCTGTTTGGTCGTAAACTGACATTACCGCAATTTGAAGGTGTAGCGAACATCGGTAGTGAGACCAAGCTTCAAATTCAATCATATACTGAAAAGTCACCACTTTTTTTAGGTAAAGTAATTGGTAATGTGACAATTGGGACATCACCAAGTTGGATTCGTGAAGCCTTGATTGGTTCTGGAATTAAACCAATTAATAATGTTGTCGATATATCAAATCTTGTCATGCTTGAAACCGGTCATCCAATGCATTTTTACGATATTGACTTCCTAAGTCATCAAAACTTGTCAGTTCATGATGATTTTGAAGGTACAGTAGAAGCGCTTGATGGTCAAATGTATAAACTCGAAAAAAATGATCTTGTTATTATGAATGGTGAGGTTCCAGTGGGGATTGCAGGGATTATGGGTCTTGGTAATTCGATGATTCAACCAAATTCTAAGGGACTCGTAATTGAGGTCGCACGTTTTAATCATGTGTCTGTTCGTAAAACAGCAACACGTTTAGGGTTAAGCAGCGAGTCATCTACACGTTACACAAAGCCAATGGATAATAATGCATCCAAACAGGCGATGGATCGTGCAGTTCAACTTTTAATCGAGTATGCAGATGCAACAAATATTGAAGAAACTGTTCAGTGGGGCGCGCTTGATAGCACTCCTGTCGAGGTTTCAATCACGGTTGATCGTATCAATCAATATCTTGGAACTTCTTTAGAAGAAGCTGTCATTATGGATGTATTTGAACGTCTCAATTTTAAACCGCGTCACGTTGAGGGAATGATTACATGTACAATTCCTTCATATCGTAAAGATATTTCGATTGAAGAGGATCTCATTGAAGAAGTCATCCGAATCGTTGGTTATGATGTCATGGATGAGACATTACCGTTTATGGATTTAACACTGGGTAATTTAAATAATCAACAACTTAAGACACGCATGATTGAAGATGTATTATTAGGCTTTGGTGCAGACCAAATTCTATCCTATACACTTGTAGATGAAGCGAAAACAGTTGGCTCAGAGTCATTGGGTACTCCAATTCGTCTAGCCAATCCTATCAGCGATAAACGAGCTTTCTTAAGAACGCATTTATTACCATCGATGGTGGAAGTCTTGGCGTATAATAATGCTCACAAAATTTCCGATGTTCTCTTTTTTGAACAGTCTTCAGTTTATGCCGAAGGTGTTAAATCAAATCGTTTAGGAATTATTGGTCAAGGTTCGCTCTTTAATAAGAATTGGACTAAAACAGAAATTCCTTTAGACTTCTTCACACTTAAGGGAATGGCGATGGAATTATTTGATAAATTAGGATTTAGTGAAAAACGCTTCCAATTCAAACAAAGCGGTTTTGATGATACAAAATTCCATCCATTCAAGAGTGCAGAAATTCTATTTGACCGTAAGCACCTGGGGGTCATTGGACAGCTTCATCCGACCTATGCGAAAGAACATGATTTGAAAGATCCTATTTATTTAGAAATTGATTTGGATTCTCTTTTAGGTCAAAAAGCAGGGGCCATCAAAGCAACTTCGGTCGCAAAATATCCAATCATGACACGAGATCTCGCAATTCTTTGCGATAACAATCTATCGGTAAGTGATTTAATCCAATCGATTGAAAAAGTATCACGAAAATATTTGGTAGACTTAAACGTCTTTGATGTGTTTACATCTGAAAAACTAGGGGATAAAAAATCTATTGCATTCCAGTTGTCTTTTGGGCAAGACCGTACCTTAGAGGTCGAGGAAATTAATGATATAATGGAAGCAGTAGTTGAAGAATTGAAAAAACGTTTCAACGTTGAAGTGCGATAACATTAGGAGGTAAAAAATATGGGTAGAGCATTTGAAGTTCGTAAGGCGTCGATGCAAAAGACAGCGGCAGCTAAAACGAAGGTATATTCACGATATGGAAAAGAGATTTATATGGCGGCTAAGGCTGGTATTCCTGATCCTGAGATGAATGTGGGTTTAAAGCGTATTATCGATGAAGCAAGAACAAAACAAGTTCCTGCAGATGTCATTAAACGTGCGATTGAAAAAGCTAAGGGGGGTTCTGAAGAGAACTACCATGCGGTACGTTATGAAGGATTTGGACCCGGTGCATCGTCATTTATTGTTGAATGTTTGACAGACAACGATAACCGAACATACAGTGAAGTTCGAAATTGCTTTACAAAATCTAAAGGGAAAATTGGTGTGAATGGTTCGGTTGTTCATGGTTATGAACACGTTGGTTTATTATCATTTGAATCCAATGATGAAGAAGCAATCATGGAAATTCTTCTTGAAAACGATGTTGAATTGATCGATATTGAACAAGAAGAGGGTCATATGACAGTTACTGTTGATACGACAAGCTTACATAAAGCGAAAGAAGCACTTGAAAGCAAATTGGGCGAAATTCAATTTGATGTCCTTGAGATTACTTATTTACCGAATGAATATGTAACCGTCGAAGGTGAAGATGCCGATAACTTTAAAAAAATTCAAGCGATGTTTGATGAAGTTGAAGATATTCAAGAAGTCTATCACAACGTTAAGTTTGAAGATTAAGATTGTAAACCTCTAGAATTATTACTAGAGGTTTTTTTGTGAACCTTTGATGAAGAATGTATGGATTAAGTCAAAAGCTTTGATTGGTCTGTACTATGTACGATATAATCAACATATACAAAAGGGAGGCTTTAAAATATGGGAAATTTATTAGACAAAGCAAAAGAACTTGCAGCAAAAGCAAAGAGCTCTGCTGATGATTTGGGTGTCAAAGCCAAAGAAACCGCCGAAGATCTTGGTGAAAAAACTGAGTCGGTCACAAAAGAAGCATCTGAAAAGATGAATGAATTTGGAGAAAAAGCGAAAGAAACTGCCGAAGATGTATTGGAAAAGGGTCGTGATATGACCGCCGATGCTGTAACAAAAGGTAAGCAAGTCGCTGAAGATTTATCGGAAAAGGCTAAAGAAACCGCTGAAGACTTAACCGATAAAGCGAAAGACATTTTTAATAAATAATTTAACGTGTTAAATGGATAAAAAAACCTTAAGATATCGAAAGGAACCGACCTAGTTCCAAATGAAGATTTCAATCTTAAGGTTTTTTTGTGTTAAAGTGTTTCAATAATTTGTGGAAGTCTCTTTTTAACGAGTTTTTTAATGACCTGATACAGGATAAAACTGAGTAAAATGAGTAGAATTCCAAATGTATAAATAACATGAATCGGGTTAAAATTCATCGCTGCGTAAACAAATCCTCCAATAATCAAAAACGAAGAGAAAAGTGGGATTACAGCGAGAAAGTTTTGTTTAATGGCTTGGGTTTCATTGTCCCATACTAATTTTGGTGAGAAAACGTCTAAGACGATTGCACTCGTGTTTGAAAGGATTGACCCTAAAAATGCACTAAGCACAAAAAGAATGATATACCCAAAATTAAGATTCAAGAAAATCGCGAGCAGGATTCCAATAATCCATGTTGGAATAACCGTTATCAGAGATCCGATCAGAATCTTTGCATGGACCAAGGTCATAAAATCGAGAGGCATTGCTTGAAACTGTTGTAGGGTACGCCCTTCACGCGATATTGATGTCGCGGTAATCATTCCAACATTCGCCATGAAATAAGATATTACAAGACCAATAATAAAAACGAGCGCAAATTTAACCGACAAGGGTTGAGTGTAAAATTGTAATGTCATGATTTCTTGAACGGTCTGATTTATTTCCGACAAGGATACTGGGGACTTGGAGACCCCAATTACAAATGGAATCACAAATGATACCGGTATAATAATCAAACCTGCGAAATAGTTTGTTGTGAATGTTGGGGTTCGAAGAATATTTCGAATGTCGTATCTCATGATGGCACTGAGTGCAGAACGTTTCTTTGTTGATTTATTAAACGCTTTAGTTGTGAGTGCTGTCTTTTTCGAACTTGCTTCATCAATTCCAATAACGCCTTTAAAATATAGTTTTTGCACAAGCGTAACACAGAGGAAAGGACTGAGTATTGAAATTAAGATTCCAAGAAACAACTTTCCATAATCTGCATAAACAACACCTTGTGAGAGCAGTGGTATTGTAGGGAAAATGCCATTCATGACTTTAAGTAAGGCGTTATCACCCGATGCAATACTGGTCATGATTTTTGATAAGAAGTCGGCACCGCCGGTTCCGGATGTTTGACCAAGAAAGGCCATACCAAGCCCCAATACAATACCGAGCAACGTTGAGACATAGGTATAAACGTCTTTATTTTTGAAAAATGGAATAAAGGTCAAGACGAGAATCATAAAGATCAACGATAGTGTAAATGGAATTATCGGAATCATCAGTGAACTCACGATAAATCGGATTATAAATAAGAAATCTGGTTTAACATTTACCATATACGCAATTGCGAAAGGAATAAAAATAACTGCAGCGCTGAGATACATCGTGATCAAACTCGCGATAAATTTTGAAAAAAGAATATCGGCAGCGCGAACGGGTAGCACTAAATAGCGCTCAATATCTTTTGAAAAATAAAATATCCCTGGAACGATGAGAATGCCCATAATTAAGATATAAATACTAGCACTCGCAAATAATGTATGGATTGCTATTCCAGGCTGTCCTAACGAAACTGCAGATTTAATAAGTGCATTCCAAAGAAAGAATACAATTCCACCGAGATAAATGAAAAGAAAGCCAAATAAGAGAAACATATATTTTGAATTTTTTTTCTTTTTGGTTGAGAGTTGCTGCGTAAAATCATAAGTCGTTGTCTTCAACATTATTTTTGTTAGTGTGAGAATTCGACTCATTTTGTAAGCTCCAAGAAGATTTCTTCAAGTGAAAGTTGATTGTAGTTAGATTTCAGTGACTCAAGGGTACCTGTATAGACAATCTTACCGTGATTGATGATAACGACTTTATCGCATAATTTTTCCGCAACTTCAAGAACATGGGTTGAAAAAAATACCGCGCCACCGTGTTGAGCATGTTCACGCATGGCTTCTTTTAAAATATAAGAAGATTGTGGATCAAGTCCGGTTAGGGGTTCATCCAGGATGAGTAAGTAAGGATTGTGTAGAAGAACGCCAATCACCATAATTTTTTGTCGCATTCCATGTGAGTAGGATAGAAGTTTATCATTCAACGCCTGTTCCATCCCCAATAGGTGAGTATAGTTTTGGATTCGTTGTTGGCGATCTGTTTCATTGATGTTGTAAATGTCGGCAATAAAATTGAGATATTCAATCCCTTTCAGTTTTAAAAAAGCATTGGGATCATCAGAAACATATCCAAACTGTTGTTTTGCTTCAATCGGTTGTTCGCGGATGTTTAAATCGTTGAGTGTAATCGAACCCGAGTCCGGTGCCAAAATGCCTGTAAGCATTTTAATTGTCGTTGTTTTGCCGGCGCCGTTTGGTCCAATAAATCCAACAATTTCTCCAGAATTAATCTGAATAGATACATCATCAACAGCTTTATGAGACCCATTATAAGTCTTTGTGACGTTCTTTATATTTATCATAATCTTCTCCTTAATCATAAGATGTATTAATTATATCACTATTTTCACTATTTTCAATATCTTCACCAAAGCGGATAAAAATAGAGGGAATCATCCCTCTACATCCATGTAATTTTTCGTTCGGTTCCGTCTTTAATTCTTTGAATATTCGAACGATGACGGTAAATAACAATTATTGCAATAATTGCGAACGCAATGGTTACTTGAATGTTATCTTGTGAAATACCAAGAATAACAACTGCAGTAATAATTGAAATCATCGCGGATAGTGAAACCATTTTAGATAAGTACAGTACTGCAAAGAAGATGAGTACAGGTACGATAAAATGCAGTACAGGTCTTTTTGTCACAAGAATTGAAATCCCCAATAAAAATCCCATCGCGGTTGAAACGGCTTTTCCACCTTTAAACTTAGCGAATATTGGAAAACAATGACCCAATGTTGCAAAAAATCCAGCGTAAATCGTTGCATCTGGGAATAAGAAATTGGTGATAACCATTGCGATGGTTGCTTTTAAAACATCTAAGACCGCAACGGCAACACCAGCTTTCGCGCCCAAAGTTCGGCCAGCATTTGTTCCCCCAAGATTTCCAGAACCGTGTTCACGGATATCGGTATTAAAAAAAAGTTTTCCAATGACTAATGCATTTGGAATGGATCCTAAAAGATATCCAAGCACACTTGCTAATAATATTTCCATAAATTCACCTCAAAATCATTTTACCATGTTCAATGGCAAAGTTAAAAGAACTTTTCATGCTGGTTGAACTTTTAATACTCAAATAATCATTATGTCATGATATAATACACGTTGAGAGGAGTTGGAGAGCTTGAGTACACAAAATTATTCAGCTTCAAGTATTGAAATTTTAGAAGGTCTTGAAGCTGTAAGAAAACGCCCTGGGATGTACATTGGATCTACCGATTCACGTGGTTTGCATCATTTAGTATGGGAAATTATGGATAATGCGATTGACGAAGCGCTTAATGGTTTCGGAACGACAATCCGTTTAAATATAGAAGATGATATGACTGTTTCGATCCGAGATGAGGGTCGAGGAATGCCGATTGAAACTCACACAAGTGGTGTTAGTGCATTGCAGGTCATTTTTACTGTGCTTCATGCCGGCGGAAAATTTTCAGAGGCAGGTGGATACAAAACAAGTGGAGGACTTCACGGAGTTGGTGCATCTGTTGTAAATGCGTTGAGTGAAGAAGTTAATGTAAGTGTATTCCGTAAAGACGGAACTTATAATATGACGTTTAGAAATGGTGGTAAAGAAATCGAACCCCTTAAAAAAACAAGTGATCGGGGTCCGATTGGAAGTCGCGTTCGTTTTAAAGCTGATCCAACTATTTTTAAAAATTCAAAATTTAGTTTTGATACCATTTGTGAACGTGTTCAAGAGAGCGCATTTTTACTACAAGGGATTCAGTTTATTGTTACAGACGAGCGTGTCAATATCACACGAGAATATCGTTATGAAAAAGGACTTGAGGCTTTTATGGAGTATATTCATGAAGATCAAGAAGTATTAAATGATGTTATTTTACTAAATGGTTCTGATCAAGGAATTTCAGTTCAAATTGCATTGCAATATAATGAAGGCTATAACGAAGACACCTATTCATACGTTAACTTGGTTCGAACCCATGATGGAGGGACTCATGTTGCAGGTTTTCGTTCTGGATTTACGAAAGTCATCAATGAATGGGCTCGTAAACATAACCTTTTAAAGGAAAAAGAAAAGAATTTTGAAGGAAATGATGTTCGTGAAGGGCTTTCTGTCATTCTATCAGTAAGTATTCCTGAGAATCTTCTTCAATTTGAAGGACAAACAAAAGGGAAATTAGGAACGCCTGCCGCAAAAGGTGTTGTTGATGCGGTAATCTCAGAGCAGTTACCTTACTACTTGGATGTTCATCATGAAGAAGCTACAAAGATCATCACTAAAATTCAAAAAGCTTCGCATGCCCGTTTAGCGGCTCGTAAAGCACGTGAACAGGCACGAAATGGAAAACGAAATAAGATTGAACGTATTTTGTCAGGAAAACTTGCGAATGCTCAAACGCGAAATAAAAACAAGAATGAATTGTATTTAGTCGAAGGGGATTCAGCGGGTGGTAGTGCTAAGCAAGGACGTGATAGTAAATTCCAAGCGATTCTACCGTTGCGTGGTAAGGTTTTAAATACGCAAAAGGCAAAATTTGAAGATATTCTCAAAAATGAAGAATTAAATACAATTATTCATTGTGTGGGTGCTGGTGTTGGAAAAGATTTTGAGTTAAAAGATTGTAACTATAATAAAATCATTATTATGACCGATGCGGATACAGATGGTGCTCATATTCAAGTGCTGCTTTTAACCTTTTTCTTTAGACACATGCGTCCGCTTGTTGAGGCAGGGTATGTTTATATTGCGCAACCGCCGCTTTACCGTGTTAAATCCGGTAAAAATGTCCATTACGCTTATACTGAAGAGGAATTGGATGCATACCGTAAACAGTATGGTAAGGTTGAACTTCAACGCTATAAAGGACTCGGGGAAATGAATGCGGATCAACTTTGGGAAACCACGATGGATCCAGCGAGCCGTTCGTTAATTCAAGTTCAAATCGATGACTTTTTAGTCGCTGATAAACGTGTCTCCGTACTTATGGGTGACAAGGTTGATGTTCGTCGCGATTGGATAGAACAAAATGTCGCATTTACGTTAGAGGAGGATCCACATGTCGCATGATTCATTAATTAAATTACCGATCGAAGACATCGTTGGTGAACGCTTTGGCCGGTATTCTAAATACATTATTCAAGAACGTGCGCTCCCAGATGTGCGTGATGGATTAAAACCTGTACAACGTCGTATTTTATATGCGATGTATCATGATAAAAACTTCTATGATAAACCATATCGAAAATCCGCAAAAACAGTGGGTCTTGTTATTGGTAATTATCATCCTCATGGAGATAGTTCAGTTTATGAAGCAATGGTTCGAATGTCTCAATCATGGAAGATGAATATGCCCTTGATTGATATGCAAGGAAATAATGGTAGTATTGATGATGATCCCGCAGCTGCGATGCGATATACAGAAGCTCGTATTTCAAAATTGTCTCAAAAACTTCTTGAAAACATTGATGAAGACGTCGTCCCTTTTGTACTAAACTTTGATGATATGACGACTGAGCCTTCCGTTTTACCAGCACGATATCCAAACCTTCTTGTGAATGGTTCGACAGGGATTGCGGCTGGATATGCAACCAATATACCGCCATTCAACCTTAATGAAATTATGGATGCTTCAATTTATCGCTTACATAATCCAGAGTGCGGTGTAGATGAAATCATGACTATGGTTCAAGGTCCTGATTTTCCAACTGGTGCCATTATTCAGGGTAGAGATGGAATTGAAGATATAATTCGTAAAGGAAAAGGACGCATTGTAGTTCGCGCTAAGGCAGATATCGTAGAAAATAAAAGCATGAAGCAAATTGTTATTACCGAATTACCTTATGAAGTGATTAAGTCTAATGTTGTTCGTAAAATTGACGAATTGCGTTTTACTAAAGCCAGTGAGGGATTTGGTGATGTGATGGATGTCCGTGATGAATCCGATCGTACAGGGTTACGGATCGTCATTGACTGTAAACGTGATGCTAATGTAGAAAGCATTCTCAATCTTTTCTATAAATACACGGAATTACAAGTTTATTACAATGCGAATATGGTTGCGATTGTTGATCAACGTCCACAGGTTTGTGGTCTTTTAGAAATTCTTGATGCCTACTTAAAATTTAGACAAGAAGTTGTGCTTAACCGTAGTAAATATCGTTATGAACAAAAAGAAAAACGATTACATATTCTTGAAGGGTTAATGAAAGCAACATCAATACTTGATGAGATTATTGCAGTCATTCGTCGTTCAAATAACCGCTCTGAATCACGCAATAATATCATGGCCGAGTTTGGATTTACCGAAGCGCAAGCAACCGCAATCGTTGATTTACAACTGTATCGTTTATCTTCAACGGACATTAATGCCCTTCGCGATGAATTCGCAAAACTGGCAAATGAATTAGAATATCTCGATTTAGTCATTAACAATATCGATATGTTAAACAATCTTATTGTTAAAGAATTCATGGAAATCAAAGAAACTTTTGATACGCCGCGCAAATCATCAATAGAAGCGGAGATTTCAGAACTTGAGGTCGA
Organism: Erysipelothrix sp. P66; assembly: GCF_038682365.1. Taxonomy (NCBI): domain Bacteria; kingdom Bacillati; phylum Bacillota; class Erysipelotrichia; order Erysipelotrichales; family Erysipelotrichaceae; genus Erysipelothrix; species Erysipelothrix sp. P66. The sequence goes on along the minus strand of NZ_CP152290.1, from coordinate 1,001,298 downwards.
TCACCTCAGTCTTATTACAAATGAAGCGGTTATGGTTACCGTCTCGCGTGATGGATATCTCAAGAAAGTATCATTACGTTCATACGGTTCAAGTCAAAAAGATGTGATAGCACTTATGGATGAAGACATGCCAGTATTTAGTTCAGAAGTAGAAACAACCGATTATCTCGTCTTTGTAACGTCTAAAGGTCGATATGGCATGATTCTTGTGCATGAAATTGATGAGGCTCGTTGGCGTGATACGGGTTCACACATTAACCAATACATGAAATGTGATCCAAATGAAAAAATCATCAGTGTCTTTACATTAAAATCGTTTGATACCTATCAATTTATCGTGACATCAACAGCATCGGGTATGGTGAAGAAAACAGCCATTTCAGAACTTGAAGTTAAGCGTACAAATCGACTTTACGATGTCATGAAGTTAGGGAAACATGATGAGTTGGTGGGTGCTGTCATTACTTCGAATGAAGATCATTTACTACTTGTAAGTAAAGAAGGACAATGCATGCGCCTTGATCTCTCAGAAATTAATCCAATTGGTTTGCGTGCTAAGGGTGTTATTGGAATGAAACTCAAATTAAATGATCGCATTGTCTCGACAATAGGATTATCGGATGAAAGTGACGTTGTTTTCGTATCAGATCGATTCCAAATGAAACGTATTAAGGCGCAAGATATTGCAATCAATAACCGTGCAACTCAAGGGACTTCAATTGTGAAAACGGTTAAGAGCAATCCGCACTATTTAGGTGAAGTTTTTGTGGGTAATATACAAGATCATATCTTAATATATAATGACCATACATCAATTATTTCAATTAAAGATGTGCCTCTTATGTCATCAGATGCAACATTCTCAACGGTTACGGATGAAAAAGATTTCTCAATACTGAGACCGCTTGTTCATGTTGTAAAGGTTGCGTTTCCTAAATCAGAGGCGAAAAGCATTGATGAACCTTTGAAACTTGATTTATAATTATGTATAATTGTAGGGTAGAGTTATTACGTTCGACCTTACAAAACCAAGTCTGGCGGTTGTATACTTCCAGACTTTATTATTTCAATTAGGAGGTTTTATGATTAATCGGTATTCAAGAGATGTAATGAAAACAATATTTAATGATCAATTTCGTTTTGAAGCGTGGCTAAAAGTTGAGATCCATGCTGCAGAGGCATTCAATCAATTGGGCGTTGTTCCTGATAATGATTTAAAAGCATTACAAGAAAATGCTTCCTTTGATATCAATCGAATTTATGAAATTGAAGCGGAAACACGTCATGATGTTGTCGCATTTACCAGAGCCGTAAGTGAGACACTGGGTGATGAAAAACGATGGGTTCATTACGGCTTAACGAGTACTGATGTTGTTGATACGGCATATGGATATATTTATAAGCAAGCAAATGATATCCTGGAACAAGGTCTTATTGATTTTATTGAGGTGTTAAGACAACAAGCCATTCGCTATAAAGATACTCCATGCATAGGACGTACGCATGGAATTCATGCTGATATTACAAGTTTTGGCTTAAAGTTTGCGCTTTGGTATGATGAGATGAATCGAAATTTAACGCGCTTTCAAAGTGCACGTAAAGATTTAGAAGCAGGTAAAATTAGTGGTGCTGTTGGAAATTTTGCGAATACAGATCCTTATGTACAAGATTATGTATGTGCGCAATTAGGCATTACGTCCACAAATATATCAACCCAGGTACTTCAGCGAGATCGCCATGCATTCTATATGTCGACACTGGCATTAATTGCGACAAGCATTGAAAAAATTGCAACAGAAATCCGACACCTTCAACGAACAGAAGTCGGTGAATTGGAAGAATTCTTTAATAAAGGTCAAAAAGGATCTTCTGCGATGCCTCATAAACGAAATCCAATCAGCAGTGAAAACATGGCGGGTTGTGCACGTGTGATACGTGGCTATATGATGACATCCTTCGAAAACGTCGCATTATGGCATGAGCGTGATATTTCACATTCCAGTGCGGAACGTATCATTTTCCCGGATGCAATCACCTTATTGGATTATATGTTGCATCGATTTACACGAATTGTTGCGAATTTAGTTGTTTATGAAGACAAAATGATGGCTAATATCAACTTGACACACGGTGTTATTTTTGCACAACGTGTAATGACAACATTGATTGATAGCGAGGGATTAAGTCGAGAAGCGGCGTATGATTTAATACAGCCACTTGCAATGGAAGCATACAATACGCATACATCGTTTTTGGATGTGCTTCTTAAAAATGAGAATGTTTTAACATTGATGACTGAAGATCAATTAAAAGAGTGTTTTGATTTAAACTACTTCTTAAGAAGAGTTGATACCATTTTTGAAAGGGTAAATATATATGGAAAATAAAAAATGCGTTGGTTGTGGTTCAGTCTTACAAACTGAAGATACAATGGGACGTGGTTACGCGAAATCAATTGAGAATGATTATTGTCAATCATGTTTTCGTTTAAAGCATTATCGCGATTTTAAACGTGTTAAAGCTGATGTTAATGATGGAACGACGCTTGAGTTTATTGAGCGTTTTGATGGCCATATTCTATGGGTTTTAGATATTATGCATTTAAATCAAAGTATGCACACAGGGTTGCTTCGTGCATTAAGAAATAAAAGTGTTGTGCTTGTCGTGAATAAGCGTGATCTTTTACCGAAGTCTGTTTCAAACAACAAACTTACAAATGCAATTATGCGTGCACTGAAAAATGAAGATGTATCGTTGATGGATGTTGTTTATGTTTCAGCCTTGAAAAAGAATACACTTGAAGCGTTGACACCATACTTGGAGGATGCTCCGTGTGCGTTTGTAGGATGTGTCAATGCAGGGAAGTCTTCTTTACTCAATGCATTAATGGGAAAAAACGATTTATCGGTATCGCCGGTTGCATCCACAACTGCGGATGTGTTACATATTGAAACGGAACATTACGATGTTTACGACACACCGGGATTAAGCAATGAAACTGAATTGCTCTCTAAGTTTACAGATGAGAACTTGGTGATGTTAGCGCCACAAAAAACACTGAAACCTGCTGTATATCAATTATATGAAAAACAAACGATTTTACTGGGGAATCTTGGGGCAATCACGGTTACTCCTAGGTCACACGTTCACGTTGTTTCATATCTTCCATTCGAGCTGAAACGGATAAAACCGGAACGGTTGGAAGCAAATTTTGAATTGGACCATGATTTTATGATTCAAAATCCTTCATACCGTAAGAAAAAATGGCCGATAACGGATAAGCACATTGATATTGAAATTTTCGATGTTGGATTTATCAGTATTCAAGGTGAGTTAAAAGAATTAGAGACTCGTTTCGATAAAGAAGCGGAAGTCGTAATCAGAAAGGCGATCATTTAATGTTAAGTAAAGATCAAAAAAAAGAATTAAAACGTATTTCTCATGAAGAAAAAACAACTGTATTTATTGGAAAAAATGGATTAACTGAAACTGTTTATGAAACGTTTGAGACATCCATGTTAGCTCACAATCTTGTGAAGGTAAGTATTCAAAAAAATTCAGATGTTACAATTTTAGAAGCAATTGAAGCATTTGAAGATCGATTTAGTTGTGATTTAGTAAGTAAAATAGGGCGCGTTGCAGTTTTCTATCGTTACAGTAAAAACGGACGAATTAAAGTTTGAGAAAAATAATCTTGTTTGGCGGGAGTTTTGACCCCATTCATGATGGCCATTTAACGATGGCGAAGCACGCCCTAAAACAACGTAATGCGGATGAGCTTTGGTTTATTGTCAGTGCACAAAATCCGTTTAAAGAAGGAAGTTCCGCATTCCATCATCGATTTGAGATGGTGAAGTTGATGACTCGACCTTTTAAAAAAATGAAGGTTCTTGATCTAGAATCGAGAATGCCTTTACCCTCGTACTCAATCGATACCGTAAGGGTATTAAAAGCCCAGTATAATGATTGTGAATTTGAGTGGTTAATTGGTTCAGATCAACTGCCGACTTTAAATCAATGGAAGGCATTTGACGAACTACGTCAACAGGTACAATTCGTCATTTATTCACGCGATTCAAATGTTGATACGCAATTTCCACGTGTCATCGGTCCAGTTCTACCGATAAGTTCGACTGAAATTCGAAAAGGTTTCATTACCAAGACGGCACCATGCGTCCTTCAATACATGACCGAACGTGGTTTATATCTCGACGAAATTTTACGGAATCGTGTGTCAATGCGACGATATGAACATGTATTAAGAGTAAAAGATCTCGCATTAGAAATTGCAGCTGTACATCATGTTGATGCGCATCGCGTTGCGCTCGCATGTATGATTCATGATTTGTGTAAAGAAGATTCTGATGAAATCTTACTTAACATCATGAAGGCAACGTTTCCCCATCATATCGATTTGCATTCTGCATTTTACCATGGTTTTGCGGCAGCGTCAGAATTATCAAAAAAATACTATGTGCGAGATAAACAAGTATTAAATGCTATTAGAGGACATGTTAATGGTGCTTCGACTCATAAAATTGGAATGATTTTATATATTGCTGATAAATGTGAGCGAGGCAGAGGCTATGACAGTGAACCTTTAATATCTTTATCAAAACGTAATTTAGTTGAAGGATTTCAAGAAGTGAAAAGGGCACAAGGTGCCTATCTAAGGAGAAATAATGAATAATTTATTAGATGTAATTGTGAAAACAATTGACGAAAAAAAAGCAAATGACATTGTTACAGTTGATTTTAAACGAGAAAATCCATTATGTGACTATTTTGTAATTGCGGATGCACCAAGCGTTCGCCAACTTAATGCTATTGCTGAGTTTGTTGAAGAAGCGATTGAAAAAGAAGGATATAAAATTCGCAGTATTGAACGTCAACATGGTTCAACCTGGATTCTTATTGATGCATACGATGTAGTAGTTCACCTGTTTTTAACTGAGGAACGTGGCCACTACAACTTAGAAAAACTCTATCAGGACTATATTGATGAAAACGTATTACGATAGTCTTTTTTCCTCAAAAGAAGGTACTCAGTTATACAAAGCGTTTGTTCAAAAACATGCTGTTGGTAATACCCTTTTAGAAATGGCATGTGGAACGGGTGATTTGCTTCATGAACTTGATGATTATTTTGATGTTAAGGGTGTTGACCTCGATGATTCCATGCTCGCGTTAGGGTATGAAAAGTATCCTGAATTAGCCAATAAAATGGTTCAAGGTGATTTTCTTACGTATGAAGATCAAAAAACGTATGACACACTTATTTGTGTTGGAGACAGTCTTAATTACATATTAACTGAAGAAGATTTATTAAACTTTGTTGAGCGAAGTGTTGCTTTATCATCCAATATTATTTTGGATTGTCACCATCCCTATCGCTTAAATGAATTTGCCGATGATTACTATGAAGAAGGGTCAACCGATACCTTTGATTATGCATACCAAATTGAAGTGGATGGATCTCATTTAGTTCATGTCATTAATTTTTTAGATGGAACCTTTGACAGTGTTTATCAATGGGTATTTGATCCACAAATTTTAATTGATGCGTATGAAAAACATGGTTATTCTGTAAAAATATATACGGACTTTAATCACAAGGGGATTTGTGATGAGGGTGAGAAAGTAATGCTTGTCATTACAAAGGAGCGCTTATGATTCTCATTATTGGTGCGATGCAAGAAGAAGTTCAAGCATTGACGTCACTTATGTCGGGGGTAACATCGAGCAATGTTGCCGGTATTGATGTTTATATGGGTGTCTTGTCTCGTCAAGAAGTGGTTGTTGCACAAAGTGGTGTTGGTAAGGTTAATGCTGCTTACACTGCTTCTTGTTTGATAGGCATATACAATCCGCATCTTGTCTTGAATATTGGAAGTGCCGGTGGATTAAAAGCTGATCAAAAGCATGGTGATATGGTTGTGGCAACACATCTTCAATATCACGATTTGGATATTGGACCGGGAACCGACACGGACCCACGCTTTATTTTTAAAACAGATTCAAATCTTTTCCAAATTGCAAAACAAACTCTTGAAAGCATGGGAAAACGTTTCCATGTTGGATTAATCGTTTCGGGAGATCAATTCGTGACAAAATCATCACAAGCTTTCCTTAACATCCAAAAACATTTCTCAGATGCAATTTGTGTCGAAATGGAAGCGACTGCGATTGCTCATGTGTGTTATCGAAGTCAAACACCATTTATCGTTTTAAGAGGGCTCTCTGATGTTACACATGATCCTGAAAACGATCTCGATTTTGAACAGTACTTACCTCTTGCAAGTAAAGTGAGTGCGATGTTGTGCCAACAATTTATTCTGAATTTGTAAAAGAAAAAGTACGAGATCATCTCGTACTTTTTGATTGCTATCGTAAGATAGTTTATGATTTTTTGCTTTCGATTCCATAAGGACCAGTCCAAAGACCGTTATCGAAGAACCATGTTTTTAAATCATCGCTTGTAAAGGGATTATCTTGTTTAAATACAAGTGTTGACTTAACATCAACTTTATCCTTTTTAGCTTCAATTACGACAAATGCAGGATATTTCTCAACACCCAATAATTGTTTTAAGCGTGTTACTGAGATGTTTTGAGCATCAGACATATCAATCGTTGTAATTTCAGGTGTGGGACGTACTTCTTGTTCTGTTGTTAAAGGGGCAAGTAATGCATCTTCAACATAATCAGAGTCGGAATTACCATCTTTTAGTAAGAATACGTGTTGTCCTGGATTATCATTTAAAAATGTCTGAATTTCATTAAGTTTAATAACCGCTTCGCTTTTAGGCATACCGGTACTCAGCGTTAGAGCACTTGTTTTTGGTTTGAATTGATCGTATAAAACGACAAATAATGAAACGAGTGCAACTGCAGTAAACGCAATTAGAATAATTCGTTTTCGCATATTTCCTCCTAACGTAGCCAATAAAAGAATAGCACTTTGTTCAGAGAAAATCAAATTGTAGGATACATCTTTCATGTTTCATCATATTACGGTATAATAAGTTCATATGAGAATGGGGGTTTCTATGTTCCTCAAAAAGATAGAAATGCAGGGTTTTAAATCCTTTGCGGATAAAGTAGTTATAAATTTTGATGATGCCGTTACGGGTATTGTAGGTCCAAATGGATGTGGTAAAAGTAACATTAGTGATGCGATACGTTGGGTTTTAGGCGAACAGTCCGTAAAATCAATGCGTGGCTCGAGTATGACTGATGTTATTTTTAATGGGTCTGAAACGCGCCGGAAGGTCAATCTTGCGGAAGTTACTTTAGTCTTCGATAATGAAGCACGGCCTTTAAACAGTGATTATGAAGAATTAGAAGTAACACGAAGACTCTATCGGGATACTCGTGAGTCTGAATATTTAATCAATAAAGTTCCATGTCGATTACGCGATGTTCATGATTTAGTAATGGATACGGGTTTGGGTAGAGATTCATTATCCATCATCTCGCAAGGGACAATTAGTTATTTTGCCGAAGCAAAACCTATTGAACGTCGTGTGATTTTTGAAGAGGCAGCTGGTGTCTCTAAATATAAAAAACGTAAAATTGAATCCATCAATAAACTTGAACGGACAAAAGAAAATGTTGATCGTATGCAAGATATTGTGGATGAGATAACACGTCAGGTTAGTTCATTGAAACGTGCTGCTAAAAAGGCAGAACAATATAAAGAAAAAAAAGCGTTGCTTGAATCGATTGAAGTTTCAGTTATCTGTCGAGAGATCAAAGAACTGGAAGAACTTATTAACTCAAATAAAAACGATACCTATCGTTTAGAATCGGAGATTGCAACCTTAGAAACAAATATTGGCGTCTATGATCATGAACTCCAAGAGAAACGTCAAGAAATTTTTAAGATGGATCAAGATATCGTTAAAGGGCAAGAAAAGGTTATGCAATTTGTCCGTGAGATTGGTATCTTAGAAACGCGAAAAGTTGAAATTGATGAACGCCGTAAGTACACATTGGAAGTCGGCGATAAACAAGCAAAGGCACAAGAACTCTTTGCTGCTATGAATGATGCGAAGTTGGAATATGATGAACGTAAAGAACGTCATCAGAAACTAAATGCTGAAGTGGAATTGTTAACTGAAACAACGTATGAAAAAAATCGAGAACTTGCAGATAAACAACAATCCCTGAATACGTTGTTGTCATCTCTAAACCAATTAAAAAACAGATTGGAACTTGTGGTGCATCGATTGGAACGCCCTTTTGAATCTCAAGCAGGTGTTCAAGCTGTTATGAATAACAAAGCATCGCTTTTTGGGGTTCTTGATGCTGTGGGGAATGTTTTTACCCCTAAAGAGGGTTTGGAAGTCGCCATCACAACGGCTTTGGCTGGTTCGATGGTTCATATTGTTACTGAGAATGATAAAGCGGCAGTGAATGCGATTAACTTTTTAAAGAAAAATATGTCAGGGAGAGCAACTTTTATTCCTCTTACATCATGTAAATCACGTTCTGTTGCGGACGATGCCTTAACGGTTTGTGAACATGCTCCAGGATTTATGGGTGTTGCTTCAGATTTTGTATCCAATGATCCGGTATTTGAAATCTTAAAAGAGAGTTTGCTGGGCAATGTTCTTGTCGTATCCACAATTGAAGATGCTAACCGTCTTGCGAAACAATTACACCATTCCTATAAAATTGTCACGCTTGATGGGGATGTTATGCATCGTGGTGGAACAATGTCGGGAGGTAAGACTAGAAATAACCAACAGTCCATGTTGACGCTTAAACGTGACAAGGAATCTTTAGAAGAAGAAATCACAAAGCTTAAAGATCGAATTGTATTCTCGGAAAACGAAGTGCGAATGTTGCAAACAACGATCAAAGAAACGAACGACATCTTAATGCAACGCCGAATTGCTTTAGCGCAATTGGAACCATTGCTTGATGTCAAACGATCGAAGTATGAGCGTTTACAACAAGAGTATGAAGAAATAAATCCAAATGATGAGTTTATGACCGAGGATGTTGTTGACGAAGTTGTAGGAAAGCTTAATCGTGCTTATATGGAGCGTGATGAGTTAAGTTCTAATCTTGCCTTGATTCGCGAACGTCGTTTGGCACTTGGGAATGATGTTCAACGTAAAGAAGTCTTGATGCGTCAATATCGAAGTGAGTTAAATAAATTGACGCAAGAAAAACATGAAGTGAATTTGAGTGATACCAAGAATGCAACACGACTTGAATCAAATCTTGAACGTTTATCAAGTGAGTATCAAATGACCTTTGAATATGCGCTTGAAAATATTTATGATGAATCGGCTGCAAACGGTCGTGATGAAGTTCTTAAGCTGCGCGGCGAAATTGCTGCATTGGGAAATGTTAACCTTGAAGCCCCAGAAGAATATCAAGAAGCGTTTGAACGTCATGAATTTCTAACGAAACAGCTCGATGATCTTATTTCTTCTCGTGATAAACTTCTTAGTGTCATCGAAGAGATGGATCAAATCATGGTTAAACAATTTAAAGAAATGTTTGATAAGATTAACGGGGAGTTGGGTTCAGTATTTGGTGCTTTGTTTGGTGGAGGGAAGGCGAAACTTGTGTTGGAAGATGAAGATGATCTTCTAAATACCGGAATCGATATTGATGTACAGCCACCAGGGAAATCGGTTCAAAACATTCGTCTGTTTTCAGGAGGCGAAAAGAGTTTAATCGCAATTTCAGTTTTGTTTGCGATATTAAAAGCACGACATGTCCCATTATGTATTTTTGATGAGGTTGAAGCTGCGCTGGACCAAGCAAATGTTGAGCGTCTTGCAAACTACATCAAAGATTTCAGTGATGACACCCAATTCTTAGTAATTACGCATAGATCGGGAACGATGGCACAATGTGATGTCTTGTATGGTGTAACCATGCCGACACGTGGTGTTTCATCCATGTTGCGTGTACGTTTGGATGAGGCAATTGAATTAAAGGAGGAAGTATAATGGGATTTTTTGATATGTTTAAAAAATCAAATAAAAAAGATCAAAAAGAACAAGCACTTTATTCCACCGGGTTGGATTCAACCAAAGCATCTTTTGGTAATAAGCTTAAACAAATGTTTACAGGTAAACCTAAGTTTGATGATGCTTGGTATGATCATCTTTTAGCGGTTTTGATTCAAAGTGATGTATCTTTAAAAAGCGCTCAAAAAATTATTAAAACATTTCGAAAAAATGTGAAAACTTCGATGAGTGAAGAAGAAGCTTTGGAAACGCTTGTGGAAGTGATTTTAAGACAGTATGGGGATAATTTGGAACCATATGCCATTGAACCAGGACGCCTCAATGCAATTCTTGTTGTGGGTGTGAATGGTTCGGGAAAAACGACGACTTGCGCAAAATTGGCGTATAACTATCAACAAGAAGGTCATAAAGTATTGTTGGTAGGTGGAGATACTTTTAGAGCAGCTGGAAGTAACCAACTAAAAGTATGGGCTGATGAGCTTGGTGTTGATTTTATTGGCGGTAAGGATAATCAAGATCCGGCATCGGTCTATGTTGATGCAGCGCGGTATGCCAAAGAACATGATTTTGATGTCATGATTTGTGATAGTGCAGGTCGCTTACAAAATAAAGTAAACCTTATGAAAGAACTCGAAAAAATGAAGCGTGTTTTAGAGCGTGAAGTGGGAAGTATTGATCATACCTACCTAGTGATTGATGGTAATACCGGACAAAATGGACTATCTCAAGCGAAAATGTTTACTGAGGTCACGCCCGTTGATTCCTTAATCGTTACGAAACTGGATGGTTCACCTAAAGGTGGGGTTCTGCTAAGTATCAAAGATGAATTGGATTTAAAGGTAAGTCATATTGGTTTGGGTGAATCGGTCAGCGATTTAAGAGCGTTCGATATCGAGAGTTATCTCTATCATCTTGTGAATGATAACCATGAGCATTGAGAAAGCAATCGAATTAAATCGGCTTTTTGATTACTACGAAAGTTTGTTAACAGAAAAACAAATACAAGTTTTTCAATATTATTACCAAGATGACTTGTCATATCAAGAAATTGCGGATATCCTTAATATTAGTCGTTCGGCTGTTTATGATAACTTAAATCGAACAACCAAATTACTCGAAGAGTATGAGCAGAAGTTGGGAGTTGCGACATCCTATCAAAAATTATTTGATAAACTTTATGCCCTAGGGGATGGGGAAGTCAATAGAATCTTAGATGATTTCAATAGAGGAGGAAATTATGAGTAAAGTTTTAGCGGTAAATGCCGGAAGTAGTTCATTGAAATTTCAATTATTAGAAATGCCAGAAGCAGAAGTGCTTACAAGTGGTATTGTTGAGCGTATTGGTTTAAATGATGGAATTATCACATTTAAATATAACGATCAAAAAGATACAGATACTTTAGATATTCCAGATCACCATGTAGCGGTAGATCTTGTATTAAAAGGTCTTGTCGAAAAAAATATTGTTTCTGATTTATCAGAAATCGTTGCAGCGGGTCACCGTGTTGTTCATGGTGGTGAGTATTTCCAAGGGAGTGCATTATGTGATGAAGTGTCTGTAGCGCAAGTTGAAGAACTTGCTGATTTAGCTCCTTTACATAATCCAGCAAACCTTATTGGTTATCGCGCATTTAAAGAAGCGTTACCAAATGCTACACATATTTTCGCATTTGATACAGCATTCCACCAAACAATGCCTGAAGAAGTGTTTATGTATGCATTACCATACGAATACTACAGCGATTTAGCGGTTCGTCGTTATGGTGCACATGGTATTTCTCATGAATATGTTGCACAACGCACAGCAGAATTAATGGGTAAAAACGTTGAAGATGTTAACTTAATTACACTTCACTTAGGTAATGGTGCTTCGATTTCTGCAGTTGAAGGCGGAAAATGTGTTAATACATCAATGGGTTTCACACCATTAGCAGGACTCATGATGGGTACACGTACAGGTGATTTAGATCCTGCAATCGTGACTTATTTAATGCGTAAGCTTGATATTACAGCCGAAGAAGTTTTAGATATTTTCAACAAAAAATCTGGAATGGCTGGAATTAGTGGGATTTCAAGTGATGCTCGTGATATCGAAAACGGTATTGATGACGGCAATGAACGTGCAATTTTAACACGTAAGATGTATGCACAACGTGTATTACAATATGTGGGTGCTTATGCACTTCAATTAGGTCATGTTGATGGTCTTGTCTTTACAGCGGGTCTTGGAGAAAACGATACAGGAACACGTGAAGCAATTTTAGATGTGTTACAACCAGGATTAAAACTTGATTATGACCGTGAATTAAATAGTAAAACACGTGGTAAGGAAGTTAAATTGAGTACCGATGCTTCTTCAATGGATATTTGGGTTTGTCCAACAAATGAAGAACTCGTAATCGCAACAGACGCTTACCGAATTCATAATGAACAAAACTAAATTTCAAGAATATGTCGAATCTTATGATAAGATTTGCTTATTTCGCCATGTCCAACCAGATGGGGATGCTTTAGGTTCCCAGGTTGGTCTGGCAAAATGGTTGAAGTTAAACTATCCTGATAAGGAAATCTTAATGTTAGGAAGCGATCTCCATAATTTTACGATTTATGAACCCATGGATCAGGTAGAAAATCTTGGCTCGTTTTTAGCGATTGTTTTAGATAGCGCAAATCAAGAACGTATCGATGATCAACGTTTTCAAGAGGCAAAAGCGATTATTAAGATTGATCACCATCCAGAAGTAGATATTTATGGTGATTTACAAATCGTGGATTCGAGTCGAGGCAGCGTTTGTGAAATTGTCGCGGATTTATTGCGAGAACTTCAGATGAACATGGATGAAACGATTGCTAATACGCTTCTTTCGGGTATTTTGACCGACACACAAAAGTTCTCAATTGAAACAACTTCTTCTAAAACACTCCGTGCAGCAGCTTGGCTTATGGATGAAGGGGCAAACATTACAAAACTTAATCATGCGCTTTTCCTGCGTACGCGCAGAAATTTTGAAATCAATCGCGAGATTCAAAATCATATCCAAGTAAAAGATGCTTTTGCATATGTTATCATTGACCAAGCATTGCTTGATCAAATGGGAATTACTGAGTCTGATGCGAAAATGTTTACAGGTTCAATGGCAGGTGTGCGTGAGTTTAAGATTTGGGGATTGTTTATCCAAACTGAAGATGGAACGTTTAAAGCATCGTTAAGATCTCAAAATAATACAATTAATACCATTGCACAACGCTATAACGGTGGTGGACATCGTCTTGCTTGTGGTATTAAAGGTTTGACCTATCAAACGATGGAATCACTTATTCAAGAATTGGCAGAAACATCGCTATTATAGCGATGTTTTTTCATGTATAATAATGATAGAGGTGGCAAAATGGCGACACATTTAATGGTTCGCAGTCATTATTCGCTCTTAAAAGGAATGATGTCTGTAGACTTAATCTGCGAAAAAACAAAAGAATTTGGTATGAAGAGCATCGCCTTGACTGATCGGCATGTTCTTTTTGGTGCACTTGATTTTTATGTAGAAGCACAAAAACGTAATCTTAAACCGATTTTCGGTATGGAAATTACGATTGATGCTGATGATTTTCAATATGATTCACTCGTTCTCGCACGTACGAATGAGGGGTATCAAGGGCTTATTCACTTATCCTATCTTCTTTCACAACAAGAATGTGTATCGGAGGCGGATGTGATTCCTTTTCAATCCGATTTAGTGTTCATTGCATACTCCGAACAAGGGCCCTTTGAAAAAGGGATGCTCGGTAAAGATTTGGATGCTGTTGCAATCGTAATGGAACGACTCAACGCTTCGTTTTCGCATTTCTATATTGGATTATCACATCAAGAGTCCGGTTTTTTTGCAACTGTTAACGATCAACTTCGTCAAATGGCGGCTTTAAGAGGGATTGAATGTGTTGCGCTTCCGAAAGTATATTACGAAAATAAAGATGATGAGGAAGCGTTTCGAGCTTTGCAAGCAATCGATAAAGGAACTTATTTAGAAGATAAAACGCTTGTTTCTTCCCCGAATCGGCATTTTACGACGTGTGATGATTTTACGGTGCTTTATCAGGAATCTGAAATTGAACTTACTAATGCCATCGCGGAAATGTGTCATGTATCGATCCTTGATTTGACAACAGAATTACCGGAGTTTGAAACGCATCAAGATGTAAGTAATAAGATATATTTAGAACAGTTGAGTCATTTTGGCTTGAAGCGCAGATTAAATCAATCTGTACCTGTGAAATACCAGGAACGTTTGGACTATGAGTTGAAAATTATCAATGACATGAATTTTACAGATTACTTCTTAATCGTCTATGACGTGATTCGCTATGCGAAAAAAGAGGGGATTTATGTAGGACCAGGTCGTGGGAGTTCTGCGGGTTCCCTTGTTGCCTATTGTTTAGGTATCGTTGAAATTGATCCGATTGAGTATGATTTGTTATTTGAACGATTTTTAAACCCTGAACGTGTATCAATGCCCGACATTGATATAGATTTTCCAGATGATAAGCGGCAATTTGTAATTGATTACGTAAGGGAAAAATATGGTGATAATTATGTTGCTCATATTGTGACATTTGGGACCCTCAAGGCGCGGCAAGCGTTTCGGGATACAGCTCGAGTATTGCAAGTTCCAATTCGTAAGGTTGATCAAGTTTCAAAACTTATTGATCCACTTTTAGATTTGCGTCAAAATTACAATCAGAACAGTCGATTTAAATCGCTTCTACAATCTGAGAATATCTTAACCAAAACGTTTGAGCTTGCGTGTAGTCTTGAAGGTATGCCACGACATACGTCGACCCATGCTGCTGGAATTGTGTTGAGTAAAAAACCACTTGAAAATGTGGTCCCTATTATTCAATTAGACTCAGAGACCAAAGCGGTCCAATATGATATGAGTCGTCTTGAGTCAATTGGTCTTGTGAAGATAGATTTTCTGGGACTCAGAAATTTGACGATTATTGACAATATCAGTCGTCAAATTAATGAACAGGAGCCATTTGACATTATGGCAATTCCTCTTGACGATAAAAAAACTTACGATTTAATTTCACGGGCAGAAACGGTTGGGGTGTTTCAACTTGAATCCGATGGGATGAAAGCATTGTTAAAAAAAGTGAAACCGTATAAGTTTAGTGATATTGTGGATACCATTGCACTGTTTAGACCGGGCCCTATGGAAAATATTCCATTGTACCTCGAAAATCGTGCGCATCCCCAAAATGTCAAGTATATTCATGAGGACTTAAAAAAAATTACGGAAAGTACCAATGGGATTCTGATTTATCAAGAGCAGATTATGCAAGTTGCTCAAATTATGGCGGGATTCAGTTTAGCTCGAGCGGATATTTTACGTAAAGCAATGAGTAAGAAAGATGCTAAAGAACTTGATGGTTTAAAAGCGGAGTTTGTTCAAGGATGTATCGATAAAGGTCATAGTAATGTTTTTGCGCAAGAGCTTTTTGCGCTTATCTATAAATTTGCGAATTATGGATTTAATAAATCTCATTCGGTTGCATATGGTTTAATCGCCTATCAATTGTCTTATTTAAAAGCAAATTATCCGCATTTATTCTATACTTATTTACTCACCAGTGTGATTGGAAGTGAGGTTAAAACACGACAATATATTGATGAATGTCGTCGTAGGAAGGTTGAGTTACGACCGGTTAACTTGGAACAAAGCACTAATCATTATACACTTGAGGGATTTGCGATTCGCTTGCCATTTACCGTTATTAAAGGTATTAGTAAAAGTATCGGGGCTAGAATAAGCACTGAAGTAAATAAAAATGGGCCATATTTGAGTTACTACAACGCAATTAGCAGACTCAATTTAGTGGGCATCAAGAAAAATCAGTTTGAGTTATTGATTCAAGCAGGTGCGTTTGACTATTTAAATCCTGATCGTTTGAGTATGATTGCATCTCTTGAAGAAGCGTTACGCTATGCGAACATCATTCGAGTTGAGAAAGATGGTCAATCATCCTTGAATATGGATTTAATCAGTGAACCAATCTTTACAATGGTAACTGAAAATCGGCGACAGGTTCTCAATGATGAACTGCTTGTTTTGGGCTTTTACTTTAGTGAGCATCCAACATTACGCTTAAAACAGAAACATGAAGCGGACTCAGTCATTGATGTTAAAGTTCGTGATAAATATTTCAGAATCATCGCAATGGTTGATCGGATAAAGCTCCATCGAACCAAAAAAGGGGACCAAATGGCCTTTATTCAATTAAGTGATGATACAGGTTTGATTGATGGAGTGGTATTTCCGTCAGTATATGATAAAATAAAAGTGAACCTAGAAATAGGAGCACTTGTCTTAGTGAAGGGGCAGATGCGTGAACCGGGCTCTTTGATCATAATGGATATGTACCGATTTGATTCAAATCCGGAATTTCACGAATCATAAAATGAAAGAGGTGAATTCACATGGTTAGATTTTTGATTGTAGATGATGAAGAGAAAATTAGAGAAGTTGCCAAGGAATATGCAAAGGCGACGGGGTTATTATGTGATGAGGCGTCCGATGGAGCTGAAGCAATAGAAATGGTCAAAAGCAATGACTATGATGTTGTTGTATTGGACATCATGATGCCAAATCTTGATGGTTTTACTGCATGTCGTGAAATAAAGAAAATCAAAGATGTTCCGATAATTATGTTATCTGCACGTCAAGAGGAGTTCGATAAGCTTCTTGGTTTTGAATTGGGAATTGATGACTATGTCACCAAACCGTTTTCGCCAAAGGAATTAATGGCTCGAATCAAAGCGGTAAGTGAACGCGCTAAAGGAATGAAACACAGTGTTTATTCATTTGGTGGTCTTGAAGTGGATATTACAGGCCGTAACTTAATTATCGATGGTGAACGAATTAATGTCACCCCTAAAGAGTTTGACCTATTAGTCTTTCTCATTCAGCACAAAGATCAAGCGCTTTCGCGTGATGTATTGTTAGACAAAGTATGGAATTATAATTATTATGGTGACTATCGTACCGTCGATACTCATATTAAAATGTTAAGACAAAACTTAGGTCCGTATCGTGACTATATCGTAACGGTACGTGGAACAGGCTACAAGTTTGAAATCAACAACTAAAAATATGGCCTTTCGTATTTGGTTCTACTTCCTATTATTAACAGGAATTATGCTGTTATTTTTATGGATGTTACAGATTTCATTTATAGGACCATATTACGAGCGTAATCGATCTCAGACAATCCAAATGAAGGTCACAGAGATTGAACGGTTGTTAGAACGATCGGATATTTCGATAGTCGAAGAAGCAACAGGAAAAATTCTTGCAACTGAAAACATGTGTATTAGTATTTATAACGATCTTGGGGTTCGTACTTATATTGGTGAGAACCCCAATATTCCTTGTCAGTTAAACAATCTAAAAAATTCTACGATGAAAGAGTATATGATTATGGCTGATAATGCTTCTACACATGATTTTTCGATTAATTTTAATAATGGAATCCATGAGCAAGGGATGTATTTTTATGGGAGAAGTACACTCATAAATGGGAAACCGAATTACATTTTTGTTATTTCTCCGATAAAACTTTTAGATTCAACGGTATTTGTTTTAAAAAGACAATTTGGATTGCTAGCACTTGTAGTATTTAGCGTTGCGACAATTGTTGCTTTTATCTTATCGAAGCGACTATCAAGTCCAATTACAAAAATTACCAACAGTGCTAAAAAGTTGGCGGATGGCGATTTATCAGTAGATTTTGAAGGGGATGATTATTCTGAAGTTGAAACTTTGGCAAGCACATTGAATTATGCAACCCAAGAGTTTCGTAAAACCGATGAATTACGAAGAGACCTAGTCGCCAATGTCTCTCATGATATCAAAACACCTTTAACCATGATAAAAGCATATGCAGAGATGATTCAAGATATCTCCGGCGATAATCCAGAGATGCGTGAACAGCATCTTCATGTTATTGTGGATGAGGTTAATCATTTGGAACGTCTTGTAAATGATATGTTAACCTTGTCAAAATATGAAGCCAATGTATTCGATATTAAAGAAACTGAGTATTTTATGTTACAACAAATTCGCAGCACCACCCATTTGTTTTTAGCAATGGATTTACAATTTGAAGTTCATTGTGATCCTAACTTAATGGTGATAGCGGATGAAATTAAAATGGGTCAGGTTCTCTATAATTATATTAATAACGCTACCAAATATGTTGGTGAAGATAATTTAATCATCATTAAAGCAGAAGTTGAAGGGGATTTTGTTGTCGTTTCCGTTACAGATCACGGAATTGGAATTAGCCCTGATATTATTGATCATATTTGGGATCGGTACTATAAGATTGATAAAAACTACCAACGTAGTGGATCAAGCAGTGGGCTGGGTTTATCCATCGTTAAAGCGATTTGTGATGCCAGTGGATCAAAATATTGGGTTGAATCGGAATTGGGTTCGGGAACTTCGTTCTATTATTCTGTAAAAAAAGCAAATTAAAAAGTTAGGTTTAACCCTAACTTTTTTTGACTTCAATTTATTGAATTGGATCAGCATTAAAATAAATAGCATTTGTTTTAACGCTGTCATTGCGAGATTCAAGTAATTCTTTGACCGTTACAAATTTATAGCCTTGATCATGCAGTTTTTTTGCTGCACATTTAAAGCCTTCGTAACTGGATTCATAAATATCATGGAGTAAAATAATTGCACCATCATGTTTATATTTATCGATGGTATTACAAATCTGTTGAGAATCTCGAGATACCCAATCTTCACTGTCTACAGACCAGTTTACAAATGTTACGGGTGCTCCCTCGCGAACCGCTGCATTTGCATTTCCATAAGGTGGACGTACCATAAATGGACCTTTTAATCCTGAAGCTTTATACAGTGCATCGTCGGTATCTTTGATCTCCTTATTTACATCCTTAATATCCATTGAATTAAAATCCGGGTGTGTATAAGAGTGATTTGCAATTTGATGTCCTCGACGAACAATCTCTTTTACAACTGACGGATTTTGGTTAACCCGCTCGCCAAGCATAAAGAATGTTGCTTGACCTTCATATTTATCCATTTCATCCATAATTAACTTCGAATTACGATGATGTGGACCATCATCAAAAGTAAATGCAACCAATTTTTCTTTTGGATTAATACCACGATCGAGGTAGACAGGTGGAATTTCGCCATCTGTTTTTTCATACGAACCGATCGAATGGGAGAAGTAATCTGTAATTTTAGATAGATCAAATGAAACGGGATCTTTAAATCCGTCGATTGTAAAGACTACACTTGAATCCGATAATGAAATCGACGCATTTTCGTCAAGTGATGTTGCCTTGAGATAGCTAAGTCGATCCATTTCTTTGGGTTTGGTAAGTGTTGCTCTTACATCGCTGATGAGTTTCTTTCGACCAAGATCATTAAATAAGTCAGTTGCTTTGACAAATTCTCCAGTTTCAATATCGTAGGTTCTAGAGATTTGATCTGTAATTTCGTTATTTAATAATGTTTTAATATCTACAGTTACATATTTATCATGGACTTGATAAATTGAGTAATCTTGGAATATTTCAGATTTCTTTCCATCTTTATTTGATAATCCTTTCGAACGCTCTTTGCTTTGAGCGGTAATCGCTTCAATCCAAGTGTTTACTTTTTCATTATTGAGTGTTGGATAATGTAAAACCATGACGTTATCATCGGTTGCTTCTTTGATGACTTCATGATGACCAATTTTTTTATACTCGTTTGAAACACGGGTCATGTATCTCGGATACTTTGAGAAAGGATTAAATATCAAAGTCACGATGATTGTTACAACAACGAGTAGGGCGGCGATAATTGACGCCACTGCCTTCATATTGAGTTTGCGTACCTTAATGCTTCGTTTAGCTTTCATAGACGCACCCACAAAATAAAAATGCTTTCATCCCAAATCCACCTTTCGTTAAGATTTTAACATATAAACAGTGGAAATTAATGATATTATCGGAAACTTAAGAAGAATTTAAGGAATAAAAATCGAAAATGATTTGTAATTCAAAAAAAGAGCTTCTTAACTAGATTTTAAACGCAAAAAATCGCTTAATGATTGTATAAATAGCCTTTTGATTTTATTGGGCTTATATTAAAATTTTTCTTTAAACAAAGCGGTGTTTGAGCTGAAAATAGAGAATTGTCAATATATTAAATAATTTCGATATAGACTAGACATTATATTGGGACTGTTATATAATGTTAAGGCATTTAAAGGCGTAGTTGCATGTCTCTGGACGTACAACCGCACACTGTAAGGTTTAAGTGATTCGTCCACCTTACTTGGCGAGTCTTATGGCAAAAAATTGAAGGAGGTGTACTATGTACGCAATTATTGAAACAGGTGGAAAACAAGTTTTAGTTGAGAAGGATCAAACAATTTTTGTAGAAAAATTGGATGTTCAAGAAGGTGAAGAAGTTGTTTTTGAAACAGTTGTTGCTGTTAAAAACCGCACACTTAAAGTTGGTACTCCATACGTTAAAGGTGCTACTGTAACTGCTAAAGTTGAAAAACATGGAAAAGGTAAGAAAATTACTATCTTCAAGTATAAAGCTAAAAAAGGTTCAACACGTAAAAAACAAGGTCATCGTCAACCGTATACTAAGTTAGTTGTAACTGACATTAACGCAGGATAGTTCGATGATACATGTATCTGTTTTAATTAGTGAAGGCATCTATAAAAAAATGACCGTAACAGGTCATGCTGGTTCAGGTGAACACGGATTTGATCTTGTGTGTGCGGGAGTTAGTTCCATAATGGTTGGTGCTCTCAATGGTTTTGATTCATTGGATGATTCAGTAGAATTGGTCATGACTCAAGAACCACTAATTGAAATCGAAATTAAACATAGTAATGAACTAAATCAAAAACTATTTGAGTTTGTCTTGTTGCAACTTAAAACAATGGAACAAACTCAATCTAAATATATCGAAATAAATGAAAAGGAGGTTACTTCATGAAATTCGTATTAGATATCCAATTATTTGCTTCTAAAAAAGGTGTTGGTTCGACAAAAAACGGTCGTGACTCACATTCAAAACGTTTAGGCTCAAAGCGCGCAGATGGTGAATTCTGTACAGCAGGTTCAATCTTATACCGCCAACGTGGTACAAAGATTCATCCAGGTGTTAACGTAGGCCGTGGTGGCGACGACACTTTATTCGCTAAAGTGGATGGTGTTGTTAAATTCGAACGCATTAGCAAAACTCGCAAATGTGTTTCAGTTTATCCAGTAGCTTAATCTGAAGCCCCCTTAAATAGGGGGTTTTTAATTGAAATGGAAAGGGTGATTTAATGTTTGTAGATCGCGTTAATATAAAAGTAGTAGCCGGAAACGGTGGCGATGGAATGACATCATTCCGTCGCGAAGCATTTGTTCCACTTGGAGGACCTTATGGCGGTGATGGTGGAAAAGGCGGCGATATTGTTTTTGTTGCCGATTCGAATAAATCAACATTGCTTGATTTAAGATATAATCGTGTTATCAAGGCTTCACATGGTACACCGGGTAAGAATAAAAAAATGCACGGAGCAGGCGCAGAAGATGTAGTTTTAAGAGTTCCTGTAGGCACTATGGTTATTGATAACGAAAAAGGTATTGTTATTGCTGACTTGACAGAAGTAGGCCAACGTGAGGTTGTAGCGCATGGCGGACGCGGTGGTAGAGGTAATGCTCGATTTGCAACAGCAAATAACCCTGCACCGACTTTTTCAGAAAAAGGTGAATTAGGTCAAGAACTTGATATCACAATTGAGTTGAAACTGCTGGCTGATGTAGGAATAATTGGTTATCCTTCAGTTGGGAAATCAACATTACTTTCTGTGATTTCAAGAGCCAAACCAGAAGTTGCTGATTATCATTTCACAACAATTGCGCCAAATCTTGGGATTTCAAGCAGTCCAGATGGACGATCATTTGCGGTAGCCGATTTACCAGGTCTTATCGAAGATGCCCATCTTGGAAAAGGTCTTGGTCATGTATTCTTGAAGCACATTGAACGATGCCGTGTTTTAGTCCATGTTGTCGATATGGGTGCAGAAGATGGACGTGATCCGATTGAAGACTATAAAGTTATTAATAATGAATTGGAAAAATACAATGAATCGTTATTGAAAAAACCGATGGTTGTGGTCGCCAATAAGATGGATTTAGATGTTGCGCCTTCAAATTTAGAGAAGTTTAAAGTAGCATATCCCGATTTAGAAATTTTTGAACTTGTAACGATGGTTGGGGAAGGGATTGATTCGCTTCTTTACCGCCTTGCAGATATTCTTGACGAACATGTTGAAGAGCGCATTGAAGAACAAAGTGAATCCGTTGTCTATAAATATGAAGCTCCAAAACGTAATTTTGATATTGAACAAATCAATCAAACAAAATGGCGTGTTACGGGTGATATTATTGATCGTCAGCTCCGTCAATATGAATTTGATACAGAAGAATCTGCCATCCAATTTGGCCTTGCTATGAAGCGTTTAGGTGTTGATCAAGCACTTCGTGATGCTGGCGTAAAAGATGGAGATATTGTAATTGTTGCAGATATTCAATTTGTTTTTGAAGAAGGTATGGTAGAATAATAATAGGTGATAATATGATTGCATTTATTTCAGGTGTTGCAGTGGATCGAGGAATCGATTATGTTGTGGTCGATAACCATGGTATTGGTTATCAAGTTTTTTGTGGGAATCCAGAAATGGTTACATTAAATGAGAGCATAATATTTCACACTTACCAGCATGTGAGAGAAGATGCAATCATTTTATATGGATTTGTCGATAAACGTGAGTTGGATATTTTTCGCCAATTAATTACGGTTAAAGGCGTCGGACCTAAAACGGGGATTACAATTTTAAGCCGTTTTAGTGGTGAGGATATCATTCGCGCGATTGACCAAGAAGATATGGCTTTCCTTAAGAAACTGCCAGGTGTGGGTCCTAAGATGGCTTCTCAAATGATGTTAGATCTTAAAGGGAAATTTGTCGCATCCGATACACCGTCAACAAAACATGTGGCAATGCCACTTGTTGATGAAGCGTTGGATGCACTGGCTGATCTTGGATTTAAAAAAGCAGAGTTAAACAATATAAAGCAGGAGTTGTCGCTTCTAAATCTTGATTCCGTTGACGAGATGATTAAAGAAGGCTTAAAACTCTTACATTCAAGAAAGAGGGGATTGTAGATGGAAGAACGTCTTATGTCGGGTGAAGCAGTTTTATCCGGTCAAGATTACGAAGAAAGTTTACGTCCCCAAACACTTTCTGCTTATGTTGGTCAAGAGGGATTGAAAGAAAACTTAAAGATTTTTATCGAGGCTGCGAAGTCACGGAATGAAGCACTTGATCATCTCTTGTTTTACGGTCCTCCGGGATTGGGTAAGACTACCATAGCGCATGTTATTGCAAATGAGATGCAGACCGGTATCAAGGTTACAAGTGGACCAAGTATTGAACGAAGTGGTGACCTTGCTGCTATTTTATCAAGTTTGGAACCAGGAGATGTGCTATTTATCGATGAGATTCATCGAATGCCAAAAGCTGTCGAGGAGGTTTTATATCCAGCGATGGAAGATTTTACTTTGGATCTTGTTGTTGGTAAGGATTCATCAACAAGAAGCATTCAAATTGATTTACCACCCTTTACACTTATTGGAGCGACGACGCGAGCGGGGGATCTGTCCTCTCCATTACGTGATCGTTTCGGCATTATTTCTAAGCTCGAATATTACAGTCAAGAAGAACTTGAAACCATTGTTGCCCGAACCAGTCGAGTTTTAAATACGGTTATTGACCGTGAAGGTGTCAGTGAAATTGCAAAACGTTCTCGTGGAACACCTCGAATTGCCAATCGTTTATTTCGTCGTGTTCGTGATTTTGCTCAAGTCTTAAACGATAATGTTGTTGATATTTCAATCACAAAACTTGCGCTCGATAAGTTGAAAGTTGATAATTTAGGGCTTGATGATGTCGATTTACGGTATCTGCGTGGGATTATTGAGCGATTTGATGGTGGACCGGTTGGAATTGAGGCTATAGCCGCTTCAATATCCGAAGAAACAATGACGCTTGAAGATGTATATGAACCCTACTTATTACAACTGGGTTTTATAAATCGCACTCCCCGAGGTCGTGTTGTTACGACAAAAGCATATGAACATCTTAAAATTGATGTTAATCAAAGGCTATTTGAATAGAGGTAAAGTATGAAAGTTTGTATAGTTACAGGTGGTAGTGGCGGTCATATTTACCCCGCAATTACTTATGCTGATTTCATTAAGAAAAATCGAAATAGTGAAGTTGTTTTCATTGGAAATGACCATAAAATGGAATCATGGATTGTTCCAGAAGCGGGATATCCGTTTTTTGCGATTCATAACCAAGGACTACAAGGCTCTGTTTTGGATAAAATTAAAGCTGTATTTTCTCAGTTTGGTGCATATCGTTCAGCAAAAAAACATCTTAAAACAATTCAACCAGATGTTGTATTTGCTTTTGGAGGTTATGTATGTGGACCGGTTACTTTTGCGGCAAAATCCCTTAACATTCCCATTGTTTTACATGAGCAAAATGCTTATCCTGGAAAAGCAAATAAGATGATTGCGGATTCTGCGAAAGCGATTGTTACATGTTATGAGGAAGCATTTTCGGGTAGAGATCATGTATATTATCTTGGCAATCCGCGTGCTTCGCTTATTCATGAAGATATCGATAGCTCTGATGAGGTCAAACGGCTTAATTTAGATTTAAATTTAAATACAGTTCTCATGGTTATGGGGTCTCAAGGTTCGACTGCTATGAACAAGAAATTCGTGGATTTTGTAAAACAATACGATGACGCATCGACACAAGTCATCATCGTGACGGGACCACTCCATATTGAGGAATTCAAGAAAACAGTTGGTGAGGTTCATCAAAATATCCGACTGGAAGGGTTTGTTGATCAAAAAGCATTGCTACCAGTCATAGATTTAATTGTATGCAGATCTGGTGCATCAACGGTCGCTGAAATTGAATCATTTGGGCTTCCTTCACTACTTATTCCCAGCCCTTATGTGGCTAATAATCATCAATTCTACAATGCTAAATCGTTATTTGATAAAGGTGCATGTGATATGCTATTAGAGGAAGATATCCATGATAATATCTTAAATAAGCATGTTTTTGAACTGATTCGTAATAAACAACGATTGATTGAATTAGGACGCAATGCGCATAAACGTGCAACGCCTGATGCGGTTTCAAATATTGCTGATTTAGTTGAAAAGGTGGTGGGGGAAAATGACACGTCGCAATAATCCTGAATTAAACGATGAACGGGAACCAATTGATAAAATTAAGGCCTCGATAGACCTTAAAAAGAAGACAATTCGCCGTAATAAACGCAAACGAAGACTTATCAAATCGATCCAAATTTTAGTTGTAATTGGAGCTCTTTTAGGGATTTACTATTTTGATAAAAGTGATGCTTCACGAATTCACAACGTAAGAGTAAATGGGAATGTGATTCTCAGTGATGACGAAATCAAAGATGCGCTTAACATTCATGAAAATCAACGGATATATTTAACGTTTAGACCTTTTATAAATCAAAAAGGAAAAAAAGTTAAGGGGATTGACAATGTTGATGCTAATGTATATTATCGTCAAGGTATCGTGAATTTAAACGTAACTGAAAAAAAAGCTGTAGGATACACATTAGAACCAACGATACGTATTTATTTTGAAGATGGATATTATAAAGAATTCGAATCGATAGATCCTGCGACAGTTGAACGCTTGCCGTTACTTGTTGGTTTTACGGAAGAATCGATGACTGAATCTTTATTAGCAGCTTTAGCCACCATTGATGATGGCTCGATGGCTTCAGTTTCCGAAATTCATTTTGAACCAACTAAAGTTGAACCAGACTATATGAGGATTGTAATGAATAATGACTATTTTGTTTTTACAAATGTAGAAACTTTACCACAACTGAATAAATATGCTACTATTATAAGTGGGGCTGATCCGAATGCTCGTTGTATCGAGTTTATCGAGTACGGTCCAACTGAAGAAACACAGTCTGCTGTTGTAAAGGCATGTGGATCATAAAAATATAAAAATATGAAAGAGGAGGAGAAATGATGGCGATTGAAAAAACCAATGAATTTGGAAAAATCAATGTTTCAAACGAAGCAATCGCAATGCTAGCTGGCGGTGTCGTGACAGAATGTTATGGTGTTGTTGGTATGGCCTCTCAGCAAGTCTTTAAAGATGGCCTTGCAGAATTGTTAAAAGGTGAAAATTATTCCAAAGGTGTTATTGTGCGTAAAGGGGATAATGGATTTGATTTAGATTTATATATTATTGTGAGTTATAACGTTAAGATTTCAGAAGTAGTACTCGAAGTTCAAAAGAAAGCGAAATACATGTTAGAAAAAACACTTCAACAAAACTTTAATACGATTAATGTTTATGTTCAAGGTATTAAGGTTGTTCAATAATGAATACGATTAATGGCGATATCTTTTTGAAGATGCTTCAAAGTGGTGCCAACAATCTAACAAATAAGCATCATGAAATCAATGCTCTTAACGTTTTCCCAGTTCCAGATGGCGATACTGGAACTAATATGAATCTTACGTTTACAAGTGGTCTAACAGATTCTAAAAAAGCTGTTACATCTCATTTGGGTCAATTATCCAAAACATTATCTCGTGGTTTATTAATGGGCGCACGTGGAAACTCAGGTGTTATCCTTTCTCAAATCTTCCGAGGTTTTGCTCAATCCGTAGAACATTTGCAAGAAGCAAGTGTAATGGATCTCGCAGAAGCGTTCCAAAAAGGGAAAGAAGTTGCATATAAAGCAGTTATGCGTCCTGTTGAAGGAACAATTCTAACTGTTTTACGTGAAAGTTCACAAGCAACATATGAATTCGTTCTTAAAAACCCGGAAATTTCAGTTATTGAATTTTTTGAGTGTTTAGTATCCGAAGCCAATATTTCTTTAGATGGAACACCAGAACTTTTACCTGTTTTAAAAGAAGTTGGTGTTGTCGATAGTGGTGGTAAAGGTTATGTTACCGTTCTTGAAGGGTTCTTAGCTGAATTAAAAGGCAATCCAATTGAACTTGAAGAGGGTGATGAGTCCAATCATGCTGCTGCATCTGATTTCGAGCATGATGAGTTTGGTTACTGTACTGAATTTATCGTACGTCTCGATGAAGCGTCAATCAACCGTTATAATGAAGATAAATTTAGAGCGCAATTAGAAGCGCTTGGTAATTCTTTGGTTGTTGTTACAGATGAAGATTTGGTCAAAGTTCATGTTCATACATTGAAGCCAGGTAATGCTTTAAACTTAGCGCAACGTTATGGTGAATTTGTTAAACTCAAGATTGAAAATATGTCAGAACAACATAATACGATTTTGGATGCAGAATCAAATGCAACTAAAAATCAAAAACAACATAGTAAATATGCGATTGTCGCGGTTGCTGCAGGATCAGGTGTTGTTGATATGTTTAAAGAACTCCGTGCAGAATATATTATTAGCGGGGGTCAAACGATGAATCCTTCAACTGAAGACTTTGTTGCATTAATTAATAACATTGATGCAGATCACATTTTTATTTTACCGAATAACTCAAATATCATTATGGCTGCGAAACAAGCTCAAGATATTTGTGAAGATAAAGATATTCACGTTATTGAAACCAAGACAATACCTCAAGGTTTATCAGCGTGTGTTATGTTTAATCCAGATGTCGACGTTGAGGATAACTTAAGTGAAATGCTTGAAGCTGTCGCAAATACAAAGACAGGTCAAGTTACATACGCAATTAAAGATACAATGTTTGAATCCATTGAAATTAAACAAAATGATTTCATGGGTATTCTTGAAAAAGACATTGTTGTAACCAACCCAAATCGTTTAGAAACAACAAAAGCACTTTGTGCGAAGTTAATCGATGATGAGAGTGAACTTGTTACCTTAATCACGGGTGAAGATGTATCTAATGAAGAAGCGGATACGGTTGTTGATTTTATTGAATCTACCTATGACGTAGAAGTAGAATCACATCGTGGTGAACAACCTGTTTATTCATACATCATTGGAGTAGAGTAAAAGGGCTTAGCCCTTTTATTTTTATATGAAAATCACGGACAAGCAGTTAAAAATCATTGAAACTTACGGTGCGGATTCGCCCGAAAGTTTTTTAATGGTTTTTCCTTATCGATATGAGCGTCTTGAAGCGAAACCATTCGATGCCTGGCGTTCAGGGGATACCGTTGTTTTTTCGGGACGATTATTGGGTGGTTTTAAAAATTTTACATTTCGTAAGAATCAATCTGTAACAAATTTTAAAGTTGTCTATCAGGATGAAATTGTACCCGTCGCGATTTTTAATCGACGTTATCTAAACACGCGTCACTATGAACAAGGAATCGTTGTCGTGGGTGTCGTTGGGAATGATGGCAAAATTACAGCTAAAACGGTAAGTAATAAAGATATTCGTGATATTATCGGGATTAAGCCAATCTACAGTCAAAAATCTGGAATTAAGCAATATGAGATTGAACGTTTGATTGGGAAGATTATTGAAAACGTATCGTTAGCCAATATCATCCCTTCTGAATTTCAGACGCGTTATAAGTTGATGGACCGTTTTGATGCAGTGAAGGCCATTCATATGCCCCAAAGCGAAGTTGAACTTCACCATGGTTTAAGAACTCTTAAATATGAAGAGTTTTTGGCATATCATTTATCCATTAGCTTAAATAACAGTGATCGCGAATATGGTATTTCAAAGGTATTTGATGAAGATCGAATTGCGGCAATGGTCAACGAGCTTCCTTTTAAGTTAACGGTCGACCAAGTTCAGTCGTTAAATGATATTCTTGATGATTTAAAAGAGACTAAAAAAATGAATCGTTTGCTTCAAGGTGATGTTGGTAGTGGTAAGACAATTGTTGCATTTCTTTCTGCATTTGCGTGTTATTTAGCTGGTTATCAAGTAGCAATCATGGTACCGACGGAATTACTCTTAATGCAGCATGTGAGAGCATTTCAAAAACTTTTTCCACATGTAGACTGTGTGGTATTGTCGCAAGGGGTTGATCAGCGGGATCAAGTGCTTCAAGCAATTGCTACAGGAAAGGTTCTTGTTGTTTTTGGTACCCATGCTCTTTTCCAAAAAGATGTTATTTTTGATAATTTGGGATTCGTGATTATTGATGAGCAACACCGATTTGGTGTTGAACAACGGCGCGCACTCATTGCGAAAGGAAATCACATTGATACCTTAATGCTTTCTGCTACGCCGATTCCACGAACTTTAGCCGCAAGTCTATATTTTGATTTAGACGTGTCAACGATTTCGACTTATCCAAGTCATCGAAAGCAAATCGAAACTCATTGGATTCGTGAAAATTCCCTTCGCAGTATCATGGAACCAATTCAAAAACGATTAAACAATCACGAGCAAATCTATATCGTTTGTGCAGCGATTGATGAAGGGGAACGAGCGGGTGTTAAAAACGTTCACACATTATTGGGTAATTTAAAACCTGTGTTTGCTAATTATAACGTTGATATTGTCCATGGAAAAATGCCGAGTGACTTAAAGAATGCGAAAATGCAGGCATTTGTTTCAGGCGAGATTGACATTCTCATTAGTACAAGTGTTATCGAAGTTGGATTGGATGTTCATAATGCCAATATGATGATTATCTATAATGCTGAGCAATTTGGATTGGCGACCCTCCATCAGCTTCGGGGTCGTGTTGGCCGTGGAAATATCCAAGGCGTATGTTATCTACTGAGTGGTAATGAAAGTGATGAAACGGCTCAACGTATGAATGCGTTGGTTTCTTCACATGATGGATTTGAACTCTCGGTGATTGATATGAGACTTAGAGGATTTGGTGATGTGCTAGGCCAACGTCAATCTGGGCTTCCAAACTTCATACTGGGTGATATCATTAAGGATGAAAATATTTTAAAACAAGCTAAGATTGATGCACTTACCATTGCTCACGATTTAAATAATAAGGATTATGCAGAAATAATTGCGGATGTCGACCGCCGACAGTATTTTAAAACGACATAATGGTGTATAATATTATAAGGTGATAACATGACAAAATGGGATTTATTGGATTCTATGAAGATTCCATACTTTAATAAAGATTTAATTAATAATGCGTTCATTCATTCTTCATATGTAAATGAAGCAGAAGAATTATTGGAAGATAATGAGCGTCTTGAGTTTATGGGCGATGCAGTTTTACAAATTTGTGTATCAGAGCGTCTTTTTAAGCATCAAGATCATTTTAATGAAGGTGATATGACGCTTTATCGCGCAAAATTAGTTTGTGAGGATGCGCTTGCGCAGTACAGTTTAAAACTTAAACTCAATGACTATTTAATGTTGGGAATGGGTGAGGAGAAAAATGGTGGTAGGGTTCGTGTATCCATTATCGCTGACTTGTTTGAAAGTTTTATTGGTGCCCTCTATTTAGACAGTGGTATTGATAGCGTCAATCGAGTGCTTGATTCTGTAATGAATGATGCGTTTAATGAACTTGAATCGTTGAGCATTACGGATTACAAAACAAAGTTACAGGAATATATCCAATCCGATTCACGTAAGTCTGTGAGTTATGAGGTTATTAATGTTGTGGGTCCTTCCAATGCCCCTGAATTTGAAGTCGTTGTAAAGTTGGATGAACTTATTTTTGGCCAAGGAAAAGGCTTATCAAAAAAGAAAGCAGAACAGATGGCTGCAAAGGATGCTTTTGAAAAATTAGTAAAATAATAAAGGAGATGATATCGTGACCGAAATTTTTGACAAACTTGGAATTAATAAAAATTATTCGTTTCATTTTGAGGATGCGGACATTATCTCATGTAAGTATAATCCAGAACAAAAGAAATTGATTCTAAACTTGAAGGTAATGAAAGCATTACCTTTTTCAGTCTATCGAGAGGTAGAAAAGAAATTAAAATTATATACCAAAACGGATGTTGAAATTAAGGTTGAATCTGAGCAATGTGACTTGGACTTTTTAAACATCAGTCAGTACACTGACATGATTGTTAGGGTAAATAATTTATCGGCAGTCAAAGAAGCGTCATTGCAACTTATGAATCAAGAACTTAAGTTACTCTGTATTGATTCTCGTCATCAAGAGGCAACATCGCGTGAATGCGCCATGTTGTGTGATGCTTTGAAATCATATGGCATCCATCTTGATGTTTGTGCAGAAATCTCAGTTGAAAATCTTGCAGATGAAATTTCAGAAATGCCTAAGGTTGATAAAGTTGAGGTCATAGACCGTAAAGTTGTATCAAGAGTACCAAAACGACGAAATGGTAAAGGGAATTATAATCCAATTAAGATGAGTTTGCTTACGGATGAAGCCCGTGATGTTTCGGTTGCTGGGAAGGTGTTTGATGTTGAGGTTCGCGAAACGCGTACAGGGAAATTTATCGCGAAGTATTATTTAAGTGATGGGGAGTCAGCAATTTGTGTTGTTGATTTTGCAGATACTGAAGACGAAATCATTTCAAAAGGAATTTGTATTCGAGTCTTTGGGACCTACGTGTTCGATGCGAAATATGAACGTGATTACATTTTTAAAATGGATCGCTATGAAGAAATCGACAATATTTTCCGCCGTTTTGATACTGCTGATGAAAAACGTGTCGAGTTCCATTTACACACGAAATATTCTGAAATGGACGGTATTAACGATGCTTCAGAATATATGGCTCAAGCTTTTGAATGGGGCCATCCCGGAATGATCATAACGGATCATACGGGTGTTCAAGGTTTTCCTAAAGCGTATGGTAATCTCAAGAAATTACGTTCAAAATATCCAGATCACGCATTTAAACTGGGTTACGGCGTTGAAATGAATATGGTTGATGGTGAACTTAAAATTGTTTCAAATGCACATGGTGAACCACTCCAAACAGGATCATATGTTTCTTTTGACTTGGAAACTACGGGACTTTCAAATTATTATGACCACATTATTGAATTTGGTGGTGTTTTAATTGAGAATGGACGTGTTGTTAAGAAGATGCAAACGTTTATCAAAGCACCAGTTCCGGTTCGACCATTTATTCAAGAATTAACCAATATTACGGATGCTGACTTAATGAGTGCACCTACAATCGAAGAAGCAATGGATGAAATTTTAGAGTTTTTAGGGGACCATGTTCTGGTTGCTCATAACGCCCAATTTGATATTGATTTTATTCAAGAAACTCTTCGCCGAATGGGAAGAGCACCAATTCAAAATGCAGTTATTGATACTCTAGATTTATCGCGTGCTCTTTTTGATAATCGTCGTTCATACCGATTAGGTAGTATTGCGCGATTTATGCGAATCGGTTATGACGAAGGGGTTGCTCACCGGGCAGATTATGATGCGGAAGTATTGTCTCTTGTATTTTTAGAAATGTTGCGCTTAGAGCAATTAAGTTCAATGCAAACGATTGATGAATTACAATCCTTAAATAATGAATCAAGTTTTAAGAAATTACGTAAAAGTCATTGTACAGTAATAGCCAAAACACAATCAAGTATTAAGGATTTATATCAATTAATAACGTTATCTCATACCAAATACCTTGCGTTCTTCGGTAAAACATCGAAAGGTGATGCAGTTATGGCAGAACCGAGAATTCTAAGGAGTGAATTAACGCGTTTTCGCGAGAATTTATTAATTGGGGCAGGATGTACTAATTCAGAACTCTTTGAGATTGCGATGAATAAAAGTCAAGAAGCGCTGGAGCGTTGTATTTCGTTTTATGATTATGTAGAGATTATGCCTTTAGATTTATATGCGCCTTTGTTGGAGAGTCAAGCCATTGAAAGTGAGGACCGTTTAGTTGATATTATTAATCGTATTATTACGACAGCGAATAAACTAAATAAACCGATCTTAGCAGTTGGGAATGTTCATTACAATCATCCAAGTGAAAAAGTCATTCGTGATGTCTATATTCACTCACAAGGGATTGGAGGTTCACGTCATCCGCTCTATATCTTTAATGAGCAACGTCGTATGGCTTTTGAAGCACCCGATCAACATTTTAGAAGTACAACCGAGATGTTGGATGCTTTCGCCTTTTTAGGTCCAGATAAAGCATATGAGTACGTCGTGAAAAATCCCGTGAAATTATTGGATCAAATTGAAGATATCGCACCAAAGAAAAAAGAATTGTTTACCCCGCATTTAGAGAACAGTGATGAGCTCCTTAAGGAAATTGTGTATCGCAATGCCCATAACCTTTACGGAAATCCGCTTCCTGAAATTGTTGAGGCGCGCATTGATCGTGAGCTAAAATCAATTTTTGGTAATGGATATGGAGTTATTTACTATATCTCACATCTTCTTGTAAAGAAATCATTGGATGATGGATATCTTGTCGGATCTCGAGGCTCAGTTGGTTCTTCACTTGTTGCGACCATGGCAGAAATAACCGAAGTTAATCCCTTGGCACCTCATTATGTATGTGACAATTGTCATTATAATGAGTTCTTCCTTGGTGGTGAATACTCTTCAGGATTTGACTTGGACCCGAAAGATTGTCCGAATTGTGGTAAAGCACTGCATTGTGAGGGACAAGATATTCCTTTTGAGACCTTTTTAGGTTTTGAAGGTGATAAAGTACCTGATATTGATTTAAACTTCTCGGGTGATTATCAGGAATTTGCACATGCTTATACGAAAGAAATATTCGGTGAAGAATATGTTTATCGTGCTGGAACAATTTCAACAGTGGCTCAAAAAACTGCTTTTGGTTATGTTCTTGGTTACCATGAAAGTATGAATATTACCAACAGTAATAATGCATGGAATACATATCTTGCGGTTGGTGCCGAAGGGGTTAAACGAACGACTGGACAGCATCCAGGTGGAATTATTGTTGTTCCAGATTACATGGATGTTCATGACTTTACACCCATTCAATATCCTGCGAATAATCCTGATTCGTCGTGGTATACGACGCATTTCGAATTCCATGATATTGATGACAACGTGTTAAAACTTGATATTTTAGGCCATGTCGATCCTACGGCGATGAAGATGTTAGAGCGCCTTACGGGTGTTGACATTCATGATGTGCCGATGAACGATAAAAAAACGTTATCCCTTTTTGGGTCTACAGAAGCATTGGAAGTTGATGAGCGTAAATATCATGAAGTAACAGGGGGACTGGGATTGCCTGAGTTTGGTACTCCATTTGTTCGTGGCATGCTTGAAGCGACACGTCCTAATAAATTCTCTGACTTAGTTCGAATTTCAGGATTATCACACGGAACAGATGTTTGGCGAAATAATGCAGAAGAATTAATAAAACAAGGACTAGCGTTTGATAAGGTAATTGGTTGTCGTGACGATATTATGGTTGACTTGATGCATTATGGCCTTGAAGCAAAAGAAGCATTCACCATTATGGAAAGTGTTCGTAAAGGACGCGGACTCACGGATGATTGGATTGCTTCGATGAAAAAAAATAATGTGCCTGAGTGGTATATCGATTCGTGTTTAAAAATCAAGTACATGTTCCCGAAAGCCCATGCGGTTGCATATGTTATGATGGCGATACGGGTTGCTTGGTTTAAAGTTTACTATGCGCGTGCATATTACGCGGTGTATTTTACATTGCGAGTAAACGCTTATGAGATCGAAACGATGTGTGCTTCACAAGAAATCGTTGCCAGTCGTTTAAACTCAATTAATATGCGCCTAAAGAGTTTCGATACAAAGAAAGACGTTTCGATAAAAGAAAAAAACTTGATTGATACACTTGAAGTAACGCTTGAACTTCAAAGTAGGGGATATAAGGTAAGTCCAATTGATTTAGAATTGTCGAAGGCAACTGAGTTTAGTTTGGATCCGCGCGACGATAAAGCGATTTTACCGCCATTCAATGTTGTTGATGGGTTAGGTGATAATGTTGCCCGTCAGCTTGTGAAGGCGCGAGAAGAGCAACCGTTTATTTCGAAAAAAGATTTAATGACTCGTGGCGGAATCAGCTCAACTTCAGTCAAGAAATTAGACGAGTTGGGTGTTACGACACATCTACAAGATAGTAATCAGATGAGTTTGTTTTAAAAGATTAGATGCTAAAAATTAATCTATTTTTAACTGCTGAAACTGGATGCATAAATTTGCTTTTACCACGGTTTAAGTGTATAATATGCATATACTTTGAAACAGAGGAGTGGTTAAGCCACTCCTTATATATTGTCTAAGGAGCGAATATGGAAAAGTATTTAGAGAAAATTAAACCAACTGCAGAGGCGCTGGGACTTGATATTATTGATGCAGAACTCATTGGCAACGATTTGCTTGAATTGAGTATTGCACGTAAAGACTTCACACCTGTGGACTTAGAAATCTGTGCGAAGGCTGGTGAAGCATTTGGTGAAGCATTGGATTTTGAGATTGGTCTGGATGTAGGTTCTGCTGGTGCAGAACGTGTCATTCTTGAAGAAGATTATGAAAATGTTGTTGATCAATATGTATTAATTAAATTTAAAAATCCAATACAAGGTGCTGACTATGTAGAAGGAACAGTAATATCCGTAGACGAAAACGAGGTTGTTGTATCTTATAGACAAAAAACAGCATTAAAGAAAATTGCAATTGAACGTTTAAATATTAAAATGCTAAGATTAGCGGTTAAAGTTTAAGGAGATAGTGAAATGAACGTTAAGAATGTTATATTAGCGATGCAAGAGATTGAAGATAATCGCAATATTTCAAAAGAGATTATTATTGATGCATTGCAAGACTCATTGATTAAAGCATATCGCAAACAAATCGGGGTTCCGGATGCACTTGTCGATGTAATCATTGATGAAAGAACTCAAGAAATGAAATTATTCCATAAATTCCTTGTGGTTGAAGAAGTAATGGATGACGAATTAGAAGTTGGA
This sequence comes from Erysipelothrix sp. P66, assembly GCF_038682365.1. Taxonomy (NCBI): domain Bacteria; kingdom Bacillati; phylum Bacillota; class Erysipelotrichia; order Erysipelotrichales; family Erysipelotrichaceae; genus Erysipelothrix; species Erysipelothrix sp. P66. Next base: position 965,282 of record NZ_CP152290.1, on the reverse strand, counting down.
ATTACAGAACTTCCTGAAGGTGCAGAAGGCCTTCAAGTAGGGGAGTACTACATGATCGAAGAACCAATTGTGGAGTTAGGACGTGCCGCAGCGACGCTTGCGAAAAATGTGATCAAACAAAAAATTCGTGAAGCTGAAAAGCAAGCTGTTTATGATGAATACATTGATCAACTGGGTGAGATGATTATGGCCATGGTTGAAAGTGTTGAAGAAAAATTTGTGGTTCTAAACCTCGGTAAGTCATTGGCAGTCATGCCACGTGCAGCACAAATTGAAGGTGAAACATACCGTGAAGGACAAACACTTAAAGTTGTTATTACGGATGTAAACCGTGATACTAAAGGTGCTCAAATCTTGGTATCGCGTGCTGATGCAATGCTTGTGCGTCGTTTATTTGAAAATGAAGTTCCTGAAATTTTTGAAGGACAAGTTGAGATTAAAGCAATTGCACGTGAAGCAGGTGAACGTACTAAAATCGCCGTATATTCCCATGATTCTGATATTGATCCAATTGGAGCATGTATTGGACCACGTGGAAGTCGTGTTCAAGCCATTATTGAAGAACTTAAAGGTGAAAAAATTGACATCTTTGAGTGGAGTGATAATATGGTTGAGCTCATCAACAATGCACTTGCTCCTGCAGAAGTAATTGCAGTTTATCCAAATGCGGATAATAAGGGCCTTGTGGTTATCGTTGATGACAACCAGCTATCCTTAGCGATTGGTAAACGCGGTAAAAATGCGCGTTTAGCAGTTCGTCTGACAAAACAACGCATTGATATTAAGTCTGTATCTGAAGCGCAAGCAGAAGGTATTGATTATGTTTCCTTAATGGCAGCATATGAAGCAGAAATTCGTTCAAAACAAGTTCGAGACGAAATTGTTGAAGAAATCGAAGACCACGATGAAGTAGTAGAAACAGTCGAAGTTGAAGAATCTACTGATGAAGTAATTCAAGAAGTGGAACAAGACGTTGTCGAAGACGTGACTGAAGAAGAAACTCAACCGGAAGAAGTTGAAGAAACGATTAAAATTGACCGTAAAGATGTTTTCAAACCACGAACAGATTATGTGTCAAAATTCGAACAACTTGCTGATGCATCACGTAAAGAAGAAAGTGATTTACGCCGTCGTAGACGTAAACCAGAACGTGAAGAAGAGAAGCCAGTAAACACAAGCGAACTTCTTAAAGAAAAAGAATATGAAATTCTTCCTGAGTATTCACCTGAAGAACTCAAACAAATTGAGAAACAACAGGCTGCCGAATCGAATTCATGGTTAGAAGAAGAAATTGACTTCGATGAATTTGATGAGTACTACGACGCCGAATAATCTTAGGAGGTGTGTCATGAAGAAAGTACCATTGCGCAAATGTATTGTAACGGGAGAACAACATCCAAAAGCGGATTTGCTTCGCGTTGTATTAACACCCGAGGATACAATTGAAATCGACCCAAGTGGGCGAAAAAACGGGCGTGGAGCATATTTATATGTGACGGAAGAGACCATTGAGAAAGCTCAGAAGTCTCGTGCTCTCGAACGTGCACTGAAAACTAAAGTTCCGGTTGAAATTTATGAGGAGCTTAAGAACTATGTTCGATAAACAAAAAATGTTAAATACGCTTGGTTTATGTCAACGTGGACGAAAGTTAGTTTACGGAGATGAATTGCTTCCAGCAATCACAAAAAACAAAGTGTATGCAGTCGTTTTAGCGGATAATGCATCCGATCGAACACGAAAACAAATCCAAGATAAGTGTAATACAGCGGGAATTCCTGTTATTGGAGGAATTACACGTGAAGAATTGTCGTGGTCAATTGGCATGACAAATCGTGTTGCTGTTGGAGTAAGTGATCGAGGATTTAGTAAAGTATTTAAATCTTACTTAGTAGAAAGAGGTGACGTAGTAAGTGAGTAATAAAAAAAGACAAAGAAATAATAAAAACAAACAGAATCGTAATAATAAGCGTCCCGCTCAGGACAACTTTAAACCGAAAGATAACGTCGTAATTTCGGAGATTGAGTATACTGATGGTATTACGGTTAAGGAATTATCTGAGAAAATTAATAAAAGCCCTGCTGAAGTAATTAAACTTTTATTTATGATGGGAACGATGGTTACGATCAATACGTCTTTAGATGATGATACGGTACAGTTAATCTGTATGGAATATGAAATTGAAGCAACACGTGTTGAGCCTGTTGATGAATTAACATTGGATGATGAAGAAAAAGATGATCCATCAACTTTAGAACAACGTCCTCCAATTGTTACAATTATGGGACATGTTGACCACGGTAAGACAACAACATTGGATACAATTCGTAATACGGATGTCGTTGCGGATGAGTTCGGTGGTATTACCCAACATATTGGGGCTTACCAAATTACTCATAAAGGCAAAAAAATTACCTTTTTAGATACTCCGGGTCATGAGGCTTTTACAGCAATGCGTGCTCGTGGTGCGAGTGTAACCGATATTGTTATTGTTGTCGTTGCTGCGGATGATGGTGTGATGCCACAAACACGTGAGGCAGTTGATCACGCTCGTGCAGCGAACGTTCCACTTATCGTCGCAATTAATAAAATCGATAAACCGAATATTAATATTGATCGTGTATATTCAGAATTTAGTGATCTTGGAGTTATGCCAGAAGAATGGGGTGGAGACACTGTATTCGTTAAAATCTCGGCAAAATCTGGCGAAGGAATTGAAGAATTGCTCGAAACAGTTCTTGTAGCTTCTGAGCTAGAGGAATTGACAGCAAATCCAAATCGCTTGGCGTTTGGTACTGTTATTGAGGCTAAACTTGATAAAAGTCGTGGTCCCGTCGCAACCCTTCTTGTTCAAAAAGGAACATTACGTCAAGGGGATCCAGTTGTAGTAGGAACTACATTTGGTCGAATTCGTAAAATGGTTGATAACCGTGGTCGCGAGTTACAAGAAGCACTACCTTCAATGCCTGTGGAGATTATTGGTCTAAGTGATGTTCCAATTGCAGGGGACTCATTCAGAGCGTTTGATGATGAAAAGAGTTCACGTGCCGTTGCGGATAAACGTAATCAAGCTCGAATTCTAGCAGATCGTAATCAAACAAGTGCATTAAGTCTTGATGATTTATCACAACAAATTGCTGATGGTGAAATTCAAGATATTAATGTTATTCTTAAAACGGATGTTCAAGGTTCAGCAGAAGCGGTTAAAGCAGCGCTGGAACGTATTGAAGTTGGTGATGGACATGATGTTCGTGTAAATGTTATTCGTGCTACTGTAGGTGGTATTACAGAGAATGATATCATGTTAGCATCTGCATCAAATGCTATTATTATTGGATTTAATATCCGACCTACTGCAGCAATTCGAAAGAAAGCTGAAGAAGAAGGAATTGAAATTCGTCTTTACAATATTATCTATAAAGCAATTGAAGCTATGGAAGCAGCGATGAAGGGTATGTTAGCACCTGTGTTTGAAGAAAAAATCTTTGGACAAGCTGAAGTACGTGAAATCTATAAAGTTTCTAAAGTTGGTACAATTGCTGGATGTATGGTTACAGATGGTAAAATGCTTAAAGAATCCGGTGTACGTCTAATGCGTGATGGTGTTGTTATCTATGAAGGACAAATGGCTTCATTAAAACGATTCCAAAATGATGCAAAAGAAGTATCGCAAGGATTTGAATGTGGTATTACAATTGAAAACTTTAATGATATTAAAGATGGTGACGTTATCGAGTCATTTGGTGAAATTGAAGTTGAACAAAAGTAGAACAGAGGTAATTTAATATGACAGTTAAAAAAGAACGTATTGAATCTATCATTAAGCGTGAACTTGCTCCAGTGATTCAAAATCGCTTGAACGATCCAAGTTTAAAGTTTGTCAGCATAACAGAGGTCGATGTTACTAACGATTTCTCGTTTGCGACAATTTATGTTAGTTTTTTAGAAGATGCTAAGAAAAAACCAGGTATGGATGCTTTAAATAAAGCAAAAGGTATGCTTCGTTCAGAAGTGAGTAAGGCATTAAGTATTCGCCGAACTCCTGAGTTAATTTTTAAACTTGATGAATCATCTGAGTATGGTGCTAAGATCGACGGTATCTTAGAATCACTTAAAAAATAATAAAAAAGGCTTGGACTATAAATCCAAGCTTTTTTTATGGGAGTATAAAAAAACGGCATTTACTTGCCGTTTTTTTTGGGTTTAATCATACCTTCATGAATCGTGTTAAGAACTGTTTCGTACGCTCCTCCTTAGGATTCAAGAATAATTCCTCAGGGGATCCTTCTTCCAAAATAATTCCGCTATCCATGAATAAGATGCGGTCACTGACTTCTCGAGCAAAATCCATTTCATGAGTAACAATAAACATGGTATAGCCTTCTTTGGCTAAGCTTTTAATCACTTCAAGTACATCTCCGACCATTTCAGGGTCTAGGGCTGATGTGGGCTCGTCTAAGAGGAGAAATTCGGGTTTCATACATAATGCACGCGCAATCGCAATACGCTGTTTTTGACCTCCAGAAAGCTGTTTAACGCTTTGGTCTTTAAACTCAACCATGCCAACGCGTTCAAGATTTTTAATGGCTTCTGCCTCTGCTTCTTTTGGATCCACTTTTAATACTTTAATCGGGGCAAGCGTACAATTTTCTAATACAGATTTATTGTTAAAAAGATTAAATGACTGAAAGATCATACCAACTTGTGAACGGTATTGATTAATATCCATTCCATGATCCGTTACATCTTCATTGTTAAACGTGATTGTTCCGTTGTCAAACGTTTCAAGAAGGTTAATACAACGTAAAAGTGTTGATTTACCACTACCACTTGAACCAATACACGAAACAACTTCACCTTTTTTTATTTCAAGATTGATGTCTTTCAAAACTTGCAATTCACCAAATGATTTATTTAAATGTGATATGGATAAGAAACTCATTGTTAATTACCTCCTTCTTTTTTATCAAAGTGAACTCTATGGGTTACTGATGCGGGATAACTCCCTTTTGGTGCATCCATTCGTTTTTCAATCATATTTAAGATTTGAGTTGAGCATATTGTTAGGACAAGGTAGATAAGCGAAACAATAAAGAATGGCTCCATTTGTCGGTAATAGATACCGGTTAATCGGTTACCTTGGAAGAACAGTTCTGATACTGTAATCACATTTAATACCGATGAATCTTTAATATTTACAACAAATTCATTCCCAATTGCAGGGATTGCATTACGAATGGCTTGCGGTAAGATAACATAACGTAATGTTTGTGCCTCAGTCATGCCAAGTGAACGTGCAGCTTCATTTTGCCCTTTATCTATCGCTTGAATTCCGGCACGAATGATTTCAGACATATAAGCAGAGGTATTAATCGAAATAATGATGATCCCTGCTGTAAGAGGGGAGATGGCAACTTCTAAACCACGTAAACCATAATAGATTAAGATTCCTTGAACCATCATTGGAGTTCCACGTAAATATTGAACATAGGCTGTGACAATAACATTCATTAAGCGTTTTAAAAGACGGGTAATCCCTTTATCGCGCTCGCTGATTTTAATTTGACGAAGCCCTGCAATAACAAGACCAATAATCAAACCGAATGTTGTCCCAGTCAAGGCAATTAAGAGGGTAATTCCCAATCCATTTAAAAATAATTTCCAGTTGTTTTGAATAAGGAATCCAACACCGGCAAAGAATCCAGATGGCATTAATTTAGTTTGGTCTTCACTCGAACTTGGTTGACGCTTAATGGCTTCGGACATCATGGCGTCACGTTGTTCAGGTGATAGTTTACTTAATGCAGCGTTAACGTCATCAAGAAGCTTGTCATTACCTTTAGCAAGCCCAATTGAAACAGTTACTTCCTCTGCATCGACGATAAATCCGCTATTACCTTCAAACTCAACAATCGCTAAGTTTGGATTACTGCTTGTAATCGCAAGTGCAACGGGTTTTTCAGATACAAATGCATCAATGGCATTATTATTAACGGCGGTTGTTAAGAAAGGAAAGGACTCAAGGGGAACACCATGATTAACTGATGGAATTTGATCTACAAGCTGATCATGCATGGTTCCAATTTGTGCTGAAACATGCGCTCCGGAAAAATCGCTTAATGCGGTTGCATTTGCATAAGGACTGTCTTTTTTAGTAACTAAAACCATCTCACTTGTATAATAAACATCGGTGAAGTCAACTTCTTGACGACGTTCTTCTGTATTGGTCATCCCAGCAATAATGAGATCAATATCTCCAACTTTTGCGGATTCCAATAGACCTTTAAATACTGCGTGTTCTTTGATTACAAGATTGCGATTGAGTTCGTTCGCGATGTGACGTGCCATCTGAACATCATAACCATCACAATAGCTATGTCCATCTGATAAAGGTTCTGTAAATTCAGTTTCTATCGACTGTGTCCAATTAAATGGGGCATAATTGCATTCCATTCCAACGACTAAATCATCCTGTCGCTGTGACGAGTTCGTACAACCGGTAATGGTTAGTAGAACGAAAAATATAAGTAATACTTTTTTCATGTTTTTGCTCTGCATAACATGTCTCCTCCTAAAATAAACAAAAAAAGACCCACGCTAGAGGTCCATATTGAAATAAGGATAGTCTAGCTCCACTTCACTAAGGAAGGAGTGTTATAGGTATTTCCTATAACCCCACAGTAAAAATTTGCGGTTTTTACCGTTCGGCGATGGTTGCCTTTTTGTATCTTCAAAGCCTGCAAGCTCCAATACATACTTATCTGCATCGCTACCTCTAATATTGTCTTTTAATAGACTTATCATATCACTCAGTGAAATTAAGTCAAGTTTGCTTTTGACTAATTGTGAAAAACCTATATAATTTATAGGTAGAAATGAGGTTCTTATGGACGGTATCTTATGTATTAATAAACCACAAGAAATGACATCATTTGATGTGGTAGCGAAAGTACGAAAATTATTAAAAGTTAAAGTAGGCCACAGCGGGACGTTGGATCCAATGGCTACCGGTGTTTTAGTGTTAGCCGTGAATCAAGCAACTAAAGCACTTCCTTATTTAGGGTTGAACGATAAAACGTATCGCGGTAAGTGTAAATTAGGATTACGAACATCGACTGGAGATGTTTGGGGAGATGTCGAAGAACATGCGGATATCCCTGAAGTTTCTGAAACAAACGTATTAGCATGTTTTGAAACGTTAACGGGACCTCAAACACAACGTGTTCCTAAAGTTTCAGCAAAAAAAATAAATGGAAAAAAATCATACGAGTATGTATTTAACGATGAAGAAGTGAAACAACTTTATACAGATATAACAATTTATAAATTAGAACTTATTGCCATTGAAGGGGATGAAATTGAGTTTAGAGCTTTTGTGTCCAATGGTACATATATACGTACGCTTTGTGAAGATATCGGTGTTTTATTAGGGACTTTGGGAACGATGTCTGCTTTGGAACGTGAACAAGTCGGACCGTATAGACTTGAAGATGCTATAACATTAGAAGCATTAACACCCGAAGTTGAGTTGATATCGGTTAAAGATACAATTGCACTGCCTAAGATTGTTAATCCTCGCATGGAGGATTATGTTAAAAATGGAAAGAGACTTAAATTAGATATTGTTGAAGATCAAGTGCTTATCGATACAGGAGCATATTATGCTGTCTATGAGCGTGAACATGATACAATATTTAAATCAGTAAGAGGACTTTGGTAATGAAGCAAATTACAATACGAGACTATTTACAACTTCACCGTAATAACCATCAACTTGCAGCGTGTATTGGTTATTTTGATGGATTGCATCGAGGGCATCAAATATTAATTAATGAAGCAAAAAACATCGCACAACAATTCAATTATGAGACTGCGCTGATTACCTTCGATCCCGATCCATGGACCGTTCTTCATAATAAATCACATGTTAAACATTTAACACCGATCAAGGAAAAGGTACGTATTGCGGAATCATTAGGTATTGATTATCTGATTACGATAGAGTTTACAAAAGATTTATCAAAACTTTCACCCCTTGAATTTATTGAGAAAATTCTCGTTCCACTCAATATTAAGACCTTAATTTGTGGTGCAGATTATAAATTTGGTTATCGTGGTGTGGGAACCGTTGAAGACTTAAATGAGATGGGTCACTATTACTTTGATACCCACGTTGTTCCATTGGACCATGTTAATGAGCAAAAAATTGGTACAACAGCCATAACGCAAGCAATTTTAAATGGTGATGTCGAACAAGCTAATGACTTATTAGGACGTTTGTATGCGATTAGTGGATTTGTAGTAGGTGGTCAACATCGTGGCCGTGAGATTGGCTTTCCAACGGCGAACATGGATGTTGTCGATGAATATGTAATACCGAAGCAAGGCGTTTATGCTGGGTTTGTAGAAGTTAAAGGGAAAACCTATCAATCTGTTATTAATATTGGTCATAATCCAACATTTAATACGACTGAACACCTATCCCTTGAGACTTATATTCTTGATTTTGATGAGGATATTTATGGTGAGGTGATCAAACAATCTTTTGTGAAGCGACTACGTGATGAATTAAAATTTGAATCAATTGATGCACTTGTGACACAAATGCATTGCGATGTAAAAGAAGCGAGATTAATTTTAGATGAAATTGACCGCTGATTATAAAGAGATGCTCATCGAATCTTTTGGTGAGGCACAGTTTCAAAAAATAGTTGAAGCGTATCAGATGGATTCTGTCCATGGTTTACGATTGAACCCTTTAAAGCCGTGTACCTTACCGTTTAGTGGAACCGAATCCTTAATCAATCACCAAATCCTTATTCCGGATGACTATGCGAAGACGGTAACACATCCACTAAGTCATGCCGGTTGTTATTACATTCAAGATCCAACCGCAACGACACCGGTTACAGCGCTTCATGTAGAACCTCATGATATTATTTTAGATTTATGTGCAGCACCAGGAGGAAAAACGACGCAAATTCTCAGTACATTGACGACCGGATTTCTAATCAGTAATGAAATTGACTCAAAGCGTAATATCAAACTTCAGCACAATTACGATCGTTGGGGATCAGAGCGGGGTGTTGTGACCCAGATGGATACGGATGATCTTGTGCACATACTTGCGAATACATTTGATAAGGTTTTATTGGATGCGCCATGTAGTGGTGAAGGCCTCTATCGCCGTACCCCTGATTTTGCGCTTGAATATAAAAAAAGCGAAGCGTTACGTTTTAGCGTGCTACAAAAACATTTACTTGAGAATGCTTTTACCGCATGTATTGATGGTGGTGTTATCGTATATTCGACATGCACCTTGAATTTTCATGAAAACGAACATGTGATTCTTTCTTTTCTGGAAGAACATCCAGAATGTCAGTTAGAGGTTGTTGATCTTCCAGAAAAAAACGATGGTTATCTTGGTTTGGGAAATAAGGTTTCGCGCTATTTTCCATCAAAAGATGGTGAAGGACATTTTATAGCTCGAATTCGAGTATCTAAATCCAATAAAGAACGTCATCAATTAAAGTTTGGGAAACATAAGCCCACACCCTTTGACTGCTTTGATCGAACCCTTGTCGGTAATATTAAAGAACGTGCTGGCAAGCTCTATGGGCTGAGACATCGAGGTTTTCTTGAAGAACCACTTCATATAACCCGAGATGGTGTTTTTATGGGGGAAATCAAGAAAAATCGAATTGAATACAGCCATACACTTGCGCAATCGTTAAATTTTACCGATGCATTTGAACATCTTGAATTGGACCTAGAATCTGCATACCGCTACTTATACGGGCACCCTGTAAGGACACCGATTAAAGGCATGCATTGTGTTACCTATAAAGGACATGTTCTGGGTTTTGTTAAAGGTGATGGTAAGAAAGGGAACAATCGTTATCCCAAGGGATTACGAAATAACTTTGAGTTTTATTAAGAGGAGGTGGGGAACATGGTTGTAAGTAAACGAACAGCTATTACGAATATTAAAAAAGAAACGGCTTCATTTCTTGAAGAAAATATGAGACATTTTATCATTGATAATGCAGCCATGGAATTTTATGCAATGGCGATCGATGTAAATCCGCAAAACGGTATGTTAAGCATTTCGTTAAATACTGATTTTGATTTTAATAAAAAATTGCATCAATATCGCATTCAAAGTAATAACAACCGTTATAATGAACGTGAAGCCATTGAAACACTAAAATTCACAACCAATGAATGGCATTATCAAGCATTCGCATCATCTTGTCCCATTAGCCAAGAGCTCTATGATCACTATTTCAGACAAAATTTTGAAGCTTATCTTGAAATTATTACATCATGTTTAGTTGAATTTAAAACGACTGCAGTCTATGACGAAATTTCGAAATGTGATTGTTTTACAATTCTATGCAAAGCGGAAGGAGAACCTTATGCTATATCACTGGGACGCACCCAGCGCATAGAGGAGAAAATGTCGATTTAACACGGGTTCAGTGATAATTCGTAAACCTTTTGAGTTCTTTCTTTTGTTTAGATTTTTTTTCTGTTATAATTAGTTTAGTAGGTGATAAATATGTCAAATGAATATGTCTTAATTCAAAATGAGAAGACTGGTCTTGGTCAAATTGCAATTTCGAACAATGTTATTAATCATATTGTTCAGATTACAGTGAATGAAAATGATGCTATCTTTTTTGAAGATGGATCAGGAAAAAAATCATTGATCGTTTCAAACGAAAATGGTCACGTTAATGTAGACCTTAAAGTACGCGTTAAATATGGTAAAGATGTTGAACGTGTATGTCGTGCATTACAAAATGATTTGCAACGCAACATTGAATTGATGGTTGATTTCAGTAATACATCAATCAATATTAATGTTGTCGGATTTAAGTTTAATTAGAAGCAGGATTCTGCTTCTTTTACTGTGGAGGTTTTTTTATGGTAATGTCGCGATATAACGAACGACAAAATGCAATGTCAGCAATCTATATTCATCTCTTAAGAGAGCAAACTATGCAAGAAGTTCTTGAGGATAATCGTTTTGTTTCAGAAGTAGGGACGTTTATTCAAGATTTTAATTTGCAAGATGAGATGCTTCAAGTTGTGATGAATGTCGAAGCACGTAAAGATATTTATTCGCGAGCAATCGATCATTATTTAACGAAATGGCGTTTTGACCGTCTCGGTTTTATTGAACAAGCAATTCTTTTAATGGCTTGTGCTGAATTGGAACTCGGTTATCAAGATAAAGTTGTTATTGTTAATGAAGCGGTTAATCTCGCTAAAGATTTTTCAGATGAAGAGTCTTATAAATTAATTAATGGAGTCATTGATGCACTATGATAACTCAGGATGTAATTACGGTTACAGAATTTGTTCATGAATTAAAAGGTGTTATTGATCAACATCCTTCTTTTAAGAATGTCGCATTAGTCGGTGAGCTTTCGAATTTTAAAGCACATCATAGTGGGCATTTTTATTTTTCCCTAAAGGATGATAAAAGTAGAGTTACGTGCGCTATGTTCCGTCGCAGTGCAAGTAAAGTTTTATTTAAGCCAAAAGACGGTGATAAGGTTGTTATTTTTGGTCGCTGTGAAGTGTACACGGATACCGGTACGGTGCAAATTTATGCAGATCGTATGAATTTAGATGGTTTGGGTGATTTGTATATCCAGTTTGAGAAATTAAAAAAAGATTTTGAAAATCGAGGTTATTTTGATCCCAAGCATCGAAAGCCAATTCCTAAGTATCCTCAACGTATCGGCGTTATTGTAGGGGAGAACAGCGCCGCTTATGCCGATATATCCCGTACACTTCAAGAGCGTTGGCCACTGGCACAACAAATTGATCTCTTGGCTTATGTACAAGGGGAGCATGCCTCTAACAGTTTGGTTCAACAAATCAAAACAGCACATCTTCAAAATATCGATACCATCATTTTAGGTCGGGGTGGGGGATCGATTGAAGACCTATGGGCATTTAATACACCCGAAGTTGTTGAAGCAATCTTCTCTAGTGAAATTCCAATTATTTCAGGTATTGGTCATGAAAGTGATGTTACATTATCAGATTTTGTTGCAGATTATCGTGCTGCGACACCCACTGCTGCAGCCGTTGCTGCAACACCGAATTGGGTTGAGATGAACACCATGATTCGTGATTATAAAAACCAGTATTATCTTGCAGTTCGAAATAAGTATCTTAGACGGATGGGTGACTTTACATCCTTGATTCAAAGCAGTGCATTAAAAGATCCAATTCTTTTAGTCGAACGAAAACAACAAAAGTTAGATACGTTGACAGTCCGAATTACACATCAACAGACTTTATTTGATGAATCAAAGCGGCTGCTTACACTGTTTACGAATCGAATGGAAAATTCGTTGCAGATAAAACAAAATAATTCACACCATGCGATTAACCAGTTTATGAGTTTAAGTACCACTACAATTCAACAGAAATTGAATCAATCATTACAAAAGTTCAATATGATGGAAAATCGATATGTCTTCTATTCGCAATATATTGAACGTAACATTAAACAAAATCAGCTCATGATTCAACAATATAATGGTCGCTTTCAGTCACTTGTGGAGCGGGACTTAAACTTGAAAAAAGAGCGTTTAAACGATATACTTAAGTCACTTAAGTATCGTTCACCCTTGGAGGTAATTCAACGAAATCTTAACCAAGGGTATGTGATTCCACGCAAGAACGATACGCATGTTTTAAGTGTTGATGCACTGAATCTTAACGATCACATTCAGTTAGAATTTAAAGATGGATTTGTGGTGACACAGGTCATCAGTAAGGAGTCTAAAGATGAATAAAGATTTTAATTTTGAAATTGCAATGGCGCGTCTTGCGGAAATTGCAAATGAGTTGGAAAAAGACAGTCTTCCCTTGGATCAAGCAATTGTTCTCTTTGAAGAAGGTTTGAATTTATCCAAGCAATGTCAAGAACGTTTAAGCGGATATGAAAACCAAGTTAAAGCTTTAGTTCAAAAACATCAAGGGGAACAAAATGATTAAAGACATCGATAAACAATTATTAACAATTTTAGCGTATTACCCCGAGACCTCTGTTGTTAAAGAAGCCATGTCGTACTCACTAATGAGTGGAGGAAAGCGTTTAAGACCTCAACTCTTATTGGCGATGCTTCAAGATTTTGGTTGTGATTACCAAATTGGTCTATATCCTGCATGTGCACTTGAAATGGTTCATACCTATTCTTTAGTACACGATGATCTTCCTGCGATGGATGATGATGATATGCGACGTTTTAAACCAACCAATCACAAAGTGTTTGGTGAAGGTGTTGCAATTCTTGCAGGAGATGCACTTTTGACAGGGGCTTTTACAGCTTTGTCACAGGCGTCTTTAGATGCAGATGTTCTCGGAAAGTGTTTTGAAATTCTAGCGCGTAATGCTGGAAGTAATGGGATGATTTTAGGTCAAGAATTGGATATCGATGATCAAATCCAGCATATTGATGATCTCGTTGCGTGCTACAATCTTAAAACCGGTTGCTTATTTGCAGCGGCATTTGAAATGGCAGCCGTAATTGCAGGGCAGGATGCGTACCAAAAATTAGCTCATGAGTTGGGCTTATCCTTGGGCGTTGCTTTTCAATTCCAAGATGATCTTCTTGAAGTTACAAAATCTTCAGAGGAAATCGGGAAGAGCAATCAAAGCGATGCAGAACGCGATAAAACAACTGTTGTGAGTTTATTGGGTCTTGAACAAGCTCGCACCTTAACGGAATCGTATTTTTCAAGTATTAAAGATTTATTAAGAAAAATGAATATTGAAAATGGAAATCTGAAACAGATTATTGATGAAATGATGAGTCGCGAATTATAGGAGGCACGTCTCTTGTTTGAACAATTTAGCAAATCGTATGATATTAAATCTTTAACCGTTGATGAATTAGAAAAACTCAGTGATGAAATCGCTGTTTTTCTTGCGTCTAAAACGCGATATGAAGTGGATACTATTATTGAAAATATCAATGTTCTTGAAACCACTCTTGCGCTCCATCATGTATTTGATCTGACTTGTGATAACGTAATTTTTGATGGTGGCAAGCAGGTAATGGTACATAAAATACTTACAGGCAGATCACAGGAGTTGATGCTTCGAAATTCAGGTTCGATGTACCTTGATGATCAAAATACGATGGATCGTTATAGTGGTGGAAAGCCAGGTGAAGGGTTGGGAGTTGCCTTGGCTTATGCTATTGAAAATCCGGATGTTCATAATGTAATTGTTCTGAATGACTACGCATTGAATTACGGTATTACGTACGAATCATTGGTTCAAATTAGTCGTTTTAAGCCAAATTTAACCATCATTTTAATTGATGAACAGCAGTCGCTTTTAAGACATTATACCTCGATGGATGCGTTAATTAAGTCAATTCGTATTAGCAAAACGTATACGGGTCTAAAAAAAGATGTTAAATCGATTTTAGATTCAAATCCAATCAGTAGACCCATACTTGCCACACTGACAAAGATAAGGGATGCAGTCAAAGAAACTGTCTTAGAACCAACTATTTTTAAGCAATTTGGGGTGGATTATCAAGGGCCAATCGATGGTCAAAATCTCAAGGAGTTAATCCGAGTATTTGAATTGTCAAAAAAATATAAAGGTCCGCATGTTATCCATGTGCAGACGCGTTTAAAAAATAAAAAACAACGGAAACTTGAATTTCCAACTTTTAAAACTGATCATGACCGTGCGGAAAATTATCATACTTATCTAGAAGCGATTGATTATCAATTAACAGATATTGCGCAAGATGACCCCGATTTATATGTGCTTTCGGATGCCTATAAACTTAAGGATTATTTGCCAACATTTGCGCTTACACGACCAGATCACTTTATGACGACGTCCGGATCAACACAAGCCTTAATCTCGATAGCACATGGACTTGTTCGTGAAGGAAAACATGTCCTTATATCAATTCATGCCTCCCAGCTTGAAGGTATTGTGATGCAACTACGTAATCAATTTTCAATCAAACAATGTCCCATTACAATTATTGTAAATGATTCTGGACTTAATCCAGAAGGTGATACGTATCGTCAAGGAATTTTTGATATAGGAATCTTTGCAAATCTTACACATTTTAAAGTGTATATGGGAAAATCAATTGTAGATACGATTTCAATTTTAGAACGGGTAATCCAAGAACCTCAAATTAGTGTGATCAGAATTCCGTCAGGTCTTGAGTATGTTGCCCCGAATACCGAATTAAAACCAGTAAAGGGATGGCATCTTGAACATGATTTTTCATTTGATAGCTCTGGGGTAATTCTTTCTTTTGGACCCTCTATTAATGCACTTAAACAACGAATTCAATCCAACGACTTGGATATAGGATTAATTAATTGTACTGAAATTATGTATGTGGATCCTACTCTATTAGATGAAATAATTAGATGCAACCTTAAAATTGTAGTCTACGATGTTGAAAGTACGAAAAGCGTTCTTTATCAGAATGTTCTTCAAAGCCTTTATCAGCGTGGTGCAAATAATGAGTGCATCGATTTACATGTTTCATGTATTCATTTAAATAAAACTTCAAAAGATGCGAAATCATCTCAAAAAATACATATTAATAATGTTTTTGATTATTTTCAGTAGTAAAGGAGGAATACCATGCTAACTCATTTGACGATTGACAATTTTGTACTGATTCACCATATTTCGGTGGATTTTTCAGATCATTTTAATGTTTTCACAGGTGAGACGGGAGCGGGTAAGTCTCTATTGGTCGATGCGTTAAATTTCGTTTCGGGACAACGAAGCAGCGCTTCGGTAGTTGGCAAAAATGGGAAAAGTGCTCGTGTCGAGGTCGCTTTTAATCTTGAAAAAGCACAGAATCTTACCAATAAACTTAAAGATTTTGATTTGTATGATGATGCGGATGAATATGCAGTCATTTCGAGAGAGATGAATTTGGAAGGACGCAGTATTTGTAGAATTAATCATCGTGTCGTTAACTTGTCGACGGTGAAGTCATGCTTGGATGGTGTTCTCGATATTCATTCACAGCATGAAACGCAATATCTTTTAAACCCGAAGAATCACTTGAAACTACTGGATGAGTTTGCTCAAAATGAAACAGTTCGTTCACAGTATCAAGAATTGTTTCATCTCTATCAAGCCACTGAAGCACGCTTAAACAATCTTGAAAACAGTAATATTAATCCCGATGAGATTGAATTCGCAAATTTTCAGCTTAATGAGATTAATGATCTCAATCCGAGCCTTGATGATTACCATCAAACGAAACAAGATTTAGAAATGTTGTCCAATTTTGAGAAAACAAAAACATTTACGAACGCATTAGAGGATATTTTGGATGGTGACGAGGGTGTTGTAGGGAAACTCTATGAGTTTTTAGATCGTATTGATGTCCTTCGAGATGAAACGCTTCAAGAGCGGTTTAAAAATGTTTATTTTGAAGCTGAAGATCTTCGAGATGAGTTGGTACGATATAACAGTGGTTTGGTTTTTGATGAGTATGAATTTAATCGTCTACAAGATCGTGTCTATCAATATGATCAATTAATTCGGAAATATGGTTCAATCGATGGTGTATTAAAAAAACAAGAAGCATTGATTCAACAGATTGAGCAAGCAGAACATTTTGATGATTTTAAGATTGATTTAGAGAATGAATTGAGAGCCGTACAGCTTCAATTGAGTGAAGCAGCGCAATATTTATCACAATCACGTTTTAAAGCTAAAGCGGATCTAGAAGCTGCAGTGATTGCACAACTTGATGATCTCTTGTTGGAAAATGCGCAATTTGTAATTGACCTTAAAAACTCAAGTTTAACGTTAGATGGTGCGGAGACTGCACATTTTCTTGTATCGATGAATAAAGGGATTCAACCTTCTCCATTAGAGCGTGTAGCAAGTGGTGGAGAACTTTCTCGCTTAATGTTGGGTTTAAAAACGATTTTCAGTTCAATTTATGGCGTATCTACACTTATTTTCGATGAAATCGATACGGGAGTTAGTGGTCGAGTTGCGCTCAAAATTGGTTCTAAAATGAGTAAAATTTCTCAAACATCTCAAGTTTTGACGATTTCGCATCTCGCTGCAGTTGCAGCTTGTGCAGATCATCATTTCTTGATTTCTAAAAATGAAGTCAATGATGAAATTGTCACGGATATTCAAGAAATTACTGAAGATGACCGGATTCATCAAATGGCACTCATCATGTCAGGAAATGTCACGGAAGCCGCTCTATATTCTGCCAAAGAACTTCTTAAAGAAGGGCAACACTTACGATGGCACAAGTAATCTTTCATATTGATATCAATGCATTTTATGCCAGTGCTCATTTAATTGCGGATGCAAGTTTGTATGGAAAACCGGTAGTCGTATGTAGTAACCACAGAGGATCCGTGATTACAACTGCCTCTTATGAAGCACGTTCATTTGGAGTGAAATCGGCTATGCCGCTGGCTCATGCCAAGCGGTTATGTCCCAATTTAGTGGTTATTGAAGTAGATTTTGAACTCTATCAAGATTTATCGGTTAAGTTTATGAATCTTATCCGCAGTTATTCAAGCCTAATGCAACCTGCTAGTATCGATGAATGTTATGTTGATATGACGGAAGTAATTAAAAACTATGAGAAACCACTCGATCTTGCAGTTGAAATCCAACAAAAAGTTTGGGATGAATTAAAACTTCCGATTTCAATTGGCGTCGCACCCAATAAATTCTTAGCTAAAATGGCGAGTGATATGCAGAAGCCACGAGGCATCACGGTTTTAAGAATTCGCGAAGTGCCACAAAAATTGTGGCCTTTACCCATTGAACTCATGCATGGAATTGGGAATAAAACAGTTCCTCGATTAAAAAAAATAGGTATTGAATCCATTGGTGATCTTGCGAATCAGAATGCAGACCATTTAAAAAATATTTTGGGAATTAATGCTCACAATTTTGTTCAAAAAGCAAATGGATATGATCATTCAAAGATTGATACTGATGTAACGATGAAGTCAATTGGTCAATCAAAAACTTTTAAAGATGCTATGTCTGATCTCGATGAAATTCGAAATGCAATTTTAAACGAACTGGCTGAAGTTATCCGGCGTATGGAACTTCAAAATGTAGTAGGGAAGACCGTATCTTTTTCAATTCGACTTGATGATTTCAAAACCGCCACACGTTCATTTACATTTGATGAATACACAAGTGATCAAAATTTATTATTTGAGCGTTTGATGAGCTTGTACGATGAATTTGATGGTCTTGGAGGTGTATCATTTATTTCTGTCACCATGACCAATTTAATGCCCAGAGATGAAATCATAGAGCAACTGAATATTTTTGATGATTTGGAGGAAGTTACGGTCAATGACATTATTCATCGGTTAAATAAACAGCTCAATCAAAATCTTTTTAAAACGACTCGTTCAGTTTTAAAGGAGGCAGCTTATGAAAAGCCAAGCGAATGATTTTATACATTATCTTCAATATATTGATCCTAAAGCTGCTTTAACCGTCACGTCCTATCAAAATGATTTAAACCACTATATTGATTATCTAGAAAGCGACGGTTTGACATCTTTACAAGAGGTTGATGCGGAAATAATTCGAAAGTATATTGATCGTATTCACGATGACTATGCGGCTTCAACACTTCAACATAAGATCGTCGTAATTCGGCAATTTCATCAATATCTACTCAATAGTGGTCAGCTTCACCATGATCCGACAGCTTTCATTTCGGTCAAAAATAAAGGTTCACGCATTCCACTCAGTGTATCGGAGGATGTAATCCGAAAGCTTTTTTCTTTTGATCGTGTTACCGGTAAAGATTATTTGGATTATGCGATTTTAATGCTCCTTTATCGATGTGGTCTACGTGTATCGGAGTGTGTTCATTTAGAGTTTTCACACGTTTATATTGACCAACAGTGGTTGCGAATTCTTGGGAAAGGGAACAAGGAGCGGATGATTCCCTTATCAGAAGATGCAATTGATAGTCTGAATGATTATCTGAATGACATTAGGCCGCAGTGGCTGATTCAATCATCAGATCGAATATTTATTAACGCAAAAGGCAAGGGAATCTCAAGACAATATATCGATTCTATGATAAAATCTAGATGTAAAGAAATGGGAATTACAACTCCGATTTCAGCGCATACTTTGCGACATAGTTTCGCAACAGCTATCTTAGACACAGGCGTAGACTTGCGTATTATTCAAGAACTCCTCGGTCATCAAGATATCTCAACAACCCAGATTTATACTCACGTAAATAAGAAGACATTGAAGCGAGAGTATGATCAGTATTTAAAAGGTGGTTTTTCGAATCAAGGAGGGAATAGAGATGAAGAAATTTGATCGAATTATTACAGTAGTAATGGACTCAGTTGGTGCCGGTGCAGCACATGATGCAGCGAAGTTTGGTGATGTTGGCACAGATACGTTAGGCCATATTGCAGAGGCAATGGATGGGCTTAACATGCCAAATTTGGAAAAACTTGGTCTTGGTAATTTACATAATATTAAAGGTGTATCTCAAGTTGAGGAACCTCAAGCATACTATACAAAAATGATTGAAGCTTCTAATGGTAAGGATACGATGACAGGACATTGGGAAATGATGGGTCTTTATATTGAAAATCCTTTTATCACGTTTACCGAGACAGGATTCCCTAAAGAACTCTTAGATGAGCTTGAAAAGCGTACCGGTTATGGCATTATTGGAAATAAGGCAGCAAGCGGAACTGAAATATTGGACGAGTTGGGTGAAGAGCACATGGCGACAAAGAAAATGATCGTCTATACTTCAGCGGATTCAGTGCTTCAAATTGCAGCACACGAAGAGGTGTTTGGTCTAGATGAACTTTATCGATGCTGTGAAATTGCCCGTGAGTTAACCATGAAAGATGAATGGAAAGTAGGTCGTGTTATTGCTCGCCCATTTGTTGGTGAGGGTAAAGGCGCATTTAAACGTACTTCAAACCGTCACGACTATGCTTTAAAACCATTTGGAAAAACGGCACTTGACTCGTTAAAAGAGAATGGTAACGATGTGATTAGTGTCGGAAAAATTGCAGATATTTTTGATGGAGAAGGTATTACCGAAGCTTATCGAACCAAGAGTAATGAGCACGGAATGGAAGAAACAATTCGTATTACTCGAGATCATAAGTTCAACGGATTTATGTTTGTGAATCTTGTAGATTTTGATGCAATGTATGGTCATCGTCGCGATCCAATTGGTTATGGAAAGGCTTTAGAAGCATTTGATGTTCAACTTGGAACGCTCCTTCAATATATTGGTGATCGTGATTTACTCATTATAACGGCTGATCACGGAAATGATCCAACGCACACAGGTTCAGACCATACTCGTGAAGAAGTACCTGTACTTTATTACTCACCATCCTTAGAAGGAAAAGGTCTCTTGAAAAAAAATAATACGTTCTCTGATTTAGGTGCAACAATCGTGGATAACTTTGATGCAAAGCCGACTGAATATGGAACGTCGGTTCTTGAACAGTTAAAATAATTTAAGCACCAGATTTCTGGTGCTTTTCTAAAAGGAGGATCTATGAATTTTATAGAATTTTGTGATGCGGTTCGTGTTATAAAAGGTTATGTACTCTACGATCCACTTCAAAATTTACGCGAACAAGCCTATAATCCCGATTCGGTTGTAACGCTTATTCGGGAAGGGGAACGTATTTTCGTTGCGGATTTAAATGTAACCGAACGCTATACCTTAAACTCTAACCTATCATACCTTTACCGCCTTAATCATCAGTATAAAGATGCGCTTTACTATACGGAAAAGTGTATTGATTATGCTTATGGGACGCCCCATAATGAAATTCAGCTCATGAATCTCATTGATAAGGCAATAATTTTAAAATGTTTAAAATATTATGAAATTGCGATTGAACTCTTTGATTCACTTGAAACCCATGAACATTTGGATGAAATTCCACATGTTTTAGATCGAATCTATCATGAACGGGGTAAGTGTTTGCTTGAAATGAATGAATTTACGCTCGCAGAGTCTTATTTTAAGAAAGCACTCGAGCTGCGTCTTTTATCTGAAAATGAAGACTTAATCAATGAGACTGAAGAGGCTTTAGAGTACACGCAATCAATCGAATTCAAATTAATTAATGGTCATGAGTATCCCATTTATATGGATGATTTGGTCCTTGTAGATGCATACTATGTACCTAGGGATACTGTACAATCGTATATCAAAGACCGTGAATTTTTTGCGATGAAGGCTCAAGATGTTTTCGCTACATTTTGTGCACGCGTCGAACGGAAATGGGAGAATACCGAGGAGGGGGAAGCGATTGTTGGTTATGATGAGCATAACACGATTGTTGCTTTGGTCCATCTAAATCCAAAGGGGATTGAACAGATGCTTCATGCTTATCAAAATCATGATTTAGAGTCCTATTTATTGAAACTGAATCAACTCAGCAGACAAATACAATAACAAGATATCATAATCTTGTTTTTTTTATTTTTCAAAATTCACTTGATTAAATAAAGTGACATGCTATAATATCCATGTTTTTACGAATCGTATATCATCACTAATATGGAGTGATAGTTTCTAGCCGATACCAATGAAAAGATCGGACTACGATAGGAAAAGTTCTTTTTCCTATTGGTAAAAACTTTTTTTATATTAAAATAGAATCTTTTTTATCATATATGTGTCTAATAAGGGGACACGTTTCTACCTGATACCGTAAATATCAGACTATGATAGAAAGTGTTTTTTAGCTTTCTATCATTATGTTGATAGAAAGCTTTTATTTTGTTAGGAGGCGTTCATGAAACGTTTTAAAAATTCGGTGTATCTTTTTCCGGGATTATTACTCGTCGTTGTTTTTATGATAATTCCACTTGTGATTACCATTATGCCCACATTCATCAATAATGGTATTACATTTACAAACTATACATCTGTCCTTACGGATCCGTTTTATCAAAGTATTTTGATAAGAACCATCCGTATTGGTCTGGTTACGACATTAATATGCCTTGTATTGGGATTTCCAACAGCCTATTTTATCGTAACCGGATCTGAATTGCGTCGGAAATTAACCATGGCACTCGTGTTATTTCCCTTATTTACAAACGCAGTAATTCGTGGGTTTGCCTGGATTACGATTCTCGGTAAGAACGGTTTTTTGAATCAAACACTCTTAAATTTTAATTTGATCCAAGAACCGATAGGATTTATGTATACAGAGTTTTCAATTATCATTGGATCTGTTTATTTATTTCTTCCCGTTATGGTTAATACGTTGGTCTCCGTTTTATCGAAGGTTGATGGGAAATTAGTCGAGGCCGCACAGACTTTAGGTGCGAAAAGTGGTGCAATATTTAAAGAAATTGTATTGCCACTCACATTCCCAGGAATTGTCTTGGGTTCGGTACTTGTTTTCACCGGAACAATAAGTGCCTATGTTACACCATCATTACTTGGTGGAAACAAGAATATGATGCTTTCTACGCTTTTGTATCAGCAGTCCAATGAGCTCATGAATTGGCAATCGGCAAGTGTCTTCGCATTTATCATGATTCTTCTTTCTGCAGGCATTATGAAATTAATGACCTACTTAAGTCATAAAGTTGATCAAAGGGGGATGTCTAATGAATAAAAGTCGTTTTCTCGATTGCATTGCTTATCTTGCGATAAGTTTTATTGGAATTCCTTTGATAATCATAACGGTGACAGCTTTTGGAGAAGCTCCGATTATTCAATTTCCAATTCAAGGATTTACGTTAACTTGGTTCTCTAAAGTGTTTCAATCTCAAGTATTTATGGATAGTTTTGTATTAAGTTTGAAAATATCTGTATTGGCTACGATTTTATGTATGGTGATTGCAATTCCAGCATCGTATGCACTCGTGGTGAATAAAGGGAAGTGGAGTGAGCGAATTAACTCAATTTTTCTCGCACCATCATTAATACCTTCAATTGTACTCGCTTATGCACTTTTTCAATACTTAGTGATTCAGCTTCATTTGAGTTTGAATATCGCTTTAATTATTGGTCATATGTTGATTGTATTTCCTTATACGATTCGAATAATTTGTGCCTCACTTCATGAATTTGACTTAAGCATTCATGAGGCAGCTGTTGTATTGGGCTGTGGTCAATTGGAAGGCTTTGTGAAAGTTGTACTTCCAAATATCAAAGATGCATTAGTATCGGCAAGCATCATGGGATTTATTAATTCGTTTAATAATTTACCCGTTTCGATGTTTCTAAAAGGTCCGGGAATGAATACATTACCTGGGGCGCTCATGAATCATATTGAGTATAATTTTGATCCAGTAGTGAGTGCATTATCTGTTATTCTTATGGCATTTACAATGGTACTGATGTTTGTCATGGACAAAGGATTGAGTAAAAAAGGAGCGAATGTTTAATGAATTTTGCGGTATTAGATCAAATTAGTGTTTCTTATGATGGCAAACACAATGTGCTTCAAGATTTAGATTTAGAGATAAGAGAAGGGGAACTTTTATCTCTACTTGGACCATCAGGGTGCGGTAAATCTACAACGTTACGTACCATTGCAGGATTTAATGCAATTCGGACGGGAACATTTTATGTAGAAGATAAAAGAATGAATGAGGTTAAAACAAATGAACGAGATTTTGGAATGGTGTTTCAAAGTTATGCGTTATTTCCTCATTTAAGCATTCGTGAAAATATTGCCTTTGGGTTAAAACAACGAAAGGTAAATCGTGGCATGATTGCAAGTGAGGTTGAAGGAATGGCCCGTATTTGCGGTTTAACAGAACTGCTCGATCGTTATCCAGGTCAATTATCCGGAGGCCAGCAACAGCGTGTTGCACTCGCCCGAGCCCTTGTTATTAAGCCGAAGTTATTACTGCTTGATGAGCCCTTGAGTAATCTTGATGCTCAACTTAGAATTCAAATGCGGGAGGAAATACGACGAATACAACAAGAACTGAAGATTACTACTGTATTTGTGACCCATGATCAAGATGAGTGTTTTGCGATAAGTGATCGTGTTGCAATTATGAATAACGGTAAAATTGAACAACTGGACACACCTGAAGTGATTTATTCAAGTCCTCAAACACATTATGTGGCGGAATTTGTTGGATTTGAAAACATAAAACCAATCGAAGATTTCAAGTTTTTAAATAATGGACAAGGTCTCATTGCTTCAAAAGATTATGCGTCGTCAAAATCGTTTGGTATTAGACCTTCAGACCTCATGCTCGGTTCGGGAATTAATGAAATGTCAGGACTCATTAGTTCTGTTGCATACCTAGGGAGTTGTTATCAATATCAATTAGAGACTGAATGTGGTGCATTTAAATTATGCACACAAGAAAAACTTCAGATTCATTCAGTCGTATCGTTTAGAATAGATCCAGAATCAATTGTCTTTATTTAGGAGGAAAATATGAAAAAGAAAATTGCATTAGCGCTTGTATTATTAATGGTAAGTGGATGTTCTCAAAAAAAAGAGACTCAAGAATTAGTTGTATCCTCATGGGGACTCAGTGAAGAAGTCTTAAGAAATGAGGTTTTTAAACCGTTTGAAGAAATGCATAATGTAAAGATTGTCTTAGACAGCGGTAGTACTTCAGAACGTTTTGCGAAATTCAGTAGTGGGGACAACAGTAACATTGATGTTATTGAGTTATCACAAAAAGCAGCAGATGATGGTTATCAAGCGGATTTATTTGAGAAAATAGACCTTAATAAATTGGAAAATGGATCAGCCCTCATTGATGCAGCTCAAGAAGTAACACGACGTGGTTATGGTGTACCTTATACAATAAATAGTATTGGTATCGTTTATAATACTGAAACTGTTAAGGAGCCAATCGCATCATGGAAAGACTTATGGCGTGAAGATCTTGTTGGAAAAGTAGCAATCCCTGAAATTGCTTCTACATTTGGTCCTGCAATGATTCAAATGGCAAATGATTACAGTGGAGGCGATTTAAGCAGTGATAACGGTGAGAGAGCATTTGAAGGGCTAGAAGCGTTGAAACCAAATATTAAAAAGACTTATAAAAAATCCTCAGATCTCTCTGTCATGATGAGTACTGGAGAAATCGATGTTGCTGTTGTGGGTGATTTTGGTTTTGATGTCATAAAGAAATCTGTACCAACGGCTGAACTTGTATTCCCAGAATCTGGTACCTATGCAAACTTTAATACCATTGAAATTAATAAGAACTCAAAAAATAAAGAGCTTGCCTACAAATTTGTTGATTGGCGTTTAAGTCAAGTGCTACAAGAGAAAACTGCTGCAACACTGAATGAGGCGCCTGTTAATAAAAATGTTGTGCTTAATGACGAGGTTGCATTAAACAAAACCTATGGACCTATCGCTGAAAATGCGAAAACACTAAATTACGAAGTAATGAATCCTCTAATGCCTGAGTGGATTGACCGTTACAATCGTTTGATGAACCAATAATGATTACAAAATTTACAGGTGCTTTCCTTTACAACACGGCACAACGACAATTTGAAAAAGGAGACTTCTACATTCAAGATTCAATGATTTACCATATTGGGGAGGCAAAAATCAATTCGGATCATGAAATTAATGTAGAAGGCAAATGGATTATTCCTGGTCTTATCGATATTCACATGCATATTGAAAGTTCCATGACAAATCCAAATGAGTTCTCAAACACCGTGCTTCCAATGGGTACAACGACTCTTGTAGCGGATGCACATGAAATTGGTAATGTGTTTGGAACCGAAGGGTTGATTGATTTTATGGACATCGATACGAACCTTGATATCTTTTATGCAATTCCTTCTTCCGTTCCATCCACAAACCCATTTCTAGAGACTACAGGTGGGATTATTGATGAATCAGCGATTAGAACGCTCTGTAAACACCCTAAAGTGATTGCATTGGGTGAGATTATGAATTTCAAAGATGTCATTTCTGATGAAGATACCATGACTCGTAGAATTATTGAAACATTTAAAGAATGCAAACCTGGATCACCAATTGAAGGCCATATTCCAAGAATAACAGGGCTTGAATTATCACGTTTTATTCAGCGAGGGATTGGTTCAGATCATACATTGCAAACTCCAGAATCAATCCTTGAAC
Source organism: Erysipelothrix sp. P66 (assembly GCF_038682365.1). Classification (NCBI taxonomy): domain Bacteria; kingdom Bacillati; phylum Bacillota; class Erysipelotrichia; order Erysipelotrichales; family Erysipelotrichaceae; genus Erysipelothrix; species Erysipelothrix sp. P66. The sequence continues at coordinate 939,126 of NZ_CP152290.1, read as the reverse complement.
GTACACGTATGGGTGTTTTAGTTCAAATGCAGGAAAAATCACTCAGTAGGGAAACAATCGCGACGCTTTGTGAGTATAAGCTCCACGGAAGCTTCTGTTTAGTAACCGATGATGTTATGCCCGATGACTTAATTCACAAAGGACATATGAACCATCTTATTCAATTGTGCATCAAATATGGGATGCGCGCAGAAGATGCAATTTATGCAGCAACGCTAGTCCCATCACAGCGGATGCAACTGAATGATCGAGGTGTTTTATCTCCTGGAAAACTGGCAGACTTTATAATCCTTGATGATTTAGATGCTTTTGCGATCCAATCCGTATATAAAAAAGGGATTAACGTCCAAAATCTTGAGCATGAACACTTTCTTTTCGATGATGACTCAATATTTAATACTATCAAGCGAAATCCGATTACTGAAGCAGATATTGTATCTTCAATTTCAAAAATTAAAGGTGACGAAGCAACAATAAGAATTATGCACCGTGAAGTTACCAATACATTTACCGAAGAACAAATTCAATCCATTCCTGTGAGGGAAGGGGTCTTACAGTGGCAGGATGCAGGACTCACAATGATTGCGGTAATTGAACGCTATGGACATCAAACTCCAATTGCAATTGGTTTTACCGATAATGGTTTTACAGAGAAGGGGGCAGTTGCTACTTCTTGGACCCATGATCATCACAACATACTCGTTATGGGAACGGATGTACAAGATATGGTCAATGCCGTAAATCACTTAATTGATAAGCAAGGTGGTATTGTTTCCATCATCAACAAGAACATTCATTTCGTTCCTTTATCGTATGGTGGCATTGTCTCTACACAATCAATGGAATCTCTCGCACTTGATGTATCACAGATAAGACATGACTTAAGAACATTGGGTTATGAGGCTCAAAATGAATTAATGAGCTTTTCGGTTTTAGGCTTAATCGTATCACCAAGCTTAAAAATATCCGATAAAGGTTATGTCGATGTGAGAACTCAAGAAATCAAGCCATTATTTATAAATCCAAATATTACATAATATACATTATACGAAGTTGTATATAAATAATAAAAAAAGACCGATATTAGTGTATTTGGTCTTTTTTTATGAAATTAAGGTTTAATATAGGCATAACCTTCGTGTTGTTTTTCAATGAGTTCATAAACGCCAGTAGAAACGATGCGTATGTCGTCCAGTAACTGATCAGAATCAATCTGATGTGCATTTAATGAATTTTGACATGCAACAACATCAATCTGCTGGTCTAATAACTGTTTAATTAAACTTTGATCGTCTGCTATTAAAATCTTAATGGCATCGCCATTGATTAACAGTTCTATTGTTTCAACGGGTTTTACGTTTAAATTTCGAATATTTGAGACACAGTGATTTAATCGATCAATTTGATTTAAATGAAAAATAACCTTCATAGGATACTCCTTAGATTATATGGTACATCGTAAACGTACCGGTATCACACAATTCATCACTATCGTTATATATTTTGATATCAACAACACAGGTTTTACGGGTTCGACTTAATACCGTACCAATACATGTAATGGTCCCAGATTGAATTCCAGACATATAATTGATATTAGCATTCAATGTCACATAATTTTCACCACGACTGCTCGCGGTATAACCTGCTGTTGAATCTGCCAGACCAAAATAAAGACCACCATGAACATAACCATAATAATTCATAGAAGCTTCGGTGACATGAACGATGCACTTCGCATAATCTTCCTTAACTTCAACACATTCTATCTGATTCACAGACATAAAATCTAATTTTTGATTCATTATAAACTCCTACTAATTTTTAAAACTATGAATGGGTGCCGGAATACGTCCGCCTCGATTAATAAAGGATTCACAGCTAAAAGGATTTACCTTCATGATAGGAGCATAACCCAATAATCCACCAAATTCAACCGTTTCGCCTACCCCTTTTCCATAAGCAGGAATAATACGTATAGCGGTCGTTTTATTATTTATCATACCAATGGCTGCCTCATCACCAATAATACCTGAGATTGTCGTTGCAGGTGTATCTCCTGGGATCGCGACCATATCCAAACCAACAGAACAAACACAAGTCATTGCTTCAAGTTTTTCAAGTGTGAGTGCCCCCTTTTCAACGGCTGATATCATTACATGATCTTCACTAACGGGAATAAACGCTCCACTTAGTCCGCCGACGTACGAGGAAGCCATAACGCCACCCTTCTTCACATTATCATTGAGTAATGCTAATGCAAGCGTGGTTCCGGGCGCACCAGGCTCTTCAAGACCCATCTCTTGGAAAATTTCGCCAATACTGTCGCCAATAGCTGGTGTAGGGGCTAACGAAAGATCGATAATACCAAAAGGATAACCGAGTCGTCTTGATGCCTCTTGAGCAATTAATTGGCCTACTCGTGTTATTTTAAAGGCGGTCTTTTTAATGGTCTCACAGAGTGTCTCAAAGTCTTGTCCATGTGCAGACTCAAGTGCACATTTTACGACTCCAGGACCGCTTACGCCCACATTAATAACTGTATCAGCTTCACCGACTCCGTGATATGCTCCTGCCATAAAAGGATTGTCCTCGACTGAATTACAGAATACAACAAGTTTCGCACATCCGATCGACTCACGCTCACCGGTAAGCTTCGCACAATCAAGAATTGTCTGACCAAGTTGTTTAACCACGTCCATATTGATACCACTTCTGCTTGTACCAACATTGACACTCGCACAGACGCGATCTGTTACCGCCAAGGCCTCTGGAATGCTTTGAATTAACACTTCATCCGCGGGCGTACACCCTTTTTGAACAAGTGCACTAAAACCACCAATAAAATCAACACCGACTTCTTTTGCCGCTTTATCAAGGATTTTCGCTGTTGATACAAAAGATGTCGCATTACATCCTGAAGCCGCAATCGCTATGGGTGTTATGGAAATCCGTTTATTAACAACTGGAATTCCGTATTCATGAGCAATCTCATCACCAATACGAACTAAGTCTTTAGCGCGTGATGTAATTTTATTATAAATTTTTTTATTGAAACGATCCAAATCAGAATCAGCGCAATCCAAAAGACTGATGCCCATGGTGATGGTACGAACATCTAAATTTTGATTGGCAATCATTGCTTGTGTTTCTTGAATTTCAAATTGATTAAGCATGGAACCTCCTAAATGCGATGCATCGAGGAAAAAATATCCTCGCGTTGCATTGTAATAACAACACCAAGTGTGTTTGCGACTGTTTGAAGTTGAAGCGAGACTTCATCAAAAGGGTTTAAACATTGTGATAAATCCACAATCATAAGCATATTAAAATATGCATCCACAATGGTTTGATTAATATCCAAAACATTAATATTTTCTTGTGCTAAATAATTGCATACACCTGAGATAATCCCAACGTTATCTTTACCTACTACTGTAATAATTGCTTTCATAATTCACCTCTCGGAATAATAATATCACATCCAAAATGTATTGTGGACGTCCAAACGGCTAATTCGTGTATAAAGCGTATTTTTTAAGTAAAAAAAAGCTTTCTCGTAGAAGAAAGCTTAATTGAAAGGTTTAAAGTGTGTTATTTATTGAGGTTTTAGATGTTACTTTGAGTGCAATCCAAACTGCAAGAAGTCCTGCAGTAAGTTTTCCAATCATTAACGGAAGGATTAACTGTGGTTGGAAATTAGCGGTGAATGCGAGATGGTCACCAATAACAAATGCACCACAAACTGAAAATGCTGTAATGGCAATCATTTCACGATCACTCATAGTATCATCAATCATTGCAAATGCTGCGATGACATTTGCAGAACTCGCAAGGATACCGGTCGCAATTTTTCGAGAGATACCTAATTTGTCAGAAAGATTTTCAATGGGTTTTTTAAGTTTCGTTTCAATTAAATAGACCATTGGTAATGCTCCACTTAACATTAAACCAATATACCCTGCAACTTCGAGGGCACGCTCAATATCGATACTGTCCGCAATAATGGGATCAAGAATATAACCACCCAATAAATTGGTAAAGATATGTGTGAAATGTTCGAGAATACTGATTGTAAGAATGACTTTTGTAAAAATCTCAATAAATTTTGAAAAATACTGAAATCCTTTAATCATAAGTTCTGATTTTTTCCAAAGACCTATTGCCATCAAGAGGCAAATGATGATCAGTGGAAGCAAATTTTTAACCAGAATCATCAGTGTCATGTTTAAAAGGATTTGGGGTGCATTGGGATCTGATGATACGATAGTGCGAACCATTGGATTAAATATCATGATAAGAACATTGGTGATGAATACACCTATTGGTATGGTAATAAACCCAATCATTGTACCAACTGAGAGTTGACGGTGGTATTTAACATCAATGATTTTTGTGGCAATGGGAATACTAAATACAATGGTTGCACCTGCCATATAACCAACGGTCATTGAAATAATCCAGGCTTCGTGGGTTTGTGCTAAAGCCGCTGCAAGTTGATACCCACCCATATCGACAGCGAGTAAAGATGTTGCTGCCATTGCAGCATCAGCACCAAAAACGGTAAACAGTGGTGCAATAAATTTAGAAATAAAGATATTGAGGATGGGCAATGCTGCCATAATTCCAGCAATTGGTATAAAAAGACCTCCAATTGCTTCAATTCCTGCAGTAAATTGTTGACCCAATTCGGATTCACTATCTTTAATTGAATAGAAACATCCAATGACAGCACAGGCCATGATGATGTAGATTACAATATCACTAATGATTTTCATAGGTTCCCTCATAGAGCGCTAAGGCTTTGTTTCCATAAGATTTTGAGTTATTATACCAGATTGTAAGATATTCACCTACCGCTGCGCCATTCGATTCTTGGAAAATGGCCCAAACAAACCAATAGTATGATGCAATCGCAATATATGCGATAAAATGACGTTGCATTAAAGGATCCATCGGTGCTTTGTTATAAAGATTGAGGACTTTCATTGCTTCCTCATAAGTGTAGTCGGAGCATGCAATAAAGGTACCAATATCAACCCCTGGATCATCAACGCCTGCATATTCCCAATCAATTAGGTATAATGAATTACCTGAAAATAGGATATTAGGGTCGTAGAAATCACAATGACATAGACGCAATGGAACCTTATCGTTATCAGCATATGCTTTAACGGATTCAACCATCTCGAATAATGCATCAAAATCATCGAAGGCGTTGCGATCTTCGATTGAGAGTTTTTCAATAAAGTCACATGATTTTTGCCATATATTAAATTCGAATTCACCTTCAAGTTGTTGGTCATGCATGTCTTTAATCATTTCGAGTGCTTGTTTTACTTCATCCCATTGATGATAATCAAGTTTTCGTGCTTGTTCAATAAAAAATGAGAGTTTCCAGCCCTTTTCGGGATCCATATAAATATATGAATCATCAAATCCTAATTCTTTTGCTTTATGCTGTGCAAAAAACTCTGATTTACGATTGATGTATTCATCGGTTCCAACACCTGGATGACGGTAGATATAGGATTTTCCATCATATTCAAATTTGAGCGATAGATTGGTGAGACCATCTTTAATCGGTACAATCCCGGTAATATCTGAAACGTTACAGTGAAGGACAGATATAATATTATTGAAAATTTCACTATCTTTTATATCTAAATAGGAGGCATCAAAAGTTTGCAGTTCTTCCAGTGAATCAAACTCTTTTATAATATCTGGGGAGTATACTTCCGCATACATTTCGAATTGATTCATATGTTCAACATATACTTTTTCCCAAAGTTTTGCTTTTGTTTCTTCTTTTGGATACTCTTGTTTAAGAAGTTCACTAAAATCGTGTGAGAACGTTCGATCAAAGAAAACGTGACCGACCATACAGTAATAAGAACCGGATCCGATTCCAATTTTAGTAATGAGCCCTTCATCGGTAAAATCCGCATAATATTCCCCCGTTTCATGGGATGCATGCATTTGAACGGGATATGTTGTTTTATATTCATATTGATTGAATACATTTTCTACGAAGTAGTTATCGGATGAACAAATGTATGTATTTTTCAATTGATCCAATACGAGCATTAATGTGGATGTGTTATTGTAACGATAATAATCATCATTCACTACAAATTTAACTTGATACTTATCCTCTAAGTAATAAAATTGTTCTTTCATATAACCCAGTACAATTGTAATATCAGCAATGCCTCGTTCATGTAATTGACGAATTTGTCTTTCAATCAGGACTTCACCGTGAACTTTTAAAAGTCCTTTAGGACGCTCATATGAGAGTGGTGCAAAGCGTGATGACATACCCGCAGCCATAATGATTGCATTGTCAACGCGGTAAGATTCCATTGCTTGGGATCCCTTTGCCGTCACCTTACCGTCTTGGTCAAGGTAGTTCATCGTTTCAAGGGATTCCTGTGCCATTTTCATTGCTCCATTGAACATTTCTGGTGAGTGTTCAATGCCTGATAAACACTCACGTAATAATTTAAATTGATAGATATTCATGAAATTCTCCTTTTAGTAATTTTATCATCTATGTTCAATAAAGACAATATTATAAAGAAAATGAACATAATAAAAAACAGCATGATTCGATGCTGTTTTGGTTATTTTTATACTATTTTTTGCGCTTAAAAAGTTCTACCAATTCACCCGGATTTTCGGAGGAAAGAATCGAACCCATCATGATAAAAATTACAAGTATGAATTGCTTAAAATTAAAGGTCTGATCAACCATAAACTGAAAGAAAAATGCCCATGCTGGATAACTGATATTTAAACCCATTGCTTTACTTGGACCGATTAATGAAATGGATTTATAGTAGAACGAATAGGAAATTGAACCAATAATACCACTGATTACAACCATCAAAAATATTGGGTTCATTACGCTGATGTTTTGAAGCTGATGATATCCGATTATCGGCATAATAACTAGTCCATAAGTTATAAAAGATACAAACTGACGAATTGTTAGCGCAATATGTGATGGGACGTCTTGTTTGAGTGCTGTACTAATTATTACAGCTTCACTCCCCCATCCAATAACACAAATACTGATGAAGACAAGACCGAGTTTTAAGTTTGAAATTCCCATGCTCCCTGTAAAACCCATCAGGATAATAGCGGTGATTGCGATAAATAAACCCAAAATGGTTCGCTTGTTCGGTTTCTCTTTTAGGATAATAAAACTCAAGAGTGCTCCGAAGAGCGGATAGATTGCTGAAATACTTGCTGAGATTGCGGGTCCAAGATGGTTAATGGATAAAATATATGCCCCCATTCCTAGAGGTCCACCCAGAAGGGCCGCGATTGCAATTATCAACCCTGATTTTGAGCATAAAACCTTAATGAAATCTTTCAATTGATTTTGAAAAATCAGCAGCATCAGTAAAAAGATAAATGACGCTCCATCATGGATAAAGGTCGATATAAGGGGTGCGTTAGACCCAAATGCGATAAACATTGCCGAAGCGAGAACAACACCAATCATTACAGTATCAAGTCCCCAGAATAGTCCTGAGAATAGACCTGTAACTGTTCCTTTATGATGCATTTCGATGATCCTTTAATACTACCTCATGATTTGAAACACGTTCTGACTCTGGCGGTAACTGCATATAGTCTCCGTAGTTTAATGTAAGAATTTCATCATATTCCGTTGGAATTAAAAATTGATGATTTTCAAAGACACCTGCAGTCACGGAGTCTAAGATCGCATTACGAATGAAAGTTGCCTGATAGATTGCGTCATTAAAATTGAATACCAACATATTTGCATACTCCGTTTTATCATTATTGTATTTTTCAATCCAAACCTGACGTTTTTTATAGAGCGTTGGGAGTAAGAAATTAACACGATAAAAGATTCGATTTAAGTGATAGAATGTGCTTTTAATTAAACGTTTTTTCCCTAAATCTTCATCAGTTACAAATGTATATACAAATAGTGAGATCAACTTATTGTAGAAACTAACTTTTTTCTTTTGCTCGTTACGAAGTTCTAAATCATCTGGAATATTATCATAAGGAAAGATATCAATCCAGACACCATGATTAATATTGAGATAGTCTGTAGATTTCTCTACAAGTTCTACTTTGTTACTTCGAATTTTGCTAAAAGCATGATAGTGATCTTTTTCAGTTTTAAATGATTGGTAAAAAAAATCTTGATTCAATTCTTCAGCTACAACCTGTTCAAATCGGTTAAATTCACTGCGGGACATATTTACATCGATATCATCATCCCATGGAATAAAGCCTTGGTGACGAATCGCCCCCAGTAATGTTCCAGATGACAACGAATAGATTATGTTGTGTTTTTTACAGATCCGATCAAATTCAATGAGAATATTCAACTCTTCTTGCTGTAGTTTGTTCATTTAGTCCTCCATAGCTAACGCTAAGCGTGCATATTTATGTGCGTAATGGTATTGATCTAATGCATAACTTCCAAACGATTCACCCCTTGCTTGTTTAAATTGAGCCCAAAGTGCCCATAAGTATCCTGACAAACTCACATACATATATAAGATTTTCGTTTCTTGTTTTGTAGGTTTTCGTTCAAGATAGATTTCTATTAATTCTAAAATTCGTGTTTCTTGATGACCAGAGTAGATTGCATGCATGGCAATATCTAAAATAGGATCACTCATACCGGCATATTCCCAGTCTAAAAGCCTTAAGGAACCATCATACAGTTTCACGAAATTTGACTCAACAGGATCAATATGACATAAAACTTTCGGACGATCTAGTTGTTTCAAATATTCTATTTCTTCTTCAATCAGTTTTGAAACTTCATTGATATCATCAAATAAAATTGCGTTTGAATCTTTACATAACATCATATAATAAGCAATGCGTTCTTCAAGATCGAACGTATGATCCACGGATATACCACTTGTATGTAACGTTCGCAATATTTTAAATGCTTGGGGAATATCGTCGTGATTGATTGATTCACAATGCTCATAGTACCGTGAAATTTTATACCCATTATCTGGGTTTATATAATAAAGTTTATCTGATATTTTTAAAGGATTTATCGTCTGATATACTTCTGCTTCTTGGCGACGGTTAATGAGTTGCTCAGTTCCTTTTCCAGGGGCCCTAAACACGTATGACTTATTGTTGACTCTAAATATAAATGAATCATTGGTCATCCCCTTTTTCATGGATTCAATACCACTGATGTCTTGGGAAGAAACACCAAAAACATCACAAATAATTGTAATCATTTCATTTTTAGTTTCAGTTAAGTACGATGTATCATAAACACGCAATTCCTCGATGCTTTCAAATTCAAAGATGGAATCCCTTTTGACCTCATTTGAAAAGATTTGAATCTTGTTAATTCGATCAAGCCAACAGTTCTCCCAGTAATATTGTTCTTTTCCTGCAATTTTAATATCACGATTCACAGCCTCGATGATTTCTTTTGACGTCTTGGCATCAAAGAACGTTGGTCCATAGAGGCCTACAACATCCTTACCGCCAATTTCCATATCTGTAATGAGACCGTTAGGAGCTGTGTGTACCGTCCATTCATCCGTTTCCCCTTCGAAATACGTCGTAGCGTACCATGACTTATATTCATACTTATGAAACATATTTTCTGTAATATAAATGTCTGAGGGCATGATTAAAGTGTTTTTCATAACATCTTGGGCATGATATAGGGTTGAAATATTATTGAATCGATGATAATCGGGATTATGAATCAGTTCAACACCATACTTTAAAACAAGATATTCAAATTTTTCTTTCAGATAGCCAACGGCGACATATATTTTTTTTATTCCAACTTCTTGAAGTTGCTTGATTAAGCGTTCAACCATGCGCTCACCGTGAACTTCCATAAGACCTTTGGGAGTATCATAGGTATAAGGTACAAACCGTGAACCAAATCCTGCTGCCATGATAATGGCATTATCGACTTCATATTCTTCAAGGAATCGAAGTCCCTCTTGAGTAATCTTGAAATTATTTACATATCCTCGATTGATGCAATCATTTAAGAGTGAATTAACCTTCCCTAAGGAAAAATTTGTGTGTTTACTTAATTCACGCTGTGATGAAATTTCTTGCTCAAGTAACGTTCTGAGTATATAAAATTTCGAAAACATTAAAAACCTCCGTTCAAATTTGCTACCACATTGTAACATTTGAACAGAGGTTTATCAATTACCTTTGGTATAACTTAAGAGTGTTTGCGACAAAAGTATGTGAATCATGTATCAAGTCGTCAAACGCATCAAAAGATACGGTTTGATTTGATTCCAGCGTCTCCACAATCGCATCCAAATCACCTTGTTTGACAATAGTCATAAAAGGATGATCAGCAACCTCTTTATTCCCACCCGTATCGTAAGCGATAACCGGTGTTTGGCAACATAAGGCTTCAATATTTGTAGTTGGATAATTATCCTCGTAAGTTGGGTTTATAAAACGATAAGAGAGCGTGTAATATGCGGCCAGTTGCTCAGCACTATCGGTTCTTAAAACACCATCAATTGAAGCGGGTAATGCCTTCTTTTGCTCCTCTGTTAAACCAATCAGGACAATTTTGTAATCCTCAGAAATCATCGTACTCAATTTAATGAAATCATTTAAACCTTTCCGTTGTTCCCAAATGCTTGCTACACCCAGTAATACGCGTTTTCCTTCGTATTTTTGGCTTAATTCTTGATCATAAGTCGGTTTGAATAGGTCTGTATTAATACCGTTATGAATCACTTCACATGGATATTGCGAAAGAAAACTTTTTGAGAGTAAGTTCTTAAGCCAATATGAAGGCGTAATTAAGGTTAAATTATCAAGTCCGCTAAATGCATTCTTTTTCCATAAGAAATTCTTTTTTTGACGTTTGAAAAGCAATGCCTCTGGATAATCGCGTGTTGAATTGCATTCGACACATCCCTCATCCCACATTTTACATCCATGAAAGTCAAAATATGCACTACTACCACTTATTGGCCAACAATCATGGAATGTCCAATAAATCTTCCCTTTATAGGACTTAAGCGCTTCAAATAACATTTCAACATTTAAGTAATAGCCGTGAAGGTTATGCAAGTGAATTACATCGGGTTGGTAGGATTCAATTTTTTGAATCAGTTTTTGAGTCGCACGGTTTGAATGAAGACCGTGACGGTTAAAGAGTCGAGTCATAAGAACATGGTTATATGTAGAGCGTTTATCGCCAATATAAAAAGTGTCTGTTTTGTCCTTGACATCATGACGTCCATAACTGATTAAAACCTCATGGCCTTCTTTTTTTAATCCATTTGCGAGATCGCGTACAATTTTACCAGTACTGCCATAATCACATACCGAATTAATAAATAGAACCTTCATTATTTGCTCCAAACAGTACGATTGATGTAGTCAACATATGAAATGATTATGCGTAATACCTTTTCGGATACATTTGGCATACTGTAATCCGCAACATGGCGCAACGTATTGGGTTCTTGCGTTTCTAATACCGCTAACCCTTGTAGAATACGTTCTTTTTCAAGACCTACCATCATGACCGATGCTTCTTCCATTGCTTCTGGACGTTCGTGTGCTTCACGTAGATTAAGCGCTTTAAATCTCAGAATTGAAGACTCTTCACTAATTGTACCACTATCACTGAGTGTCGCTTTCGATTCCATTTGAAGTTTAACATAATCGTTAAATCCCATTGGTTTCATGATTTTTACAAGCGGATGGAAGGATACACCCTTCGCATCAATCATATTTTTTGTTCGAGGATGTGTGCTCACAATGATTGGCATCTGATATTTTTCAGCAATCGCATTGAGACTATCAACAAGATTTAAGAAATTCTTCTCTGAGTTAATATTCTCATCACGATGAGCGGAAACGACAAAATATTCACCTTTCGTGAGATTAAGTGTTTCTAGAATGTTACTTGCAGCAATATCATCATGACGCGATTGGATTACCTCAAACATTGGGCTTCCAGTTTTAATGACGCGATCTGCGGATAAACCTTCACGCAATAAATACTCACGTGCAATATCGCTGTATGTAAGGTTAATATCAGAAATATGATCAACAATTTTACGGTTTGTTTCTTCAGGAACGCGTTGATCAAAACAACGATTTCCAGCTTCCATGTGAAATATTGGAATCTGTTTTCGCTTTGCAGCAATTGCGCAAAGACAACTGTTTGTATCGCCAAGCACTAAAAATGCATCGGGATTCACTTCTTCTAAAACAGGTTCAATATTGATAAGAATATTACCAATGGTTCCCACTGGTTTTCCCGTTGCGGTTTCTAAAAAATAATCTGGTTTTCGAAGCTTAAAATCGTTAAAAAAGACTTCATTTAATTCATAATCGTAGTTTTGACCTGTATGAACCAGCACGTGGTCAATTGCATCACTTGATTCTAGACGATTTATCACAGCGGATAATCGAATTATTTCGGGGCGTGTTCCCACGACAGTCATAACTTTTAGTTTTTTCATCTAAACCTCCAAATAGTGTGTATCGGGTGTTTCGGGATTGAACGGTTCATTCACCCACATCACCGTAATTAAATCCGTAGTACCCGTGTTAATGATATTGTGCGTATATCCAGTAGGTATATCGATAACTTCGAGTTTATCCCCAGATACATGATATTCTATAATTTCTGTTTCAAAGATATCTCTAAATTGGATACACCCTTGACCCGAAACAACAAGAAATTTTTCGTTTTTACTGTGATGCCAATGATTCCCCTTTGTAATTCCGGGTTTCGATATATTAATACTTACCTGACCACGATCAGGAGATTTTAAAAATTCTGTGAAGGATCCACGATCATCACATTTCATATCGAGGAAATAATTAAATTTATCTTTGGGTAGAAAGGCTAAATAAGTACTGTATAGTTTTTTCTCGAATCCATCCTTAAGATTCGGTACAAAAAGGGAATCACGTGACGCTTTAAAAGCATATAATAAGTCAGCAATTTCACCTAAAGTCACATCATAAGATGTTGGAACAGTACAATAGATTTCCTCCACAATGGTAGGCGTTCCATTTATTGCACGTATAAGCTCTAAGACAACATCATCAATATACATAAGATTTAATGAAACATTGGGATCATTAATCTGTATGGGTTCATTTCGTGATATCGCATGACACCATGTTGCAATGACCGTATTGTAATGTGGTCGCGACCATTTTCCAAATAAATTTGAAAAACGATAGATCCAAACAGGTGCTCCGGTTTGTTCCATATGGTTTATCAAAACGGACTCCCCTTCACGTTTGCTTCGCCCATATTCATTATCCAATACTGCTTGAATGCTTGAAGAAACAAGAATGGGCGCTTTATTTTTATTTTTTTCAAGAGCATTACAAAGGTGTTCTGTAAAACCTACATTTCCCTTCTGAAATTCTTCGGGGTCTGTCGGACGATTAATGCCTGCAAGGTGAACGACAACATCTGCTTGAGCACAGTAATCGTCAAGTTCAGAAAGGGTATTATTGCGATCATAAGCAAGGACGTTGTGTCCAAGATAATCTAATGTCGCAATCAGATTTTTTCCAACAAAACCTGATGCACCGGTAACCAGAATTTTCATCTACATCATACCCTTTAGCTCATCTTTAATTTCGTAAAGATCGACTAACTTAGCCTTAATTTCTTCTACATTTAGGCGATATGTATTATGAGAGTTATATTCTTGTTCTTCATGAATTTCCTCGCCTTCCATGAAATATTTATCGTAGTTGAGATCGCGTTGATCCATCGGTACACGATAATAATCTGTAAGGTCTTCAGCTTTTTCAAACTCTTCTTTTGTTAGAAGGGTTTCATAGAGTTTTTCTCCATGACGTGTACCAATGATACGTGTTCCTTTTTGATATCCTGTGAGCTCGACAATCGCTTGGGTTAAATCTTCGATTGTACTTGCAGGTGATTTTTGTACAAAGAGATCGCCCGGTTCGCCATGTTCAAAGGCAAATAATACCAATTCGACTGCTTCGTCAAGACTCATCAAGAAACGGGTCATGTGGGGATTTGTGATGGTTAATTCTTTACCCATACGAATTTGTTCTAAGAATAATGGAATTACAGATCCGCGTGAAGCCATGACATTTCCATATCGCGTTCCACAGATAACGGTATTGGTTTCTTTCGCAATCCGAGCCTTCGCAACAAATGTTTTTTCCATCATCGCTTTTGAAATTCCCATAGCATTAATTGGATATGCAGCTTTATCTGTTGAAAGACATACAACACGTTCTACGCCACAGTCAATAGCAGTTTCTAATACATTATCGGTTCCAATAACGTTTGTTTTAACGGCTTCAATTGGGAAAAACTCGCATGAAGGAACTTGCTTAAGCGCAGCTGCATGGAAGATGTAGTCAACACCACGAACTGCATGAATCAAGGATTCTTTCTGACGAACATCTCCAATATAGAACTTTAAGCGATCATCATTGAAAAACTTACGCATATCATCTTGTTTTTTCTCATCGCGCGATAAAATGCGGATTTCCTTAATATCTTCTTTTAAGAGTCGACGTACTACGGCATTTCCAAATGAACCGGTACCGCCTGTAATGAGTAATACTTTATTTTCAAACATAATTTTTACGCTCCCATGTGTTTTATAATTATTTCGTATGCATGTGCAACAGTATAATGATTCATTAAATAATCATGTCCGTTTGCACCCATTTTTTTTCTTAAATCTTGATTTGATACAAGCGTGTCAATTGCTTGATACCATGCATCAACATCAGTACTTTCAATTCCGAATCCATACTCATTTGACATTGCAATGGTTCCAATATCTGTAGCAGTGTCTGTTGCACAAACAACGGGCTTTGAAGCCTCAAGATAGGTTAAAAGGCGTTGTGGGTAATTAGGAATTGTAAAACGATGATCTAAGAAAATTAAACCAACATCACATTGACTTACAAGACTATTATATACCCTACTTTCAAGTTGCCCTAGGAAAAGTGTATTGGATATATTTTTTTCTTTAATAAATGAGGTAATAAGATCTTCTTTAGCACCCGATCCTGCAATTAAGAAAACAATACGTTCATCATTTTTAATACGATCAATACACTCAATAACAAATGGGATTGCTTGCGGAGCTCCTAAATTACCTCCGTACAAAAGAATTGTTTGATCATCTCGAATCGCATAGGCTTCACGGATAGAAATGCTGTCATGTGCCGTATTGTTTTCATTAATATCCAAAGCATTTGGTAAAATTTCAAGCCGCCCAATTGTAGAAGGATGGTGAATTTCCATGTATTTTAGGTTTGCGGGTGACATGGTACCAATTACATCAAACATTCTATAGAGCGCCTTTTCTTTATGAGCGAAGAAACGATGAATAAGTCCGTTCGCTTTCATAAAACCAAGGTCAACTGCATTTTGTGGAAATATATCCTTAAGCATGAGATAGCATAATGCATTGGGATTTTTTGATTTAAGATAGTTAACTGTTTTGAGTAACGTAATGGGTGGAGTCGAATAGAGAATTAAGTCAAACGATTCATGACCTAAATGCTTCTTAAGTGCGCTTCTAAATTGTGAATCAATTCTAAGCGTTGCGATACCTTTATCGATTAGGTTACTATTTTTCGTTAAATTTCCTGTTTTAATACCAAGATAGTGCATGCCAAATTGTTCATAATACTCGGTTTCTTGGTCTAAACGTTTTTCACGGGCATAAGCAATGGTAACATCATGACCTTCTTTTTGGAACTCAGAAAGCAAATCAAAGTAAATACTGTGACGATGCATCCCTGAATTGGTAGAACTCAAATAAAGTACTTTCATAGGACCTCCTTAATATTGCCACAATAAAGAACCATCTTTATTGTAAAGGCGTTGACGACAATACGTATCTACAGTGATCACACCATCGGGTGCAATTCGATAAAAATCGTTACTTAAAACGGGGACAATTGGTTCAAACGACTCATTAACATAAAGAAAGAAATGATAATCGATGTACTCCAAATCAAGAATTTTATAGGTATAAGGTTTATCAAATTCCACATATTTAACGCTGATAATTTCATCTCTATAAGGGAACATATTAAGAATGCTTTCCGGTAAATTCTCAACATCATAAGATTTTACTTCAAGTGGTTGTGTAGTAATTTCTTGACGTTCGGAAGCGTCATTTGTTAATGCTGACTGAATCCGTTCTTCAGTCACCTCAGCGCCGGTTAAATCGAGATATTCAGTCGATTTAAAAGCTTGTTTTAAGTCATCATTAGGTGTATATGCAACAAGTGATCCATAGACTGTGGGTTTTCGTTTAAAGCTTGGTTCAACAATCCATGTGCGATCAGTCCCTAAGATTCCATAAAGCTCTGACTCATGATCCCACATTGCATAATAAGATAAATCCTCACGATAATTCGATGAAATCGGTAATGAAGCCTGTGCATCTAAAAGTTCATCACGTTCGTCATTACAATCACGTCGAATAGTGAGATAAGCAAAGCGATTATCATAATCATCATAATTTGGACGATTGAAAATGGTATTAAAACGTAAGAGTTTGTTTGTTCCTCGATAATTAGATTGATGCATATAAGCATTGATATCTTTGTAAAGAAATAACCCCGTGAAGCATGCAAGTCCTGTATAAATGAAGCCATTCAAAATCCGGGAGTCTTTCAAGAAATAGTAATCGAGAATGTATTTAAACACAACAATGCAGAGGATAAAGGTATAAATCGTCGTACGACCAGCAATTAATTCGGAAAATTTGAGGCAGAAATAGACACCGAAGCCCAGCAATGTCGCATCCACAAGATATTTTTTAAATACGGTATCTGTGATTTTATCGTAGTGATAAAGAATTATTGCGGAAAAACCAATGCGGACGATCCCAGCGAAATTTAATACCTGTGTTTTCGCATCAATGTATCCCATTATTTTCTTCGAACCGGGAATAAATGGAAGATGCGCTAAAACACGTTGCCATGGAATAAATGCAAAGAGGAACGAAACACCTAAAAGAATAAGAAGGTTTTTCTTATTCCATTGAACATTACGCGCTAAATAAATTACTGGAATATAGAACAATACGGATATATGGAATAATGCAAGCACAGCGATTAATAACAGCGATTGCTTCTTCGACAAATGCTTCTGTGGATTAAAAAAGTAATACGATGCGACGGCCATAACAAGTCCTTGTCGTATTGCACTCAAATTCCAAACAAAGAAAAACATCCCAATAAAGAGTATTAAGGACACAAGTGACGCATCTGTTGTATCATCGATCCATTTTACAAAAAAACCAAGTGTAACTGCACCAAAGAATCCAATAAAAAATTGGAATGGAAGTCCGATAGATTTAAAGATAAAAATAAAAATTCGGAACCCGAGTTCAATGTTGCTTTGGTGGTCTAACATTTTTCCAAATGTTGAAACATTTTGAAGATTATAGAGATATTCATAGGAAAAATAATCCGTTCCTACCCCTACTCTAAAAATAACAATAATGAAAAGCGGAACTGTTGCCAAATAAAATTTTTGCTTGTTTGTCAATCTAGGTAAAAAACTGAGAATAAAAGGAAAAATCAGTGCGAAATAGTACATAATTACCTCCAATAAAATAATATAAAATAATAAGTCTTAAAGATACATTCTCTAAGACTTATTCGAGCTTGAAAATCCTTCAGTACTGTCTTTTTTAAATATCACGACGACGGTGCGTAGAATTAATTTAAAGTCAGTCCAAATTGAATAGTTTTCAATATACATAAGATCCATAAGAAGTTTATCTTTTGGAGATGTATTGTACTTACCTTCGATTTGAGCAAGACCTGTTAAGCCCGCTTTCACCTTGAGACGGTAAGCAAATTCCGGTAAAACTTTTTGATACGAATCGACATTTTCAAGCATTTCAGGACGCGGTCCGACAATGCTCATTTCCCCTTTTAATATATTAATAAGTTGTGGAAGTTCATCCATTCGAATTTTTCGAAGTACTTTCCCAACAGACGTAATCCGATCGTCGTGTTCTGTAGCTGAATAATTTTCAACGTTTTCTTTCATCGTACGGAATTTATAAACATCAAAAATACGGCCATCGATTGTTGCTCTTTTTTGTTTGAAAAGAATGGTACCCCCGTCATTAAGTTTGATTGCAATTGCCGCAATAATCCAGATTGGTGACGAGACTATCGCTCCGATTACCGCAACAAAAATATCTAAAATACGTTTCAATACCCGTTGTTCAAAGGATAAGCCTTGTATGTTAACTTCAACCATCGCCTTATCATCTACAACCATCGAAAATCCTGAAAGCTCCACAATATCTGAAATTGATGGCGCAAACATAAAATTCAATTGATGTTTATAGCATAGATCAACGAGACGTTTCCGCTCACTTACAGGTGTTTCTAAGATCACAACGTAATCAACATTGAAAAGCATCGCTTCTAAATTTGGATCATCAACAGTAATACACCCCAAAATATCATACTGAAGCTTAAAACGTTCCAAATAGTGATTAACCTTCGGTAAACTTTCCTGATCGTTTTTATCATAGACTATAATCGTTCGTGATGGCTTATACATTTTAAAATAGATGTAGTTACCTAAATAAGCGAAGACCACAATGCCTACAATTTGAATAATCATGGTATAAAAAAGTAAATCCAATTGTTCAATTTTAAAAGATTGATTGTTGTTTGGATTTGTATTCATAACCATTAATTGAAAAAACGTTGCTAAATCTGTCAAGATAATCGCAATCGTAGAATTATAGATAATTGGTTTGCTTTTCTTAATACCAATTTCAAAAGGTCCGTAAACCTTAAGCATTAAAATTCCAATCAAGATAAAGGTTGATCCGGTAATGACCGCTGTTCTTGACCAATTTTGTAGCGCAATATTTTCTTTTCCAAAGAGATAAAAGAATACCGCTGCTAAAAACACAAAGATAAATCCCTTTAGAGCCACAATTACTAATGACTTTAGATTTTTACTCATATTTTCTCCTAATTATTAACTACTACCCGTAAAACACAAATTCGTTTTCATATAGAAACATTTTTATATTTTTAGTAATCAAATACGTTATAGATAAAGTGTTTTCACAATAAATTCCATTGAATGGGTTGAATCAAGTTTCAATGGAATAATTTTGTATAAAACACAGTAGATAACCTATTTATCCTTGTCAATTATACCATTTTGACGTGTTAGATTCAATATTGTAGGGCTGTCTTCATTAATTGTTAAGAAAGAATTCAAAAAAACAGAATCAATTTGATTCTGTTTCAGTTGGCCAGGGATTCGGACAAATTTGCCCAAGGATCATACGTTCGTTTGAGGCTGTTGCCGAAGGAACATTACTTGGTTTTCCTGCTAATGTTTCATTCCCCAATATGGCAAACGCAATGGCTTCTTTCGCATCGCTTGAAAACCCTAAATCTTCTTGAGTACAAACTTGAATCTCTTTTGGTAACATTAAACGAATTTCTTCAAGTAATACTGGATTATAAGCGCCCCCACCGCCAATAATTACTTTATGTATCGTGTGTTTAGGCATAAT
Source organism: Erysipelothrix sp. P66 (assembly GCF_038682365.1). Lineage (NCBI taxonomy): Bacteria > Bacillati > Bacillota > Erysipelotrichia > Erysipelotrichales > Erysipelotrichaceae > Erysipelothrix > Erysipelothrix sp. P66. Next base: position 919,546 of record NZ_CP152290.1, on the reverse strand, counting down.
ATATTGTTTATATGCATTTGTAATCGAGTAGGCAGTAAATTTCGTCAAGGTGTAAATTACATCATCTGGATCATAACCTTCTTTATAGAATTCAGAGACCATTCGTTCACCAAACATTTCACGCCCTGTGGATTTGGGCGGTTCGATCTTAAGGTAGGGATGATTTATCAGTGTTTGATAGAGTTCGTCGATTAACAAACCTCTGCGGGCATGGGTGCCATTTTCATCGTAGAGTTCTTGATAATAATGAGCCGTAGCCGCATTCATCATCATATTACCCGGACCTGTATCAAAGGCAAAGACATCATCGAGATGTGCATTTGCTGGAATTACGGTAACGTTCCCAATTCCACCAATATTTTGAAGCAAGACGGTCTGTGTTTTTTCACGATAAATTAAAAACTCAGGATATGGAACCAGTGGGGCTCCGTCCCCTCCAGCCACAATATCCATGACTCTAAAATTAAAAACAACTGGCACTTTATGATGAAAAGCAATCATTGATGGATCCCCAATTTGTAGCGTTGATTTCAAAAAATGATTCTGTGGGATTGGAAGGTGGTAAAGTGTTTGACCATGAGACGCTACAAAGTCTAATGAACCTTTAAAGTTACTCTCACTTAACACCTTCGTTGTAGCTTCGTTATAGAGCACTCCCAATTCAAAATTAAGTGAACAAATTTCATCAATTCGTGATGTCTCAGGAACACTGGCATCTAAAATACGTTGACGTAATTGTTCCGGTATTTCAAGGGTTACAAAATGGATTAATTTGCATGTAGTATCAATACCAGAACCTTGAATTTTAACTAAAGCTGCATCAATGCCATCAAGTGATGTCCCCGACATCAGACCAACCGCATATTTAGTTTCCATATTTTTCACGCTACTTATTTTCTAGAGCACGTGCAATATGACCTTGATTTTGATTTAAAAGTTGCACAGCATCTTCAACCTCAAGGTTACAAAGTTCCATAACAATTGCGACTTTAACACTCTGGTCGCTTAAATCTAACAAGTCTGTTGCACGGTCATAAGTACAACCGGTCGCATTCATAATAATACTACGCGCACGCTCAATAAGTTTTGCATTGGTTGCTTTTACATCGACCATAAGATTACCGTAGACCTTGCCCAGTTTAATCATCGCTCCGGTTGAAATCATGTTTAATACCATTTTAGTTGCAGAACCAGATTTCATGCGTGTAGAACCCGTAATGACTTCTTGACCAACTACCACTTCAATGGGATGATCTGCATATTCAGCGAGTTTACTTTCTGAAACGCATGCAACAGAAATGGTTTGTGCCCCAAGTTCTTTAGCGTATTTAAGTCCGCCGATACAATAGGGCGTACGTCCTGACGCACCGATTGCACATAAGATATCATTTTTAGAAAAATTAAGGGCTTTTAGATCTTCAACACCACGCATTTCATCATCTTCAGCCGCTTCAACTGGATGCCTTAATGCAGTATCTCCACCAGCAATAATACCAACCACAGATTCCTCACCAACACCAAAAGTTGGAAGACATTCTGATGCATCAAGAACACCAAGACGACCGGATGTACCTGCACCCATATAGACAAGGCGTCCACCTTGAGCAATAGCCTCATAGGTTGCATCTATTGCAGCTGCAATTTCGTGAGTCTGTTCACCCACTGCATCAATGACACGTTGATCTTCATTGTTAATCAAAGCTACCATCTCAACGGTATCGAGTCGATCGATATTTTTAGTATTTGGATTTTGAAGTTCAGTTCCAATTTTTGATAAATCGATTTTCATATATCTGTCCTCATTTCATTGTATATCTATTATACCTTTTTTGAAATGATATTTCAATTTATTTCACTAATGCTTGAAATAAATTTAAATATTCCGGATTGACTTGATCGTATCCCGTGTATTTACGATCTTACGACGTGTTTCTTCAATATTATTTTTGGCGACGCCTAAGTAAAGTAAATCCGAAATTGCGAGCATCGAAAAACGTGAAGCTATTGATCCCAAACGCACTTCTGACTCCTCTTTCGGTATATTAATGACGAAATCGGAATTCTTTGCAAGCTCATTACGACCGACTTGAGTAATTGCAATCGTTGTCGCACCTTTTTCTTGTGCAAGTTTTTGAGCCATAATAATTTCACGGGTTTGACCTGAATACGATAATGCAACCGTGACATCATTTTCAGTTATATGAGTTAATGACGACATTTCTAAATGGAAATCATCAAAATACACAACATCCGCATCAATCCGCACAAATTTGTGATAAAGGTCCTGACATACAATCCCTGAACCACCAATACCCAATAAATAGATACGACGTGCATTGCTAATTGCCGCAATCGCTTCATCCAACACTTCTAAATTTAAGAGTTTGTAAGTATTATCAAATGTTCGGTGATTGCTATAGTGTGATTTTCGTACCATTGTTTCAATCGTATCTTCTTCTTTAATGAGTTTATCGAACGATTGTTCTTCTTCACTATGATCTCGAGCAAGCTCTACTTTTAGGTGAGTAAATCCGTTATACCCTATTTTTTTGGAAAAACGAACGATGGCAGCCGCTGACGAATTAATTTCTTTCGCAAAATGCTGAGACGAAAAATTAACGACCTCATTTTTATTTTCGAGTATATACTCAGCGATGCGCTTTTCTGTATCAGTATAAGTGTGCATATTCTCTTTTATCCTATAAATACAACTCATCTAAAATCCTCCTATGATATTTTAATTATCCTGTTCTTGTTTAACCAACGATTGATCATACTTTCTAAAAAACGGGAAATAAACTGCTGTCGTAATCACAATTAAGAGTAATGATAAGACAAGTGATCGTACATCACCAAGGGTTGAAATAAATAAACCTAATGGCATTGGTATCACCCATGGCGCAACAATACTTGGGATTGTTACAAAACCCAACTTCATTGACCAATACGCAACAGAACCGGTGATTATGGGTGCCACGAAAAACGGTATTCTGAAGTATTGATTTTCAACGATCGGTGTTCCAAAAATAATATTTTCGTTAATATTGAATATATTTGAAACAACGCTGTCGCTTCCAAGTTGCTTAAGATGACGACTTTTCGCAAAGATTAGGTTAACGGTTAAACCTAAAGTACAACCCGAACCACCGATCCAAACACACCATCCTAAGAACGCTTCAGTTCCGATATACACCGGTAAATACCCTGAAACAATCATAAAGCCATTCACAAGCATCATATGGAACCAAAAAGGTCGCATTAATGTTCCAATAACACCGACACCATGAATCCCTAAAATCCAAAACATACAAATAATCATGATGAGTGAAAGCATTACAATAAATCCACTCAAAACATTGGTTATACTTATAATAACATTAGCTAGGCCTAGAAAGAAATGGTTAAAAACAAATATAAAAATAAAAAGACATAGCATGAGGACGAACGTTGGCCATAATCGATTATAGTAATCGGTAACTGCTTGGGGAACATGTTTCCCTTTAACCTTAAATTGATCCAGTCGATTAATAAAATATGATATCACTACCACAACAATCATCGTAACGATTGGAAAAGCTGTTACGTAGCCCTTTGGAACCAAAACAATCCCAGGTAACAGAGATAGAAATACAGCACTCATTCGAAAACTTACATCAATGTCTGCATTGAGGGTTTCACTCGCAATAAGATAAGCCAATGAAACAGCGAGCATAATGCAATACAATTGGTAGAACAAGACCGCCTGGGTACGAATTGAATCAGTAATCCCCCCAATCTGATCAAACTGATAAAAGATAAATATACAAACACCTAAAATTATATTGATATAAGCCATTTTATTAATTGCATTTTTAACTGCATTTAAGGAACGACTTCCCTGTACCAATGTAACGAACTTTTCTAAAAACATAATCAACTTCCTCTTCTAATTACTCATAATACCAATAATATTTTAAAAAAGAAGGATTGAATCCTTCTTAGTCAATGCGTACAAATTTAATTTTAGTATAACGATCAATGGAACATACAAGATCAACATAGTCTGGATGTATAAATCCGATTACATTTGTTCGAGCATCCATTGGAAATGCTTTCTTACAAATTTGCATTTCACCACTGTAACGTCCAGATAATTCGTTTTCGATGGTAATGGCTCCACGAACCCGTGCGCCATTATCCATTACAGGAATTCCCGGAATCCGTGGTGTTAACATACGAATAACATGTTCCGATAAATCCTTACGAACTTCAAACGTTTTATCATACATTGAAGGTGCATGCTTACTAAAAAATGCAGGTATATGCATGATTGAGTCTTTCATATACGATTCAATATAAAATAATGTTTCAAGGTGTGCTTTACTATCACCAATTAAAATATCTGTGATACCACAATCATGCATGAGCTCTACAGCTGCAAGATATGGATTACATTGACGATGTTTCTCAACCGTTGGTAAGCCTTCGTAAAGTGGGAATCGTTTTAGCGCATCCCCTGGAACAAATGCCATAATTTTAATTTTATGTCGAATAAACACTTCATTAATTTTTTTAAAATAATCTAATGAAAGTCCCGTCTCTGTTTTAGGATAAAAGTTATGTAAAACAGAAATGTTATTAAAATCGACACCCGCTTCCAAAGCATCGAGAATATACGGTTCATTTACAACACTTGCATTTAACATTAAGTCAAAATCTTTTTGAAGTGCTTTAACGATTTCAAAATCATCAAATCCGTAATCCAAACGCAATGACGTAAATCCAAGTTCTTTTAATGCTTGATAGTCATTGGGCTTAATGCCTAATTTCTCAAACGTTGCGGGTGAGATATCAGGTACCAATTCAAGACCCAATCGTTTTACTTCTGCTAAGAATTTTGGCATTTCTTGATCCAGTTTCGACAAATCTTCTTCTGGGATATGGAGTGAAGTAAATAAATACTTCACTCCAATGGCAGCAGCAGCTTCCAAATACCCATAATCTAAATCTTTAAAATAACTCGAAATACCTAACATAATTTAATTTTCTTTCGCTTCTTCTACAGCAGCCATTTCAGCAAGGTCATTTTTCTCCATTGCTTTAACAAATGGATAGAAGCAGAGGAACATAAATACCCATCCAACAAGGACGAATACGGTTGCAGGAATACTTCCAGCTGTCGCTAAATAAGTTTTAATTGGTGCAGGTGTAATCCAAGAAATCATTAATGCCGGTACAGGAATCACACCAATCGTTGTTAGAATAATTGCAGCAAGTGCAAGTACTAAGTAGCTTAAGATAAATGGAATCATCATCAGTGGATTCAACATAATTGGTAATCCAAAGATAAGTGGTTCCCCGATATTGAATAACGATGCTGCTAAAGCAAGTTTACCCAGACCGCTTAAACGTGGCGATTTAGACATAATTAAGCAAAGTGATAATGGGAACAATCCTGTCCAAATATAGTTATCCATAAATACGGATGTATAAGTATGTGGTAAATTTGCAAGACTTCCGGTAGCTTCAAATGCAGCAAGGTTTAATTGTGACATTTGACCCCAGAATGTTCCACCAACTGAGTTTACAATGTTTGAACCATGAATACCAACAGCCCATAAGATTCGGTTTAAAAGTGTTGCGATCATCACAACGATTGGTGAATCACCAACAGCTACTAATGGTTTGAACACACCAGCAATTAATTCTGGAATGTTTAATTGGAAAACATGACCGAGTAACCACCAGAATAAAATGACAAAGAAACTTGGAATTAGAGCGATAAATGATTGAGATACCATTGGTGGAACCCCTTCAGGCATTTTAATAACAAGTTTTTTATTAACAACGAAACGATAGATTTCAACAGTAATAATTGCCACAATCAGTGCCGCAAATACTCCAAGAGCTCCCATATACGTTGATGGAACCCCTGTAAACTTACCTTCAACACCATCAACCATTGTTGTAACAGTTTGTGCAGGATTTAAAAGTAAGAATGATGCAACCGCAAGAATCATTGGTTGAACAATATCATGATTTTCTCCGCGTTGTTTGTTGTAGTACTCTACTAAACCATAAGATGTCGTGATAACAGTATATAAAGCAATAAATCCAGTACCGACTCCAGAAGCTGCCGCAATAACCCAGCGATTATCTCCTAAAAAATCAGTCCATGCTTTAACTGGGAATGATGCAACAAGTAAAAATACAGAACCAATAACTAATAAAGACATGATTCCAAGTCCAGTACGTTGCATTACTTGAACGTATTTCAATTGAGAAAATTTAATTAATGGTGGGGCAATCTTCTCTTCTATAAATTGTGTTAACTTCTCCATATTAACTCCCTTTCTTGCACTTGTTAGTGCTTACATATGAATAGTAACCGATTTCAAAATATATTTCAACCTTTCTTTGTAAATATTGGAATAATATTTCAATATATTCGTTTTTTATTGTAATCGGTTCCATATTTTGCTAATATGATTTTGTAGAAAGAGGTATAAATTATGAATACAATTATTATTAATAGTCCTATTATGCAAAAGCAAATTCAAAAAATTGTTGAAGGAATGACAGATCCTAAATGTACATTTATTAAGAAAGATGGAATCAAGCTCTACTTTGAAACGGATATGGAAGACAAAGATGAAGCTTGCAAACGCATTAAAGCTGAAATTAAAAAGGATCCAATGGCGGGTGCAATTATGTTCACCGTTAAAGCAGATGAATACATTTAAATAAAAAGAAAAGAAAAGAAAACGTTCACGGATGCAGTGAACGTTTTTTTATACAAGATATCATGTTTTAATATTACCCGTCTATGTTGTGATCGGGGTATGTACTGACCATTTGTGTCTTAGAAATGCGTTCATAAAACATTCGATAATTCCTATGAAACATCGTTGATAGAACATGTATCATCATAAAAATCCAATAACCCATAATAATTAAAAGATAGAGCACTGAAGTGAGCGTATCGATGTATGGATTTGATGTCGAGAGCCCTTTAACGAGTAAACCACTTAGATCGCCAAATCGTATCATAAAGACATATACAAGAAGGCAACGCATCAAAATACCTTTAACTCTGGATTGTGATTCATCTACTTCAATTCGAATTTGCACGATAGACATTCCTAAGGTTGACCCTTGATGTGAAAGAGGCCATACAAAAAAGAAAAACATAAATCCCATAAAATGAGTCACGGACTCAAATGCTGGATATTGAGGAACCCCCGGCATTACCGCACGCATTCCAAGTGTAAAGATTGAAATCGCAAGCGTCATGATGACGCTATCTATTAGATATGCAATAAGACGTCTCACATACGTTACCGTTACAGATTTTTCCGCAGATTCGAGATCTAAAGCCTCGCGTGTAGGAAAGAAATAGGTCATTGCGGGTGCAATTGCATAACCTATTAATCCACCCATACTGTTTAAAATCAAATCATCAACATCAAACAATCGATAAGGTCCTGGATAAATCCCATAGAGACCAGTAATTTGTGTAAGTTCAAAAAACAGCGACAAGCTAAAACTTAAAATCAATGTTTTTTTCAAGTCACACTTAAAGTAATAACGAAGGTAAATCCCAAAGGGTAGTGTCATCACAATATTAAATACAGGTTGTGTGAACACCCCTTCGCGCAATCCGACAACAAGTGATCTTGGATCTGAGAAACGCATGGATGTTTCACGGATAAAGTCTGAAACAAACGTAAATGGAATGAGTTGAATCATCTCACGCCAATGTGTATGAACATGTTCACGCTCAGGTAACGGTAAAATCACAAGGTAAAATGCACAGAGCAAATAGAATATAAAACTGTAAACTACAAACGCACGCCACTTCGATACCGACCCATGTTTATGATAGTCATACATTAAATATGGAACTAGAATTGCGAATGCAATGAATGGAAAACTGATTAAAGCAGTTCGTATTGGATAGAGATAGGTTTGCATCATCATTTAACCTTTCAAATTTATTTGCGTTCTAAATATTCTTCGTAGGTTCCAAGATAATCAACGAGAGTACCATCTTCTTTAAATTCCATAATGCGTGTTGCCGTTGTTTCAATAATTTGATGATCATGTGAGGCAAGAAGAATTGTTCCTGGAAATTTAATAAGTGCATTATTAAGTGCGGTGATTGACTCCATATCAAGGTGGTTTGTTGGTTCATCAAGAATCAACACATTTTTACCCATGATCATCATTTTAGACATCATACAACGTACCTTTTCACCACCGGATAAAACATTAAGTTTTTTTAATGCGTCATCCCCCGCAAAAATCATTCGACCTAAAAAGCCGCGAACATAGGTCTCGTCTTTTTCGTCAGAAAATTCCATCAACCAATCAACAATTCGTGCGTCATTTTCAAAATCTTCATCAAAGTTTTTATTAAAATAACCATAATCAACGCTTGAACCCCAATGAACTGATCCTGCATCCGGTTGAACACGTTCCGTAATGATATCAAAAAAGCGTGATTTTGTGATTTCTTGATCACCCACAAAGGCTACCTTTTCACCATTTCCAATGGTGAAACTTAAATTAGTGAAAAGTTGTTTTCCTTCAAGGCTCGCACTTAGATCACTTACTTCCAATACGGAACTACCAAGATTACGTTTTGGTTTAAATTCAATAAATGGATAGCGACGTTTTGAAGGTACCATTTCATCGAGTTTAATTTTTGAGAGTGCTTGTTTACGTGATGTTGCTTGTTTTGATTTCGAAGCATTGGCACTGAAGCGGTCAATAAAATCTTGAAGTTCTTTAATTTTTTCTTCTTTTTTCTTATTTGCGTCTTTCATTTGACGAAGCATTAATTGACTGGATTCATACCAGAAGTCATAATTCCCAACAAATAATTGAATTTTACCAAAATCAATATCAGCAATATGTGTACACGTTTTATTTAAAAAGTGACGGTCATGTGATACAAGAATAACGGTGCTTTCAAAATTAATTAAAAATTCTTCAAGCCATTGAATTGCTTCAAGGTCAAGGTGGTTGGTAGGCTCATCAAGTAAAAGAATATCGGGATTACCAAAAATTGCTTGAGCTAATAAGACCTTAACTTTGTCCGAACCTGGGAGTTGTTCCATCTTGGCTTCATGGTATTGACGATCAACACCTAAACCATTTAAAAGTGTAAAAACCTCTGCTTCCGCATTCCAACCATCCATATCCGCAAATTGTTCTTCCAATTCTCCTGCGCGAATACCATCCGCTTCCGAGAAATCTTCCTTTGCGTAAATAACCTCTTTTTCTTTCATAATTTCATAAAGTTTTTCATTCCCCATGATAACTGTCTCTAAAACCGTATAATCATCAAATGCAAAGTGATCTTGCTTTAGAAATGAAAGACGTTTGCCACTTGGAATGGAGATGTGACCGCTTGTGGGTTCAAGTTCTCCCGATAAGAGTTTAAGGAAGGTTGATTTCCCTGCACCATTGGCTCCGATTACACCATAACAATTCCCTTCAGTAAATGTTATTGATACCTCTTCGAATAATGCCTTGCCATCAAACATTAACGATAAATTATTTGTACTAATCACTGATATTCTCCTTTAAATTCATTCAAACTCCTATTATAGAGTAAATTTATAAATAAACAATAAAAACAAGACAGATTTGTCTTGGTTTTTACATTACTTATCTGCATACTAGTATAGCAAATATTTGTGAATTTAGTACTCAAATGATATTAAAGCCATTATAGCCATGACACATTGCCGGTAGTGATGTCATAAAATGCACTGATAACTTTTACATCATGGCGTTGAATCGAGGAATTTTCCGCAATTTTAAGAGCTGTTTTTCGTGCGTGATTTGCTGAAGAAATGTCAATCCCTTCTTGCACTACATGCGCCTGAATCTGATCAACAATCGTTTTCAAATTCCCTTTTAAGGACAGTTGATGATAAGCAGCATTAATTGCGCCACATTGACTGTGCCCTAAAACAACAACCAAAGGTGTTTTAAGATTTTCAACCGCATATTCAATGCTTCCTAACACCGAAGCATCCGTAACATTCCCAGCATTTTGAATTAAAAACAAATCTCCCAACTTACAATCAAAAATAATATCAGGGGATACCCGTGAATCCGAACAACTTAGGATAATTGCATAAGGATTTTGTCCCTCCCCTAAGTCTTGCATGTCATGTTGTGAATGATGTGAATTTTTAACGGTTTGGTGGGTAAACCGAACATTACCAACCTTTAATAAATGAAGTGAATTTTCCCATTGATGCTTCATAAACGATTCTCCTCTTGCAATCTTTTAAATTAAACGATTTTCTGTGTTTTATTATAAAGTGAATCCACATCGAAACAAACGACTGTCATGAAACCTTCACAAAATGTCATTAAGAATTCTTCTCGTGTATTTAAGGTAAGAGTGCTATGATATTAAAAGAATGGAGCTGAATTATGAAAGCAGAAATTATTTGTGTAGGAACGGAATTGTTGTTAGGGGATGTTGTGAATACAAATGCGACATACATCGCGCAACAACTTGCAAGCAATGGAATCTTTTGTTATCACCAAAGTGTTGTTGGTGATAATCCAAACCGTCTGGAAGAGACGTTTAAAGAGGCGTTGAAACGAAGCGAACTCATTATTTTCACTGGAGGATTGGGCCCGACTTATGATGACTTAACCAAAGAAGTGATTGCAGAGGTCTTAGAACGCCCCCTTACCCTTCATCAACCTTCAATGAACAAACTTGAAGCATATTTTAAAACCACCGGCAGATCAATGACCGAAAATAATATCAAGCAAGCAATGATTCCACAAGGTGCCCATGTTTTTGAAAATTTATGCGGTACAGCTCCTGGAGTTTGTATTGAAACTAAGAATCATACCGTGATAATGTTGCCCGGTCCACCCCGTGAAATGACGATGATGTTTGAAACATCTGTGAACGATTATCTAAGCCAAAAGACTAACTTAGTACTTGTATCTCATAAACTCTATTTATTTGGAATTGGGGAATCAAAAGTTGAATCGATTTTAAAAGATAAAATGATCGATTATCAAAACCCTACCATCGCCCCCTATGTAGCGGATGGTAGTGTGATGTTGCGTGTTACAGCCAGTGGCAAAACCTACCAAGAAGCAGATGCACTCATTAAACCAGTTCTTGAAGAAATAAAAGACTTATTCTACGATTTTTATTACAGTACTGATATTCCCGCTTTGGAATCGGTGATCGTTCCCTTACTTGCAAGTAAAAATATGACGGTTGCAACTGCAGAAAGTTGTACCGGTGGGTTAATCAGTTCTCGAATAACGCGTGTATCCGGGAGCTCCCAAGTATTTAATTTAGGTGTGACAACATACTCAAATGAACAAAAACATAAAATTTTAAACATACCTCAAGCGTATTTTGAAACCGTGGGTGCTGTTTCACCTGAAGTGGCAGCGCAAATGGCCACAAACGTTCGATTATTGGCTGAATCGGATCTTGGAGTTGGGATAACCGGCATCGCTGGACCAACAGGCGGTTCTGATGAAAAACCTGTTGGTTTGGTTTATGTGGCTATAGCCACTGCGGAACGTGTATCTGTTAAAAGATTACAATTAGGACGAAATCATGCGAATGAGCGCATTCATATTCAAGAAATGGCAACGAACCATGCTTTGAAATTGATTTTAGACGAAGTTAAAAACAAATAAAAAAAACGATGTAGCTAAACGACAAAAGGCTACATCGTTTTCATGTCGAAATATATTCAAGGAGAAGTGCGAATATATTTTTCGGTCCAATGTATCGGGCATACATTTCCCCCCAGACCGTTCGACAAAGATAATAATAAGATCTAATTCTTAATATCACCTTAACTAAAACTTAAATCGATTTAAGGTCCCGAGACCACAATTCAAAATTCTTAAACAACACCTTCATTCAACAGAAAAATTCAAATCAAAGCGAAAGATATCCATTAATCAATAAAACAGTGTATAATCCTTATTATAGTGCATGAGCGGGGGATCAATATTATGAATAAAAAGAATCTCATAACCTACTTTCTATTAATATCGGTGTGTATTGGTTTGTTTATGTATTCATCTTTAAATCCATTTATGAAACACACACGTTTTTATAAATGCGGTAATGAATTGGAATCTCAACTCATTTTAACGCATACTGGATCTTACGTTATTCTCAATCAAGATGGAACCTTTTATAAAGATAATTATCATCGCACATTTTTAAGATCGTTTCGTTTAACAGACCATAAAGATGTACGGATTGCCTCTTTAAATAAATCCATTCGATTTAAATCGCGAAGTCATGGAGATATGGTCTGTCAACAGAACTACCTCAATGATGAACTCAAAAGCACTGACCGTATGGCACAATTAATTCGGAATCATCACAATCACTTGATTGAATTGAGTGACCTTATTAAGAATAAGGCGAATAATACCAGTCCTTTAATTACCTATAATACGATAGACTACCAAATAACTTTATTTGAAAAAAACTTCGACCATATTCTCGGTAATTAAGTTAATTTCACTTAAAATCCATCTTCACACTATAAACTAAAATTCTAGAAATTGGGGTCTGTTATGAATAAATTATCACGCCTTGAGATTCTCTCTCTCGGTATTACTGTTTTTTCCATGTTTTTTGGAGCGGGAAACCTTATTTTCCCATCCATGATCGGTTACCAATCGGGATACAACCTTCCGATATCGATTTTTTTCTTTTCTTTGTCCGCAGTATTTTTAACCTTTTTAGGAATCTGTGCAGTTGCGAAAGCAGAAGGATTTTATCCAATCGGATCAAAGGTTCATCCTTACTTCGCTACAGCTTTTACAGTTGTCATCTATATATCAATAGGCCCCGGCTTAGCGATCCCGCGTGCGGGTACAATGCCTTTTGAAATCGCAATAAAACCGATGTTGGCTGAGTCGCATTTAGGAATTGGTATGTTTGTTTATACGCTTGTATTCTTTGGTCTAGCTGGTTGGTTGTCAATGAAACCAAGTAAATTGGTGGATCGCATGGGAAAAGTTCTAACACCGATTCTTTTGAGTCTTTTAGTGCTTACTTCGATTTTAATTTTTTCAAATCATACGCAAATTATCCTCCCACCGCAAGATCCTTATCGTCTCCACCCTGCAACCGCGGCCTTTGTCGACGGATATATGACGATGGATGCGATTGGATCGCTTACCGTTGGGCTTGTCCTTTCGATGATTATTCGTGATTTCGGGGTTACAGACAAAAAAGTTATTCGCAAAACAACATATCGTGTTGGAGCAATTGCCGCAGTTTTATTATTTCTTGTATACATCCTTTTAGCGCTTTTAGGCTCTCATATCGCGCCAAGTTTACCCAATGCCACAAACGGTGCGGAAGTACTCATTGCGGTGTCATATGCCGCCTATGGCACTTATGGACCCATTGTACTTGGGATTATCTTTACCCTTGCATGCTTAACAACCTGTGTCGGTCTCATTACCTCATGCAGTAAATATTTCTCAGAGCTACTCAAAATTCTCAATTATGAAAAATTTGTCGTTTTACTTTCGAGTATAAGTTTAGTAATTGGAAACTTCGGACTCAATCAAATATTAGCCATCAGTTCACCAATACTGAGTGCAATCTATCCAATTGCGATTACATTGATACTCCTTACATTGATTGGGAACATCCCGGATATAACCTTTAAAATTACGACCATTGTTGTCGGAAGTATAAGCGTTATGTCAAGCATTAACCATGCTCAGAATACATTCTTTAAAATTGTAAGTGAACTTCCTTTACATCAACTTAAATTATCATGGGTAATTCCTGGAATTATCATTGCAATTGTCACGACGCTTTATGCAAACCTCACTCAAATTGAGGCGTAAAAAAAACGACCGAAGTCGTTTTTTTTATTTGCCGATCTTTTCTTTGATCCATGCAAAGAATCCTTTATGTTCTTTGACTGTTTCTTCAATTACTTTTGTTTCTTTCTCTTTTTTTATGGCTTCAGTTCTCATAATCATTTTCGAACTTCCTTCCATATCGGAGCCAAGACCACTTATTGTTGTGTTGCTTTCAGCAATTTCAATAAGCCCATCTTTCACATCCAGCACGCGAGTTAAATCATCAAGACTTATTTCATCATGTGACTTAGCTTCAGCGAGGCCTTCAGAAACCTTGTTGTTTAATTCCATTGAACCTTCAGCCAGTTTTGAGGATCCTGATTCAAGTTGAGAGCCGGCTACATATGCCTGAGTGGTTCCACTTGCAAGTGCATCGAGACCTTCTTTGACAGAACTTGATCCATCATTAAGTTGGTTCATTCCATTGGATAATTCCGTAGCACCTGAAGCAAGTTTTGATGATCCTTCCAATAAAAGCTTACTTCCTTCAAACGCCTCTTTTGATTTAGCATCAAGAACCATAGCGCCTTCGTTAAGTTTTTTTGCGTTTTCATTCAGTAACATCGAAACATTATCAAATTGTTCCAAACCGTTGTCCAGTTGGCCAAGACCCGTTAAAACAGCTTTTTGATTTGTATTCACAGTTTCAAGTCCTTGTTTCACGGCTTCACTACCCTCTACAAGTTTTGGAAGTTGTGAGTCGATTTGGCCATAAATTGAATTTACAGCTGCATTCGATTGTTCAAGGGCATGAACCGTTTTAACGAGTGCTTCGTATTCTTGTTGAATTTCTGTACGGTCTTTTTCTTCTGGAATGAGTGCAATTGCCTTTTCAAGTACAGACATTTGATCTTTCAATGATGCAATGGTTTGTGTAGATTGATTAATTTGATTTAATCCCATTGTATTAGCACCTTGAACTCCCGTTACACCGGTGACAACTTGATCAGTGCCTTCGGTAAGTTGTTGTGTTCCTGCATCAATTTGGGCCATACCTGAATTGAGTTTTGAAACTGAACCTTTAACTGGTTTCAATGCTTCAGAAGCCTTAACAAAACCATCACTTAACTGTGTTGCTTTTGACGCATACTGTGTCACACCTTCACTTAAAGCCATGTACCCATGACTTAACTGTGCAGCTTTTTCACCAAACAGCGAGGTATTGTCAGCAAGGGATTGTGCACCAACTGAACTGCGATAGATTCCATCGAAGAAAACACCTGCTCCAGATGAAAGTTCATGCGATCCATCGTTAATCTTACCAACTGCATTTACATAGTCAGTAATACCACTATTTAATTGATTTGAACCCTCCGATAATTGTTGTGTTCCATCAGCAAGTTGGTTGGCAGCATCTTTTAATGTATCAATGCTTCTTGCGATATCGTCAACACGATCGAAATGGTCTAATGCATCTAAATCAGGAATGTTTGAAGTTGCGGTAAAAACAATTGGACTCATTTCAAAATCTACAACATTCGCTTGGACTTCAATATGGTTATCAAGACCAAATAAGTCTTTAGTAATACCTAAATTCTCTTTCATCCCTGGAAGCACTGCAAAGGTTGCGATTTGATTGTTTCCATCTTGAATTAACTTACCCGTATTCACAGTAACATCTTTAAAGACGTCTGATGATAAGTTCATGACCGTTGCAACCAAATAAGGTGCATAGCCGTTCTTAGTACCTCCATTTTTTAATTTAATAGTGCGTGGATCGTTATTTTTAATGTCAATTGAAATTTTCAATCGACCACTTTGTCCTAGAATTTCTTCAGGACGAACCGTTTTACCATCTAAGGTATAGTGAATGGTTGTCTCAATTGGTAGAGCTTGTTCAAGATCACCTTGATAATACACATCTTTTTGATCGGTATTCCAAAGTACTGTATTTCCAGCAATTCCCGGTTGATCATCTGTTTTAACATTTACAATATTTTTTAGATTGGATTGATCCGTTACTGTTTTTAGTGCTTTATCTGAATGCAAGTGTACACTCGATACTTTATGGATGACCCGACCATCACTATCTAAATTTACAAATACAGTTTCATCTTTTTTTATGGGTTCATCTGCACTAACTGGTATAACTGCAACCATACTTATCGCAATTGCTCCACTGAGTGCACGGATTGAATTTTTAGTCTTCATTCGTTCTTACATCTCCTTTATTACGTTTGATCCATCCGCGTGTTGTTTTACTAATAATGCCTTCACAGCCAAGTAAAATACCCGGAAGGATAAATAAAATAACCAGCGTAGAAATGATCGCACCGCGTGCAATCATGCCACTTAAACTTGATACCAGTTCCATCTCCGAAATCATAGCGACGCCAACTGTTGAACCGAAAAACGCTAATCCGCTTGTTGTAATTGACTTAGCAGACTCTTTAACAGCGATTTCCATCGCATCATGTTTTTCTAAACCATTTCCACACTCTTCTTTAAATCGCGTAGTAAGCAGTATGGCGTAATCGACTGTAGCACCTAATTGGATAGAACCAATTACAATACCGGCGATAAAAGGTATTGATGATCCCATATAGAATGGAACACTCATGTTTATAAAGATGGCAAGCATAATTGCGGCGATTAGAAGAACCGGAATCGATACAGACATAAAGACAAGGGCAATAATGATAAATACTGCCGCAAAGCTTAGCGTATTAACACGAGCAAAGTCTTCGTCCGCAATATCAATGAGGTCTTTCGTTAATACCCCTTCTCCAGTTAATAATGCGTTGTCATCGTAACGTTTCATAATTGAAGAAATTGCTTCAATTTGTTGATTTTCTTCATCCGTAGCGGATTTAAATGAAGAATTAATAATTAAACGTTTGTAATCACCTTTTTCAAAGATTGAAACAACTTTTTCTGGTAAGAATGATTCTGGGATTGTTGGTCCTACATATTTTTGATATGAAATAACATTTTCAATGCCATCTAACGCTTCGATTTCTTTAATCATTCGGGTGATTTCGAAATCAGGAACCGTATTCGGAATAACAGCGAAATGTGTTGTTTGCATATTATAATCATCTTTAAGTTTTGTAAGTGCAACCATGGATGTCATATCTTTGGGTAAAGATTCATCAAGGTTATAGTAAACATCATTATTACTTTGGCCAATGTATGCCGGTACAAAAAGGATTGCACCAATTAATACAAAGGTTTTCGCATGACGTGTTACCAATTTAGATAGATGATCAAATTCTGGTAATATGGTGCGATGGCGCCATTTATGAATCGGACCATCGAAGATAAGAATTAATGAAGGTAAGACTGTCAATACAGATAAAACACCTAAGACAACACCTTTAGCCATTACAAATCCAATATCTTTACCAATGGTTAGATTCATAGCACCGATAGCTAAAAATCCTGCAACGGTTGTTAACGAACTCCCTACAATTGACGATGCGGTTGAAGCGATTGCAGAACCCATTGCGTGTTCTTTATTTGGATTTTTACGTAATTCTTCTTCATAACGATGCAATAAGAAAATTGAATAATCCAAAGTAACGCCCAATTGAAGTACTGCGGCTAAGGATTTGGTTATATATGATATTTGACCAAATATCACGTTTGTTCCAAAGTTATATGCGATTGCATAGCCTATACTTAATAGAATAATAAAGGGTATAATTGTTGACTCTAACGTCATTGCAAGCACTAAAGTAGCAAGTAGAACTGCAAGTCCCACATAAATGGGTGTTTGAGCATCAGCAAGCTCCTTCGTGTCTTTAAGTAATGCCGACATCCCACTCAGAAATGAATGGTCATCAAGCATTGATCGTATCTCACCAATTGCTTCATGGGTAAGCGGTGCTGCGTTTCCTTCTTCAAACTTAACGATCAGTAATGTTGAGTTTTCACGGAATAACAAGGATTGAACATCTTCCGGTAGCATTGTTGAGGGAACTGATGTATCTACGAGATCATCAACCCAAATAACATCTTCAACACCCTTAACCATTTTAATTTTTTCTTTGGTCTTTACGACATCTTTGTTTGTCATATTTTCTATGACTAACATTCCTGTAGAAGCACCACCAAATTCTCGGTCTAATATTTCTTGACCTTTAACCGACTCAGAATCTTTGGGAAGATAAGTTAAAATATCATAATTTATCTTCGTAGAAACTGTGCCGTAAAGCGATGGGATCAATAACAAGGTCGCAATGATTAAAATTATTTTGCGATGTTTTGCAATTGCATCTCCAAACGCTTGGGTAAAACCTTTCTTCACGAAATCATCTCCTAATAATACGTTTTATGGTATCAAACAGGAAAGGTTTCATGGTTTCTAAACTTGAAGGTTCCTCAAGAATGATTGTATTATACGCAATCGAACCGGTAAGTTCGATTACGATGTAAATCGTATGATCGATTTCCGCATCGGATATCCCTACATCTTTTAGGCCTTTCGTAAACATATGATAGATTAGGTTAATCTCTTCATAGTCTTCTTTTGCTCTTTTAAGAACCCCCCATGATAAATTCTTATGAATAAGCTTAAGCAGTAAACGATCTTTTTCTAAAAAATCAAGAATCACGTTTATAAAGAAGATTACTTCATCTTCAAAATGTTCAAATACATTTAAGTGTGTTTCATTTACTGCATAGACTAAGACATCGGAGCTTTTTTTAAAGATAATGCGATCTAAAATATCATACTTATCTTTGAAATAAAGATAAAACGTTCCTTTGCCAACACCTGCATGCTTCGCAATATCGCTGATTGATGTTTCATTAATACCATGACTTGTAAATAAATCATACGCTGCGTTATACAACTTGTTTTCTTTAAGTAACTTGTTTTTCTCAAGTTTAGATACCATATTTCCCTCCTCCGATACAAACTGACCATTGGTCATTATGTCAGCCGTTTTCTAGTTTAACACCAAACTGACCATTGGTCAACTTATTTAATTTGATTGTATCGTTTTTATTTTCTCTCAATCTATTATCGCATTATTCGCGCAATAAAAAAACACGGTTTCCCGTGTTAACATGCTGTGTAAGGCAAAAGTTGATCAAGAATTACTAAGTGATCTTTAGAAACCATGATCTCGCATTGTTTATTTTCAGAATTGATTTGTGCAAGCAAGTCACGTGTCTGACCTGAAGGTGCAATAATATCGCCCTTGCTGTTTACGGTCACCATCTTAATAAAATGTGATTGACCGGACTTTAAAGCTTCAGCAATGGCACTCACGCCTGAATTGCAACCTGCCTGAGTTACACTTTGTACTGAAATTCCGGTAAATACGGTTCCATCTTTTGATAGCATTGCAGTAGACTCACCATCTAATGATGCGTTGTCGGATAGCGCTACACATCTTGAATTTTGTAGTGCGATTTCAATTAATTCACTGTATTTCATACTTATCTCTCCTATTTCTTCGTAATTCTATCACAACAATTACACAATTAAAAGTGTTTTTGTTAAAATAAATATACATTTTAAAATCCATGAGTTTGTCAATTATTTTAAACGTTTTATTAAGTATACATTAAAATAATTCGTTTTCAATTCCTTACTAAAAACTCCAAAAATTTTATGAATTTTCCATTTTTTTTTAAAATAACCCAACAAACTAAAAAAAATCTTTACATTCATCCCAAAATATTTTATATTTGACAAGAAAAAAGGAGAAATACAATGAAGAAACCTTACGAAGATTTTGGATGTAAACTCTTCACAAAAGATGTGATGAGTGAATATTTACCACGTCCTGTTTTTGAACGCTGGCTGAGTGCAATCCAATATAAAGAGAAAATGGATATGGCAAATGCCGAAGCCATTGCTCATGCGATGAAAGTCTGGGCATTGGAGCATGGGGCAACTCATTATTCGCATTGGTTTCATCCCATGACCGGATCGAGCGCTGAGAAACATGATGCCTTCATCGAACCGGATCGAAATGGTAAGCCAATTACGCGATTCTCTGGCAAAACATTAATTAAAGGCGAAACGGATGGATCATCGTTTCCAAATGGCGGTTTAAGACAAACATTTGAAGCACGTGGCTATACCTATTGGGATGTAACCTCACCCGCATTTATCCGCGGTCATGTCCTGTTTATCCCTTCAATTTTTATTTCCTATCACGGTGAATCTTTAGATGAGAAAGCCCCTCTTTTAAAATCCATGGAGGCCTTAAGTAAGCAAGCCACACGTATCGTCAATCTCTTAGGTGATAAAAGTGTTACAAGTGTTGATGCCATGATTGGACTTGAACAAGAATATTTTTTGGTCAATGCGAAGCATTTTGAAAAACGCGAAGACTTAATATTTACTGGACGTACACTTTTAGGCGAAAATGCTCCGAAAGGTCAGGATTTAGTGGGACACTACTATGGGAATATTCCTTCAAATGTAGTTCATTATATGGAAGATGTGAATGATGAACTTTGGAAATTAGGTGTCTATAGTAAAGTAGAACATAATGAAGTTGCTCCAGCTCAATTTGAAATTGTAACCCACTTTGATAAAGCAAACATTGCGCTCGATCAAAACATGATTGTTATGGAAACATTGCAACGTGTTGCCAAAAAGCATCATTTATCTGCACTTTTACATGAAAAACCATTCAAAAATATCAATGGTTCAGGTAAACATAATAACTGGTCGTTGGTAACCAATACCGGGCATAATCTCTTTGAACCTGGAGAGCGTCCTCATGAAAATATTCGTTTCCTTGTATTCGTATGTGCGCTTGTGGAGGCAGTTGACTCGCACGCAGAATTACTACGCTTTGCAGCCTCCTCTGCAGGAAATGATCATCGTCTCGGCGCATCCGAAGCACCACCCGCAATAATTTCACTCTTTGTAGGTTCTGTTCTTGAGGAAATATTTAAGCAATTGGCCACCTCAAAGAAAATTAATATTGAAAAAGAAGTTCAATATTTTACTCCTCTTACAACACTGAGCGCTGTAACGAAAGATTACTCTGATCGTAACCGTACGTCACCTTTCGCATTTACTGGAAATAAGTTTGAGTTTAGAATGCCTGGTTCCTCGATTTGTAGTGCTTTTGTGAATACTGTATTGTGTTCAATTATGGCTGAATCGCTTGAACGTATTGCGAATGACTTAGAACAATTCAAGTATATTCAAGATATTCGCGAACATGCCCTTGGACACTGTCAGCGGATCATTAAGGCTCACCATCGAATTATTTTTGATGGCGATGCTTATCACGATAATTGGAAAGAAGAGGCATTACAACGTGGTTTACCAAATCTTGAGCACTATGTAGATTCTATCGCTTCAATGCTCTATCCCAATACAATTGCGCTATTTAAAAATACGGATGTTCTGAGTGAGCGTGAATTAGAAGCGCGTACCATCATCGTGCAGACACGCTTTATCAAAACCATCAACACCGAAGCAAACACATTACTTAAGATGGTAAAACAAGATATTATGCCTGCAATTGTCACCGCTATTAATCACCTATCAACCTCAGACAGTCAAAGCAGTTATATCCAACGTCAAATCACAAACCTTGAATCAAATCTTGACGCTCTGGATGCGGCCATAATAACGCTTGAAGACAAAATACTATTTGTTCATCAAATCACAGATTTAGAAGAAAAGGCATACGCAATGCATCATCAAATTCGACCAGAATTTGAGACGATACGAACCCTTGTTGATCAAATGGAACGAGTCATCGCAAAATCGCATTATCCCTTCCCTACCTACACTCAATTACTGTTTGAACTTTAACAAAAAAAGGTATTCAATTTGAATACCTTTTTCTTATTATGAATTGTACTTATAATGATCCATAAATGCATCTAACGTTTCTCTTTGAGCTTCAATTTGCTTATAAATTCGAGCAATCTCTTCTTCAAAGTCATTCTTAGTTGCAGTAGTTTCAGTAACCTTTGGAGTTGGTGCAAAGTTTGCGATCGGATCAACAACAGGATCTTGAATATTCATATGTTGAATACGAGTCCGTTCTTGCAAGGCATCATGAGATGGGTTTGTAAAATTAACACGTCCCATTAATGCTTCCATTTCTTTTTGCATATTCTGTAGTTTCTGAAAGAGTTGATTGATTTGGGTGTCTTTTTCATCGATAATCCGTTCAAAGTCTTGTCTGGGTTGCCCTTGAAACGTTTGTGTATCTAATCGTTCTTTAAGACGACGCACCTCATCGTTCAATCCTTTACGAACCTGATATTTGTCAATCATTTCTTGCTTAAGTTCTTCTTGCAATTGTGCAATTTCTTGTTTTAAAAGTGCACGTTCTTGATCGAATGTAAAAGATGGAGCATTGTTTACTTCTGCTTCCAAACGATTAATGATCATATCTTTCTTTTGCAGTAATTGATCATATTGTGTACGGATATCTTCTACACGTTGCATAATATTTGGTTGTAATTGAACTTGTTCAAGTTGTTGTGTTAAATTTTGAATTTTTTCTTGCAACAACATTACGGTCTCATCTTTTTCAGATGTCATCAGTTCAAGTTTTTTACTTAAAAATTCAACTTCATTGGTTAATGTTTCAACTGCCAAATCATCTTGATTGTTCATCGCTTCCACAGCATCATTAAGTTCTTGGATTTTGGCTTCAAGAGTCTTAATTTCCTCTTCTTTCTCATCAAGGACATATTGTGTATGTTCAATTGATTCCTGTTGCTCATCAATAGTACCTTGTTGATCCATGAGTCGGGCTTCAAATGCTTCGCGTTGCGTTTCAAGTGATTCGACCATACGAGCAGCTTCTTGTAGTGCATTATTGCGTTCAAGAATCATATCTTCTTTTTGATCGATTAAAGCCATAAAGTTTTCTTCTTGAGCTTGATACTCTTCTAAAATTTTCATGGTACGCGCAATTTCTGAATCTTTTTCAGCCAGTTTTGTTTCCATAACTAACATTTGCTCACGTAATTCATGGACTTCCGCATTGCTTGTCTCAAGTTCAATTTCTTTTTGTTTTAAAAGACGAACACTTTCTTCAAGTGCACGGTTCTTTTCTTGAAGACTTGCTTCAAGTTGATCAAGATATTGTTCAACTTTGATATTCTCTTCTTCATTTTCTTTCACTTGTTGGGTTAAAACGGATACTTCACCATGTGCACGTTCTAACTGTTCCTGGAGTGATTGATAGTGAGAAGATATTTTATCTAACTCTTCTTGTAATTCTCCACTAACGGCTTTATATTGATTTAATTCAGTTGAGAATTGTTGTTCTTGATGTTTAATATTCTCAGCTAATTCTTCATTTAAACCTTTAATGCGTTTGTACTCTTCTTCAATTTCAATCATTTTCGATTCCGCATCGGTAAATTGTGATTTAAGTAATGCGTTTTCTTGTGAAAGTGACGCTTTTTCAAGCAACATTTCTTTAATTTGAAATTCGAGGTTTCCTTGCATTTGTGAAACATTCTGTTCAATTTGTTCTACATATGCTTCTACACTACCGCGTGTATAGCCTCCGAAAAGTGTCTTTTTGAATTTATTTGATGATTCTTCGAGCTCATCATCTTCATCATCCTCGATGTCATTTGACGCATCAAATGTCGGCATGGCAAAGTCGTTTGATTTTGAATCATCACCAAAACTCATATCAAAAAAATCGTTCATCTTATCCCTCCTTCATAATTAATTCATGGAATGTAATATCACTTAGTGACGTTACAATTTCAGGTGACGCTTCAATTAGATGACGTGCACCCTTTACTTTTCTACCCAGACGCCAAGGTTTTATTATTTCATGGTCAATAATATTAAAGTCTTTATCTAAGTAGATTACGCAAATGTCAAACTTCATAAAACAAGTGTGAACACGAGCACAATGAAGAAATAACATCCCTTGATCTTCATTGATTTCTTTTCTTAACATCAAACCTTTAAAACGTGTTCCAAAGTTTGATGCAATCTCGAGGTTTTTTATCATTAGCGGCCTCCCAATGCTTCAATAATCGTCGGCACAGCAGGACCGAGCAGAATAATAAAGATAACAGGGAAAATAAAGAGCACCATTGGAATCAAAATCTTAACTGGAATTTTCGCAGCACGCTCTTCAACATCTTGACGATGTGAAGTACGAATCATTTGCGATTGACTCATCAATACATTTTGAAGTGAGATCCCAAGTTCGTCCGCTTGAATGATTGCGTTGGTAAAGGCTTTTACCTCTTCAATTTCAGTTCGTTCGGATAGTCGGTTTAATGCCTCTTTACGAGGTTTCCCCAACATAATTTCACGCTGACATATACGAAACTCATCAATCAACGGTCCTTCAGCTTTGGTTGTAACATGTCCGAGTGCTTGGTCAAAACTCAAACCAGCAACAACCGAAACACTTAAAATATCCATAACTTCAGGCAATTGTCCTTTGATAACTTTTTTACGTTTTGTTATCTTTCCCTCTAGTGAATAACGACGATATACGTATCCACCAGCCATTCCCATCAACATATACATAATTCGAGAAAATCCGCGTTGATGGGATGTAATTGCGAAATAAAGTCCTACCACCCCAAAACCGACAATAATGATTACGTTCATTGCCCGATAATCTTTTGGGTTGGTGGTAATTCCCGCTTTAAGCAAACGATCTGCGAGTTTTAGCTGCGATTCTGCTTTAACCGGTAACATTGTTGATACGGCATGAACCAATTTATCAACAATAGGTTGTAAGAAACGTTCTTGGAACGTTTTATCTAAAATGTCATCAGAACCATGTTTTTGTGTACTTGAATTCTTTGTTTCGTCGAGTCGCTTTTTAATCACAAGTGCTTTACCTGTTAATACACTCATTACGAAATCTACGAAGACATACGCAAAGATTGCTCCCGTAATAGCTTTTATCATGAATTCCTCCTACATCTCAATATTTGTTATTTTTTTGATCATAGCATAACCCATAATTTCAAGGGTTGCACTAACACCGAGCAGTGCATAACCAAACGGCGTGGTAAACACAGGCTCCATATATTCTTTATTAACCATCGAAATTAAGACTAAAACAACAATCGGAAGTCCCGCAATAACTTTTGCAGATGCATCCCCTTGTGCAGTAAGCGCCTTAATATTTTTTTGAATGGTAATACGTTCTCGAATTGCTTCACCGATATTATCCAAAACATCCGCAAGGTTTCCCCCTACTTGACGCTGAATGCTAACGGCGGTATTCATCAATTTCATTTCTTCAGATTCCATGCGTGTCGAAACTGCGGCAAGTGATTTTTCAATGTTCTCGCCCAATTCAACTTCACGGCAAACTTTTAGAAATTCAGGTCCAATTGGATCTGGTAAATCTTTTGCTATACTTGCAAGAGCTTGTTCAAAGGTAAATCCGGCACGCAAACTGTTTGAGAGAATCAATAAGGCATCCCCTAACTGTTGGCTAAATTTACCGATACGTTGTTTACGTTTCACCTTGATATACATTGGCGGACCTACAAGAGCAGCTACAAATGCAAAGAGCGTCACAATCATTCCTTTATCTAATGCAACACATATAACAACTGAAAACGCAGCGAGACCCAACCACATCTTTAGAAATTCATCAGGTCGTAAGTTAATTCCAGCCATTAAAAGATTATCTTTTAACTTTTCAGGAACTTCAATACTGATGGATTGTTTCTCTTTCTTTTGATCTTTTTTTGATTTTTTTGAATATCCGTATAAACTTTGTTTTTCAATTAAGTCAAGACGGTCTTTCAACATAATGAAGCGATGATAAATCAAATTTAATACAAACTGCAAGACAACAAGCGTAATATAACTAAGGCATGCTGCCATAATGATCCACATTATTTTTGGAACCACTCATCTTTCACAAGGATACCATTCGCTTCTAATGTATCAATGATGTATGGACGAATTCCTGTTGGCATAAATTTACCTTTAACTTTACCAGCAGCATCATAGCCCTCTTGTTTGAAAACAAAGATGTCTTGAAGGGTTACAATTTCTCCCTCCATCCCTGTAACTTCGGTGATCGATACAACTTTACGTGATCCATCACGAAGACGCGTTTGTTGAACAATAATATTAATCGCAGAAGCAATTTGTTCACGAATCGCTTTAATCGGCAAGTCCATTCCCGACATCATAACCATGGTTTCAAGACGTGAAACCATATCACGAGGTGTATTGGCGTGACCTGTCGCTAAAGAACCATCATGACCAGTATTCATCGCTTGTAACATGTCCAAGGCTTCTCCCGAACGAACCTCACCGATAATAATACGGTCAGGACGCATCCGTAAGGAGTTCTTTACCATGTCACGAATCGTTACCGCACCTTTACCTTCAACGTTAGCAGGGCGTGCTTCAAGGGTAATAACATGATTTTGCATCAACTGAATTTCAGCCGCATCTTCAATGGTTACGATACGTTCCGTTTCAGGAATAAAACTGGATAAAACGTTCAATAATGTGGTTTTCCCAGAACCAGTACCTCCAGAAACCACAACATTACAACGTCCCTTAACACAGGCTTCTAGAAATGCAGCCATCCCAAATGATATTGAATTAAAACCAATTAAGTCACTAATTTGAAGTGGTGTCGAATTAAACTTACGAATCGTAATTGTAGGGCCACTTAGCGCTACCGGAGGTACAATGGCATTAACACGGGAACCATCCGGTAACCGCGCATCTACCATTGGGTTTGCTTCATCACAACGTCGACCCAAGGGTGAAACAATCCGGTTAATAATTTGAGCTACGTGAGCATCATCTCTAAAGAAGACGTTGGATAACTCAAGACGACCCTTACGTTCAATATAAACGGTATTTGGACCGTTAACCATGATTTCAGAAATATCTTCATCCCGAATCAAAACTTCTAAAGGTCCCAACCCAGTAACATCATCAAATATTTCTTGAATAAGCTGTTCGCGTTTTGCTTTAGTCATGGCTTCTGCACGTTGGGTTAAACATTCTGTAATTATTTCACGAACATCAATGCCTTCTTTATCGCCGTGATTATCTTGAATGCGTGCATTATACGCATCAATAGTTTCACGGTGAATAATAGCTTTTAAATCTTTAAATTGGTCAACTTGAGGTTCGGCATCAACTTCAAATACACCAGGCATAAACGCTAGTCCATCACCGGAGCCGCCACCTTCAGTTGCTTTAGCACGTTCTAAGCGTTCTGATAACTTCATTATTTACCACCTTTTTTTCGTTTACCTTTTTTTGCTTTAGCAGGTTTTTCTTTAGGTTTTGGTAAGAATTTCGCAAGCAGTCCAGCAGGTCCCGCTTCTTGTTCATCAGGTGAATCAGATTGATCAATTTCATCCGCCATAACTTGATATGCCTTTGCGACACCCGATAATGGAGAATCAATCGCGATCGGTTTCCCTTGATTCAGTGCATCGATGGATGATTTTAAATCATAAGGAACGGTGTGCCATAATGGGAACTCCAAGACGCGTGAAACATCTTTAGGTTTTACACGACCCGGTTCTTCTTTTGCGACTACCAATTTAATTTTTTCATTACCTGCTAGTGAGGTTACAATCGACAAGCCTTTTTTCGTTCGTCGTAATGTTGGAATATCCATTCCGGTTACATAAATAATTGTTGATGAGAGATCAAAACATGACAAGTTAATGTTGTTAAATCCCATACTTGTATCAATAATCAAGTAATCATAATAGGAACGAAGTGAAGATACGATTTTTTCAATTTGAGAAACTGAAATGTTATCCGCAAATTCAGGACTGTTCGGTGCCGCAAGCACATTCACACCGGAAGGGTGAACAGCCATATATTTTCGGATGGTATCAACGTTTGGACTCGCCTGTTCTTGTAACAATTCTGCAAGGGTGTCTTTGGTCTCGATACGCATTGCTGTAGCGACTTCACCAAATTCTAGATCAAAGTCTAAAATCGCTACTTTTAATTTCTTTTGCGCAAGTTTAACCGCTAAGTTCATGGCAACGGTTGTACGACCAACACCACCCTTTGAACTGAATACTGTAATAACTTTTGATTTCCAGTTATTGGTTGAACTGTTCTCAAGCGCAATCAGTCGAGATGACTCATTACTGTGAATTCCTTTTAATTGCTGTATTAACGTTGAACGATCAATTTGCATTGGCAGGATATAATGAACACCTGTTTGCATTACCTTTTGCATCGTTTCACTTGTATATTCTTGAGTAAGAACTACAGGTACAGATTTAGGACGTAATAAATATATTTGTTGACAAACACGTTGCAGAATACTTTCATGAGAAGAATAAATTAGAACAATATCTGGTTTTGTTTTTGAGATATCATCTAAGACTTTGTTCTCATCGTTTGATTTACCTACGATGCGGATTTCGTCATCTTGTAGCATTGGAAAGAGTCGTTGAGCGACACTATCTTCAGCAAATACTAAAACTTTTAACTCCATCTAATTCTCCTTCTCTATTTCAATAAATCGCCTGTAATAACACCAGGAACTTTATCAACCTTGTCATGATCATGACTTCTTAAGATTGCACGGTTTGTACCTACGGATTCCGAAACCGCCAATTTCAACGCATCTTCTGCTGAAACAGCAAGTGTTACCGTCGTATACATTTTATCCGCTACTTTTTTATCATCAGGTAAGGTTTCTTGATCAATCGCAAGAACTTCCTTATTTTGTAAAAGGAGCACTGCTTTTTTCTCTTTTAAACCAAGTACAGGAATGCGTTCTTTACCATCAACTGCAGTCTCAACTGATCCAGCATACAACTGAGGATAGTTTTTCTTCAAATAATCATATTTTTGAAGTGTATCTTCTGGCAAGTCACTATCTAATACAGTGATAATATCAATTTTATTTCCGACACGGATTAATCCTTGCATCCCATATTGACCCTCAAGTTTAACAGTATAAGCACGCATATTGTCCGTAAGAACAGTACTTAACCCACTTGATCCTTGACCTACAACTTCAACCTTTTCTCCGGTAAACATATCGCCAACAGACATCTTCGTCGTTGTAACTTTTCCTACAACACGTTCCGCATCCGCAAAAGCACCTTCAGGTGCAGCGTCTTTATGAACATTTTTAACTTCTACCATATCTTGAGTAATACGAGTTTGTGCTGTAAGGGGTTTAAGCGCTACAACAACTTGCGTTAAATCTTTCTTCGGTATTTCCTTTTTTAAACCTTGGATTGGGTTCATTAACGCTAAAAGAAATACACCTGCAGCTACAACCACAGAAATTAATTTATTCTTATCCAAAGTAATTCCTCTTTCTTAATATTAATAAACACCATTAATGGTTGGAGTACGACCATCCCAAATCGGTTGTTGATCTGTAAAGTTTTGCCATACAGGTAATTCAACTTTGATTGGGAACTCATCAATTCCAAGGGCTTTTAAAGTTGTCGTTTTATAAACATCACGCAATATAATTGTCCCTGTAAGACTAATCATATAGTTACCATTGGGTGACATACCACGTTGCTCATTCCAAACCAACTCAAATTGACTTGGATCAATACCATTTCTCTTTAAGATTTCATGTGCATTATCCAATGCAATTTGTTGTCCTTGTTGTGAGTGTAACATTTCTTCAGTAATATCCAGTCGCGCTTCACGCACTAAATATGCTACTTCTGTTAATTTATCTTTCTTATTCATTGCTAAAACAACATCTGTTGAAAGCGCAACAAATCCCAATAGAAACATTAAAATAAATGCAAACATTATAAGAATATTTCCATCTTCTTCATTTTTAAAATTTACCATTGCTGATTCTTACCCCCTACTAACTCAATTCTTCTAATTTTATAAAGATTATTTTTTAATTCAACACCATCTTTGAGAAATGGCTTTGAGAAAGGAGTAATCGGGTAGACTTTGTATTTTACATCCGACGCTATTTCCATTGTCGTTGTTTTAAATTTACTGTTCGCACGGTCTTTATCCGTACCATCTGGGACACCATAATTAAATTCACGTTTTCCAGCAAGAACGGCAATCCGACTGTTTTCAATCGTTACACGACTTACATCAATCGGTGCACCCATTTCTTCAATATTTTTTTCATACATATCACGAATATGGGTGTTTGCCCAACCCCCGTCAACAATATAACTTTGGTTAGTATGTAATGCATGTTTTTGTTGAGGACCGAGATCCAATTGAATCGCCATTTTACGTAACGAATAGTCAAATTGAACTTTATTGTAAACAACCCAGCTCACATCAATTAAAAAACAAACAATCAATAGAAAAAGTGGCAGCACAATCGCAAATTCTACCATTGCCTGACCTTTTTCTTTTTTTGATTTATTGACCAACTTTGACATTAGCATCACCATCGCCTCCTAAGTACATTAAACCACTGTACGTTTCAGTTAGACGAAGTGTCTCACCCATTACCTGTTTTGTAATATACATTGAGAAAGGAACATCATAAGTAGTTGTTACGGTTACATAACGTATATCAGTTCTGTTTTTATGTCCGATAAAGCCACCATCATTTGCACTCCAAATTTTCCGTGTAAAATCACGATGTTCAATATCCGATAAATCAATTTCATATTTTAAGCGTTTAGGGTCAAGTGTACCGTTATTGTTAATAAGTGTTTCAATCGTCTTTTCTTTACTGCTAAATCGGGATTGATCTTTTACACCACCCGTTGCACCACCTTCGTCGTACAATACCGCAACCTTTTGAATTTCACTGGTTAGATATTGTAAATTGACCTTTGCATGCACCGCTTTACCAACGTCCATGATCAAAGCAAGCATAATTATAAGAATAGGAAGGATTAAAGCAAATTCCGTAACACTTTGACCACTTTCACCTTTAAGTTTTTTTATCATATTCACTCCTTAAAGCGACAAATAAAGGGGATGAAAAATCATCCCCTCGGAACTATCCAAGCCGGATAGAGATTATAAACTATTTAAAGTTAAAGTATCACTTGCGCGATACTTTAACAATTTATAAATGCGTGTAAAGACTAAGCGCCTTTACCTGCTTGTAATTCTTTACCTACGTTTTCGAAGATTCCTTTTAGGTTTGTACCTAAAGTTTTCATAACAACGATAACTACTACTGAAACAAGAACTAAGATAAGTCCGTATTCAACCATACCTTGTCCTGATTCTTCATTTAATAACCAGTTTTTCATAATTTTCTCCTCATTTTTCTTCCCTAGTTTATTTTAGGGACTAGATCAGCGACTGTTTCAAACATCGTTTTTACATAACCACTCCCAATGGATTGGAGTACCACTACAGTAACTACCGAAACCAATACAAGAATAAGTCCGTATTCAACCATGCCTTGTCCAGACTCCTCGTCCATAAATTCATTTACGGTTATCATAACTATCTCCTAACATCCTAACAGAACACTGCAAATCAACATACTGATGACTGGGTAATACAGCGCGAATAAAGCACCGCCCATTAATTGTGTACACATGGGGAATGTACTACCGATGTACATCGTTTTAGTATAAAAACCAATAACAATGTAAATTAACAAGCAAAGTACGATACCTATTAGAAATGTTAGAATATTAGGTAATCCCAACATAAATGATAATGCAATTGCAAGCTTTATATCGCCTGCTCCCACACCGAGACTTCCAGAGAATGCTTTTGTCAAGAAGGCTGTAGCAAAGAACAGAATACCTGTTAATAGCATTGCTATAAGTCCAGTTGACAATCCATGAAATCCATTTGATGCAAACTGATAAACAACTCCAATAACAAGGACACTAAGGACCATCTCATTTGGAATTATTCGAATACGTTGATCGATTCGAATACCATAAACTGCTAAGAAAGCAATTATGGAAATAACAGTTGCTTCAAAGAATCCGAATGATGTATATGCAACTAAAGTAGCTGCACCGACATAAATGCCATTCATCAATGCGTCATGCGCATCTTCTGGACGAAAGACCTTATAGATCTTATTGTTACGATTTTGTTTCCAAGCAACTGTATCTTTCACAAATCTTGAAATGTTGTATCCTAGTGTAAAAAATAAAGCTGTTAGAACAATATAAACAATAATATTCACTATAGAATCTCCTCATCACCGACATAGATAGTATATGACGATACGCGCACGCTATCTACCAATATTTTGACGTGAATTTCACAAAATTTTAACCATTTACCCATCTTTGTTGTAGAGTACGCATTATTTGTCATGCTATTTGTAAATAATTGTATTAAATGTGAAAAAAGTAAAAAAGATACCGTAATTTGGTATCTTTTTATATCTTATTTAACTTAATGAGACTTATATTCAACAAACTCTGATTGAATGTGTAATCTAATTCACCGTCAAGTTCCAAATATTTAACCTTCATTCTTGGATTTGACTGTTGGCGTATGTAATCACGTTCTTCTGGCGTGAGATTTGAAATCCCTGTATCCTCAATCCAGTTCTGACAGAAATAAGCATTCTTATAATCTAAATAACGTTCCGTCATCTTGTAACGACCGTTTATGCTTTCAATTTTAAAATTAACCTTGCGCTCATAATCAGAACCACTGTTTCGATCCTTTGCGTCAACACGTCGATAAGACTCATAATAATTTGAATATACAATAATGGCGTAATCGTGATGATTTCGAGTGACGATATACCCCTCTCCATAATCAACCACCGTACCAAATAATTCTTGAAGGAATTTAAGCACGTAAAATGGCATCCGCTCAACACCGAGATGGTTGTAGAAACTTGAGTAGGACATCGGAAGCATTTCTTGCTGCGTTCTCCCAAGGATATTCCAAGATGAAAAGTAAAAATCCCCTAAACTTAGCTGAAGTAAAATAGGCAGGAACAAAAGATTATAGAACGGGTTATCAAAAGAATCGTTCCATCGGTAATCATCGTCTACCGCATAATTAAATGACGCCGCAACAATATGACGTCCTAATCGGTCTGCTGGTAAATTACTTCGAATCGCTTGATTAATCTCACGAATGTCATTAAGAATTTTCGGTAGTAATTGATCACTGCCAAAATCATTATTCGTAAAATTTAAATCGCACGTGTAAAATGCTGGATCAATATTCATACCTGCAATCATTTCAAGATACTCATGATGAATTTCTCGCGTATCATTATCGAAGCTCCCCAGATACAAACCCCAACGGACTTTTTCTTGGTCAAACTTTTCTTGAAGTACATTTACAAAAGAATGGATGCATTCTTTAAACATTGGTCTTCGTTCATGATCACTTACAGCATCATTGATTGTAGGAAAGTACAATTCATAACCCCATTCACGAAGTTTTGAATTACTAATAATTAATGATGCTTCATCCAATGCCTTTTGCATTCCAACGACTGCGTGACTCATTTCGTTTAAACTCGCTCCTTCTTGCAACAAAGCATTAAAGGTTACGAAATCAAGTCTTAAAACGGGAACAATATCAAATTCCGAAAAAACAGTAAAGATATTGTAGATTTCAAACGAGGAAAAGTCACGAAGTGCTCCAGATTTCGTTTGCAACTTAAATACACCATCTAAGAATGCAAGTTTAATCTTGACTGTCTTAAATTTAAAATGTCCCAACGTTTCACGCAATTCTGCAATACTCAAGAAATCACGATCAACAACACAATCCAAATCCACAACGACTCCCCATGCATTCCGGAAATGACCTTTAATAAAATTTGGATTAATTCGCGCTTCTAACGCCTTAATCGGTTCGTTTTCCAATTGACTGGGTCCTTTCGTCCCCACCTCTAAGAAATAACGCACCTTCGAATCTGCTGCATATGGATACTCTAAAGATGTAATATAATCCGTTGTATACTGTTTTCTAAATTGAGTTGGTGATAAGCCGAAAACTTTTTGGAAATCTCGACCCAATGCTTTGATGTCTAAAAACCCACAATGATTTGAAATCTCTGTCATTGTTAAATCTGTATTGATAAGACAGTCAACAGCGTAATTGATACGATTTACTCTAAAGTACTCACTAACATTAACACCTGTAATCTTCTTAAACATTCTTGATAGATAAGCACCGCTGACATTATATTCATCCGCAAGTCCTTCTAACGTAATTTTTTCATTCTTCGCATCTGCATATTTTTCAGTAATATCAATAACGATTGATTCAATTGAATCTGTTGTCTGAATGGTTCGCTTTTGATTCATTACAAACAGTTTGATGGAATCAACGACTTCTTTAACGGCATGATAGCTATTTTCAAACGTTACTTCACCGGCATCTTTTTGACCGTATAAGTGACGAATGGATTCGATAAGACGCACTTTATTTCTTTGGTCTTTAAGGGTACTATCAATACTTACCTTTTGCGATAAGTTAAAGTGTTCTTCTGCAAACGACGCATCAATTTGTGTTACAAGAATTAGATTATCGCGACTGTTTGCATAAAAGCAATGCGCTCGATTCGGCTCAAGAATATAAACATCACCCTCATTTAGATTTAAATACGAACCCTTAACGCGAAGCCCAATCATGCCCTTAACAACATAAATGACCTCAAACGCCTTGTTCGCCTCAAATTCCTTACCATCGATTTGTTTCAAAAACGTACGGTACGGTAAATTTCTTCTAACAACAACTACTCCATTATTCATAGCAATACCTGCGAGTGAGCAGGATTCTGATTTTTTGATATGTATAGTATTCATGGTATGGTTCTCCCTTGCACATTGTCATCAAAAAGAATCACAATACATCCCTAGAATGCTTGTGATTACCTCTTTCTTTGATAAGCATTACCCATACTTATTCAACTCAAAGATCGTATTTTTGTTTATATCTTTTCTTGATCGAATACAACATGTAAGATTTTAACACATTTCAACAAAATTTCACATAGAATTTGCATATTTGGTATGTTTCTACGCAAAATATGTCTTTTTTGTGCACTTTTCCGTACTATTTCGCAAAATAAAAAGAAGGTTTCCCTTCTTTATGGATTTGTGATGTGTGCTTCTCCAACTTTTCGTGCCGTGGCAATTTTTGACTCAGTAATAAAATAAAAATGATTCCCAGGATGGTCAACTGTCCATCCCATTGTAAAGAAACGGTCATCACCTTCATCTTGATGGGCATTTAAATGCATGGGACCAACCTCATATTTACCGTATGAATAATCTAAGAAAAGCACTTTTTGTTTTAACTCGATTGTTGGGTTATCAGAGTGAAACCCTTCAAAATCATCGCGTTTTAATTTCATATACCCTTCCATCGAAACTGTATTGTGTTCAAAAGTATAGTACTTTCGATTTGCCTTGCCATTTGAAATCATATTCCGCATATTCAAGCGATATGTAATTACATCATTCGCAGATACTTCCAAATAAATACTGGACATCATAAAGAGAACAAGTAAGACGACCGACAACACATTAAACCCTTTACGCTGTAACCAATGTCCCTCTTTTTGATCGACATAGTTGAGTAAATGACGAATAACGCCATAATAAAAACAAAAACCGAGAAATCCACCAAGTGTATTGGTAATTAAATCTGTCACATCAAAATGCCAAAGAATCACACCGAACGCAAGCGTCAACAGTAATTCAAGACATTCAATTAACAACGAAATAAAAAATGTAACAAATACCGTATATTTAATATTCCGAAGCCGTTTAAAGAATACGGGTAAAAATACCCCCATCGGAACCATCATCAAAACATTCAACAACGGTTCTTTTAAATTTTTGAGACTCAACCCACTCCGAAACGGCATTAAATTATAATAATCGATAGACGCATTCTCAAGCGAAAAATGAATGGCCGCATTTTGAATTTCTTTTTGATTTAATGGTAGTGGAAATAACGTAAGATCAAGAACCTTACCGAGATATAAAATGAATAAAAGACCGAGTATTTTATTTTTAATTGTGGTTTTACGATATTTCACTAAAAAAAACATCGCAATGAGAATATATACGATGATCCCAGAATTGATCGATACCCCTTGTGTATTCTTAATTATTGGACCTAAATAACGTTCAAACATGTAAAACTCCATTCTATACCCAAATTTTACATGATTCCCTTATTGTTGTCGAGAATTCTGGAGATTAATATGTTTAATTTCATCGATTGGCGATTCTTTAACAAATTTACGTGGTTTTTCTGTTTTAACGATGACATCATCGTGATAAATAATCCGTGTCCGAATTTCCATAATCCCATTTTCTCCAGATACTGGATGCATCATGTCGATTTTATTTGGATCAATATAAATTGTTTTAAACGGAATTTCGAGATACTCAACAACCTCATCGTATGTTACTTTTTTACACACTGCATAAACCGTCATGTCTTTATAAACCCTGATTCTATTTTCGGATATTGCATGATTATCAAAGGACCACCCTTTGAAAAGAACCGCTTGTTCCGCATCAAATAAATGTTTCTTCGGCAATTCAAAAACAGTATTTTTACGAACAACATGGATTGTTTTGGTAAACGCTTGAAATGGCATGGATTCTGATTTTAAAACT
Source organism: Erysipelothrix sp. P66 (assembly GCF_038682365.1). Classification (NCBI taxonomy): domain Bacteria; kingdom Bacillati; phylum Bacillota; class Erysipelotrichia; order Erysipelotrichales; family Erysipelotrichaceae; genus Erysipelothrix; species Erysipelothrix sp. P66. Next base: position 883,204 of record NZ_CP152290.1, on the reverse strand, counting down.
ACAAACGCATAATTATTTTTAAATACAATAAATGACATTACACAGATACAAACTGAAACTAGAAAAACATACCTTATTCGTTTATTTTGATTCATAAATACCTCTCTATAACTTATCATAAAACTAAGTTTATTTACGAAAATCGTTATTTAAGACAAAACCATTCCTATTTAGTACAAAAATGAACGCTTAAAAAGATTTATGTTATAATGTTTCAAGATATTTTAGTGAAGGATTGTAGAGTTTAACCTTCATGATGAAAGAAGGTTAATAATGCCCTATCTAGAAATTAAAAACCTAACGCACACTTTTGTGGAGCGTCAGTTGTATAGTAATGCCGAGTTTCTCCTCCATAAGGGAGATCATATTGGTCTTGTAGGATTAAATGGCGCTGGTAAAAGTACATTAATTCGATTTATGACTGGTGACTTATCGCCAGACTTTGGAACCGTTGTCTGGCAAGATAAAATTGAACTTGCCTTTATGGATCAATATGTTCGTGTTGACCCGAATTTAACCATCCATGGTTACCTATCAACAACCTATAAAGATTTATTTGAGCTTGAGGATCGTATGAATGCATATTACCTCCAATCGATGGAAGATGATGATGCACTTCGTAAAGCTTCAAACATTCAAGAACGTTTATTACAAGCCGATTTTTATACAATCGAAACTGAAATTCAAAAGGTAATTCAAGGGCTTGGATTACACCTTTTGGGCGCGGATACAAAAATTGAACATCTTTCCGGTGGACAGCGCGCTAAAGTCATATTAGGAAAATTGTTGCTTTCTGAAGCAGATGTATTGTTACTGGATGAGCCGACCAACTTCTTAGACGTTGACCATATTGAATGGCTTGCGAACTACCTTAACGCATACCCTAAAAGTTTTATTGTTGTTTCACATGATGATTCATTTATAAACCGTGTTGCGAATGTGATTGTTGATATTGATTTCCAAAAAATAACACGCTACAACGGAAACTACGATGCTTTCTTAAAACAGAAAGAACATAATCGAATGGAACAGCTCAGCCTTTATACCAAACAACAAGCTTATATTGACAAAACGGAAGCATTTATTCGTAAAAACAAAGCAGGTGGTAATGCGAAAATGGCACGTGGACGTCAAAAACAATTAAACCGACTCGACCGTGTGCATGCACCCCTTGCTCATGCAAAACAAAACTACGCCTTTAAAACACTTTCTCAAGCTAATGTTCGGGTTCTTGAAACCCTTGAACTTGCAATTGGTTATGATTCTGTATTAATTGACGGATTTAATATGAAAATTTACGGTGGTGAACGCTTTGCGATTACAGGATTTAATGGTATTGGTAAATCCACACTAATTAAAACCATCATGGGTCAGCTTCACCCTTTAGAGGGGAGCATCTACCTTAATGATGACCTCCAAATCGGATACTTTGAACAAAGCCTCAATTGGGAAGATGATACGTTGACACCACTTCAAATTGTTAGTCAAACATATCCAAAGTTTTCTCAAGGGGAAGTACGTAAAACCCTTGCTTCCGTAGGAATGAAAGAAGAACACTGGAGTCGCAGCATTAAAACATTAAGTGGTGGCGAACAAACTAAAGTAAAACTTTGCCTTCTGATGAACCGATATACCAACATGCTCGTACTTGACGAACCAACCAACCATCTCGATATTGAGAGTAAAAATGCCTTAAAATACGCATTACAGGCTTATACAGGAACCATCATTCTTGTATCTCATGAAGCCAGTTTTTATGAGGATTGGGTTGATCAAATCATCAGTATCGAAAAATAAAAACTTAGACTCTATGAGCCTAAGTTTTCTTTTATCAAATCTCAACCGCACCACTTTTACTTTTATTAAAGTCTATCTCATAGGCCGTTTTGAAGTCAAATATTTTTCGCGGCATTGAGTTAATTTTGAAGCAAATATCATCAAGATATTGTTGCGCTATATCATACATTGATTTTCCTTTTGGTATAAACCTTCTCACGATTGCATTCGCTCTTTCATTGGTTCCACGTTGAAAAGAACAGTATGGATCACACTTATATAGTTTCACACCCAACCGCTTGGCTGTAATGCCTAATGTTTTAAATTCAAGTCCATTATCGACTGTTATCGATTTCGTGGTTATATTATTCTCTTCAATAAATTTTCGAATTAAGTTTGATGTGTAATAGTCATATCGATATTCTGCTTTAATAAGCCAGGTCATTCTTGAGCAGCGGTCTACAATGGATATAATCGCTGCAGATTCATGTTTCTTACCGATTATAGAGTCGATTTCGAGATGGCCAATCTCGTTACGTTCCTCAATGTATTTAGGTCTAAGGCTAATTGGAAGTACTGTTTTCTCTTCCAAGTTCCATTTCAAGTGATTCATCATTCCACTAATTCTCTTTTTACGTTTTCGACGTTTATAGCACATTCTATTTGGTTTTATATCAAGTTTACCTTGATTAATCCAGTTATAGACTTGCTGCGATGAAACACACGGTTTATATGGATGATATCGTTTATAGTTACTCAAGCATACTTCTACCGAATGAACTTTAGGATCATAATGAGAATGCAGATATTCGATTAAGTGGGAATATTTTTCTCGAATATCAATCGTTCGTTTCTTATAGACATTATTTTTATATCTAGAAATCGTAGAATGAGATATATTGAGTTTACGTGCTGCCTTGCGCATAGAGTAGCCGATGCTTAATAGAATATCAATTTGGTCTTTCATTTTTTTATCTAATTGTTTATACTTCATATGGGAGCTCCTTTTAGTCGGGTGGGCTCCTTTTATTATACAAAAACAACCGCACCTTGGGTGGTGCGGTTGAGATTTGAATTTAGGAAAACTTAGACTCTATGAGCCTAAGTTTTTTTAGTCTGTAATTTCTATGGAACGGTGCTCAGGATGATTAAAACTTTTAATAAAAACAAGTGGACTCCCGTCATTTTTATAAATAATGGATTCAATAACTAAAATAGGACTTTCAAGTTTAACACCCAGTAAATTCGCGTACTTAATGGGAACATGCATAGGGATCACCGTAAACGATGCACTTCCTCGATTGAAAAACGCATTAAAATTTTCGAGTTTTGGGAGATCATTGAACGCGTCATCGGATAACTGATTTCGAGCAATATAAACTTCTTCAATCGCAATATTAACATTATTCATGGACAAAATACGAATAAAACGAACAACTGAAGTGTCTTGCGTAATGTTTAACTTTGAACTTACATCCGCACCACATGACGCCTTCACATCAAAATATAAGATCGTATGCTTATCAAATTCAGGGGTTAATAACGAATTCTTTTTAATCAATCGCTTATCAGAGACAAAGGTTCCGCGATTTGCATCACGGTATAGATAACCTTCATCAACCAATTCATTAATCGCTTTACGAACCGTCATCCGACTTGCCTGAAAATGATCAGTAAAATCACGTTCACTAGGAATTGAGGCATTGGGCTCCATCATATCGATCATCTTAATGATCTTATCTTTAATTTGCTGATAAAGTGGAATTTTCATCCATACACCTCCAATATATACCTATTATAAAATAATCTATAAAACATTCAACGATTATTTGATGAATGCGAAAGGACGCCAAGGTTTGATGTAATCAAGAAGCATCATTTCTGAGTTTGGGATGTGACCGATTTTATTCTTGTTTCCCTCATTTGGCATGGGTTCAAGAACAATATGTAATTCCCCTTTATATCGACCGTATGCGTCATTTAATATAACAACATCACCACGCTCTAAATCTACGGTATTCTTGGGTAAAATCACTTCATTTGCATAGGTAAGACGCGGCATCGTTGAACGCGCCATATACGCACTCATATCCCCACGCACAAAATGATAATGATCATAAATAATTTGCGCTTCAACCTCAGAGAGTTCAACATCCAAGTCTACTTTAAATTGTAACTTCCCTAATGCTATCTTGGCACACGCCTCCAACTCTTCATCTGACGCGTATGCATTTCCAATAAGAATATCATCAATCATCTCAGTCGCGATTAATTCACGAATTTGCACATCAATCGGTAAATCACGATGATGTTCAAGGGTACACAATCCTTCATAAACAGGCCAGGGTCCAAACGTTCCACTATTCTGACTGGATACAAATGCAGCGCTTTGCAGGCCAAGTTTACGAATCTTTTGATTACAAAAATCAAAATGCGCTTTACTTAGACCCGTAAATCGTTGTGGATAAAAATTATGACATGTAATCAATGCATTTTTATTGGGATAAAAAGTCATGACATTCTCAATATAGTTATTTCCTTGACTTGAGTTTAATTCAATTTTTAAGTCGTATTGGTTAAACGTCATTTCACTTTCAAATGCTCCATTAAACCCTTCATCCAAACGGATACCATCGACCCCAATTTCCTTAAAAAACACTAAATTAGAATGCTTGATTTCAAATGCCTTAAATACTGCAGGTGCCACATCTACAATAACTTCCATCCCACGCTGATGCGCTGCATCCGTAATGGAGCGATAATCCTGAATGAGTTTCTTTTGATTGCTTGAATCAGTTTGAAGTAAACTCATAAAAATACGCTTAAACCCACAGTCTGCCGCTTTATTTATGTATGTGATATCCTGTTCCATCGTCGAATTTTCTGGATAAATTGATATTCCTAATCGTGCCATAATATGCTCCTTTTCTACGCCTTGACGCTGCGTTCATTCAAGATTGTTTGAATTTGATCTAACAGGAGATTAATTCGTTTTTGACTGCCTTTACGATAAAAGCGTTCCATTAATTTGAAATTCAACATCTTTCGCTTCTTAATTGAATGATATGACTCGGCGTATGTTAGCTTAAATTGAGAATCATCAAGAGGTTCTAGATGATATTCAAGGGTGTTAATCCCTTGAGCACTCTCAAAGCGTACCGAGTATGTATTCGGTCGTTTAAGTTCTAAAAGGGTTACCGTAACACTGCCAGAATTACCCATGCGACCTCTTAGTTGTTTTTGATATTGATATCCTTCGTGAATTTCATCTTCCGTAAGGTTATGACCTGTACTTGTCGCAAGATCCATAAGCAGTGATTCGATTAACAAATCATAACACTGTTCCGGTGTGCCTTGCATCGTTCTATATACTTCCATTAATTTCGCCCCTTTCGATAAAAGAGTATCATCGCAATGACAATGAGCATGATACCCGAAATCAAGATACCAAACCCTTGATCTACCGTACTGGATAGTAAGACCAAAAGCGTTCCAATTGCGAATATAAAAACAATCCACTGTTTCATAATTAACCTCCACTAAAACAAATATTAGGAGCAGTTAAGCCCCTAATATCTCAATAAATATTATTCTTGTGTTTCAGTATAATCAATCTTATTTGCTACCATTACAAATACGGCCCAAATTGCTGTACCAATAACCAAGTTAATCAATGCTAGCATGGCTGCTGTAAATGAGAATCCGGTTGCCATCCATGCATAAAGAATTGGTGGCATAACCCATGGAACTTCTAAGAATACAGGTGGAACGATTCCAGCTGATGTTGCAAGATATGCAATCGTAACAAGAATTGTTGGTACTAAAATCCAAGGGATTAAGTAAATTGGATTTAAAACAATTGGTAATCCAAAAATCACTGGCTCGTTAATATTAAACAATCCCATTGGCGCACTTAACTTCGCCACTGCACGATTTTCTTCACGTTTCGAGAAAATAAGAAGCGCAATAATGAGTCCTAACGTACAACCAGCGCCACCCATCCACGCAAAGGCATCAAATGATCCACGCGTCCATAAATAGGGTAAATTTTCTGCAGATAAGGCTGCATTATATGCGTTTGTATTTGCAGTTAAAGCTACTTTATACACACCATCAAGGGCTGGTGCTAATACATTGGTACCGTGAAGTCCAAAGAACCAGAATACCGAGACTGACATTGTTACAAAAATAACTGACCCAAGACCTTGTGAAACATTTAAGAAAGGCATTTGGACATATTTAAGAATTAAATCCCCAACCGAAGCATCAAAGAATGTTGATGTAAGGTATGCAAGCGTTCCAACAGCATATAAAGCCACACAACCTGGAATAATTGAAGCAAATGCGCGGGAAACTGCCGGTGGGACTTGATCCGGTAACTTAATTGTAATGTTCTTATTCATAAGTTTTGCATAGATTATTGTTGCAATAAACCCTACAATTAAAGCCGTAAAAAGACCCTTAGCATCCATATAGCCAATGCCAATGAATCCCCAGCCCACTACAGGTTCTGCTAACCCAGCCACATCGATGGATGCAACTTGTGGTGTCACAACAATAAATGAAGCGAGTGAAATAAGACCACCCGCAAGTGGATCCACATCATAGGCTTTCGATAATTGATAACCGATTGCAAATGCAAACACTAACGCTAAAATTGCCAGTGTTCCAAACCAAATGTTTCCGTTGATACCAATAAGCCAACTAAATGCATCGGTAATGCCATCTGCACCAAATTTAGCGGGTAAATCACGTACAAGTGCATTTAATAATACCGCGACAGACCCAGCCATCGTGATTGGCATGATGCTTATAAATGCATCACGAATTGCCACTAAATGCTTTTGTGAACCAATTTTAATTGCAATTGGGACGAAATGCTCTTCCATCCATGAAGTTAATTTCTCCATATATATCTTCTCCTTTACTACGGCTCATACCGGTTATTTTAAGTGGTATATACCATGTAGTTAATCTTAATATAACACACTCATATCGAGATGCAAGCGTTATCATCAGACTTTCACAAAAATAACACGAACTCAAGACCAACTTGATTCCACAAAAAAAACAGGTTTATGAAACCTGTTTTTTATTCTTGATCTAAAAGTCCAAGTGTGCGCGATGTCTCGACAACAAAGATTACGCCATGTCCTGGTTTATCAATTTCAAACGATGTATTGAGCGCATGAACGATGGCATCCGTCATATCCATTTGCGATAGGATGAGGATTACTTCTTTCTCAGGCTCAATATCCATATTAAACAATTTTTCATGCTCATGAGTTCCAGACCCTCGTGCATGAATAATGGTTCCCCCTGTTGCACCATGTTCTTTTGCAACATGCATTACATCTTGGGCAAATCCATCATCGACAATAATAAAAATAGCATCGATACCCACGTTTCGCTCACCTTCCTTTAACGTTTTAATATGACTTGGTAATTTTTGAATCCCAAGAACACTTTTAAGCGGGACTGAAAAAATTACGCCTGAATCGGGTTTTTTAAAATTTGTGTGCTTTTGAATGTGATCATAGAAATCTTTCTCAAGCAATTCCGGCATAATTGTAAGACATACCTCTTTACGACGTTCTTCAATCCCAAGAAGATTGAGCAGACGGTCTCTGACACATCCACGTCCTTGAAACACAGTTCCACCGGTAGCACCGACTTCGCGCGAAATTGATAGAATATGCGAACCGCGTTCACGTTCCACAATTGAGCAAACCATGATAAGATTTGAAATTTGAAAAGGCATAAACTACCCCCCTCTTTTTTTTGTTTTTAGTCCATATAAGACACCTAAAATTTGAATTGCGATAATTGGCATCATCGCAATCATCGCGATGACACCAAATCCATCGGTCATAACATTTGCTGTTGGAATTGCAGTTGCCGCACCTTGTGCAAACGCTAAGACAAAGGTTGCAGTCATGGGTCCAGAAGCAACGCCCCCGGAATCATAAGCAATCCCTACAAAAATGTTGGGTACCTTAAACGACAGCATCGATGCGAGCATAAAACCAGGTAAGAGCATATGCCAAAGTTTAAGGTGCTCTGAAGTAATGCGAAGCATCGACAACATAACCGCAAAGGCAATACCAATTGAGAGTGTAACTAAAATTGACTTTTTCTTAATATGACCAGAAGTAACTTCCTCAACTTGTTCTGTTAGAACATAGACCGCTGGCTCTGCCAAAACAACAACCATCCCCATTAGAAATCCTACGACTAATAAAAGGGCCCGATTTGGTACCAACGCCACACCCTGTCCTAAAATTCGACCCGCATCCATAAAACCCGCTTGTACGCCCGTCATAAAGATTGAAAGACCGAAGAATGTATAGAAAAGACCTTTAAAAATTTTGTCTCGACGAATTCGAGTAAGTTTAAATTTCCAGACGTCAAACACGATAAAGAGGATGGTAAGTGGTAAAAGTGAAAGCAATGACTCTTTGAACATTGTAGGCAATATCTGAATAAAAGGCAAGAGAATCCCCTGTGATTCAAGAATCACGGCACTTTCACCTTCAATCCCACCCAAACCTCTGATCAAACTTAAGATCATAACCATAAAAATGGGACCCGCAGACGCTAAGCCAACCATACCAAAGCTGTCCTCTTCCGCATGTTTCCCACCTTTTAACTGAGAAACACCATAACCTAAAGCAAGAATAAACGGTGTGGTCATCGCACCCGTTGTAGCTCCTGAGGCATCAACGGAGATTGCAAGAAACTCTTCCGAAACGAAGATCCCTAAAACCATAATCCCAAAATACGTTACCGCAAAAAGTTTATTGAGAGGTTTATTAAATAAAATCCTTAAAAGACCGATGGCAACCATAAGACCAACACCCATCGACACAACACTTACAATTAATGTTGCGGATAACGTTCCACCCGAAGCCATATTCACTTCATTCGCAAGAATTTGCAGATCCGGCTCTGCAAAGGTAATTAAGAACCCAAGGATAACCCCTAAAAGTGCAACAATGCTTACTTTATTCGTTCTTGCAATGGATTTTCCCATGAGCGTTCCAATTGGAACAATTCCAAGTTCTGCTCCAAAGAGAAAAATCCCCAGACCAACAATCACAAACAACGCACCCATTAAAAAACGTACCAAAACTTCCGTTTCTAAAGGCACAATCAGCAGATGCATTAAAAGCACTAAAACTGTAATGGGTAACACAGAAAAAGATACTTCTTTAAATTTACTCAATAAGATATTCAAATAACCCCTCCTAACTCACTGTTTTTAATATAACATGAATCAACGTTCATAATCTATTTATGTGGAACATCACATAAAAAAATCTAACCGAAGTTAGATTTTTTTAGTACTTATCAATATGACGTTTCGCCTCTGAAAGCGACATTCCTGTTTTCTCAATCAACATTTTGATGGCTAGAATCTTTTTGCCAGATTGTACGAGATTCCGAATTTCCGTTTCAGAATACTCACTGACACGTGTAGACGTATTGGGTGTTGTTTTACTCCCAAATTCTAGTTTATGGTGATGAACTTCTGCTTCCGTATAGGGTCTTGATTTTCGTTCCGCTTCAAATACATCGTATTCTGTTGTTCGTTCTTGAATTCGAGCAATGCTTAAACCGATAATCAGCACAACAAGAATAATAATTAAACCTACAAGTACTTGTTCCATAATAATCACCTTCTTTCTCTTATCATATCTTATCTGCTCATTAATTAAAACAATTAGTAGTAAATACGATGTTTTTTTAAGCTTTTAATCACATTTAAAGAACTTTTTGCTATACTATAACCAACTAATCATAGGTTAAGGGGATACTAAGATTAACTCATCATATCGGAAAGGTACGATGAAATGAAAAATAAAATTAAAGAAAAGCGTAAAGCATTAAAATTGACACAACAAGAACTCGCAGATCAAACCGGGGTTACCCGGCAAACGATTTTAGCCGTTGAGCACAACAAGTATGTGCCATCATTACAACTTGCTTTCAATATTGCGAAAGCACTTAAGACTGACTTACAAGATGTTTTTATTGATGAGTAGTCCCCAAATCACAAATTAGTTTACAGGCTTATGCCTGTTTTTTTATGATTAATCGTCGATCGAATCCAAGTAGCTTCCAACACAAACTCCAACGCTGCATCCAAGACCCAAGCCCAATACTAATTTATCAAGGATAAGTCCGACAACCAAGCCGACACCGACTCCAATCGGAATCCAGGTTGCAAGTGCATTTTTTTCCTGTTTCATAAAACCCTCCTTAAAATTCGGTTCCTTTAAGTATGGGTGCCACCCACACAAATCCAGCCCCTGCAAGTGCATAAGCAACTAGACTGGCTGTTATTCCTAGCGATAGGATATTGGCTTCAATATCAATGCCTAGAAGCCCTGACATCGTCAATACGACTCCAATAGGCAACAAACAAAGAATCATACGAATCAACATATCGACAATTTGATTGTTTCGTGATTTCATAATACGAATTGTAAGAATTGACGAAACATTGATCAAGGCAACATAACTCGATACAAAAACACACGCAACCACAATATCCACAACACCTGCCTGTGTAAGCACACCGGATACCAGCGTAAAGCAGAACGTGATGGCTAACGATTTAAGGAATGGAAGTTTAACGGTATTAAAAAGCTTACGCAACGGCGCATCCGGAATCAGATATAAATGGTATTGACTCAAATCATCCTTTAACGTATCTACATTTGCCTGATTGAAGAGTGCAATAATAATAAACATAACATACCCTTGAAGCGGGAGTTTCATCACAAATCCCATGACACTATATATGAGATAGAGCAAAACATCCTTCAGCCCAATCATCCGTCGTTGTTTTTTTAATAACAAGACGTTTTTGTCATGGATTGCGCGTGCACCAGCACCATACTTAATCTCAACATGTTTCATTTTATCGGTATCGATTTCTTGTTTGCCTGCTTTTGCACGGGCATAAAATTCTGAAAAATCCTCGGCATCGAGCATCGCCTGTTCAAAAAAATCACCCTTTGTGTTCGCAAAAACGTAGACGGCCAGAATGTGGAATAGAATCATAAGGCCAAATCCCAGGGTTAATTGCCCTAGATTTGATGATACAAATCCAACAAGTCCGAGTTTTGCCCATCCGAATAAAGGAATCCAAAAGAATGCATCTTGGGTTACAAATGCCATTAGAGATCCCATGAAATCAAAACCGTTTTTGTAAAACTGCAAACCAAAGATAACCAAAGCACTCAGAATGAACCCTGCAAAAAGAATTCGTGGTCCTTTGCTCTTTGTTTTATTGATAATTCCTTTTAAGTAAAACCATTCCATGATGAGTGAAAAGGCACTAATTAACAGTGTCGTCATGAAAAAAGTAATGAGGACAAGTTTGAACGGCATTACAAAATGAAGACTAAACTGAAATGCACAGAGAAATGATGCCAATATCGCTAAGAGCATACTTCCCCAGACATTTTCAAAGGGTAGTAGACTTAAAATTTGCTTTCGATTAAAAGGTCCAATAAACATGAAATAGGAGTCTTCTAAAAAGAAGAGACTTTGATGTTTGGATAAAACCATCGACAACATAAAAAATGCACTAATGCCTAAGACAATCATTATATAGGCTTGCATCAACTCTGGCGGCATGATCATTTTCCCTTCATGTCGAAACATGGGAATCAGCATCGAACCATAAAGTACAATTGCCCCTAAAGTAACCAGCGCCGAGGTTGGTTTCTTAAATATATTTCTTATTTTCGCAAAGCGTTTGAGTATAGATAATTTAAGCAAGATGACCATATTATTGACCATCCTTGCCGACTTCAAAGTAAATTTCTTTTAGACTTCTATCTTGAATATCTTTACGTAATACTTCACAAATAACATGACCGTTTTTCATAATATAAGCACGGTCCCATACATCACTTACAATATCGATAACATGTGTGCTTAGAAGGACACTTGTCCCTTTATTTTTAAGACTTGTAAGGAGTTTAAGGGTATCCTCAATACTTTGCGGATCGAGTCCCATCATAGGCTCATCAACGAGAATTGCTTTAGGTTCTGTAATTAAAGCAAGAATCATTGAAAGTTTTTGACGCATCCCCTTTGATAATTCTTTCGCAATGGTATCGCGCTTATCATCAAGTCTAAATAAATTCAAATATTCCGTCGCGTTATGTTCATAATCTTTGACTTCATAAGCATGACCGATAAAATCAATGTGTTCTTGAACTGTAAGCAAATCATACAAAACAGGAACTTCAGGAATGTACCCAAAACGCTTTTTAGCTTCGACACTGCGATTATCATAACCGCAAATTGAAATTTCGCCATCATAGTCTAATAATCCAATGATGGACTTAATTGTTGTGGATTTTCCGGCTCCATTTTCCCCAAGTAATACGGTAATCTCCCCTGGATTCGCAATTAATGAAACATTATTGGCCGCTACTTTGGTACCGTATTTCTTTGTCATATTCTTTACATGAATCATACTCAATCTCCTTTAATGGTAATTAAATGGTATCATGTACAATTGAATTTACGTTTTAAACGACCTAAATGACCCTATTTCTTGGCTAAACGACAAAAAAGAAGGCCTTAGCCTTCAAGTGTTTTCCGTCCTTTTCGTGACATCGGAATGATTTCTCCGTTGTCCAATTCAATTTCAGAATTACCGCGATCAACCCGTTTTATGCGTTTTTCATTCACAACATAGGATCGATGTACACGTACAAACGTCTTCCCCAAATCAAGATCAATTTTTGATAAATTCCCAACAAAATCCAATAAATCGCGATCCGCATGAATAATAATGCGGTGTTTTTCTTGTGATGTTTCAAAATAGAGAATCTCACTTACTGGAATATGATAAAGATCATCAAAAATTTTGATCGTATAATACTCCCCTATTTCCATTTGCTCTTTAATGACACGGTTAATGGTTTCATCGATACAATGGCGAATGCGAATATCCACTTGACTCATATCATCTTTAAGAATATAATCCATAGCTTCCAAACGCATCTTAAAGGTTTCTAATAACAATTCATCATGTGTTGTGATAAAAACGAGATACCCACGCGGATCACGCTCTCGAATCACTTTTGCGAGCTCGAACCCATTCATTGCATCCGGTCCTAAATCAACATCAAGAAAATATAGACCGCGTACATTCTCAGCTGCACCTATTTCCAAAATGGTTTCGGGATTGTCAGTTGCGCAAAGTACTTTCATGTCATAATTCTCAATAATAATATGTTTCTCAATAACATCTTTGATATGATTTCGAATCCTTGTCTCATCTTCTACGATATATACAGGTATCATGTTAAGCCTCCACTCTTAGTTCTTGTTTAAATTTTTGATGTGTGCAGGATGTATGTCCCACTGCATTTCGATATTTATTTAAAATACTACGGTAACTTTGTAGCCCCAGACCGCGTCCGCTGCCTTTCGAACTGTAGTCAGAATTAAAGATTTTATTAATTGCAATGGGTTCATGAATCGTATTTTCAATGATGACTTTAAGGTAAGTATCTTCTTGGTAGAGGAGCACGTTAATATATCCAGTCGGATACCCTTCTACAGCCTCAATTGCATTATCGATGAGAATGCCAAGCGCACGAATAAAATCGTTGGAATGCATTGAAATGGTTTTAATGGGATTCATGCATTCAAACACATAGTCAATCCCCTTCGCTTGCATTTCAATAAACTTACCCAAAAGCAAACTTTTTATTTCCATGATTTCGATGTTGGCAAGTTGTGCCGTTTGTTTAACTTCCTTCTCAAGCTGATGATCGAGGGCTAATGTATTGGTTCTTAAATACTCACGTCCTCCATTAAGCCCACTGGCTTCAATTTGATGGGCAAGTTGATTAAAGGTATCACGATAGATTTTTTGACTCTGTCGGACCCCTTCTTGAAGCTTAAAAAGTGAATGAAGATAGTAATTTTGCTCCGCAATATAAGCATTGGTCGCATCAATACGCTTGGATACAGATTCAAACGAGAGAAAGACCACACTTCCAATCGCAAGACAAGACAGGATTAAGATGAGATGAACACGATTACTTTCAAGATACTGATAAATTTCTAAGTTTTTGCCATTCACTTCAAGCAAGACAATCCCACCAAGCACCAAAATCATTGAAATTCCAAACCCATAACGAAGTTCATACAACGTATTCAAAATTACCTCAACAAAACCAGTATCGTTTGGCGTCTGAGTAACTTGAATGGGTTCAGGATGATCAATATGGTCCATGTAACGTTCTGTTTGATCAAGAATGCGTTGTACCGATTCATCCCCTTCATCAAAAGACAGATAAATACTTGAAAACAAATTTTTAAAATCATGTCTCAACATACGTACTTCCTGAGTTAATCGTTCCAAAGATTGTGCCTGTTGAACTTGTTGAAGGTAGTGAACCCGCTGTGTATGGAGAACCAATCGTTGATGTTCTAATACTGAAATCACCAAAATAATCAAGATGACTTCAAACACCACGATCACTCCAAGAATAAAGGACGTATTACTGTAACTCTTGCTACCGTAGACATAAATGATCCGGAAAATATCTTTAATGCACCAAAAGATAAATGTCACCAAAAGCGACTTTCGCCGTGAGGTAAACAGTTTTGAAAAATAATCACTAAAATTTGAAATTCGAAAAAGTATTGAAACTAAATATGCAACACAGGCAGTGAGAATGTATCCCCCCAAGATTGTCCACGAAATGAATTGAGGATAAGGTGATAGAATTTGATACAACATCGTAGTCACAACCGTAAAAAGACTCCCCGTAATAAAGTAACTGAATAAACTGGAAGACAAAGCATGGAGGTATGTGATATGGGCATCTCGAGCTAGAATTACAGATAAAACAAGGGCTTGAATGGCAAAAACAGGACCTTCAACTAAATACATGAGATTACGATTCAAGAGATTGGCTACCAACCCCGGTGTAAATTCTAAAATGTAATTATTAAGAACTTGGATTAGAATAAATAATGTTATGAATTTGAAAAATGTTTGTTTACGATGATGTAGTGCAATCATTTCACGATTCAAAAAAAACCAAGAAATTCCATAAAAAAACGATATTAAAATCGCAATGACTGTAATCATTAAAAAATATGTCATGATTCCTCCTGGTAAGTGATCTGAATGAATATGCGATTAGCGCTTAAATTTAAAACCACGCTTGATTGAACACGTACGCTCATGCTGTGAGCGCATAACATTTCGTTCATGAAGTAACGGTGTTACAAGGCGTTGAAAACTCTTGGAACGGACATGCACATCATCCCAATCGATTTCTTGATACAATTCTAAAGCCAAAACCTTTGCTTGTTTAGGACTTAAAACTGATTGAATTTCAATGGCTTCCGCAAGCTTATCCAAGCGAAATTGTTCTAATTGACTAATCATCAGATTTCACCCCTTTATAATCCATTAACGTTAAGATTTCCTTATGGTTGGTTGCCTTAAACGATGACATATCACCCGCGAACTCACCATCGATATTCATCGACATCATGGTATCCGATTCAATTTCAACTTCACGACACTGACGAATAATGAACATTTCATTATCGTATTCACGACTCATCATGCCTTTAAGTATTTGTCGAATTTGCGAAACATTTTTGGGTTTACGAATTAACATTACCTCAAACAAACCATCTGAAAGTTCAATATCATTTTCATCATAGTGGAAAATGCCGCCAACCGACTTGGAATTTGTAATCCCGCCAAAAACAAAACTTCCCGAAAACAAGGTATCATCAATTCGAACCTTTAAACCATATGCATGAATGCGACGAAACGTGAGAAAACCATAAATCAAATATGCACGATAACCTAGCCAATTTTTAAGGTTTTGAGGTGTTTTATAAGTAACCTCCGTAAAATTCCCAAATGTGAGGGCAAACGTAAAACAATCCGTTTCATTTAACACACCCAAATCAACTGGACGTTCCGTTAAATTTTCAAGGTTACTGAGTATATCTGTAATATGTGCAACATTCCCTAAATTCTTGGAAATCTCATTTGCCGTTCCAATAGGTAGAATAATGAGAGGTTTTTGGATCTTGTGATTATATAATCCCTGAACCATCTGACTAACCGTTCCATCACCACCCGCAATAATATAACCTTCATATGTGTGTTCCACTTCATCCATAATCTCTACTGGACCATAATTAAGATCCGTCAGAAATAAATCAAACCGAATTTTACTTTGATTTAGACAGTGGATGAACTCATTCAGTTCATTACGTTGCGAGACGCCCGCTTTTGGATTATAAATAAACAAATACATACCATCACCTCGATTTGTAAATATTATACCACAGGATGTCATCGCTTCGCATATTCAAACTACAATCCTTAGGATAAAAAAAACCATTGGCGTTTTCGCGAATGGTTTTAAGATTGTTTGTTATATTTTATAGCACCATTGAAGCGCTAAAGTACCAATACCCGCATGGGTTGCGACTGCGGCGGGTAGATTCACAATTCTAACTGTGAACGGACCTAGTGATTCTGTGAGGAAATCTTGGAACCGTTTTAAAGTATCTAACCCTTCACTGTGGAGCAGATAGATATCATGCGTATCCGGTTTCACTTCATGGTGAATCAAATCATTGACCAATAAGGAAAAAATTCTACGTTCCGAGCGGGCAACACCCAGTTTTTCAATGGATTGACCTTTATTTTCCAAATACAAAACCGGCTTAATTTTGAGTAAACTCGCAACTTTCGCAGCCGTTTTGGAAACCCGACCGCTTGCAATCACTTGATCAAGCGACTGAGGATAGATGTAGGACACTTGGTTTGAGAAGAAATGATCCAGGTAAACTTCAATTTGTTCAACCGTGTAATTTTCTTCATTCATCTTACGAATCGCACGCACCGCTTGTTGAACCGGACCCGTGATGGAATACGTATTGATAACAGTCATATTTGTAATCTTTAAATCTTGTTTCACCATTTCCATCGAACTATAGGTTCCGGATAAAGCCGTTCCAATGCTTAAAGCAAAAATATGATCATAATCTTTGCCCATTACGTTTTCAAACAGTTCATAAATCGTCCCAAGGTTGGGTTGAGACGTTTTTACGACTTCATGATTTCGTAATAAATCATTTACTTCTTGTTCCGTGATAGTAACTTGATCAATGTATACAGTGTTATTATGGATAATGGTCAATGGTGCAATATATACGTCAAATGCTTCAATTTCAGCTTGCGTAAATGACACTGATGAATCACATATTATGGCTATTTTTTTCATAATGCCCCTCCGTTATAGATAGAGTATATCGAAGTGCATGCACCGTGTCAAAGTATATTTAAGAGAAAACGAAATTATCTGAAATTTCACTCAATTCCCTCGTCAAATACCTTTTTAAAATAGGCTATAGAGGATAAATTGTTCTACAGAATTTTCCCAATATCTTTAAGCTCAATCGACACCTTCCCGTTAATATCTGTAGAGATATTAACAATGTCACTGATATCTAAAATATCGAGGGGTAAAATAATCTCAATCCCCGACTCCGTAACAATACGATGTTTCTTTGCTGCCTGTGTACGATTAACCATTTTTAAATTGATCATATCGTGAACATGTTCGTGCTCAAACGTCTCATCGATTAAACGTTCCTCTTCCTCTGAAAAGGTGTCAAATACTTCTTTTAAAATTTGTTTAGGCTCTATTTCATCAAAAAAATCAACATTATCGGTAATCACTTGCTTCGCTTTAACGATATTTTCAAAATGAGAATCGTCTCGAACTTCTGAGATGGTACTTACAAGTGTATCCACAACTTGAAAACTCGTCTTAGAATTCGCAATAATCTGACAATCTAAAAGTGATTCCAGAAGTTCTCGATAACGAATATCTTGAAATTTAACCAAAGTTTCCCCAGTTGTGAGGTTAACCATAAATGCATTTTTGACACTCGCAAACGTTTCCGGAAGAATCGCTTGATTATGCACTAAAGCATTTTCTAATCCGTGCTCATTTTGCGTAATTTTGATATAACCGTTTTTGCTTAACACTTCAAACATTGCAAGTGAAACAAAATCACCCATATCAACCATAGCAAACAAGAGATTTGTACTCTCAACCGTCATCGCTGCAATATGATGGTCAAACCAACGTTTTGCAAGTTTTTGAGTTTCTTCCATAAAATTAATTGGCGTACCAATAAGACTTAAAAAAGGACTTCCTGGGTTTAGTTTTGCTTTTGAAGCTGTTGGGCTTGTTTGAAATGCTTTCGCGAGTTTCGCAATAAAAGGCTCCACATCTTTTGATGTATTAAAATTTAAGGGTTTTTCTGATAGAATCATTGATTGTAAATCTCGATCTAATGAATGAATTACACCTTTATCAATATTCATAATTACCTCCACGATGATACCTAACTAATATAACAAAAAACAACATGGAAATCATGTTGTTTTAAGTAAATAATGTGTCATCCCTAACTTAGATACGTTCTTGTTTTTGCTTAATATAACAAATTGATCCAATAGCCACAACCACAAGAACACTTGTATATAGAACAATGTACGTCCAAGGTTCAACGCGCGCTTGGATAAATTCCTCACTCAAAATGGGTGCCTTATGCTCAGAACTTTGCAGCAATTCAACATATTTATCTTGATGGGACCCATCTACATTGATTGCAGGACGTTCAATTGAATTCACCCGAATTTGAGGACGCTTTTCATCTTCTTTAGCGGGAATTGAACCAAAAGCTAGAATTGACACGGATAATGATACTGCTATTATTGTTGGTTTAAACATCCAATGCCTCATTTCTTCCCTTATAATTTATCACAATAAGTTCACATTGTTCAATGATATTTGCAGAAAAGAAAAAAAGACGATTCTTGGATCGTCTTTTTAGGAAATGGTTGCACGAATTAATTCTACCGGATCTTCTACATTACCACTTGGCATGGTTACCGACTTACGGAAGATGCCTGGTGTCATGTTTTTTTGTTTTACAAAGTTTCGATGAAATGTTTTACTGTTGTTATAACCTACAGCGATGCCGATGTCGACAATCGCCAAATCGGTTGATAAGAGGAGCTCACACGACTTATTGATCCTAAGATAATTCAAGAAGTCTTCAAAGTTCATTTCAACTTGGAAAAGCAGAATCAAATTTAACTCAACAAGTGGTATGTTGAACTTATCCGCTACTTCTTGAATTTTTAAGTTTTCTTTGTAGTTGTTATACATGTAATTTAAAACTTGATAAGAAAGACTTAATTCCTTATCATTAATCACTTGATGAATATTTCGATAAATCTTACGATATTCATTCGGTGTGGTTCCAATACGTTCATTATATACTTTTGATAAATGTGATGCATCTGCAAATCCCGTCAATTCCGCAATCTCACTCAGTGACATCCCTGTATAAATAAGCAAGTCTAAGGATTTCACAATACGCATCTCATTAAGTAACGCAGTAAAAGACAACCCTGTTACATCATAAATGTACTTACTGATGGCAGACTCACTCATATAGAAAAAGCCTGATAGTTTCGAAAGTGTTAATTTTTCACTCAAATGCGAGTATAAATATTTGAAAATTTTATAACGATGATCAAGTTCAATTTCTTGATTTGACTTCATCTTACATTCCTTCTTATTCGCAAATCGTTGGAAATGAATGACAAGTTCGATCAATTTATTAGTGACGTAAAGTTTCGATAAACTTTGTTCTTCAGGAATGTCGAGGTTTGATTCAACGCCGACTTCATCACGAATTTCATCTAAAACCTTTAAAATAACGTCTGCCTCTTTGGCAGTACATTGAATCACGTGATTTTTTTCTAAGGGTCCTGTCACAGCAATCATATCATTACTTGGATTCGCTCCACACTTCATCGCTTGAGAAATGTAATCGATATTATAGATTATGCGCACAAATTGGAGGGGCCTGGCCACGCTCTCAATTTCTGTAATTTCCCAAGGAAGAATTGCGATAAGAGAATTTTCTCTAATAGGATAACTTATACCGTCAATCAAAATCGTTCCCTCACCTTTTTTGATAAAGAGAAAGCGTGACGCCTGATGAATGATCGGATAGGTTGGTAAGTCAATAAATTCCATGTCAAAACTGCATAGCTTTCGCTTATCAAATCGAGAGCAGTTTTTACCTTGTATTTCAGTTACAAAGTCCATGAAATATACCCCCTTTCACACTTCTTGATTACACTCTTATTGTACACTAAAAAAACACTTTTTTACAGTACCTAGATTGCCCTCTTACAGCATAAATTATTTAATCTTAATCATGTTTTACGACAAAAATAAAACGTGCAAGGATTGGCATCTTACACGTTAAATAAACTTAAAACCCCTTGAAACACCAATATATCGAAATCAATCTCACCAAGATACATATCGATAATCGTAAATAAGCATTGTCATGTTCTGGAAGATTGTTAATATCTTGCTAAAAGAAAAAGGAATGGAAGGCAACATCCATTCCTTGATTCATTTTTTTATTATAGTTTAAATTATAAGCATCGCTCCGGTTAGGATAATAACACTTACGATCGCAATTATTAGAATAATTTTCTTCGAGAATTTAATCCATGTAGAGTATTCAACTTTGGCGATTGCAAGACCACCCATGATAGCTCCACATGTTGGAGTAAAGAGGTTGACAAGACCACTACCCGCTACAAAGATCATTACCATAACTTCAGGACTAAAGCCTAATTCAGATGCAAGTGGAGCCATAATTGGCATCGACACAGTTGCAAGTCCTGATGAGGAAGGAATAAGGAAGGTTAGTACGAGATAGAGTAAGTATGCAAGCGGTGCAAAGATGATTCCAGACACCCCTTTTAGTGCGTTTGCAGCATTGGTTAAGATGTAAACATCTAGTCCTGTTTCAGTCATAAGAACTGAAGCACCACGTGCTAATGCAATAACGAGAACAACACTCATCATATCGGCAGCGCCATCCATGAATGTATCGACGATTTCTTTCTCGTTAAGTTTACCAACAATACCAATAATGATACCCATGAGCAGGAACCATGTTGTTGCTTCTTGGAAATACCATTCTCCAAATGGAATTCCTGTTAACCAAGC
Organism: Erysipelothrix sp. P66; assembly: GCF_038682365.1. Classification (NCBI taxonomy): domain Bacteria; kingdom Bacillati; phylum Bacillota; class Erysipelotrichia; order Erysipelotrichales; family Erysipelotrichaceae; genus Erysipelothrix; species Erysipelothrix sp. P66. The sequence continues at coordinate 862,286 of NZ_CP152290.1, read as the reverse complement.
AGTCCAGCTATCAAAGAATGTAATTCCAAAGGATCCCCATGGAATAAAGGAAAGAATCATTACTAAGAATGTAATACCAAACAAAATAAGAACTGTTTTGTGTGTTCCGGTTAATTCAACAGCGGTTGCACCTTCTGCATGTCCATAATGTTTATCAATTTCTTGTTGTTCTTGAAGTGAAAGGATGGTAGATCCTTTATCTTGTTTAACTTTTTTCGCATAACTCATTACAAAGTAAATTGAGATTAAGAGTGCGGAAATCCATAATACAAGACCAATTAACATAACAAGTCCATTATTTACTGGAATGTCTTTAGGAATGGCATCCAGAGCTGCACCAACTGCAAATGGGTTAATTGTCGATCCAAGTACCCCAGCACCCGCACCAAGCAAGACAACTGCGGAACCAACAACAGCGTCAAACCCTGCTGCAACCATGGTTGCAGTAAGCAGTGCATAGAATGGCACAGTTTCTTCAAGCATTCCGTAGGTAGAGCCACAGATTGAGAAGAGTGTCATTAATACTGGAATAATTACAAGTTCATTACCTTTAAGTTTTTTAACTAAAGCAGCAATCCCCGCATCCAATGCACCAGTTTTTGTTACAAGTCCCAAAAATCCCCCTAGAATCATAACAAACACACAGACATCAATCGCATCTGCAAAACCTTTAACTGGAGCCATCATGACTGTTGATAATGTAGCACTTGTTACATCAGGAATTAAGACTGTTACAAGAGCTAAAACAAACAGAATGATGAAAAGAATTGAAAACGATGAAAGCATTTTTCTAGATTTCTTTTCTTTTGCCATATTTTTCTCCTCCGTATGTCATCTATATAGATTGACTATTTTTCGATGATCGTTCCGGTAACGCCTGCAAGTGCATCTTTTGCTCTCACAAGTGATGTAACAAGAGCTTGACCCTCTGATGCATGTTCAACAAAATCCAAACACGCTTCAATCTTAGGCAACATACTTCCAGGAGCAAAATGGCCTTCCTTGATGTATTGTTTTGCTTCTGCAACATTCATCGTTGCAAGTTCTTCTTGTTGTGGTGTGTTGTAGTGAATGCAAACACGATCCACTGCCGTTAAAATAATAAGCATATCGGCATTTAGGTCAAGAGCAAGCTTTGAGCAAGAACGATCTTTATCAATAACAGCTGCAACCCCTTTATAACCTTCAGCTGTTTCTATAACAGGAATACCGCCACCACCGACTGTAATGACAATATCGCCTTGACCTGTTAATTGCTTAATAAGATCAATTTCAACGATTTCTTTTGGTAATGGTGAAGCGACGACACGACGATACCCACGTCCTGCATCCTCCATAAAACTGTATCCCTTTTCTGCTGCAAGTTTCACAGATTCTTCTTCAGTATAGAAGAGTCCTACAGGTTTCGTTGGTTTTTCAAATGCTGGGTCGTTTTCGTCCACAATCATTTGAGTCACAACACTTGCACAGTGTTTATCTATTTTACGTTTACGCAATTCGTTTTGAATAGCTTGTTGTAGATGATATCCAATGTAGCCTTGACTCATCGCCCCACATTCTGGAAAAGGCATGGCTGGAGTTCCACCGCCATTATTTGCAGCGAACTCCATTGCCAAATTAATCATACCTACTTGAGGACCATTACCGTGACCCACGATCACTTCATAGCCTTCTTCAGCCATATCAACGATTGTTTGTGCTGTTTGTTTAACGAGCTCGATTTGCTCTTCAGCATTATTACCGAGTGCATTACCACCAAGAGCGATTACAATACGTTTTCCCATAGAAATCGCCTACTTAAGTGTTGCATACATCACAGCTTTGATCGTATGCATTCTGTTTTCTGCTTCATTGAAGACTTTTGATTGTTTTGATTCAAATACTTCGTTTGTTACTTCCATTTCTTTTAAACCATATTTTTCATGGATTTCTTGTCCAATTGTAGTCTTAAGATCGTGGAATGAAGGTAAGCAGTGTAAGAAGATTGCATCATCAACTGCATTTGCCATAACATCACTATTTACTTGATATGGACTTAAGAGTTTAATACGTTCTTCCCAAACACTATCAGGTTCACCCATTGATACCCAAATATCAGTGTAAATGACATGAGCACCTGTTGTTGCTTTTTTAACATCTTCAGTTAATGTTACAGTACATCCGTTTTCTTTTGCGATTGCACGGCATTCTTTAACTAATTCTGCGTGTGGCATTTGTGCTTTTGGTCCACAAGCTGTAAAGTTAAGACCCATTTTTGCACATGCTACCATAAGTGAGTTTGCAACGTTATTTTGAGCATCCCCCATAAATACAAAGTTTAGACCTTTGAGATAACCGAAGTTTTCTTCAATTGTAAGTAAGTCTGCGATCATTTGCGTTGGGTGGAATTCTGTAGTTAAACCATTCCATACTGGAACGCCTGCATCATCTGCTAATGCTTGAACAATTTCTTGTGCATAACCACGATATTCGATTCCATCATACATGCGACCAAGTACGCGTGCTGTATCAGGAATGCTTTCTTTTTTACCCATTTGGGAACTACCTGGATCTAAGTATGTAACACCCATACCCAAGTCCATACCTGCTACTTCAAATGAACAACGTGTACGTGTTGACGTTTTTTCAAAAAGTAATACGATGTTTTTTCCTTCGAGGTAACGGTGTGGTGTTCCTGTAAGTTTTAAATTTTTAAACTCTTTTGATAAGTCTACTAAATATCTAATTTCTTCTGATGTGAAATCCAAAAGCTTTAAGAAGCTTCTTCCGCTTAAATTTACTCCCATGTGATCTTAATCTCCTTTATATTATTTTTTATTAAATATCTTCACGAACTAATGGCATACTCATGCAACGAGGGCCTCCACGACCACGAACAAGTTCGGCACCACGCAACTCGATTAATTTGAGTCCATGTGATTTTAATAACTCGTTACTAATTTCGTTACGGTCATACACAACAACAACACCTGGTGCGATTGTTAATGTATTGGAACCATCATTCCATTGTTCACGTTCTGAAGCCATCATGTCTTCCCCACCACATTTAATTAATGTTACAGGACGTCCAACATGTTTTGATAAGATGGATTCCAGATCGGTATCAATCTTAACAATATTCACATCACCATTTGTACCTTTAGTAATCTCAAATACTTGAAGTGGTCCAAGGATACCTGGGTGAATTGTAAATTTGTCATAGTCAACTTGTGTAAACACTGTATCCAAGTGCATAAATGCACGACTGCTTGGAATATCAATTGCAAGAATTGTTTCAATTTCTGTGCCCTCAACATTGAAGATATTATGTGCGATGTCTTCAATTGCTTGAGCTTGTGTACGTTGTGAAATCCCAATCGCTAATGTTTTAGCGTTGATGTTTAGGATATCGCCACCCTCAATGTGGAAATCTGCTGTACGATCATAATAGTAAGGAACATTTCCTTTGTATTCTGGATGATATTTGAAGATGTAGTCTGCATAGATTGTTTCACGATTACGTGTTACAGAATACATACGATTCAAGCTTACACCATCACCAATTGATGCAAATGGGTCACGTGTAAAGTAAAGGTTTGGAAGTGGATCCAAGATTAAATCTTGAACCTCTCCAGCCATTTCAACTAATGACTTTTTACCTGAATGATCAAGTTCATGTGTGCGAACACCTTCCATTGTTTTTAATACAAGTTCTTTTTCATCTTTAATTGAATCTAAGAAATTGTAAACCATGTCGTGTTCACGTTTGGTTTTGATGCCGCCTTCTTCAATGAATTGATCTAAGAATTGTTTACGTAGATTTGAATCTTTAATTACTTCTGCCATTAAATCTTCAAGGTAAACAACTTCAATATCGTTATCACGAAGTGCTTGAGCAAACTTGTCATGCTCATCTTGTGCATCCTTAAGGTAAGGAATGTCATCGAATAGAAGACGTTCTAGTGTATCGGGAGTAAGGTTTAAAAGCTCCCTACCAGGTCTATGTAATAAAACTTTTTTAAGCGTTCCAATTTCGCTTGTAACTCTAATTGCGCTCATTACGTTTCCTCTTTTCTTTTTTTCTAGGTTTTGAAAGTGAACTGATCAGGAACACTTTCATCAACCGAACATAGAGTGTCTAATTCCCATGGGTTGTGCGACCTTCTATGTTTACATTTACATTGTAAGCGCTTTTTTGATTGCGTGTAGGACAATTAACCCATTTCAAATTGTATTCTTAGCATTTGCGGAATTTCATGTGATTTTTTTGATTAGTTCCATTTAAACATATAAAAACCCACTTAAAAGTGGGTTTTTATCATAAATGAAATCTTCTCGCCTTTTTTATAATCATGCAAAGAACACATTCAAAGGCGTAAATTTCCGATTATTTCTTAATCGATGTCCTTTTCAAGTTTTAGAAGGGTCTGTTTTAAAGTGAGTCCGCCTCGAAATCCTGTTAGTGCCCCATTTTTCCCAATAACCCGATGACAAGGTACACAAAGAAGTAGTGGATTTTGAGAGACCGCGCGAGCAACAGCACGCGTCTTCCGTGTTGTAAACAACATGTCTGACAGAGCCTCGTAACTGATCGTGGATCCATAAGGTATGGATTGAAGCCCTTCCCACACTTGACACTGGAAGGATGTGCCAATCAACTGGTAGCGAAAATCAAAGCATGTACGCTCACCTGATAGATATTCGTTTAATTGTTCTACGACTTCCTCACAGGCCTGCATGTCCAATTCTAAATGATCCACTTTAAATTTTCGTTTAAAAAAATCAAGATCCTCTGCAGTACTAAGAAAAACGATGTTGTCTTGGTGTTCAACAATAAGATAATCATGTCCTTGAATATTACAGATTCGACCAATCATAGTTATCCCTCCGTCGGTTTATGATACCTGGCTTAATGTTCCATTTTCAAGTTTCCATACCTCATCCGCAATTCTAAGAGTTGAAGCTCGATGGGATACAATGAGAATGGTTTTGTCTTGTTTGTAAGCTACAATCGATTTTAAGATTACAGCCTCATTAAGGCTATCTAAATTGCTTGTGGGTTCATCTAAAAGGATAAAATCGCCTCCATGTAAAAAGACGCGTGCTAATCCAATACGTTGACGTTCTCCAGATGATAAGTTACTTCCAAGTTCTTCCATCATCGTATCATACCCTGAAGGAAGGGTCATGATAAAATCATGAACTGAGGCTTGGTTTGCTGCCTTATAAATTTCATCCTCGGTTGCATTCGGTCTAACCAAAGCAATATTATTCTTAATTGTATCTTTAAAGATATCCGTATCTTGGCTCATCATACTTTCAATACTTCTTAGATGTTGGGTTTCAATTTCCTTAATATTAAGATCATTAATGTGAACACTGCCCTCGTTCACATCCCAAAAACGCATAAACAGTTTCAAAATGGTGGATTTACCCGCACCGCTTTCACCAGTAAGTGCAATAATTTTATTTTTACCGATGTTCATCGAAATCCCATCCAAAATCACTTCTTGGTCATATTTAAAGGTTACATCCCGCATGGATGCTTCGTTAAAGGGTTCTTTTTCACCAACTGAAACCGCGTCAACCTGGGGCTTTTCATCCAATAAGTCAAGAATTCGTTGTCCGCTCGCTAATGTATGATACAAATCACCACTCAAATTTGACAATGCAATGACTGGGCCAAACGAACTCATATGCAACGTAAATATCAGTAATAGAATTTTGAAATCCAGATTTCTTCCATAATAAAGAATCGCAAATCCTGACAGCATGATGATGAAATCAACTACCACGCGCATCAGACTTTGATATCGATTGAGTGGATTTTGCTTTTCATTAAGATCATATGTTCGTTGTTTGAGTAAATCCATGGTTCGTTGTGAATTTTGATATTGTTCCAGTTCTTCAATACCTCGAATTGAATCCAAAACCCGTGTGTTTAAGTCTCCTAAGTCATTTCGTATCTCAAGTCCCAGTTCATTTCCTAATTTACTGCTCATAATTGGGATAACAACACCTACAAGAAGCAGTGCACTTAAAGAAATCAATGCTATGGTTCCAGCTCGGAAAGCAATTGTGAGAACCACTGTAACGGAAATTATCACTGCAATAATAATGGGCGAAATCGTATGGGCATAGAACACTTCTAATAACTCTACATCATTGGTTATCATTGCAATTAAATTTCCGCGATCTTTTGTCTCTAATTTTGCGGGGGCCAGGGCTCTTAATTTCTCAAAAACTTGATGACGGATATGGGCTAACAGTTTAAAAGCTATAAAATGATTTAAAGCTTGTTCACCATATCGAAACACCCCTCTTAATAAGCCACTGCAAATAAGAATGATGAGTAAAAAAGTAAATGAATTGCTTTCAATAATTTCGACTACAATACGTGCTGATAAATAAGGAATTCCGATGGCCGCGAAATGCCCTAGTACGCCAAGGGTAATTGCGCCCAACATCGGAAGATAGAGTGGCTTTACAAACCCTACAAGACTTTTCATAATACCTAATCCAGTTCGCTTTTTCATCGTTAACATGCCTCCAAGAAAATATAGTTTTCAAGATCTTGTTGTGCTTTTACAAGTTCTTGATAAACCCCAGGCGTTTCCATAAGGGTATGGTGATCACCACATTGAACAATCTCACCTTGATCAAGTACGTAAATGCGATCACATTCAAAACAGTTTGCCAAACGGTGAGAAATCATAATAATCCCTTTTCCGTCATGACGAAGTTGTTGAATGGTATTAAGAATAATCATTTCACTCTCAACATCAATATTGGACGTTACTTCATCAAAAATATAGAATGGGGTATCGTGAACTAAAGCACGTGCAAGAGCCAAACGTTGTTTTTGTCCTCCAGAAAGATTAGAGCCACGTTCCTTAATTTCATGATCAAGACATAACTCAAGATTTACACGATTTAAACATGCTTTAAGACTCTCATCGGAATAAGAACCGCCCATCATCAGATTTTCGCGGACACTCCCCTTAAAGATAATACTGTCATGACTTACATATGTTACATGTTTATAAAGTTGACTGCAGTTAATCTCTTGACCACCAAAATAGAGGTGTCCGGATTGCGGAAGAATGCGTCCCATAAGCAAGGCGACCAACGTGCTCTTCCCCGAGCCACTTTCACCAACAATACCAATAAATTCATGGGACTCTGCATAAAAGTTTATTTTTGATAAAACGGGCGAATCTGTATATGAAAACGATACGTCTTCGACAACATACCCTTGATCACTGAATGAGTCCGATAAGATCTTTTTACAATCTGCCTCCGTTGCAAGTAATTTAAATATTTTCTCGCTTGCAGCCATTCCATTCATTGCGATATGGAAATAGGAACCCAGCTGGCGCATTGGAATAAAAAACTCGGATGAAAGTAAAATAAAGAGTAACATTCCTGTTAGGGAGAGAGTCCCTGATTTATAAGCAAAAACTGAAATGACAAGTGCCAACATGGCTCCCCCATAGGCGACCAAATCCATCACGGATATAGAATTCAATTGCATAATCAAAACCCGCATGGTCACTTTCCGAAAAGATTCGGCATCCTCATCCATTTGTTCTTGACGCAAACGATCTGCATCAAAGACTTTTAAGGTTGTCAGACCTTGAAGGTTCTCAAGAAAATGATCGCCTAAACGTGTGTATTTCGACCAATACTTATTTAATAATTTTTTGGCAAGCTTCTGAATTACAATGATTGATAAAGGAATCAACGGAACACAAATAAAAAGAACAAACGCTACACGAAAAGAATACTGAAGCAAAAACACAAAGAGTGTTAAAGGTGCAAGAAGACTATAAATAAATTGGGGTGTATAAAGGGCAAAATAATTTTCGAGTTGTTCAACCCCTTCTGTCGAAACTTGCGTAATTTCACTGCTCGTTAAAACCGATTGATAATCTGATCCAAGCTCAAAGATCTTCCCAAAAATTAACGATCGCATTTTAATTTTTACACATGAACTTGTCTTTTGCATTGCACGCGAGCTTTTAAAAATTGCAATCCCCTTTAAAACAAGGGCAATCCAAAAATAAAATGGAACATGGAACGACATGCCTATATAATGGTCGCCTAAAACCTTAACAAAAACATACGTTAATACGATATTTGTAATGAGTGCGACCCATTTATAAAAAACTGTTTCCAAAATTGGTTTTTTTGCTTCCTCAACAGTCTTTATGAGTTGAATATTGATCATACTTTGAATCCTCCAGCATCGTTACGTCATCTTCATCTGCAATTTTAAAGATAAAATAATAATATTTAAACAGAATAAGCAAACCGATTATGATGCGTGCGTAAAAATTCTTTGAAAAATAAAAAGCACACGCCATCATGATCGTAGCCAAGCATAAAATTTTCTTTTTAGTTTTTCGCTTCATCGTATGTTTCGTGACAAAATCATCCAAATGATTTTGATATACCGACGTATGCGTTAACCAGTGATGAAATCGGTCAGAACTCTTTGCACCACATATGGATGCACATAACAAAAAGGGCGTTGTGGGTAGCACTGGGAGCAATACACCCAACAGGGCTAATCCTAAAAATAGAATTGCTAAAATCATCATAACTGTTCGTCTCATAATCCACCTCGTCAAGAAATTATAAACGATAAACAACGCATTAATCATGTGAAATCATTTGAATTCATATATTTTTAAGAAGTGAAATCTAAATAGTGTCCGAAATGCACGCACTTGTGTAATTTCACCTCAAATTAACAATTGTTTTGCGCGATACTATTCTTCTCTTTTTAGGCTTTTATCTGGATTCACCACATGATATAATTTCCAAGTAAAAAATAGAGGTATGAATATGGAATCATGGATTATTACGTCGAAGACAATTGGACAACGCATTGACCATTTTTTAAATGAACACCTAGACCTATCACGAAGTAAAATTGCGAGTATGATCAAAGATGGAACCATCTTATGTAACGATATGCCCACGAAAGCAAATTACAAAACGAAGCTCAATGATTGTATTACCGCTTCAACCTATCAAGTAAAAACATTGGATATAGAACCTGTTAAAATGAACATTGATGTCGTTTACGAAGACGAATACCTTCTTGTCGTGAATAAACCCAGAGGCCTTGTCGTACATCCGGGTCATGGTGTTAAATCTGATACGTTACTTCATGGATTGATCTATTATTTAAATCACAACAAAGATCACTATATTCGCCCCGGTCTTGTTCATCGCATTGACCGAAATACATCTGGACTTCTTGTCGTTGCCAAAGATGATAAAACACATCAATTTCTCGCTGAGCAGTTGCTTGATAAAACAATGAATCGAACGTATTACGCCTTAGTTCACGGCGTATTGCCACAGGCCCATGTTCTGGTTGATGCGCCCATCGGCCCTGATAAATCAAACACCAAGATTATGACTGTGAATCAAGCACGGAGCAAACCAGCCCGAACCCATTTCGAGAAAGTTGAAACTTATATAAACTCAAGTTTGATTCGTTGTAAACTTGAAACTGGAAGAACACATCAAATACGTGTTCATGCGCTTTACGCTAAGATTCCGCTTCATGGTGACCCCCAATACGGGCACCCGCTTGATGCAGATCAAAGTGGCCAATACCTTTGTGCTTCAAAACTTGAATTTATTCACCCTAAAAGTTTAAAACTCATGCAATTTGAAGTGCCACTTCCTGAATATTTTATCGAGAAAATTAAAACAATCACACATGCAAAGTAAGTTTTTTTCCCAAAAGAAAAACAAACATCACTGAAGTATTTAGCGATGTTTGTTTTTTTATGCTTCCAATCGACTCATAATTTTAAATAACAGACTCATTCCAAAATTCCCCAAAGCCATCCATAGACATGTCCTAAAGGGATTCTGTTTCAATGAAATTTCCGTACCGAAGCGCTGTTGGAGAGCATCCAGGATTACAGGCGAAATAAGATAGAGTGCAAGCATTAAAGCGGCTGTAATGAATGCAATCTTCCCAAAAAGTTTCGTCCAATGCCAGCCCGTATTCATAAGCATGAGCGTTAAAAGAATGAGTGCTATACTGACAAGGGTCCCTATGATAATCTTACTGCGTTTGTTCATAAACCAATGAACCCCAGTTAACACGCGTTGTTGGTTGGGAGAAAGTTCTTGTTGAACACGAGTAATGATGGTTTCATACGTACGCTGCACATCGGGATGATTTAAAGCCTCCTCCACAACTGCACTGACTTCTTCAACCGAAACATTGCCCTCGCTCAATGACTCAATTTCAGGGGCATAGGATTCAATATAGGATTGAACCTCTCCCTTTAATGCAAGCTCATTCATACTGATGTCACCCGTCACGACATCACTTAAAGCATTCGTTACCAGTGTTTCAGAAATTTCTTGAAATTTTGGATTTTGAACGACCTCTTTTTGCAATGCATCAAACTCATTTTGCTTTGGTTCTGGAATCATGGCGCGAATCGGCTCAAAGTAGTGCGCTACCTGTGTTTCAACATCCATAAATGTTGGTTCAATAAATGAAGAGATCTGTCCCAATTGGGATTGTACCATCAATGTGCCAACCAATACGAACATAGCAACAATTACAAGCAAACTCAAAAGTCCATTAACAATTTTTTTCATAATCCACCTCAAAGTCCATTATACATGATTCGAATCATTACGGTAACAGCCTTTGGTTATGATCTTGTGTACGTTGCATTGCCTCTTGAAATTGATTTTGATCTAAATCATCCCGTTTTCGAAACTCAATAAAATCACAACGCTTAGATAGTTCATGAATCAGAAGATCACCGATGTATCGTGGTGTCAATTCATACCCTGTAAGCATGTCCAATGATTCCATGGAATGGGGATTAACATCGACGACATCGCCCCGGCAGTGAGCATAAAAATCTCGCACCAGTTCACCTCGTTTTATTTGGTCACCGCAGACACTAATGTAACATACCATTGATGTTTTTGACCCTGAACGACGTTGCGCAGTACCACAGAACTTTTTCCCGTGTATACTCATATCCGTATCACCAGGACAATATGCACCCGTTACTTTATATATCTCAATTTTATTTGAAATGGGTTGAAGTGCTTCACGAATAAAATCACCATACATAAGGTAGTTATCGTTCATCGACGCAGAAGAATGAAATGTAAGTGACATATTCAAAACCCCTTCATCCGCCACGATTGAACGACCCCCCGAGTTACGAATCATAACCGGTTGTCCTTGTTTTTGGTAAAACGCAAGCCCTTTATCAAAATCATCCATTCTTACATCATCAACACCCATATTGATGCCTTTATGTTGAAAAAGATGTAGAATCAACTCATCTTCTGCAACATTTTTTAACGAATATGCATCTATTGAAGTCGATATAAAAGCATCCTCCGTTTGCATAATTTCATCAATAACAATTCCCTTCATACAATCCCCTACTTTCTAACTCAATCTTAGATTCATCAATCCTCCAAGTCAACAACCATGACCTTTCACAAACACATGATATAATCGAGACAAAGGAGGCATTTTATGGAAAAACAACAATACGATGTGTTGCAACAGCTTTATCTTTTGTACCAAACCCGTTGTGATCGAAAAGATTGTTCGCGAACGGTTTCTAATTTCAACAGTTCATTCATACAAGAAATTGCTTCAAACCTCGACCTAGATGAAGAACAGGTTAAAGAGAGCATCACGTTACTCCAAGAAGCGGGTTATACGAAACTATGGGTTGTTGGTGGTTTTGAGCTCACGCGACGTGGCATTCGAGAAGCGCAACGATTATTTCAATAAAATCTAAAAAAAACGCTCAACAAAACCTGCGAGCGTTTTTTTTGATACCCTTTAAAAGCGGTCATAACTTATTCAAATGTATGTTTCAAAATCCGTTTTAACGTCTCATCATCATTAAATTCAAATTGGTCAACAAGACTTGCATCGAGATGCGTTAAAAAACGACTGTTTCCCATTGAATCCATGGCGATAATTGCTTCTCCATCTTCAGATCCCGCATACGCACGTTCGATATTTCTAAAACCACGAGCATCTGCTTCTTCCATTATTTTTCGTGCAAGAAATTCACGTTTATCAATATAAGACGCTACTTCTTCATTGGTTACAAGATATGCATCCACTTGGGTTGCATCATCAACCATCCCTGTCTCTGAACTATCCATGTATACTACTGGAATCACAAAGACCGAAATTCGTTCATTAGGAACAAACATGTGTTTTGTGATTGGGACACGCTTACCACGGTAGTGAATTTCCTCATAATCAGGCAAGTTTTCTCGATTGATCGAGTAATCCGTAAACGGTTCTTCGACCCCTTCAATTTGGTACTGTTCAATTTCAATATGAGGAATTTGTTTGATAAAGTTAAGCGCATTTGCTTCTGTATCAAAGATCCCTAATGTATGATGACGCTCATACTGCATTATTTTAACAATAAACATTGTCTTACTCCTTCCGACGCTCCAGCGCTTTAAACGATAACGTTATTTGCTCAACATTTATATTTCGACCGATAACTACGAAATGACTTTGCGTTTCTTGGTTTTCATCACCATAATCAATCATAAAGGTGCTCGCAACCCCCTGAACGACAATGGATGCATCGATTCCCTCTACCGACAAAAGCCCTTTATAACGAAGAAGATCATGTCCCATTGATTCTACCAGTTCCACAAGCCACTCTTTAAAATCAGAAAAAGATAGTGGATTTTCAGCGTAAAGTGTCAAGGTATCCACGTGTGAATGACGATGATGTTTGGTTTCATGCGATTGATTTAAAACCGTTTGATTTAACGAGGCATACTTGGTATGTGATGCATCAAAACGGTCTTCATTTAAAAGATGAAGATAAGTTTGATCCTGTTTTAAAAGAGAAACTGGAGCTAATGGATTAATAGCTTTTAACTTACCTAAAAGGGAATACGGTGTTGATGAGGCTTTCGTGATGTAAATCCGATCAGCAAAAGCGATTTGCTCCAACGATTCACGGTAGTGTTCCAATGCTTGATCCCCATTGAGTGCATCCACAAGGGTAATAATTTCGTTTAAAAAGAAATGGTTTTGGATTGGTTGTGACTTTAAAATCGTTTGAATTAAGGGATTTACTTCCGCAAGTCCGCTTGTTTCAATGATGATTGACTTCAAGTGCATCTTTTGGGCCTCAAACTGTTGCTTTAAGTCTAGAATCGCACGTTCAAATTCACGATCATCGACACAACATAAACACGCACTGTTAATTTCAAAAATACGATCTTGATCATATTTAATAAATGCTTTATCCAGGTTTACAGATCCAATTTCATTGATAATTAAACCAATTGTATCGTCTTGAGACTCACGTAGAATTTGATTGATGAATGTTGTTTTTCCAGATCCTAAAAACCCAGAAATAATTGTAATTGGGATCATAGCGCCCTCCTTATTAATAATTCTATTATGCGTGAGCGACAGAATTCACGCAAGTAAAAAGTGTCTTAATTCAAAATAAAAAGATCCATTGATGCCAATTCAATCAAAGTAGAGAGGTTTGTTTGACAAAACCGGTTTACTTAATTAGAATGGTTAGTGTTGTCGTCACCGATACGTGATGATTTGTGGAGGAAAGAATAACAATATGAAAAACAAAACAATCTTAAGAACCTACTTTAGTTTCTTCTTAAGTGGGATCTTTATCCTAGGTATTGGCGCAATTATGCCAGACCTTATTACAAACCTGAATCTCTCTTATAGCGATGCAGGAACCTTACTCTCAATGTTTGCGGTAGGTAACCTACTTTCTAACTTTATCAGTCCCTTTGTATCTGAACGCTTCGGAAACAAAATTGCGATTGGTATTCTCGCTGCACTTGTACCCTTAAGTTTTTTATCGATTGTAGTATTTACAGAATCCATTCGTAAAATATTATGGCTTGGATTTATCTTAATGGGAATTGGACGTGGTGCCGTAAGTATTTTAAGTAATGCCATCGTTAATGATCTTAGTGATAATAAGTCACGAGACATGAATATGCTTCATACAATTTTTGCGATTGGTGCCGGTCTTGCATCCTTTGTAATTATTGGTTTGAAAAAAATTGGATTTGACTTTAATCAACTCATTCTATTTTTAACTGCAATTACAACCATTTCATGGATTAATTATCTCACCATGGATCTCGATTTAAATGGACAACAAAAATCCACAAATGTTGTGGAAACGCAAAAATTAGACTTCGCTTTCTTTGCAGTTGCATTTGTTATGTTCTTCTATCTAGGTTTGGAGAATACGATTAACGGTTGGTTTATGACCTACTTAAAGAGTATGAACATTTTGTCCGACGCATTTGCTGCAACCTTAGTTTCCTTGACATGGATTATGATAATGATTGGACGTTTAATGACTGCATTTATTTCTCAAAAAGTTAAAGGATCCAAACTGGTGTTGGTTTATACCGTTGGAGCCGCAATCGCATTCTTTGGTCTTGTATCAACAATGAATCCAGTCATTATTACAATTTCGATTTTAGGACTTGGATTATGTCTTGCAGGAATCTATCCAACAAGTATTGCGAATACATCAAAATATGTTATTGGGAACCAAAAACGTTTAGCCTTATTGCTTACATGTGCTGCATTAGGTGGAATCATTACCCCTCAAATTATTGGATCAATTGCAGACCGTACAAGTATGGTTTTCGCGATTAATGTTCTTGCAATCAATGCAATTGCAATGGTATTCTTCGCATTTATCTCTGATCGTAAATTATAGAAATAATTCAAACCACTTTCGAAATAAAGTGGTTTTTTTTTGTTAAAAAAAACCAATTCTTCATGAATTGGTTTAAACGCGTAATGTATGCTACGACTCTATCGTAAATATGATTTCATCAGCATCCTGATGTGTTGCGATCTTACTTCCTGCTAATACCACACCAACATAGATCATGAAGTAGCCACATGTATAAATGATGCTTGGAACGCCATTTAGAAAACTTAATGCTACCGGTGGTGTTGAAACATACCCATAATTTGTTTGGATTAGATGGTTAATAAAACTTACGATGATAAAATAACCACCCACCATCTTGATGACACCTAATGTTGCACTTTCCTGCATGGAGAAATGATAACGATACTTCATATAGAGTGGCACTAAAATCATTAATGAATGTCCTACAAAAAATTGTATAAACATCGCATTCGGGAAGCTAAACCCACTGGTATCTGCTAAAATCAAGGCAGTTACGGCTGCAGGAATTCCAAGCAATCCCAAAACTTCATAGATACGTTCCTGTTTCGATACAAGTAGGATAATTGTCATAATCTGCAAAATACGACATGGATAAAGCGGTAACGCGTCATGTAAGGTCAGTTGATGATTCATCGCATACCAACTATAAAGTAACCCCTGTTGAATCAAATAGACGCCAAGGAAAACCCATCGTAACCAAGCATATTTCCCCATTGCAATTTCATCACGTTTTTTAATCACTATTCCGATACAAATCCCCGCCAATATTAACATTAAGAAATGAATCGGCGTATAGAGTGTAAAAGGGTTTTGACTAAAGTATAACTTTTCACTTAATTGACTCATAAAAACTCCATTTTTCTTTTTTTAAAGTAACATTCATTATACCCTATTTCACAATAAAATCACACTGATTTTGGCTGAATCAAAATGAAAGGACGTTAATAATTACAAAGAATGCATTCCTCCAAATCTAAAACAGAAGGGCTTTAGGTTCTAGCTTTTCTATTAAAACATTGTGAATAAAAAACACCAAAAAGAATTTGGTGTTTGGATCGATCAAATCGATTCACGAATTAATCTATCGTTAAGGATTTAATATAGACAGGATGATTGTTTTTCGCGCGATAACTTCGGTCAAGGATATATCCATTTTTTAAGTAAAGATGCTGCGCGGAATCGGTGGTTAGGATGAGTTTAAAGACTTGATTTGTCTGCGCTTCGCTTTCGACTTCCATCAGTAATTTTGAAGCCAACCCATGTGTTCGATGGGATGGCTTGACCCAAAGTTCACGAACAAACATCACATGCTCCGTAAAAAACCAATGGCTAAGATGATCATATCGATACATGATAAACGCAATGATCTGACCCGCTTCTTCATACGCTAAAACTTCATTGTTTTCTTCACGATTCATTGCTTCAAAAAATTCATGATGATTGCTTATTTCATAACCAAATTCATGAAAATACGCCATAAATGCATCTTTAAAGAGTGCATCGGTTAAGTCATCAATACATACTTTTTTCATTTAATTACCTTCCTTTTGAACCTTTATAATCGTGTCTGCTCTAAAAATATCCAAAGGTATTTTAAAAAAATAAATTTAGAGGGATCTCATCATATTTTTTCATCATTAATCCCTCCTTTCTCTAAAAAAGTATAACATAGAATACATTTCATAATCGATGTTTATTATCATTAACAGACCCTATCAAAAAAAGAACTCATAATCATGAGTTCTTTTTAAACCATTATTGTTGTTTACGTTTCTTTTTAAGACTTACAACATACATCAACCCACCAAGTGTAATCAGTGTCGTCACATTTCGTGATCCAACACCGGTTGTTGGTAATGTGGTTGGTGGTGTGGTTGGTGGTGTGGTTGGAGTTTCTGTTTTCTCATTTGGGTCAATGACAATAGGTTTGTCTTCTTCCTTTTGAATCGTTACATCAACTTTAAATTCTTTTACATATGGATTGGATTTCATGCGGAAGAATGAACGCTGTAAGCGTGTAAGACGTACCGTTACCGCATAAGTTCCTTCCGTATTTTGGTCGACAAGTTCCATAAAATTCGTTTCAATATCAAACGCAATGCCGTCTGGGTTTTGAATATTAAGGGCTTCAATAAATGCCGCTTCTGTGATTGGTTTTGAACCATCTAACGTAACATTTGGATTCAAGGTAATTGAATCTAAAGGTCCCTTAATGGTTTGATCACGATATTCTAAACCAAAAATCGCTTCACGAAGATTATTCGTAACAACCTCAAGGATTGAAGTTGTTGCGGATGCATCATTAAAACTTACATTTGCAAATGATAGTTGTTTATCTAAAGCTGCAAGACTTTCCTCAGTATAAAGTGATCGATCAATGCTCTCAGCAATTTCAATCATCGCTTTAAGCGATGCACGTGCCTTCTCAATTTGATTGCCAACTTCTTCTAAGTTATCGATATGCTCTTGCAATAACTGTGCGAGACTCTCCAGTGTTTTCACATCTGAATTCAGATCATCCACAGCATCTTGCGCTTTAAGAATTGATGCTTGCATCGCTTGTACACCAGTACTTTCATACCCTTCGATATCAATGTTTTTAGCCTTTGTAATCATCGCTACTAAAGCATTGCGTGCATCGCGTATCGTTGAGTCATAAGTAACTGTGTATGTTTCTGTATTAATACCATCCTCTGCTCTTACAACATATTTCATCCCATTATCGGTTTCAATAGCAGTAATGCTCGCATTCTGCGATGTCTTAAGTTCGAGTTCAGGTAGATTATTTGTTTTTTGTTCATAAACAAAATTGTTATTTTGCGCGAATGCATCAATTTCTTTTCCATCAACAAGTAATGTCACGTTAAAGTCTTGATGTGCTTTAGCGATGCGATCATAAACTTCCACTTCTGTAATCGCAATTCCTTTTTTGTTGGCTTGTTTGGTCATGTTAATGCGTACCGCATATGTTTCCACACCATCAAATGTTAACGTATTCATGGTTTCATACGCAAACGGTTTTGCCTTCAGGTTTTGTACTTCAACCCAATTATTTGGATTATTCAGGACTGAATCCTCACTGCTTATATGACCAAATTTTGTTGGCAATTCTGGTTTAATTCCTTCTTTCAAGACTTCAACTACATACGAACCAGGGAATCCTGTTCCATTATCTTCGAAGAAACCAATATTAAAGTTATCAACGAAGCGTGGTGCCATAGTCCCTGCATCCGCAAAGACAATTCCCACCCAGTCTTTTTCGCGACTTTGTGCTTGCCAGTTGGTCCAACGGTTTGCAGGACTGTTAGTATACGAGATAACCGCATCGTTCATTGCACTGACACGATCGTTAGAACCTGGACCATCGTTTGTAAAGGATGCGATTGCAGCTGGCAATTCCGAACCGGTCCACATCTTAGCGATGTTATCGCCTTTTTCGTAATTGGCGGTAACGCGGATCGAAAGCGTTGTTTCGGCATTTGCTGTTTCGACCATACCTTTGAGTATATAGGTCCCTGGGGTTTTTAAGTTTTCTTTATCAAAGGTTTCCCAAGTGACATTAAATTCATCAACACGACCCGTATTGTGGTATGCCTTTGCTTTAAGTGGTAGTTTAAAGGATTTATCTTGAGGTGTCACAAGACTAAAGCTTTCAACACCGACATAACCCTCGACAATAACCTTAGCGACAGGTTGAAGTTTTGTACCCTCAACATGACCCTTAATTTCAAAGGTTCCGTATTCTTCAAGACGTTGTTCATCAAATGCATCCCAAGTTACTGAAACGTCTTTATCAAAGAGTGTTTCATATTGGGCTGTAACGGTTTGAGGCAGTTCAATCTTCTTACTGCGATCTGTT
Source organism: Erysipelothrix sp. P66 (assembly GCF_038682365.1). Taxonomy (NCBI): domain Bacteria; kingdom Bacillati; phylum Bacillota; class Erysipelotrichia; order Erysipelotrichales; family Erysipelotrichaceae; genus Erysipelothrix; species Erysipelothrix sp. P66. Next base: position 843,686 of record NZ_CP152290.1, on the reverse strand, counting down.
CTTATCACGATTGGTTTAAATGCTTTAATCGGTTCTTGAACATCATTTTTCGTTACCGTAAAGGTAACATCGTTGCTTTCGTATGATTTACCACCGTAAGCAATATGCGCTTTAACAGTATACGTTCCCTCTTGATGTAAGTAGATTAAGCCCGATTCCATACGAACTCCTGATTTTTCACCTTGGACCACTTCATATGTGATATCAAGTAGTGAAGGTGCAATCACTGTTCCATCTTCAAGGAAACTTTCCAATTTAAAGGCAATGGTTTCCTGAGTTTTACCTTGTAAACGATCGAGTGTAAGGGTTGAATGATCATAAACTGGATCGGAAACAACATAAGTCAAATCATAATCTTTCGAGTTTAACCCATCTTCAGATGTAACACGAACTTTCCCTTGATAATTATTATCGCGGGTAGGTTGGACGACATTTACAAAAGAACCTGGTTTTGCTGTACCCTTAAGAATTGGTAATGCTTTTCCAAATGGTACGCTTACAACATAAACATTTTGATCGGATTTAAAGTTTTCTAACGGTTTGTCATCAAGATGAATCATTTCCAATTCAGCTTTAGAATTGGCTTCAATCTTAAGGGTATCACCGATTACTTTTAATTCAGAAAGACCCATAGGTCTTGGCTTATCGCCATTCATTTGTGAAGTCATATTGAGGCGAATAAACTTCGCATCAACTGTATCAAAGGTGATTGGAATTTCCTTGGTCACATCCCCTGCTGTCACCACAAAATTATCATTTTTACTTTGATTTACAACAGGTGTAAAGGATACACCATCAACACTTGTTTCAATGATTAAGGAAGCAGGTACTTTCGTTGTATTGTCTGTAAAGAAATGAATTCCAACTTGATGGATTGTTTCAATCTTTTCAAACTCTAACATGACCCATTCTTCTTTTTTGTCACCATAATTATTAACCCAGTTGGTCCATCGGTTTTCAAAAGCAATGGTACCATCATTAATCCGTTCGATTCGATCACCACCACTCATGTAGGAGCTTGTAGCGATTGGATACGTATCTTGTGGACGACGCACGGCAATATTTTCTCTTACCGCTTTCGGTTCTAACACTGTAATATGGGCAGTGACCGGATAATCCTGACCACCCGAATGTGCTTGACCGGAAACCTTGATAATGCCTGCTTTCGCAACCATAGCTTCAGAAATAGAGTCCCATGTTACCGGTAAGTTTACTTCCGCACCATTTGAATAATAAGCGGTAACGGTTGAGGGTAAGGTTGGTACGGTGCCCTTTGGCGTCGCAAGGATTGGATCAATAAGATCAGTAATCATGCGCACCCATACGGTTGCCGTTACAGGGCGTGTTACCCCTTCGACGGTTCCATTCACTTTAAAAGATCCAGGTTGTTCAAGGTTCGATGCATCGATGGTTTCCCAACTTACATCCACTTTCTTTTCCGTTCCGTCAGAGTAAATAGCATTTACAGTCGTTGGGAGTTCAGGTTGGACATGTGTTTCGGTAAATACAGAAACATCATCAAATCCTAAAATTTCAGGGGTCTCAGGTTGTTTCTCAATCGCAAAGACTTCAGTCTTTGCTTCAGATAAGTTTTCAGCTTTCGCAGTCAACTTAAAGGAACCTGGTTGGCCATCCGATTTCACAATGACAAGTGCTTTACCATTGAACGCTTTTCGTTGCCATGTACCATCATGTTGTGCTTTATAACGTTCATTACTTGCAGGATCCCCATTATCGACCCCAACAATCTCACCATTTCCCTCTAGGGTAAAGATGATATTATTTTGAGCATTCGGATTCATCACACCGTTTTCATCTACTACATTCACATGAATGTAGGATAAATGATCACGACCATTTTGAATCACACGTTTTTCAGGAGCTAATGCTACAGCTGCAGATCCTTTTGAAGTCTGAATCACATCTTCAGCGATAACGTTGCCCTCTGCGTCTTTCGCAACGGCTTTTAAAGTACCAGGTTTAAAATCCAAGCGCCATTCTAAGTATAATTCTTTAGCATTGGCACCTTCCTGATAAGGACGACCATACGCTGTTGTTTTTTGAACAAATGCTTTTTCGCCCAGTGAGACGTCATCTAAGAACAACTCAACCTTCGCCGCATTGGAGAAGATACGTACGGGAATTTTCCCATCGCGTGTTCTCATATTGTAGTCTAAAAGCGATTCTTTCTCCCAGTTCCAGTGTGGTAAGATGTGCACCATTGGATCAGTCTTTACATCTTTCCATTGACTTTGATAGAGGTAGAAATCATTTTTAGGGAATCCAGCGGTATCTATGATACCAAAGTAAGATGATTTTGGTGGCGTTTGATTTTGGTTGTGCCATGGTGTTGGCTCACCAATATAATCAAATCCGGTCCAAATAAACTGACCCGCATACCCTTTTTCATCACGATCTGGAATCCATGAATTGGTTGCTGTTTTACCCCAACCAACATGATCATTACCATAATCCGATTGTTGATACTTACGCGCTGCACTGTTGTCATGCGAACGTAATTCATCCGGGAATGCATAAACACCACGACTTCGTGTTGCTGAGGAGGTTTCAGATCCATAAATTAACCAATCTGGATGTTTTGCACGAATCGTTTTATAAGAATCTTCAGCATAGTTGATTCCAACTGCATCAACTTCAGCACTGATACGCTCATGTGCACCTGTTGCAGCCCAACGGTAAACATCTTGTCCCATGGTTGTATAGCGCGTTTCATCAACTTCTTTCGTCCATCGGTGTAAATTACGGATCGTTTGAACCGCTTTTTCACTACCTCCGTTGGACTCTCCAATTTCATTACCTAAAGACCACATAATGACTGCAGGTGAGTTTTTACCACGTGCAATCATACGTTTAAGGTCATATTCTGCCCATGTTTGGCCTTCAAGTGCTTCGGGATGGGTTGCTTTTGCATCGAAGAAACGACCATAATCATAAGGCTTTTTACCACCATACCATGTGTCAAAGGCTTCATCGATAATCATAAGTCCCAAATCTTCAGCAATCGCAAGGAGCTTATCATCTGCAGGGTTGTGCGTAATTCGAACAGCGTTAACGCCCATATCTTTTAGAATTTCCATTTGACGTCGCATTGCATCATAATTCGCAACTGAACCCAGTGCCCCTTGATCATGGTGCATTGAAACTCCATAGAACTTAACATCGTTACCATTTAATGAAAAACCGCCATCAGGAGTCCAATTCATAAAACGATAACCAAATCGTTCGATTGTCTCATCGACGACACGGTTATTTTTTAAAACTTGTGTTTTAACGCGGTACGTTACCGGTGTGTCGATATCCCATAACGTTGGATTTGTAACCTTTATGGTTGAATCCAAGGTGTGTTCTTTCCCAGCTTGAATTTCAACTTCTTTCGTTTCGGATGATCCCATTGAAGTTCCATCAACCGTTACAACTTCAGTTTTAACTTTAACTTTTTCAGCTTTTTTTGATTTATTTACGATGGTCGTCTTAACATCAGTCGTAACCTCATGACCAACTTCTTTTTCTAAGTTTGGTGTTAAGACGGTTGTTCCATACTCTTTTACGGAAACATCGTCAGTATACGTTAAGGAAACATCACGATAGATTCCACTTCCTGAATACCATCGACTACTTGGCTGTTTATTCACAACTTTGACCGCAATCGTATTCGGGCCTTCTTGATTGATATAATTCGTTATATCATAAGAAAAAGGCGTGTAGCCGTTCGGATAGTTTCCAACTTCTTTACCATTCACAAATACCGTGGAATCCATATAGACGCCACCAAAATTTAAACGAACATGTTTGTCCATCTTTTTATCAAAAATAAATGTTTTGCGATACCAACCCGTACCACCATTTAACAAACCACCCTCATTTTGTGCCGGTGAGTTATGGTCAAAATCAAAAAAGATTGACCAGTCATGAGGTAATGATAACGATTGCCAATCTGTTTCATCATAATCAACTTCGCTTGGACTTGATGCGCCTGAAACATTCAGCTTAAATTTCCAATCATCATTAAAATCAACATTTCGTGAATCTGTTTTGATTACAACAGGTTCCACGACAGCAGCATGGATTGGGGTTTTTTCTATGAAAACACTTGAGCACGTCACAGCTACCACCACCCCCATAATTTTAACTGCTTTTCTAAATGACGAATTCATACTCTTCCTCCTATTTAGTAAAAACCAGTAAACATTTAAATATCTTTAATCGATATCTTTACCAAAGATATTTCTCATGTATTTCATATTGTTAGCGCTTACGTGTCCATTATTGCGTTTGCAAGCATACTTGTCAAGTGTAAACGGTAACATTTCACAAGTAAAATATTGGTAAACTTTACTTAATTCCCGAATACCCTTGTATGAGTGCTTTTAACCCTAAACGTTACTTGATTATCGTTGTTCGTCAATTAACCTTAAAAATCCTTTGGTAAAGCGTAAAAATAGAAATATGATATAATAATAGAAAAATGGAGGCACTATGAAAAAAATCACAACCTTACTTGTTATGAGTTTTTTTGTTTTAATTTCACTGACTGGGTGTTCACAGACCCCTAACCAACCGAAACCGGATGCGTCATCAGAGGTTCAAGACTTCTCAAAAGACACCAATCCTGTCGTCACAATCGAAATGGAAGATGGCGGTATTATTAAAGTAGAACTTTATCCAGATATCGCTCCAAACACCGTAAACAATTTTATTAGCTTGGCTCAAAATTCGTTTTACGATGGCTTATTATTTCATCGCGTCATTCCGGGATTTATGATTCAAGGTGGTGATCCTAAAGGAACCGGAACTGGTGGTCCTGGCTATACGATAAAAGGCGAATTCGCTCAAAACAATTTTGATAATCCTATCAAACACCAACGTGGTGTTATATCGATGGCACGCAGCAAAGGCAATGATACAGCAGGTTCACAATTTTTTATCGTAACCAGCGATTCCCCTCATCTTGACGGAAGTTATGCCGCTTTTGGAAACGTTATTGAAGGCATGGAGACCGTTGATCGGATCGTGAATGTGAAAACAAATCAGGAAAATCGTCCTGTCGATGGAAGCGAACAAGTTATGAAGCATGTAACAGTGGATACCAAAGGGAAAACCTATACCACTCCGACTCAAAGTTAGGTGTATTATGTAGAGACAGAGGATGCGATAACCGTACAGAAAATGTACGGTTTTTTATGTTATAAAAAAAAGGAGTTTCCATGAAATGGAACTCCTTATAATCCGTTGATTCTTTAGTCTAGTTTGAGGTTGGGAGGACTCGATTGACTTCTCCCGCCAAATTCGAAATTGGAAGTGTCTGAAGCACTACTTGACCGGGTCCAGTCAACTTAACCAAGAAGAACCCTTCACCACCGAAAAATTTATTACTTAAACCTTTTACGGTTTCAATTGCATAAGATACACCGGATTCAAACATAAATAAATTCCCTTGATCGACTAATAAGGACTCACCTTCTTGAAGATCATACGTAATGAGTGACCCATCCGCTTCAAGAAAGAGGTTCCCAATGCCTGAAAATTTTTGAAGAATAAAACCCTCACCACCAAAGAATCCAGCCGATAATTTTTTGGTGAATTCGTTGGAAAATTCAACGCCTGGTTCCGAAGCGAGAAAGGCATTTTTTTGAGCGATAAAGGTTTTAGAACCGTCCATAACGATATGTTTAATTACACCTGGCATCGACATTGCGAACGCAATTTCTTGATTGGAAGCCTCAGCAGTATACGTATTTTGGAAAAATCCTTCTCCCGAAAAAGCACGACCAAACGCTTTCTTAAAGCCGCCTCCCGAATGTACCTTATAAGTCATATTGGAGGTCATCCAAGACATATTTCCAGCACTTGTAACTAAGGACTCCCCCTCATTAAGAAAACAGCGTAGGACTGGATAAGTCCCTTCAATTTTAAATTCCATAAACGTTCTCCTTTTCTTGAATTATATCATAAACAACAAAAAGAGGCATTATGCCTCTTTAGTGTTCTTTACGATAAGACTTATAAACGAAAACCATTCCCACTAACGCTACGCCCATTGCACCGTATAGCAGTGTTTTTGATGCGGAAACCCCAGTGTTTGGCAAGGTTTTTGAAGTAGGTGTTGCACCTTGATCCGATGGACTTGGAGTATCTTCTTTTGTTGTTTCAGAACCACTAGGTTTTTCCGTTTTCGGCTCCTCCACCTTCGGTTCCTCTGTTTTGGGTTCCTCTGTTTTGGGTTCTTCTGACTTTGGTTCGATTCCCTTAAGTTTTTGATCCAATGCCTTCAATTTATTAAACGCATCATCCGCAATTTGCAGCGTGTGTGCTTGGTAATCAAAATCAGCGGAACGCATCATAAAACGCTTCTCTATATTCAGTTGATCTTCAATTAAAGCATCTTCAAGTTCCTGCCATTGATTCTGAATTTCTTTACGTTTCGCATCATCTCCAAACACTTGATGCGCAATTGAATTCGCATTCCAATACCATGAGTTTTCATCAAATGATGTACTCGTAACTTGGTAAGATTTATGCGTATCCGTTATGGTTCCCATATAAGGAATATAAGGTGAAACCAAGGGTGAACCCACAGCAAGCCACATTACCGCACCCGCATCTGTTGGCAGCGAATCTTTAATTTGAAAGATATGTGCTTCCATTGTATTAATATTACCAATTGGATATTTAAGTCTTCCTTTATCGTATTCTCCGATAATATTCCCTTTGTTATCCAATTTAATTTCATCGGAAGGAATAAAGTCTGTACCTTCGAGTCGGTTCCGTTGGAATTTCATCACATCCTTCAACCCAACCTTACCATCCATCGATTGTAGTAATTCAAAGGTATCATCATTATAATTAATGGTGCTGTTTGGGTTGATTGCTTTGATCCCAGACCAAACGCGAGAACGGTTCCCCTCACTCATTTTTATTGGATTGTATGAATTTGCGATATGGAATGATCCATTTTGTTCAACATAGCGACCGGCTGCTATCGCAGTCTCTTTAAGATTTTCGGACTGGATTACCGCTCCCTCATCAAAACCATCAAGCGTTCCAAGGTAAAAAGCATTTGGAAAGACCCCAAACTTATCATCAGGGAATTTAATGGCCGCATATTGGTGACCGGAAAGAATTTCCATATACCACACTTCATCCTTGTCCGCTAAAACAACAATATTTCCTTCGCCAGCACCCTTTTCATCAATTACGTTTGCAATAAGTTCGATCCCTTCACGAGCAGATTGAATGCGTGGTAAAATTAACGTTGTGATGGCCGCCTCTGTTAATCCATCCGATAAATAGGGATCCACAGTTTTATAAGCTGGATCATATTTTGCAGATACCGTAGCCGTCATCACAACCCCTTTTTCATTAATTCCAGCAGCATCATACATACCTTCTTGCGGGGTTACATCAGGAATCGCCGTGTATTTAAAATTATGTTCACTTTGTGGATAGCTAAATCCATTCGATGGGTCTACAAATGGAACCGAATTATCAATCATCCGTTCCCCCACATTTTTAACAACAAAGGTTTTATTATGATTTAATTCAAGGTCTTCAGTACGACCAATAATTACAGAACCATCCTCGGTTAAATTTTTCCCAACAATGATACCGGTACAAGCAAAGGCACTTGTAATGGATAAGCTCATACCCACAAGACTTAATAGACCTGTTAATGCAATTTTTTTTATTTTATTCATAGTTTCCTCCATTTATAAAAAAATGCACACGAAAACACAACGTAGTTTGTTCTTTTATACCTCCCTTTCTATGTCTAAATTCATAGTATCATAATGTTTATTTTTGAAAAGATACGATTGGAAACTGGGCAATCATGTAATATTTTTCATCCATTAAGGTCTGGGCATGACACATCTAAAATAAAAAAAACGATATACATGATGTATATCGTTTTCGTTCTTATGACTTCACAAGTACGGGTTCCTCATTTTGTAAGGATTGAGGGGATTCATGATACGTTTTAAGATTTAATTCTTCTAAGTCGTGTGCAACACAGACCGCACTGACCCCATCATCCACAACATTAATTGCCGTGACAAGCATTTCGACAGGACGGTTAATTGCGAGAATAAAACTGTATGCAGCAAGAGCATATTGGTTTGTATATCCCATTCCTGTAAGGATTGTAAAGAGTAGAATGGCTCCCGATCCCGGTGCAGCTGGCGTACTGATGGAACCAATGATGGTTAGAAGAATAATTGAAACTAACTCAACGATTCCAACATGATACCCTGCTACCGATGCAACAAAGAGCGTCGCAATAATTTGCATGACTGCAGTTCCTGTCATGTTAATGGTGGAAGCGAGAGGCACAATAAAGGAGGCGACCGCTTCATCAACACCAAGCTCATTCATTACGGTCTCTTGTGTCAATGGCAGCGTCGCTGCTGATGATGAGGTAGAGAAGCCAAATACAGCAACTTTATACATCTTCTTAATAAATGGAATGGGTGATAACCCCGTCTTGATTGCAATAAAGAGCGGAAACAACACAAACCCTAAAACAAGAAGTGTTAACGATGTTAAGATCATGTAAATGAGAGCGGGTTGTAAGTAATCCGTTCCATATGATGCGAGCGTACGAACAAGCAAACAGAAAATTGCAATCGGACCAAACTTCGTAATAACGACATCCAATAATTTCATAGAAAGAAGATAAATTTCATCAATAAGTTTCGGTAAAACTTCCATTTTCTCACCGAGTTGTTGAGCCATAACACCTACAATAAGCGCCAGCACTACAACCGCGATAATATTTGAATTACTGCTGAGTGTTCCTAAGGCGTTATTATTAAACGCATTAAGCAACATCGATAATGGGTTGGTCTGATTCACAACCCCTTCAGTAATCTCAATTGCACCGAGATTCGCAATTTGGAAGACCCCTAATTTATAAGCGGTAAATCCAGTAACACTTGCTAAGACGATTGCGATGGCCAAGAGTTGCATAAAATTACCGAACCCTTTTTTGGCGAGTTTATTTAAAACGCGTGTTTCTTGAATTTGTTGAATTGAACGCACAATTGATGTGAAAATGAGTGGCACTAATACAAGTTGTAATAAGCGCATAAAGATCTGACCAATAATATAGAAAATACCAATTGCTGTTGTATTTGCCGGCTGCAAGATATCCGCAAACAATAAATCATTAATTTGCTTCCATAGTGAAGCATTACCATTTCCAATCAAGGTTTCTCTTAAAAAGATAAAACCAAGACCGACCCCTAAACCTAAAACCAATGTCCAAATAATTCTACGTGTGAAGTTGTTTTTCTTCATATTTCCCTCCTGTATTTGGTTCCAAATAATAAGTTTTCCAAAAAAAAAACTTATTTTGAATCAAATAAGTCCGAAAAGAATATAAATATATACTAAAAAAATATATTTTTACTCCTTATAAACATCTCGTGCTTACTTAAAGGATTCGTATGTAGTGTATCAAAGTTACTCTAAGAATTCAAGACCCATAATACGACAAAATATGATTTTTAAAACAAGGGTCCGAAACGGAAATAAAATAAGGTTTCATGATTGCTTGTGTTTTCTGTGCTTGGGATGAGGCAAGTACAATGGTTGGATGATAAACCCTAAACCCCATCTTTCCCGGTGTATGAGCCGATTTTAAAATTTTAAGCTTATCAAAATCATCGCCACAAATCGCAAAAAAACCCGGATTCGATTCATCTGATACATAGATGAGCAGACCATCTTTTAAATCTGATAGGCAGTATGGAATGTTTTGTAAATCTTGAATATCTTTTTTCCAAAGTGTTACAAAATGACCCTTCTTTTGAGGCGTGCTCCGCCCCTCTCGAAAAACAATTTCAAATTGATGGTTAATCATAACATTCATCCCTGAATAGGCTTCATTATAGGGATCTCGTGACATGATATTTACCGGAATACCTGCTTTAAGCAGTGCTTCAATGCCTTCTGACATATAAACTCCTCTCATTAAAAAGAAGTCCTAAGACTTCTTATTTGTTTATTTCGTATTCAAGAACATCCTTCGCAATGTCCGCTTGTGTTACCGTATGGTCGTCGTTCACAATCATGATTTTCTTACCATCTAAAGCATCTTCACCATATTTTTCTTTAAGGTAATTCAGGGCTTCACGTTCTTTAACTTTATCTTGAATAATGTCTTTTTCGATTATTTTTTTAACGATTACACCAACACCGAGTACGGCTGCTGCACCGAATGCTACTTTAAATAATTTATTCATAATAGTACCTCCTTGTTAGTAATATTATAACACGCCCTCTCACGATTATCATTAATTATCATAAGACGTTCACATCAATTAAATGTTCCGCAATATATTCCGCCACGCCATTCTCATCATTACTTCTCGTAATTGTATCCGCAACGATTTTTAAAGTATGTCGAGCATTTTCCATTGCAACACCAATCCCCGATTGTTTTATCATGGTTAGGTCATTATCACTGTCACCAAAACAAATTATCTCATTAGGTTGTATCCCACGACTTGCGGCATATGCCATTATTGCATCGCCTTTATTAATGCGCTTAGGCATTATTTCCGCCCACCCAGGCGCAACCATTAACAGATCAAAATCCGACTCCATTTCAAAAGCAATACGTTCCTTTACCAATTCCGTATAGTCTACATTTTGAATATAGACGATTTTCAGAATTGAATCTCCCTTTTCAAAACGGTCGTGAATATCGTCTAAATGATTTATTTTAGACACTCTTGTGCCATCACTAAAAAATCTCAAGCGATCTTCATCTTCACCAAAAACAAAATCTTCTTCCGATTTGGAATCCATTTGAAAATATATAATGTCATCAAAGCAATAGAGAATGCCCATAAAATACTTCGTACCCAGTGCCTCCATGCGCTCACATGCTTCATAACTCATTGGAGGTTCAATTGCCTTATAATTTCGAATAGGATGCTCTACACGCATCCCATTGAGTGACACAATGGGAATTTCATTTGGATCAAGACCCAAGGCTTCCGCAATCGCTGCAGCACTTTCATAATTTCGGCCCGTCGCAAGCATGAACTCATATCCTTGATTGCGCGCTGCATGAATCACCTCCCGTGTACGGTCCGTAATGACATGTTCAGAATTCAATAAAGTACCATCAATATCACTTGCTATTAACTTAATCATAAAAAGCTCCTTTATCTATTTATTTTCAAGATTTTTCATTACTTCCACTAATTTGTTAAACATCGCGTCCTCATAAGGGCTGTGTCCACTTGCCTCCACCAAATGAAATTGTACCTGATCCAGTTTTTGTGCTAACGCATAAGCACCACTGGGGCGACAATCCACATCATACCGTCCATGCACAATTTCAGTTGGAATCGATTGAATACATTCAATATGATTGAGAATGTATTGATCATCATCCCAAAACATGTTATTCGCAAAGAAATGACACTCAAGCGTCGCAAGACTGATGTCACCATCAGAGATTTCTAAATCCTGTGCCTTAGGTACCAAATGTACTAACGAGCTTTCCCATGTTGACCACGCTTTTGCACACAGTCGTTTTTGCTCATCATCGCCTTTGGTGAAAACATGATAGTAAGCACTGATTAAATCATGACGCTTATCAGGAGCAATGACAGCTTTAAATGCTTCATGTTCTTCTGGGTAAAAATACGATGCCCCTTCTTGATAGAGCCAATCAATATCCGATTTTCTTCCCAAAAAGATACCTCGCAATACCAATTGCGAAACACGATTTGGATGTTTAATCGCATATAACAGTGCTAATGTTGATCCATAACTCCCACCAAATACAATCCAAGACTCAAGACCATAATGTCGACGAATCATTTCAAGATCTTCAACACCTGTAAAGGGCGTATTATCTACCAAGGTCGCAAAGGGTTTTGACTGACCGCAACCGCGTTGATCAAAAGCAATCACAAACCATTTCGATAAATCAAAAAAACTAAAGGATTTCTCAGAGATCGACCCACCCGGTCCACCGTGTAAAAAAACAACCGCAGGATTCTCGCGATTTCCACGCGTATAAACCGCTAATGTTTGACCATCATGCGTTCTTAATTGTTCTGTTATTTCCATCTTTAACCTCTTTTTCTTTTTATTATTATATCATGAATTTAAATTTGTCTAGAAAACTTGAAATAATATATCGTAATCGCTATTATAAGTATGTTATGTAATTGAAAAGAGGTCAAACTATGAACGAATTACAACGCGAAGATTATAATATTTTAGTTTGGGTTAAAGCATTTTGTGAACGAGAGAAGATTAATTATTTCCTTTATGCAGGGACATTACTGGGTGCGATTCGTCATCAAGGTTTTATTCCCTGGGATGATGATGTTGATATCGCAATGGAGCGCGAAGATTTCGAACGGTTTGATACACTCATGGCCAAAGAACTTGACCATAAATCACCTTACCGATACCAATCACGCATTAAGGATAAATACCTTGCGATTGAGTATTCCAAAGTACGCTCCGATGTTTTAAAAATCAAAGAAACTGTTTCAAAAACACAAAAAGGATATGAAGGTGCATGGGTTGATATTTTCCCAATGGATCGCGTTCCAGACGACGAGACGCTACGTCGTGAACAATTTGAGCAGGTCAATAAGTATACGCGTCTTCTACGCATTTTCTTATTAGTTCAAGAAACGGAGAATGATAAAGGCGTTAAACTGATCGTAAAGAAAACAATGCAATTCCTTAATGAAAAATTATACAAGATTAATGTTTTTATTCCAATTTTGATGAAAAAACGCTATAAAGCCATGACCAAATACAAGGACGTCGATACGACATATATTGGAGACTTAAGTTATTTATACTTTGAAAATTACGACCAATTTAATGCAACGTTAATTGATCGTAAATATATTGAAAACCCAGTCGAGGTTCTCTTCGAAGATGAGATGTTTAAGGTGCCAACCGATTCCGATGCAGTGTTAACACGTGCATTTGGTGACTATATGACACTCCCAAAAGAAGAAGACCGAAAGATACACCGTATTGAAACCTTAGAATCATAAAAAAAAGTGTATGTTCCCATATCTGGAACATACACTTTTTTCTTTTATCAAATCTCAACCGCACCACTTTTACTTTTATTAAAGTCTATCTCATAGGCCGTTTTGAAGTCAAATATTTTTCGCGGCATTGAGTTAATTTTGAAGCAAATATCATCAAGATATTGTTGCGCTATATCATACATTGATTTTCCTTTTGGTATAAACCTTCTCACGATTGCATTCGCTCTTTCATTGGTTCCACGTTGAAAAGAACAGTATGGATCACACTTATATAGTTTCACACCCAACCGCTTGGCTGTAATCCCTAATGTTTTAAATTCAAGTCCATTATCTACTGTTATCGATTTCGTTGTTATATTATTCTCTTCAATAAATTTTCGAATTAAGTTTGATGTGTAATAGTCATATCGATATTCTGCTTTAATAAGCCAGGTCATTCTTGAGCAGCGGTCTACAATGGATATAATCGCTGCAGATTCATGTTTCTTACCGATTATAGAATCGATTTCGAGATGGCCAATCTCGTTACGTTTCTCAATGTATTTAGGTCTAAGGCTAATTGGAAGTACTGTTTTCTCTTCCAAGTTCCATCTCAAGTGATTCATCATTCCACTAATTCTCTTTTTACGTTTTCGACGTTTATAGCACATTTTATTTGGTTTTATATCAAGTTTACCTTGATTAATCCAGTTATAGACTTGCTGCGATGAAACACACGGTTTATATGGATGATATCGTTTATAGTTACTCAAGCATACTTCTACCGAATGAACTTTAGGATCATAGTGAGAATGCAGATATTCGATTAGGTGGGAATATTTTTCTCGAATATCAATCGTTCGTTTCTTATAGACATTATTTTTATATCTAGAAATCGTAGAATGAGATATATTGAGTTTACGTGCTGCCTTGCGCATAGAGTAGCCGATGCTTAATAGAATATCAATTTGGTCTTTCATTTTTTTATCTAATTGTTTATACTTCATATGGGAGCTCCTTTTAGTCGGGTGGGCTCCTTTTATTATACAAAAACAACCGCACCTTGGGTGGTGCGGTTGAGATTTGAATTTAGGAAAAAAGTGTATGTTCCCATATCTGGAACATACACTTTTTTATTTAATCTGCAAAGTTATCAAAATACCCTTGAACAAACACAATAGGCGTTCCTTTATCGCCAGAACCACTTGTTAAGTCACAAAGTGAACCAATAAGGTCAACCAAACGACGCGGTGTCGTTCCTTGTGCAGCCATATTGCCAACTAGATTATCATCTTTATCTTTAATATGAGCTTCAATTGCTTTCTTAAGCGCTTCACCTTCTAAATCTTTAAAATCATTATCGGCAAGATACTTAAGTTTCAATTCATTCGGTGTACCTTCAAGCCCTTTTGTGTAAGCTGGAGAAACTGTAGGATCTGCAAGTTCCCAAATCTTTCCAATTGGATCCTTAAACGCACCATCTCCATAAACCATAACTTCCACATGCTTTGAAGTTGCTTCAAGCATACGTTTTTGAATATCTTCAACTAAATCTGTGCATTCTCTTGGGAAAAGTTTTACAGAATCTTCAGTAGATTTATTTGAGCCAAGGAGACCATAGCGTTCATTATAACCACTACCATCAACACTTTCATTTAAAATATCGTCGAGACCACAAACAATTTTCGCGCCATTATCGCGTAAAATTCGTTTCGTACGTGGATTGGTATGAATATCACACGCTAAAACTTTATCTGTATAATCTAAGATTGTGCGTGGGTTGTTTGAGAAAATAATTTCAACTTCCGCACCTGCTTCTTCAATAATACTTGCGTAATAAGCAACGTAATCAATTCCAGTGAAAGGGTGTTTGTTCTCACCAAACAAACCACGATATTGCTCAAGATTTAGAACATCACTATATGGGTTAATACCTGATGCATCAAGCTGATCAAGACTCACAAGTTCATTACCTACTTCATCTGAAGGGTAACTTAACATGAGCACTACCTTATCAACACCTTTAGCGATTCCACGTAAACAAATTGAAAAACGGTTCCGTGAAAGGATTGGGAAAATCACACCCACAGTTCCACCTTCCATTTTCTTATTTACATCTTTTGCAATGGCATCAACAGAAACATAATTTCCTTGAGCACGAGCAACAATGGACTCCGTTAATGCGATAATATCACGATCACGCACATCAAAATTTTCACTCTTTCCAGCTTCCAAAATGCTTTCTGTAACGATTTGAGCTAAATCATCACCTTCACGAATGATCGGACAACGAACACCTCTTGAAACAGTACCAATTTTTCTTTCCATATATAACATCCTTTTTCTTTATAAAACACTGAAAGCCTCGTATAGAGGCAATCCATTAATGATTCTAACACATTTAAGCATAAATTTAAATAAAAAATATAAAACAGTATCACTTTAGGATACGTTTATGCTATGATATCACTAAAACAATTTTAGAGGTTAACCAATGAAGTCAATTCGTTATTATATTTATTATATGAAAGTCAAAAATAAGAAAGCAAAAGATCGAGGGATGCAATTTGAGCTCGATGCCTTTAAACAATTATCACAAATTCCAAAGTCGTATACGTATCATGGCACATATATTCCGATCCATCGAAATAATGGCATTACAGAAATTGATCTCATTGTCGTAAATTGTCACGGTATCTTTTGTTTTGAGGTTAAATACACAAAGCACCCGTTCATAGGATCACAAGATGCTCAGTTTTGGTATAAAAAAGGTACTCATCAACGTATACGTAATCCTTTTATCCAAAATCGCTATCACGTCGAAGCACTGGCCACCTATTTAGGTATGGATGCTGCCTTGATTAAGAATTGTGTTCTTGTTAATCAAATCGATCAGCCTTTACCCGATCTATTCACCCTTAAATCTGCGATGACTCAAACACGTTCGAGCTCAAATCGTCTGTCTCAATCCGAGATCCGAAGCATTAATCGATTATTACTCAAACGACAGCGGTGGATGCTCTTTAAAAAATGGAAACATCGTCGTTATCGTAAAAAAATGTCCAAAAAAAATAGAACGCTCAATTAAGCCGTTCTATTTTTTTAAGGCACCACTCAAATCAAAATGATATTGCGTTGTATTAATGGTTAGGGTACCTACAGCCATTCGACCACTTTTTTTAAGATAATACCATTGATTCTTATAGTGTTTCCAACCGGTTTTCATGGATCCTGATGATTCTAAATAATACCAATCTCTACGAACCTTTTTCCATCCTGTTGCCATGGCCCCTGACGATTCGAAATAATACCATTTTTGATTGATTTGCTTCCAGCCTGTCACCATGGATCCCGATGATTCCAAATAGTACCATTTCTGATTAATTCGCTTCCAACCAGTCGCCATCATTCCGGATGGTTCAAGATAATACCATTTATTCTTATCTTTTTTCCAACCAGTCGCCATAGCGCCTGATTTTTCAAAAAAATACCACTTATTTTCAATTTTACGCCAACCACGAATCATGGTAGCATTCTCATCAAAATAATACCATTTTCCCTGAATCTTTGACCACTGTTGACTCAAAGCACCGTGTGGTGTTAGATAATACCACTTATTCGAAATCTTTTTCCAACCTGTAATCATGCCTTTATGAGGATCAATCACAAATCTTTTATTCATAAGCATAATCATCCCGGTTTTTGGATTACCCTTCTCATCAAAATAGTATTTAGAACCCGAAATTGTTTTCCATTGTCCTTTTACTAACTTAAGATTCTCGTCGCGATAGGACGATCGACCTTCTAAGCCTTGCCAACCCGAGTAGAGTAACGGTTCCTTTAGTTTAACCTTGGTCTTTATTTTCTTCTTATCTCCCTGATTTATAGCAGGATTTTTCTTTTGACCCTTTAATTCGAGCGTTTCAATTTCCTTAAGAATCTGAGCCAACTCAATAGAGTCACTGCGTTCTTGTGCATTTTGAAGTTTTTGCCTTAAAATCGCTTTATCTTTTTCCGAGATTTTATGACTTTGAGTTATTTTGAAACTAACATGTTCCACGCTTGTGATAAATAAACGATGCTCCTCATTTAATTGACTTGCTTGTTTACGAACCTTATCAAGTTGATGCTCATCTTTACTCGACTCAATCGCCCCCACCAGCTTTTCAAAATCTTCAACGGTCAGAAATTGAAATGTTTCGTGCAACGTTTGTTTTAACTCATTCTTTTTATTTTGAAGATTAACACGCTTTTCCTCGTCTGTGATCATCTTTTTAATTGCTTCAATTTTGCGACGTTTCGTTTCTCCTTCAAGTGCTTTTATTTGATTGAGGTAATCGTTGCGTCTTGAATTTGTAAGCATCGCCTTACCTTCAAGATATCTTTGAAATTCGATGTCATCCGGATTACTTGATTCATCCAACACAGGATTTTTTTGCTCATCCTTATCTTCTTGATCCATGCGTTTCCATGGCTTGCCACCTTTTTTTATATGTTCTAATTCAATCTTCTCAAAAAAGGGAATCACTTGTCCCTCCAAGTCTTTTGAATTCATCCAAATGCTCGCGAGCTGCTCCGCATAGTAACTGCGACTATTTTGATCGAGACGATCAAAGGACTGAATCGCTTTAAGATACGACGGTATTAGATTGCCATTTCGCTCTATTTTTTCTTCTAAAGCTTGAATTTCCGCTCTTAACTGATTGAGCTGCATGTCATCGATGGTTTCTTTTGAGCGATCAATAAAGTGTCTTATTTGATAACCGGATAAAAATCTATTTTGGCTCAATTCACGTTCAAAACGTTCAAGATTGCGTAATCGTTTTTTCTGTGCAACACTTTTTTCAACGATTGATTTAATTTGATTTATTTTTTCTTGTCGTTGATGAATTGGTGTTCGTTCAATCATACGAATATACTTTTCGATATGATCAACATGACGTCCAATATCTACTTGATCATCATCCATATCTTCAAGTGAAACCAAATAAGCTTTTAAAGCAACCAAATCACGGGCACGCGGCACGCTTTCATCAGCGTAAATCGACGCATCAAATCCTATAATACTTGCAGTACACAATACAGTACATGCCAATGATAACAGTCTTATTTTCATGTACAAAATCTCCTTAAACTGTAGAATGCCCTTAGGATAATTGAGAACGTTTCAAATGTAAAGACTAAAAATTAAATACGCCAAAGGGTAGTTAAAGTGAATTTAAAATGAGACAAAGAAATCAAAAGCAAGATAGTCACAACACGTAAAATTAATACGACATCTAAAAATCATCAATGAAGGCTTTACGGTCCCCTATCCGCAATCCATAACGATTTCGAAGATCATGTCATAAGAGCATGATACATCATGTAGGAACGCAAGCTGATTTGGTATAATAAAAAGGTAAGAAGGAGGCATAATATGAAACTAAATATTGATTGTGTAAGAGATATTCTACTCCATCTCGATCACCCCGAACCAACCATCACCTTTGAAGCACTGTCACTGGGTGATTTGCAAAATGTTTATCAACAGCATGAGTGTCTTGATCATCTCCGTAAAATGCATCATGCACATATTGTAACCTTGTCACAATCGGATTCGGAGAATCCTTCAATTCAATTAACTCCAAACGGACGGAATCTTATCGAAGCTGTTAAAGATGATCGACTTTATCAGGAATTCAAAAAAGAAATCAATGAAAAGTATCCAATCTATACAGTCGAAATTTTTGCTTATGGACTGTTTGCATACCGTTCTACACGATATGGACTCTAAGAATGCACTGTCGTTGCATTCTTTTTTTTGTCTTTAAAGGAATGATACATTTGAATTAGGATGAAAGAAATTACTGCCGGAACTACCCAAGCCAAACCCTGTCCATTTAGCGGGACTCCTTTCAAAAGCGATCCATTCGTAAACACATACACATCAATGATTGAAACCATCGACATTAAGGTCGTGACACCAATTGTTGCTTTATATACTGAATGCTTGAGATCCGCAAACAATTCAAGAAAGCTCAATACAATAAGAACCATGGCAATTGGATAGATTGCTTCCAATAAAGGAACTGATATCTTTAAAATCTTACTTAACCCTAAATTTGAGGTAATAAAACTCCATATTGAAATCGCAATAACCCAATTTTTATATGAATACCTTGTTTTCGATGAAAAATACTGGCTGCACGACGTAATTAACCCCACCGAAGTTGTAAGACATGCTAAGGTAAAAATGATTGCTAATAAAAGAACCCCAACTGGTCCAAAAATATGCGTGATGATATGCGCAAGGGTTTGTGCGCCGTGTTCTGAATAACCGTATGCATGACCACTAAGCGCACCTAAATAGGCAAGAGATCCGTAAACAATCATCAACAAGACCCCTGCAAATAAACCGGATCGAACGGTATTTTTTACGACATCTGATTCTTCCGTTATTCCAAGACTTTGAATGATTTGCGCAATGACAAGTCCAAAGTTTAAAGCAGCAATGGTGTCCATCGTAAGATAACCATCAAGAAAGCCTTGAACAAAAGGTGTGGTTTGATAATTTCCAATTGGTGTCGTAAAACCATCAAACGGTTTTATAAAACTTCCTACAAACACAATAATCATAAGCACAAGTAAAAGGGGTGTTAGGACTTTCCCCATTCGATCTACCAATTTCGTCGGATTTTTAGAAATAAAATACGCAATCGTAAAAAAAACAAATGTAAATAAAAATAAACCAATTTGCTGATATCTTGCCAAAGAACCCAAGAAGGGTGCTACCGCCATTTCAAAAGGCAGACTTCCCGCTCTTGGAATTCCTAAAAGCGGTCCAATAGAAAGATAAATTAAAAACGTAAAAACCAATGCAAATTTAGGGTGAACTTTTGATGCAAGAGGAAAGAGGCCTCGATGCTTTGATATGGCAATCACCGCAAAGATGGGAAAACAAACCGCAGTAATATAAAATCCTGCTAAAGACAACATTGTGTGGGATCCGGAAAATTCTCCGAGAAACGGTGGAAAGATTAAGTTTCCCGCACCAAAAAACAATGAAAACAGTGTTAATGAAACAAATAATGTATTTTTTCGAGATAATTTCTGCATATACTTCTCCTTAATTCATAAAATAATCGACAAAAAAACCTCATCCACAAGGGACGAGGTTATCGCGTTACCACCCAAATTCCATACAAAGTATGGCTCTCAACGTACATAATAATACGCGTTTCGGGTAACGGGGAACAGCCGGTATCACTTACTTATTTCAGCAATACATCTAAGTGATGATTTTCAGATACTCTTGAATCATTGACTCTCAGCTAATGTCAACTCTCTGTGCACGCAACAAGTATCGTACTCCTTCACTATCGTAGATTTATTTTCATAATAATAATCAATCTACGGTGGCTTGTCAATACATAATCTCTC
This sequence comes from Erysipelothrix sp. P66, assembly GCF_038682365.1. NCBI lineage: Bacteria > Bacillati > Bacillota > Erysipelotrichia > Erysipelotrichales > Erysipelotrichaceae > Erysipelothrix > Erysipelothrix sp. P66. The sequence continues at coordinate 823,224 of NZ_CP152290.1, read as the reverse complement.
AAAAATATTTATTGATGTTTACGACGAGAATCCAAGAACATCAAGAATCCCATTACAATCATCACAAATACAAACCCTGGAAGATCAGACGCACGACCTGTTGAAGGTAAATGACTTTCATCATTTACACCATTGTCATCTGAATTTGATGTTTCATCGCCTGCACTTTCATTTGTGCCAGGCTTTTCATTCGGCGTTTCTCCAGGTTTTTCTTCCGGTTTTTCTTCCGGTTTTTCAGGTGTGATACCACCATTACCATTTTGATCTTCTTTTATCAATTCTATGGTTTGAGTACGTGTTTGACCATTTTGGGGATTTAGATCAAATGAAAGTGTTTTTATATTTGATGCTGAGCGCATCAACATGTTTTGATCATTTAATGAAATTTCAACGTCAATCGTATCAACAGATTGCGATGGATCACTAACACTTACAGTTAGCTTTCCATTTTCATAACGGAAAAGATAAGAACCAGGTTGAAGGTTTAATGAACGAATTGGTAAGTCTTCAATATCAAGATTTAGGTGATCTTCCTTAAAGACATTCACCGCAATAATCTGTTGTTGTTCATCATATGCTGCGTGCATTGACGCATCATTTCTTAAAATATGAATTGGATTTGCTTGACTCAATGATGCTGTTTCAGCTTGGTTGTACTGCGGTAAGATCATGACAGCGTAGGATGCATTATCTGCATGAGCTGAATGATTTTGTCGAATGGATACGAAATCATTTTCATACTCTTTATCATTACCAAACAAGGTATTAATCGATTGGTAGGTTCCTTTACGCGTTTCATATTCAAATGTAATAGGTGCCTCTTCTAAGAATACATAGCCAACAGCATCATGATAATGACTGGATTCATAATGAGCCCACATATTTGGTGTGACGGTCATTTCATGTTGTGAATCGGTCAAGACTTTACCATTAATTGAGAATTGATCTCCAAGACGTGTATCGATTATGCGATTTTCAAAAATCGTTTCAATCGTGTCTGGTGAAGTTCCATGAATGTTACTTCCCATTAAAATTACTTTATCGTCTAAGAAAAGATAGGATTTCTGTGCAGTAAGATCTTGTTGATTGAAGTTAGATTTATCGAGCTTCATTACTGCAGCACCATTAGCACCTTGTTCAACCCCACCAACAAAACTTTGGGGTGATAGCAATCGTTCTCCACTGCTTAAGGCGAGTTCACGCGTATCCAATGTTACACCTGGTAAACGATATGGATTCACAGTTGGCCAATAACTGACTCCGAACTGGCGATCATCATGGGTATAGAGGTAATACATACCATCTCCGGTATACCACCCTTGCCCATTTTCACCACTGAAGGACTCAAAATTAGCAATACGATTGGAGTACATACTCAATCCGAGTGTATAACGATCATGATGTACGGCAACACGATCCATCGCAGAGAAAATTGACACTTTCTTTTCAAGTTCAACAGGATCACGATCTGCACTTAATGCTTTTGTGATCTGTTCTGCATGTTTCATATCACGCACATGATCGAGTGGATTAATGGCTTTTTCGATTTTCGGATACCAAAGCGCTGTGACACTTTCCACCTTATCTCTAAATAAGTCAGGGGCAATCTCACTGACAAACAGAAGGTTACCGAGCATGCTGAAGCCACCACCATATGCACTGGAGGACTTCATAAGTTCAGGAGCACGCGACATTCCGCGTCCTTGAACCATTGCCATAAGTTGCCCTTCATGGAGCATACTGATAAATCCACGTTCTAATACAGGGAATAACGTTTGGTATGTTGATTCATCCAAATGCCATGGACTTGGTTGTAATAGCGTTAAAAGGCTTGATACCCCTTCTAAATAAACGGAACCGTATCCGCCTGTATAGGGAATTGTTTTATGTTGAACCATTGATCCATCTTCATAGATACCATCTTCCGATGTCGCAAGTTCAAATAAAGGAACTAAATCGTTTTGAAGTCGCTCTAGCTTGGAAACATCTTCACTTAATAAAGCGGTTCCTAACAAACTCATTGCTAAATCCGTACGGTTTGCTCCAGTCGCAATATCGCCTTTTTTACTCATCTGGTCAACTGCATTCGGTACATAGCTTGCCACAACCGCTTCTAACGCCTCAAGGCGTTGATGAGGAAGATAGTCTGCAAGTAAGATTAAACTATCGGTAATTGCTTTGGCACTACCAATTTGATAATCCCACCAATTTCCTTCAAAGACCGATTGATTTCCGTTATAATTAAAGACTTTATAAAGGTGTTCCATACCCGAAACAATTTCTTCATAAACATCTCGTTGTTGATAAAGAGCCGATTCTGGCATTTGATATGCAAGTACGACTGCTTTAAGATTACGGAATTGTTTTGTCATATTCGAAGATTTTGTAGCACTGGTGTTCTCCCAAAGATCTTCACGATAATCATTTGTTTTTTTCATACTACGATAGAGTGATTCGCCTTCACGAATAACTTTATCTTTAAATGAATCTTTAAGAGGACTTGAGATACTGCTATCACCAATATAGCGCGCTTGCCACTGATGAATCATCGATTGCATCGCTTCATTTTTTTCAGTCGCTATAACTTCTACATGAATCGTTTTTAAAAGTCTTGTTCCTGAGAAAATTTGAATCTCGGTTACCCCTTGTTTTTGCGGTAACAGTAATCCTTCTTCTGTTACATTCACGATTTTTTGATCTTTAGAAATAAATGTCAAATCACGATAGTTAGCATGACGGGGTGTTAATTCAAACTCAATGAAATACCGTTGATTTTCATCAATTTTAAGATTGTCTGATGCAACTGAAAGAGACTGAATCGGTAATGAGGTCGAATTCAAAACCGTCACGGTTACTTCATCATAAACACTTGGATCAAATGCAGATCGAACTTGAACTTTTGCGATTCCCGGTTTTAAACCAACAATCGATCCTTGATCAACAGTTACAACGGACGGATCACTGGATGACCACTCTAAAGTTTTTTGATTGATTGTCTTAGGCTCTGTGGAAACCGGTAAGAATATTTTTTGATTCAATGCCATTTCAAGAGCATTCGTATCCAATTGAATGGATGTTGCTCCAATTGGCTTTTCATAAAGCATTAAATCATCAAGGAAGTAAGATCCTTTCGTATTATGCATCCGGAATACCGGTAAAATCTGTGTCGTTTTATCATCAGTTGTGAATTCCACTTTAAAACGAACCCATTGATCGGAAGCATTAATGGTATCCGCATGGACTACACCTGATAATTTGTTGGCAGCATAACCATCAACTTGTAAATTAATACGAGCTTGAGGTGCATTCAACGTTTCAAGGTTTTCAGATTTAAACCATCCCTCATACACATACGTTGTCTCAGGTTTCACATCATAACGTTTTTGAGGTTTAAAGAAACTTAAAGCACTTTGATCATTACGCTCAAGATTTATCTTCACAGCATACGATCCATCTTTAACATCCGATTTAACCATTTCCGCACTGTAGTACGATGCATCGAGGTTTGAAGATTTATAGCGTTCAAAAACCCATGATTCAGGTTTTAAATCTTGATCCCAGAAACCAACATCCTGATGCCAATTGATTTGACTTGTGTTGCCTTTATTTGGAGCCTTAACGAGTTTTTCAAAACTACCATTTTCTAAAATATTTACGGCAAATAAGTTTGTATCTTTCGGTGCACGTACACTTACATGAATCGTTTTACTCAAACCACTTTTAGAGTCGAATACTGTAATCACACTGTTTCCCTCTGAAACTGCAGTCACAATCCCTTGAGCATCAACGGTTGCGATACCGAGATCACTGGATGACCACTCCAAACGATCTACAGGATAATCACTGGGTTCCACAATCGATTTAATGCTGGCTTGATCTTGAGGTGCTAAAGTCATTGCATCTTGCACCACATCAAGACTTGTAAGCTTAATATCCGAAGCAATTTCTTTTTCCTGCAATGAAATATTTTTAATTGAATACGATCCTTTTATAAATGAAAATTTAAATACGGGTAAAAAGTCTGTTGCGGATTCAATTTTAAATTCATGCTCGAAGTCAGTCCACGTGGACGCTTCAGGAAGTTCAAATTCTATTGAAGGTTTGATGATCGTATTTTGATTGTATTGATCAATGGTTAAATTGACGGAAGTGGGTTTTCCGTTTGCAACGATACTAAAATCAGTTTTATACGATCCTTTCACAATATAGGTTGTATTCGGTTTTGCCTTGATTTTTTTCTCGGGTTTGAAAAAAGACATTGGGGTTTGGTATTGACTGTTTGAAGAAACAGTCACCACACCTTGATTTAAATCTGCCTTATATTGAGAACGATCAAGGGATGAACCACTATAACGTTCAAACATCCACCCAAGTGGCTTTAGATCATTTGTCCAAAAGCCAATGTCTTTATTGTTTGTTTTATTACTTTCATCCATGGGCACAACATTTTCGGTCAATGAAAAATCAGAATTGACAAAATACTCATCTGCTGAAGCGGGTTGCCCAACATCCAACGCTTCGATACGTTGTTGAGTTGGGAACAACGTAATCGTAAGAAGCAGCGTGAGTAAAAACATAACGGTTTTTCTCATAAATGTAACCTCTTTCTTTTCAAGGTGATTATAAGGTAAACCGGTTAGGTTGTCAATTACTTTTAACATTAATCATTAAAAAACAGATTCTTATCGAATCTGTTCGTTTATTTTATTTTTAGGTATGTTCGAAATCCACGTGCTGCATAATAGGAATCTGCACCATTATGATAAATGAAGACTGTCCCATAACGATAATCTCCAAATATTGCGCCTCCACGATCACGAATGTTTTTTGGGGTCTTAAGCCATGATGATGTTTTCTTATCGACCACATCATAGGTTTGTAGAAATTGGTACAAGTTCTCATCCAACAATGCAACCCCTGCTTCATGCGCAATTTGAACTGCACTACCGCTTGGTTTGTTCTTTTTACGTTGTTCTAATGCTAAAGCATCATAACACAAGCTACGACGCCCAGAAGGACTCTCTGGGGCACTATCCATATAGAGCCATGAATGCTCTTCTACAACGAATAAATCTGGTTCACCATTCGTTTCTTCCATCCACATTAATGAATCCACAAATTGCGAATTGGATGAGATCACATCCAAAACATCATCCCAAACAATTGTTGGATGACGGTGTTCATTCATTTCAAAACGTTCTTGTAACGTTACAAACAATTCTTGTTGGTTCATGCCATACTCCCTCTATCCTTGTTTCATATCTTGATAATACATTAAAACCGATTTACGCGTAATAATTCCCATAAACTTATTACGGTCATCCACAACAGGAACAAAGTTTTGATCTAAGATCCGATCTAAAACATAACTCAGATCGACATCAATGGTCACGGGTGGATTCCAAGAATGACGCATAATATCTTTTAAATACACTTCTTCAACATCTTTCATATCGGTAATTTTTTCATGAATTAAATACCAAAGAAAATCCCCTTCATTAATGGTTCCGTAAAATTGACCATCTTCTGTAATGACTGGCATTGCGGTATAACCATGAAATTTCATCTTTTCCAATGCTTGCCGCACACTAGCGGTATTGGTAATATAGCCAATCAACCCTTTGGGTTTTAATAAAAATGCAATACTTGTATAAGGTGCTTCATTTAAATGTTTTGAATTAATATTATTTAATGTTGTCATAGTCCCATCCTTTTACATGCTTATTTTACCATGACTTCCAAAGACGTCTGTCAAATCACATAACATTACACATTCCGCTTCAAGATTGCATCCATCCAAAGGGGTGCATACGCTGACGTACACCCTTTAGAAACTTTCATCTCTTTATAGACACCACATGCTTCACCAATCGCATACGCGCGATCCACAAATTCAGGATAGCCAAAGCCAATTTCACACAACGCACGATTCATCATCCATTGCGTTAAAGGTTGTGCCTGCTCTAATTGCATTTCAATTTCATCAAGAACATGTATGAGCTCATCCTTGGATTTTTGCTTACGTTTAATGGCATCCACGACAAAGGTCCAATACGCCCGACCAAGTCGATCTTCCGACTCACTCCTTAAGCGTTCAATCCATGCATCTTTATCCTTTGAAAAAATAAGACAGCGAAAAATTAAATCTTCTTGAAGCGTCATGACGCGCACCTCATTTAAGAATTGAAACACCGTCGGTTCATCCAGTTTGTTGGGATCAAAAAGAAGCACAGCGAGCAATTGATAATCAATAATCCCTGACTTCCATAGGCATCGTGCCAACTCGTGTTCAAGCCCGATTTCTTTTGCCAGTTTACGGATAACGCCTAAAGGAATTCCCACCGTATTATCATCAGCGCCTTGTTTGATTAAAGTTTTACGACGACTCTCATTTTGAAAACGCTCCAAATCCAATACCACCGATTCATATGTCCATGATTTCATGCCATCACCTCTCTTCTCATTATAACGATGTATTCAACATTTGACGCGTCAAACGACCATCACACCTTTCACTTGATTTATCTTTACAAAGACGTATGCTTATTAAAAAAGGAGTTTTTATGTCAAAAAATATGAAACGCATTCTAGTTGGTATCCTTTGTGTATGCTTGGGTTACCTTTACGTTCATGCACAAGCACCTTCCCTTACTAACTATACAGTGAAACATCAACCAGGGATGACACCCCATGAAACCATGAATGCATGGCTCACAGGCTACTTACAAGCGCATCAGTCACGATGGAATCAAAACGATCCGTTGATTGATTTTACGATTGAATCGTTGGAACCTGTTGAACCCATCGGCGAAGATGAAGGTTGGTTGATTTTTGACGTAACGTTTACCGTTGAAGCAGGAAGACGTCCGGACAAACTCTTTCAAACACTACCCCTTCAAAATAATAACCACTACACATACCACCTAATTCTATATATGAATGTTGAAAACAATGTACTTAAATACCAAAATGATATGACAGAAAAAACGTATCGGGAACAACACTTCCCTACGACACCCAGTTATGAATCCGATACGCAAGCATCGTTTTACGATGATCAAAATATGTTTCTCCGTATCCGTGAAAACGAAAACAAGCCTTGGATTGAAACACCCATCGCGTCTGCAGACTTCACAACATCCTCTCAAGGTCATTTCAAAAATGACAAACGAATATTCAGTTTTAAAAACCATCATGAAGTTTTATATCAAAAAGACGGGAATGTTATTGTGGGTGGAACGATGGATGGTGGAACAACGTGGTCCTCAACAACAATCTTTGATGAGCCGCCTTTATCCATCATTACGGCAGGCTATCTTGATTTTGTGGGCGAGACCGGGATACTCGCATTATCCAGTCATGTTGCATTAAACGCAGAAATTGTAAGTTATCATTATACCTTGGACAATGGACAAACATGGACTTCACAACCCATACCAAACTATACCCATAAGATTACGGATGCATCCCTAAGTGACTCTAAAACACTATGGGTAACCCAACCCAATTCACCACACCTTTATCGAAGTCTTGATTATGGTGAAACATTTACTGAGGTTGCCTTACCCGCTCAAACGCTCAACGATACATCAATTCTCTGGAATGATATCTTTATTCAAGCAACAGCACCACAACGCGTGGATCATCACCTCAAAGTCCGCATCACCCAAAATAACGGAGACTACCGTCAGAATGCCGATGCAATCTTTATCAGTAACGATAACGGTAATACCTGGAACTTTAGTGAATACATCATTCCTCAAAAAGTATTTTTCAAATAAAAAAGACACCCGGTATTGAACTGCCCCCAATATCTTGGACGGTTTAATTAAGAGTTAAACTAAAGGATTGATTTCTGTACTGTGCAGGAGTCAGTCCTTTTAGTTTGCTCTTAATTCTTTTGTTATTATAATAGTCGATATATTCTTCGATTGCTATTGTTAATTCTTTAATGCTTTTGTACGTCTTTTCTAAACCGTAATACATTTCTGATTTCATTATGCCAAAGAAACTTTCCATTAACCCATTATCAATGCTATTCCCTTTTCTTGACATACTTTGAATTATGTCTTTTTCTTTGAGAGTTTCTACAAAAAATGCATGTTGATATTGCCACCCTTGGTCAGAATGAAATATCAGATCTTTAACGAATGTGTTTTGTCGAAATGCTTTTTCAAGCATGTCTTTGATTTGATCTAAATTAGGACTTGTAGAAACATTGTACGAAATAATGTATCGTCCACATGCATCTAGAATTGGAGAAAGATATAACTTCTTGTCACCGACTCTAAATTCAGTCACGTCAGTGAACCACTTTTCATTAGGGATGAGCGATTCGAAGTCCCGCTTTATATGGTTTTCTGCTACAGAACCTACCGTTCCCTTATACGATGAATATTTCCGTTTCTTGCGTATCAACGAGTGTATTCCTAGTTTCCCCATTAAGCGCAGCACTTTCTTTTGATTCACTACATGACCACGATTCTTAAGCTCCAAGGCTATTCTTCTATACCCATATAGTTCTCTATTTTCGTAGTAGATTTCAATAATTAAATTCATTAATTCATCATTCTTAAAATCTGTATCAACTTTTGAAACATAAAAATAGTAAGTTGATCGCGATAAACCAGCGATTTCAAGTAAGAGCTGTAAGGGATACTTCTGTCGTAGTGAGGAGACTGCCTTTACTTTGTCTTCTTTTCTCGCTCCACCCTTTGTTTCACTACGGCATTCAATTTTTTTAGATATTCATTCTCTGCTTCAACGTATTGAAGTTTTTTCTTGAGTTCTTTGATCTCTTCTTCAGTAGTTAAATTATCTTTATCGTTTGTTTTCTGTTTTGTCATGGAAGGTCTTCCTCGTTTCTTCTCAATGACATTATAACCGTTTTTCTTATAGGCTTGTATCCAATTATAAAGTATTCCTACAGAACTCAGCCCAATTTCTACAGCAGTTGCCGACATCGATTCGTGGTGGATCAAGACACGGGTGATTACCTCGAGTTTGAATTCAGGAGAATAATAACGGTTTCTATCCTTTCTTAAAATCTCAATACCATGAGTATCAATAAGACGCACTAGGTGATTGATAACACTCGCTCTAATACCATAGGATTTTGAAAGTGATGGAATTGTTTTTCCGTTCTTTCTTAACGTATATATTTCTATTTTCTCTTCTCTTGTTAACTTTGACATATAAAAACCGAACCTCCTCATCTTTGTTCAAGATTTGGGGTTCGGTTCATATTCAAATACCGAGTGTCTTTTCTTTTATCAAATCTCAACCGCACCACTTTTACTTTTATTAAAGTCTATCTCATAGGCCGTTTTGAAGTCAAATATTTTTCGCGGCATTGAGTTAATTTTGAAGCAAATATCATCAAGATATTGTTGCGCTATATCATACATTGATTTTCCTTTTGGTATAAACCTTCTCACGATTGCATTCGCTCTTTCATTGGTTCCACGTTGAAAAGAACAGTATGGATCACACTTATATAGTTTCACACCCAACCGCTTGGCTGTAATCCCTAATGTTTTAAATTCAAGTCCATTATCTACTGTTATCGATTTCGTTGTTATATTATTCTCTTCAATAAATTTTCGAATTAAGTTTGATGTGTAATAGTCATATCGATATTCTGCTTTAATAAGCCAGGTCATTCTTGAGCAGCGGTCTACAATGGATATAATCGCTGCAGATTCATGTTTCTTACCGATTATAGAATCGATTTCGAGATGGCCAATCTCGTTACGTTTCTCAATGTATTTAGGTCTAAGGCTAATTGGAAGTACTGTTTTCTCTTCCAAGTTCCATCTCAAGTGATTCATCATTCCACTAATTCTCTTTTTACGTTTTCGACGTTTATAGCACATTTTATTTGGTTTTATATCAAGTTTACCTTGATTAATCCAGTTATAGACTTGCTGCGATGAAACACACGGTTTATATGGATGATATCGTTTATAGTTACTCAAGCATACTTCTACCGAATGAACTTTAGGATCATAGTGAGAATGCAGATATTCGATTAGGTGGGAATATTTTTCTCGAATATCAATCGTTCGTTTCTTATAGACATTATTTTTATATCTAGAAATCGTAGAATGAGATATATTGAGTTTACGTGCTGCCTTGCGCATAGAGTAGCCGATGCTTAATAGAATATCAATTTGGTCTTTCATTTTTTTATCTAATTGTTTATACTTCATATGGGAGCTCCTTTTAGTCGGGTGGGCTCCTTTTATTATACAAAAACAACCGCACCTTGGGTGGTGCGGTTGAGATTTGAATTTAGGAAAAGACACCCGGTATTCAAATACCGAGTGTCTTTTTAAAACATTATCCAAAGAATGTGAGGAGTAATCCTGCAGCAACTGCAGAACCAATTACACCTGCAACATTCGGACCCATTGCATGCATGAGTAAGAAGTTTGAAGGATCTGCTTTTTGCCCTTCAACTTGAACAACACGTGCTGCCATTGGAACCGCAGAAACCCCTGCAGCCCCAATCATTGGGTTAATCTTATCTTTTATAAAGAGATTCATTATTTTAGCAACAATAACCCCTGAAGCGGTTCCTACCGCAAAGGCTACAAGTCCTAAAGCAATGATCCCTAAAGTTTGTGTATTAAGGAAGGTTTCAGCATTCGCTGTCGCACCAACTGTCATTCCTAAGAAAATTGTGATGGTATACATCAATGGATTCTTAGCCGTTTCAACAAGATTTGGAACAACACCGACTTCTTTTATTAAGTTTCCAAACATCAACATCCCTACAAGAGGTGCTGCACTTGGAACAATTAAAGACACTAAGATCGTTACAACAATCGGGAAGAGAATTTTTTCTTTTTTAGACACTTCACGAAGTTGAACCATTTTAATTTCGCGCTCTTCTTTTGATGTTAGCGCACGAATAATAGGCGGTTGTATGACGGGTACAAGCGCCATATAGGAGTAAGCAGCAACAGCAATTGGACCTAATAGATGCGGTGCCAATTGGCTTGTTAAGTAGAGCGCTGTAGGTCCATCAGCGCCCCCAATAATTCCAATACTGGAAGCTTCCATCACATTAAATCCAAGTGCAATCGCACCTAAAAACGCAAAGAAAATACCAAACTGTGCCGCAGCACCCAGGATTAAACTTTTAGGGTTTGATAGGAGTGGACCAAAATCAGTAGCCGCTCCAACCCCCATAAAAATCAGTGGTGGAAATAGACCAAGGTGAACCCCTTGATAAAGAAGGTTTAAGACACCCCCTTCTTCCATAACCCCTGATAACGGTAAGTTTGCAAGCAACATACCAAATGCAATAGGAATCAATAAATAAGGCTCATAGCCTTTTTTAATCGCAAGAAATAACAGTGCGCACGCGATTAGAATCATAATAAATTGTCCCAAAGTCATGGCCGCAAAACCCGTTTGATTAAGAAAATCAAATAGTATGTTTAACATATCTTAACCTCGGTAGGTCAACAAGTCTTGACCATTATCGACGACTTGTTTCTCAGAAACAAGCACTTGATCAATCACACCATCCTGATCGGCTACAATTTCATTTTCAAGTTTCATAGCTTCAATAACCATAACAGGTTGTCCTTTTGAAACGGATTGTCCTGGTTTCACAAGAACACTCAGTACTGAACCTTGAATGGGTGCTTTCAATGCAGAACCAGAACCGCTTGATGCGATGGGTGTTGAGGCTGTTGGCTCAAAATCTCCAACTTTTTCAATTTCAACCTCATAAACTTTTCCATCTACAGATACTTTATATTTTTCCATTCATATCTCCCTTCTACTTAACTCTCTTAATTGATTTAATACGAATATTTTGAGCTTCATTTCCTTGAGCTAAACAACTTACGACCAGTTTCGCAACCAGACGGTGTTCTTCATCGTTCTCGTCGACGCCATGTTGTATTGGCGCTTCCGGTTTATCAAATTTTGATAAAACTGCCGTAAAGCCTTGAAGTACAAGCGCTAAGAGTAAAAGAATTACAAATACGACAAGCATCGAAAATAAACTCACGGTTAATCCATCTAAAAATGTAAAGGTTGGAATCATATTGTTTCCCCTCCATCAAACATCTTAAACTCGATAACATCAGGACGTGCTTTCGGTTCTTCACCTTCTAAAATAGCATTTTGCGGGAAAAGAATATAGGATAATACTTCCTCTTCCAATGCTTCCCGTCCTAATTTCGCTTCAAGTTCGACTTTATTTGCTTCAAAGACACTTGGCATGGATTCCACAGGTTGCTTTTCAACACGTTTTTCATCCTTCAAAATAAGATTGATTACATCTTCATTAACTGGTCCTGGGAATGTGCCATAAAGTCCCATTGCATAGTCTTTAATCTCCTTAGGTACCATTTTATAACGTGTTCCTGTTAATACATTTAATACCGCTTGTGTCCCTACCATTTGTGAAAGTGGTGTTACTAACGGTGGGTAGCCCAAATCTTCACGAACCTTTGGAATTTCTTTAAGAACCTCTTCGTAACGATCGGATGCTCCTTGATCTTTTAACTGACTCATCAAATTACTAAGCATTCCGCCCGGTACTTGATAGGTTAAAATATTGGGATTAATCATTAATGCTTTCGCAGGATATTGACCACTTGCAATGTATTTAGTTGCAAGTTCATTTGCTTCTTCGTATGCGCCTTGTAAGGCTGTGTGTGTAATTGTTGTTTCACGATTTGTAACATGTGCTGTTTCAAGCAATGTTTCCAATGCGATATGGGATGTCCCATTTGAAAACGGTGAGATACAACCATCCACAATATCGACGCCTGCCTTCATCGCTTGTTCAAAAACAAGACTTGATAGACCGGTGGTTGCATGTGAATGAAGGTTAATTGGAACATTAAGTTCATCTTTTAAACGTTTTACAAGTTCAAAGGTAACGTCCGGTAATAAAATCCCTGCCATATCTTTGATACAAATAGAATCAGCTCCAGCATCTACCAATTGTTTTGCATACGTAACATAATAATCAATATTATGAACGGGACTTACCGTATAAGAAATTGCACCTTGACAGTGCCCACCATGTTTTTTTATAAAGTAAATTGCATTCTTAACATTTTCGATATCATTCAAAGCATCAAATACACGAATGATATCAATACCATTTTCAAGACTTAAACGAATAAAGCGTTCTAAAGTATCGTTATCATAATGGTGATATCCTACAATGTTTTGACCTCGTAACAACATTGAAAACGGTGTATTGGGTGCAACACGTTTCATATCTCTTAAATTTTGCCATGGACTGCGTTTAAAGAAACGAAGCGCACCATCAAATGTGGCCCCACCCCAAACTTCAAGTGAATTCAAACCAACTTTGTCCATCTCGGCTAAAATTTTAAGGATGTCTTCATGTTCCATACGGGTTGCAAGTAACGATTGATTTCCATCACGTACCGTTACATCATTAATTTTAATTGTTTGCATAGATCTCCTTTCTGAACTATTGCATTACGGAATGAAAGAGAGACTTTATAGCCTCTCTCTTTCCATCATTCATTACATAAAGATTGAGAATAATATGGATCCAATGATGAGCACGATCGCCCCACCCAGACGGGAGGATAATTGTGCGTAAGCCATAAGACCCATACGGTCTCCAGCTCCAAGAACAGCAAGGTCACCAGAACCTCCACGGTTTGCCATACATAAACCAGCTGTAATCGCTGCATCAATTGGGTAGAATCCTACAAACCAACCAACGATTGCGGAACCAAGTGTTGCACCTACAACAATTGCAAGAGCAAGAATGACATTACTGAATGATAATGCAGCTGCAAGTTCTCCAAGGTCTAAATCAACACCAACCCCAACCATGATAATTAATACAAGGTATTTTGAGAAGAATGATTGAAGACGTTTTGCACCTTCACGAATATTTTGAGGAACAACACCTGTTGCAGCTAAGATAACCACAAAGATAATCATGTAAGCAAGGTTATGAATCTTAACCCCAAAGATACTTGGTAAGATTAGTTTACTCATTAAGAATCCAAAACCAAAGCAAGCAAGACCTAATACAAGTCCAGCAGCAACATCTTGAAGTGTTGGATCATATTTTTCATCTTCTTTAACAAGTTCTTCAGATTCATTACGTAAGATTGTATTCTTGTTTCCGGTTAAATTAGGACGTAATTCACCAAGACGGTCAAGTAATGATGCCATCATGATTGCAAAGATATTTGCGACTGTAAGAATAATGATTGCGAATTGGTAGTAGTTTTCACTTGGAAGACCCGTAACATCCGCATACATTTGTGATAGTGGAACTGCTCCACCACCATTACCACCACCCATTACAGGTAGAACGTAGTTTAAGATAATATCTTGTGGTGCTTTACCAAATAGAAGTCCCACAACAGCTGCAAGTAAGAATGCGCCTAACAGCCCTCCAAGGATTGCAGGAATGTACCCTACAAAACTCTTAAGTAAAACTTTACGATCAAGTGATAAAACACTACCAGTAATTAATACAATAATAAATAAGTTTAAGAAGTTTACTTTTTCTGTAAAGTTTCCAATTGATTCGACATATACTTCTGGAAGAATGTTGAAGTATACCATTGCGGATGTTCCCAAGAACGCAAGAACAATTCCTCCCCCAACATATTTATTCCAAATTGGGATACGTTTTCCAATTTCATAAAGTGGAATACCGATTGTAAACATAACTAATAGTGTTGCTGGCATATCGGTTCCGAAGGTTTCTGTAAAAATTCCAAGTGCACCGATTGCAAGGATTGCTAGCATAATTGGCCATTGAATCCCATAAAACTTAAGTTGTTTTTTCTCTGACATAATGTCCCCCTAGATGTTTTTTACTTGACGAATCACGTCAATAAGTGTTCCATCGCGATATTCTACTAATGCTACGACATTATCCTCAAACTCAATGTCTGCAGGTTCCCCTACAATGTCGTAAGCCATATCACGCAACGCTTCAATTGTAACTAATGGTAAATCTGTTTTCTTTAGTGCTTCAAGAATATCAGGTCTTGCTGGATTAACCGCAACCCCATAATCGGTAACAAGAATATCAACACTTTCTCCTGGTGTTGTTACGGATGTTACAGATGTACGTACAGTCGCCAAACGACCACGAACTAATGGTGAAACAATAATACAGCACTTCGCACCTGCTGATGTATCAACATGGCCACCTGGTGCTCCTTGAATGGTTCCATCGGAACCAACAACAACGTTAACGTTGAAATCAACGTCAATTTCAAGTGCTCCTAGAATTACATAATCTAATTTATTAACATATGCACCTTTATTTAAAGGGTTTGCATATTCTGAAGTTGAAATTTCAAAATGATTTGGTGTTTCATGCACTGATTCAACACTTGCGATATCAAAATCTTGTGTATCTGCAATTGCATGAATATAACCTTCTTTAAGCATATCAACCATTGGTTTAACGATACCACCTAAAGCAAAACTCATTTTAATATCTTGTTCTTGCATCGGTTGTTTTAAGAATTGTGTTACCGCTAAACTTGCACCACCAGCTCCAGTTTGGAAGGAGAAGCCGTCTTTAAACCATGGCGTGTTTACAACACATTTGGTTGCATATTCTGCAATCATTAATTCACGTGGATCTTGTGTCATACGAATTGCATTTCCTGCAATTTTTGATGAGTCTCCAACTTTATCAACCTCAACAACATAATCTACATCAATTCCTTTAATTGAATATGGATTATTTGGGTAAGGTACAAGCGTATCTGTAATCACGACAACTTTATCAGCATAACGTGCATCCACATCAGAGTAGCTAAGAACACCACAATCTGCTTTTCCACCTTTACCCGAAGCGTTTCCGTATACATCACTTGTTGGTGCCCCAATAAAGGCAACATCAATTTTAACTTGTCCGGTTTCAATAGCGCGAACGCGACCACCATGTGAACGAATTAATGCTGGATTTTTAAGTTTTCCGGCAGAAATTGCATCCCCAATTTCATCACGAACACCTGAAGATGAAATGGTTGTAATCGTACCATCTTCAATTAATGGAACAATTGAAGCATGTGCTTTCCCTAAAGAAGAAGCGCAAAGATAGAGATCCTTAATTCCCATATCTTTAATTACTTCAAAGACCATTGCCGCAATGTAATCACCATTTCTAAAGTGGTGATGGAATGAAATACACATACCATCTTTAAGCCCTACTTTTTCAATGGCTTCACGAATGGAAGCTAAAACTTTTGAATCATGTGGGTTTACTTGAGCTTTAATGGTTGGTGCAGCTTTTGTATACTCATAATTATCACGATAATATTGACCTTGGAAGGCTTCAACACCATCTACTAGAAATTCATCAGGAATTATACGATTTACTTTGTTTTTCATATTAAATCCCCCTTATATACGCCTGCTGCTTGTGCGAGTTCAAGGGTACGTTTCGCCCCTTCAACATGGGCAACGTCAACCATTTGTCCATCAACAATAAGAACTCCAATACCTTTGGCAGCACTTTCCTTAACACCTTCTACAATATGCAGAGCATGTTCAATTTCTTTTTGTGTTGGTGTAAAGACTTTATGGATTGTTGCAATTTGTCTTGGTGAGATAATTGACTTCCCATCAAATCCCATGTCTTTAACCAATCGTGTTTCTTTTTCAAGACTCTCAAAATCACTTAAATCTGTATGAACCGTGTCAAATGCCATGATTCCCGCTGCACGTGCCGCAATCACAAGCATTGATCGAGCCATGAAAAGCTCTTCCCCAGTTTTTGTACGTGTAGCGCGCATTGTACGGGTAAAGTCTCCAGCACTTAATGCAACCCCCATCATACGTGGGCTCGCTGTACAAATTTCATAAGCGTTGATCACTCCAAGTGGTGATTCAATGGCTGCCATTAACATTGTTGATCCCACTTCACGACCAAATTCTTTTTCTGCTTCCGCCATTAAGCGTTCCACATCATAGATTTCTTCTTTCGTTTCGGTCATCGGTAAACGAATCCCTTCACATCCTCCAGCAATTGCTGCACGAATATCTTCATGATAATACGGCGTTGTTGCGGGATTAATACGAACCCAACGTTCCACGCCATGATAATCTACTGATTTTAATGTATGGTAAAGTTGAACACGTGCTGAATCTTTTTCACTTTCCGATACCGCATCTTCTAAGTCTAAAATGACACAATCTGGCTTGTAAACATAAACATCCTTCACAAGTGAAGCACGTTGTGCATTTAAGAACATCATCGTACGTCTAATTCTATTTTTCATAATTTAGACCCCCAAGGTAGGTTCTCTACTGTATCGCTTGCACGAAGAACAGCAGTTTGTACGCGTGCTTTGATTGTACAATCTAAAGCACCTTGATCTTGAACGACAATTTTCGCATCCTTGACTTCCAATGTGTCTAAGACTTCATGAACCGTTTCAAGAATCTGAGCGCCATATTGTTTAATGACACTACTGTTTAATTCTACAGAGACTCCATCTGTAGAAGGTTCCACCATAACTTGTACATCACTTGATTCCAATGTACCAGCTATTGCGCTGTGTTTTATTTCCATCTCTTCTCCTTCCTCCTATATCACAAACATCACACTTGTAACATAGGTTCCTGTACTTAATTAATACCATATGGCAAACGCTTACATCAAGGGTTCAGGTCCTTAAAGAACATTCAAAAAACACTTATGAAACAATTCTTTGGTATGCTATTATTGAATTGTGAAGAAAAGGAGATTATTATGATTAAAAAACTCTATATTAAATCCAATCCACGGGTAAAGGAAGAATGGTTAAACCTTTTAATGCAAGAGGGCATCCGAGAAGAGTCTACATTAGAAGAGACATACGGATATTATAATGATGCGGATGAATTGATTGCGACCGCATCACGTTATCAAAATGTCATTAAATGTGTTGCTGTTGACGCCACCCATCAAGGGGGTTCCTTGTTTAATGAAATTATTTCTCATGTCATGAACCAAAATGTTCAGGAAGGTTATTTTAAACATTATGTTTACACAAAACCTGGGTGTAAGAAAGGGTTTGAGTATTTGGGATTCCATGAAATTGAATCGGTAGATCATACCTTAGTTTTTATGGAAAAAGCCATCACCGGATTTGATGCTTTTATTAAAAATCTTGAATCAATAAACCAAAACAAACCCAACACGGCTGCGATCGTGATGAATGCAAACCCATTCACTCTGGGCCATCAATTTCTCGTAGAAAAAGCTGCTTCAGAAAGTTCCTTTGTTTATGTATTTGTTTTAAGCGAAGAAATGAGTGCTTTTAAAGCAGCCCAACGCATTGAACTTGTACGTCAAGGAACATCTCACCTTGATAATGTAAAAGTGCTGCCTACTGAGAATTATATGGTTTCCAGTGCAACCTTCCCCTCTTATTTCTTGAAGGAAGATGATGATGTAACCTTTGTGCAAGCACGCCTTGATGCACGTGTATTTGCCCATCACATTGCTCCAGCCCTAAACATTACAAAGCGCTATGTTGGCTCCGAGCCCTTCTCAAATGCCACAAACCTCTATAATGAAGCGTTGCAAGCAGAGTTTAAGGGAAAACTTGATTTAGAGATCATCGATCGCATCGGAAATGATGAGAGTATTATTTCCGCAACCAAAGTACGATCACTGCTTGCAGAAGGAAACCTTGAAGCGGTTCAAAAATTTGTACCTAAAACAACTTACGCCTTCTTTGAAAGCGACGAAGGAAAACAGGTAATCGCCTCCTTAAAAGGAGCACTGTGAATGAATGAGGTTTCGTTAGAAGCAATGCTGACAGCGCGCGAAAAACGCGCTCAAACCATCCAAGCGTTGAAACAACAATTCCCAAATCAAACCATAATTAGTTTTAAACTCAATATACCTGGTCCCATTAAATCAACGCCCGATTATCAATGGGCATTCAAACAAGGTCTCATTGAACTCGACCAGATTGCAACGTGTTATGAGTGCCAACTTAATAATCATACCGGACCTGAAGCGTATTATATGAGTCATCTTGGACCCGATTCAGTCAAGAAAAGCATGGTTATGATTGAGGATACACATCCTCTTGGCCGTCTTTTTGATCTTGATGTTGATGGTAAAAGTCGTAAAGATCTTGGACTTCAACCGCGAAAATGTCTTATTTGCGATGATGACGCGCATGCTTGCAGTCGCAGTCGCAAACATACGTTAGAAACGGTAGTCGAAACGATAAACTTGCGCATTAAACATGCAATGAAGAACCAATAAACACTGAAAAAACACCCTATTGTAAACTCTTGGTATTTTAAAGTTTACAATAGGGTGTTTTTATGTTAATCTTCAATCGCAAAGGAGGATTCTATGAAAACCAAAACAGTCCTTGATTTACTCATTGAAAACCAACATTCATTTATAAGCGGTGAACAGATTGGTGACATGCTGCATATGACGCGTGCTAACGTATGGAAAGAAGTAGATAAGTTACGAAAAAAAGGCTATACCATTCATTCAGTTCGTAATAAAGGGTATCAATATGTTCATAATGCCAACAATTTATCCAGCGCTGCAATCCGTACACATTTAAATCACAGTTTTATTGGAGACATTCACTGTTACGACAGTACCCCTTCCACAAACGCACTTGCAAAAGAAATGATTCCCGAAGGTTTTAAAGAACCGTTTCTAATTGCAACCGACCATCAAAGCGAAGGACGGGGACGTCGGGGACGCTCTTTTTATTCTCCATCCAAAAACGGTATCTACATGAGTCTGGCTTTTGTACCGACATTGACCCTTGAAGATACTCAACTAATCACGATAATTGCAGCACTTGCGGTTAAAGAGGCATTAAGTACGCTTTACCATCTTCACGTTGATATTAAATGGCTTAACGATATCTACGTGCATGGAAAAAAACTTGCAGGAATACTCACCGAGGGTGAAATCATCCTCGAAAGCAATCAATACCGTTATTTAATTCTTGGCATTGGCCTGAATGTATTCCATGACCCAAACCTTCCTGCGGACCTTAATGAGATTTATACATCACTCGATCAATACGTCAACACAGACATTGATCGCAATAAACTCATTGCAACCATCACGGACTGTTTTTTTAGCCTCTACGCTGATTTCCCTCAAAATCGTCAAACCATCATCGACGACTATCGTGCATCATGTTTTATCATCAATCATTATATTTATATCAATCAAGACCTCTCTGAGCGTTTTTGGGTCAAGGATATTGATGAAAAAGGACAACTTATTGTTTGTGACGAATCCCAAAATATCCGCACCTTAAACTCAGGAGAAGTAAGTATTCAAGGAGAAACATATTATGAACGTTAAAGATCTTGCACTCTCATCCCTATTTTCTGTATTTATTATCATTGGATCGATGATTAAAGTTCCAATTCCATATGTACCCTTTACATTGCAAGTCCTTGCGATTTGCCTAAGCGCCTTGCTATTAACACGTAAACAAGCCGTCATGGCGGTTTTAATTTATATTATGATGGGGCTCATTGGATTACCCGTATTTGCAGGGGGAATGTCTGGCCCAAATATCGTGATATCACCAACATTTGGGTTTATTCTAGGATTTATTCCAATGGTCTATGTGATTAACACCCTCTACCATAAATTGCCTAAGAATCGTCGTTTTATCGCCTTCGTATCTGGAGAAATCATTCTTTATACTTTGGCTCTTCCAATTCTTTATTTTAATCTTAAAACGTATCACGGTATTACACTACCCATATCAAAATTATTTATTTCATATTGTTTAATGTTTGTTCCTACCGATGTTTTATCCATGACACTCAGTGCATTCATTACATCCCGTATGCCTGAACACATAAAAAACAAAAAGGATGCCTAATCAGCATCCTTTAATCTTTGGTCTCGATACATTTGAATAAAAATACTTAGTGCAAGCAAATCAGCCGTTCCACCCGGGCTTAAATTCCGTTCGATAAATGCATGATTCATCTGTATTAGGTGCGCATCTAAATCGTTATAATCGCAATGTGCCAAGAATTTACCGTACTCCAACCCTTCAATCCCCCCACGCTTTACCATATTCGTATCATTATTGGATCGCATTAAGGCTAGGAGGGCTTTCTTTCGAGCAACCTCTTGATCATCTTCAGAATCTAAAATTGGTAGTGCAACTTCAAACACATGCGGAATGCCCATCTCTACCTCGCCACGAATGCCGGTAAAGCCATAATCTCGAAACATCCGTTCTCCATGCGTCCTAAATGATGTAAGCGAGGATAATTCAGCTTCCACAAGACCTTCCGTCATGGCTTGAATTCCTTCACGAAGTGTCTTTAAATCAGGTGTTTTGAGATAAGCAATGGCAGCAATGACCACACCATAGAGAAAATTAGCGCCTTTGTGCGTATTGACATTTGAGGTTGCATCAAACATTGCTCTCTCATTTTCAATACCAACCTTTCGAATCACATTGAACAGTTCTGGAAGCGAACCTTGATGCTGCAATCCTGCATCAAAATACGCTTCAAAGCCAGGAACGAGTGCAAAACAACTCTCTATAAACATATTATAATCCATATCGTCATGTGATCCTGAATCTAGAGGATCCACCAACCCTGGTTTCGGATACAAACTGACTTCTAAAATTAATGACTTTAACGCAAGTAAGACAATTTTATTTTTTTTCATATTGTAATTGACGGTCCATTTCTAAGAGAATAAAATCTCGAGATTCTAAGAGATGTTCCGTAATCACCATTTGAACTTGTTCAACATCATTGTTTTTTAAACATCTAAAAATAAGGCGGTGCTCATGCAGCGCTTTAGCACGGCGACTATCTGCTTTTAATGAAATATCTCGGAAACGAATGATATAATCTCGAAGACGATTTTGAATCGTCTCCAATCGAGGCATTTCCGCAAATCGGTAAATCATCGTGTTAAACTCTTTCGACATCTCAATAACCTTTTCCACGTCACCAACCGCTTGTGCAGCTTCTGTTTCAGTCAGCAATGCTTCCATAACCGCTTCACGTTCTGGTGTCATAAGACGCATCGCATTTGTGGTTGCTAAGATATCTAAAGCAGTACGTATCTGGTAAATCTCGTAAACATCCTCATGGGTAAAGGTTGTAACCACAATACCGTAATTTGGCACATATTGAACAATTTCTTCATTTTGAATGCGGTGCAGCGCTTCCCGAATTGGTGTACGACTTACATTCAACGCTTGTGCGTAATGCTTCTCATTAATCCGTTCCCCCATTGGAATCACTCCATGAATGATTGCAGATCGCAATCCTTCATAAATGATCTGATTTAAGGGAAGATTCTGATTTAAATCAATCATACCAATGACATCACTCATATAATCTCTCATCATTACCTCCTTCTATTCAAATCGCTATTTAAGTCCATTATATGAAGAAAGAACTCAAATGTATACATTATAAACACTTAAAAAACACTATGAAATCCGTGTGCAATTCGTGTGTCTTATGACCGAAGATTCCATTCATTTTTATTATACCCTAAGATTTTAGACCAAAAAGTGAAAAATTCGTATATATTCATGATATCTTTAGGATTTAGATGTATATTGATCTCTAACAAACAAAAAAAACACCTAAGATTCAGGTGTTTTTTTGTTTATCTAAGTAATAATATATAAAATTTTTAGTTAACACGGTTTGCAGTTGTGCCTGTTTCGAGAATTTCAAGCACAGATGTTAAAGCAAATTCCATAATATTACGCACAGAAACATCTGTATAGTGAGCAATATGTGGTGTGAATAAGATTTTTTCGTGATTCAAGACTTCTAAGAATAGTTCATCTTCGATTGTTTGATTTGAGAAATCTTTCGGAATAAATGGACTTTCATTTTCGTAAGTGTCCAATGCAGCACCTGCAAGGTGTCCTTGGTCAAGCGCTTCAATAAGTGCTTTGGTATCTACAACTGATCCGCGAGCAGCATTAATGAAGTATGCATTTGGTTTAAATTTACGGAACATTTCCGCATTAAATTGATGATGGTTGTCTTTTGTTGCAGGAACATGTAGGCTCACAACATCTGACATTGAAACAAGTTCTTCTACTGAATCAACATAAGTAACAAATTGTTTTGCTTCATCATTTTGATATACATCAAAAGCAACAACACGTGCACCAAAAGCGCTGAATAATTCTGCTGATTTACGGCCAATATGACCTGTACCAACAACCCCTACCGTCATTTCTTTTAGAAGACCAGCACGGATTTGTGGTTGCCAACGGAAATCGTGTTGACGTGTTTTTTCTTCAATCACGCGAAGTTTACGAATTAAGCTTAATGCTGAAGTCACACTAAATTCCGCAATGGACTCTGGTGAATAACTCGGAACGTTTGTAATGATTAAGCCATTCTCTGTCGCTAAATCAAGATCATAGTAATCAAAACCTGCACTACGTTGTGCAATTTGTTTAATTCCGTATCCTTTAAGAATTGAATACATTTCTGGCTCTAATGCAGTATTTTGGCTTGTTGAGAGACCATCAAACCCTTCAACCATATGGATGTTATCCATTGATAATTGACCTTCTGCCATGGTTACTTCAACGTTGTTACGTTTAGCCCAATCAAGTGTGAGTTCGCGTTCTTCTTCACGAACATTAAAGACGATAAATTTATACATTATGTTTACTCCTTCTCTTAACTATTTGCTTGAATTAAATGTAAAGATTTCATTTTTGTAAAGATCCATTTTTGTAAAGATCGTATGGGTAACCATAGCAATCCCTAATGGAACAACAAGATATTGCACAAGTAAGATAACAATACGTACAACAGGTGTTGCTGTCATAAAGCTATAAGCATTAATTGGACCCGCAAGTCCTGTTATACCAAAGCCAGCGGATGCTGTTGTACCTTGAATTTGGAAAATATAAGCAACAACACCGGTTACTGCCGCATTAATAGCAATTGGTAAAGACATAATCGGATTTTTTAAATAGTTAGGCATAAGCATCTTTGGACCTGCAAAGAAGAGTGCAAATGTTGTCCCTTTATTATTTACTTTTGATGAACCATAAGCAAGTGTAAATACTGTTGCTGCGATTCCTACGTTTGCTGCACCAGAACCAAGACCAGCTAGTGAAATTGCATATGCAATTGCAACTGTTGAGAGTGGTGTCACAATAATTAACGCGAAACATACTGCAATTAAGATCATCATCAAGAGTGGTTGTAACGTTGTAAAGTTTGCAATTAATGATCCTAATAAACCTGTGATCTTACCCACGTAAGGTAATGTTAATAAACCGATAAATCCAGGAATCACCCCACCAAGAATTGGTGTAATAACGATTGCAAGATTTGGAATACGGTTGTTATACCAACGAATGATCATGATTGCAACTGCAACTGTAATCATCGTATTGATTAAATCACCCGTACCTTTTAATACCCATGCACCTTCAACAAGACGTGCAGCTCCACTACCAATAAAGGCAGCCCCAATAACTGAAGCCATTTGTAGACCATTTAGTTTAAATTCAAGAGATGAGAACATCCCTACTAAAACAGGAACTGTAAATTGGATTGCAAATACAATCCCCGCAAGTGTTGCAAATACTGCAAAGTGGCTTCCGAGAGCCTTAAAGATTTCTCCAAAAATTGCATTTGGAATCAATCCAACAACGATCCCCATCGCTGCTCCTTGTAAAATCTTATTCATAAAATCTTTGGAATTCATTTTCTCCATAATTTCCCCTTCTAAGTTGTGAATCAACTAACAACTAGTGTAAAGTGATATTATCATGCAGTAAAATGACTGTCAATCGGCTCTCTACACATTCTTAATTTTATATATTCTAATCAAATTTCGTCATTTTTAAACAAAAGGACCAAAAAGCCACTCTTTAGTTAATCAAACGATTACTTTTTCGATTCTGCGGTTATATTTTCCCGTTTTTCTTTGCTTTGAACCGACGTCGTTTGTGAATTAATTCGTTTAATGTACAACTTTTATCGTTAAATCGTTAACTTTAGATTTGCAGAGGATATAAAAAAACTCATCGTAAGACGACGAGTTCTAAATATATTCATGAATGCATTCTAAGAATTGCGTTCCATATAGTTCCAATTTTTTCTTCCCAACACCTTTTACAGATAGAAATTGTTCTGGATTTCGCGGCATTAAACTGCACATATCAATTAACGAAACATCTGAAAAAATAACAAACGGTGGTACGCCGCGTTGATCTGCCAATTCTTTACGAATTGATTTAAGTGCTTGAAGCAATTCGGTATCCACTTCATGAATTGTTGACCGCGCCTCAATGTGTTGATTATCTTTCGGTAGACGAATGCTTAAGACGTTTCGTTCCATTAAAAACAACTTTCCTTTGGCCGTAATTTTTAGGATGTTATATTGATCCGTAAGTCGTTGGACATAACCGACATCAATTAATCCTTGAATGATCATTTCAAGCTGTGCTTTTGAATGCGCCCGCATAATTCCATAAGTGCTGAGTTTGTCCAATTCTAAATCCATAATCCGTTTTATTTTTGATCCTCTTAAGACATCAATGACTAAGCTTGAGCCATAACGTTCATCCATCCGTAGAATACACGACATAATTTTCTGCGCCTCAATGGTCACATCAACTTGCTTATAATGGTTTAAGCAGTTAAAGCATTGGTTACATTCCATGGGTGCTGGTTCATCAAAATAGGTCATGAGTTTATAGCGAAGACATTGGGTTGTTTTACTGTAGTCGACCATTTGTGACAAGCGTTCATTTGCACGTTTTTTGATTACTGTAAGATATTCGAGATCTTCGTGACTTTCATCGAGTTGTTCGATAAAAAATTGATTTGTACGAATATCTTTACCATTATAAAGCAAAATACATGTGGCAGGTTGCCCATCCCGTCCTGCACGGCCGGCTTCCTGGTAATAACCTTCCAATTCTTTCGGCATATTATGATGAATCACAAAACGAACATTAGACTTATCAATACCCATACCAAAAGCATTAGTTGCGACCATCACTTGAATATTTTCTTGAATAAACGCATCTTGGTTTTGAATACGAATTGCACTGTCCATCCCTCCATGATATCCGAGTGCCGAAATATCATGACTTCTTAAAAGTTGCGTAACAGTTTCAACTTCATTGCGCGTTTGACAGTAAACAATCCCAGAATCCGTGGTTTTTTTACATATATCGAGAATAAACTTCTTTTTATCCGCATCGCTTAATTCTCGTGTTTGAAAGAATAAATTTGGGCGATCAAAAGACTGAATGGTTTCAAGGGGTTTTGAGAGTTTGAGGTTAATCTTGATTTCTTCGCGTACGCGTTCGGTTGCAGTTGCGGTAAAAGCCGTAACAACAGGCCGTGGATGGATCATTTCGATAAATTTTGGAATGTCGAGATATTGCGGTCTAAAATCATTGCCCCATTGTGAAACACAGTGTGCCTCATCAATCGAAACTTGAGAAATTGTAATCTTTTGAGCTAATGCACGAAATCGTTGTGTTAGTAATTGTTCCGGTGCGACGTAAATGAGTTTGTAATGATGTGCCCATGCACGTTCATAAACCAATTGTTTTTGATGGTCATTTAAAGAACTGTTAATGTAGGCAGATGGAATCCCCATCAGATTTAGAGCATTCACTTGATCTTTCATCAGTGAAATTAATGGTGATACAACAATAGTAATTCCTTCCAACATTACTGCCGGCACTTGATAACACAAAGACTTGCCGCCACCAGTAGGCATTAATGCTAAAACATCTTGACCACTTAAAATAGCCTCAATAATGGCTTCTTGGCCACTTCGGAAAGCATCAAACCCAAAATAATCTTTTAAAACATGGTATGTGTTCATGATGCCTCCTCTTTACCTTAAACTGAAAGCAGTACCTCACGATGTTCTTTTTCAAATGCATCTAAGATTACACGTGCCTCATCTGTCGTTTTGGTATCCATTAATGCAGTTCTTAAATCATTTGCCCCCTTAAATTCTCGAATATAGATCTTAAAGAAGCGGTGTAAGTGTTTTGATAAACCAGGTTCTTGTGCTGAATACAGATCGTATTGATCAAGATGATAACGGAAAAGATCAAGAAGTTCTTTCGCACTATGATCTTGCGGTTCTTTTTCAAAAGCAAATGGATTATGAAAAATACCCCGTCCAATCATCACGCCATCGACACCGTATTGATCTGCAAGGTCTTTACCCATTTGATAATCCATAATATCACCATTAATTGTAATTAAAGTGTCCGGAGCAATCGCATCACGTAGTTTTAAAATTTCAGGAATCAGCTCCCAGTGAGCATCAACCTTGCTCATTTCCGTCTTTGTTCGAAGATGAATCGACAAATTCGCAATATCTTGACGTAAGACATGTGCAATCCATATTTTATACTCTTGAACATCGCGATGTCCTAATCGTGTTTTCACACTTACTGGAAGACCGCCTGCCTTTGCGGCTTGGATAATTTCAGAGGCTACATCCGGTCGTAAAATCAAACCCGAACCTCGACCATGTTTAAAAACATTGGGTGCAGGACAGCCCATATTGATGTCGATCCCTTGAAATCCCATTTCTGCCAATCCAAAACTCATATCACGAAAATAATCAGGGTTATCACCCCAAATATGTGCAACAATTGGCTGTTCATCCTCAGTGAAAAGCAAACGACCGCGTAGACTTTCACGGCCTTTCGCATGGAAATAACTCTCACTATTCGTAAATTCCGTGAAATAAACATCGGGTTGTGCTGCTTTTGCTACAACATGACGAAATACCACATCCGTAACATCTTCCATCGGTGCTAGTATAAAAAAAGGTTTTGGTAATGTCTTCCAAAAATTATGTGTCATGATTTTTCCTCGCTTCATATCTTACTCATTTTTTTAGAGCCTTTGTGACTTATTGTCCCATTTTTTTATCATTTTTTCAACACATATAAATCGTCGCTTCCCATAAAAAAAGACCTAAGCGTCGCTTAGGTCTTAAAATAATTCAATTGATTTATTTTCGTTTGCGTTTTAGAACCATTAATACCGTTCCTGCAACCATGAGTCCCAAACTGATTCCCCGTAATGGTAACGCAGATACTCCAGTACTAGGGAGTAATGGTTTATGTGGCTTACCCGGTTCTGGCGGATTTATCGGTGTAATAGGAATGGTTGGTTCATCAGGTGTTTTAACGGGAACTTTCACGGACGTTTCAATTTCCTCAAACGGATTTGAAACCGTTGCAGTATTCACAAATTCCTCGACACCTTCGAGATTGGACATTGCAGTAACCTCAAAGGTTAACGTTAATTCATCAAAACCACCAAGATTTACAATTATACCCTCGACTAAGTCCGAAACGCATAAGGAGGTATCCCCTACAAGCGTTGAGGTGACCGGTTCATCATTTAGATTTTTAAACGAATAATTCAAGACAACTTGATCTAGATGATCCTTTTCTTGAATGATATTTATGATATCTTTTAAATTATCACGAATAATTGTTTTATATGACATGACATTCGACTGATTTCGAACGTGAATTGTATACGTCAAGCCCTCATTCTCTTCCACAAAATCATCCCCGTTAGTTTCCGTAACAAGCTTTTCAAGATCAAGTTTTGGAAGATCTACAGGAACCTCAATTTCAGTAGTAGGAACATCATTTACAGTCGCAATATTCGGAATCATCGGGAACCCGGATTCATTCATATTAGGTATGGTGCTGACATCTAGTGTTGGTTTTAATGTCACGGTAAACACCAATTCCACAAGTTCTTGATCATCAAGATTCGCAAGAACAATTCCTTGAATTAAATCCGCAAGTGTATAGGTATTGCCTTGTGTCGATACGACACTTACCGCTTCAGGTTTTTCTTCAATGACATCAAGAAGCGCAGTCATCGGATCAATAACATAAACATTCTTAGCAGCCATCGGACCTTTATTTAAAATTCCTATTGTATACGTTACCGTATCGCCAGGTTCAGCAAGATGTTTGTCATCTTCAATTTCTGCTTTTTTATAAATGCTTAATCCTGTATTCCCCGCAAAGATAATGGCCGTCGCATCAACTGTTTCATAGATATTTTTAGCAGTCACTTTATTCACAAGTGATCCTGAAGCTAATGCGCTGAGATCATCCAATGCTGTTACACTAAAGGTTAGTGTTATGGATTCTTGTGAGCCAAGATGGGCTTTAAATCCATCTACGAGATTTTGGAGCGTTAAGTCTGTTCCGTCATCAAGCGTTGAAACAATGGGTTTTCCTTCTAAATGATTAAATACATAACTTACCGCAACATTAGAAAGCGCAGTTTTTTCTTTAATCGAATCCAGTACATCTGTAAAAGGATCTTGAATGGTTACACCATGGGCATAACCGAGTCCTATATTGGTAACTTCAATCGTATACGTGAAGGTTTCATTTTGAGTCACCCAACCGTTTTCATCTGCATCCAGTACACTTTTTTCTATTTTAAGTTTTGGTAATTCAACTGGAATTTCCACTTCAGGAGATGGATCAAAATCTGCATAGGCAACATTATAAAGTACCGGATTTCCCGCTTCATTATGATGGGTGATCGTTGAAAGATCTAAGGTCGCTTTTAAAGATACCGTAAAATTGAGTTCCGCGGTTTTACCGGGATCAAGGCGTACAAGATAAATCCCGCTCATCAGTTCCGCTAAAGAATAGGTCGATGTTACGCCATCGTGGATCATCGTTACAACCACATCTTCCGGACGTTCCGCAATGAAGGGTGCTACCCCATCAAAATCGTCCATGATTTCAACATTATAAGCGGGTGCATTTCCGTCATTTTTTACTACAATCTCATAAGTAAAGGCTTCACCTTGACTTACAGCACCGCTTAGATCATCATCTGTAACTTTTTTATGGATGATTAAGACACTGGATCCAATTGGAATGGATGTGGATGAATCTTTAAGTTCTTCCTCATGTTTTGCGAAGGCTTTGTTTCTGAGCAGTTCGCCTTCCAATTCATCGATCGTTGTTACTTTAAAGCGAAGGGTAACCCGATCCCCCGCACTGAGTTTAACCTCAACGCCTTTATTTTTATCTGTTAATGTTTCAAGGGTTAATGGTTCTGTCGTAATGAGACTTGATGTCGCTGTATTCCCATCGGCTCGATCAAAAACAGCTTCAACTGTTACACTTCCTAAGCTCTCTTTTTCTTTAATACTATTTAGAATTTCTTTGAGTTCATCATAAATAACGACAGAATCAAGCACAGTTTGTTTCGTATTCTCAACTTCAATTTCATACTCAATTGCTTCACCAGGACTTACAATCCCATTCACTTCATGACCACGATCAATCGGTAATCCTAAGTCTTTTACTCGCTTCACAATTTCAAATCCCGACTCACCCGTGAGAATAAATGCACTGTCGTCATTTTCGTATTCCGTGGTAACGATTTGCCCTTGTTCATTTAACTCATCAACATCCCAATAAACATGAGCGGTATTGTCAAGATGATGGGGTGCTGGAATGGAATTGATGTTCGCATTTGCGGTAAAGGTTAAGGTAATCTCAACCTCATCTTGGATTGCGCCCGAACTATTTAGAGGCAGCATGCCTGTAAATTCTAGACCGCCTCCCATTAACGATGCAATCGTATGACCTGGAACCGCCACATTGTTTCGCTTAACCTCAATGGTACCATCACCAACTGTTACGTAGTTTTGAACTTCAGTTAGAAGATCCTTTATTTTCATATCACTCATAACACTGCCTTCATTATGAGCTTTAATGGTATAGGTAAACACTTCTCCCGGTGTCAAAATTAAATCACCGGTATCATCAACGACCTCTTTAGTGATTTGAAAGTATGGATTGAGACCTGGAATTTCACGATCAATTTCTACCGGTGAAAGTAATTTTTCGTACGTCCACTCATGAATGTATGCGATATCCCCAAAGGATTTTCCTTGTCCACTGTTTGCGCCAAAGAAAGGTCCATTTCCTTCAAGTTGACCATCAACACTACGATAAATACAGTCATTACCATAGCGCCATTTAAAACTACCGTTAGACTCTGTCCCAGCAGTCGCGTCCATTTGACCTTCAAATGGACCACAACCACTAACGATACGATCATTTACAGGACGATGATCCCAATAAACTACATCTGCATTCGCTATCGGACGCATTAAACCATTAATACGTTCAATTGTAATACCCGAACGCAAGTCTTCAATATCATACCCTACAAAATGGATCTCACCACTTCGATCTATATCTGAGAAAATATGGACCGTTTGAGTAATTGGAACAGGAACACCCAGTCCATTTAAACCATGCCAACTCAGTGTAACAGGTTGACCACTTCGGTAAATCGTACTTAAAGTCACATCGACATCATCATCGTAGGATCCATTATTGTTGGTATCAACCTTTACTTCCACAAGTCCTTCATAGTTATTAATATCAACACGCACATCAACAGCTTGTGTATCATGAGATGTACGACTGTAGGTCATACTTACAAATTCAGGAAGCTTGATTTCTTGAGTTAGCCATGTCGATTCACCATCTGCATAGGTTGCGGTTTCGGGCATATCGTCATCCGGAACACTTGCAAAGAGTTTATAATTTGTTACTCGACTTGAACAATCCGAATCATCGGCTGCTAAGATATAATTGGGAATCCCAAATGCCTCATCCTTAAAAGCAATACCACCTTTTTTTAAGGCACTTTCATAGATTGGAGCACAAGCACTATCGGACTCCTCAACCAAACCTGCAGCATCACTTGTAATGAGAGAATCTTGACCGTTAAATCCATACAGCGATTGTTTGTAAATATAGCCGTCAATCATCATATGATAAAACACAAAATCTTCAAAAATATTTGCATTTTGAGTCAATTCAATCTGTTCAGACCATGTTCGCCCTAAAGCACGCGTTCCATCTGCTTTTAGAATGTGGAAACGATAGCGTGCTGTTATGTTTTTTGTCTTCGGTATAGTAAAAAGATAAATCCCCGAAGCGGGAGCTTTCAGCCAGTGATTTTCATTAGTTGCATCAAATTTATTGACCTCAGGATTTCCAGCTAAGGCATCCTCAGTCACTTCACGAGCATCACCAACATCAAACATCGTTTGATTTGACCCTGCATTTGCCGGTGTATTATTAATCGCTACAAATTTCAACGATTTTGAAACGCCCGGTCCCTCAAGGGTATAGTCCAAGTTATGTTTATTATTAATCCCTGACTTACGAATAAAGGTCCATTCGATTGCAAGGCTTTCACCCGCATTTAAATAGACATCAAATTTTGTATTGAATGCATTTGAAAAAGTATCAAAAACACTCACATCGCCTGGATTCATGCGCGTAATCGAATCCGAAGGCGTATCTTTTTGGACTGCATCTTCTTTAGACTTTGTTTCGCGTTCCGGTTTAACTTCCGGTGAATGCGCATCCTCATCATTTTCATGAGAAACTCCATCGTCGATGTGTTCCGTTTCAATCACATCATCGTCCAAAAGTTCATCATCTGAATCTTCATCACTTGGTGTTTCAGTTGGAACGACGACCTCTTCTTGAATTTCATTTATAAGTTGATCATCTTCCTTAATACCTTCTGTCACTGCGTTCACACCTATGCTGGATAATACCATCATTCCAACAAGTGTGAATAACATCAAACGACTTTTTCCATTTTTAATTTTATTCATGACATCCTCCTACCCCATAATCAGTTTTAGACACAAATTTTTATAGAATTCGTTGAAAGCGGATCTTCACAAAGATGTCCGATAAAATACATGAAATACTTATACAAAGTATAGCATACCGCCATTGTTTAAGAAGCGCTTACACCTCTTTTCATCTCCTTTTCATCTACCGCTACGAAAGTATAAAAAAAAACACTTCTAAACGAAGTGTTTCCTTATTATTTATAGCATCGCACCATTTTGGTTAAATCGATACCATTTCCCTTGGATTTTGTGTCGTCCGGTTATCATGGCTCCTGAATCATTGAGATAGTACCATTTTTGATTTATTTTCTTCCATCCGATTGCCATCGCGCCCGAATTTTCGAGGTAATACCATTTGTTGTTTACCTTCTTCCATCCAGTTGCCATCGTTCCAGCATTTTCAAGGTAGTACCATTTGTTGTTTACCTTCTTCCATCCGGTTGCCATCGCGCCCGAATTTTCGAGGTAATACCATTTGTTGTTTATTTTTTTCCAACCAGTTGCCATCGCACCAGATTCCTCAAGATAATACCACTTGTTCGAAACTTTTTTCCAACCCGAAGCCATTTCACCTGAGTTCTCAAGATAATACCACTGATTCTTAACCTTTTTCCATCCCGTGGCTATGGAACCATCGTGTTCTGTTAAGTACCACTTTTTATGAACTTTATGCCACCCTGATGTCGTTCCTTTTTCAGCCGTTGCATAATAACGTTTTTGATTTACATTAAAAAACCCAGTTAAAGGCAGTCCATCTTTACTAAAGTAGTAGTTGTTTTGACCGATTTTTTTCCATGTATTTTTAACACGATTCCCGTGTTCATCAAAGTATGCTGATTTTCCCGCTGTTTTTTCCCACCGATTCTTAAGGATAACCTCTTTTGGTTTTTCTGGTGCAATCGGCTTGATTGGCTGTTTCTTATATTCTTGGATGGCATCTTCAATCCGTTGAAGTCGTTTATCTGCTACAAACGATAATCCTGATAAATCGCCTTGAGGCCATGTTTTAAATATATCTTCCGCAAGATAAGTTTGAACGGATGACAGATTTGGATAGCGTTGAGCTAAACTTAACGCTTTTCGTGCGGAATACTCTAATGAGACAAAATCCATGTGGTGCATTACCTTTTGAGAAACATACGCTTCAACATCTTCCACGCGATTTTTATTTTCCAATTCCGCTAACATCGCTGCTTTTGGAATCCGCATCGCTTGATATTGTTTCCAAAAAGGTTTATATCCTTGGTAAAATGCTGTATTCGGTAATGCCTTAAATTCATGATCGATTGATGCTTCCATGGTGTACAAACGATTTATTTGACTTCTTGCTTTTACTTTAGCGTTTTCAAGAAGTGTCTCGGGTGCTTTTAAACGTGCTTTTTCGTTTGCCTCTTGTGCTCGCTTAAAGACACTTTGCATCATATATTCATTTTTATCATTGTACGCAGACTCCATCTCATTATCATAATGATTCTTTTCACTTTGAGTTAGAAACTTCATCTTAAAAAGATCGTCTCGAAGTTTTAAATAAATATCTGCCATCAAGGAATTCTTTTTATCCAAGGCAAGAAGTTCTTCGCGATACGTAGCCAGTGCCTCAAGGGGGGCACTTTGTATAAGCTCGATATAATTTTCTTTCACCCCAGATGGAATGTAAAAGAATTGTCCGCGAATCTCTTCGGTTAGTGCTTCAATTGCCTTAAGTCGCGTTTCTCGAATTTTACGTTCTTCAAACGGTTTCTTGAGCGCCACAATTTTTGCTGCTTGTTGATCTACCGGTAGTTTTTTTACCTGATTAATATAATGATTGGCCCGTTCTTCAGTCATGCCTTCAAATGAGTATAAATATGCTTTAAACATTATCAATGCTCGGTCAGGTGTCAACTCTGAATAATATTTTAAGTCCTGTTCGGCTTGTGTTAGTTCTTGCGCATTAATCAGTGTTGTTTTATGCATCAAAACCGTAAAACCAATACAAGCACATAAGACACATTTTAAAAAACGTGTTTTGTGTTTTGTTCTGTATGTCATAACGTTTATCCCCTCTGTTCTTTTTTGAAACATTCTGTTGCATTTTGATATGTTTCTGAAATTAAAATAAAATATTTCGAACGTCATGTAAAGATTTTTTTTCGTTTAGCGGCTATTTAAGGTCTCTATTAAGATTTCTTAAGATTTAGGCACCTAAAAACCTTAAAAAATAGACCTTTAACGCAATCCATTGTGAAATTAATGATACCGGTATCATTTTTATCGATAACCTCTTGACAACACAGTTGTTCTCATGTATTTTGGTAATGTAAATGAATGTTCACATGTTACTATTTAATTAGGCAGGGTGATTACAAAACGTCGTTTTTGTAATTGTCCTGTCTTTTTCTTTGGAAGGAGGTTAAAGTAACGTGAACCGAAACTATAAGGAGGAAACAATGAAATACTTAAAGAAGCAATTCGTAATCTTAGCATTAAGTTTTGGATTAGCACTCGCTGGTTTTGGAAATAAGGTCTATGCGGACGAACCCGCCAACGTCCCTTTAAGCATTCTTTCGATTGATGCCGGTCGAAAATACTTTTCTGAAGATCAATTAATGGACATCATCAATCACGCGCATCAAAATGGTTATACTGGAGTACAGATACTTCTTGGAAATGATGGTCTACGCTTTGTTTTGGATGATATGTCCATGAATGTACAGGGGAAAACATTTGAAAGCGATGCAGTTAAAAACGCAATCACAGCCGGAAACAAAAGCTATTATGATGATCCTCACGGTGATGTTTTAACTGAAGTGGAAATGACGCGCATTTTAAAACACGCTAAATCAATTGGAATCGATATAATTCCTGTTATCAATAGCCCAGGACATATGGATGCTATTCTTGTAGCTATGGAAGAACTTGGATTAACAGACGTTCGTTACCAAAACAACGGTAAGATTTCGAAGCGAACTGTAAATATTGAGAACAAAGAAGCGATTGCCTTTGTTCAGGACTTAACTAAAAAGTATGTCGATTTCTTCGGCGATTCAGGTGCATCATCCATCTTCAACTTTGGTGCTGATGAATATGCAAACGACGTCTTCACATCACCAGGATGGGGTGAACTTCAGAAAAAAGGCCTCTATGATGACTTTATAGAGTATGCTAATACTTTAGCTAAGATTATCAAAGATGCCGGGATGAAACCCATGAGTTTTAATGACGGAATCTACTACAACAGCAACGACCAATATGGAACCTTTGATCAAGACATCATTATTTCTTATTGGACCTCAGGATGGTGGGGATTTAATGTCGCAAAACCGCAATACTTTGCATCAAAAGGACACCCAATTCTTAATACAAATGATGGTTGGTACTGGGTTTTAGGTCGCATCGATAAAGATGGTTATAACCTCAAAGACGCGCTTAAACGAACACAAGCGAACGATTTCAATGTATTAGCTGGCGGCAGTACGATTCCATCAATTGGAAGCATGCAAGCCATTTGGGCTGATGATCCTTCACAAGATCATGGTATGAATCATATTATGGAACTCATGGATGCTTTTGCGACACGACACGCAGATCACATGGTGAAACCTGCAGACTATTCAGAGCTTGATCATACACTCGGTGCAATTCCTCAAGATCTTGACCTTTATACTGATGAATCTGTTGCGAAACTTCAAGAACTTGTGGATTCTATTGTTCGCTCCTACCGCATTCCCGAACAAACTAAAGTAGATGAAACAAACAAACACCTTGGAGCAGCTATCAAAAATCTTCAATTAAAAAAGGCTGATTACTCGAGACTTAATGCATTAAAAGATCGTGTCGCAAAATTAAACGCAGATGACTACGAAAACTTTGAAGTGATTACAGATGCATTAGCTTCCATTGAAGAACATCGTAACATCACACAACAACATGATGTCGATGCGTGGGTTACAGCTTTAGAGAATGCTATGAGTTCCTTAAAATTCCGTAACAGTGAACCTAGCATGCCATCACCTAAAGATGATGACACCAAAATCATTGACACGATAACAGATAAGAAGCCCACACCTTCAACCACAACTCAAACAACAGTTCAAACAACAGCAGAAACACTACCTCAAACAGGCGTGCAAAGCAATGTTTCAGCCAAAGTTATGGGAAGTCTAGTATTGGTCGCTGGTGCTTGGTTCATAAAACGAAAATCTTAACCATTGAATTTATATAAGCAAAAGACACACAAGAATCGTGTGTCTTTTTTACTTTATGTTTTTTCTAAGGTTTATACGTCAAAATGTCATTTTTGATTTTTTCCATAAAACATTTGTTTCTACTCTTATGGCTATATCTACACCGTAGTTACTGACGTGGTGGTATATGGTAAATCTTCAGATGTTTTTTTAATCCTTCACGGGATCACTTAGAATCGTAATATGTCGAATAACATCCCAACTGACAATGTTGTTTCCAACATAAAGATACATGTAATCTGAGTAACCCGTAAAGGAACCCGTAATCGTATCGATGAGGCGATTGTTTCCATCCCGTATGTTGACTTGAATGCTGATGCGACAGGACTTGGTAAAAGCATGTTGGAGCACTGAGTCCATTTCTTCTCGAGTCATTTGTGGAAGTTCAATGACTTCCTTTGTCGCATGAGTTTGTCCTTCATTAATTGTTTTTGTAAGTTCTGATAAAGCAAAGGCAGTTCCCCATTTCAAACCAAAAGGACGATCATGATAGTCGTTATAATTTGTAAATGTTTTTTTTGTTCTTCTCCGTGTCATCATCACAACCTCGACTTTCAATCCCTTCCATGCCCCCTGCATGCCCTCCTACTAAGGAACTTCGAGCAATGGCACGCCCACCTTGTGTCAAACTGCTCGCGTAAACAAGTTTTGTAAAGCCAAACTTCGTGCGTACATCATCAACCACTTGATCCAATTTGCGATCGCGATCCACAATTTCAATCGGCTCAAAAAGATTAAGTTGATCTTGGGTTGGACTTTCCAGTTGAGTGCAATTAATACCGAGATTTCGTACAACTTGAACATCGTAATACTGATCAAAAATTTTGAGTAACGCTTCCGCAATCCGTGCACTGTTATTGGTTGCCTCAATTTTCACTTGCTTACTAAATCCCGTTTTTCCAGTATCATCAATATAGCTCAGTGAATAGCCAATCCATAACCCAATGCATTTGGTGTATTTATTTTCCTTACGAAGCCGTGTTGCGACTTGGTCGGCCATTTCACGAATGACCACGATAATTTCCTGTTTGTTAGTATAATCGCGATTTAAAACCTGGGAGTTTCCAATTGATTTTGATTTTGGCGTATACACTTCACCTAAAAACGTACGGTCGATACCCCATGCATGGGCATAAAGTTGCAAACCAATTACGCCCATCTCTTTTTTTAGATGATTGTAGTTGGCGTGTGCGAGTTGCTCAATGGTCTCAATCCCCATACGTTTAAGACGCAAAGCAGTACGATTTCCAATCCCCCAAAAATCGGTAATGCTTTCAATCTTCCAAAGTTTTGTTGCGACATCTTCATAGCGCCATTCCGCTTTCATATCGCGAGTATGCTTCGCTTCATTATCAAGTGCAAGTTTCGCAAGCAATGGATTATCACCAATACCAACCGTCGTATAAATTCCCGTATCATTGTAAACATGCGTTTGAATCATCTTCGCCAGTTCGTAGGCACTCTTACAATTAAAGTATGTTAGTGAATCCGTAACATCTAAAAATGTCTCATCGACCGAATATGTTGAAACATTTTGATCATCAACATAACATCGGAAAATTTCATTAATCTGTCGGTGAATGGCCATGTAAAGATTCATTCTGGGGGGTGCAATCACGAGGTCTTCAGGATATGGAAACGGTAAATCACGTGCACGACTTACATTGCTGATTCCAAATGCTTTCTTAGCCATCGGACTTGAAGCAAGTATCAGTCCACTGCCACGTTCACGAACGCTCTCACTGGGATAACTCATCACCACTAATTTCGTTTTTAATGGATTTAAACCCCGGGCAACGGCCTCACACGATGCGTAAAAACTTTTACAATCAATGCATAATATATCGCGTGACGGCTCTTTCTCATAATCAAAGACCAGATTCATGTAAACCACCTCCTGTCTAAAATTATAACGAAAATAGACGACACTTAATGACGTCTATTTTAAGTTTCTAAATAAATAACATGATCTGCGAGCGCGATTAAATCTTGATCATGCGTTACAACAACAACCGTTTTCCCACGCGCCTGTAAATCTTTTAGAAGATCAAAAATAAGATATTTATTCGCTGCGTCTAAACTACCCGTAGGTTCATCCGCAAGAATCAGATCACAAGGTTTAAGGAGTAATCGGGCAATCGCAATTCGTTGTTGTTCTCCCCCGGAACATTGATAAACATGTTGATCTAAAATATTGGGCAGTCCTACCTGATTCAAGGCATCAAGCATCGTATCTTGAGAAGTCTTTAACCCTTCCATCGCAATTTTTAAATTATAGGCTACGGTCTTTTCTGGAACCAATGCGAAGTTTTGAAATAAATAGCCAATATGATTGCGTAACATGGTGGTTGCCCTCCGTGAAAAGGGTTTAAGATTTCGCTGGGTTAAAATTGTGACATCCCCGCTATCCGGAACATCCAAAAGCCCCATGATATTTAAAAGCGTACTTTTTCCAGATCCCGAAGGACCGGCAATAATCGTAAAACTGTTTTGAGGAATCGTAAGCGAATAATCTTTAAGAATTACACGATTTCCAAATGTTTTGGTAATGTTTTCAAGTTGAATCATCCTAAATCTCCTTTCAAGAAATACAACACATGTTCATTTTCAAATTTTCGAATTTGGTAAATCATCCAGATAAAATCCGTTAAGAGTACAAGAAATGATAGAAATGTTAGACTTTGAATCGAAATCTTTGGACTCCCTTCTGAAGCCATCCTCGTTGAATACATAATCACAATCACATAGCCAACCACAACAGACATCATATTCCACACAATCACGCCACCATAGCGTTCCATGTGATGTTTCCCCTGGAGATACTGTACTGAAACTTCCATACCTTTTTGGTCGATAAACATCTCAAAAATCAAGCTTGAAAACAAGACCATGAGCGATAAGATTGCACCGAACATCACATAAAATTTAAATTGATTTTCTTTATACAGTGTCATCGTTGTTTCAAAGACGTCTTCTAATCTTGTGATTTCAGGCATATCGCTCCACTTTGAAATCTCTTGAACAACGTGATTAAAAGAAGCTTCCTTCGATTGTGAAGCAAAGACTGAATTCGTACTAATCCACTCCACAAATTGTGCGTCTGGCGTCACTACTATTAAGATGGGGACGTTCCTACGAATGCTATTGCGGGTATTTTGGTACGTTGTTGAGGCGACGTTTGGTGTTTGACGGACTGGGATGGTATCCACTTCAAAATGTGGTATTGGCATATCCTCACTGCCTTCAGGTACAAGCATCGTGTTCCTTTCAAGTCTCCTTAAATCAAGAACATGACCCTCTCTTGTGAGAATTGACTCACCGTTAAGTGCATTCCGATTTGTAATAATGTATCCCAGGTCTCCATAACGATCTATCATTGAATCACTATTGATATACGATAAACCATAATGTTCTACCAATTCAAAGACCTTCATATTAAACGCATCCGATTCACTCGATGTCGTGTCATAACCATAGTTAATTGAACTGATCATTAATCCTGATTGCAATGCTGGGGTCTTCGAAACAATATGTTTATATTGTCGAATGTTTTGATAGGAATCATAGATTCCTACCAAGGGAATCGCTAAGATTACTACCGCAACGATTTTAAACCATGGAATAACAATCTGGATAATCCTAGATTTTGTACGTCTCTTTAGAAACATGCTTTTTACAGTAAAAGTTTGAAATAAGAAAAACAGGATTATTGTAACCATGACAAACCCAAAATAGATTGCTGTAAGTATGCCTAAATTACGAAGATATCGTAGTGAGATCGTGTGAATGAAACCAATGTTTATCACACTCATCACGATGAATGTGCTTATGAAAACAGCGAGATATCCTAAAACGGGTCTTAGAAAGATTTTCTTAAAGATAAGAATCGGTCGGTTGCCATGGAGGTGTCGAATGGTGATTTCACGATTTTCTTCCAAATTAATCATGACAAGAATGGTAAATAACGTCCCAATCGTTAAAATTAAGAGTGAATTGGGAAATTCAAACGGATTGGTGAAAGCGTTCAGCTGCATGAGTTGATCAAGTACTTCAACTTCTCTAGAATCATCTGAAATCACCATACCACAGTAGGCGTGATCACTTACATCCGCACAGGGAATCAGTGGTTGCAGAAAATCGTTATAAAATGCATCTTTAAACGTTCCCATCTTTTCCGGTTGCACAAATACTTGAAGACCAACAATGAGATGCTCCGACTGATTGTCTCTATTTTCCAAAAAGTGAAGCGGATAGTAGTTGATTTCTGGATTGTAGGAATCACTTTTTGGCGCGTTTTCATTACGATTAAACGGTAATACGTACGCAGTCGCATCTTTGTGAAGCGGATTGTTTGAAATAGAGCGCTGTTCTTCTTGAGATTTAAAATTGAAATCATCGATACGGTCACTCAGTTTTAAGTGGTTCAAAACTTGACTTTGATCCGTATAGACATAGAAATTATTGGTATAACGATCTTGATTATTAATCACACCATCATAATTATATTTTTGAAAAAACGCAATCAGTTCGCCAAGAAACGATGATTGGCTTCCTTGATACCGTTCCATACTCAAACTCATAGTTACTGTCTTCATTGACCCATTAAGCTGTTCTTGTTTAAAAAGCAAATTTTGACTTGCTTTATAGCCTCGATCAAATTGTGTAAACGTAATATTAAACAAAAGCAATGCCGTTAAAATCGTAAAAATGTAACCAAGTTTACGCATCAAATCCCCCCTTATTTTACGAAAAAACACAGAATTTTTACTGTGTTTTTTCAATTAAAACGTTTATTTCAGGCTTACCGTGGATGAATCATGGATTCGGGTTTTAAAGCCTCATCCACCTCAGCCTCACTCATCAAGCCTTGTTCAAGGACTAAAGTCTTAAGTGATTTATTTTCTTTAAGGGCTTGTCTGGTAATTTCAGAAACTTTCTCATAACCCAAATATTTCACCAATGCTGTTGCCATCGCAAGTGAGTGTTCCACGTAATCTTGAATGCGATGTTCATTAACTTTAATATCCTGAATTGCATGAATGCGTAACGTTGCGCATGCATGGCGTAAAATCTCCAAGGATTCAAACAAGTTATCGAATAAAACGGGTTCAAACACATTCAACTCCATTTGCCCGGCTTCGGCGGCAAGAGTAACCGTCGCATCATTACCAATCACTTGAAAACAAACTTGATTCACAACTTCAGGTATCACTGGATTAACTTTACCCGGCATGATTGAACTTCCCGGTTGTTTTTCAGGAAGAAATATTTCATTAAACCCTACCTTGGGTCCTGATGCCATCATCCGGATGTCATTACAAATTCGCGATAAGCCTACCGCAAAGGTCTTTAATGAACTATGAACATTCGCAAAGCCATCGACGTGCTTGGTTGCATCGACGAGGTCTTCTGCACTTACAAAAGATTTTCCTGTAATTCGACTTAAGTGCGAAACAGCTTGTTCGCGATACCCTTCAACTGAATTAATGCCCGTCCCTACTGCGGTTGCCCCTAAATTAATAACTTGCATTTCACTCAGAGACTGTTTTAACCGTTGGATATCACGGCGTATTACAGACTCATAACTATGAAAGACTTGCCCCATTGAAATCAAAACGGCATCTTGAAGATGGGTCCGTCCGACTTTGATGATCTTACTAAATTCCAGGGCTTTCGCATGAAATGTATCTGCGAGAAAGGTCATCTCTTCAACCAACAACATCCCAAGATTTAAAACCGTTAGTTTTCCAGCTGTTGGAATGATGTCGTTTGTAGACTGTGCCCGATTCACATGATCATTGGGATGGATGTAGTCATAAACACCAATCGGCCGGTTTAATATTTGGGCTGCCCGATTAGCGATAATTTCATTTACATTCATATTCATGGACGTCCCCGCACCTCCTTGAATCGCATCTGTGATAAATGCATCTTTATACTTACCACTTATAATCTCATCACATGCAAAAACAATTGCATCACAGCGAGGTCCATCCAACTCACCCACTGATTTATTGGCAAGGGCACACGCCTTTTTAACCTGAGCCAATGCTAGGTACATCATATCATTGACACGTCTTCCTGTTATCTGAAAATTTTGAAGTGCACGGACTGTTTGTGCACCATACAAAGCATCCTTAGGAACCTTAACGCTCCCTAAAGAATCATATTCAATACGAACATTTTGGTTTTTCATACCGTTCTCCATTTTGTCTTTAAGTTCATTTAAATATTACTGGGCTTCGTCAGGTTTAATCATTTTTTGATAATCAAAAAATGCATCAAATTCATCGGGACGCATTGCCCCAAGTTCTACTACGACCGTTTTTATGCTTTTACCCTCTTGATGAGCTTGATTCACAATTTTCGCGGTCTGATCGTAACCAAACTTACGATTTAAAAATGTGGCAGTCATTAAAGATTGATGCAGATTATCGGACATTTGGTGTGTATCAACATCAAGCCCTTTTAAACATCGAAGGTTAAAAGAATTCAAAGCATCCGAAAGTAAGCAAATTGACTGACTGGTGTTATGGATAATTAATGGCATAAAGGTATTTAATTGGAAATTCCCCAATGCCGCACCAATGGTAATGGCAGTTTGATTTCCCATAACTTGTGCACACACCATCATTAAGGCTTCACACTGTGTTGGATTCACCTTTCCAGGCATGATCGAGCTCCCCGCTTCATTTTCAGGCAATACGATTTCTCCCAAACCACAACGCGGTCCACTGGCTAAAAAACGGATATCATTTGCCATCTTCATACTGTTTGAAGCAATAGCGGCTAGGGCGCCTTGTAAGAAAACAAAACTGTCTTTAGAACTGATGGCATGGAATT
Organism: Erysipelothrix sp. P66; assembly: GCF_038682365.1. Classification (NCBI taxonomy): domain Bacteria; kingdom Bacillati; phylum Bacillota; class Erysipelotrichia; order Erysipelotrichales; family Erysipelotrichaceae; genus Erysipelothrix; species Erysipelothrix sp. P66. Next base: position 779,421 of record NZ_CP152290.1, on the reverse strand, counting down.
TATTGGGAGTCGGTCTAAACGATTCGTGATACATTTGATTCAAAGCATCACATACCGCTTGGTCAAACCCTTCGTAAGCATTTAAACCCGTACCGACCGCTGTGGCACCAATTGCAAGAGATCGCAAAGACTCTAAGCACATATGTAATTGTTCAAGGCCTTCATGATACATATGCCGCCATGCCCCAAGCTCTTGACCAAACGTAATCGGTGTTGCATCTTGAAGATGTGTTCGACCGGTTTTCATTATAGATCCATATTCTGCGATTAATTGATCAAATGTTTCAATCATGTGTTCCATACTTGGAATGAGCCGAGTTTTAATCAACAAAACCGTACTTAAATGCATGGCAGTTGGGAACATATCATTAGAACTTTGAGCATAATTAACATGGTCATTGGGGTGAACGCCTTCCCCTTTAAAGTGCGTGTTTGCAATGTGTGCAATCACTTCATTCACATTCATATTTGTTTGGGTACCACTTCCGGTTTGCCAAATTGAAAGCGGAAATGCATCGTCTAAATCATTTTCTAAGATAAAATCGCATGCATCAGTTATTGCACGAACCGTGTGTTCCGCTATTTTATGATGAGCATGGTGAACTTGGGCCGAAACTTTTTTTAAAACAATCAAGGATTCAATCAAGGATTTAGGCATGGTTTCCTGACCAATTGGAAAATTTTCAATGCTCCGTTGGGTATTAACACCCCAAAGTGCATCGTTTGAAATCTCAATACGTCCAAACTTATCTTCAAATGTTGACATTTAGTCCTCCTTTGCAACACCCGTTTCAATGGCTTTTTGAGCTACTGCGTTTGATACTGCATCCACAACACGTGGATCAAGTACACTTGGAATAATATATGTTTCACTCAGTTCTTCTTCGGTAATTAAACTTGCGATAGCTTGTGCAGCAGCAAGTTTCATGGATGCATTAATTTCCGTTGCATAAACGGAGAGAGCACCTTTAAAAATTCCTGGAAAGGCGAGGACATTATTAATTTGATTGGGATAATCGGAGCGTCCCGTCCCAACAACACGTGCGCCGCCTTTAATTGCTTTGTCGTAAGGAACTTCTGGATTTGGATTTGCAAGTGCAAAAACAATAGCATCTTTATGCATTGACGCAATATCTTGTTCCGTCAATAAATTCGCAATGGAAACACCAATAAAAATATCTGCATCCACAAGTAAGTCTTGTAATGTTTGGGCTTCCAAGTCATCGCTTAGATACTGACATAAATCCGCTACAACCGCATCATCTTCATATGACTGTGTTGTTGAGATAATGCCTTGGCTGTTTGTCGCATAAAGATTTCGTGCACCGTATGCATAAAGCATCTTGATAATCGCACTCCCTGCAGCACCCGTTCCTGAGATCACAATCTTGGTGTCAGCTAACGCTTTTCCCACAAGACGACAGGCATTGATTAGTCCTGCCAGAACAACAATTGCGGTCCCGTGTTGATCATCATGAAATACAGGGATTGATAATGAACGCTGTAATGTTTCTTCAATAAGGACACATTCAGGGGCCTTAATGTCTTCTAAATTAATCGCACCAAATGATGGTGCAACCATCTCACAAAATGCAATGATGTCTTCAGGTGTTTGCGCATCAATCACTAAAGGAATCGCATTGAGACCTGAAAAGGCTTTGAAGAGCATTGCCTTTCCTTCCATAACCGGAAGGCCCGCCTCCGCACCAATATCACCTAACCCTAAGACAGCAGAACCGTTACTGATCACCGCGACCGTATTGCCCTTCCATGTATAGTCGTAGACCTTATTGAGATCTTCTTTTATTTGAAGACAAGGCTCTGCAACGCCTGGAGAATACAAAAGTCTCAGGTCCTCTTGTGATGTTACCGGTTGTTTAATATCGACTTCAATTTTCCCTTGAAGTTTTCGATGTAATTCTAGTGATGCATCTTTTAATTGACTCATACAATACTCCTTCTATTTTATCTCTATTTTATCATTTTCATCTATTAAATAGGTTAAGGCTGTGTGTAAATCCAAAAGAAAGCAATTATGAACAACATGATTATACAAAAAAGCCCGAAGCAAAGGCTTACGAGCTTTTTCAATCTAAAACTTTAAGATCTATTCACGATTTTTAATAGCCATCAATGCCATGCCTAAGAAAACAAAGATTGATCCGATCTGATTATCTGTAATTCCAGTTTGCGGCAAAGTCTTCGTTTTGGATTGGTGTTGATAATGATTGGTGATATCAAATCCGTCGACTGTTGATTGATAATTTTGAATTGGTAGTTCATCAACTGTATAACGAATACGTTTTCCTTCTTTGTATTTTGGTAACATATCAAAGGAATACTTCCATCCATCATTTGCATAAACATCTTTCGATTGGACATGAACCCCATCAGCATAAAGTCGAATCGAAATAGAGTTTGGTCTCATGGTTTCTCGATTTTGATCGTTCCACAGTTTCTGGCCTTGGATTGAAATAGTTTCGAGAACATGAGTATTAGTAAGAATTGATTTTGTTCCATTTTCAAGCACTGAACTGCTTTGATATCCTGGAACTTCCGACACCTCTTGAACATGATAATCAACTATTACTCCGTTTGAATCAAATCTTGGCAAATCACTCCAAGTAAACATCCATTGCATACTTTCATCAAGGTTAACTGGATTACCATAAGGAACTTGGTTCGCATATAATTGCACCTGAATCGATAGCGGACGTAGACCATCCCGATTATTGTCATCATCCCATACCTTTAAAACCTGATGTGATATAGTATTCGATTGATAACGATTATGAAGGTCAAAGCCATCTACGGTTAAATCGAATCCTGCCACTTCATCTTCGTCAATTGAATAGAGAATTTCTTTTCCATCCAAAAATTTCGGGAGATTTGGGAATTGATATGCCCATCCTTGATCTTTGGTCACAGTTTTCGATTCAATTTTAGTTCCATTTGCATAGAGATTAACCGTTATTTCACTTGGAACCACACTTTGATTGAATGGTTGAGTATTTGGTGACACCGCTTCGCTTTTTGTGTCAAAATGCCAGTATTTCTTACCTTTAATTTCAATCTGTTCTGGACTATGACGGTTCGTAATGGTTAAGCCCTCAACAACAGAATCATAACCCGGCACTGCGTCCTCATGGACTGTATACACAATTTCATTGCCAGCATCATCCAACTTTGGAATATTTAAAAATGTATACTTCCAATTTGTTTCGGCTGAAACAAATTGTTTATAAGTCGTGTCTGCACCGTTTGCACGTAAACGAACCGCAATTTGATCGGGTCGAATTCCATCACGATTATAATCATCGTCCCATATTTTTTCACCCGATATTGAAATTGTATCGATAAAACGCTTATTAATAATCTCAGTATAATATTCTTTCGTCCCATCAAAATCATTTTCTGTGATGCGCAGTTCTTTATCTAGTCGCATATACCCTTTTGGAGCTTCAAGTTCTTTTATTGTATAGTGATCTTTTAAAAGACCCGTGAGTACTCCAATCCCAGTTTCATCAGTTGTGATTGTACCTACTGACTGCCCAACTGAATCACGGATGACATCAAACTTCGCACCGGCTAAGGGTGTGCCCGATTCATTTTTCTTAAGAATTCGAATCGTGTAATGATATCCATTTGCGTATCCTCCCGATGTTTGAAATGTAAGCTCCGTATCTCGTTCCCTAATTATCTCCTTATTGGCTTTCATAACGGCATAGTTTTCAAACGATTCACCATTTAAGGCATCATGGTTCGAAAGTACTTTGTAATCAATTCGATAACCGACTTTATCTATATCACCGAAATCTACAGAAAATTGGGTTGCATCTTCATTTATCAATATTTGAAATTTATCCGTTACATCGCGACTTTCGTCCAAGACAAATGAGCCTGCATCATTTACACGCCAAATACCTTGTGTAATTTTAAAGCTTGAAACATCATATCTTAATCCCGGTGATTTCAATGAATCTTCAACATGAACATCATTATACGTTGCGGCTGAGCCATTGATTCTTAAGACATAACGGAGTTCAGTTCCGTTATCATTATTAAACCAAGCATATTTAGTAAATTTTTCAGAAGGATTATCACCAACTTTTTCGTATTCCAAATCACCAACAAAGTAAGATTGACCGTCAATATCAATCCATATAGGAACCGATTGCTTTTCAGTAATGGTTTGTGTATCAATGCGAACATTTACAAAAAGACCTCCACTGACATCTGAATGATGTTCGGGATAATCGGTATAGGTCATTAATATTGTTTTAGTTTGAGCATCCACTTTTGCGACAGCAATAACATCGCCTTTTTTATTTTCAATATTAAATTCTTGATCTTTTAGAAGTCGTAATGATTTTGGTAATTGAATAAGGGTGGTATCCCCTTTTTTCACTGTATTGTTAGGAAGTTCAAACTCAAAATTTAATTGGACATCAGTCCATTGATTAATGTTTGAAAGTGGCTTCCCTTTACTATCTGTAATTGTCATTTTGGTAATATAACGATTATCCGCATATACATTACGAACTGAAGCGGTCCCCAAAATGTTTAGAATCAAACCAGTCATGAGTATAAATACCATAAAATAATGTTTTTTCTTAAACATCACATACCCTCCTCTGCATTTATGATTATATACATTCACAAATAAATCTTATATTACCTAATTTATGATCTCAACACGAACTCTACCATTCATAGTTGAACGGCAGCAATTCGTCAAAAGTCATTGGTATGACTCACTTTCAACTACAATAATTTGTTATTTTAAATGAGTTATTCACATGTGCGATGGCGTACAAATCGACAAACGAGAAGTAACATACCAAAAACAATTAAGTAGTGTGAAACAGTATCACGTTCGCTAACGCCCGTCAACGGCAAGGTATTTGGTTCGTCCTTATTATTTGTTATCGTTTTGGATTTATTCGTAGATTTTATTTCAGGTGGCATCACTGAGTGGGATTTATCCTCGTGTTGTTCTGGTCGATTTTGGGTATCTAAATCATGTTTTGGGGTGTTCTTTTCCTCTTGCGAAATCTTTGGCGAGATTACAATTGTTATTGGATGAGAAACCACATGTCCTGATTTAAAAACGACATTAAGATTGCGCTTGAGCGTACCTTCAACATCATAGTCGACAGGTACATCCAACGTCATTGTTTGAATCTCTGGATGATCCTTTAAAAGTGACTCAAACAAATACGGATTTCCTAAAGATGTCATAAATTCTTGAGGTAAATTTACTTTGGGCATTGGCTGCAGCGGAATAAGCGGGCTCGTTTTCACAATACGACCAATTTTCAAGCGACCCGTCATCATTTTTTCTCCATCACTCAAATCTTTTTTTAAGAAACGAATCTCATGAACTAAATCAAGATCTTTAAGTGTAAATTGATGGTTTTCATTATCATATGTGATTTTATCCGAGAAAATATCAGGCTTAATTACGTCTCCATCAATCCACTTAAATGGATTCTTAAATGAGTACACACCTTCATGTTCTAAAAGGTCAACTTCCGCAACTTGGTCAAATGCTTTCAAGTCTGTAACTGAACTTGGGATATGACTCAAATCAGAGATTCTATTTTTGGAAAGATCAAGTTCTTTCAGTTGCGGTAACGTCTTCAATAAATCTACATTTTTCAATTCATTATTTTTGAAATTCGCAAAGACAAGTTGGTTTAGTTGGGCTACATCTGGCAATGATTCAAGCCCCAACGATTCAAGCGTCAAATATTGGAGTTGGGGATGATTAAGACTCAACGTCCTTGGATTAATCCGTTCATCCCGAACGATAAGACGCTCAAGTTCTTGGTAACCTCTCAGAAAGTTCGCATCTTCCATTCCGGTATTTACCATCGATAAATCACAGATTGTGTTGGGCAAACGCTCTGGATTAACGACATTAATATTTTGAAATCCAAGTTGAGTAAGATGAATATTTTTCAGAACATCCGCATCAAATTGTGTATCATTTTTCTTGAACTGAGTAATCAAGAGACTCTTTAATTCATTTAAGTGCTTGAGTGGGGTATAGTCCCGCACTCCTGAATTCATAATCATCAGTTTCTTTAAGTTTGGAATGTATTCAAATTCATCTAGACTTTTGGTATTGCGAACTGGAAATCGATTTAAATCCTCTATTCCCTTTAAAGACTCTAAATCAAAGGCATTTTCTTTTGATTTCAATGCCCGTTGGACGGCATTTCGAATCCCTTCATCCTCGAGGGTAATGGATGCAGCATGTACAGGTATTTGAAACCAAAACATAAATGCACACAGTAAAACAACAATTTTTTTCTTCACGGTATCCTATCTCCTTTATTCTAAATGCAAAGTGTTCGCATTTAGAATATTCGATTTTTAGCGATTCGTCAACCTCTTTTATATAAATTTGAAGGATATACTCTAAAATAAAAAAATCGTCATGTACTGAAAACATAAAAAAACAGACATGATAATTTTCATGCCTGTTTAAGAAAAACATACGTTTTAGTGTTCGCTACGCTTTGCTTTTATCACTTCTAAAACAAGTAACAAAGCACCGAAGCCAATGACTGCTTCACCATAGTATGATTTTGAAATTCCTGTATTAGGAAGTGGATCGGGTGTTTCAGGTTTCTCAGGAATTACCGGTGCATTATCATCAATAACGTGAACTGTTATCTCTGCATAAGTATTCTTTTCATCACTACGTGTCTTAGATTTTAGGCTATACATAATCGTGTATTCGCCTACTTGTTGTGTGTCGACGGAACCTTTGACGTCAATAGTATCCAGTGAGAACGCGATAGCATTCCCGTCTTTGTCTGTTGCGGACACGAAGTTATCTTTAGCATCCCACGTATCACCAACATGAATCGTCGAGTCTTTTGCGTTAATACGCGTTAAGTCTTCTTTGACCACAACCGTCGCAATTGAGGAAGTGGATCCATATCGATAGGTAATTAAATACGTACCTGGCTTAGTCGTATCAACAACCCCTTCAACAGTAATATCCTCAAAGGCAATCTCATTTCCCTGAGAGTCACTTGCTTTGACGAAATTATCTTCCGATTTCCACGTATCACCAACATAGAGCGTACTGTCTTCAACATCAATTTTTACCGTTACTTTTGAAAAGGGTGTGATTACATTTCCTTTAAACTCAAGTTCACCACCATTATAAACACGGTGATAAGACCATTCAGTAATCATTTCACCCGTGTCTACCGTAAAATTAGTCCAGTTCATCGTGGATGTCGTGTCATCAAATGTTCCCGTTGCATGACTTCCAAGCGGATCGACCCACACGAGTGGTTGACCCTCATAATCGATAAGTTCAATTTTTTGAGCATATGAATCACCTTGAAGTTCGACGGCATCTTCATAAATTCCCTGCTCATTAACGTAAATCATAACACCCGGACGAAGTGCTAAAATATCATTTAAAGATGAAATATCAGAAATATGATTTTGATCGAGGCTGATACTATTGGCATAACCAACATTAGGACCATCTGGCGCAATCGCAATGCTTAAGATGACACCAATATCATCATTGTTTAATCCTGAATTATCAAGGTTTATCGTTGAAATCTTCTTGCCTTCTAAAGCAACAATTGAACTTAACGGATTGTTTCCAATTGATAAGTAACCGATGGCATCAAAATGAGCAAGTGCACTAATGTCTTCGATTTCATTGACACTTAACGTAATCATATCCATTTCAGTTTGTGGCATTTGATTTAAAAATGAAATATCGCTAATTTTATTTTGTGCTGCACCAAACGTTCTTAAATGAGCTAGGCTTGAAACAAACGAGATATCCGTTAAACCATTTTTTGTTAATAGTAGGGTTTCAAGATTATCCAATTGACCAATCCAACTAAAATCAGCACCGGCATAATGAGCTTCCGCAAACGTAATTGATAAGGATTCTAAGCTTGCCTTCGCATCGACAATAACTTCTAAATCCGTAACATGATCCCCTTTAATCTCAAGCGTTTTCAACACGGGATTGGTTCCAAGATTTGGACCAATTTCAATCGCATTCGCATTATTACGCAAAACGATATTTGATAATACCGGTAAATTTTTAATGGGTTCAAGGGATGTAACATTTGTATTTTGAATGGTAATGGTTTGAACATTAACAAGTTGGTCAATTCCCGTTAAATCCGCTACATCTGCTTTATCAATATCCAATATCGTAACATTTAATAAATCGGCTGGTGTTAAATCTTCAACAGCTATATTAAGCTTTGTTGCAATAATCTCACGTAAAGCAGCATCCGGTATTAAATCTTCTACCGTTCCTGCTTTTAAAATAGGCGTGACAGTGTTTTCTGAAGCTTCCAAAGCCATTAAAGGGGTAATTCCTGAGACAAGTAAACTTAATGCAGATGCAATCATAACCTTCTTTTTAATCATATATTATTCTCCTCTATACTTTAATTAGAAATATCATCAATACAAATAGAAAGCCTGGCTTCGAAAAAACACATTTTGAAAAACACAACCCCCTTTCACATGATCAATGACCCCCTCTCATTTGTTTTTCAATTAAAAGTTGACTGATTGAAGTTAACGCGGAAACACGACCGCCCGTAACAGTTGAAACTATCACGGTATCTTTCAGACGGTCCACCCCAACGGTAAATGAGTCTGTAATGATAAGGGCGGCGGATGTTGGTTCAAAAACAAACTCAATCAACGATGGATTGTAGATATGACTTAATTCCGTCTGAATTTGGTCTCGTAAAATAAAATCATAAGCAAAATCCAAATAAATCGATACTTTTGGCAAATGAGTGGGTTTAAAAGGCATGGTGAGGGCCAAAAAATTTAGAAATGATTGGGGGAGTTCATACGAACTCAAGAGCGCTTCAACATTAATATCATGGACATTTGACTCAAATAACGTTTGAAGCTGTTCATGCAACATCGATTCTCCGACCACGATATTTTCACACAGCGTGTAAATCACAAGCAACTCAGTCACATCCAGCGTCTCATTGGTCCAACCATAATAGGATGCAATTTGATGTTTGATACGTTCCATAGTATGAACATGATCGATATCAGTTTGCATGTACAAATTAAGAATACGATCATGAACTTCTGAACTGTATAATGTTTGATTTAATTGGAACGTATCATGCAGAACTTGATCGATTGGAATATTAATGAAAGAGGCTTTATCTGTATTTATAAAAAGTGAGTATTGCCCCAACACCGATGTCGCATTTTGGTAATGACACTGAATCATCATTAGATCGGCCAAAGTAAATTGACGTGGCGTAAATAACTTAATAAAGCGGTAACTGTGATACAAGCAATTTAAAGGATGACCCGCAAGCACAATTGAATTTTCTTTCAAATCAAAACGCAAATCGTAGTTGGAAAACACATCATTAATTTCTTGAATGCGACGATAGGCCGTACTGCGCGAAATATGTAATGCGTCTTCGATCTTATTTAGGTGACAGTGTCCATCCGACCTAAAATCCTCTAAGATTTGCGAAATCATGGCCACACACTTACTTTGACTCGCATAAAACGCAAACATTTTATAAGCAATATTTCTTAAATAGTACTTTTCTTCTTGTTGAAGAGCACCGAGACTCTCATATTGAGTTCCCGTTACTTCGTAAACATCTTGCAAAACATCTTGAACAAGACGACTTTCATGGCGTTGTGAATAGAAGGTTTCTTGGGAACCCGACTTCAATGAAACGATCAATAATTCAAGTTTAAATTTTTCAGATTTATTCATCAATTCAATCATAGAATCCCCTCCTGTTTTTAGCCTATGGATTAAAAATTTAATGTAGTATATTAAGATGATAATACCATGTGATTGAACCTCACACTATGAAAATACATTTCACAGTACATCGGTAGTATTTCTGTAGCGTTATTTTATTATAGATATTCAACATGTGCGGTTCAATCTTTGTCTTGAAACGCCAAAAATTGTGACACAAAGACCTGAAAATGGAAAAAAAACTCACAGAGACGTGAGTTTTCCTAAATTCAAATCTCAACCGCACCACCCAAGGTGCGGTTGTTTTTGTATAATAAAAGGAGCCCACCCGACTAAAAGGAGCTCCCATATGAAGTATAAACAATTAGATAAAAAAATGAAAGACCAAATTGATATTCTATTAAGCATCGGCTACTCTATGCGCAAGGCAGCACGTAAACTCAATATATCTCATTCTACGATTTCTAGATATAAAAATAATGTCTATAAGAAACGAACGATTGATATTCGAGAAAAATATTCCCACTTAATCGAATATCTGCATTCTCATTATGATCCTAAAGTTCATTCGGTAGAAGTATGCTTGAGTAACTATAAACGATATCATCCATATAAACCGTGTGTTTCATCGCAGCAAGTCTATAACTGGATTAATCAAGGTAAACTTGATATAAAACCAAATAGAATGTGCTATAAACGTCGAAAACGTAAAAAGAGAATTAGTGGAATGATGAATCACTTGAAATGGAACTTGGAAGAGAAAACAGTACTTCCAATTAGCCTTAGACCTAAATACATTGAGGAACGTAACGAGATTGGCCATCTCGAAATCGACTCTATAATCGGTAAGAAACATGAATCTGCAGCGATTATATCCATTGTAGACCGCTGCTCAAGAATGACCTGGCTTATTAAAGCAGAATATCGATATGACTATTACACATCAAACTTAATTCGAAAATTTATTGAAGAGAATAATATAACCACGAAATCGATAACAGTCGATAATGGACTTGAATTTAAAACATTAGGCATTACAGCCAAGCGGTTGGGTGTGAAACTATATAAGTGTGATCCATACTGTTCTTTTCAACGTGGAACCAATGAAAGAGCGAATGCAATCGTGAGAAGGTTTATACCAAAAGGAAAATCAATGTATGATATAGCGCAACAATATCTTGATGATATTTGCTTCAAAATTAACTCAATGCCGCGAAAAATATTTGACTTCAAAACGGCCTATGAGATAGACTTTAATAAAAGTAAAAGTGGTGCGGTTGAGATTTGATAAAAGAAAACTCACAGAGACGTGAGTTTTTTATTATGATATCTTTCCATTATGATCATGTGTTCGCTTAATCAGTAGAGCATGTTTAAAATCCATACCGAGATCTTCAATATATAAACTTAATAGTTTTTGGTAATCCGATGCATTCGCAATCACTCCAATCAAATCGACCTGTGAGGCCACACACGCTTCCACAAACTTAAACAATCCTTGCCCAACCTTCTGATTTCGATAAGGTTTCGAGACAAACAATTCATCCAGCTCGAAGACACGTTCACCAACTTGATTGTACGATGTCGCTTGTGATAATTCTTTAATTGTTCCCAATGCATAACCTATAATCTTTGCTCCATCCATTGCCATAAATAATTCCTTATCCCTATAGTAGTCTTTAGTATTGGCACTATAAGCCGAACTGCATTGTTCCTGTTCCCATTCTTCTGATAATTTAACGAATGCATCCAGATTGACTTCATGCATTGTTTCAAAATTCACTTTTCGATATTTTATCATCATATTTGTCTCCTGTGTTCAATTTAGAGTTATTATAATTGTATAATTACGAATTGAAACTATGATACACATTTAAAAGCGTTTCCTAAAAATAGCCCATGCCATTAAAATGACATAAACCATTAAAGATTTTTAATAAGTTTTTATACCTTTTCCCTATCTTTTATTTATTCGATTTAAAATAGGACACCAGGATGATTAATATCCTCTGGTTGGAATTGATTGATTTGAACTGGAAGGTAAATGCCATCCGATTTAATGCCCCCTCCTAAACTTTCCAAAAATATTTTCTCTGAGTTGTTACTCAAAGTTATACAATCATGTGTCAACAAGCGATCTACTTCCGAGATAATTCTTTCTGAAACTTCAAAATAATCTTGTTGATTGATATTAAAATTCTCTTCTGATTGTAAAGAATCAACAACAACCGCTTGACTTAGTATTCGATACTCATAAGCAAAACGCATCATCGCAAAAACCAATTCCTGTAAATGTGCCTCGTATGCATCATGACTCATTTCGTATTGCGATCGATCAATCATTACATCTACTGCCTCCTTAATGGATTCCGATGGAACGATTTCTATTGTGCTTTTCGATTCGGTTGACACATTTCGATTGAACTTCTTCTTAAAGAAGGGTTTTGCCTTATTAGTCCACCATGGCATAATAATATGTTCACTCACCTTAACAGCCACAATTACAGACAATAACCCAATTAGGCTCTCTTTGACTGAATCATCACGTGCTTGATTAAGATGATCCGATTCATAGTAGGAATGATCGAATCCATAATCATCATCAACGACTTCCCATTCCACAATATCTGTAACACGATTATGACTATCTTGGCTCACGCCTCTAACACGATGTTCATTCGTTTTCGATTGAACGAGATGTTCACCTTCCCTTAAAATCGGACGATACTTTTTATTTGTCATATTGGATACCCGCCTGTTATCTCTTAGTAATGTCTGTCGTCAAAAACCACTTTAAACCCTGATACTAAAATTACGATAGACAGATTTCTTATAAACCCATCATATCATAATCAAAGTAAAAACAAATAAATATTATCGATGGATAAAATATAACGAAACGAGAATTTAAATCATAAAAAAAAGATTTCAAAATGAAATCCTTTTAGTCTTCTAAAATTTCTTGGACGCGTCCCACTCGTCCGTCAGCTAACATTACTTTGATGCCATGTGGATGATGTGAACTGTTTGTAAGAATACGGTCTACATACCCTTCTGTAAGCTTCCCTGTACGTTGGTCTTGTTTCAACACAACATTAACATGGGCGCCTATTGTTATATCTCGACGATTTTTTCCGTTCATGTAATTCCCACTTTCAATTTTCTTATTCATATTATATCATATCGACTCCCATCCGATTCAAAACAATGTATACGATTCACGATCGATGCTTATTCAATAAAGTTCATAATTGATTACCAAGGTCGATGTTCATCTTAATTTCATCTTAGATTGATGTATATCCATGCGTTATCAGACTTAAAACTGATATACTTTATCCATGGAGGAACCTATGAAAAATACATATACTTTAAATAATGATTTGGAAATTCCTGTAATTGGTTTTGGTACATGGCAAACACCAGATGGTGAGATTGCGGAACAATCCGTACTCGATGCACTGGAAGTTGGATACCGCCATATTGACACTGCTGCCGTTTACGGTAACGAAGAAAGTGTTGGTCGTGCAATTATTAAAAGTGGCATTCCTCGTGAGGAGCTTTTCATCACAACAAAACTATGGAATGACGCTCACTCTTACGAAGGTGCTTTAGAAGCCTTGGATATATCATTGAAAAAACTTCAATTGGATTATGTCGATCTCTACCTTATTCACTGGCCCAACCCGCTCCCACTTCGTGATACTTGGGAACAAGCAAACGCTGAGGCGTGGAGAGCCATGGAAGAGGCTTATCGTGCCGGTAAGGTTAAGAGCATTGGGGTATCTAATTTCCACCCACATCACCTTGACGCACTTTTAAAAACAGCTGTGATTAAACCAAGTGTGAATCAGATTTACTTTAAGTCCAAGTGACATGCAAGAAGAACTTGTAGCATACAATAAAGCACATGGTATTCTAACCGAAGCATACAGCCCACTTGGAACAGGCAGTATCTTCGAGGTTAAAGAACTCCAAGAAATCGCTCAAAAGTATAACCGCACAGTAGCGCAGGTTGTTCTACGTTGGTCGATTCAACATGGTTTTTTACCTCTACCAAAATCAGTAACTACAAGTAGAATTATTGAAAACCATCAAGTATTTGATTTTGAATTAGATCAAGAAACAATGACTTTCATAGACTCGTTAAAAGGTACCGCGAAAGTAGCACTCGATCCTGATTCAGTAGATTTCTAAGATTTAACGTACCCAATCATATACAAAACACGCTCTTTGACTGACATAGATTCAGTTACATGAGCGTGTTTTTTAATCAATGTTTAATTGATTGGTTTTTATGCGTAATCAACAATGACATTTTTATCTTGTATTGTTAAGACGGTATCTGCTAGGTGCTCGATATGTTGATACTCATGGCTTGTGAAGATAATGATTCGGTCTTTATTAATATATCTTTTCATTAAGTCAATGAGTACCATTGTTGACCTTTTATCAAGAGCATTAAAGGGTTCATCTAAGAGTACGAGATTGGGTTGTTCCATGAACGCTTGAATAATTCTTAACTTTTGTTTCATTCCTAACGAATAAGCCTTATATCGCTTGTGAATATTGCGTTCCATATCGAAGATTTGAATTAATTCGTTAAGGAAGGTTTTATCCGTTTGTTTACGAATATTTATCAAGTACTCGAGATTCTCCATACCTGTGTAATTTTTGATGAAATGCGAGTCATTAATTAAAACACCAACACTCCTTGGAAAGTCACGGTTTACACCTAATGTTTCACCATACACATTGATTGCTCCTGTGTTGGGTTTAGAATAGCCGCATAACATCTTCATTAGGACGCTTTTTCCAGATCCATTCTCGCCAACAAGTCCTACAATTTTTCCCTTCGGAAGTTCCAAAGAGACGTCTTCGAAAATTTCTGTTTTTTTAAATCGCTTCGATACATTTCTTATCTTAATCATAATATTCTCCAATCTTTTTTGAATGACCCCAGTATAAAAAATAAGTCATAACAATGAAACATATATAGATTGAGATATACCGTAAATTGATATCATACGTGTCAGGCATTACAATTAAATGATACTTGCCGATGATTATATCTGCTAACAACAACATAAATACAGTAAATATTTTGTGAATTGATCGGGAACCGTTTTTTGTTGCTATGTTTATAAAATTATAAAGTAGTTTTAAAAATACCATCAAGAGTGCTATCTTGATGCCCTGTAAAAAAAGTTCAACTAAACTATTAGGAGACAAAACGAAACGAACGTGTTGAGTGTTCGAAAAAGCAACTAAAAGTGCTCCATAACCCATAATTATCACGAAGGAGTTCTTTAAATATTTTAAAAATAGATAGATCCAATAACGGGTTATACTTTTAAATCGTGACATCATAAACATATGAATTGACGTTTCTTGTTCACTTACGGTATCTGTATAGAGAAACAAGTAATACACAATCAGATTCAATACCCCAAAAATTATTATGTCTTTGAAATAGAGTCCGACTCTGCTGAATGCAGATGAGTTCATAAAATATACCTTATACTCATCGTAAATTTGGAATCCATGTGCCGTATCAAGGTGTACGTTTACTAAGTGTATAAAAGTGATGGTCAGTAATGGGAGGACCATCATACAAGGTAAGATTTTTTTTATTTTTCTAAACTTCATAGCGACGACAACTTATAAAGTACAATACTACTGCTGAGATAATCGGAACCAGCAGTGACGATAGATACATAAGTGTATTAGGATAACTATAAGCTCCTGAAACGATCACAGCTGATGGATCGAACATATATCTAAAAACGGAGTTATAAGGGATAAATAATGAACTTGCGATTGAAAAAGAAATAAAATACATCGTAAATGCTAGTGTTGCCATAGGCAAATTTGTGAAATAAGGGACTACAAAACCATATGCGACACCATAGATTAATGGGACTACAAAGAATACAAAAATTCCCCATAATAAGTGATACAGCCTACAGTGGTTTAAAAAGAAATCTTTCGGCAGCCAATCTATGAATAGTTTTACCGGAATACCAAATTGTATATCATCTGCACTCACTTTGCTTCCAAACAATGAGGCGAATATATAGAAAATTAAATAACCCACGAAGATTGCTATTGAGACTTTAAGCGACTCTTCAAAAATCTTCTTCCGTATGAATTTTGAATAACAATCAAAACGATAACACTCAAAAAAGTACTCATTGTTCTTCTTTAGGTAGATGTTTATCCCAACAATAGTGATAAATAGAGGAAGTAATAATTGAAATAAATTCGAGCCCCAGATCATCATACTAATGTAGGACCCTACACTTTGATGAAAAAATGGCCACCAATTATTCTCTCCACCGAATTCCAACGCATCGATTCCCGAAAACTTAAAACCATTCTGAAATCCTTCCCAAAGCGTTGATAGCGTGTGATTATTAGATTCAAGAGAAATGAAGAATACAGATGTAGAAAGCAATACAATTAGTAGATAATCACTATTTTTTCTTACGTTACGTGAAAGCATCTTACAATTCCTATCCTATTTTAAAGTCTTACGGTCTCCAAGATCCCGAAACTTGTGTATACCCACTATCCCATATATTTTGTCTGCGAGCTCGTAGATCATATTGAGTTCCTCTCTTTGTATTGGTATTTGTTATTGTAAAACAACCCGAGTCATGATTCATAAAAAGAACTTCTCTTTGTTCCTTACCCGTTCTAGAATTATGAATCGAAAAAAACATGTTGAGTCCTTTTAAAGACGAATAATCCCATTCAATACCACTTGGGCTATACGTCTCTTTATCAACGACACTTGAAACTATCGCTCTTTTTCTATTTGCACGACCGTCGAAACCATAATAATAACAATTATAGTCCGTTGGTCCAGCAGGTTCATTCGCTTGGACGGATAAATCAACGATGCTTCCTAACACCATAGTAAAAATCAAAAAAACCAATACACAAAACGTTTTTCTCATAATCACCCTCCTATTCTTTTGTGTACGCATAAAATATAACACAAAAAAAGCCCCTATTTTACTCCGCTATTTCGTATTAAAGACACGATTTTATTTAGGAAATATTTAGATTATTGCATATAATACTTCCATTTTATATCTCAGTATTAAATTAGATACGGAATTTTTTTAATTGTCGTTTTACTCTTAAATGACAAAAAAGTGCGAATGATTTCGCACTTTGCATATATATTCTTTTATCGAGTAATACCTAATTCAATAATTCTCAATAATTTTTCGAAAGTATTAAATCAGTATAAAGTTTATCGCTACAATACCGCATCGACCCACCTATCAAATGGTTTAAAACTATTATTTTTAATAACATAATTCTCATTATTCACGATCAAGTAATAATTACCTACATTGTTAAATTCGTAAGTAGTTCCACTCTTTAGATTTATTGTTAGTACTATCATTCCACCATAGATAACTTCCATTTTACTCTTAGAGATTTTCTCTACCTCAAATTCATTTAATGCGTCTTCGAGTTCTGGGATATCTTCAGCATTCACTTCACGTTCTAAAACAGTTGGACCGATATGTCTCTCTATGCGAACACTTTCAATACCATTTAACTCAATATCATCTTGCATTGTCTTAAGCATGTCTTGCTTACTACAACCGGAAATGAACGCTAAAACAAGTACCCATACGATCATGAACCTTTTCATTCAAATTCCTCCTGTTAATTTTATTATACATGTTTTTTATCAACTTTAATCTATGTAGGATTATTCCAATTTAAGGAATTTACCACATAAACATAAGACTTATAAACATAGTATTTTCATCTTATTCATTGTCTAACATCATGGTGTTAAACTGTGAATTTCTACATAATGAAGAAAACCCATTTTTTATAAAAAAGTGCGGTCATTTACCGCACTAACAAAGCTATACTCATTTATAGGGCTGTAGATATTCAAACTAAATGATTTCTTCCAAATAGATAGATTGAATCTGATTTTTTTGATTCATATCCATATGGGCTATTCTTTAACAATATTAAGCAAAGAATAAATAAAAGCTATTATCGAAAATACAAGTAATGCATATGACAAGAGATTAATCATTGTAAGTCCTTTAAATTGTAAGAAGATGTTCCATGAGTCTCCACTTATACTCCGATCGGCAGCATAAAACACATGTGCGATTCTTAGTGCAACAAAAGCAAAAAAGCCTGCACCAAATGTTGTTTCTCCAAGTTTCATTGCCTGTTTACTTTTATTCATAATATTCCCCCTCATAATTTTATTAATAATAAACTACACTCAATATTTGAATATAATTCTCTTTTTTAACACTGCACTTACCTTGTACAAATAGATCTAGGGAGTACGAATTATAAACAAATCTTCCCCTGAAGACCCGTTTCTACTATGACTAGGTGCTGGTAAGCCAATTCGATGACTATGTCAGAACATGCATTCTGCTCTATTGATTTGAATCTATAAGATTAAATAACTTGTTCATTATGTATTGGATCATAGGTTACGTTTTAAATGCTAAAATTGAAAATAAAAAGCTACTATCTAATAGTTTATAGTCGATTCTTTTCTCAAAGAAATACTCCGATATTGATTATAGAAAAAGCATCTATCGATATTATTCATACCTTATAAAATCATGCTTCAACTTAGAAAGCCCTTACACAGATTTTACCATAACGTGGTCAATAATCAAGACACTTTGTCAAAATAAAAAATAATAAGTGCATTGGTAATCTGTCTTCCGATATAGATTCATTTTAAGTGAAACATCAACCTACCTCAAAAATCATATCGAGAAAATTATTTCTTCTATTATTTTGCGTATCCATCTGGTAACAATTCAAACACCTTCATCATTAAAAATAAAATAATAAAACCTAAATGTGATATAAATTGTGTTCGAAGATGAAAATAATCTATAAAGAATTACCGTGAATTGAAGTATTTATAGCCACTATTTACAGTTAAAATGATTCTAGTTATATATGGATTTATGAAATGTATCCCTTCAATCTTATTTATGCTATATTATATTCATATATGGGAGGGGTTATTATTATGTGGAAAGCTAAAAGTAAAAAAGAACAATGGATTGCAACCGTAATAATATGGATTGCTGGATCTATCGTGTTTGGGTTAACAGGAGAGTCTGATACAATTGCAACACTTATGGGCGTAATTTGTATAAGTCTTACTATTTATGTGTGGGTTGCTACATCGAATGATTTCACCAGTAAGCCTAAAATTACAAAAAATACAATTCAATCAGAAGAATTTCAGAAAGATAGAGATGATTTTAAACAAACTAAAAAATTGAACAGAGTGGCTAAGATTTCTCAAAAACGAGGTAAAGAATTAGGAACAGGCCAATTGTGTTGTCCTAAATGTGGATGTACACAATTATCATCTAATAAAAAAGGCTTTACCTTCTGGACAGGTATTATAGGATCAAAGAAAGTGTTTATCACTTGCATGCAATGTGGAAAGCGTTGGAAAGCCGGAAAATATAGATAAACATAGGAAAGTGCTTAAAATTTAAGTCTCAACCGCACCACCAAAGGAGCGGTTTTTTTGTATTGATTAAAATAGTAAATTAAGTGCAACACCCCTAAAAAACCATAATCCATTCGTAGAATAATGTATTTGACAAGACAACCAATGGCTAGCACTATGAGTTATAATCATATGCACATAACTATTGTAACTTTTTGGTAAACATCTGGTAACATTTTTATATTCAAATACGAAAAAACCCACTTAATAGTGGGTTTAAATTTTAAATGGTGCCCGAGGACGGTTTTAATTAAAGAAATCATACATAGAAATTAATTATACATAAATTAATAATAATCCACTTAATAGAGTATATTTTTTCGAATTTTGTCATTTATGAACAAGTTAGTATCACTCTAATTCAGTTTTTTTGTAGATTTTTGGTAACCTTTTAATATGTTCGTATGAAGCATATCATTCATACTCCAAATAAGATCTAGTAATCACTCTTGCACTTCCATAAATTTTTCTAAGTGTATTAATACGTTCAATTTCTTCTTGCAATTCTTTGTTATGAGAGTAAACAATTACTTCGCGAATATTACACAATTCATCAATACCTTCAAAAAAAATCCTTATCAGCCTTAATGCTATGACCTAAGACAATTAATGTATCAACAATTTTTAGTTTATCTTTTGGGATTCCAAATTTAAAAGGAATAGATTTATAATTATTACTTAAATCTTCAATAAAAGCTTTGATACCATACTCCAATAATTTTGAATAGTTTTTCACGATCAGACCAGCACCGTGGCCATCAACACCTCTATTAATCGATATCTCCTGAACATAGTAATTATGTGCTTCTTCGATTTGATTACTCGAATAATTATTATATTTAAGACCCCTTATAAATCTTAGCTCATCCCTTAGATAGTCTTTATTATATCTGTCATAGTGACCACCTACAAAGTTATGAGGAATCGATTCTAGACCATGCCCCAAAACAATGAAATTTTCTTCGAGACTACCGTGAGGATGAATACATTCTATACCATATACGTCTTGAACTGTATTAGTATAGTTGAAATTAACAACTAAATTACCAGGTTTTAAAATTTCATGTAAACAAAGATTTTTTTCGATATTTCCAGGTTTATAAATTTCTAACAGATATTTTATAAATTGTATTTTAAGATCCTCTATGGTTTTTGAAAATTCTGAATAGTACCCTGTAAACTCATTATTGTTACGAATTATTTGGTCGGTTTCCTCACGCGCACTCTCTTTTCGTGCTATAGCAATAAGTTCTTCTATGTCTAGCCAATTATTCGTCAAATCTAGATCAACATTTTCTGCTAAGATCCTCTGGAATTTAGCAACACTTTGTTCTTCGTAATAACTACTAAAAAAATCACTGTATTGAGTTTTTAATCCATGATGTAAATCAAAACCATTACCAATAATAATTAGTGTATTATTATGTGTATTATTATGCATATAATTATCTTCTTTCTACAATATTAAAAATCTAATTTCATAAAAATTTGCTAATTAGTTATGGAAATAATTTTTTCAAGAACAACTTCCTTGTATTTCTGATTACCATAGGGAAAGTCTAGTACATCTCCATAAACTAGGTACTGCCCAATCTTTGAGTCAGTTTCTGGTCTAATTCCAAAAGCATCCCAAAGTGCCAAGTATTCATTATTTTTTAGCTTTTCAATTAACTCTTTATTTTCTTCGAATTCGTAAATACTATCTCTATTTAATTGTGTATTCATTAAAACTAGCAAAGCCTCCACATCATAATCTTTTTTTCCGAAATCTTGTGATTCTATTCTTTCATTAGCATTACTAGAATAAGTCTCTTTAATACGATCATAATTTAAGTAGGGAATTTGTCCGATTTCAATATTATTTTCAAACCAAAAAGTTCCCTCTAAATTTAAAGTACTCCTATAATAAAAAACTCTTTCTAAAATTGGTATTGTCAACTCGTGTTTTTTTTCATAACTATCGAACATTTTATCAAAAAGAATGAATACTTTCTGTGAATTTAAACTATCACGTCTACTTTGATGAGGAAAATAATTGTTTGTTTCTTCCACCTTACGTTGGAAAATATGTTTAATTAAATCATTTGGAACGTGACGAACTTCAGATTTCAGTGCTCTTATAGCGTTTTCTTCCAATATTAATTGTACTTTTCGGTATTCATCCTCACTCATTCGAGTAATATAATTCAAAAACTCTGAATATAGTAGTGAGTTGTTGGAATCCAAAAAGATTTTTCTCAATTTTAGATTATTATCATTCAAAATACTTTGTAACTGAAAAATGGAGTGTGTATTAACAATTTCATTAATATAATAGGCATTTCTATTTGAAATATAGTCAGTAGGATTATTGACATTCGGTTGCAACAAATAATTTGTATATAATACTGCATCGGATTTTATATCGTCATTCACATTAGGGTCAATTACGTAGTTATCCGTCCCTTTGATATTATATAATTCCTGTTTTTTTTCATCTATTTGAGGTAATAGTTGGTCTACAAGATTTTGATAAAGTCTAACGTGGAATAAATAGAGATATATTATTAAGATTTGCTGAGAAATTTGAACTTTCCCTAATTTATCATTACTGATTAATTCCTGATGAATATAGGTAAGAAGATGATTCGCGTCTCTGGCTGTACGCTTCTCTTTTTCAAAAATATCTTTTATATTATCTAACTGGATATAATTATTACCAATAATTTCCTTGATTTTTTTTAATAATTCTACCGCAATATTAGATGAATGCAGTGGATAGGGTAAACTAACTTTTTTATCTATTATTTTTGAAATATAATCAAGTTTAATATTATCAAGATTGTGTAAATCTCCTATAAAAACCACTCTCGTTCTACCGTGTATTGAATTAAAAATCAAAAACAATTCATTACGTACACTCTCTTCTAATCTATCGAAATCATCAATAATTAAAAGTTTAGGCCTTCCAATATCAATAAGCGATTGCATTGATTTACCCATGTAGTAACGATCCAAATCAACCCATTTTGCACCAATAAACGTATATAACGTTGTTATGATTGTTGAAATTGACAAGATCATCCCAAATAACATTGATTCAGATTCCGATACTGAAAATTCTTTTGGTGAAAAACCTTTAAATGCAATAAATATACTCCCCATAACAGAAAGGAATATAAATAACTTAATAGTTCTATTTATTAATTTAGATTTAAACGGATAAATGCTCTCAAACATTAATTGAGATAAAGTGCTTTTATCTTTGGGTTTCCACAACTCCACATTTATAACACGGATATCTTTTCGTAGATATTTCTCAACCTCTTTTATATATTCAGTTTTTCCACTTCCCCATTTACCATCTAAAAAGTATGTTTTAGGTGAATCATTAATCATATTTGCAAAAATTTTAGCATTGTTAGATGTGTCAATTTTTTCAATTCTAACCATTTTATAGAAATCCTCCCTTTTTTTATAATTTAACTACAAATTATTACTTATTCAAAATGAGGCTAGCCATATCAAAAAGAAAACTAATAAAGGGTTTTAAATTTTCATACGTTTCTTTATTTATCTTTTTTCTTAAAAGTCTAAGTGAATTTTGAACTTCCACAGAATATGTGATTTCAAATTCTTTCCTACATGTTTTTAAAAACTTACTATACCTAATTAGAATATCCTTCTCGTAAATGCTTAACTGCCTATTCTTAATTAACTTTATAAATTCCTCCTGCACAGTGAGTAATAATAAACCTTTTAATAAATATACGTAGAAAATATCATTCTGCTTTATTTCCCGTCCATTTGAAATTAGATTAATTGCACAATCTTCTAAATTCATGAAGATAGAGTAATTTATAGAATTTGATATAGTTTTTTCTACAAAATTATCTACCGAAAAGGTAATATAACGTTGCTCCTTAGATTTTAAAATGTCAAAATTAAAATTTTCTTTTATTATGATATCTAATTTGTAGTTTAAGGAATATGCCAGAATATTTTTCCCATCAATAATAGAATGTTCCCGAACACATTTGTATTTATATAAATTATCGGGTCCCAGAATTGCTGAGCGTGCTGTGCTATCAAATGAATGAATAAAAGTATTAGTAAATATATTCAATTCCTCTGCCGTGAAAAAACTCTTATTAGTTGGGTCAGCATGAAATCCTAAGTCCGAATGATATGGCAACTCGCTAATCGGTTCGACAACAATGAACCATTTTACTCCAGTAGACAGCTCTAAACAAGAAAAAAAAGTTTGAATAATATGACCACTCTTCGCATTTATTCTAAAGAAAGGCGTTAATTGGACATAACTAATAATTGTATTCTCGTTAAATAACTTAGATATAAATGTATTCATTGCTAAACTAATCCCCTTTAGATTTTTTTTACATTCTTTTAAACTTTTGTTATAATTCCTCTCAAAGCGATATGTAGGCTCATTTTTTTTAAAAAACTTTAGATAGTTTAAAGAATCTTTCAAATCTACAATATTGATGAGATCACTAAAATCATAATCAAAATTATCTCCATGATTAACATTTGATAATACTAATCGATGATTTATACTATTTAACTTATATTCTTTTGGTAACTGGTACGCTTTGCAAATATATGACATATTCTCCCCCCCCTGCAATAAATAAGAAATACACTCTTAATTCATATGATAACGGATATTTTCTGATTTATCCATCAGAATTAAATTTCTCTAATAGACTTTATATTATACAATTTTATTAGTTCCATACTCATACTAGCACTGCCATAAAAATATTGGATTTAATTAATTATTAATCATTCCCATTCTTTACTAATAAGTCACTTCCCATCCATTGAAAATAAAAAAAGCCATCGCTTCGGAAACCCCTAATAAATGAGGTCCTACTTCCAATGGCTTTGATACTAATATATTATCATTTTCTCTTATGTAATCAATAAGCTGCGGTAAATTGGATAATTAATCTCTAAAGACGAATGAATTTCTCAAAACCACCTTCAATTCAGAAAGTGTTTTTTTTATACTCTATCATTAATAAAGTTCGTACGTTCAATCTTTTCTAAACGTCCCTCATATTCATTCAGTCTGCGGTCTTGCTCGACATCTTTATCATCTTTGGACTTTTGCCATTCAAGTAAGTTGTCAACTGATACCGTGAACTTCGTAATCGAAACGGAGAGTTTGAAAATTGATACAATTGTTAGGATTCCTACTAGAAAGAGTAATCCAATAAATTCTGTATTACTCATAATCTATCCTTTAAATCCAATTCCTGATTGCCACTTAACCCCTAACAAGAAATTAACAAGAATTATGATAATTATGTTGAAACGGTAACATTAAATCATGTGGTAGAATAATATCTCAACAATATTTCTTTGTCGAAAAAGAAATCAACAATCTTAAGATCAGAACAAACCATCAGTAAACACATATTACCTTACTTTGGGAACACAAACATTGAACACATTACAGTTCGTGATATCCAACGGTGGCAAAATAATCTGCTAAAAAAGAGAGTTCGTGGTAAAAAAGATGGTCCTTTTTTCAGAAATAAGTATCTTGAAAACATTCAAACACAATTTAAATCTGTATTAAATTTCGCACGAATATACGAATACATAGAAACTAATCCGTTTGAAAAAATACCGATAGCGTTACGAAGAGAGTATGAAGAAAAGAAAAAAATGACAATTCTAACTAAATCTCAATTTGATACATTTATGAGAGTTGTTGACAATCCAATCGATTATGCAATATATAGTGTTTTATATTGGTGTGGACTTCGTTCAGGAGAATTACTAGCTTTAAAAATCAAAGACTATGACAAAATAAAAAAGACACTACATATTCGGACTAATTATGATACCAAGAATAGAATTATTACACATACAAAAAATGATCATGAAAGAATTATTAAAATACCAGATGTATGTGCATCAGCACTTGATAGAGTACTGAATGAATATCCTAATAATAGTGAAAATTATTTTTTATTTGGTTATCATCATATAATACCTAAATCTACACTAGATAATCGCAAAATAGCATATTGGAATAAAGTGAACCCAGAAGTTGCTCAAGAAATTGAAGCATTAGGTATTTCAAGAAATAGTTATGGTGGATTTTTAAATGTCCCTTGGTTCACATTTCACGAATTAAGACATACTCACGTTTCGACGCTGATTGACATTGGGTGGGAAGCCAAGGATATTGCTGATAGACTTGGCCATAGCGTCCATGAGGTAAACGAAACATACGGTCATTTATTCCCTCAAAGAAAAGACGAGATGTTTCAAAAATTAAACGATCTATAATTTTTGGTAACTTTTTGGTAACCTTCTGGTAACATTTTTATATTCAAATACGAAAAAACCCACTTAATAGTGGGTTTAAATTTTAAATGGTGCCCGAGGACGGAAACAATTTTTTGTTTTTATGAGTGTTTAAATGTATGTCGAAGCCTCTATTTAGTGGTTTTTACTTCTTCTGTAATTTTTAATATTTTTAAAATGTATCCCCACAGTATCCCCATAGAAAACTTGACTATTAAGTTCTCATTGTATATCGACTTAAACTATTTAAATTGTATGAACTTAACCTAAAATATTAATATAAATGAACCTTGTAATGGTATAGTGAATTTGTAACACCTGTGTATAATCCAGTACAATGGAAGAATCAGGAGAAAACATATGAAACGTTACAGTACAGAAATGAAGAAGAAAATCGTTACAGCTAATATCCAAGATGGACGTACCATTGCAAGCCTTGCCTCTGAATATGGTGTATCAACCGCGTCCATTAATAACTGGATTCGTGATTACCGCAAAGAATGCCAAGCAACATCTGAAGCAATGAGTGAACTAGAGTTAATGGAAGAGAATCGTAAACTCAAACAAAAACTCGCTGAAGCCGAAAAGGAAAATGACTTTCTAAAAAAGGCAGCAGCATTCTTCGCGAAGGAAACAGGCAAGTAATCTATAAATTTATTGATCAGCATAAGAACCACTTCGGCTTACGTTGGTTATTAAAACGATGTGGTGTTTATGCCAACGGCTATTATAACTATCTCAGAAATACAAAACGGGTATATCATCAAACCAAGCAAGCCATCAAAAATAAAATCAAAGATATCTTTCATTCCACAGGCGGCATTGTAGGTCATCGTGGAATGGTCATATTCTTAGCTCGTGATGACATTAAGGTCAGTAAGACTACCGTTCATAAATATATGAATAAAGAGCTACAACTCTACTGTATCCCCGCTAAGAAGCGCCCACGATACGTTGAAGGAACGAAGCATGAGATATTCCCCAATCACTTATCGCAAGACTTTGATATTGGAGAAAAGAACACAGTTTGGTGTACGGACTTTACTTATATCAAAGGATGGGATGGCAAATTCCAATACAACTGTAGTATTTTAGACCTTTCGGACCGGAGTATTGTCGCTACTAAAACAGGTCGAACGATGACAAGTGGCCTTGCGAAAGAGACTTTAGAGACAGCACTGTCATCACAGAAAGAACGTCCAAAAGACTTAATCCTCCACAGCGACCAGGGTAGCCAATTCGCATCGTATGATTTCACAGAATATTGTCTAAAAAACAATATCAAGCAAAGTATGAGTAAAGCAGGATGTCCCTACGATAACGCAGTGATGGAACGGTTCTTTAGAACCATGAAGTTTGAACTCATCAATCGATTCCGATTTAATAATAACAAACAACTTGAAACCGCAATATCAGAATATGTATTTGGGTGGTATAACCAAGTGAGGCCGCATGCATCAAACGGCTATAAAACCCCAAACGAAATTAGAAACACTTAGGTCTATTTATACACTAGTGTTCCAAAAACGCTTGACCACTACACAAAAACGCTTGACCACTACAATTTCATGCTAGATGATACTATATTTAATGATTGATATTACTTTATTTATCTATATATAGAATACTTCTCCGATAAAAGATTTGGTGTATTAAAATTGCTAATAATACTAAACATTTGATATAAATCATTATAAAATTCTCTGTCCGGGATAATTATGGAGTTGGATATAATGTCCGTCGAAGTACGTGCCATTTTTTTTAAGTATTCATTTTTTAATAAAGATGACTCTATTTTCGGACTGAAATAAACGTCTTCTACATAAGTAATTAGAATATTTGAAATTAGATGTAATTTCTCTTCATTTGAATATTTCTGAAATTGATTAAGAAAGCTTTTATATCTAAATCTATTTATATTCTCAATAAATAATAGAATTATAGAATAATTATCTTGTGGATAAACCGCAATTTGAATGCTCTTCATCATAGTACTAGGATCATGACTAAATACATCATTGATAATCTTACCATCTAAGTCAAAAACTAAAGCTACTGAAACTTGAGAAGCAATCGGCACGACATAAGGAAGTCTAGTTTCATATATTTTTGTGAATCTAGGTGAATTTTGTTCAACAGCTTTTTTAGATCTAACAAAATCATTATTAATTTCATGTAAATCAAGTTCAATTTCTTTCAATTTATTGATTATAGATACGATTGGACCATGCTCTTCAAACTGAAAAATATGTTGTTCGAATAATTTTTTCTCAACATTTCTTTTATGTAAATTTTGTAACATATTTTTCACAGAAATCTGAGCCATCATTTTCTGAGTAATCTCTCTACTGATTTGCTCAACGTCTTCATAATCTCTAAAAAATGTACTATCACATTTATTGCATATATTATGAAAAACACCTGTGTTATTCAAACCTACTTCAATATCAAAAAAATCAAATTTGATAAAATTGTTCGTTGTTATAATTTTACCATTATCAGCTATTGATTTCAGAACAAATTGTGGTATTGAATGTGAATTGCAGAAACTAGACACCTCTTCATCACACAACATACATGTGAATTTCTTAGAATTAATTCTTGCTTCTTTGAAAGCTTTACCAATTTTTTTCTTTGATTCAATTGAAATATCCTCATTATCAAGTTCTGCTAAGATAGATTTCATTTTTAGGCTCCTTTTTCACAATCAAAAAAACTATGTAAAAAAACACTTATCTTGAAGTGTTTTTTATTTATTTAATTAAACTAAAATTGTATGAACTATTACCCAGCAAAGTATTGCTACTTTTACTATTATTATATGCACTTGGCATCACGTAATTATCAACTGTAGTAGGATTAGGTATAATTGAGAGACTTGACATTCGAATCGAATTTTCTCTAACTATTACTACATTTTTTAAATTCTCTTTAATTTTATTAATATTGTTTTTCATAATAGCTCTCCTTTTTATAATTATATATACCAATTAGTATGTTGTCAAATATTTCAAATCTAGACTATTAGGAAGCATTAGCATATATTTGATACGATTTGTTATTACTATTTTCAATGATTTTGACAGTCGGCGTCATATCCATTAA
This sequence comes from Erysipelothrix sp. P66, assembly GCF_038682365.1. Taxonomy (NCBI): domain Bacteria; kingdom Bacillati; phylum Bacillota; class Erysipelotrichia; order Erysipelotrichales; family Erysipelotrichaceae; genus Erysipelothrix; species Erysipelothrix sp. P66. Next base: position 750,679 of record NZ_CP152290.1, on the reverse strand, counting down.
CAGTATATAACAGTGATGCAATGAAAGTAATGCTTCTTGATAGTCTTGGTGATTCTCTGCCAATGATACTTTTAAGCCGCATTCCGAACAGTGTTTATAATCAAATGGTCGACCATGTATTTTTGATGCCTTATTCTCATTAAAGGCACTGACAATATTGCTAATCACCTCTTGATCATTTTTTTTATCGAACATGCAACTTCCTAACCAATCATTAGCCAAAAGTTCCGATAATTCAATAGATTTTCTCAATAATCTCTCAAACGCTGGAGGGTATTTTTGGAGTTCAATATACCAATAACTAGATTTTTCAGGTGATTTTTCCAATTCGTGTTTTGCTTCGACAATTGTGTCTAATAAATCAATCGCTGCTAGTCCATTAAATTGTGGATCAATTGGTCCAAGACATGCATGTTTTGTCATAATTATTTCTTTTGCAGAAAATGCTATCATTGTCCCAGCAGACATCGCCTGAGAAGGAACAATAACTCTAATATCATCTTTGAATTTCTCGCGAATATATTGAACTATTCTTTCCGCGGCCGCAGGAGAACCACCAGGTGTATGTAAAATTAAATCAAGTCCTTTATCGAAATCTAATCCACTCATGGCATTAGTGATTCCTGTCATATCAGAATCGTTGATATCTAAATTTGGAACACTCTTAGAATTGAATGCTGAGTAATACACAATCACTTCTCTTCCAGTTATTCTTTTATACTCTTTTAAATACTTATATCTAACAACATCTATGTTATTCTCGTTGGCTTTTACCTCTTCGAAAATATCGCTCCACGACGGCATACATCTTCCTCCAATTCTTATTTTAATCATAACCTATTAAAACATAAAATGCCACCTCTAGATGGGAGGTGGCTTTGCCTATATTCTATCTTTAATAAAGTTCGTACGTTCAATCTTTTCTAAACGTCCCTCGTGCTCATTCAGTCTACGGTCCTGCTCGACATCTTTATCATCTTTGGACTTTTGCCATTCAAGTAAGTTATCAACGGATACTGTGAACTTCGCAATCGACACGGAAAGTTTAAAGATTGATACGATTGTTGGGATTCCTACTAGAAAGAGTAATCCAATAAATTCTGTATTGCTCATAATCTATCCTTTAAATCCGATTCCTGATTGCCACTTAATTCCTACAATTTGCGGATCAGCATAAGGAATGTTGACGATGTAATGACCATCCGCGATTTGACGTAAGATTTTGAACTCACGATTACGAGCACTTAATCCATCAGGATATTGATACGTAAAGTCTTCATTATAAAGAGGTACGTATCCTGCGTAGTCATAAATGACAAGGGTTTGCCCTGTGTAGTCTGTGACTTTGCTTGATTGCTTTCCATAGACACGTCCAACAGGTTTGTCGGTTATCGTTGCACGTGTTGAATCCACAAAGATTTGTTGTTTACCAAAATCACGTGTTTCGATACATGCTACCTGTGGATTTATCCAGTCTACAATCTCATAGGAAATTCCTGTATTGGGTTCAAGTTCCATCACTTCAATGTAGTGACTAATATTCTGTGCAACCGGCACCACACCCATGTCATAAGTCCCATATCGTGGATAATCTTTAAGCGGTAATAGGTTAATATATTTTCCTTTAGTGTTCTTGCTTGGCACTGGTGCTTCATAAGATGTTGCAGGTTTAAGCGGTGCTAGATAACGAATGACTTTCATTCCCCATTGATGTTCCACATCCTGGATACTACGGCCATATTTGAATAAGAATCCATTGGTTCGTTCACTGTAAGCAGACTCCGATAAGTATGCACGACCATTTTCTATTTTTTCGATAAAAGCGACATGGCCATAGTCATCAAGGTCACCGGGTACACCGAAGACAACAATACCTCCTACTTCAGGCTTATCACTGAGAACTGCACCATCACCGTCCCCCCATCGCTTTGCATCCCATCGACAACACGGATAGTCTGGACGAATTTTAAAAACTTCAAGCATACGTCCAAAAGCATACCAGGTACAATTCCCAAGCGCATATTTGTTCTTTAAACCACTCATGGTTCCTTGCACACTTAATGGTGCAAATTCGTCATGGTAGGGGTTCATGGTGCCATTCGCGTATGAATTGTATTCGGGAAGACGATGTAAATCACTCCCTGTGGTTCGTATTTTAAATAATATCATGATGACCTCCTTCACTAATTTGCAAGGCATCTTTATGATTTAAACCTCCCACAAAGGCTTCAATCCACATCGTCAATTCCTCATCGGTAATATCAATACCGACTTGATTGAGGGTCACTTTTGCACGATGTTTTGCCATGCTAAATTTATCATCCGACAACACATGTTCTCCCGCTACTTGCTCCACAAACATAACGGCTGCTTTCGCAATATTCGCAATTTGTTTTTGTTGTTCTAAAGATATCTTAACATTGTAGTATTTTTTCATTTTCATCCCTAAAAAACTTAAAATAATTGTTCCAGCTGTGATTAAAGTTGGATGCAATAGATTTAATAATTCATTTAATAATTCACTCATGTGGTTTCACTCCTTTATCGTTTGAAAGTTGTTCAAGATACGCTTTAATCGAATCAAGACGTTTAATTTCTTCAGTAATGCGATCATAAGGTGCTTTCTTTTCAAGCATCTTGTTTAAAGCTTGTTGGTGTTCGCGTTCTTTACGCTCCACAATAATTTCATCTTGTGAATAATCATATTGACTGCGTTCCACTTCAAGCGCTTTAATTTTTTGATTAATTAGGTTCAACATTATAACTCCCTCCTATTTCCAACGGCCAATTACGTGGTAATGGGCCCAAATCCAGTTTGATGTCGTGCGATATGTATATAAGGTCATTTGTGACGAACTATCTGGTTCAAATGAAACGTGTTCTTGAACATCCGGTGCAGTCGTATTTACTGAAGTGATTACCGTATACTTTGTATCGATAAATGAAATTGGAAAACGTACAACTGCGGATCCTCGATTTTTTGCTTGGATATCGATTCTTACCCTGCCCCATACTTCTAAACGGCCACTTTGATGTTTAATATAGCCACCCTCTCCATTAAGTTTTTCTTCCTCAGCTGATAATACCGTGCGCCATCTACCGTAGTTCCAAACACCATTACCATCCGTCATCATAGAACGTTGGTATTCAACGCCATTTAAATCAAAATAGCTTTGCATCACATACATCCAGGGTGCATTTTTATTTGGATACTGTCCTGCTCTTAATGTACGAACTCTAAAAATTCCTGCATAAGGACACGGTGCGTTGTATGACTTAGATGCATTGGCATTCGAACTGATGAGATAGTCTCCATCGTTATAGTAGTCGTTGAAATTTATCACACCGACACCGATTGGATATCGTCTTCGACCTGTTTCTGTATCGAGAACTTGAATTTTTTCTTTTTGATAAATATTTCCCTTAACACGCAACAAGTCTTTGTCAGATTCATTCACCACCATCCCAATCCCAACACTTGTTTCATTCCAACTCATCGTGACATTTGATGTTGGAATCAATAGCGGATAGGTTACTGTTTTTAAGCCATCAAATAGTTCAACGATTAAAGCATATTGTTCGTGTACTAAAAAACCACTCAACAATCGGTCAAGTGATCCATTTTGGGTATACGTGTTTTCTGCATGTGAAACACTATTTTTAAGAATGCGTACACGAAGTTTATTGTAACCAAGTTGGGTAAATCTCAGTGCACCTTTAATATGAATGTAGGTTCCTAGTGTTGCAGGGTTTCCAACCGAATCGGTACGGGTTTGCGTTAAATTCTGAACACTTGGATAGGTATAGGGTTTTACATCATACAGATACTCAAAGCTTGCCTTACGGTTTCGTTTGGTTTCAACCGTTATAATTGCTTTCTGCTTTAACCCTGCTTTCAAGAGAACACTGGTAACACCACCGGTATTTGAGTAGTTTTTCCCTTCAATTTGAATTGCAGTCGATTTAATACTTGTTCCTGTTGGTGCATTGGGTTTATACGCATAACGGATTGGCGAATTGTGTTGCAGGAATCCATTTTTCACTAAGGCGTTTGCTTCACTGAGTTGAAGTCCTGATACCGTAATTTTATTATCTGCTTCTTTAATATTGACGGTTATCGTATAGACGTTATAGCCAATACGATTGCCACTTGCATTAAGGGTTGTAAGCCACAGATACATCTTGCGACTTGAGACGGTAGGCATTCGATTGAGTAAACTATTTTTTTGACTTTCTGTAACATTAAACGTCACAAGTCCTGCGCCAATATTTTTTTGTTGCAACCAATAATCGGTACTGCTATCACTATTTTCATACATTACATAAACGTTATGTCTAAATGAACTGTGTTTTGCTTCAATACGAAGCGACAGGACATCTCCAATGGAGTATACACTTGGATAGGATGATAAACTCGATTTTCGTGGAATTGTTTTTAAAACAACACTACCTTGAGCTCTTACTGATCCATTCCCTAATGGATTGACTAATGAAACCGAAATATCATAATAGACCGTCTTGGTTCCATTGTCATTGTGACCAACATTACGCCAACTCCAAGAATCTAATACAATGTAATCTGTATTTCTAAAATCATAGGCAAAGGAACTTGAATACGACTCACCATAAATCGTTTGGTTAAGACTTGAGTTTGCATCCGCGTTCCATCGCGAACCGGTTGAACGCAAGCCAATTTCCCAACGCATCGGTGTGAAGTTCGATTCAATACTTTGATTCCCGACTTCATACCAAACCTCAAGATAAACACCACCTGAATTTGGTATTTCGCGATTTTCTTTTCTCACCCATGCCATTACTGCATCTCTCCTTCTACCGGTTTAATAATCGTAATGGTTTTTGATTGAGGGTATTTCATAATAATATGATTTCCAACAATAATATCCATTAAAGCAATAACACTGGTAATCCGTAATTTTTGATTATCCATAACCGCAACCGCTACACCATTTTCAATAAACTCAATGACATTATGGCCAATATGAACGGAAACAGGGTTTCCACTTTTTCCAATGATGGCGCCATTTTCATCGATACGAAACCAAGACTTCATTTCCTCAATACCATTAATGAGCTTTACAATTTCAAAATTATATTGATCTTGAAGTTGTCGGTAAATTGTACGTGTTTCTTGACGTATCTGTTCCTGAAATTGATCTCGTTTATTCAGTGCTTCATCGACTACTTCTTGAAGTTCAGACTGTGATTGCGTAATAAGCGTTATCGCTTCATTTGAAAATAGATCTAACGATGAACCTATGTCACTTTGAAGCATATTTGCTGTGATTGAGTTCGCGCCAATAAAACTAGAGTTAAAACGCCCATCTTGTGTCAAAGCATATTCGAATGGACCCTCATTACCATTTTTTGAAAAACCTAGTCCCCCAAGACCAAAGCGCCAAACATTTTTAGCCTTTTCTTTAGGTAATGCGTCGAGAACTAAGATTTCATGGTCATCAATATAAATTTTTCCGGTTTTATTAAGTTGGTTGATTGTTTTCGTTTGTTCTTGAGTTAATTTTTCAAGTTCAGATGTTTTCGTATATGCTTGCTTTATTTGATCCTGAATCGCTTCAAACCGTTGTTTTACATCTCGTGTGACATTACCAAAAACAAGTGACTTAACCCTTTTCAAACATACATCATATACGTACTCTTGCACCTCCGTATTGAGAAAAACAAGCGGATGCTTTACCACAACTAAATCACCAATGTCTAATTCTTGGTTTACATCACTTTTAACGGTGTAGCTTACCATTGGAACCGCATGTTGTGTAAGATGTTTAATTGCATAATTTCGCAATTCCTCAATCAGTGCTTCTTCCTTAGGATTCTCTTCTTCAAGTTTCGATTCAAACTGTATCGTTTTAACATACGGTGTTGAATACTGTTTCTTAGACTTCAAAAACCGTTCGGGTAACATGAGTCCGTTTGGACCTGTTGGATAAAGGGTTGTAACAACTTGGCTCCAATCCTCATAAACTTCCACATTTTGTAAATCACTTCCGTAAGTTAGCGTTGCTCCTTTATCTACCGGTTGATTCCGATTAAAAGTTACTGTGAAGTTATCTGCATCAAATACACCGTTCCACCGTTCTTCCATAACTTGCCATGCTTCAAAAAGCGTTTTACGAATAAAGTATGCCGTTTGTACATCATTAACGTTCGAAAGCAGTTTAAATGGAGATTTTTCATGGGTATTTTGATTTAAATAGTTTAATGCTGCAATTGCACTCAACTTTGTTGGACGAACATCCAGTAGAAAATATTTTTGCGCATCAAACATAACGTGATGAGCTTGAAAAAGAATACGTCGTGATGTGAATTTTATATTCGAAATACGAAAAGCTTGTGGATTAAGTTTTGACTTCGTTTTAACAACACAAAGATAGTCTTGTAAAATATGCCGTTTATAACGAGAAGCACATTCTACTTCGATATACCAACCACTCAGTGACCGTTTTTTTGTTTCAACACACTTGTAAGCATCAATACAAATATTCCCATTCGAATCAAAATTATCGTCGTTAGGGTTAAAGATTTTAATCATAGCCAACGATCCTTTCGTTTAAACTCAACAATGCACATCCCTTTATGAAAACGCACTTCATTGTTTCCAGACTTAAGTATGGGGAAATCCCATCCAATTTTAAGATTCCGATTACGATTCAAGCCTTTATACGTGCATATTTTACGATTACAATCAATGATTACTTCATGCTCTTGATCACCAAATCGATAACCGAGCCGAATTCCATTAATACTGATTTCGACATCACTGCTTTGTACCTTTGTTAATCGAATTAGCGGTCTTGAAAAAACTGTCCCGATATTGGTGCTATTTGTAGTGTAACGATCATCCACATACCAAAATGGTTCACGTTCAAGTGACAACGTAAATCGCTGCATCGTCACAAACCGCTCAATGTTCAACGCGTCATAAATATCTGCAAAGGTATAACGTCCTTGATACTCCACTTTAATCTTTTCTACTAAGGTAGCAAGGAGGCGATCTGTTTTGCTTGGATCGATAATTTGAACCTCTAAAGAAATTGGTAACGAACTGTAACCAAGTGGTATCCGCTCACTACCATCCTTTCCTTCAATATCGATTTGTTCAAAGCGTAAGGGAGCCCGACCCAATATTTTAGTAGGTTCTTCAATTAAGATACCGAGTTCTTTTTCTGTTAAATTATTAAATTTCATCATGACATCACCTCTAATAATCGACGGTCGATGAGGCGCACAAACCCTTCATCATCCAACTCTAATTTAAGTCCCGATAGTACACGTTTTAAGACTCGGGCCAATTTATCATAATCAATCAATGGCGTTTGATTGGATCCGCCGCTTCGTGTCAATGGAACAACAGATGTACGGCCATTTTCATGTCTTAATAACTCAGGACCCGCTTCACCAACAATAGCCGACCCAGTAAGCAAATCACCACCAGTGGCAAGGTATGTCATTTTCCCAATATATCCGATATCAAAGCCCATTCCGCCAACACCGGGAACCCAACTAGGAATTTTAATTTGATTGATGCCTGAGATAAAAACATTGAGTCCTTCAATGAGTGTGTTAATACCTGCAATAATCAAATTAATCGGTGCCTTTACAATGCCATAAAGAATATTGGCAACACCATCTACAATCAGTTTAATACCATTCCAAGCACGAGACCAATCTTGAGTAAAGACACCTGCAACAAAATCAACAATACCTTTAAATACACGAATTACCCCTTTGGCAATACTTTCAAAACTACTTAGCATGATTTTAATAATATCGATGATGATTGAGACACCGCCCTTAATTGCGTTCACAAATATTGTTACATTTGCCACTAATAGTGATCCAAAACTTTCAACAAACCACGCAACAAAAGGTTGGATTGACGACCATAAATTTAATAACTCATTAGAAATCACACCGATAAATTCAACCCAATGGTCCCACAAGGGTTGAATTGCTTCGTCCCATAATGTATTAAGTGCATCTTTAAACACTTCAAAGATAGGCTCGATGATCTCTTTATAAACTTGATATAGTAACTCACTAATTCCTTGCCATGCTTCGCTCACATTGCTTCTAAAGGTATCATTGGTGTTCCATAATTCTAAAGTCGCGGCAGTAAATGCCGCAATGACGGCTATGATGGCTGTTATCGGAAGGATTAAACCACTAACTGCAGCACCTACTGTTCCAAACATCGGTACAAGTGTTGTTGTAAACAAAGTAATGAGATTGGAAGCTGCTCCAGCGAGTGTTCCAAAGATAAGTAATAGCGGACCTATCGCAGCTACAAGACCACCACTTATTAAAATAGTTGCTTTCACAGGTTCTGATAGGCCATTTAACCATTCAACGGTATTTTTAAGCCCACCCACGAATCCTTGAACCGATGGAAGGAGCAAATCACCAAAACTAATGGCTAAATCGTTAGTAACATTTTTTAAAATTTTCATCTGTGATTCGGTCGTTTCATATCGTGTGGACGCTTCGTTCGTTAATGCAGTATTTTCTTCCCACGCCACATTTCCTAATTCAATTGCATCGCTGAAAATCTCACTTGCATTTGCTGAACGCAAAAGAGCGTCACGAAGTCTTGTTTCTTTGATTCCCATATCATCAAGAATTTTAATCGCGGAATCACCTTGTTCGGTAGCCTCGGATAATCCTTTAATAAAACTCAACAAGGCTTGCGAAGCATCTTCTTTAAAAGCTTTTGAAAATTCATCCGAAGTCATCCCTGCAATGTGGGCGAACTGGCTTAATTCGTGGCCACCTTCTTCAACCGCCAATTGCATTTGAACCATTACCTTACTGAATGCGGTCCCTCCTGCTTGCGCTTCAAGACCAACACTCGATAATGCTGTCGAAAGCGCTAGAATATTACTCTGGCTCATTCCTACTTGCGCTCCTGCGGCACCTAAATTCATGGCCATGTTAGCAATATCGGCTTCGGTTGTCGCAAAGTTATTCCCTAAAGCAACAATAACCGACCCTAGACGAGTAAAATCTTCGCCACTCATCTTTGTTATGTTGGCGAATTTTGCAAGCGTGGTTGCCCCTTCTTCTGCACTGAGATTGGTCGCCTCACCAAGATCAATCATGGTGCGTGTAAATTGAACAATATGTTCCGACTCAATCCCAAGCTGACCCGCAGCTTCTGCAACAGCACTAATTTCTTGTGTAGAAGCCGGTATTTCTTTGGCCATCTTTCGAATTTCATTCGTAGTTTTATGTAATTGTTCCTGAGTTCCTGGAAAAGTTTTAGCAACCCCTGCAATGGAACTTTCAAAATCTACTGAACTTTTAATCGCAAGACCAGTTGCTGCCGTGTATGCACCAGTGAACACGGACATTTTTTTTCCTGCACTTTTAAGATCATCTGATGTTTTGTCGAGTTTTTTTGAAAAGTCTTCCAAATCAGCCGTTCCCGAATTGATTTTTGAAGCTGTTTTTTCAACCTGACTTCCGTAGCGTGATAGTTCCGCTTCCGCCTGTTTTAAGGATGCTTTCTTTTTGTCAATTTCTGTAGTGGATGCAGATTCATCTTTTTGAAGTTCATTTAATTCGGTTTTGAGTAAACGAACCTTATCCGCTTGGATATCATAGGCATTTCTTAAATAATTAAGTTTATCTGCAAGTTTTTCACTTGTCTTAGTAGATTCCGTCCACTGAGTTTGAACCAACTTAAATTGTTGGTAATTTTCACGTAAAACCGCATTTACAGATTGGTTTGTTTTAATGAAATCGACGGCACCGTCTGCTTTAAAGACTAAACCTACCCTTTTTAAATCATTTGCCATATTATTGTCGCTCCAATTCTAGGTACAATCGAACAATTTCATTAAACTCAATTGGATTCATGTGCATCAACTCTTTTTCGCTTAAACCGACTTTGAGCGCAGTAAACTTGAGTTGCGCCCAATCTATCGTCGCTTCCTTTTCTGACTGCGGTTTCCAGATTTCTTGGATGTTTCTTTTTTTTTATATGCTTTTTGAATTTCGAGTTGCTTTTTAATAAAATTAAATACTTTTGCATAATCATTGGGATTCACAAGGCGAATTGCTTGTTTATAGGTTAATACATCATCATGATTTGCTTGAATAACTGCGTAAACAAATGAATTAGACAACCGAACTTGACTTCGTGTATTTAATTCATTAATACGGTCTTGTAATAACTCAATCGACCCTTCACGCTCTTCCAAATATTCAAGAACAAGATAATTCCACTCGAGCTTAATATTGGTTCCATTTTTCAATGTTAAAATCATGGTCTACTCCTTTCCATAAAAAAGGGGGCTTATCCCCCTACGCTTACTTGTTTTAATTGCTCTTTTGTTAAAATTGGTTTTTCAAAAAACTTATCTTCCGTGATGCCCTTTGGAAACGATGAAATTTCACTATCAATATAGTTTTTAACATCATTCATCTCATTAAAACTATATGCCCGAATTTTGATGGATGAATTTTGTTCGCTAAATTTTTCTTCACTTGTTTTAATATCATCGCTATTTTCAACAAGTTGACACTTCGGATACCACACATAACGAACTCCACCCAACTTACGTTCTACATATCCAAAAGCAAAATAGGGGCGTTTTGAAGCTCGTCCACTTGAAATAAGCCCACTTTCATCAATAACATCACCACGTAGCTTTGCGAGCGTTTCAACATCAAATGCAACAACATCAAGCGCGAGTTCAACTGACGAAGTTTGAGATATTGTTTCATATAAAATACCTGAAGAACGTACGTTACTACTCTCTGAATTCTCTGTAGTACCCAGGGTTTTAACGGTTTCTTGCTTAATCGTTGGCGAAAACTTTGCGGGATCATATTCACCTTGTGCATTAGGTGTATTAATTGCAATATATTGTGCACCAACTGTTAGTTTTAAAAACGGTTTTTTTGTTTCCATAACTTTCCTTTCTATAACTCTAGTTTGAGTTTTTCTATCATAATTTTTGTATACTTACTCTGATTTAATGCGTACGTTGGACCCAAGAATGGTTGGCGTGGTGTTCCCCATCGACGTTTTGATGAAGCACGTGTTCCGAACTCAACAAATCGCAACCAGTATACTCCTGATCCAACTTCAACTTCTCCATGCTTCGCACGACGATACGCCATCTCATCTAGCATGTGTTTGTGTTGTGATGATCGAATTTTCGAATAAGGTTTCGGAAGTCTTTTTAAATCATTGACATATGCTTCTGCTGCATCTACTAACACATCTTGAATATGTTCTACATTATATATTAGTAATTTGAGTTCTTTTTCGAGTGCATCAAATCCAATTCGTAAATTTTCAGGTTCATCAATGAGATGCATTATAAATCCTCAAACACAGTGACAACAAATGTTGAATGAATCATTTGTTCTGACTCAATATATTCATGAAAAATTGGAATATAAAGTCCTTCATCAGCCAACTTGTTTTTTAACTCAAGCAATTTAGCGTGGCGTGGTGTTTTCGAAAAAAAAGATACCTGATACGTTACAGTGCTTTGATATTCATCACCACTTGATAAAACAGAACTCCATTCATTTTCAAAATAAACAAGACGAGGAAATAACTTAGCATTCCGATCATTTTGAATACCTTCATTAACACAAATTTTTAAAGAATCTAAAAGTTCCTTAAGTTTTTCTTTAGTTAGCACAGTCTTAAACCTCCTCAATTTTGGGATTTTCATAGTGAACAAGTGTCAAATCCGTTTGCGGAAAGCCATAGCGATCTGTGTAATGATACACATTGTATATTTTATGATATGACTCGTTTATTTTTAATACATGCAAACTTGTTAGTTCGAGAATCTGCGGAATATTAATTTTTAAGCTGATATTAAGTTCACGTGCTTCAAATTCATATCTGAGTCTGTCAGTTACCGATAAAAGACGAAAAGCTACTTTCTTTTGACAATCTTCCAAGTATTCTTCCGGAAAGTGACCTTCTGTTTGATTAATTTTGAAAAGATGGGCGCCACCACTGTTATAAGTTGGAATTGTAGTAGCGAATTTGGAGATTGGTGTAATCACCCGCATACACCTCCTTAAATTCCGCAAGTCTTGAAAATCTACGGTAAAGCACATAATTTTTAAGGAGTACACGCGCCTTTAAATCACGATCGTAATCAATGATACATCCTGCAATCGCGTTAATATCTGCTTTACCTTCTTTAATGTATGTTTCTAGCAGTTCATCAGAAAAAAACGGAGAAATTCCTTGTTCAAAGCGAATTTCTGATACTAAATTCATGTGTTAGTTACCTTCTTTTTAGTTTTACGACTGTTATTTTGAATCGAACTGGAATCATCAATGTGGGTGTTATTTCCATCAGTTTCTTCATCGAGCACCTTCTCTAAATTATCATTTTCAAGTTCTTCATCAGATTCGTTCTTTAAAACACTGTCCTCGGAATCAGGAATATTCATCGGTTTAATTAATGGAATACCAGGAATATTATTTGAAGAACTTAATTCTAAGATGCGGTTTTCGGATGGCTCCAATCCTTCGCGTGGATAGATATCACCCACCTCATATTGGTAGTTATTATCCTGTAGATCGTGCCAACGCTTGATTACTATGTATTTCATGATTGTTCCTTTCTAACAAGACTTAGGCCCCCACACCTAAGTCTTTAACATTAAAAGCAAGGGGCGCTAGTGTTGTGATATTTAATAAGACGGTCATGTTTTGCTTTTTGAGACGTCCATTACCGTAGGTAACAACTTTAAAAGCACGAACATGATCTAAGAATTTAAATTCATCCGATTCATACAGACCCATGCGGCTAATACCTGCGCTATATCCCATTGGAACATATAAGATTGCTTTGTTTTGTGGCACTGAAGTTGCTTGGACAATTTCAATATTAAACGGAAGCACTTGTCGATACTCTCCAATTGCTGATAAATAAGTTGTCGCTGGTAGTACTTTTGTAAAATAATCACTTGGATTAACTATTAAAACTAATTTGGAAAGTGTACGTTTTCCATCATCACTTAACGTTGCAAGGTGGGGTGCAAGAGCCTCAGCTGAAAATGATTTGATTTCTATAGCATCGGCATCAGGATATACACCACTTTGTACATTTCCTTTCAAATTTTTAATCATTCCTACCGGCGCATTCTTCCCGTTTCCTGCAATAATTCCTTCTTCTAGTCCTTCTTCATTAACCTCTAATAAGACTTCACGAACATACTTATCAACCCATTCATGTCCAAGTTCGATAATCCCTAAAGGAATGAGTGAAAATGCCGCTAATTTATGGATTTCAAAATCAATGATTTCGAGTTGTGCAGTAATTTCTTTAGTGATTGTTTCATCCAGTGCACCCCAAGCAGCTTTGCCGACTTTCTCTGCTAAAATCCACTTTTTAACACCTGCTGGTGACCAATCAATATATTGGAATAAAGGACGTGATTGTTTTAAATCTTCAAAGACATAATTTGTAATTGATGTCGGAATTAAATCTTCTTGCTTTCCTTTTGTGAAGCCATGACTTGCTTGCATTGGATCTGTAATTAACTCATAAAATCCATGTTCTTCTGCTGATAGATTACGCAAGCCATATTTGTCAAAGAGATGATTATTCGCAGATACTTCTTTTGCCATACTTTGATATTCATTAACAATCGATTCAAGTTTGTCATCCAATAGTTTTTGGACTGACTCGATAATTACTTGCCCTTTTGCTTCTTTAGGGGCATTTTGGATTAATTGTACAAGTTCATTTGTTTCTAATTTTGATAGTTTCATAGGTTCTCCTTTTCCTTTCTAAAAGAAATCATCATCTTGTTCACCCAAGTTTGTGATTTTTGTTCTCAGTGCTTTGTTTTCTTTAATGAGATGAGCAAGATAACGGTCATTTAAACATTGATTTGCTTCTGCCTTTTCAAGCACGGTCGCAAATCCAAATTCATAAGCTTCCTTTGCCTCAAGCCAAGTTTCTTGATCCATCATATTGCGAATTTCCGCTTCAGTTAAGATTGTTTTTGATGTGTAAATATTGATACTTGGCTGAGTAATTTTTTCTAAATCATCTGCTGCTTTACGCATCGTATGGGCATCACCTTCCGCTTTGCTCCATGCATTATGAATCATTAATAGTGAACTTTCAGGAACAATACGCTTCGATCCTGCCATAAATATGACTGATGCAATACTGCAAGCAAATCCATCAACAATAGTAGTGACGTTACCACCAAATGAATTCAATAGATTATAAATAGCAAGCCCTTCACTGACACTTCCACCCATTGAATTAATGCGAACACATAGACTTGGTGTATCTACCTGATCCAATGCATCTTTAAAGCTAAGTGCAGATACATGTTCTGATTCAACATCAAACAATATTTCCCAGACTTCTTGCTTTCGTATTTCACCGTATATATAAAGTTCTGTTGTAGTATCGCTTTTCTTAACAAACTGCATTACTTCATTCATCTTTGTCTCCTTTCTCCTCATGCTCTACATTCATATAGTTTTTTGTGACGTACCGTCGATTAGCCCACGGCTCATCAATTTGAGGCTCTCCCATGTTGTGTTGTATATCATTGAATGAATACCCCACACTTCGCAACTTATCAATACTAGAGGCAACATCCATAATGTTGAAGTATTGTAATGCGAATTTATTGGCAACAATTTTTTGGCCACTCAAATATTCCTCCTCTGAAATTAAATGCGCATTCAGCCCATCTTCGATTATTTTTAAAATCGGCAACACTGCAAAGGTGATGAAATCATTAGTTCCAGTTGACTTATCCGTCTTACTTCCGTAGAAAACGTCGAGTGGAATTCCAAAAGCCATCGCAACCATATCTCCGTATTTTCGAATGAGCTTCAAGTAATCATCCGAATTAGACTTTGACTTACTTGTAATTTCTTCAAGTTTCATGCTCGATGGTAGGGGTACGACAACTGAATCATCAGACTCTAAGTGACCTAAGACATTCTTTACATAATCCTTCATGTTAACCGGATTTCCATCTTGATCGCATAACTCGATATTTGACTGTGGCATTGTAAATACATACTTAATTCGATTTGATATCTTAAACGCATTGGATGCAACGTGCAGCATCTCAACATACGACTGATAGAATGTTTTCATGAATGCATGTACTTTACAGTTCCCTAAAGTTAAAAAAATTACATCCTCTGATGTAATCGTTTTATTTAAAAGCAGTTCATTCCCATTAGAATCTTCAAGAATAACGGAAGTATATGTTTTATCCAACATAACTTCTTCTCCAGTTTTGAATGATTTTGCAAGGTATAGTTTTTTTCCTGAGATTACAATAAGACATTCATTCTCTCGGAAAAGTTTACGCACCACTCGCATCCAAAATGTAGTGCCTGTGTCATTACAATTTGGAACAACATTAAGGGTATAGTAAACCTCATTAATTACTTTTTGATTACCATCGTAATATTGAAAGTCTACCTTGGCGATTGTCTTTGCAATCATTTCAATTGCGCTCTCAATCATCAATTCTTGAAGTTCAAGATGCTTTGCCTTTTTTTCAACAATATCATCTAAAAAATCGACGCGGTAACCATTTTTCTTAAAGACATTAAAAAAATTCAAAGATTTCCCCCTCCTTTCTACATCCAAATTTGGATGATTTTCTTTTCCAAAAGTTCTCGTGCTTGACATGCATGAACTAATGCCATAAATGGATCATTTTTACGTAATTTAGGCTCTATTTTTTCAAATGTAAGTAGGCCATCTTTTTTAATTTGTAATGCTGTGTTATTTATAGCCCAACGCATAATGGCACTGTCACCAATATTAATCGTACCATCCACAAATAATTTTTCGATAAAGGGAGCAACGATGTTATATACTGATTGATTAATGCGTATCATACGTATCATTCCAGATGGATTATCGCGTGACTCTACTGCAATCCCATAGGCTTCAAACGAGCGCTTCATTAATTGATAGCGATGACTATCCAAAACAATCTTCTGAATGCGATATGTGCGCATCGCATCAATAACCCATCTCACCAAATAATCTTCGTGAATGTAGTCTTCGTCAATCACCTCAAAATCAATAAAACCAGGTGACCCATACTTATCAAATGGAAACTTAATTTCAGAAAAATGCTTGCTTCTTCCACAAATCCACGTTTTACTTTTCCAAATGTATTCTTCATTTTTCATAAATAAAAGACCCACAGAAGCAAAGTCATTAAATTGAGCAAAATCAATACCGACAACCGCATTGCTTCCCGGCTCAACGTAAGTATCGCGCGGAATCTTCTCCTCAACATCACTGTAAGATGCTTTGAGAATGTTGTTCCATGATGTTAATGCTTGTTCATGATCTTGCATGGGTATATTCATCCGTTTTGAATAGAATTCTGTTTTATAGGATGGTTTTGTTAAAAAATTGTAATAGTCAAAGATTAAAGCAGATCTAAGAATCGGAAGATATCGCAAGCTCGGATTTGCCTGCTCCCAAAGTGTTGTATCAATATCATTGGGATCATTGGTTTCTAAGTTTTTTTTCATTGGTTTATGAATATCTTCGCGTTTCATCCGACAAATAAAAGGAAACATTCTTAAATAGTTTGCTTCTCCATGAAGTACGGACATTGAAAGTTCAATTTTTTCATCAAGAGGACCATCTCGGACAATACCATTCGTGGAGATTGTCCATGTTCGCGCATGTTTAACCTTCCCAAATCCTGATGTGAATACATTAAGTTGTTTGTAGTCCTCATAACCATGTAATTCATTAAAAATAAGCATTCCACTTTTCTTTCCATCCTTTGTTTTCGCATTTGATGTGTTGTACTTGAGCCGTGATCGTGTTTTACGGCCAATGATCACAGTTTTATTCCAATAGAACATCTTTCGCATTATTTTCTTGTTTGCTTCCAGCATATCGTAAAGAATCTCAAATGAGTCTTTTGCCTGATCTTCACCATTAGCGATAATATCGATGTTGTAATTAAAGACACCATACATTGGAGACAGTAAAAAAAGTGCAAGTGGCATGAGATATCCGTCTTTTCCATTACCACGCCCCATCAAATCAAAAATATCTCTAAAAATTACATTTTCTGGATTTTCTTTTTCATACATGAATACAAAAGCATAATGGAATTTTTGAAATGGAAATAAGGGATAAAACCAGCGTTCACAAAACGCGATACACTTGTCCAACGTTTCAGAGTCAAAGAAAATATCATCACGCATTAATGTAGGCGTAACAATATTTTTTATGAGCAATTTAACTTCTTCGCTAATAGCGTCAGGATTCTCATCAACAAATTTCAGATAATCATCAATTGCATCATGTGTAATCATCTTCTTCATAATCATCGAAATCATCCGGAAGTGATACATTTAACTCTTTAAGAACACGAAGGATTTGTGAGCTTACCGTGATTAAACTTTTTACGGATTCATTAGAAGTGTCTTTTTTAAATCCATTTCCCGTTGTAACTTGAATACGTAATCCATTTTTGATAATGTCATCCTCTAATGTATCTTTTAATTTGAATAAAAATACTGTATGATCAACCAAATCATCATAAAATTGACCGTATTTATTCAATTTTGCAAGTTGATCTTTTAAATCTTTTTCAATTAAATCATACTTTTCAAGACGGGCTTTCTTGGTTCTTTTCGACTTTGACATGGCCATACCACCTTTCGCGCGCGTAAATCAAAAAAATCTGGACAGTCACCACTCCACACCCGCTCCTCTTAAGCGATATACTACGCTAGGATTTAAGGGGGGGGTATTACACTTCCGCAATGGTAACAATAAAAAGTCCATCCACTACTTCAACCTTCAACAAATAGTCATAGAGACTCATCTCTTTGCCAAATTTAAAGGAAAGGTCAAACAATCCTAAGTGATCCATAACCAATTTAATATCTTCATCATCATACGCACACAATAGTGTAAGAACTGATTTGAATACTTTGAGGATGCTTTCTGTGTGTTTGATTTGTTTGATTGGAACTTTTGATACACAAGCTGTTGCAAACAATTGAACCGCAGTTACATCATCATTTTGACAATAGCAAGTCTGGAAAATATCCTCAGAATGTTTTAATACGAAACTACTTTTATCTTGATGAATTACTTTCGCGTTCATACTTTTAATAAACTCAATTCGCTTCATACTACCACCTTTCTTGCGTTATCTTTTTCTTAGGTTTAAAACGATGCTGTTTACGCTCTTCAATAATTTCATGAGCTTCAAATGAGAGACTGACAAGGTTATCTAAATCCAAACACAGTTCTGGACATTTTCTAATCGGAATAATGTGATGAACAGTATTCGCCCTACGAACTTCTAATTGCTTTGGTCTGTGTTTGTCATCATGCCATTTGCCTATAAAAAATTGACATACATGTTTATCTCGCATTAAAGCTTTTTCACGAGCAATATCCCAGTCTGTAGATTTATAGAACGCATTAACATTCCCTTTTGAAATTTCTCTAACCCAGTCTTTAGGTTCACTTCGACGTGCTCTTCGTTTCTTCATTTCACTTCACCTTAATTTCTACAAAATTATTTCGACACTGTTCCACAGAAACAATTAAGGTTTCACCCTTTCGAAAACACAGAAGATGATTTCGTGTCACTTTAAAAGGACTGACTACATCACCTAAATTCAGTTGAACTTTGTACGCAGACTTCGTACACATTACAATCGTTGGTCTTATACATTTTAGAATCATGCTTTCTCCTTTCAAGAAAAAAAGACACCTTTTCAAGTGTCTTTCCAAAAGAAGGATAACAGCCCATATATGTGAGACATCAAGATTCACATTACCATATTAACATGTAAAATGTACTGACAGTGTCGGAGTTAGAGGTCATACTCTTTTAGGACTTCTGATAACTCTTTGTCGATCAAATAAATCATTACTGTTCTCGAATAATTATAACTTTCGGCAACTTTCGACTGAGATTCTTTAAGTACATAGATGCGAATCAACATATCTTTCACATTAGGAGAACATTTATTTAAGACTTCTTCAACGTCCAAAATGCGCATTCTCCATTTATTAATTTCGCGATTCAATAATTCTTCTTTTTGCATGAGATCTAATTTTGGGATCAAAGACCATTTAACCTTTACATCTCCAGACTTTGAATAATCTATACCGCTTATTTCATAGAGCTTCGTGCAGACTTGTTCTAGCTTTAAATTAAGATTAATTATTCTTAAACAGTAGTAATTTACGGATTGTAATTCATTTTTTAAAAAATTTAGAGCATTTTGCTTTTTTCTAAATGTCATAACATTGACTACCTCCTATTTTCTTATTATTTAAAATTTAGCGTGACATATTATTTTAGAAAACACCCCATGACTCCCAATATTTTATGCATTTTTGTATAAAATTGATTCTAAAATCTGTATGTCGTACTATAAGAGTAACTATATTAGAGAGGGGATAATTTAATAGGATGTTAATGAATAAAAACTCAATAGAGGAAATTAGTAAAATCATAGGTGAGCATTTAACAGGAACTGAAATAACTAAACTACTAGAAGTAGCCGAATTCCCAACAAGTGATTATCTTGAAAACATGACAAAATGGCGAAGATTGGACAAGTTATTTAATCAATACTCAGATAATCATCATTCGCAAAATCACGTAATAAAAGTAATCGAGCTTTTTCTTGATCCGAGAAAATTTATTAATAGAGATGATGTCCATAAAGATATTCTAGAAAAAATGAATTTATTATTAGCTTTTGACGGTATTAAAGTACTCGATTCTGGAAAATTGCAGAAAACGGAAATAGTAACTACTTTAAGTGAGGCAAATATCAACGTATCATCTTTCAAAAACAGACTAATAGAGTTGAAAGTTCATCAAAAAATTATAGTTTATTGCACTCCAGATATTCTTAATGAAGACTACACATCTATTATCTTGGAATCAACTAAAGGATTATATGAAGAAATACGTAAAAAAACAGGACTTACTAAAGATGGTTCAAGGTTAATTGATGAATGTTTCTGTATCCGTGATCCCTATATTGTTTTTAATACCTTAGAAACGGAGAGTGAAAGAAACGAGCATAGAGGTTATATGGAACTTCTAAAAGCAATCACTAGTCTATTTAGAAATCCAAGGGCACACACTCCGAAAATATATTCTGTAGATAATGAAAGTGACTGTATTCAAATTCTTAATTTAATTTCATTTGCATATTATAGACTTGATATTTCTACTACTATCAAATCTCAAGTCTAGTAAACTGATGAGGCGTTTTTATTATTCAAAAAAGTAGTTCCCT
Source organism: Erysipelothrix sp. P66 (assembly GCF_038682365.1). NCBI lineage: Bacteria > Bacillati > Bacillota > Erysipelotrichia > Erysipelotrichales > Erysipelotrichaceae > Erysipelothrix > Erysipelothrix sp. P66. The sequence continues at coordinate 730,347 of NZ_CP152290.1, read as the reverse complement.
ACTTTCAAAAAACTTATTTTGTATCGATAGGTTTCTATTCATGTTTGGATGGCCATAGCATTAATATCAAATAGGAAGATAACCTGTATGTTATTTTAATTTTTGAAACACTCAAAATACGTTATTTTAAAGGCGTATGATGAGTGTTTTTTATTTTGATACTTTTTGTAATTTTGCACACTCACTTTTATGCATCTTCTAGCATTATATTCCCTCTATTCTCTAATTTTTGCCGAGTATGATTTGCCCATTTCTCAACTGCGTTCATTACTTCATCTGGTGCGATTTTATTATGTTTACCTCTACACTGAACAACTGTATTACGATTAAATTCGAGTGTGTACAAAGGTTTTTCTTTTTGATTTTTTTCTCGAATAAATACAATTGTGGTTTTACCCTTTGCATGATTATTTATATACATTGCCCCGCCTACACAATGGTGCAACATTTTTCCCTCTAAAATTAAATCATTAGCACTTTTAGGAATCAAAAAACTGTAATCATCAATCACTTCCTCCAGATGCTTTAGTTCTTTAAATCTTTCCTCGAATTCTTTCAATTCTACATCTCGTTTTCGCCGATTCAATAATTCAACTGCGTTATCATGCGCATTGCATAAATTGCTTGGCAGCAGCACATTGGTTCCTTCAAGTGGAATATTAAGTTCTTTCATTAGATCAAGATAATCGAAATAAGTCTTTAAATCAATTTTGTATTTCAAAACCCAATTTTGAAACTTAGTAATTCCAATTCTTTTGGGAACACGTTTGATATCGTGGTAATTTATATACTTATGGATTCCAGGAACAACAGTTCCCCCTTTGTTTAATATCCTTCGATTTAACTCAAACTCTTTAAAGGACACGTTTGAGTCTCTGAGTAAATGTTTGTTTTTCTTTAACCATTTTCGGTTAATGGTTCTCATATCTACATTGATGTTATTCAAGACTTCATGCGAAATTATCTTGGCATTTATTTTTTGTAAAAATTCAATTTCACGTCTAAATCTATATACATGACTTAATTGACATCGTTTGATTTGGTTCTCGCCAAAAGAAATATACTTAAGCTCCGACACCGTTTGAATACGTTTTTCCCAATTATTATCAAAAAAATGTGTTTGACAATAAGGTCCTCCCATGATTCCGTAGATGTTTGATAACCCAAATATAAATTGATTGAAGTATTGAGTTATTTTAATGTGACGACCGTTCTCAAATATCTCAAAATTGGTTAACCTTCGTTCTAAAAATTCTTTACCTTGCTTTATAACAAGCCAATAGCCATACGATTGAATTTCTATTCTCTTTGTTGTGACCAATACAATAGCAAACGAATAAAACTTGCTAGGAAGCGATAAACATGAATTCTTCATAAGTCGTTTTGAGACGATTATCGAAGATCGTCGCGTTGAGGAAATGATTTGCTTCTGTTTGTTCTTCCACTCATATACAGGTATTTGTGATTCACACCAATCAAAAAAATGCTTTGGTGGTTTTAATTTACGAGTAACGTAATCCTCTGGTTTCATAGATCAAAAATAGATAGTTGTACTTCGTCAGAAGTATCATTCCTTCTTTTCATTGCATTCCGTCTTTTACGTTTCTCATCATTGTCCACTTTTTGCTTAGTATTAGTTTTTACAATGACGTTTTCTTTTGAAACATTTGTGGAAGATAACATAAAGTATTCTTTAACCCAACTAAATACAGCTTCATCAGTAGCAATTCCGTAATTGCCACTTCTTTTAACTTTCGAGGCACAATATGATAATGCTTCTGCTAAGTTTTTGCCCTTCTGAAGTATCCCTGCAAATAATTCAGTATCGTTTTGATCTGAAATCCAATTATGAATCTTGTCAATAGCATCGTTATTCGAGCGGTTTACTTCTTCGAGTAATTTGTTGAGTGCTTGCTCTTTGATTTTATTCATGATACTTCCTCCTCGAATTTCTTGAAAAAGTCACCGATGCCCATATGCGAGGAATAGATTTTGCTAATTTCATAATTGATAATGATGTCCTTCCCTACCATTACCCCCACAACTCTAATCAAATCTCCTTGATTTAGCCACTTTCCGTTCAGATATTGGCTCTTTTTTAATCTCCAAGTGGTATTTACCCTTGGAACACAAATCACGCCGCTATAGCGATTTATGAGCGTCTGAATTTCTTTCAAGTATATACTCTTGTTCTTGCTTGATTTTGATTTTTGATATCGCTGCACAAGAGAGAGTAGCAATTCATAATCTAGATGTGCTTGTTTCAAAAATTTATATGATGTCACACTCTTTCTCCTTCTCTTTTTGACTATTTGTGTTTTTCTGATGAATCAGATTCCGAATGTTACGTTTTACCTGATCTACATTTATTTCAGTTTTGCAATCATTTGTATAAGTCGGCTGTTTAATTTCAAAAGCATGAAATCTTTTGGACGACATTGGTTTATCACAATTTTTGAAATCTTTTATTTCATCCTCCCACCGCTCACCATTCAAATATGTTGTTGGTAACGGAATGTATTTCCCATCAGCTTTCTTCCAATCTTGACAATTTGCTCTTCTCTCCAAATCTGAAATAATCGTTTGCGCAAGTTTTGGATTTTTTCGAATAATCTGAATTAATTTTGTTTTAGCTTTCTTCTTGTCCTGCCGTTTTGGATAAAGCTTCCAAAACATCTCAAAAACTTCATGGGGACTATAGGGGTTATTATTAATCTTGTAATATTCATTACTTGTATTATTATCTACGACAATTTTGCGGATAGGGGTATCCTCAGATTTGCGGGTACCCTCCCCGCAATTTTGCGGATAGGTATCTGCAATTTTGCCTATAGGGTCGTGTGTCATTATTTCAACTTGTATGACCCGTTTATCGATTTCTTTAGAGTTCTCTTTATACAAAATTTGAATGCTGATATAACCCAATTTAGCAAGTTTATTAATACGTCTCGAGATTGTGTCTTTTGAAACATTATAAAGACTTGCGAAATACTGGTTTGAGGCCCAACATTGACCGTTCTTTTGAGTGAGTGCGGTAATTTCAGAATATAAGATCTTATCACTATCACTAAGTCGTGTATCATAGCGAACATGCGCTGGAATTATTGAGTAAAAGTTTGGGTGTTCGATATTCATAATAATGTCTCCTTCTTTAATTTCATTACTTTGAATCTGCCATTCATAATTTTTACATTTTGATTTACGCTCCAAATCAAACGATTTATTTCAATTCCTGTTTTTTCAGAAATCTCTTGTAATGTTCCTTTACAGATTATTTTTTGATCAATTATGTCATAAATTGAATACAATCTTATCGCTCCTTCTTTAAGTTTTTATAGTGAACAATTAGCACAGAATATCGTCTCAAATGCGGTAGATAACCTGTATATTATTTTATTTTTTAAAAACTACTTTATACGCAGTCTTTAAGGTGTTTAAGACACTTTTTAAAAATGTATACTTTTTGTGTTTTTCTTGATATGATTTTAGTAGTAGAAAGCAGGGAAATAATGGGAATTTATGACAATAACTATTGGGCAGCTAAAATTTGTACTAATGGACATATAGTTGATTATGGCAATGGAGAAACAGACTCATTTTGTAATAAATGTGGTTCAAAAGTTCTTGATAGTTGTAATTCTTGTAAAGCACCAATTCGTGGAGCAAGTCGTTATATCAGTATGGCTTATGATGATTGGTACGTGTATAGTAGTGCGGAATTAGAAAATATGGTGCTTCCATATTACTGCCCAAATTGTGGAACTGCCTATGAATGGACTCAGAATATCTTAAATAGTGCAGTTGAATTACTCTCTCTTGAAGATTCAATTAGTCAAGAACACAAAGACCTAATTAGAACAGCGATACCCGACTTGATCGTCGACACACCTAAGTCACCAGTCGCTATAGCTAAGTTCAATAAGGGCTTTTCTAAACTTTCAAAGCCAATTAAAGATGGAATGTATCAACTTTTAGTCGATGTTTTATCTGCTTCAATTAAACAACAGCTTTTTCCAACCGACTGAAATTTTCCACATCTTAAACAGAAATTATCTGTACTAAGAATCGTCGTATTACACCAGTAGCACTTTATCAAGTGGGCAGTGTCTTTATTGACATCGTCCACTTTTCTAGTTTTATCAATCATTCTACATCTTCCTTTCTCTTGTGATAAGGTTCTATTATTATGATTTTTTATTATCTTATTTACATACACTTGTACAGTGTGTATATCTCCATTTTCGTAAATCTACACTTTTTATGATTTTATTGATATTATTTTGATGTGAAAGGAGGTGAATTGAATGAAATTGAATCATGAATGTGTACGTGATTTACTCTTGTATCTCGAATCTCATCTAGAATTGAACGACTACTATGATCTTGCTAAGTCTGAGCTTCTTGAAACCTCTAATTTTGATAAAGAAGTAATTTACTATACTGCGATGAAATTAATTGAAGCAGGATACATTGATGGAAAACCTAGTTATGCTTCAAATGTATTACTTAGGTTCCCAATTTCTTCTATAACTTGGGAAGGTCATAAATTTTTAGATAACATACGAGATGATGATGTTTGGAGAGAAACCAAGGGTATCATTAGTAAATTTACATCCGTTTCGGTCTCTATGTTAGAAAATATTTCAAGTCAAGTAATAACAAATATTATCTCTAAGCAGTTGGGCTTAAACTAATCAACAATCGCCCAGTTATCTGCAGTTAGATCATCTAAATCAGGATTCCACCGAATACAACTGCGGTTTTCTATTGTATCAATTACAATGCAACAAGCGGGAGTGTTTGTCGGTTTAATTTTTAAGTATACTCTTCCATCTTTTAACGGTCTGGCTATAAAGCGGTTCTCTTCAACCGCTTTTTTTGAAGCTTCTACAATATTCATCTAATTTCCTCCATCGATTTTAAATAGTCCTCTAATGTACCTCTTGTATATATTCGTGTCGTTTCTACACTAGAGTGTCCTAAGATATCACTTAATTGAGCGAGTTTAAGCTCGCCTTTTTTATTTACAAAGTTGAATCCGAAATAATGTCTAAAGGCGTGAGGATTTACTTTTTTCTTATTGATTTTGCATAATCCTGCAATCATTTTTAAACCATCATAAATTTGCCTGTAATCGAGATTAACAACCTCTTTGACATCTTTATCAAGTGTCTTAACAAATGCTCTTATTTCACGTCCTAATGGTCCTGGTAATGGAACTTTTCGGATTTTACCCTTGTTATCAACCGATACATATTTGTTTTGAACTGCACCAATCGTAAAGCTCGATAGTTCATTGACTCGAACTCCAGTTTCTCCCATAATACGAATAGCAAAATATAAGTTCATATCTCCTAATGATTTAGCCTTCATCCACATTCTTTTGAACTCATGATCATAGATACGGTGTGGCAATGTATTATCACCTTGACCTATCATTTTGGTAATTTTCAAAATACCTAAATCGCAATAAAATAAGAAACGATTAACGGATGTTATGTAGGAATTTATTGTTGACACTTTCTCATATTCATCCAACAAATCTTGTTTAAAACAGATAAGATCATCTTTTGTTAAATATGAATCATCTGAAGTATATCGATCAATGAGTCGCCTTGCTCCCCTTAAATAAACTTTCTTTGTACTTTCCGAAAACTCATGTTCATGCAAGCTCTTGGGATATTCCAAGTAGTATTCTTCAAGGTCTGATCGATACAATGTAGGAATCTCTTCAAGTTCTTTTTGAATCGCTTCAAGTTGAGTTTGTAAAAAGGCTCTTTTTGAATTCTGATTTAAGTTTTTTGCCTTTTTGGGCATTTTACCTCCCCCTTTCAATTATTGTGAAATTAAGTTCTCGCTATTTCATACCCTTTTGACACATCATTTCGTTAGACTGCTACGATGTGGTTAGAAAGGAGGGATTAAGTGAAAGAGTATCTATACAACAGAAGTAAAACGGATGGAGTTTACCATGAAGTTCATGTCACCACCTGCAATCATTTGCCTGACATGGAAAACCGTGTTTCACTCAAAAAGTACAACAACTGTCATGATGCGATTAGAGAAGCAGAAAGGCTGACCGGCGACCATGATTTTGATGGATGCAAGTACTGCTGCAAAAATTGTCACAACGGATAAACTATTAAGAACAGCGTGGTTTAGTCTAGCGTTGTTCTTTTTTTAGTTCCTCTTGGTAAATATCCATAAATTGTTGAAAGTCATCATCTCCACACTGACAGTAACGTTGCCTTATTGCCTTTATATCCATGCCGTATACTTCCCAATATTCGATTAGTAGTGAATTTAAAGCTTCCAATCCTGACTTTTTCGAATCATAAAAGCAATACTCTGATCCACACTTAATCCCTCCTGGATTGTTATATTCGAGCCATAATTGGCTCGTACCATTTCCTGTTTCAAGTCGCCATGTAGTACTTACGAACGCATCAAATTTAGGATCTCTTCATTTAGGTTCATTCGTAGTCGAACTCTCTAATAATAAACTTTGATTGTTCTTCATTATTTCAATTTCTTTAACCAAGTTTGTTTGCTCTTCAAATAAATTATTCGTTATAATTTTAACGTCATTAATCAAGCTACGATTCTCTGCCACTAAGATAAGCGTAAAAATTGAAAGCAGTAATAGAACTATGGTGACAAGCATTGTTATGCCACAAAAAATTCGTTTTAATCTATACATTTTCACTTACGAAGACCTCCTTAATCATTGCTTAATTTCTCTCAATAACGGGTAGAATTTCTTTTTCCTTTAATAACTCATACAAGAAAAGTCGCCCCTTTTGCGTCCATTTCGTATTCATCACTGTCTTTTCTAAATTAAAAGCATCCTCAATAATAATTGTTTCCGAATGGGTGTATCCCTTACCTTGATGCTGCTTATACAATAGCCATTGATCCGATTGTTTGTATTGAACTCCATACTCATGGAGTAATTTATTCATTGCTTGACCACTCATTCCATAATCTTTAGCTATCTGGGTAATTGTTACCAAAGATTTAGATTTCAAGATTTTATCTGTATAATCGGCCTTGGGCTTCAATTCTCCGATTATTTGGTTTTTAATCTCCAGTTCTTTTTGTTGTTGAGCGGCTAGTGCTAATGCATCCGAAAAAGTTGAAGGAACTTCGTATTTTTCGAAACGACGAATATCTTTTAAAATTATTTTTATTCTTTTCTTGAACTGCTTTGCAATGGGTTTTCGCGATTGCATCAATACTTCATACAAACCGTCTTCAGTGAGAAACCACATTTCACGTTTTTGACCTGAAGCAAGGATTGTTTGCATCAGCTTTTCATCTTCATCTACAGTTTTAATCATTTCACTCGCACGACTATGTTCAATCCATTGAGCAACATCTTGAGCTAAGAATAGAGGATTATCAATACTTCCATAAATTTTGAATCTTTTATCCAAGATTTCAGTTTCTTTCAATACAATAATATCTTTCATTTAAATCTCCTTTCCATTAATTACTTTGCAGGTAGTATTCTTACTCTTTTCAAAAATGATAACTACGTTTTATCATTTCTGCATCGCTTCTTCTTTTTATTCCGCCACTCATGAAATAATTTTTGAGGGACTCTATTTTCAAACATTTCAAACTCTAGTGTTTCAATCTCGTATTTCTTAACATCATCAAATATGCGAGATGCATGTTCATAACTACATGCTAAATAGTTCTTAATATCTGTTTTATAAATATATTGTTTTTCCTTGCCATTTTTGGAATAAATCATGTTATATCCTATCCTCCGAAAAAAGTACATGAAAAGTAACAATTATAACGAAAATTCAAAATTTCAATCTTAAGAATCAACTTCAGTGTTTTTCGAATATAATAATTAAAATCTTGATTGGTATTCAAGATACCATTTTGATTTAAAAAAATTACAAGTTCAACTTATTCAAAACTTTCTTTTCCATTGACTTAAATTCCTCAATATCTTCTAATTTTACATTAAAGTTTCGCTTTATAAATATAAAATCTGGCAATGTCCAATTTATCAATCCTTGCTCTTTTTGCGAGTATGTAGATTGAGCAAGACCCATTTTAGATGCCATCTGTGATTGTGTAAGATTTGATGATTTTCTTAACATACGAATATTAATATTATTCATTGCACCCCTCCTGTTTGGTATCCTCAATACCAATTTATAATAAGATTTCGGTATTGTCAATACCAATTATTAGATTTATTGATATTTTTTTTGTTTATATTATAATGGTATTACCAATACAAATTAAGAGAGAGGTTAATTATGAATCAAGATGAAAAAGAAAGATTAGGACTTATTTTAAAAAAATACCGTATTAAAAACAATATGACTCTAGAGTACGTTGCTGATAAGCTCAATATTACTCATAAGTCTGTCCAATTTTGGGAACAAGGTAAAAATGAAATCAAATTATCAAAACTGATAGCTATTTCTAAACTCTATAATATTTCAATAGACTCTATATTAGAAGAAGCAAATATAAAATAATGGAGACATTTTAAATGGGGGGACTATGTTAAATCGTAAAAATAATCTAATCAAAAAGTTAAATATATTATTGAAAGATATCATATTTCTGTTACTCAAAGCGCTATACTTTTTTGTTAATGTCGCAGCGATATTTTGTATATTTAGCGAAATTTTCCTATTCTTTTCTCTTTTTAAAGATCAAGAAAACGTCGGCGCTTTTTATACCTGTTCAATAATTTTGGCTATAGTTGTATACATACATTTACACCTCAAAAAAGAAATTAAGAAATTAGAACTACAAAGGACTTCAAATATAAGCCCACAAATATATCATATCAACAATGATAATTTAGTTTCTTCTGACAAATACGAACCTAAAAACTCATTTATAAATATTGATATAGAGAAGAAAAGCGATTATATAGATGAAAATCTAAATAATAGTAAAATTGGAGTTCCTGAAAACATAACAAAAAAAATAGTAAAGAATAAAGTTTATTCTAGAGTTTCCAAGAAACAATCAGAATATGAATTAAGCGAAGCAATAGCTTTAGACCAAAACGTTTTGAATGACCACGACTTGTTAACTCGTATCGTTGAATTTGTTGTTCATGAGAGTACTTTTAGTCAAAAAAAATTACAAAATGAATTTGATCTTGATTTTATAACACTCTCTTCATATTTAGATACACTAAGAACGCTTCAACTTATAGATTACAAAAACGAACGGATTAATATCCATTTTGACCTTTCAGATATTATTTTAAGAATAGAAAATGCGCGTACATTTCATAAAGATTTAATAACACGAAAGAGATTTGAATCACTTAAAAATCATACTGAATTTGAAGATTTTATAATTGACCTTGTGACAAAGCTTGATTATGAAATTATTAAAATAGTACCACAAGTCAATAATCAAAGCGTTGATTTTATTGCAACAAAAGATAAAGTTAAATTTGCATTTCAATGTAAATTTCATAACGCTCCAATAAGCTATGGTACCATCAAAGAAATAATTTACGGAGTAAAATTTTTCGACTCACACGTTGGCGTAGTTGTAACAAACAATAGTTTTAGAAAACCTGCAAGAGAACTTGCAGATTCAAATAACATTGTACTTTGGGATGGCGATGATTTAGTAAGACTCATTAACTCTATAAATTACTAATAGCTATAGCTAACAAAAAGATAATTAAACAAACTACCTTTTAACGATCTCATGAATAGTGAAAGGATGATTTTAGTATGCCTGTATATAAAGATCAAAAACGAAATACCTGGTATTTTGATATCAGGTACCGAGACAGTTTGGGAAAGGTAAAAAGCATAAAACGACGCGGATTTGACAGTAAACAAAAAGCAATAAATGCAGAGCGAAAATTCTTAAAAGAAATGAAAAAGGACGATTTACCAAAATCGAGAATGTCTCTTAGAGAAATAGGAATAGAAATGGTTGAATTATCAAAATATGATGTTAAAGAACAAACATATAAAGCAAATTTATACAAAGTAAATCAATTTATCCCTGATACTGCTATTGCATCCATTACACTAAGAAAAGCATTAGCTTGGAGAAATTCATTGGCAGAGATTAAAACACCTATTCGCCATAAAAAAGACGGTTCAACCATAGGTGGTAAACCGTATTCAGTTAAATATAAAAATGAAATCATTGCACTTTATAAATCGATATTCAGATATGCAGTAAAGATGGAGTATATATATAATGATGTCTCTATCAATTTATCCCCATTTAAAAAACAATTTGAAGATATGACCAAATACAATATTATCGATTATGAGACTTTTATGGAGGCCTGGAAAAAACTCCCGGAAAGGACCCTCGTAAATATTTATTTCAAATTATTTATTTTACTCGCATTTTCTACAGGTGCTCGACGAGCTGAGTTAAAAGGACTCACTTTTAAAGATTATGATGGTAAAGGAATTTCAATTAATAAATCTGTCACAGGAAAAAATTCTGATCGTGCAAAAATAGAAAAGACTAAAACTGCCGCTTCCGTCCGATATGTTGAATTAGATAACTTTACGGTCACTCAAATGAATAATTATATCGAATTTATTAAATCAAAATTTGATGTAAAACAATCAGACTTTATTTTTGGAATCAAAACTCCTCTTCCAAATAACACGATACAATACGCATTCAAAAGAATGGGGCTTGAATGCAGGTTACACGATTTAAGACATTCACACGCGACGCTTCTAATACAAAATAACGTCCCAATTAATATTGTTTCAAAAAGACTAGGACATTCAACAGTTGAGATGACTCTAAAAGTATATACCCATGCATTTGCTGAAAGTCAGGATAAAGCTGTTGATGTATTAAACAAAATGTCCTCTACCACTTAAATGTATCCCCACTGTATCCCCATGCCAAACTTAAGCATAAAAAAGCCCACTATATAGTGGGTTATTTTCATATTGGTGCCCGAGGACGGACTCGAACCGTCATGAGTTTTACCTCGCTGGATTTTGAGTCCAGTGCGTCTACCGATTTCACCACTCGGGCATGTTGTTTGCTTAATAATAATATCTTAAAAGGGGCTTAAATGCAACCTAAAACTTAAAGTATTTCACATAAATAACGAATTTATTTATTTCCAATGAAAATAAAAGAGTTCACGCATGTGAACCCTTCTATTTCTTTAAAATTTGATCTTTTAATACTTGGTATTGTTCTTTATTAATCTCGAGGGGTTCATGGCGCATAGCACGCTCGATTTCAGTAAGTGCGCGTTGGTCATGACCATTTTCTTCCAAGATCATCGCTTTACGGAAATACCAAACACCTTTAAGTTCCTCGGGGGATTGTTCGATCAAGGTATCAATGGCTGCGAGTGAGTCCATATCGTGATTAATAAAAATTGATTCATCCAAATCCAGTTTCTCAAGAAGCTGGGTGCGATTATCCATATCCGATTCGCGAATAAAGGTACGCAGTGCTTCAAGTGCTTGTTTGGTGGATTCAACTTCATCACGCATTAATGCATATTCATAAAGTTTCATTAAGTACTCTAATTTTTGATTGCGGTTCATATGAAGTTTCTCCATACCCTGCGCAATGCTTTGAACCTGCTCACTGTCATTGACACTCATAAAATAATTAAGTTTAAAGAAGTTACGGTTAAATGTGGGGATGGTCAGTTTCGCAAGCCAACTATCAATATTTTTCGTGAAGGTTGGGGTGTCACTTTCCATAAATGCTTTCATTGCCTTATCACTCGCTCTTTTACCCAGTAATCGGATTAAAAGTTGGATCGCGATAAATGCAACGACAAAGATCATAAACAATTTTAAGTAATCCATGGCTTCCTCCTATTTGGAATATCTAGTACTATAATAGACTATTTCACGTAATAATGAAATCCCTATCACCATTATTCGAAGTTTTCAAATTCGATAATCCCACATGCAACCCCAAGCATTTCCGGATGTTTGTATGCATCACGTTGTAATTGGGTTGTTTTGTCCATGCGACTGATTTCATACATATCGGTTGTCCCATAGATGCGTTCCAGTGCTTGATATCGGTTATGTGAAGAAGCAATGACTTCGAAGCGATTTCCAAACTGAACGATATGGCTGTTTGGATCACCAATTAAAGCCATAATCCCGCGATGAATTAACCATGTTCGGGTAATAAACGCTTTAAAATGATGTTCGGGGAAGGTCTTTGTAAAGAAGTCATGCGCTTGTTTGAGGGATGCATCGATGGCTTGTGGTGATAAATTGGCATCACGTTTTATATGAATGTTAAGCATCATGGTGTTTTCAGGAAAACGGTGTTTTTGTTGTTGGGGTAAGTGCATGGTGTCATGACCACTCCGTTCAATCTCCGCATAACTGAATGGAAAAATTTGATAACGCAAACTTCCAAGTTCAAACATTTCAAAACGGAACATAAAACGTAACCAGATGACATCACTATCGCTGAGTCCATAATGATCATTGGATTTATGATAACGTTCAATACGATAGTTTAGGTCTTGAATGCTGGCGTTAAAGATTGCATCGTCAATACCACGCTGAATATATTGTTCTTTGAGCTCAGGAAGCATATAAAGCGTCCGCATGAGGCGTTCTTGGGGATTGAGTTTCAATATAGGGAGTGCGTTCTTTTCACCCGTATACGGCTTCGCACACGTTTCTAAGACATATTGATAGTTATCGTATTGTGAGATTAGGATTGAAATTGCATCGTCATTAAACTGTGCTGTTTTTAATAGTTTCTTAAGCATTAGGGCACCTCTTTCATAAATTGGAAAAAAAGACATCATGAAGATGTCTTTTAAGCATTAATTGAGAAAATGTCTTCAGACTCGGGTGTTACCGATTCCCCTTCTTTAAGAAGCGTAATGGATTGTCCTGAAGTTAGAATAAAAGGACTTACTAAAGATTTTCCGTTTTCACGAATATAATCAAGATCCACAGTGGTTAACAGATCACCTTGGGTAACCTTATCACCTTGCTTCACAACACCATTAAATCCTTTACCATTAAGTTCCACCGTATCAATTCCTAAATGAATTAACATCTCCACACCACTTGCATCCGTAATGCCAAAGGCATGACCTGTAGGAAAGACCAAAGTTACATCACCGCTAATGGGTGCATAGACCTTACCATCAGTGAGTTCAAGGGCATAGCCATCCCCCATCATTTTGGTTGAGAACACTTGATCTGGAACATCCTTAAGCGCTAAGACGGTACCGGTACCAAATGAACGGTATGATTCTTTATTTTTTTTAAACAAACCAAACATAATATCGTCCTCCAATCAGTTACTCTAATTTTATCATATTATTTTAAAAATATAATTGTTAAGTGTTTGAAATTTACGCATAAATTTCGTAAACGATTTCGGATTTGGAAACTAAGCCTTGAAATCGTGAAGGGATTCAAGCAGCGCCACTAGGAATTCATAAGTACGGTCAAACGACGCGATATCCAAACGTTCATCCGGTGTATGAATATCAAACATAATTGGACCAAAACTTACAATATCGATATGAGGCATTTTACCCTTCCAAATACCAAGTTCCATTCCACCATGTGTTGCTTCAGTTTCCATGTCTTGACCACGAAGTTCTTTATAAACACTCATTGTACGTTCGCGTAATTTTGACTTCGCATCGTAGTTCCATCCAGGGTAACGTGACGTAAACTCGGTCTCAAGATCATTTTGTGCTGCAATCCACTCAACTTGACGCATTACCGTATCCAAGACAAACGCTTGCGTTGCACGAATCGACATGGTGATTTCAAGTTCGTTTTCGTCTAATCGTACTGTCCCAATATTTGAAGACGTGATGACCAAGCCTTCAATTGCTTTACTCATTTGAATTACACCGTAAGGAAGCATAAAGAGTGCATCCACAACACGACGTGTGTCTGCTTCACATAAAGCACGCGTTGTATGACCTTCTGTTAAGGTAAAGTTTAAACCCGCGTCACTGAATTCATATTGTTCTTTAAAGCCTGCTTCCATTTCTTTAAACCATGCTTTAAATCCTTCAAGATCTTTCATGGCTAAGGTGAAATCATGTTCACGCGTGATCGCGTTCATTTTTAAACCACCCTCTGCAGCAACCACACGGAAATCAAATTGATCGAGTGCACGACGCATAATGATTCCTGCAATCTTGGAAGCATTCCCACGCTCTTGATCAATTTCACCACCTGAGTGACCACCTAAAAGACCACGAATTGATACGGTAATTGTATCCGAATCAATATCTTCAAATTGTACTGCCTTCGCAAGACGTGCACGCACACCCCCACATGAGGATACATACGTTTCAACTTCACCCGATCCATCCAAACCAATGCATAATTCTGACTTAAGCATTGATGTATCCAGTTCAGTCGCACCCGTTAAGCCCGTTTCTTCTTGAACCGTAAAGACGCATTCAAGGGCAGGATGTCCCATTTCTGAGTCCGCTAAAACTGCCATCATATACGCAACCCCGGCACCATCATCAGCACCCAACGTTGTATTATTAGCATAAAGCATCCCATCTTTAATAATCAGTTCGATAGGATCCACATCAAAATCATGATTACTGTCTTTGTTTTTTTCCGCAACCATATCTGTATGGGATTGAAGCATTACAGTCGGTGCATTTTCATAACCTTGAGTTGCCGGCTTAAAGATAATCACATTCCATAATTCATCTTGGATGTAGTCTAAACCTAATCCTTTCGCAAAATCAACTAAGTGATTACTAATTGCTTCTTCATTAAACGAAGCACGAGGAATCGCACTGATTTCTCTAAAATATTTCATTACAACTGATTCACTCATAAAAGACCTTCTTTCTTGTTCTTTGTCGTATAAATCATATCACATTCCTTTGAAATATCACATAAATCAATTATATTATTAATAAGGAGGAGCAGTATGAAAAAATTTATCACAGAATTCAAAGAATTCGCAATGCAAGGGAATGTGATTGACATGGCAGTTGGGGTTGTTATCGGGGGTGCGTTTGGGAAAATCGTAACGTCACTGGTAGCAGATATCTTTACACCACTCATTAGTTTATTAACCGGAGCCGCAAACTTTGAGGACTTGAAGTGGGTTATTAAACCTGCAGTCGGTGAAACACCCGCCGTTGTCATGAGTTACGGAAACTTCCTACAAGCAACAATCGACTTTATTGTCATTGCTTTATGTATCTTCATGGTTATCCGCGCTATGAATAAATTTAAAAAAGCACCTAAAGTTGTGGAAGAGGCACCTGCACCAAAATCAGATGAAGTTGTGTTACTTGAAAACATCTTAGATGAACTCAAGAAAAATAAATAATCGCTGAAAAAGCATAAAAAAATAACACCTATTATAAGCGGTGTTATTTTTCTTATAGTAGTATTATAGCTACCATAATAGATTTTGTCTCCCAAACTAAATCCACCATGTCTAAGATTCATCACGTCTCAGACACGTCTATTATATCAAATTTTTCTTACTTTTCAAATGCTTCTTGCAAGCGTTCAGTTAAATATGTATTGCGTTTGGCTTCGTGGTGATTTTCAACTGCGGTGTGAAAGGCATCCAATTCACCAACCAAGACGAGTGATTTTGAAGATCGCGTTGCCCCGGTATAGTAAAGTCGACGGGATAACATGCGGTAAAAATCTCGCACTGCTACAAGAATCACAATGGGATATTCCGACCCTTGAGCTTTATGAACGCTCATGGCATAAGCATGGGTAATGTTTATATAGGAAGATGGCTCATACTCGACGAAGTTTCCATCAAAATCAACAACCAAACGTTTGGCTTCAACTTCCACAAGCATCCCAATATCGCCATTAAATACAAAATCATCCGGTTGATTTTTAAGTTGTAAGATTTTATCCCCTTCTCTAAAAATCCGTGTCCCGTACATGATTTGTGCTTTTTGAGGACTTTCAGGATTACACATTTTTTGAAGGAAGTGATTTAAATTATCAATCCCAGCTGGACCTGAGTACATGGGTGCTAAGACTTGAATATCGCTTAAATCATAACCACGCTGCATAGCTTCATCCACAACCTTTAAGACAATATCTTTGACACTGCCATAACGGCTATCAAAGAACCGGACATCACGATGATAATTTGAAACATCCAGAAGACCTTGATTCATATTAACCGCTAAGTCAATAACTTCAGATCCGGCCTCTTGACGGTAGTTTCGTTCTAAGGAAATTGTTTTAAATACCTTCGATGCAATTAAATCCCCTAACACAAAACCACTGCTCACTGATGGAAGCTGATCTTTATCACCCACAAACAGCAGTTTTTTTACCCTCTCCGATGCTTTTAAGATATGAGCAAGAAGCCATGTATCGACCATTGAAAACTCATCGATAATTAAAATATCGGTTTCTAATGGGTTTTCTTCATGCATACCAAACTTATTGGATTCCAAATCCCATTTAAGAACAGAGTGAATCGTAGCGGCTTGGACGTTGGTTAATTCTTCCAAGCGTTTTGCGGCACGCCCAGTCGGCGCACATAAGGTAATGTGTAGCCATGGACAATTTGCTTGGAGTAATGTGACCACACCCGATAACAAGGTACTTTTCCCCGTTCCCGGACCACCGGTGAGAATCATGACATCTTCACATAAAAAGGACTCAATGGCTTCGCGTTGGGTATCATCAAATTCAATGCGAAGCTGAGATTCTATTGAAGCGATTTTAGATTCCAAATCATCCAGATCAAAATCATAACCTGTGTATTTAAAATTCTTAAGGGTTTCGGTAACATAAACTTCACTATCATATTGCGTACGGTGGTAAAGACGATCACCATCTTCAACCAATTCACCGCTTTGAACCAGCGCTTGATACGCCGCTTCCACTCGCTCTGCATCCCCCATTCGCACACCATCAAACAATTTATCTTTGGTAATAAAACTGTCACCCGCCCCAAAACAAATTGTTTTATAACGGTCAAGAACCAGTGCCTCAACACGCAAGGGATCATCCAGCGCATAACCAAGCGACATTGCGACTTTATCAGCGGTTTTAAATCCAATACCATCGACGTCATAAACAAGACGATAAGGATTTTCACGAATCACTGAAATCGCATTATCACCGTATTCTTTGTTTATTTTAATAATTTGCTTATTTCCAAGTCCATGGGCAAGCAAAAACGATACCGCATCTTCTTGCGCGTCTTGTTTGCGAATCACCGAAACAATCATTTCCGCTTTCGCTTCCGTAATCCCTTTAACGTCAAGTTTAAAAGACTCATCCTCACGAATTTGATCTAAAACATCTTCGCCATAAGTATCCACAACTGCAGTTGCCGTTTTTTGACCGATACCGGGAAAATTGGGTCCACTTAAAAAACGAATAATAAAATCACGGTGTTGGGGAAGCATTTGTTTAAACGCAATGACATCAAACTGCATGCCATAACGTGGATCTTCGACGTAATCCCCTGTAAACTCATAAAATGAATCCAGCTCTAAAGTCGCCAATGGCCCCTTAATGGTCATTGGCTTTTGATTGCTATTGAAAAGAACAATCCGGAAAATACCATATCCAGATTGTTCATTTTTAAATATACATGTTTCGACAGATCCTTTAATCGTTTGTTCCATAATATTGACCTCAAATCTAACCTAAAAACATTGGTAGAATTACAGTTAATGTTGCGAAGGTATTGTTCAACATATGGACAAAAATTGCTCCCCATATTGAACCTGTTACTTCAAATGCCATAATCATAAAAATTGCCATTCCTGAATAAGGAATTAAGTAAATCAATTGCGTTAAATCTCCGGTAAGCATCATATTGGGTAAGATATGGATTAACCCAAAGAGCAAACACGAAATTACGATGCTTGATCGGTATGATTTTTCAGAACGCAAGGATTGGTAAAACGCTCCACGAAAGACAATCTCTTCCACAATGGGCGCAAACACTATTGTTGCAAACATATTTAGATACGGAAAATTACGCAACCCTTCATTGACCGCTTCTTGATTGGCACTTACGACACCACTTCCCAGAATTAATTGAACCAACAAACCCAGTGCAATATTAAATAAAAGCAAAAGACCCGCAATCCTAAAAACAGGAATTATATTTGTACGTATGTTTCGTTTAAAGAAATAATAGCTTGCACGTAATTGTCGATGGACAATAGCGACCGTGGATATCAGCGTAAAAAGATAGATAAACATTGCGACACGAGGTGTCACAACAGTTTGGGAACCACTAACCCAAGCTCCTAAGCGTGGGTAAAGGTATTGATATCCACAAAAATAATTTATAATCACAAGAATCAATTGCAGGGGTGTAAATTCAAACCGTCCCTGATCAAGATCATAATTTCGAATCATAAGTGACTTCATTTCCATTTGTATCAAAAACACGGTCAATGCGACCACCACCAAGACAAGCTTCACCAAGGTAGAATACCGCTTCTTGACCCAACGTTACCGATTTCACATCATCAATCATTTCAACACGGAGTCGCGTCGCATCAATCCAAGCAATACGCACTCGCACATCTTTTTGACGATATCTAAATTTTGCGGTACATTCAAGATCCGCTTTTTCATCCGCAAACCAGTTCATTTCCGCAATTTCGGCAGCACCGGCAAAGAGCATTGGATGGTCTGCGCCTTTTCCAACATAGATACGGTTTGTTGATAGGTCTTTTCCCACCACAAACCATGGGCCTACAGCCGTACTGATGTCCAAGCCATGGCGTTGACCTATTGTATAGAACATAACACCTTGATGTTTTCCGAGTACTTTTTGTGTATCCACATCGATGATATCCCCTTCCACATCTTTAAGGTAGTTTTTAAGGAAATCACGATATTGACGTTCACCAATAAAGCAGATGCCCGTAGAATCTTTTTTGGTTGCTACCGGTAAATCTAACTCTAAGGCGATACGACGAACCTCGTCTTTGGTTAAAGAACCTAATGGGAATAATACCCGTGGTAACACTTCAGGACGAACACGGCTTAAGAAATACGTTTGATCTTTATTTTGATCGACGGCACGATACATTTTCCCATCACGTGTAATGGCATAATGACCGGTCGCAAGTGCTTCAAAACCATTCGCATCCATAAAATCATAGAATGCATCAAACTTCACAAAACGATTGCATAAAATGTCCGGATTCGGAGTATTTCCGCGTTCGGTTTCTGCTAAGAAAAATGAGAACACATGATCCCAATATTCTTTAACGTAATCCACACGAAGCAATTCTAAACCCAAATGGTCAGCAACACGTTTCGCATCATCATAGTCCACTTCTTGTGAACACATATCATCTTTAATGGTTGGGTTTCCCAGAATATCATTATTCGCAAAAGAATCCCAATTACGCATAAAAGCGCAAGTAACATCATGTCCTTGCGATTTTAATATATGAGCCGCGACTGCGCTATCGACGCCTCCAGATAAACCTACTAATACTTTCATTTTTCATCATCTTTCATTGCCATGCTGCATGACCCATACTTTGGACAGGTTGGATCACACGAATGTCTATTTGCCGAACGTAATTCCGGCGGTAGAAATGCATCGATTTCTTCTTCATCATACCCCACTAAGAATGATTTATCATTCATAATGATTGGACGTTTTAAAACGGATGGATGTCGTTGAATAAATGTAATTAATTCACTCATCGATAATTCCTCTAAGTCAAGTTGTGATTCTTGCATCACTTTTGAACGTTTCGAGATAATATCTTCCGTACCGTTTTCACTTCGCATAAGTAAATGTTTAATTTCTTTCTCGCTAAGAACCGATGTAAATATGTTTTTTTCAATAAATTTTAAATTCCGATCTTTAAGCCATTGTCGAACTTTTCGACACGACGCACAACCAGGAGATGAATAAAGAACAATCATGTGCAAACCTCCCTTTTAATCAATTATACATTTTATATGTATATTTTGAAAGACCTAGAAAATAATTCTAGGTCATAATTCATGAATCTTTTTGATATTTATGTTAGGCGAACTTAGTTGCGTTTCCAATCAAGACCAAATTTCGATTGCACATCATGCAATGTTGCTTGGGCTTGAGGACGGACACGGGATGCGCCTTCCGCTAAAACATCATTGAGTGTATTGGATTCAATACACTCGTGATAACGTGCTTGAATCGCCTCTAATTCAGCGCAAACAACGTCTGCGACTGCCTTTTTAAAACTTCCATATTGTTGGCCTTCAAATACTTTTACGGCGTCATCAATACTGATTTCTTTCAGTGAAGCATAGATGGTTAGTAAGTTCGCAACCCCTGGTTGGTGTTCTGGATCATATTGCACAACACCAATACTATCCGTCACTGCTGACATAATTTTCTTACGTGCTTTTTTAGTGTCTTCTTTTAAATAAATGACCCCTTTGTCCCCTTCGCGATCTGATTTACTCATTTTCTTGCTTGGATCTTGTAAGGACATAATGCGTTTTCCAACCTTCGCAATGACCGGTTCTGGAATTTTAAACGTATCCCCAAATCGATTATTAAAACGTTCGGCTGTATCACGTGCTAACTCAACGTGTTGTTTTTGATCTTCACCAACAGGTACAAGCTCGGCACCGTGAATTAAAATATCGGCTGACATTAAGGTTGGATACGTATAAAATCCAGCACTTAAGGAAACACCGCTGTCTTTTTTATCTTTATATTGAGTTTGACGGTTTAATTCACCCATTGGGGTAACACACGATAATAAGAAACCAAGTTGCGCAATTTCAGGAACATCACTTTGGAGAAAGATGTCTGTTTTTTGCGGATCAAGACCACATGCCAAATAAAATGCCAAGGCATCCCTTAAATTGGTCTCAAGTTCTTCCGGATCAATCGGCATGGTAACACAGTGTAGATTTGCGATAAAAACACTTAAATCGTATTCATCTTGCGATGCTACAAAAGGCTTTAACGCGCCAATATAGTTTCCTAATGTTAATTGTCCTGTTGGTTTAATACCACTAATCATTCTCTTTTTCATTTCATTGTCCTCCATAAACATCCATTAAATAGATTTCTTCGGCACGTTCTGCTGTAATTTCTTGGGCATCAACCAGACGATTTAATACATGACGTTGCCGCGCTTTCGCAGCCTCAAAATTAGAACTCAAGGCATAATAAGACGGTGATTGTGGCAACCCCATCAAAAGCGTCGCCTGTCCTTCATTCAATTCGAAAGGTAGGACCTCAAAATACCCCATGCTTGCATGGTATATCCCGGAATAACCATCACCGTAATAGATTATATTTAGATACATCTCCAGGATTTCTTCTTTAGTATACGTTAAAAGTAAGTCACGTGTTACAAAATATTCGGATACTTTCCGCACAAAAGAGGCATCATGATCAAAATATATATTTTTAGAAACTTGTTGTGGAATGGTTGATCCCCCTTCCACAAGTTTACGACTTTGAATATTATGAACAATCGCACGTAAAACTGCACGCAAATCCATTACCGATTTCCGAGTAAACAAACGGGAGTCTTCCGTAGCAACCATGGCCTTTAAAGCAAGGTCAGGGATTTCATCGATTGTAGTATATGCTTCATCTTTTTTTAATTCGATTAAAACCGTATCAATTGGTTTTTTCAGGATAACCGATTGATACTCTTTGTATCCGAAAAAGAGGATGACCCCCGCAACCACCAAGGCAACGGTCACCATCATTAAAACAAGTTTTCGTATCAGTTTTCTCATATTCACACATCGTAATAAAAAACACAGTCGCCTGTGTTTTTTATTGTCCCATCGACTTCATGATCTGACGAATTTGCGCTTCGGACGGTTTACGTCCCATTTGCATGTACATCGCACGAATCATTTTTTCGTTAATTGGTGGGTTTTCTTTTAATTGTTTTTCAAAATACTTCTTACTTAAGAAGAAAGCAACGACACCTCCAACCAATAACCCTAAAACAAAATAAGTAATTGATAAACCTGTTGTACTTAGTAGTGTTAGCATACTCTCACCATCCTATATCTATCTATATTTTATAACGATTCCTTGATAAACACAAGGACCGATTTAATCATTCAAAATAAAAACCCAAAGGGTTGATATTATTCCCTGTGTTAACAGGTGGGTATCCTGTCATGGGTTTAGGATTCTAATAAATTAGCTTTCACACCACGCATAAACATCCGGATTCCCTTATATCAAAGTGTCGGAAATATATTTCCCTTTGGGCACCACTATTATAACACACAATTCATGGTTTCGTGATATACTATATGAGAAAATTACGAGGTGAATGTATGAAATTAAGTAAAAGTTTCTTTTATACCATTAGGGAAGATGTTCGTGATGAAGATTCTACCAGTGGTAACCTACTCGTTCGAGCTGGGTATATTAAAAAAAGTTCTTCCGGGGTATATATGTATATGCCACTTGGTTTAAAAGTTAAAAATAAAATCGAAAACATTATCCGTGAAGAGATGAACGCCATCGATGCACAGGAAATGACCATGCCTACCTTGATTCCTGAAGATGTTTATGTAGCCTCAGGACGTCGTGATATTATTGGTACCAGCATGTTCCAATTGGATGACCGTTTTAAAAAACCATTTGTTTTAGGTCCTACGCATGAAGAGTTGTTTGCGCAAGCAGCACAAATGAAAATTCGTTCGTATAAAGATATGCCATTTAGCCTTTATCAATTTCAAACGAAATTTAGAGATGAAGCACGTCCTCGTTTTGGTTTAATTCGTGTACGTGAGTTTGTGATGAAGGATTCCTATACCTTTGATGCTGATCTTGAATCCGCTGACAAGTCCTATGACGCGATGTTTGAAGCGTATAAACGTATCTTTAATCGTGTTGGACTGGATTATCGTATCGTTCGTGCAGACACAGGTATTATGGGTGGTTTACTCTCTGAAGAGTTTCAGGCTGTTACTGATATCGGTGAAGACATCTTAGTACTTGGCGAAGAAACAGGATATTCAAGTAACCTTGAGGTTGCGGAAAACGTAAATCGTATTCAATCTGATGAACCATTCTTAAGTATAGAAAAAGTCTATACGCCCAATGCACGTACAATTGAAGAGGTTGCTTCATTTTTACAACAACCCGTTCAAAAATTTGTAAAAACATTAATCTATCGCTTGGATGATCAATATGTTGCCGTTTGTGTTCTTGGAGACCGTGATGTAAATGAAACTAAGCTTGCGAAATTATACAAAGCAACGGAAGTTGAACTTGCCGACTTTGAAAATGTTCAAAAACATACGGGTGCTTCTGTCGGATTTGCAGGACCTGTAGGTCTTGAAATTGATGTTGTTGTTGATAAGATGATTGAAGGATTACGAAATTTCACAGTGGGTGCAAATGAAAATGACCACCACTTCATTAATGTGAATCATTCTGATTTTAAAGCAACACACATTATCGACGTATCAAATGTTAAAGAAGGCGATCCAAACCCAGATGGTAAAGGCGTTCTTACATTCTCAAAAGGGATTGAAGTTGGAAATACCTTTAAACTGGGGACAAAATATTCAAAAGCAATGGGTCTTGAATACCTAGACCAAAACAACAAACTTCAAGATGTGTATATGGGATCTTATGGAATTGGACTGGGTCGTACTCTTGCAGCTGTTGTTGAACAAAACAATGATGAAAACGGTATTGTATGGCCCATGAATCTTGCGCCATTCCAAGTAGCAATCGTTGTTATCAATAATAAAAACGAAGAACATATGGCCTTCGCAGACGATTTATATCAAGAATTAACCCAAGCAGGACTGGAAGTGATTCTCGATGATCGTAAACAACGTCCAGGTATTAAGTTTAACGATATGGATCTCATTGGGGTTCCATTACGAATTACCGTCGGACGTGATGTGGAACACGGTGAAGTCGAACTGAAGGAACGTAAAACTGGTGCGGAACAAAAAATTAAACGTGAAGACATCTTGAGTGTTCTTAAATCTTATATGTAAAATACAAAAACTGGACTTAATCATCCAGTTTTTTTTATGCTTTTATAAAAAAAAGAAGAAGCCGAAGCTTCTACTCTTTTTCCTCACGATGATGTTTCAATACAAACATACCGATTCCTGAGATTAATAATAAACTACCATAGAGTAAGACATTGTTTGCACTTACACCTGTTTGAGGCAATTGTTCTTTACGAACACCCAAGACTTCAGGTTTTGAAGGTTCACCAGGTTTCGTAGGTTCAACAGGTTTTGTAGGTTCTTTTGGTTCGTGTGGATCTACAATGACCGGTTCATCATAATAGTTTGTAACGGTTAAACCGTCTTCACTGTAAACCGCAACATAACCTTTTGGTACATCAAGTTCGATAACGGTATAAACATAATCTTTTCCATTAGGATCTGTTTTTGGTAAATCCTCAAAGACTGCTGTTTCCTCACCATTGACTAAATCTACCGTAATTCCCATTTCAATGCCATCACGGACTAACCCAAATGTGATGGTAGGTTTAACACTTGGACCACCGTCCCAGATTTTGTGTGCGGTAATATCGATTTTCTCAACGATAAAGTGATTGGTAATTGTGAGTGCATCCGTTTGTTCCATTTCATAGCCTACCGGAACATTGACTTCTTTTGCGGAATAAACGATTTCATTTCCTGCTTTGTCAAGAATTGGTAAATTCTTAAATGTTACCACATCAGTACCTGATGTTAAGGTTTCAAGATGATTTTCAAGTGCAATATCATTTGCATAAAGTTGAATTTGAATGGTTGGGTGAACCGCAGGTCCACCAACCCATACTTTGTTTACAGCTACATCACGTAGGTTATAGGTATTGGTTACTTCAAGTCCATTTTCATGTTTGATATAGTTTTCTAAATCTGTTGTTTCTTTAACAAAATATGTGTATTCATGACCTTCTTTGTCGAATTTTAACTGTTTTCCAAAATCAGCGGTTGTTTGACCATCAACCAATTCCATGGTTGCACCTTCAACACGTTCTGAAACACCGTTTGCGCTACGGTAGAGATCAAATGTTACCGCAGGCCGTGGTGACGTACCACCCACCCATTTCTTTGTCGCAACAACATCAATTCGTTGGTAATCGTTGTAAATTGACTTCGATTGGGATTTTTCAGTCATTTCAATTTCATATTCTGTTGAATCCAACTCAAACCCATCACGCGTTTTGATTTCTTTTAAGGTATAACTACCGGGTTCAAGATTGAAATCAAAGATACCATCTTCATTGGTAATTCCTTCTATTTTCTTGCCATCTTTATCTGTAATCTCAAAGGTAACGCCTTCGAGCACTTCATCTGTATCTTTAATAAATTTTTGCACGCGGAATACACCTTTTTCCTTCATTTCTCCACCGATTGTCGCATCATCAAACATATTCACAACGGATGTATCAGTATAATGTTTGGGTGTATCCGTCACAAGATTTCCGGATTCATCTTTATATTCAATTGTTGACGCATTTTTATAATTTTCAAGTTTCTTATCAAAAGCACGCGTATCATAAGTAACGGTAAATGTTGTTTTTGCTGCTTTTTCTCTTGGAATCATTACCGTTAGAACTTGACCCTCAACAGTAATTGTTCCATATTCTTTATTAAATTCTTCAGCACTGATGTGTTTGAGTTCTCCATTGGCTTCCACGTCAACCATGATTGATCCATCAACCAGTTTATGACCTTCACCAATTGTATCGATTACCTTCACATCGGATTGCACTGCTTCTTTAGGACTGTTGATGTTTAACCACCAGTTCATATCGCCGTGAACTTCTGTTGAGAATGTTCCGGTTTTCCAGTAAAAGATTGGACTTGGTTCAACACCTGTAGGGGTTCCAGGTTGTGAGATTGTAATCATTTGTTTATCCAATGAACCCAATCCAAGATTGGTTGGAAGTTCCGCAATTTTATCTTCTTCACCACGGTATGCATTATCGTATACCGATTTTAGATTAATCGTACCTGTAACGTTTTCAAGTTGAAGTACATCCTCCATAAATTCAAAATGAATGTGACTTCCATTAAAGGTTAACTCACCAAGGGTGATTTGTTTTCCATTTTTATCAAATGCATGTACAGGCATTTTTGAACCCATAGCACGAAGGGAACGTAAACTTACCTCATCATTACTTGGTAATGTTAACTCGAAATAATCACCTGGTTTAAATTTAACTTTTTGACCATTGTTCATATCGCTGAACGCTAAGTTAAACTCAATAGGTTGACTTGGATTGTTAATTAATCCCTTAGGATTAACGTCGAATTGGGTAAAGATCGCTTCATTTGTATAATCTTTAGGACTGCTTGATGCATTCACATTTGTGGTAATACCTGAAACGATTAGAACTAAAGCAATAAGTGACCTTAGAATCAACTTTGTCTTCGTATTTTTCATATTCTCTCCTTTACTTGTGAACTTTCATGACCTGTTCACAATCTCTTTGTATATGTAGTATATGACCTTTGTCACAAAACTTACACATTTTTGCACCTTTTCATCACAAAGTTATCACGATTCCTTACAAAATGTATCTAATGAACAAACTTAAGCAATTGTTCACTTATTTATGGCATTAAATACACAAGATTTTGCACAATAAAAAAAACCTACGTTTATGTAGGTTTTTTAGGCTATTTTCTTTTTTTGCGTCTTAGAATTAATCCCATCGCAATAAGACCCAATGCAGCAGTATACTGCATTTGCGATCCACCAACCCCTGTATTTGGAAGAGCACTTAAGCGATCTTTACTCATTCCTAATACATTAACTCCATGAAGTGGTGGTACTGATGGTTTCGTTGGTCTGTTGTTTAGGGAACCAACTCCATTATCTATTTTTGTATAGGTATTAATTGCGGTTAAACCATCCGCACTGTATGTAATTTTATAACCGGGAACATCATGTTCCACAATATGATATTTAATGCGTTTTCCAAAGTCATCAAAAACAGGCTGACCTCTGAAACTAACCGACTTCACACCCGACCCTAAGATTTTTTTCACACCAAGGGGTTTGTTGTTGGCATAAAGTTCAAAGACGACATCCGGTTTATCATCTGGTCCACCAACCCATACTTTATGGGCAGTGATGGTTTGAGAACCTGGATTGAAGGTATTCGTTACGGTTAATCCGTCTGCACTATAGCTTACGTCATACGCTTCATGTTTCGTACGTTCTTGAACCGAATAGTGAATGATTGATCCATCTTGATTACGAACTGGCAGTTTTGTGAAACGTGCTTGTGTCGTGCCGTCTTGCAAGGTTGCCGATTGATCCGTCTTAACGCCATCTGCATATAAATCAAAAATCACGGTTGGACGATTGCTTGATGCACCACCCACCCATTTCTTCGTTGCAATCACATCACGAATTCCTTGCTTATACGTATTGGTTACGGTAAGTCCATCTGAACTATAACTTACGTCATAATGTTCAGGTACATTCACTTCTTCAACACGATACACAATTTTTGTTCCTTGTGCTGTATAAACAGGCACATCCGCAAAGGTAACCGTCTTCTCGCCAGAAGCAAGAACTTGGGTCATCCCTGTAGCCTTTTGATCAGCGTAAAGCTCGAAGGTAACATTTGGACGTGACATTGGGCCACCATTCCATCGTTTTGTCGCACTTACATCACGCATGCCTTGATTAAAGGTATTTGTGATTGTTGTTCCTTGATAGGATACATCGTAATTTTCAGGAACATCACGTTCTTGTACTGTATATACAATATCAATACCTGCCTCATCACGTTTTGGTAGGTCTGTAAAGGATGCTTCATGTTCTCCATGTTGGAGCGTCAGTGCATGTTCTGTTTTAACGTTATTCGCGTATAAATCAACTACAATTGTAGGATGTGTTTCGGGACCATCAATCCATACTTTTTTAAATGCAACCTCCGTTACACCTGGATTGTAAGTATTGGTTACCGTTAAGCCATCATCGCTGTAAGAAGCATCAAAGAACTCAGGTCCTTGTATTTCTTTTACGCGATACTCATAACGTCGTCCTTGCGTATCAAACTCAGGAACGTCTGTAAACGATACCGAAGCCATCGAAGGTGTCAGTGTCTCTTTTTGATTCGGTACAGCTTCAAAGGCTTTATCTTCAACACGACGATACAACTCAAAAACAACATTGTCCCGTGCTTTTTCGCCACCAGACCATACTTTAAAGGCACTCACCGTTTTTAATGGCGCATGATATGTATTGGTAACCTCGATTGTATTCGCGTCTGTTATCGGTGCTACGGAAACTGTATAGTTTTCGGGTACAGAAACTTCGCGAACAGCGTATTCATACGGTTTACCTTGATGATCATTTTGAGGAACATCCACAAAATCAAGATGGGATTGACCCGAAGGTAATTGTTCTTGCATACCTAATACATCTTTAAATTCATCGTGTGTCCCTTTTAAGCGTCGCGTTAATTGGAATGTGGTGTCAGGACGAACTTCAGGTCCATCAACCCATGTTTTTAGAATACGAATGGATGTCGTCGGTGATACGTAGTGATTATAAACTGTTAAGCCATCGGGACTGTATTGCGTTACCGTATTGGGTACCGACGTTAATTCCTTAACAAAATACGTATACGTTTTACCTTCGTCATCACGTACTTCTAAATCTTCGAAAACGGTAGTTGTTTCTCCATCACGTAAGGTTTGAATCATACCCGTTGACTCCCCTACTTTATCGGATGGGGATGTCGTACGACGTAGTTCAAACTCAATATCAGGACGTGGACTGATACCATTAGTCCATACCTTTTTCGCAATCACATCACGCAAACCATAATCATAGACATTCGTTAAGGTTACACTGGTATCACCGTCATGCGAAATATTTTCAAGACTATAATGTTCAATCTCATTAACTTCACGAACACTATATAAATAAGGCACATTGTCCTCATTAAATTTCGGTAAGTTCGCAAAGACAATATCGTTATCGCCAGGCATCATGCTTTGAATCATCCCCGTCGACTCACCATTGCGAATGAGCTCAAGTTCTAATGGAATTGAAGGTCCAGGACCTCCCTGCCATATTTTTTTGACGTTTAAGTGTGTCACCCCTTCTTGGAAGGTGTTGGTAACCGTTAAGCGATCAGCACTGTATGTAACAGCATAATTTTCTGGTACTCCGGATTCACGAACAAAATACGTAATTGTTTTCCCATCCATTGTACGTTTGGGTAAATCTGTAAATGTTACAACTTGTTCTTCTGATTCTTTTAAAACACGTTCCCCATTAGGTACTGGTGTTTCAACACCATCTATGGCTTGATAAAGTCGTAGTGTTACCGTCTCCTTGTGTCCACCCACCCATATCTTTCGAGCGGTAACTGATGTATTACCTTGATCATAAGCATTGATTAATTCAAGGTTATTCAAGCTTTCAATTTGAGTGTAACCATTTGGTATGTTCACTTCTTTAAGTTTATATTCAATACGACGTCCATCAAGTGCAAAGGTTGGCATTGAATCAAATCGTACCGTATCACTACCACTTTTTAAAATTTTTGATGCAACACCGCTGTCACGATAATCTGTTTCGCCTTCATAACGCTCTTGAAGCTTAATCTCGATTTCCGGTTTAAGTTCCGGTCCACCACGCCATACTTTTTTACCATAAATTGGGCCTGTTTTGACGTCAAAACGATTAATAACCGTTAAAGGATCTGAAAATGAATTCAAACCTAAATAACCCTGCGGCACTTCGACCTCATTGGCGAAATAGGTAATCGTTTTCCCATCCAATGTTTTAATTGGAAGGTCACCAAAATGAGCCTCCGTTTCACCATCTTTAAGTTCGATTGGTGCAAGTGGAACCGGTAGAATTTCATTGGAGCCTTCAACCCGTTTTGACAGCACAAGTGAGATGGTAGGTCTTGGACTCGGTCCGCCTTCCCATACTTTACGCGCAATAATGGCTTTGGTCGGTATTTGGTAATCATTAATAATCTTCAAATCTGTACCCGACCCTTCATATCGAGTTACATAATGATCCAATTGCGTTAATTCCTTAACAGAATAGACAATATCTCCATCATGATCTTGTTTTGGTAGATTTCGATAAACTAGATTCGTTTGACCATTTCTTAAAGTTCGTTTTCCATTTGAAACCGGAACTCCATTTGCGTAGAGTTGAATCTCAATTTCAGGACGTACTTCCGGACCATGATTCCATATTTTCTCAACATTTACAGAGATCATATCCGGTTTGAACGTATTGGTAACGGTTAAACCATCGGCACTGTAGTGAACCTCATAGTGTTTAGGAATATTCGCTTCGCGTACAAAATAACGGATTGATTTTCCGTCTTGAGTTGTTTTAGGAAGGTTCTTGAATGTAACAGATCCCTCACTTAAATCTTGATAGACCCCATTAACTGCCGAAGAAACGCCATCAATACTTTGGAATAATTGAAATCTTACAGTAGGATGATTGCCTTGGTTCAAGGAATCCACCCAAACTTTATTTGCAGTCACATCGACATACTCCATACGGAATGTATTTGTGACCGTTAAACCATCGTCGCTATACGATGCATCATATCCTTCTGGAATGACAACTTCACGTACGCTGTAAACAATTTCTTTGCCTTGTTCATTATACTTAGGCATATCTTTGAATGTATGACTGGTTTGTTGGGTTAGGGTTATCGTATTTTGTGTATCAACACCATCCGCAACTAAAACATACTTCGTTTCAGGACGAACAGGATTCCCTCCGACCCATTTTTTGGTCATTGTTACGTCTTTTAATAAGTATTCATTTTCAATATGATTCGGTTTAATAATGTTTTCTTTATAATTTTCAGGTACGTCAACCTCACGAATACTATAATCAATCGCAACACCACCCTTATAAGCCGGTAAATCTTTAAACGTTACAGAGCTTTGACCGGATGGAATTTCAAGGATGCTTCCTTCAACAAGTTCACCATTTGCATAAAGTTGAACAGAAACAGATGGTTTCGCAGAAGGTCCACCCTTCCATGTTTTAAAGACTTTAAAATCCGTCAACTCGGTATCTTTAATAAATGTATTCGTAACAAAAATTTCATTGTTTTCATTAATTGGTGTGATGTCAACCTGATACTCATCCGTTGCGAAACCTGCTTCTTCTACAGAATAGGTAATCGTTTGACCCGTAGCGGTTGCTTGAGGAAGGTCTTCAAAAACAACAGATGATTTTCCGCCTTCAAGCGTCAAAATACGACCTGATTCGGTTGTAACGCCATCAACTGTTTGCATTAAGTTAAATGCAACTACAGGATGTGGCGAAGGACCACCAACCCATTTTTTGGATACTTTAACATTTGTTTTCTTAATTTCATTTTTAAATACGGCTAAAGTACCAACTTCCGCATTTTGATCTACATCTACCGTGATTGGTTTTGAATCAACCACAAGCCAAGAAGGTGCTTCAACTTCTTCAATGGTGTAACGACCATCTTTAAGCGAAAGATTAATTACGCCAGATTCATCTGTAGTAACACGTTCAATAAGAGCACCACGATCATTTTTCACAGTAAAAGTAACACCAGATACAGGTGTTTCAGTTCCATCAACGACTTTCACAATTCGTAAAACACCAGGCTTTGGCTTATTACCAACAATCGAACCGGATGCATAATGATTTTCAACAGATACATCTTTTTCAATGGTTTGGGGATAGCCTTCATGATCATAAAAACTCGCCACAGCTTTATTTTCCATCTCAGCCTGTTTCAAATCTGTGATTTTGGTGTTATACATGACTTCAATTGAAGTATAGTGTAATTTGCCTGGATGGGTTGCCACAATTAAAGACTGACCATTAATCCATACGCCACCATACTGATCTCGAAACGCCTGTTCACTAACCGTAAAGCGATTTCCGGTATGATCGGTAACCATAAATACTAAGGATCCTGGCATGTATTCATGACCCGTTCCAATTGTATCGCGTACCGTCATCTCAGACATAAAGGGTTCGCGTTCACCGTTTAATAGAAGAACCCATCGCACGACCTCTTCCTCTTCACGGGACATTCCGCCCAATTTCGCAAACATCTCATAAGAACCACTTCCTTGAAATTGACCTTCAATTTGTACCGACTTTTGAGAAACATTCGTTCCAAGATTGGTATACAGTGTTTCTTTGATGTTTTGTGTATTATCATTAAATCCTTCAACTCTAAATGTGAAAGAACCTGCAATATTGTTGAGTTGATCTACTTCATCTGTAAACACAACATGAACATTACTTTCTGTCACATAGACATGACCGAGTGGTTTTTCAACCCCAGGCATGGTAAGCTTAATCGTTTGTGAGATTCCTTTGAGTCCCACGGAATAAGGAGATCCATTCGAATCTACTTTCTGCTCCATTGGTAATCGGAGTTCCATAACATCACCAGAATTCAACTTGCGATTTCCGGATTCCGCAAATTGAACTGTAACGCTGGTTTCATACCCATGGTTTAAATTAGTATTTGAGAAATTAAAATCAGTTATAAGACTGTTTTGATTTGCGACACGTGCTGTATCTGCATCCAACTGAACTCCAGTTGATACAAACATGACCACAGCCATCAAAAGTGCAAATAGCTTTCTTTTCATATACCCTCCCATGAATCCAAATATAAAAATTTAGACTAACGGTATCAATATACACTATTTTTAAGAAAATTTCACTACATTCGCACAATTTGTTCTCGTAATATACATAAACTTAACACAACTCCCATATATTTAACGATAAATGACAAATATAAGGTAATGGAGACAAATAAAAAAGCGCTATAAAGCGCTCTCTTGTTCAAGATCATCTAATTTTAAATAAACATCGCGGGGTTTACTACCCTGAGCTGGACCAATGACACCATTTTGTTCTAAGGCATCGATCATATTGGCTGCACGATTATATCCAATTCTAAAACGGCGTTGTAATAGAGATGTTGATGCTTTTTTCTGACGAACAACATATTCTTGAGCTTCTTGGTAAAGTGGATCTTCTTCCACACCCAAGACCCCTTGGTTTCCATCAACACCATCTAATTTAATAAAGGAATCATCAAATCGTGGTTTTGCTTGGGCACTTGCTTTATCCGCAATTTTCTTAACTTCGTCATCACTGACATAACA
Organism: Erysipelothrix sp. P66; assembly: GCF_038682365.1. Lineage (NCBI taxonomy): Bacteria > Bacillati > Bacillota > Erysipelotrichia > Erysipelotrichales > Erysipelotrichaceae > Erysipelothrix > Erysipelothrix sp. P66. The sequence goes on along the minus strand of NZ_CP152290.1, from coordinate 697,219 downwards.
TCCCTGAACACGAATTGCATGCGGTTCACCCATTGGTACATACAACATATCGCCATATCCAAGCAATTTTTCGGCACCGGTCTCATCCAAGATGGTACGCGAATCAATTGCACTTGACACCGCAAAAGCAATTCTCGAAGGAATATTTGCCTTAATGATTCCTGTTACAACATCCACGGATGGTCGCTGCGTCGCGACAATAAGATGTATCCCCGCAGCACGCGCAAGTTGAGTAATTCTTTGAATACTTGTCTCAACCTCTTTACCGGCAACAGACATTAAATCTGCCAACTCGTCAATAATAACGACAATCCACGGTAATTTTGTCAGATTTTCCGCAGGGAAGGCTTTCACTTTCTCATTATAAGATCCAATATTTCGCACCCCAGCTTTTGAAAATAAATCATAACGTTGTTCCATCTCCTCAACAACAACTTTCAAAGCTGCTGATGCCTTATGCGGATCATCAATAACCGGACCAATTAAATGTGGTATTTCAGTATACGGTGTAAATTCTACTTTTTTGGGATCAATCAAGAGAAGTTTCAAATCTTCAGGTGACTTCGTAAGAAGTATGGATGTAATAATTGTATTCATACATACCGACTTACCACTTCCGGTTGCCCCCGCCACAAGTAAATGAGGCATTTTATTTAAAGCAACTGTAATCGGTTTTCCAGTTAGATCTTTACCCAAAGCAACATTAATGTTATCTTCAGCCATAAATTGTGACGAACCCATCACAACATCTTTCATCTTAACTGGAACCATTTCCACATTGGGAATTTCAATCCCCACTGCACTCTTACCTGGAATTGGTGCTTCAATACGTAATGTTTTTACTGCCAATTCCATCATTAAGTTATCTTGAATTGAGGCAATGCGACTGATTTTCACATTACTATCCGGTTTTAATTCGAACTTAGTAACTGCTGGTCCAATATGTATATCCATAAGAGCAGCATCAATACCAAACTGTTTTAAAACTGCAATTAAACGGTCACCTTTATCTTTAGCACTGCTAACATTTGCTTTTGAGGTATTCGAACCACGTCCCGCCTCTAATAAGTTAATGGAAGGAACTTTGTAATGATCAAATGAACTGGATCTAAAATCCTCACCGTGTTCAAGTGCTTCTTGTGTACTTGTTTTATCTGATAATGAAACCGGATCTAAACCTGCATTTTCAAGACCAAACGGATTCTCATCAGATTTAGCGACATCACTTGGAATCGTTGCGGCTGGTTCGTCCATTGTCATAAACGGAGTTTTAGAAGTCGGTTCAACACCACTTTGAGGTGGATCAAAAGAAATAAACCCAGCTTTCGTTGGCTCTGTCTCAGATGCATAATCATTTAATTTCTCATCCAATTCAACTTGTTTTTGATGAAGTGCTTTCTCACGTCGTTTTGCTTCTTTTTGTTCACGACGTTTTTCAAATGCAGACTTGGTAGCATCCGTACTCTTTTGAGCACTACGCAACATTTCTCGAGGTGTAAACAAGAGAGCAAGACCACTTAGAATTAAGACAATCACAAAGAGCAATACACCCGCACGATCTACAAGATACGATAACAAACCAAATAAAACGGCTCCCACTACACCACCATAAGCATTCTCATTCGAATTCATAAAAATCTTAGGAATTCGATTAAAATACTCGGATATAACCGATAAACCGGATGCTTGAGGTTGTAGAAAGAAATTAACCGAAAGAATCATTGCTGTAAACAAAAGTCCAACAGCTGTCCAAAAACGCCACGTTTTATGTTTATGATCAGTATCAATCATTTTATAAAAGGTAATACCTATGATTAAGATATGGTAAGGCATTGGATATTGACCTACTAAAACACGCATGCATTGATTTAAAAAACGACCAATGACACCCAGTTCAAACATCGCAATAATTGCAAGTGCAATCAAAGAGAGTTCAACAACAAATTTAATAAGCTCTTGTTGTTTAAGCTGTTCTTTTTTAGTTTTCTTTCCCTTAGAACTCACTCAATCACCCCTATCAGATATGAATTTCGATAATAACAGGTAAAATCATCGGACGCTTTCCTGTTTGTTTGTAAATGTATTTCGCAATAACATCACGAGCTTCATTACGTGCCGTAACATTATCGTATTTATGCTTCTCAACAAGTTTCAAAATCGTTTGTTCAAGAATAACACCGACTTCTTTCATAATATTATCGGCATCTTTTAGGTAGATAACACCGCGTGATTGCACATCGGGTCCGCCCAAAATTTCTTTAGTTTTATTATTAATTACCATACCTACGATGATTGATCCATCCGTTGCCAATGTTTGACGATCACGGAGCACTAATCCTGATGTATCTAAATGATCTTTACCATCAATCAACATATCTTCTAATTTCAGAATTTCTGAAGTAGCCTTTAAACGTCCTTCATCAAACTCTGCAACTTGACCGTTGTCTAAGATCACGATATTACCAGCACTGATACCCATATCAACAGCAACACTCGCATTCGCTACAAGATTTTGATATTCACCCTTAACCGGAACATAATACTTCGGTTTAAGAAGTGCAATCATCATTTTTAAATCTTCTACCGATGCATGCATTGGCATAACATCTTTATAGTTGAGTGACATCACTTTAACGCCATCTTTATACAATTCGTTAATCATTGCACCTGCGACCGCTTCAGTACCAGGAACAACTGGAGATGCAACAATCACATGATCGTTTTCATTCACTTCAACAAGTTGATCTTCCCCCATCGCAATGCGTCCCATTTTATTGAACACACTTGGACCAATATCGGATACAATCACGACAACATCTTTAATATCATTATTAAACTGCTCTGGCTTAATTTCTAAACCTTTAGGCATGTGGTAATAGTTAAGACGTTCAAGATGCTTCATCAAACGGCGTTGCTTTTCACCGTAGAAAAACACTTTACGTTTAAATTTCTGTGCTGTCTCAATAACTTCGATAAGTCGGTAAATATTTTGTTCGTATAAAGTAACAAGAATACGTTCATTTGTCTCTTCAAAAACACGTTCAATTCGTTTTGTAATACGATGATTTGGGGAAGTAAATCCTTGACGTTTCGAAGCAACAGACTCGGCTGTTAATAAGAAAACACCTTTTTTCCCTAATTCAGAGATGTTTGCGACATCACACATAAAACCTTGATTACGCACATCAAAATCAATAATAAACTCACTTGAATGAACAACATAACCTTGATCTGTATCAATTGCAATCCCAAATGTATCCGGAATTGAATGTGTCAAACCAAAGGCTACAAAACGACGCTCACCAATTTTAAAACGACTGTTACGTTTAATTTTGTGAATGTGCGCATTCTTGACTTTATTTTCTTTAAACAAGTCTTCAATCATCAGCGCAATCAAAGGTGTTGCATATACCGGTGCATTTACTTCCTTTACAAGATAAGGGAGTGCACCCATTACGTCATCATGACCGTGTGTGATAAAAATTGCTTTAACACGCTTTTTATTTTTCTTTAAATATGATAAATCGGGAATGACAATTTCGACACCCAATTGATCAGTTTGTGGATATTTTAAACCTGCATCCACGACATAAATCTCGTCATTAATCTCAATGACCGACATATTCTTGCCATCTTCATCAAGACCTCCTAATGCGAGAAAACGAATTTTATCCATAAAATCTCCTTTTAATTAATTTCTATTATGATGTAAACCATTTCCTATATTATACACTAGATTTCCTTCACTTAAAAACGAAGCACTAATGTTTGCACAGAAACTTCAATAAAAAAACCAAGCAAGGCTTGGTTTTACTTACTTTAAATTGCAATTCTTTGAATTGACTTCGACTTCATCGTCTTATCATCAACATCAATCACTACAGCATTTAAGAATGCATCACCTTTGGCCACTTTGAAGTGTGTTTTTTCATTTAATATTACGCGATCATACAACTCATCAATGTCACGTCCAATAACACTATCACAAGCGCCACACATTCCGACATCCGTAATATAGGCTACCTGGCCAATAATACGTTCATCTGCAGTTTGAACATGTGTATGGGTTCCAACCATCGCATCAATTTCTTCAGAATAAATATGTGCAAATAACATCTTTTCGCTGGTCGATTCTCCATGGAAATCTACAAAGTAGTAATCATACTCCGTATTTTCTAAAAGCCAGTCCATATAAGGATAAGGCCGATCACCTACACGATTCATAAATGCTTCACCATAGAGGTTTACCACACAAATTTGTTTTCCCTGAACATCAAAAACTTTATAATAGTTTCCAAAATCAATGGGTTCAATATTCGCAGGTATCAATAGATTCGGACATGCATCATAATCATCGATAATTTCGCGTTTTGCAAATGTATGGTTTCCCATTGTAATGCACTCCACACCTGCTTCGGTTAATTGATTGTATATTTTCTTTGTAATGCCTTTACCATGTGCACTGTTTTCACCGTTTGCAATCGTAAAGTCTATTTCGTATTGCTCTTTTAACATAGGTAAGTGGTCAACAACAATTTGTCGACCACTTGCTCCTACGATATCACCTATAAATAATATCTTCATTACTTAGCTAACTCCATTGCGCGTAATTCACGAATCACAGTCACTTTAATTTGACCAGGATATGTGAGTTCTTCTTCTATTTGTTGACGAATATCGCGTGCTAGTTTTACCGTTTGAAGATCATCGATTTCATCTGGTACAACCATAACACGTAATTCACGACCTGCTTGAATTGCGAATGCACGTTGAACTCCTTCACGAGTTGATGCAATCGCTTCAAGTTCTTCAAGACGTTGAATATAATTTTCAAATGACTCAAAGCGTGCGCCTGGTCGTGCTGCACTTAATGTATCCGCCGCTGCGACAAGTACGGCAATCGCACTGGTTGCTTCAGTATCACCATGATGTGATGCAATTGCATTAATCACAATTGGATGTTCATTATGTTTCTTCGCTAAACGTACCCCTAAATCCACATGGCTACCCTCGATTTCAAAATCAAGACCCTTACCAATATCATGGAGCAGACCTGCACGCTTCGCAAGTTTTTGATTTAAGCCAAGTTCAGCGGCCATCATCCCCGCTAAATTCGCAACCTCAATACTATGAGCCAAGGCATTTTGACCATAGCTATAACGATATTTCAGACGTCCCAGAATGGTTACAATTTCTTTATCCATCTTACTAATACCTAAATCAAACAAGGTATCCTGACCCGTTTTATTAATAACTTGATAAAGTTCTTTACGTGCTTTATCAACAACTTCTTCAATACGACCTGGTTGAATTCGACCATCAGTCATAAGCGTATCCAATGCCATTCGTGCAACTTCACGACGAATTGGATCAAAACATGATAATGTAATAATTTCAGGTGTGTCATCGATTAATAGATCGACACCCGTTGCATTTTCAAATGCACGGATATTACGTCCTTCACGACCAATAATACGGCCCTTCATTTCCTCACTTGGCAAGGTAATGACCGAAGAGGTCCGTTGCGTTGTTTCTTCTTGTGCATATCGCGAAATAGCAAGAGAAATTATGTTTCTTGCGATGTCTTCAGCCCGTTGATGAGCCATTTCTTCTTGTTCACGAATGTAAGTAAGAACTTCTTGCTCCATTTGTTTTTCAACAACTTCGAATAGTTCTGTTTTTGCTTCTGATGCAGGCATATGAGCAACTCGTTCTAATTCTCTTAATTGAACTTCTGTGCGTTCGATTAACGCCTGCTCCATCTTATCTAGTTTGGCAGTTCTAGCCTCTAAGTCACGTTGCTTATTCAACATTTCTTTATCTTTAGTCACTAAGTTTGCATCGCGAAAATTTAGATTTTCTTCACGGCGATCCAATTTATTTTCATATTCTTGGAGTTCCTTACGCTGCCCCTTAAGTTCCTTTTCAGCATTTAGTTTGATCTCATAAGCATGAGTTTTCGCTTCTAAATGTGCTTCTCTTTTTATTGATTCTGCTTTTTCTTCAGCATCTTTAATTAATGAATTTGCACGTTCCTTTGAACGGTTTAAACCTAATTTATTCACGACAATCATCGCAAAAATTGTCAAAATAAAAACAATAATACCAGTTAAGACGGAATATAATAGTTGATTGTCCATTCTATTCCTCTTTCTTTATTAAAAAAATATTTAAAAATTAGTTTCCTAATACCTATATAATACTTTATTAATGTGAATTCCACAAGGACAAAAAAAAGAATGATATATATTATCATTCTTTATCCTCTTTTTTCTCTAAAACTTCACGTTTCGGTAAAATAATCTCGCGAATCTGTGCAGCAATCTCTTCTGTTATCTTAGGATTATCTTCTAAGAAACTTCGAACCGCTTCACGACCCTGTCCGATTTTCTCATCTTTGTAAGAATACCAAGATCCACTCTTATTGATAAAGTCATATTGAACACCGAGATCAATGACTTCACCAATATAACTAATACCTTTACCATAAATGATTTCAACTTGTGTGGTTCTAAAAGGTGGTGCTACTTTATTTTTTACGACTTTAATATTGGCTTTATTCCCAACAATATCCGCCCCTTGTTTAATTTGTTCACTGCGACGAATATCGAGTCGAACTGAAGAGTAGAACTTCAACGCACGGCCACCTGGTGTTGTTTCAGGATTACCAAACATAATTCCCACTTTTTCACGAAGCTGATTAATGAAAATTGCGGTACATTCCCCTCGGTTCATGCCACCGGATAGCTTACGCATTGCTTTAGACATCATTCGTGCTTGTAAACCGACTTGAGCATCACCCATTTCACCATCGAGTTCCGCTTGTGGTACCAGTGCCGCAACACTGTCAACGACAATTAAATCAACAGCACCGCTACGAACTAAGACATCCACAATTTCCAATCCTTGTTCACCACTATCCGGTTGTGAAAGAATTAAATCGTCAATGTTAACACCTAAATTTTGAGCATAAATAGGATCAATCGCATTTTCAGCATCGATAAATGCAGCTTTACCACCCGCTTTTTGCACTTCCGCAATCGCATGTAATGCAAGCGTTGTTTTACCGCTTGATTCAGGGCCATAAATTTCAATAATACGACCTTTAGGGTATCCGCCAATTCCTAGTGCAGCATCCAAACTGAGCGATCCTGAACTAATAGCGTCAATATCAACCGCAGCTCGATCACCCAAGCGCATAATTGAACCCTTACCAAATTGTTTTTCGATTTGTTTTATTGCATCATCAAGAACTTTATCTTTTTTTGCGTCTTCCATACGATCCTCCATATATGAAACTAAACAAAGACTACATACTTTCTGTAAAGAATGAACGGCTTTGAATTACATACGAAGCCCCACTTAATACTGACATCAAGGTTGCAAACCATACTGCAATCGATGAAACTGGAATATGATATAACTCAAATGGCAGATTATTGAGTAAGACTAAAATAATTGCAATCATTTGCGCAACAGTCTTTACCTTACCTAAATACCCAGCAGCCATAACCATTCCTTTTTGAGCAAGTAACATTCGCACTGCATCCACAATGGTATCGCGCCAAATCATAATTAAGACTGCTACAACAGGAACAATGCCTTGGTAGGCGAAAATAATAAATAATGTATTTACAAGAAGTTTGTCTGCAATTGGATCTAAAAACTTCCCAAATACAGTAATCATATTACGACTGCGTGCAAGATAACCATCAAGGAAATCCGTAAAGGATGCGACCGCAAACAGTACAAGCACTGCAATATTTTTATACGACAACATCACGGTATCAATATTTATGTAGGGAACCGTAATCCCAAAATGACTGTAAGGAAATAATTCCACCAATACAATAATTGGTATTAGAATAATTCGAAAGACGGTTAGTTTATTTGCGATATTCATTAGTTAGCTCCTCCAACAAACTTGAAGGTAATTGTTGCATAGTCGGGTAATGTTGCAATTGATGCATCCATTTCGACTTTTTCACCATTCAGTTTAATCTCATTACCATTCATGTAACCAAATGTTACTTCCAGTGACTTCCCATCCGCAACATTGAGAATAACACTTGCTTTCTCATTAGCATTAAAAATCTTAGCAGCTGGATTTGCAAGCTGTTGTCCATCTTCGGTAAAAGAGGTCCAAGAAGCATTATGGAATTCAAAATCAAACGTTGCTTTTTCATCCTTAACCCAGTTTTTCACTTCATAAACAACACTTGATCCTTCAATCGATTTTTGAGCGACTTCAAGTTTTGTTTTTTCAGGTTCTTTTGGCTTTTCGGTTTCTGGTTTTTTCTCATCTTCTTTCTCATCTTCTTTTGGATCTTCTTTTGGAACTACGATGGTACTTCCTGGATCTTCAATCGGATCTTTGACATTGAGACTTCCACTTAATAATTTATAACCACCAAAGAATAATAGTGCGAGAATCGCAATCGCAAACAAGAGCATCGCAATTGTTTGTAAATCCATTTTCTTACGGCCTTTCGATGCGGGTTTGCTCTTAACTTTAGCTTGCTTCGATTTTTTTTGGACATTGCTTGTAATTTCATCTTGCTTTTTGATTTGTGAAACCGTAATGGAATCTGTATACGCATTAATCGTATCATCCAACTCACTTCGCAATTCATTATAATCAATATCTAAAGCATTCGCGTAATAACGTACAAAGTAGCTCAAATACGATAAATCGTCTTTGAAAAATTGAATATTTCCTTCTTCAATTGCACTCAACTGTACGGTTGATAATTTCGTTTTAACACTCATTTCTTCTAATGAGTAACCTTGTTCTTTACGGCGTTCTTGTAGTATTAAGCCAATTTTTTCCAAGTTATGCTCACCTTCCTTACACATATAAAATAATTATAACAATCATTACACTTTATTACAATGTAATACGTGTGCATTTGTGAAATTAAAAAAAGGAGTATTTCTACTCCTAATTGCATTAACACTCATTAAGCCATGTTCTGTTGCGATAATCATTTATCTACGTTTTAAAAACGTCTCACGTTACCTTCATTTCAGTAGTGTGAGTTCCCCTACCAATTTTGGGTTTCTCGCTTATGGGGTTTACCTCGTTCCACTTCCTAGGTTTCCCTAGAAACTTCGTCACTGTGGCACTTTTATAGCCTCCATCCATAGTTTCCCTTAGGATTTTGGTCTGCCGTTATAGATGCCTCTATACCTCAGCTTATTGATTCACTGAGCACAAACACTACCACCATCTCAGGTGGTGCGAGCATGGACTTTCCTCTACATTTTACTGCAGCGATTATCTTTCGTGTTAGTAAGATTTATTTTTTATTATTAAAGACCGCTTCCTCAAGCCGTGAGACACGTTTTAGAATGTCTACATGACTGAATTGAGTTGGCATATCCTTAGACACACGATCTCTTCCTTCATATTCTAAAAGCATGCGTTTTTGTTGACCTAATGTGGTTTCATATCGATCTAACAACTCTTTTTGTTCTTTGATAATGCCTTCAAAGAATTCATAGTCGTGCATTACTTGATCAAGGAATTGATCAACTTCAACTGCATTATATCCTTTAAAGTCCACATGGAACTCTTTATCCAGGATTGCTTGCGTCGTTAATTTTTGTGCCATAAATTCACCTCTCATCTATTATTACAAATAACCGTTTGAAGTTCAATAGGAAACCTCCGCTTTCCCCTAAGATTTTTAGTATATGATATTTGATGGGAATTATAGTATAATATTGTTGGTGATTAGATGATTCAATATCCAACTGGAAAAAAAACTTACAACAAACCCAGTGGTACTGGCGTTACAAGTAGACGTGGTATGAGTCTTGAAGAAGATATCAACAAGACCAATGACCACTATCTTATGAAGGACATGGCGGTAGTTCATAAAAAACCTACGCCGATTCAAATCGTCAATGTTGACTACCCTTCACGTAACAAAGCAAAAATCACTGAAGCTTATTTTAGACAGGCATCCACGACCGATTATCAAGGTGTATATAAGGGATACGCTCTTGATTTTGAAGCAAAAGAAACCAAGAACAAAACCTTGTTCCCACTTGCTGCGCTTCATAAACATCAGCTCGATCATCTTGCTGCGGTTTCACGGCATGGTGCCATAGCATTTCTTATCATTCGTTTTTGGACGATTGATGAGACGTATTTGATCTTTGCAAAAGACTTTGTACCTTATATCAGTGAGAAACATGTTCGGTCGTTACCCCTTTCGTGGATTCGATCTGTCGGTTATCAACTTGAAAGTACATATCAAATACCTTGTCATTATCTTGACATTATTAATAGAGTCTATATAAAGGAGTGTCTATGACAAATAGAAAAAGTAAAAACGAACCTGAGATTCCACATATTAAGCGTGGATCATCAAATAATACGGATGGTTCTCAAAAGAAAACAAAAACAAAAAAAGATAAAAAACCCTTAACACCTGAACAGAAAAAACTGAAACGACAACGCATTGTCGCATGGATTTTAATTGTTTGTGTATCAATCGGAATTATTGGCGTTACAGGCGTCGGTGCACTTACCGTAAAAAACATGAAAAATGCACCTGTATTAAAAAAAGATGACTTTTTAACACAATCCGCATCAACCATTTTTGATAAGAATGGGGAGCCTATTTATAATACTGCTGCAAAGAAATCCGATCCTACAACATTTGATCAAGTGCCTCAATCGTTAATTGATGCATTTGTTGCGGTTGAAGATTCTCGTTTCTTTGTCCATGGCGGTTGGGATGTTCCACGCTTTACCAAAGCAGCACTTTCCAATCTCCTTGATTCGTTAAGACATGGTTCGATTAGTTTTGGTCAAGGTGGGTCGACACTCACAATGCAATTAATTAAAAACCAGTATTTTATGGAAAATGAAGATGCAGCAACGGGTGTAAACCGTAAACTGCAAGAAATTTATCTTTCTACTAAACTTGAACGCGAACAAGTTCTTAGCAAAAAAATGATTTTTGAGCTCTATATTAATATGATTAATTATGGTGTTCCACGTACAATGGGTGCCGATGCTTCGGCCCAAGCATATTTTGGTAAGCGTCTTTCCGAAATTAACTTAACTGAAGCTGCATTCTTGGCTGGTGTTATTAATGCACCGAGTGTGAATAACCCTTACTACAGCATTGAAGCAGCCGACGAACGTACAAAAGAAGTACTCTACTTAATGAATTATCACGGATATATTACTGATGAAGAGTACCAACTTGCGAAAGCAGTACGCGTCGAGGATTTACTTGTTGAATCATCTGCTTCCGAAGGCGAAATGTTTGAGTATCAAGCATTTATCGATGTCGCCTATCAAGAAGCCCAAGAACTTACGGGTCTTGATCCAGGAAAAGTTTCCATGAATATTTATACAAGTATGGATCCTACCGTGCAAAAAGGGATTGATGATTTCCAAAATCGTAAAATTACAGATTTAAACCCTTCATTGGTTGATGAAGAAAAAAATGAATACCGACCTATTCAAGTTGGTTCGGTTATTCTTAATAACCATACCGGTGAAATTGCTGGGATTGTAGGTGGTTTCGATTATAATGGTGCATTCCTTCATAACCGCGCCATTGCGAGAAACTCTTCACCTGCATCTGTTATGAAGCCTCATATTGCTTATGCACCTGCATTTGAATATCAAGGTCTTGCGACATCACATGTGTTCTTAGACGCACCGATGAATTATCGTGGTACGGATATTCTAATTGGAAACTATGATGGACGCTATTTAGGACAAGTTCCATTGATGATGGCCGTTGCCGATTCACGAAACATTCCTGCCCTTGAAGCAACACAAGGTACAATTGATACCATTGGTAATGAAAAGATGGTTGAATATTTAAATAAACTTGGATTCAGTTCTGTATCCGAGGATAATTTCCGTCCTGGTTTCGCGATTGGTGATGGAACCTTCACTGTAAGTCCAGTTGAATTGGCAGGTGCCAATGCTGTTATGTTTAATGATGGAAATTATATTAAGCCTCATACAGTCACTCGAATCGAGTTCTTGGATAGTGATCGGGAACCTTATGTTCCTTCGCACACTGCAACACCTGTTATTTCGGATGCATCGGCATGGCTTACAACTCGAATTATGAAATATGCAGTTGAAAGTTCATATAACCCGGTTATCTCGCCAGTACGTCGTAACTACCCTGTATTTGGTAAAACTGGAACGAATAAATATGATGATGAAACAGCTGATGCTACAGGTGTTCCACGAAATTCAATTAAAGACCGTCTCATGATTACCGCAACATCGGAATACAGTATTGCGACATGGACCGGTTTTGACTCAAAAGATAAGAAGAATCCTTACTTCATCGATGAGTACGGTGTTGATGAAGCATCACAAAATCTTACAGGTAAACTCAACAGTTACCTCCTAACACTCATTGAAGAATCCTATGGTGCTGGTGATGATGTTGCCCGCCCGGGTTCAGTTGCCGATATTCAACATATCTTGGGAACATTCCCATATCAAGCGCCAGTAGAAGGTATGGACCAAAGCCTCCTTGCTACAGGTTATATCAAACGTGATTTCTTAAAACTTGCCGAAGCGAGTCCAAAAGACTTAGCAGCACTCAGTGATCATAAAGTTATGATGAATCAAAAAGGAAATAAATTTAATTTTGATATTAAGATGGCAACCTATCCCGATGCGTCGCAATTAACCGTTGCACCATCTACCATAACCATGAACTATCCAAGTGGTGGTACGGTTGATGGAAAACGTCTGTATGATCCATCATGGCTCTTTGGTGCCGTGCGCTATAAATCTGAAATTCGTGTTGATGGTAAACCCATCGCTGAATCGATGACCGAAGGACCAAATCAAGAAATCTCAGTAACGATTGAGAATTTAAAAGGTAAAATTGAGGCATGTTCTTACTACACCTTCGATAAGAGTACCGGTAAGAAGAGTAATGTAGTCTGCACAGCCGTTGATGCCAAGGAAATTAGTGTTTTAGTTCCCTCTGCAGGAACTGCATTTAATGACTTTGTAGAACAAATGGTGGCAGCAGGCTTTAATCGAGACCTCATTCAAGCAAATTATGTTCTCGAAGGAAACAAGTATAAATCAGTTGTTTCCTCGGATCCAAATATCCTTGGTAAAAATGTAAAACCGGGTGATTATTCTGGAACTGTTATCAGTGTTAATGTCACCGATTTAGAAATCACTGCTTCGGGCGACTATCTTCGTTCTAATCTCAAGCGTGCAGCTGATGCAGGATATCTCACAGTTGACACACAAGGTAAAGCATCTGGAATAATTGATTCCTTTACTGTAGATGGTACGGCGATGAGTTCATTCAGATTAAGTGATCATGAAGGATCTCAAGTTGTTGTAAACTTTAAATAGAAGGCTTCGGCCTTCTTTTTTTGCGTGCATAAAAAAAAGAGACGGATTGTCTCTTAGATTTTATGTATATAGATTCGAGGAATATCGTAAAGAATATGACTGATTAATTCATTAATCGATTGTCCTGTGATTGCGATGTAATCATAAATTGTTTGCTTCTCATGACCAAAGAGAATCACGCGATCTTCCAGCGCACAAGGAACTCCGGTCACATCAACCATAAATTGAGACATCGCAATATCACCCACAATCGGACACAGTGTATCATTAATAACAACATGACCACCATTGAGGGACAAGGACTTCATAACCCCATCACAATAGCCTGCTGAGACCGTAGCAAGCATCATATCGTGCGTTGCTTGGAATGTGCGACCATAACCTACATACTCCCCTTTCTTAAGCTCACGCACCATGCAAACGCGTGATTCAAAAGATAGGACGGGTTCATACCCCGCATTTAAAGACATCTCCAGTTGTGAAGGGTGATAGAGACCAAACATAATCATACCGCAACGAACTGCATCAAAGCCTAAATCACCAAAATTAAGGATGGAAGGACTGTTTTGAATATGGGTCATCTTTGGATCAATGCCATCTTGATGGAGCTTTTCAATAACTGTCTTATAACGTTCAAGTTGAAGCATTGAAAATGCAACTGCATCTCCATCATAAGACTGCGCTTCCACAAAATGACTGTAAATACCACAAACTTCAAGACCCTCAAGTGCATAACAAGTCTTAATCTCTTCATAATCTTCCATACCCAAGCGATGAAGGCCTGTATCAACTTTTACATGTGTTTTAACTTTAACACCGTGGTCAAGACCAAATTGATTCAGTTTTAATGCATAGTCATGATTAACAATAACTTGCATTAAATCATACTCAATCAAATACTTAAAATTTGACTCGAGGGTAGCACCAAGAAGAAGAATCGGTGTCGTAATTCCATGGGATCGAAGGTCACGGGCTTGTTCAATGTTTAAAACTGCAAGTACATCAATTTTCATCTTTTCACAAGTATGTGCTACTTCCACAAGACCGCAACCATAACCATTGGCTTTAATGACCGCAATGATTTTCGTTTCAGGTTTAATAATTTCACGCAGTTTTTCAGTATTGTTCAGGATTTTTTGTTCGTCTACAAATACAGTACAGTTGTTAATCATAGTAAATCCTCAATCATTTTGGTAATCAATTCTGGATAACTTACACCGGCACGGTCTAACATTCCCGGATAACGTGATGAACTTGTAAATCCTGGGATTGTATTAATTTCGTTTAAGAAAATACGATGATCTTCAGTTACAAAGAAATCAATACGCGAGAATTGAGCGCAATCTAAAACATTGAATGCAAGCTCACCCAAACGCTGTACATCTTTTCGGACCGATTCAGGGAATGTAGAGATAGGGAGTGTCTCGGTTGCATGTGGGTGATATTTCTCTTGGAAGTCAAACACCTCACCGGAAACATTAACCTGGTCCACTTCACTGATAATCATCTTTTGATCGGTTTTAAGAATACCGAGACCGACCTCAGTTCCTTTGATATACGCTTCAATGAGAACACGGGTATCAAATTCAAACGCAAACAAACATGCTTTCAGTAATTCATCATAATTACGCACATAGGTCACACCAAAAGAAGACCCTTCACGACTTGGTTTCACAATACAAGGATAAGTTACTTTTTCAATATCAATATCGTTAATATGGGTGATTAATTGATAATCAGCCATATTAATGCCTGCTGCTTCACAGATTATATGTGTAAAGCCTTTATCCATACATAGTGCGGAAGAAAGTACATCACAGCCTGTAAAAGGAATGTTTGCACATTTTAGAAGTCCTTGAACTTGTCCCCCCTCACCCATACGACCATGTAACATTAGAAATGCCACATCAACCGGTAAGAGACTTTGATCATCTGCATAAATAAAACCGGGACGATCATAATTAAATTGTAAATAAAGTTCACGATGTCCCTCAAGTTTATTTGATTGCATCATCGCTAATGTATAATCACCCGTATACCATTTTCCATCTTTGCCAATGTATAAAGGTACACAGTCAAACTTATCTTTAGGAAAATGTTCAAATACAGACGCTGCACTTGCAACTGAAATATCATGTTCACTATTAATTGATCCAAAAACTAATGCCACTTGTAACTTATCCATTTACTTTACCTCTTCCATTAAACGCTCGAGTTGATACGAACGTGATCCTTTAATTAATATCATCGCATGCTCATTAAAACAGGGTGTGACCCGTGCCACAAATGCCTCAAACGTTTCATCATTTGTGAATCGCGACGAATCAAGTTTACGTTGAGAAATCGCTTTATTAAATTCTGGTCCTAATGTATGAACCCTTTTAATATCTAAATCTTGGATGCAATCAAGAACTTCAAGATGTGCACGTTGACTTTCAGGACCTAACTCAACCATATCACTCAAGATAGCAATACGTTCCCCTTCAAATTCATAGTGTGCAAGCAAATCAAGAGCATATTTCGCACTGATTGGATTGGACTTGTATGCATCCAACAAGACTAATGCATTCCCTTTGTTTACAAGCTCAGTTCTTAGGGAGGTTAATGCAACGTGATTCAAACCCTCACGAATAAGTCCATCATCAACGCCAAGTTTACGCATTAAGGCAATTACCCCTGCACAATTGCTCGCTTGGTGATTCCCTAAAAGATTGCTTGAATATTCAATACCATCTACTTTAAATGTGATGCCATCATTATTTGAAGCGACATCTGACACAATCCATTCATTATCTTGATTAAAACCAAAAGTGTGCTCACCATGGCTTATATTACGATAGTGTTCAAAATCTCCTTGGTAAAACGATAAATCTTTATGCGTCACAAAATCGAAGATTCTCATTTTTTCCGAAGCAATGTGTTCAATGCTTTCAAAATTCATCATATGTGCTGGTGCTAAACTCATTACAAGTCCTGCATCCGGACGAATACATTCAGCCATGACAGCGACATCCCCGACATAATCAAGACCCATTTCAAAAATACCGAATTCTGTATCCTCATTCATGCGAAAGAGATTGAGGTAAGTTCCAATTTCAGTATTTTGATTTTTGTATGTTGCGATAGCACTTCCAACACGACTTAGAATACTAAAGAGAATATCTTTCGTCGAAGTCTTTCCATTACTGCCTGTAATACCAATAAATGTCGCATTTAACGTTTCACGGTATGCATGCGCAAACATCTGTAAGCCCACCATTGTATCCTCAACGATAATCTGACATACATCAAGATTATCAATTTTATGATCAACAAGAACCGCTACAGCTCCCTTACCAATCACATCTTCAATATAATCATGACCATCTACACGAGCCCCTTTTAAGCACACAAATAAATCTCCTGCTTCCACAGTACGTGAATCGACCTTAACCCCTTGAATTTGCGCTGAACCCAATACAGAACCTTTTACCCAATCCGCAATGATATCGGTTTTTAAATTTTTCATAATTGATGTTTCTCCTTTAATTCTTCTAATAACTCAAAAGCATCCCGCTCATTTCGTGCGGTGCTATGATAACGTCCAAATAATAATAAGAGATGATGAGCACGAGCCCAATCCTCTCGCGGAATTTTACGCATTAACTTACGTTCAACATCCTCTACCGAATCACTTGGTTTGGCAAGCTTTAGCCGTTTGGCAACACGTTCAACGTGCGTATCCACTGCGATTGCGGGAAGCTTAAAACCTTCCGCTAAAACAACATTCGCTGTTTTTCGACCAACACCCGGTAATTTCATCAGTTGAGTGCGTGTTCTGGGAACTTCCCCATTAAAATCCTCAACAAGCATCCGAGCACATGCGACAATATACTTCGCTTTGTTTCGGTACAAACCAATCGTCTTTAAATACGACTCAACCACTTTAACATCTGCCTGTGCAAGTGCTTCGGGCGTTGGATAAGCTTGAAAGAGGGCAGGTGTCACTTTATTCACTGCAACATCGGTTGTCTGAGCCGACAAAGTAACTGCAATCAACAATTCAAAAGGATTGCGATAATCCAAGTCACTTTTCGCATTTGGAAACTCAGCATCCAAAATTTTAATCATTTCAGCTACGGTCATCCTAAACGCTCTTTTTGCTTATTCGCAAGGATTGCATTGATGTATTGCATCGATACTTTTTTATAGATCACAGCATTTCTTAAACCGTCCAAAATATCGGCTTCCGAATATTTTGATAACCATGTATTAAGCGTCATCAACTCATTTTGAGACAACAATCGTCCAAATTCCGATTCAAACACCTCAAAAATCCCTTCATTAACGTATTCATATCGAACCCCGTCTTGAAATAGTCCGTCAAGGTTAAACTCAAGGGCATCTTTCGATACCTTAATCGCAAGAATATTTTGGCGTACTAAATCATGGATTGTTTCATCCACAACTTGACTGTCTAAAGCC
Organism: Erysipelothrix sp. P66; assembly: GCF_038682365.1. Classification (NCBI taxonomy): domain Bacteria; kingdom Bacillati; phylum Bacillota; class Erysipelotrichia; order Erysipelotrichales; family Erysipelotrichaceae; genus Erysipelothrix; species Erysipelothrix sp. P66. The sequence goes on along the minus strand of NZ_CP152290.1, from coordinate 679,380 downwards.
GTACGTTCTGCCAACAGTTCAAGCGTAATCGGAGCATCTTGTTGATTCAAGAAATCAATCATTAATAAAACTAGGGTCTGGGTAGGCGTCAGTTTCAGCGAACCCAAATTCTCTAAAATCCAATCACGGCGATTAATATAAGCCTTATTCCACCACATAACTAAAAGTCCTCCAATTCAAAAACTACGGATAAATCATCAACATCTACAAATACTTCTTTATTTTTAGTTTTTAATACATATACAAGTTTGTCATTATAGACACCCAAACGAATTTTACGATTTGAAATGCCCATTGACTCTGCCAAATCATAAACCGGCTCATAGGTAATCATTTCATGTTCACCGAAAGCATCTAAACCTTTATTGAACCACACAATTTTAGAGCCTTCATCTTCTTTTATTTCTGTTATGTAATAAACTTGATCAAGTGAAAAACGACTCAATAAGCGAGCCTCTTCATAGCCTTTTAATTTCATCATCGCTTCAACATGTAATTGATCTTCACGTTCATAAGCACGGCGAGGTCCACCAATAAATCCTACATAGCCGATATAGATTGTCAAAACGATTAAAAAAATCAAAAATACATTTGTTGAAAATGCTTTAACTCTATTTTTCATGTTCACACCTCAATCATTATTTTACCATAATTACAATGAAAACGGCGGACATTCCACTGGAATTTCTTGAAATCAAACTTCTTTTTATCACGGTGCCACTTCGATAATTTATGCGTAAAAAAAAACTGAATTGCTTCAGTTATTTTTTCTTAAATTTAAGGATGCCTTTTCGTTCTAATACACTTGCAACCAATCCACTTGATACAACAGCAAGTGCACCAGAAAGTCCCCAAGTAGCTGTAACATAAGCATTATCGACGTGATCAAAACCGACAACGGACCATTCGATATTTTTGTCGACATCTAGATTATAAAAACCTTGTTTCCCCTTAGAATTGATACCATAAAGCAACTGTGATTCATCTTCTAAATCCCAAGCTTTATAAGTTTGTTTAAATTTCAACTCTGGATCAATTTCAAGAATTTTTTTATCCAATTCCAAGGTATGGTCAACATACGTCGCTTTATTAACCTTTTCATGGTCACTACCATTTGTTGTTGATTGGATAAAGAATGGTTCTTTCTCAGAACGCATCATCATAACCGCATCCCCGAGATAGGCATCATCGTTGCTGAATACACGCCATGATGCTTCGCCATTCTCAAGAGTTAACATCGCTTTTAGATTACCGTTACCAAACCCATTGATTTTTTGGTCCCCAATTTTGATTTCGGCTTGTTTAAATCCAATTGATTCCATGTAGCGATCTAACATCTCATCTTCATAAACCGTCAGATCGTGGTCATCAACCTTTACGACTGTGGGTTCATCTAAATTACGTTTTAATGTGACTTTATATTCCTTCACGACATCCTCTTGAGCACCACGAACGGTGATAACATGCTCTTTTACGTCATCTTTGAATTCATACTCTTTGTCAAACGTTAAGGTAACATCATTGCCGGTTGAGGCAACATCTAAAAGAACTTTATTGACACGTTTAGGTAATGTATACTCGTATTCTGTTTTACCTTCTTCGATTTTTATTGTCTTTAACGTTTCACCATAAAGTTTGGTATCACTGGAAATAATATCGATAGACTCAACTAAAAATGATTTCGCAATTTCTTCCTTGCGCTCTTTTTCTGCTTGTTCAGCTTCTTCTTTGAGTTCTTCAGGTGTCTTTGATGGCGCTTCTGCACCACCTTGACTTGACCCACCTGATGACCCACCAGTCGAACCTCCTGTTGACCCTCCTGATGATCCACCGTTTCCCGATGAGTTTCCCCCACCTGAAGATGCAACGATTGCAACTTCTTTCGATCCTCCAATTGAGAATTCTGAAGCATTCGCAGACGTCGTTGCAGCAACACCAGAGACTGAGATCACAACCGTTCCACTTGATCCCGCAGTTACAGAAATACTCGCACTTTCAGTTTTACTCTCTCCACTTCCAAACGCACCACTGGATGTTTCACCGCCCGCACTACCGTTTGATACAGACGTATTATATGAAAAATACGCTGTTTCGCTAGCACTGAATGTGAGTGTATAATACCCAGTTTCTCCGGGCGCAAGTGATGAAGGTCCTGAGATAGAAATGCTGCCACTTGCGGCATGAACTGTATTCGCATTAAACGGTAATAAGAGGACCGTCATGAGCCCCACAACAACTAATTTTAATATTTTTTTCATGATTCACCTCTAGTTTAAATTACTATTTCCTAATAAATGACTTTTAATCATCGCTAAATCTAATAATGAAATTTTACCATCACCATTAACGTCAGCTCGTTTAAAACTGTCACCACTGAGTTTTGAATTACCTAATAGATGACTTTTGACCATCGCAAGATCGATGAGTGATATTTTCCCATCACCATTCACATCTCCACGTTTTAGATTTGCTTCGTTATGCAACTTACCCGCTACGATTTTAACTTCACTCCCTTTTACATAACCATAGTTATGATTTTCATTATAGGGTGTTTTAAAAGGTCTTGTCTCAGTATCCCAAGGCATTAAATCACGATTTGATGTTAATAATGGATCTGCAGCAATTTTATACCACACCTCTGATCCTTTCTTAATCTCATCAAGAATTAATACATGTTGTCCTGTAACGTTTAATTTGTAGATTGAAGCAGAACTTCCATTTGCCTCTTTATAAACTGATGGTGTTCCACTTGATGTCACCAAACCGATGGTATATTGCTTGTAATCTTTCATACCAATATACCAATCCATGATGTAGAAATACTCTGCAGCTTTCTCGCCCCAAAATGGATCTGATGAATACTTAACGTTAATACCACTTTGTTTATCCCCTAGATAACCGCCATAGTAATTCGCTTCCGTAACATCCATATAATGCCAGTTCAAGAAATGGGTCATATGGTTAGAAATGGACATCCCAATACTCTCATAGACAGTCGCCGATTCAGGTGCAGAATCATAGGCTGAATGCCCAAATATATTTTTATCTTTTAAGGCAATATTACTTCGTCCCCATGCCGACTCATTTACTGCAGTTCCAAATGTAATTAGAGGGTTAATCCCATACTTTTTCCCTTCATTTATAAAGTGACTTTCCGAGCCAACCAATAGTGACTCATGTGGCTGTAAATTCTCAACCTCAGTTACTTTAGGTGAAGGGGCTGCGGTATAACCCTTGCGTGCTAAATATTTATTGATATCTTGCGCAGTAACGGATGATTTTGCACGATTTGATAAATATTGATAGTAGTTATACCAAGGATTTGAAGCATTGACTGCCGCTGCATTTTTATTAAGTTTTAAATCCGCAACCATGGTCTTGAGATTTGTGTAAAAATAATGACCATCTGCCGAATAATAATTGACTCCTTGACGTAAAAAACTTGGTGCTGGTCCAAGAAGAATTGATGCTGCATTCGTTTGATTTGCACCACGACTGATATAGTGAACCAATTCGTTATCTCCATTCACTTTATACATATTCATGGATTTTGCTTCATCGAAACTATATTCTCTAAAGTTCGAAGCATTAACCCAACCTATAGCGCCAGCAATTTGAACTTTATAACGATTGTTTTCTTTGCCATAAAACGGAAAGGCACCACTGTAAAGGACTCCATCTGAAAGATACGTACGTGCTGCTTCCCCTGTTGAATTATTGTATAGAAGAATGGTAGATTTTCCCGATCCATTGGGTTCAATAATCCCCTCTGTACGTTGTGCACGGGCTCCAGAAGAAAAATTCCGCATTTGATTTAATACGGTTACTGTTTCATTGTCTTCACCACCTAAGGATGGGACATCTGGATTTTCATTCAAATCAATTTCCCCCAAATCCTCTTCATCACGAAGCTGTTCAATTTCAGGATCAAGTTCTTGTGTAAATCCCTCCAACCCTTTATGGTCCGCATACGTCGATGCACTTGAATTTACCCCCACAAATCCTAAAATCACAGCACAAATTATCAGTTTTAAGAGTTTCTTTTTAAGTTTAAAACGTTTCATTATTACCCACCGCCTTGGAATAAAATATACCATAATTCCCTCACAATCACAATTGAATGGGTGCATCATGAACAATATTTCACATACGCACACACTTGAATTTACTATAAGTTTATATGTGGATAGTGTAGAATAAACTTAGGAGGTAATTATGACAAACGAAAATTCAATGAAGCACATGATTAAACTTTCTTTTATAGAAGAAGTTCTTAACTGTGTCTCGCACGGAATCATGGCGCTCGCACTTCTTATAAGCCTTCCCTATGTTTCCATTCATGCATATCAAGATGGTGGCGCACTCCTTGCTACTGGAGAAGCGGTATTCGTAATTTCATTATTCTTTATGTTTTTAGGATCTACCCTTTATCATTCAATGGAGTATGGTTCGAATCATAAGTATATCTTTAGATTTCTGGATCACAGTTTTATTTTTGTGGCAATCGCTGGAAGTTATACTCCAATAGCACTTTATGCCATTGGCGGTACATTTGGAATTGTGATTGTTCTAATTCAATGGCTTATGGTAGTATTAGGAATTCTTTATAAGGCTCTGGCTAAGAATGCTAAGCCATCCATTACAGTTGGGATTTATCTAGTGATGGGATGGACTGCTGTCGTCTTAATTCCACGCTTACTAGAAAATACAACGCCCTTATTTCTCGGACTGATTGTCCTTGGTGGTGTCTTGTATAGCATTGGGGCATGGTTTTATATGCAAAAAGATAAACAGTATTATCATTTTATTTGGCATTTATTTATTAATTTAGCGTCGCTTGCGCATTTTATCGCAATTGTATTCTGTATGGCATAAAAAAAGAGCAGATTAATCATCTGCTCTTTTATATGGGCAATCAAAGACATATTCTTGATCTGCATCCACAACACGTCTCATATCGCCATCCGCGACATAATCATGTTCATGCATCCATTCTGCAATTCCCGTATGAACATCCACAAATGAATCCGCAACAATACGTATCAACTCATCGGGTTTCTCTTGAACAAACTTAATCGGTCCAAGGTCTTCAATCGGCTCTTTCACAGCAATGAAAAGCTTAACATCAACAAGTTCGATACGGTCTTCTGAATCATATGCCACTGTATAGTTATATTCTGGCTCTGTTAGTTCTACATTAAGACGAATCAACTCATTGCGTAATGAATCAATTGCTTTTAAGTATAGATCACGAGAATAATCGGGTACCGTAATCTCCATTGTAGCCAGCCACATTTTATCTAATGAAAGTTTTTCAATCTTATACGCCATAAAATACTCCTTTTTACCATTATAACATAAAAAAAGGCTCTTGCCTTTTTTTAACTTAAATCAACTTCTGTTACCCAATAAGTTTACGAATATCGTTGAACATTATGAATACAAAGAGCGCCATAATCATTGCAACGCCAAGAGACATAATGGCATTTTCAATTTTTTCTGGAATCGGTCTTCGAATAATCATCTCGATAAGGGTTAAGAGCGCACGTCCACCGTCCATTACAGGAATCGGAACAAGGTTGATAACCGCTAAACTTACGGATAATTGTGCAATAAGGCTCAAGAAGAAAATAAATCCTTGACTTGAAATTTGAGATGTTACTTGGTAAATCCCAATTGGACCACCCACAGCATTGAGACCCACACCATGAACAAGTCTGCTTAGTACAAAACCAAGTTGCTGGATAATTGTTCCCAGCATTGTAAAGCCCATCATGATCGATTCAAAAAACCCTAAATCGCGATGTTCACCACTAACTGCTTGAACACCAATGAGATACCGTTCTTCTTCTTTATTGAATTCAGGTTTTAGTTTTGTATCAACTTCTTGACCATCTCGCATTACCGTAATGGTAACTTCATGATCTTCATAAACCATAATACTCGTAACGAGCTGATTAAAATCATGAGGAATCACGACTTTCCCATCATCAAATGTTAGTTTTGTAATTTCATCTTGAACGCGTAGTCCAGCCTTTTCTGCCGGTGACCCTTCCGCAACACCTGCCACAATGGGTTTGGGTGCATCAACCGTACCGAGATGCATTGAAAGCCCTGTGAAAATCACAAACGCTAACACTAAATTCATAAAGATACCGGCAAGCATCACAATAAGACGCTTCCAAGGTTTAATCCCAACAATGGTTCGTTCACGTTCGACACCAAAGTCCGCTTCACCTGGTTCACCAGCCATCGATACAAATCCCCCTAAGGGCAAAGCACGAATTGAGAAACTGGTTTCCCAATTTTCTTTCTTATATTCGAAAACTTTAGGTCCCATGCCAATTGCGAATTCATTACAATAGACGCCAAAAGCCTTTGCCGCCATAAGATGACCTAATTCATGAATGAATACAATCAATCCCATAACGAGAACAAAATAAAATATATTAAGTAATACTTGCATGCAAACCTCCTATACAAAGATTGTAAGTATAATATTGAATGTCAAGAGTGCGAAAATCACACTATCAACACGATCCAAGACACCCCCATGACCTGGGAATATATAGCCAAAATCCTTAACATCAAAATGGCGTTTAATTGAGCTAAATGCTAAATCGCCAATTTGACCAATAAAAGGGATTATAAGTGACCCTGCAATGACAGCATTTAAGGGTACGTAGTTAAGAATAAATACTGAACCAAAGATAAAGGATAATATTGCGGACATCGCATAACCGATCACCGCACCTTCAATCGTTTTCTTTGGAGAAATCCGCTCAATGAGTTTATGCTTTCCAAATAGCATACCTCCAAAATACGCAAACGTATCAGTTAGGTATGTAGCAAGAAGTACATAAATAAATACAAACTTATCATAGTTCAATACTACGCTCACAGCTTGCACCGCAAGAACTAACATCATTATGAGGATAAACATATAGGAAACATTATCAAAGGTAAACCATTCGAAAAATACCGTCAGTGCAAAAAGCGTCATGATTAAGACAGCAGTATAGGATGGCAAATAATCGGCTTGAATTAAGCCACCTGTTATGGTAAATGCGATGATAATAGGGACAATAACGGGCTTTAATCGCGATTTATTGAGAAGATATATTTCATATGCTCCCAAAAGAATTAAACCCATGATTAAAGTAAAAAGAGCCCGATTCCCTGCAAATAAGGCTGCACCAAAAACAGCGACTAATACAATGGCAGTGGTTATGCGCTCTTTCATACTAAAGTCCTCCAAATCTACGATTTCGTTGATTGAAATCCTCTACACACGACTTAAACATTGGACGATCAAACTCTGGCCATTGAACATCTACAAAGAGAAGTTCCGCATACGCTAATTGCCACAATAAGTAATTCGAAAGTCGACGATCGCCTCCTGTACGAATTAAGAGATCAACAGGGGGTAATCCAAACGTATCTAAATACGATTCAAATACTGTTTCCGTAACAGTTTCAATACCTTCATCCACAATTGATTGGGCCGCCCGAACGATTTCATCACGTGAACCATAATTCAATGCGAAATTAAGAATTAATTTGTTATTATCTTTTGTGCGTTCAACCGCATTATCCATTACCTTACGCGTACGTGCAGGAATTTTCGTAAGATCACCAATTGTTCGGATCTTAATGCCCTTTTCCATCAATTCATTTAAAAACTTTTCAAAAAACACAGCCGGTAATTTCATCAGATAATCGATTTCTTTTTGAGGACGTTTCCAGTTTTCAGTCGAAAATGCATACAAAGTAATGACCTCAACACCCAAATCTAAGGCTTCCAAAGCAATATCACGTACATTCTCACTCCCGTAGTAGTGACCGAATGTACGCTCTTTTTTTTGCTTTGTTGCCCAACGTCCGTTGCCATCCATAATGATGGCCACATGTTTTAGGCTATTCATAATTAAATTGTCATGATTTCCTTAACTTTATCTTTTGAAATCGCATCAATTTTCTTTGTAATATCATCTGTAAGTTTTTGGACATCATCAAGAAGACGTTTTTCTTGATCTTCTGGAAGATCTTCAAGTTTCTTAATTTCATCATTTAAATCTCGACGAACATTACGTGCAGCTACTTTTGCATCTTCTGCTAAAGTACCAACTTGTTTTGAAACTTCTTTACGTGTTTCTTCAGTTAATTGAGGTACATTAATACGAACCACCGTACCATCATTTTGAGCAAGTAACCCTAGGTTACCGTTATTAATTGTATGTTCAATTTCTTTAAGTGCAGATGGATCAAATGGCTTGATTACCAATTGACGCCCTTCGACTACTGAAATTTGAGCAATTTGTTCAATGGGTGTTGCTGAACCATAATAGTCAATTGACACCCCATATAACATTGACACATTCGCACGGCCTGAACGTAAACCGCCTAAGCGTGTCTCAAAGTTTTCAATTACTTCGTCCATTAAAAGACGACCATCGTTAATGATTGATTGCATCTTTATTTTCCTCCCTTAGATACACGTGTTGCTACTGCTTCACCTTTTACTGCTTTTATTATATTATTTTTTTCATTCATATTAAATACAATTAAATCAATATCATTATCCATACACATCGATGTTGCAGTTGTATCCATGACAGCAAGTTCTTCTTGAATTACATCCATATAGGATAAACTATCATATTTTAAGGCATCTGGATTAACTCTTGGATCTGAATTATAAACACCATCCACACCATTTTTTGCCATTAAAATAACATCAGCTTTAATTTCTGATGCACGTAGTGCAGCAGTAGTATCCGTTGAAAAGTATGCAGAGCCTGTACCCGCACCAAATACGACAACACGTCCTTTTTCTAAATGACGGATTGCACGACGTGGAATAAAGGGTTCTGCGACCTTAGTCATATCAATTGCTGTTTGAACGCGTGTTTCAACACCGTTGCGTTCTAAAGCGCCTTGGATTGCTAAAGCGTTGATTACTGTGCCCAACATTCCCATGTAGTCAACTTGCATGCGATCAATACCTAAATCATCAGCCATACGACCTCTTACAAAGTTTCCTCCTCCGACAACAATAGCGACTTCGACACCATCGTTGACGATTGTTTTAATTTGTTCTGATAAATCATCGAGAACGATCGGATCAAATATTTCTCCATCTTTTGATAGAGCTTCACCGCTTAATTTTAACAATACGCGTTTGTACATGTTGCACGTCCTTTCAAAAAGGACACAGTAACTGTGTCCTTATATCATTAATTAAACTTGAGCTGCTTTTGCAACTTCAGCTGCGAAATCTTCTTCGCGTTTTTCAATACCTTCACCAACTGCATAACGAATAAATGATTCTACGTTAGCATTTGCTGATTTAAGTACTTGTGAAACCTTAGCTTTACCATCTTTAAAGAAGATTTGGTCAACTAAAGAGATGTCTTGCATTGATTTGCTTACACGTCCCTTGATGATTCCAGCAACTACTTGTTCTGGTTTATTTGAAAGTGATTCGTCATTTTTAACGATTTCAACTTGAATGTTTGTTTCATGATCAATGATTTCTGAAGGAATTTCAGCTTGTGATACATATTGTGGAGACATTGATGCAATTTGCATTGCCATGTCTTTTGCTAATTCATCATCTGCGTTCTTTAGAACTGCTAATGCTGAAATTTTTCCACCCATATGCATGTATTCACCGAATACTTCATCATCTGATTTTTCAACGATTGCAAATCGACGTAATGTAATTTTTTCTCCGATTGTAGCTGTTGCAGCAACAACTAAATCTGATACTGTTTGTCCATTAACATCAACTGCTAAAGCTGCATCTAAATCTGCAGGATTAGCTTCAAGAAGTACGTTGCTTAATGTATCAACGAGTTCTACGAATTGATCATTCTTGGCAACAAAGTCTGTTTCTGAGTTTACTTCGATAACAATACCGCGGTTTCCCTTAACAGTAACCTTTGTTGTTCCTTCAGCAGCAATACGACCTGATTTCTTTTGAGCATTTGAAATACCTTTTTCTCGTAACCAGTCAACTGAAGCTTGAATATCGCCTTCAGTAGCTTCAAGAGCTTTCTTACAGTCCATCATTCCAGCTCCAGTAAGATCACGAAGTTCTTTAACTAACTTTGCACTAATCATCTTTACGCCTCACTTTTTTCTGTTTTTGTTTCTGTTTTTGCTTCTACTTTTTCATCACGGTTATTTGTTGGACGGTCATTACGTGTGTAACGTTGTTGACGACGACGATCATCGCGTTTACGACGTTCTTCGAAACGTTGACGACGACGACGGTCATTTTCAGCAGCTTGTTGTTCTACATTAACGATAACGTCTTCCATTGTGATATCTTCAACATCTTGATCTTGATAAGCAACTTGTAATACGCCACCTTTTGGTTCGATCATTGCATCAGCCATTAATCCTACGATTGTACGGATTGCGCGGATTGCGTCATCGTTACCAGGAATTGCGTAATCAACTGCATCTGGATCACAGTTTGTATCAACGATTCCAAATACTGGGATTCCTAATTTACGTGCTTCAGCAACAGCGTTAGCATCTTCAATTGGGTCTACCACAAATAATGCATCTGGAAGTTTCTTCATTTCTTTAATTCCACCTAAGAAGTTTTCTAGACGGTCTTTTTCTTTAAGTAATAATGACACTTCTTTTTTAGTATAAACATTGATTGATCCGCTGTTTTCCATTTCTTCAATTTCAACTAAACGACGAATTGATTTTTGGATTGTACGGAAGTTTGTTAATGTACCACCTAACCAACGTTGGTTGATAAAGAATGATCCACTACGTAATGCTTCTTCTAATACGATTGTTTGAGCTTGTTTCTTTGTACCTACAATTAAAAGTTTACCGCCTTTTTCTGCGATATCTTTCATTGCTGCATATGCTTCATCAAGTTTTTCTTGAGTTTTATTTAAATCGATAATGTAAATACGATTCTTTGCAGCATAAATATATGGTTTCATTTTTGGATTCCAACGACGTGTTTGGTGTCCATAATGAACTCCGCTTTCTAATAATTTCTTCATTGTCACAACTGACATAACTAAATTCCTACCTTTCCGTTAGTCCTCCATCATTTCTAAAGTAGACAACTCATCGTGAGCACGGGGTCTACGAATCCATGATGTGTGAATTAGGCATTCTTTTGATGCCATTGTTTATTTTATCATAATGTCCTTGCTTAAACAAGGCTAAATCACGATTTATCCTTGTCAAAATCCGTGATAAATTGTTCCAATCGATCAAGGCCTTTTTCAAGTACATCCATAGGACTTCCATATGAAATTCGAATAAATCCTTCAGTCCCAAAATAGATTCCAGGGATGGTTACCAACCCATATGCTTCCGCAAGTTTCGTGGCAAAAATTTCCGAAGGCATCCCAAACCTTTGAATCGAAGGAAAGACATAAAATGCACCTTCTGGTTTTACATACTGAAGCCCCATTGCATCCAAGCGCGCTAAAACATACGTTCTACGTTTTGCGTAGGCATCGACCATATACTGTGTATCCACATCCAATGCAGCAATACATGCCGGTTGGGAGAAACTTGAAATTCCAGTTACAAGATTTTGATGAAGACGATGCATCAACTCGATTAAGTGCGCTTCAGCCAAAACATACCCTACACGCCATCCAGTCATTGCATGCGACTTTGAAAAACTCTGCGTAATAATGATTTGGTCTTGAATTGATTCATCCATGCGTAATGATGGAATATTTCCTTCATACAACATTGAACGATACACCTCATCGACAATTACATAAATATCTGATCGTTTTGATAGCACCTCACGGATTGCTTGAATGCTTGCTTCATTATAAACGATCCCAGTTGGATTATTGGGTGTTGCGAAAAGGATTGCACGAGTGCGTGGTGAGATGACCTTCTCAAGCATCGCTGATGTAACTTGAAATTGTGATTCACTGGTATCAAGAAGTACCGGTTTTGCTCCCGCTAGTGTAACTTGCGTTTGATATAACGGAAAACTGGGTGTGAAAATCACCACTTCATCCCCTTCCGTCACAACCGACCAAATCGCCAACGTTAATCCTTCCGTTGCACCATTAGTGATAATCACATTATCAGTTTTGTAAGGATGGATGTTAAATTGTGATTCATAACGAGCGATCGCATCGCGCAAATCAAGATTACCAATCGCTGGTGGATAATGCGTTTCATTACGCGTCAATGCATCCACTGCCGCTTGTTTAATTATTTCAGGTGTATCCAAATCCGGTTCACCAATCGTTAGAAATATCATATCTTCACGACCTTGAAAACGCGCTGAAAACTGACGTATACCACTTAGGGTCAAAGCCTCAATCCTATGCTTCATCCACATACCTCCAATCGCTTGTTTTATAAATTGCATATAAAGGAACTTCTTTACCGTTAATGAACAGTGTTGTTTTTCCAAAAGCATTTTCACGTTGGCCGTTCCAAGAATTGAACTGACCAAATAGACGCGTCACAATTGTCCCTAACCATACATAATCAGTTAATTCACCCACAACAACAATCTTATCCGGATGAATCGATTCAATTTCTTGACGGACAACACGACACAACTCCGGTTTTTCAATCTCATAGACATCCATTAATTGTTCATTGGGAAATCCTTTTCGCAAATCCAAATATTCAAAATCACGGTTTAAATCGGTAAGCTCTTGCTTTACGGAGTCCCGATCACTGATAACTAATAATTTCATGATTGACCTCTTTTCTCTTTAGTATTATTTTATCATAGAACTTCTAAAATCAAGTCATCAATCCTCTACCTTATACATTTTTCAGTTGTTTTTTACCCATTTCTGTCTATTTTGTCGTATGATTAATTAAACTTATATTGAGGTATTCTTATGAAACAAAAAATTGTCCTAACACTTCTGATCCTAGCCATGACACTTCTTCCCATAAACGCTGCGGGAAATCATGATTTAATTCCGATCTACGATTTAGATTTGCAGAGTCAAAATTACATCCTTGTTGATTCCAATACAGGTCAAACACTCGCCGAAAAAAATCACGACACACCGATTCACCCCGCTTCCATCACAAAAGTCCTCACGGTCATTACCGCAATTGAAGCATTGGGCGATACATCACTTGACACGATTTATACCTTGCCCCCCGAGGTTTTTGAGGGCTTGGATCCCATCGCCTCTGTTGCCGGATTTCAAGAGGGAGATGCATTAACACTCAATGACCTGCTTCACGGAATCATGTTACCTTCCGGAGCTGATGCGACACGGGCTATGTCAACCTATCTAACACAAGATCCCGAAAAACTCGTGGAAAAAATGAACCGACTCGCACAACGCATTGGAATGAAAAACTCCCACTTTGTAAATACGAGCGGCCTTGATGATCCAAAGCACCTAACAACGTTAGATGACCTTGCATTACTGTTAAGGTATTCATTAAAAAACCCCACATTCGAAACTATCTATAAAACCGAAACCTACCTTACATCATCAACCCCTACTCATCCCAACGGCATCGCACTCACTAACGAAGCCTTAAGTGTTGCACACCAAAAAGGCTATACGATGATTAAAGGGGCAAAATCCGGGACAACCGATCTCGCAGAACGTGCACTTTCAAGTGTTGCAGAAGATGCATCACAATCCTACATTTTCATTTCAACCAATGCCCCTTTTGAAAACAGGCTGTATACTCAGATTATCGACCACGGAACCGTCTATCAACACGTCCTTGAACATTATCGTTATGTTCCTTTATTGTATAAAAACACAACCATTCAAACCATCCCAATTAAACACGGGCGATCCGATTTTGATATCTGGTTCGAAGACGATATCATGAGCTACTTACCCAAAAATTATAATCAAGACGACATCAAAATCGAATTTATCCCAAGTCAGAAAGAATTTGAGGCTCCCATCTCAGAAGGTATGAAGATGGGTGAAATTCGTTTCTCTTACAAAGGAAAAACACTTCTTGAAAAAGAAATCATTAATGATGAAGTAATAAAAATTTCCTATCTTCAGATTGCTTTTGAAGCGATAAAAATCATCGGTTTTATCTTAGCCGTTGGATTCGGGATTCTCGGGATTGTCTATCTAATTTATCGACAATGGAAAGATTACCGTGACCATAAGTACTATCTTAAAAAATTAGATCGACGCTCTCGAAAAGAATAGAAAAAAGGAACCTTTAATCCATGACCCGCACACCAAATCTTGAAAAGATTCGGTATTGCGATTCACAAAGGTTCCTTTTTTTATTTTTCTTCCGCAACAACTTCTTGAAGCAATTTCGCCTCTGTCGGGGTAAGATTTCTACTTTCCAAAAGATCTGGACGAACACGGTATGTCTTACGCAATGATTCTTTTAAACGATACGTTTCGATATTCGCATGATGTCCGCTCATTAGCACTTCAGGAACATCATGCCCTTTGTAAGAACGAGGTCGCGTATAATGTGGATATTCCAAGAGTCCATCACTAAAAGAATCATCTTCATGAGATTCCTTGGTAATTACACCATCAACAAGACGAATCACAGAGTCAGCAATAACCATCGCTGCAGTTTCTCCGCCCGTAAGCACATAATCTCCAATAGACATTTCCATATCAACATATGAGCGAATGCGTTCATCAAACCCTTCATAATGGCCACAAACCAAGATTATGTGTTGCTCCTTACTTAAGTCATACGCCAAGGATTGCTTTAAAGTCTTCCCTTGAGGCGTTAACATAATCACTAAAGAATCCTTGGTACGGGTTGCTTCAATTGCATCAATTACCGGCTGACACATTAACACCAATCCTGCGCCACCACCATATGGATAATCATCAACACGATTGTGTTTATCTTCGGTAAAATTTCGCATATCCACAACATCGATTTGAATTAAATCACGTTCGATGGCTTTACTGATGATGGAAGACTCAACAAACCCGGTAAACATTGACGGAAAAAGGGTCAAAATACTTACACGCATTAAAGTCCCTCCATCCAGTTAATATCAATACGCTTCGCTTGCGTATCAACTTTTTTAATAAATCGTTCCACAAAAGGAACTAAAATATCACGATCTTCAGCCTGAATACGCAATACAGGATGTGCAGGTGTTTCCATTACTTCAGTTACTATCCCTAACTTAACATCATCAGAAAACACGGTGCAGTCCTCTAAATCGATGAAATAATATTGATCCTCTGGGAGTTCATGTTGAGATTCTCGGTCGATCGATATCTCACCTTTATGGAAAAACTCAACATCATTAAGCGAATTCAGTCCCTCAAACTTTATCAGAATGGATCCGTGATGACGGCGGAACGACTCAATAACGTAATCCGTTGATTTCCCACCCAGTTTGAAATGAACGCGTTGACCAGGAGCAAAACGCTCCTCCACAAAGTCAGTCTTCGGCGCAACTTTTAATTCGCCCTTAATACCAAAGGGCTTTTGAATAATACCAATAATAATATGTTCCATATAACCTCCAAAAAAAGGATGTATTGCTACATCCTTAATATGATTCAAATTTAATTGAAATACGTTGATCAAGGACACGAGAACCAATTGCCATTGTTTGACGAATTGCATGTGCCATCGTCCCTTGTCGTCCAATTAAACGAGCAATATCTGCGCTATCCGCATAGATTGCAAGAATAATTTCATTTTCATCTAAGCTCGGTAACCTTTTGACACTCAAACTCTTCTCTTCCTCCACAAGTGGAAGAACTAAATCATAAAGAATATCTTCAACCGGTTTCATGATTATTTCGCTAATTTTGATTCGTGGTAACGAGTCATGATTCCTTCTTTTGAAAGAATGCTACGAACTGTGTCTGATGGTTGAGCTCCAACTGATAACCATTTTAATGCTTTTTCTGCATCAACTTTAACTTCAGCTGGTGAAGTTGTTGGATCATAGTATCCAACGATTTCGATGAAACGTCCATCACGAGGTGCGCGTGAATCTGCTGCAACAATTCGGTATGAAGGTTTTTGTTTTGAACCCATTCTTCTTAAACGTAATTTAACTGCCATGTGTATAGCCTCCTATTAATTTTAACGTATTTGTTAATTTCCTTGTTAAGTATATCATAACAGGAAGTGGTGTCAAGTGTTTTTACTTGACACCCTTTGCTTTATAGAAATTTCGATTATCAAGTGCAAACATTCGCGTACTAAATTCGCCTTCCTCAAGGTCATCGTAGAACTTTTCAAACATATTGGTACGTGCATCAATGTTATCAATAAAGGTTAACATCTCCGCTTCTTTAATCATCGGTAATACGGGTGAACCGTATTCTAATTTCCCGTGATGCGATAAAATCATATGACGCAATAACAACACTTGCTCTGTATCGTGATAGCCAAGACGGGTTGCTACTTCTACAAAGTTTGAGTGTTCAATAGAAATATGACCCAATAATTTTCCTTTAGCACTGTATTCACTCAACATCGCTGCTGTATATTCCTCAATCTTACCCATATCATGCAGAATTACACCTGCAAGTAATAAATCGCGATTATAAATTGGATACAGGTCACAAATGCTGTTGGCAAGTTGACACATCCCAAACACATGCGTTGCAAGGCCTCCAACAAAATCGTGATGGTTACGCGTTGCAGCGGGATATTGGTAAAATTGCTCCCCACAATCCTCAAGCGATGCTTCAACCAATTCTTTTATGATTGGATCCTCAATTTGATCTTTAAATCCATTTATTTTTTCTTTCAAAAATTCAATATCATATTTGGATGCGTTCACAAAATCACTCAATACATATTCAGACTGTTCTTTAATTTCAATGCTGTGAATTCGCAATTGCAAGCTTTGACGATACTGAAGGACATCGCAATGCACTACTCCAATTAAACCTACTTGAATCAATAATTCTTGTTCTGGTTTGACATCCCAGATCTTTCCTTCAATTTCTCCGGTATCATCTTGCAACGTAATCGACATATAGGGAGCACCATTTTGTGTCACGCCTTTTGTATAACGTGAAATCAACAACGGCACTGTATTTTTTTGACCGGCTTCAAATTCTTTAATCTTCATTTTCATACTCCTCCAGAACACGTGCAATCATATCGTAATCATAACCACGTGATAATGCATGTCGTACAACACGATTTCGTGTTTCACGGGCGTCATATTTACGAGCATAACGTGCAGTGCTTTTTTCCATAACTTTTTTAAGACTTTCAAATTCATCGGTCTCATCAAATTCATCTTTAATCAAACGACCCACAATATCGTTAATCACTTCAAATCCATAACCTTGACGTTGGAGATGTTGACGCAATTTTGACTCACGTTGACGGCTCGAGCCATCCCTTAAAGTCTTCATAAAGGTCTCAGCCCGGCGTACACCACGCTCTGTATAGTCATCGTAGTCTTCATCTTCTAAAGCAGCCAAGATGCGATCTGCTTCAAACCCACGTTTACGCAAGTCTTCAACGATACGCTGATTTCCTCGCATTTGTTCACGATGATAGTCTACTTTATCTCTAAAGTAACGATCATCATCAATAAAACGGCGACGCTTTAGCAATTCAATAACAATATCAACTTGCTCTTGAGTCAGTTCAAGTTTTTTATGCAAATATTCCGACATTTCAAACGAGGTATAATCTTTGACTCCAATTCGCGATAACGCTAACTGGTACGCTTCATAAACGGCTTGATCATCCTCAATCTCATTTAGCTCATTTCGTGACAACTCGCGACCCACCTCGATTCCTCTCCGTTCAAACACATAGTGATCAATCACCATGCGCTCATCACTATCTTTTGATTCAAAATCAATAAATACTTCATCTCCCACTTGTTCGATTGCTGTAACAACATAACGTCCAAAGTATGTATCAATGGCACGTTGGTATACGGTCAGTACACTGTCTGCAAACTTCGAACTATCAAAGGTTGATGCTTTTTCAAGTGCATTCGTTTTAAATTGATCTAGAAGGTCTTTATCTGATTGTAGAAGATGCTGCGCTTTGTCTGCGAACTCTTCAGATGACTCAAATAAATATCCCGTCTCATCATCAACAATAATCCCCTCAAGTGGTTTATCAGGGCGTGCAAAGACACATAAACCACATGCTAACGCTTCAATATAGGTTAATCCTTGTGTTTCTGTTAATGACGCCGAAATAAACGCATCCGATACATGATAAAAATTCACAACATCTGTGGAATCCACGGGTCCAACAAAAATGACTGCATCTTGGATACCAAGTTTCTGTGTTTGATGTAAAAGATCTTTATCCGAAGGCCCACCACCAACAATTAAGAGTTTCGCTTCGACATCCCTTTTTAAAAGTTCAGCAAACGCATCAATAACAACATCTATGCTTTTTTCTTTGGCCAGACGACCGATATATACAAATGTTGGTTGTGTTCCTAAATTATAGGATTCACGAATTTCTCGAATCCGTGTTTCATTCCGAGTCGCAAACCGCGTCAGATCCAAACCCGTAGGAATTACGGCAATCTCTTTACGAATATCATAACCAAGCAACATTTTCTTAGTTTTCTCAGATGGCGAAATAATCACTTGAGCTTGCTTGGTAAACATACGGCTCATCTTCGCGATCGCCTTTCTTGAAAGCTGATCAACGGACTTAAGCCCTAATAGATTTACATAATGGGTATAATCTTCATAAGTCGTATGATAGGTTGAGACAAGCGGTAGGTGAAGGTTCTTCGCAACAAGACGTGCAAACATCCCCACACCAAACTCTGAATGAACATGAAGCACATCCAAATCCATTTCTTCTATAACACTCATTGCTTGAATATGTAACGGACTGCTCATGACATAACCATATAAAAATTTCAATTCTAAACCCGGCAGTCGTAATACGCCATCTTCATAAGTCGTGCTTAAAATTGACGGTTGGTTTGTTATCACAAAAACATTATGTCCTTGCGCTTCTAACGCATTTTTTAAAGTAACAATTGATGTTACTACACCATTTATATCCGGTGTATAAGTATCTGTAAATAAACCAATTCTCATCGAGAATGCCTCCTTTGGCATTTAATTTCACTGTATTAATAATAATCTAATTTAGGAAAAATATCAAAAAAAGACACCCCGAAAATGGGGTGTTCATTAATAAAGGACCACACATTCTTCTGAATCATCTTCACGAAGTTTTACTTTTACGGTTTCATTGAGCGATGTTGGAATGTTCTTACCAACAATATCGGCACGAATTGGCAACTCACGATGACCCCGGTCAACCAAAACAGCTAGTTGTACGCGTTCGGGTCTACCGTTATAGATAATACCATCCAACGCTGCACGAACCGTACGACCTTTAAAGAGCACATCATCAACAATAACCACAACACGATCTTGGACACTAATCGGTAAGCGGAATGCTTGGTCTGATGCTTTCACATCATCACGCCAGTAACTGATATCAAGTGATGCCACAGGTACTTTAATATTTTCAAACTGATACATAAGTTTTGCCATGCGAAACGCAAGCGTGGCACCACGTGTTTCGATTCCCAACAGTACAACTTTATCGAGCCCCTTATTTTTCTCAATAATTTCGTGCGTCATTCGAATGAGCGATCGATTAATTGCACTTTCATCCATTATAGTTTTCATAATTTAACACCTCAAGAAATATTATATCAAATACCTATTGATATTGATATACGACTATGGTATTATTTGTTGGCAGTCAGTTAAATATCGTCTTGCAAAGCCTTTTTAGGGGTATAGTTCAATGGTAGAGCAACGGTCTCCAAAACCGTTAATGTGGGTTCGAGTCCTGCTACCCCTGCCAACAATATAATTACAGCCACTTATAAGTGGCTTTTCTTATGTTCACAAATCGATTTATGGCCTACAAAAGGCCTACAATTATTTACAGATTAAAAATCATTTGCCTAAACCTTCTCTTTACTTAAAAATAGTTAATAGAACAAAATAATCGTTCTTCAAACATAGTGGATTGCTAATTCTAACCATATCAAATTTAGATAGTATACTCCTAGGTATTCTTCATAATTTGAAACGAAAAAATAATTATAAAGAAAATAACAGATTATAATATTTGACATAGAAATGATAAATGATATAATTTCAGTGTAAATTATTGAATTTAATTTAGAGAATTTCTTAGAATGATAATAGGAGTGATGACCCTGAAAGCTACAGCTAAATATCATCATAAAAATAAAAGAGAGGCAAATAGCCTCTTTTTTATATATTTAATGCTTTAGATAATCCCCAATGTGTTTTAAACTCGTGATCAAAATTCGGTTTTATTTTTCCAGAATAATAATATTGAAAAGTAACCTTTTGTCCACTAGGAACCCATTTTTTTTCTACTGTATTACCTATTACACTAAATTCAAACAAAATTAACAGCATATTTTTTAGGTCCTCATCGCTATATGTATAATTCCGTTTAGCAACCTCCAGGAACTCCTCAAAAGTAAATCTTATTTCACCAATCAAACGTAGAATATCAAAAGCATCATCTACAAATTCTTTTGGATAGTGAGTTCCCAATTCATTCTTCAAGTCTCTCTCAAGGTTTGCTGAATATTCCATTAAACACTGATTTACTAATTTTTTTGAAATTTGTGTGTGTTCTGGATAATTGCTGCATATGATATTTATAAACGTCACCAAATCTCTTGGCCTTCCCATAGAATTTTCCATCATTTTCTCTAAGGGTGCATTTTTGACTTTGTTTTTAGAAAGAACAAAGAATTTTTCTGCTAATTCTTCTTTTGTATACTTCACTCCTGTTTCCATACGAACAGATTGTTGAATTTTGTAAAAAATAAGTGCCTCTAACTCTTCTTTATTATGTCCGTTTGTCCAGTTAATAGATACTTGCCCACCTGTTAATTTTTTTCCCAAATTTGGCACCATTGCATCTGTTTCTTTCAATAAGTCTTCTCTAATGACCGCAACAATCCTACTTCTTTTATCAATGGTCTTAATATAATCATTCAAATCTTTAATATTTTCAAGTAAATTTGAAAGGTATTCAGGTAATTGCTCTTTATTGAATCCCAAAACTTCATCCAGATCATCAAGAAACAGTTCTATAGAGACATAATGTAGTGCCTCTTCCATCAAACTTTCAAGATATTTCAGATTAATTGCATAACTGCTTTTAGTAAATTGATAATTTATATCCGACTCTTGATTGCTTCCTAGCTCGAGACTTCCTTTCTGATTGGTCCCCTTCGCTTTAATATTTGAAGTTTTTCTAGTTGATTCACTATGAGATGAATATACACCTTTTCGCTCGTTTTTCGAATCCTTGAAAAATGAATAGTCATTGATTTTTTTTATCACTTTTTTATATCCAAGATAATCAATATATTTAAATAAAGAATCTGATTCATTTTTAAACTCAGAATATGTCAATACTGAGCTTTCTTTAATTAATGCCCCTAATATACTAGTCAACAAAAAGTATCTTTGAAAGTGAGCTCTGACCTCTAGATTTTCGATATTATTAGAAAACTCCTCTGCTTCATCATCTTGAATTCTTTTGAATTTTTTGTAATACACGATATGTCTATTTTTTTTCGAATGGTTCTCTTTTTGATAATAAAGAGCTAGCAATGATTTCCCTGTACCTTTTCTCCCTGCAATTGTAAAAGTTATCGGTTTCAGCAACTCCTGATATTTGTTGTTTTTTGTATAAAACAATTGGCTAAAATCTATTTCGGAATTAACTTCATCTGTTGCATCTGCCTCTCCAATATGCAATTGTCCCAATTTCATTTTATCCACCCTTCCACTATGTATCATTTATGCAAACTTCTATACATTAGTATTATACATATATATGTATAATAGTTCATGCACGCAAAAAAAGCCACCCTTAAAATCAGATGGGTGGCCTTTGTCTATATTCTATCTTTAATAAAGTTTGTACGTTCTATCTTTTCTAAACGTCCCTCATGTTCATTCAGTCTGCGGTCCTGCTCGACATCTTTATCATCTTTGGACTTTTGCCATTCAAGTAAGTTATCAACGGATACAGTGAACTTCGCAATCGAAACGGAGAGTTTAAAGATTGATACGATTGTTGGGATTCCTACTAGAAAGAGTAATCCAATAAATTCTGTATTACTCATAATCTATCCTTTAAATCCAATTCCTGATTGCCACTTAATCCCTACAATTTGCGGATCAGCATAAGGAATGTTGACGATATAATGACCATCCGCGATTTGACGTAAGATTTTGAACTCACGATTACGAGGACTCAGCCCATCAGGATATTGATACGTAAAGTCTTCGTTATAAAGCGGTACGTATCCTGCGTAGTCATGAATGACAAGGGTTTGCCCTGTGTAATCTGTGACTTTGCTTGATTTCTTTCCATACACACGTCCAACAGGTTTGTCGGTTATCGTTGCACGTGTTGAATCCACAAAGATTTGTTGTTTACCAAAATCACGGGTTTCGATACATGCTACCTGCAGATTTATCCAGTCTACAATCTCATAGGAAATTCCTGTATTGGGTTCAAGTTCCATCACTTCAATGTAATGGCTAATATTCTTAGCAACCGGCACCACACCCATATCATAAGTCCCATATCGTGGATAATCTTTAAGCGGTAATAGGTTAATATATTTTCCTTTAGTGTTCTTGCTTGGGACCGGCGCTTCATAAGATGTCGCAGGTTTAAGCGGTGCTAGATAACGAATGACTTTCATTCCCCATTGATGTTCCACATCCTGGATACTACGTCCATATTTGAATAAGAATCCATTAGTTCGCTCACTGTAAGCGGACTCCGATAAGTATGCACGACCATTTTCTATTTTTTCGATAAAAGCGACATGGCCATAGTCATCAAGGTCACCGGGTATACCGAAGACAACAATACCTCCTACTTCAGGCTTATCACTGAGAACTGCACCATCACCGTCCCCCCATCGCTTTGCATCCCATCGACAACACGGATAGTCTGGACGAATTTTAAAAACTTCAAGCATACGTCCAAAAGCATACCAGGTACAATTCCCAAGCGCATATTTGTTCTTTAAGCCACTCATGGTTCCTTGCACACTTAATGGTGCAAATTCGTCATGGTAGGGGTTCATGGTGCCATTCGCGTATGAATTGTATTCGGGAAGACGATGTAAATCACTCCCTGTGGTTCGTATTTTAAATGATATCATGATGACCTCCTTCATTAATTCGCAAGGCATCTTTATGATTTAAACCTCCCACAAAGGCTTCAATCCACATCGTCAATTCCTCATCGGTAATATCAATACCGACTTGATTGAGGGTCACTTTTGCACGATGTTTTGCCATGCTCAATTTATCATCCGACAACAAATGTTCTCCCGCCACTTGCTCCACAAACATGACTGCTGCTTTCGCAATATTCGCAATTTGTTTTTGTTGCTCAAATGATATTTTTACATTATAGTAGTTTTTAATTTTCATGCCAAGAAATCCAAG
This sequence comes from Erysipelothrix sp. P66, assembly GCF_038682365.1. Classification (NCBI taxonomy): domain Bacteria; kingdom Bacillati; phylum Bacillota; class Erysipelotrichia; order Erysipelotrichales; family Erysipelotrichaceae; genus Erysipelothrix; species Erysipelothrix sp. P66. The sequence goes on along the minus strand of NZ_CP152290.1, from coordinate 655,906 downwards.
AATGATGGTTACACCCGTCATGATTGTTGGACGCAAAAGATTTAGTAATTCATTTAGAAATTCACTCATGTGGTTTCACTCCTTTATCATTTGAAAGTTGCTCAAGATACGCCTTAATCGAATCCAGACGTTTAATTTCTTCTGTAATACGATCATAAGGCGCTTTCTTTTCCAACATTTTGTTTAGAGCTTGTTGGTGTTCGCGTTCTTTACGCTCCACAATAATTTCATCTTGTGAATAATCATATTGACTGCGTTCCACTTCAAGCTCTTTAATTTTTTGATTAATTAGGTTCAACATTATAACTCCCTCCTATTTCCAACGGCCAATTACGTGGTAATGGGCCCAAATCCAGTTTGATGTCGTGCGATAAGTATATAAGGTCATTTGTGACGAACTATCAGGTTCAAATGAAACGTGTTCTTGAACATCCGGTGCAGTCGTATTTACTGAAGTGATTACCGTATACTTTGTATCAATAAATGAAATTGGAAAACGTACAACTGCTGATCCTCGATTTTTTGCTTGGATATCGATTCTTACCCGACCCCATACTTCTAAACGGCCACTTTGATGTTTAACATAACCACCTTCTCCGTTAAGTTTTTCTTCCTCAACCGATAACACCGTGCGCCATCTGCCGTAGTTCCAAACACCATTACCATCCGTCATCATAGAACGTTGATATTCAACGCCATTTAAATCAAGATAGCTTTGCATTACATACATCCAGGGTGCATTTTTATTTGGATACTGCCCGGCTCTTAATGTGCGAACTCTAAAAATACCTGCATAAGGACACGGTGCGTTGTATGACTTGGATGCATTTGCATTCGAACTGATGAGATAGTCTCCATCGTTATAGTAGTCGTTGAAGTTTATCACACCGACACCGATTGGATATCGTCTTCGACCTGTTTCTGTATCGAGAACTTGAATTTTTTCTTTTTGATAAATATTTCCCTTAACACGCAACAAGTCTTTGTCAGATTCATTCACCACCATCCCAATCCCAACACTTGTTTCATTCCAACTCATCGTGACATTTGATGTTGGAATAAACAGCGGATAGGTTACTGTTTTTAAGCCATCAAAAAGTTCAACGGTTAAAGCATATTGTTCGTGCACTAAAAAACCACTCAACAATCGGTCAAGTGATCCATTTTGGGTATACGTGTTTTCAGCTTGCGAAACACTATTTTTAAGAATGCGAACACGCAGTTTATTGTAACCAAGTTGAGTAAACTTCAATGCACCTTTAATATGAATGTAAGTTCCCAGTGTTGCAGGATTCCCAACCGAATCGGTACGGGTTTGCGTTAAATTCTGAACACTTGGATAAGTATAAGGTTTTACATCATACAGATACTCAAAGCTTGCCTTACGGTTTCGCTTGGTTTCAACCGTTATGATAGCTTTCTGCTTTAATCCTGATTTCAACAGAACACTGGTAACACCACTGGTATTTGAATAGTTTTTCCCTTCAATTTGAATTGTAGTCGATTTAATACTTGTTCCTATCGGCGCATTGGGTTTATACGCATAACGGATTTGCGAATTGTGTTGCAGGAATCCATTTTTCACTAAGGCGTTTGCTTCACTGAGTTGAAGTCCTGATACCGTAATTTTATTATCCGCTTCTTTAATATTGACGGTTATCGTATAGACGTTATAGCCAATACGATTACCACTTGCATTAAGGGTTGTAAGCCACAGATACATCTTGCGACTTGAGACGGTTGGCATTCGATTGAGTAAACTATTTTTTTGACTTTCTGTAACATTAAACGTCACAAGTCCTGCGCCAATATTTTTTTGCTGCAGCCAATAATCGGTACTGCTATCACTATTTTCATACATTACATAAATGTTATGTCTAAAAGAACTATGTTTTGCTTCAATACGAAGCGACAGGACATCTCCAATGGAGTATACACTTGGGTAGGATGATAAACTCGATTTTCGTGGGATTGTCTTTAAAACAACACTACCTTGAGCTCTTACTGATCCATTCCCTAATGGATTGACTAATGAAACCGAAATATCATAATAGACCGTCTTGGTCCCATTGTCATTGTGACCAACATTACGCCAACTCCAGGAATCTAATACAATGTAATCTGTACTTCTAAAATCATAGGCAAAGGAACTTGAATACGACTCACCATAAATCGTTTGGTTAAGACTTGAGTTTGCGTCCGCATTCCATCGCGAACCAGTTGAACGCAAGCCAATTTCCCAACGCATCGGTGTGAAGTTCGATTCAATACTTTGATTCCCTACTTCATACCAAACCTCAAGATAAACACCACCTGAATTTGGTATTTCGCGATTTTCTTTTCTCACCCATGCCATTATTGCATCTCTCCTTCTACCGGTTTAATAATCGTAATGGTTTTTGATTGAGGGTATTTCATAATAATATGATTTCCAACAATAATATCCATTAAGGCAATAACACTAGTAATCCGTAATTTTTGATTATCCATAACCGCAACCGCTACACCATTTTCAATAAACTCAATGACATTATGGCCAATATGAACAGAAACAGGGTTTCCACTTTTTCCAATGATAGCGCCATTTTCATCGATACGAAACCAAGATTTCATCTCATCTAAGCCATCGATGACTTTTACTATTTCAAAGTTGTACTGATTTTCCAGCTGTTGAAATACACTTCGAGTTTCTTCTAAAATTTTGTCACCCATTTCAATGCGCGAACTAATTTCACTCTCTATCCTTTCAGCAGTCTGTGTGATTTTAGTTTGATTGTCTTCAACGAGGTCCGATAAATAATCATTCTGATCTTGTATCTTCCCTGTTTCTCGAGCAAGTGAAGTAATTTTTTTATTCACTCTATCTACATCGATGCTCATATTCAACAAGTCTTGGCGCTCCCCTGCCAATTCATACTTCGTCACAGTTTCAGGCAATTGAGGACACTTCAACGTTCCTTTCATTCCACCACCAATCCATGACCATGAAATATCAGTTAAGACAACTCGATATAAGTAACCATCTAAGTCTTCATACCCAAGAACATCACATGAATCATAATCAGGTCTCATGATTAAATTACTTTCAAACTTATGATAAATAAATCCTGATATTTTGGAGAACATTTCATCAACATAATTTTGTTGCGTTGCTTTATCCATGAAATCAATAAATACATTATCTGTAATTTTCAATTCTGTTAATCCATGCGTTGTAATACTCACTTCATCTTTTTTAAAAAATGGATCATTGATATCTTTTTGTTCATATACTAATGAGTTGAAAGGTTTAACGGTCTTGTCTATTTTTAAGTCATTATAGTCATAGCCAGTTATTACTTCACTAATTGAATTATTAATAAAGACACTTCTAAACTCTAATTCACCACGTCGATTAATATGTGCTGAGCAAAAATTGAAGCGCGCAAATTCATTGATAAGTTGTCGATAAGAAATAATTTCTTTTTCGTTTACATTGATACCCTGAATCGGCTTAAGATAATACGATATTTTAGATGTACATTCAATATTCAAATTAACACCGACAGCTTTACATACTGCGGTTAAAAACACTTCTCCTGTCATTGGCCATTCTAGGTGTTCATACCGCTTATCGAAACAAATAGTTTTATCATAAGCTGTTATCGTATATTTTTTCTTTACCTCATCAAATTCAACGTCTTCTTTATCTGCATAAAACTTACCAATTGGGACTTTAGTTTCGTCTCCTTTAAATTGAATGAATGGTTCAATTTCCGCACCTATCAATTCACCTGCATATGCATCCCTATCAATTTGTAGGACAATGTATTTTGCAGCGAAACCACCAATAAAAGTTTCTCTTGGTTCCTTGAATTCTAAACTAATGATGTCAATTTCAATACCATTGATTTGTACAATTGGAATCGGTGTACGTGTTTGCGCATTTGCAAGTTTTTTATAGACCTCCGATGTTTGCCACATCAAATCACCTCAGTTCCCGTAAACTTAATGTTTAGTGGTCTGTGTAAATCTTGACTAATTCTCACAACTTCTAAGTCTGAATGATAAAACGTAGTCTTCATACGCTTTCCCTCAAACACATTATAAAATTCCATTTCTACAACAAAGGGTGAAAGTGCATCTGCAATCTTCTTATATTCAGTTTCTGGAAGAGATGGGAGCGTAAACTCTACGCCCCATACATCTCCTAATTGATCAATGCGCATCGTCTTTGCAGTTCGCTCAGCAAACGCATTGTATTTAATTTTCTTAACAGAGAACGTATCTCTCAATGGAGAAGGGAAAGTGTATCCTTCTACAACAATCCTCAAATCATTTTTACTAGCCATGATACACCTCCTATCCGACTCCTAATGCTTTTAATTGTTTTAACTCTGCTTTTTTAAGCTGTTGATTCAGTTTGACTGAATCCATATAGATATCTGTATCTTTTTCATAGATACGACGCAAGTGAATATTCATTTCCATAAGGATTTGAATGATTTCAAGGCGTTCTTGCACATTCTCACGATAGGGAGCTCCTTGTTTTGCAGGTACAACAGACTCACCTTTATGGAGTAACGCATATCCAGTCTCCGGTACATAGTTTGTACCTTTTTCATATGCTGGAAGTTTTGGAATTTGTGGTACTGGCAATGGATTATAATCCCAAAAACCACTAAATGGTTTAGCACCCAATATCGATATATTCTTGATACCATTGAGGATGCCATTTATCGAGTTGAATGGTAGTGCAATTATTTTGTTAATTCCACCAATCAATGCATTAACGATCGCAGAGAACGCATTGACAATACCTGCTTTAATTCCGTCAAAAACTTTACCACCCGTGTTAAAGACCTTGAGGATAAAATCCCAAGTATTACCCCAAATCTTTCCGATAGCCGTTGTTATAGAATCAAAGATTTTAACAACGCCATTCCATGCCATTTTCCAATCACCAGTAAAAACACCACGAATAAAGGTAATTAATCCTATGAACACTCCAACAAGCCCTTCTACACGTGCTCCAATGTTTTTAAAGACTGTTCCAACAAGACGACCAATTGTAGACATTGCAAACGAGAATGCTTTCATAACGATGTCTAAAACGTTAGAAAGAACCGGTCCAAAGGTTTTAATAAACCAATCTACGTAATCTTTCAGGACATCATTCCAAAAACCTAAGAGTGCGCTTGAGATAGAACGAACAAACTCAACCCAACCATCCCATAATGGTTGAACACCATCCGTCCAAATCATCATTAGAGCCTCTTTAAACGACGTAAAAACAGGTCCAATTACTGTGTCGTAGAATAAGGATAATGTTTCTTTAAGCCCTTCCCACGCCGCTGTAACTTTGTTTCTAAACTCTTCATTCGTCATCCAAAGTTGAGTTAAAGCCCCGGCGACTGCAGCAACAACCGCAACAATTCCTGCAATAATAAGTGTTGCCGGTCCTATTGCTGTTACTAGCAAGTCCAATGTCCCTTTGACCAAGCCCATTTCTCCTGTCCAAAGTTTAAATAGTCCAACGACTTTAGAAGCTACTTCGGCAACTTTTTGAAATTTACCATATAATGCAATTAATCCTAGTGCACCCAGTCCTGCACTTACTGCGGCAAGCGTAGAAACAATTGGAACTTTATGCTTCTCTACAAAAGCTCCAATCCCTTTTACAAATCCAAGAAGTTGTTCCACTTTCTCATTTACTTTATCAATACTATCCGCTTGCTCATCCCAATCGAATTCAAGTCCTGATAAGTCAACCGCTCCTCCACCAACATTTGGCACACTTGCACTACCACCATAGCCGCCTGAATCACCCGAATCTCCAACGTCTTGTTTCATTACGTGAAGATCACCATCAAAATCCGCAAGTGAACTCATTTCTTTATTTAGTTTCTTGGCAGCCTTAGTAGCTTTATTGATACCGCCTGTAGCATTTCCTGCTTGGTTACTTAAACCACCCATAGAGCTTGTTGCACTTTGTACATTGCTTCCAAGTGTCTTTGATTGTTTAATTGTCTTTCCAAACAGTTTAGCAACCCACGCAACCGCCATTTGTACTACTTTAATAAATGCTAAGATATACGGAATCGTTGCATTGATTGCATTTGTAATTGCATTAAAAAAGCCAGCAATATTTGCTTGGCCAATTGTATTGATAACATCTGCAATTCCACGAGTAATTGCAGTTTTCAAATTTGCAATAGAGGTTGCAATTCCTCCAGTAGAATTTCGAGCTTGTGCCTCAAAGCTTTGAAAACCATTAATTCCTTGCTTGTTTAATTGAATCATTGCAAGCATAAACTCATTCATCGAAACACTACCGTTACGAAGACTTTCTCCAAGTTGATCAGCACTAGCATATCCCATGGCCATCGCAACTTGTTTTAATTGAGCGGGCATTGCAGTCATCGCTGCACGCCATTCTTGCATATCAGGTTTCCCTTTTGTATAGGCTTGCGATAATTGCTCTAAGGCGGTTTTTTGTAGCTCAATAGGCGCTCCACCCGCTAGAATAGCATTATTCATTGCTAAAAACATTTCAGTTGATGCTTTAATGTTTCCGTTCGCACTTGTAAATCGTTGAACAGAAAGTGCTGCATCATTAAGTGTTGTTGGCAAGCCTTTAAGCTTGTTACTTAATCGGTCAATTGCCATTTTTGAATCACTTGCACTGATACCAAGATTACTCATCGTTCGTGGGAAGTTATTCATTGTATCAACACGCGCTATGGCACCATCGAGTCCATTAGTGATACTTTGAATAAGTTTACCAATTCCAAGTGCTAAGATAGCAGTTTTCATGAATCGAAAACCACTCACGACACCTCGCGATGTTTTCGCGGATTTGCGTTCTAAACCTTGTAAAGTGTTATTCGTACGAGAAATCTCTTTACGTAATTCATTTGTATTTGCAGTAATTAAAATCTGTAATTCTTCAATGGTCATTGTACAATGTCACCTCCTAACATAATTGTGTTTCGGCGCGCCATTTTTTCCATCTCAAAGTCACTCATTCTATCTGAATTCGTGTTTGCTTGAGATAAAAATGAATCCTTTGGATAACTTCCTGGATCATGAATTGCAAGAACAATGTATTGACCTAATAAATGATTAAGTCTATCGTCATACATCATTCGTTCTGATTCTTTCTTATTGAAAATATCAACATGCTTTTGAAACTGTTTTGGGTTCAAACTCCAATAATAATTTAAGTCTAAGCCTATCTCAATCGCACTTGATTCATTCTCACGCCAATGGTCGCCGAAACGATAAGAGATTATTTGTTCAATTCTCTGTCTACTGCTTTCGCAAACTCTTGAACTTTCGATTCCTTCAACGCTCTCATCTTCTCTACTGAGAGACCCCGCGATAAAAAACCGTCAGCAACCAGCTGTTCTGTAATATCGAGAACTAAATCGTCCATATCATTTTCTTCTTCAAGATAAGCGTCAATGCTCTTGAGTGCCAATGAACGAGACATCCCAACCTTTCCTTCCTCTGAAACTGATGCAAGTTCTACGAATGTTGAAATATTACTAATCGTTGTATTAGTCAATGCATTACCGATTGATTCTCCAGTACGTTTTTCAATTGAATCAACTGTTGAAGCATTGAATTTGAATAAAATTTTAGTCATACTTACCTCTTTCCATTAAACAGATTTTTTGAATGTTGGTGCACCAGACACACGTAAGTTTGCAGTAAAACTTGATACATCATCGAGACCTTTTGCGCCATCTTTTAAAGATTTTACGAATGCTTTAAAAGACCAAACCGCACCACTTGGGTATTTAACTTCCCAATCACGAACTTCTCGAGAGTTCGCAAGAGCCAATAATTTTTCAAAGGTTTCTTGATTGAATAGATATCCTTCAACAGAAACTTCGCCTCCATCTTTAGATCCTGCAATATATTCCTTGAAGTCACCTTCACTATCATGTGTTGTTACATCAATCTCTTCAGACTCTAATCCAATTTCTCCAATATTCGTTAAATCACCGATAGCCAAGTCTGCTTGTTCACTACCTAATTTCTTTAAGAGTAATTTTGTACCAATTGTACGTTTGGTTTCTTTTTCCATATTTACCACCTCTCTACTTTCTTCTATTTCATTAATTGTTCTAGTTCTTCTCCACACGATTACACTTTCCTTTCAAAAGTAAGATTTTGTCTGTAATATTCAGCATCAGGAATACTTCGATTGCTAACATTAATCCAATCATATTTAAATAATTTTTCAATTAACTGGAGCTCGAGTGCACTTCGTTCTTCAGAAGTTTCTGTAAAAATTTCTACACGAGCATATTGCTTAAAATATGCAATGTTATTGAGGGAATAAGCAGCAGTATAATCCAAGTCAAAAATTAAGCAAGGAAATGAAGTGTTTTCATCTGGATAGTCTTGAAATACATTTTGACAAACTGTACATAGACATTCATAGAATTCTTTTCTCATTTTATTAGTTCCTTTCTAATCTGCTTAGATATTGCCGTTCCTACTGATTTTCCTACTGTACCACTGTATCGTTTGGCTGCTGGTGACATAAACTGTTGCGCTTTCTGACCTCGAATTAAGACAAACGTTTCTTCGCCAACCGTGTAAGTTATCAGGTTGTACCGCTTGTAGTCAGGAAAATCCTTTATATTAACAAACCATGGCGTTTCTCGATATTGAAGTACAACGCCTTTAGGCACAATACTTGCTGATCCTTTACCTTTTGGACCCGTACCAAACTCTACAAAAAGTGCATGGTCATTTTTGGTATAAACCCGACCGACGATTTCGTCACCCTCGACTCTTACTTCTTTTTTAATTGAATTTATTAAATCACCTGCTGCTGATGGAGCATTGAGCTTTGCATCTTTTTGGATAGCTAAAGCCTTTCGAGTAATTTCTTTTTTACTTTCTTGAAGAACAAGTTGATGCGTACGTGATAGCTTTTTGGTTAATTTATCAAGGTTTTTAATCACTGACATAAAATCATCAAATGGGAATCATAGTGCAATACCTCTACAACTTCCATTTCCTCTCCTTTGAAATAAAGTTGCCATCCTTTTTCAACATGTTCACTGACTCCACATGTAACGACATATTTCGCATCGATATCAATACCATACGTCTCTTTTATCAGTTTATGAGATGTTGGCTGTATATTACATTGAATACTTCCTAAAGCTACCTTTTCGCCTTTTTTAGATCTACCACCTTCACTTGAACCAATTTTTTCGTATTTGTAAAACTCAACTGACTTATCGTAGAAGTACTTGCGCATCAAATTATTCATTTTTGAAGGGATGTACACCTATGACACCTACCTTTCGAAAGCGATTTAAGATAGCAGTGTGTGATGCAAATAAATCTACGTCTTTTTGTGACATCATCGACTCAAAAACTTTATTACTAAATGATATGGATTGCCCATTATCTGAAATTGAAGAAATTGTATCGTCGTCGTTTTTACGATTCATTTTCGCTTGTTCAATAATCATTTCAGCAATCGTCGATGACAAAATAAAAGGTATATCTGATCTATTGAGATATACCTTTATTCGATTTAAAATCATGTCAATTTGAACGTCAGTAATCGTGATATTTGGTTCCAAGACTTGAAGGTATTTCTTTATTTCTTGGACCATTTCCATCATTATCTAACCTCTTAAATTAAACAGATCCTGATGGATTTGCTTTTACAGTTTTTAAGAGTGCTACAAGTTCTTCTTTCTTAGTTTTTTGCCCGTAGTCAACTCCTAAAAGTTCTGCTAGTTGTTTAAGTTCAGGTACCGTCATTTCTTCAAGTGTTTTCTTTGCTGCAAGAGCATCCCCTTCAACTGCTTTTTTCTCAGGTTTCTCAATAGTTACTTCAATAACACCATTGGTAATTTCGGCAAACAATTTAATTCCGTTGAATAGCGTTGAACTTGTAGTAGCATTAACTGTATTTGCCTCTTTTACAAGACCAATTAACCCTAATTCATCCGTAACCACTGGTTTACCTTCAAAGACTTTTTTAGCCTCACCATTCACATCAATATACATTAGATTGATATTATCAACCGCAGTTGCATAAACCTTTCCACGAGGTACAGACGCATTTGTCATTACAATTCCAGCTCCCGTGAAATCTTTTAAGAGTGTTAATCCAAAACCAACGGATTCACCATTAGCAATTGCAGCTTCACCAAGGTATTCTCCTGCATCTTCCGGATTAATAAATTGAACAATTTGGAACTCACCATAATCCTCAAATAATGCATTAATTTTACCCCATGACTTACCAAATGCCCCTTGTAAAGAATCTGCTTTTAGTTTTGTTGGTGCAGTTGCTAAGAAATCGAAGAAATCAGTACGGATGTTCTTTTGCATTAAACCAAGAACTTGATTATCTGATTTATTAACGGCAGCGTCATAACCCACACGTTGTACTTCTTCCATCGTTACTGCTTTACGGTATTTACGGAAATCAACAGTATACTCTTTGTCTTTTTCACGTTTAACGTGAGTTAGTGGAATATCTTCACCTTCTCCTACAATACCTTTTGCAGCATCACCTGCTGGCTTTGTCAAAATAAATTTATATGTTTGAATCTTATTTCCTTGTTTCAAAGGAAGTGGACGTGTAACACCTAAGGCTTCTGATAGTTTGATTAAAGAAGCACTAAAGCGCTCCACAAAGTCAATATCTTGTGCAACACCCATATTAGGAGTTTTCACTAAGTTATCTTCTGCGAACAATTGAATGTCCAATGGAAACTTCATTTTTTGTTTCATTTTTCTATCCTCCATAATTAAATAATTCTGGGTGAAGTGCAATTTGTCGTAATCGCTCTTCACTATCTTTAATATCCATGATTTCTTTCTTAGTTAGTGTCTTCGTTTTAGGTCGTGTAGGAACTCCAGGTTTCGTTACAACTAGTTTTATTTGTTCCTCTACCTGCTTATTGATGATTTCCGTCAAAGCATCAATTTTAGCGACTGAATCATCTAAATCTTTCCCTAAAACAAAACTAAGTAAATCTGGATTAAGTCCACGCTTTACAAGTACTTCACCAACATCAAAACGCAAAATCTTTTCATCTAAATCTTTTTGTTTTTGTGCTACAGCTTGATCCGCAAGCTTACGGGCTTCTTCTTTGCGTTCTTCTTCCGTTAGCGCAGCCAGACGTTTCTGCTCGGCAATCGCTGCTTCAACCGCATCTTTTAATGCCTTGCTATGTTTTTCATCACGTGTTTTTACTGCTGCAGTAACAGCACGGTCAATATCTGCTTGCGTGAATACTTTCGGCTTTTCTGCTCCACTTAAGTTCTCATTACCTTCTTGTGTATCATTAGGTGCCTCATCACCAAACAATTGAATGTTTAGTGGGAATTTAATTAAATCTTTCATTTTTACCTCCTGCCCTTTAAGTTTTCTACCTTAAAGTTCTTTCTTCAAATTAAGCACTTTATAGCGTCATACTCAGGACAAATAAAAAGACGCATCATGAGCGTCTAAATTATTTTTCTACTGCTTTCCTACACATCCTTTCATTAAAAAAGACGGGGTTACCGTCTTAGTTGATATTATAGTTATTCTTCCATTGTTCAAATTCTTTTTTCAAGTCATCGAACTCTGTAGATGTTGGGTCACTTTCACTATTCCAACGCGCTATCATAAACGCATTAGTGTTGCGACCTGTTTCACTTAAAAACTTTTCAGAAAGCTCGCGATTCTTTTTAGCTTCTGTAAAAACTTTTATCTTCTTGTCTTTATCAGACAATGATCCGTGCTTTGACATGTGTGTAACCCTCCTTTTCCTTTATTGATTCAACATTAATTCGTGTATTATGTGGTAATAAAAACTCTTGTTCACTACCATATTCGGCTAAATTTGAGATGTATAACCCTTTTGTTCCTTTGGGAGCTAAAAACTCCATATAAACTTTCTTAGGTTGTTTATGCATAAATAGCATTGAAATATTGGGATTTATGGTCGTTGAAGTGAACCCTTTCAATTGAACTTCTCCAAGACCTTTTATTCCCATCTGTTCGATAGTCACACCACTTACTCCGCGCCTTAATAATGCATCTTCTTTTAACTCATGACGATTTAGTACATTGTTAAGTTTTCTCGCGTTAATTTTGAAGATATCTGGTGCAAACTCAAACTCACCTCTTAGATATCTATTCAAATCTTGATAGAGATCCCTTGAGTAAGACTGAATAAGTGATATTTCATCCAGTTCAAGAGATTGAACTAAATCAATATCCCTCATTTGATGAGTCTCTGCAAAGATGTTTCTATCATACTTTGATGTGATTCTATCTCTATCTATATTATACTTCGACTCTGCTTTTTCTTCAATATCGCTTAGCCAGTCCTCATAGGATTTTGTTGTCTTTTCTCTCAATCCAGTAATCGGATTTTTATAGACGCGATAGTCATCTACAAAATCTAAGTCCGGCACAGTTGTACTTCTGCAATTAGGATGCATGGGCGGATAATTAAGTCCTGCCTGAGCATCTTTAACTGCAAATCGTTGATTATCCAAACCAGAGCATATCACACTTGTACGACTGTCACGTGTTGCGATGTAGATATAATGTTCAATGCCTGCATCCTGATACGATTTTAGCTCGGATTGGTTCTCAAAGTAATTCATTTCTGTTCTTACCAAAACTTCAGCACGATACCGCGCAACATCGTATCTTTCTTTTAGATCATTGATAATGTCATTTCTCGAGGCCCCTGAAATCAAGGACGAATTAATAAGTTTATTCACATCATTGCTTAGTTTCCCTGTATTATCCCAAATTCGCTTTGAATAGTTTTTACTCGATATCCAACGTTGATTTAACAGTGAATTTTTAGCACTTTCACTTAAATGCTTTGTCTGTCCAGTTAAATCACGCGTCATTGATAAGTAAGTACGTTCAATTGTATTCTTATAGCCAAGCGTACTGAGTGATTTTTCATGTGACGCAATAATTCTCCGCTCATTTTCCAATTGTAGCTTTATACTCTCCTGGTCTGTTAAGCGTTTAAGATAATTACCACGAAGCCAATTCATATTGGCATTCGTATTTGCACCATTTTTAATTAAATCCTGCTGCAAGTCCTCAAGCAGTTTTTGTTTATCATGCTCGGATAACAACGCCTTTAACTGGTCAGCGGGCATTTGAATCGATTGCGAATAGTTTTTGATAATATTATCAATTCTCTTCTCTACACGTTGTAAAGAATCATTGTAGACATCCATAATTTGAGCAATTGTTTCGTTTGAAATTCGCTCCGAATAAGCAAGTCGTTCATCCTGTCTTTTAAGCCAATAATTATAGCGCTTCTTCGTCTTCATCTTGACCTACACCTAAATCGCCAAAGTTAGGAATTGCATACTTTTTACGAGCCTCTTCTTCATCTGCATCCATAGCATCAAGTATTTCCTGAGCGTCTTTGATATCTGGAAGCCAACTAATGAGCGTTGCTCTATCAACCTTGCCCCACAATAGACCAATAATTTGAGCAATTTCAAGCTTGTTTTGAGGTAGGTTATGTTTAAAGATTACATCCATGTTTGATGCATCTACATCAGCATCCATGCGTTTTAAAGCCTTCAAAACATTTGCATAAATCTCAAATCGTTCATCTAGCCCTATCGACATAAATGTCTTTTTGTTATCGATATTTTGGATAAATGGAATAATCTTTAATTCAAGCGCAACACCTGATGCATTACCAGCAAACTTTTCATCAGACAAGTTCGGAGTCATCGTAACGGTATAAATGTCATCTACTATTGATTTCTTTAAAACCTCAATTGAATCCTCATCCATGGCTTTAATAAGATATTCTGCCTTTGAGCCTTCTGGAAACATGATAACGCGATTTGCTTTAATTGAATCCATATCTTCGTCATCAACGTTTGCCCCATAAATGGCCAAAATAGCAGCAACAAGTTGTTCCTTGTCATTGATACGATCAGACTGTAATACATTGAGTGCATCATTAAGACTAATCGCTTGCTCAAAGTCACCTTGTTTTTCGTCGTTATTAAAATACTCAATCATCGGAATACGACCAAATAAATGCGGTGTCGAACGCTCTATATCAAGGATAATTCTGCCTTTCTTATCCACGAGATAAATGTTAATTTCTGAATCATCAACAATCGTCCATTCTTCAGTCTTTGCCTCATCATCTTCACTCCAAAATACACCATAAAGCTTATTTCTCTCTATGCTGTTATCATACTTAATAAATGAATAATTTGGATCTAATAGCGTTGAAATAATACTTATTTCTCCATCAACTTCTTTTGCATAGATATATTCATAAGACTTCCCGTAGATTCCTACTTTCTTACCATTGGCCAAATCAAGACGTTCGATAGTTTGCTTATTGTATTCCTCTAAAATAGGTGAAATGTCAACATCTTCATCTGCTTGATACTGTACGGGTTGATTGAATAGTGCACCTGCATTAATATCGACAATTCGCTTACAATGATTAACAACAATTCGGTAATTGGATAAATCAGGATCTTTAAGCCTATCTAAAATACGATGTCTTCCCTTATAGTAATCAAGTTGAAGATTTAACTGTGACGTTTCTTCTTTTTTTCGTTTCTTAATGTATTCAATTCGTTCACGTGTTAATTCCATTAGAATAATCCTCTCCTTGTTTTTACTTTCTTCTTACTTAAATAAATTCTATGTAAAGCCTGTGTAAGTGCATCGACTTGGTCGTCATTTGCGCCGTTCGGGAACGCTAGCAGTTCTGCAATCAGGTCATTGACCCATGGTTGTTCGTCAGGATGTGGGAACCAAACATTGCCTGCTTCCATAAACGGTGTAATTGCATTGGCTCTGGCTATCTTTGACTCCTTTGGATTGATATCAACTATCCCTGTTATGTCATCCTTCAACGAGTCAATGACAGCTGCCCCATTTGCTTTCTTCTCTACAAGTTTCGTCTTTGCTTCAGGAAAACGATTCGTCACCGTGCGGATTGCTTTAACTGTTTCTGTAAAAGATGCTCTATCACGCCATTGGTACTCCAAATATGCGTTGATACCTTTCTCGCCCCAAACTTGACCAACAACATAGTCTGATGTTTTCTTGCCTTCAAATGCCAAATCCCATGACTGTATCTTATTGGACACTTCAATTTCTTCATTTATCCGATAAAAACGGAACCAACTTTCTTTAAATATTTCACCATCACTTGGTACCGGTTTTTGTTGATACAAAGCACTCCAAACACGAGAACCAACTTCTAATTTCTTCGCTTCAATCCAAGCTTTATCGTAACCTCGTTCTGGCCATAATGGCTCACCAACTTCACGTCCTAAAATATCATTCACTTCAGCCTCACAAGGTATGATAATTGTCTCCCAATCTTTTCTAATAAAACGATTAGCTAGGTCATCTTGATGCCACATCGTCATGATCAGGATTACATTTGCTCCTGGGTGAAGACGAGTTGAAAATGTTGCCTCCCACTCATTCCATACTTTATTACGATATGTTTCAGACAAAGCTTCTGCCATGTTTTTAATCGGGTCATCAATAATTAGCAGGTCAGCTCCTTTACCAGTTACACCACCAAGTATCCCTGCACTAATCAAACCACCTATCTTATTGTCCATTTCCCATTCATTTTCGGTCGCTTTTTCTTTACTTAATCCCAAATTAAAAAGAGTCCTTCCGAACTCTTCAATTTTTTGTCTATTACGTCTACTAAAACCATCTGCAAGGGTAGAAGCGTATGCAGCTAAGATGACACGTTTCTCTGGACGCTTACATAAATAAAAACTTGGAAACGTTTCAGTGATTGTCATCGACTTACTGTGCCGTGGTGGCATTGCAATAACAATTCTTTGATTCGTTTGATAAATAAGTTTCTCTAACCGTTCACAGATAAGACGTGTATGCTTGGCATGCTGATAATTCCCGCGATGCGTATATGATACATAATCTGCATAGTGTCTTCTTGCAAGCTCTTGTCTTGCACCATCAGCAATCTTTGTTTGCAATATTTCTCAACTCCTCAGTCGTTAAATTCGCAAACGGATTGTTAATCTCACCACTATGCTCATATGAGTGTTTATCACGCCAATGTTCAGGATCAAAATTTTTTAATGCGAAAATGAGTGACGTTGGGTCTGGTGGATAATATACCTCTTCCGTATACCGAACCACATCGCCATCTTTTGTTACCTTGGCTCGCTTCACTTCTTCAGTAAACCCAAGTGCTCGTTTAACAAGAGCATTCTCGATTTCAGATACTAGAACTTCCTTACCCCGTCCAACTGCTTCACGTATCTCAGGATACTTGTTCATCCAGGCATACAACGTTTTCGGAGCGATACCTATGTTCGCTGCGATTTGTTCGTTTGAAATCTTACGAGCCCAGCTTTCGAGAAGCACTAAATTTTGGGGTTCAAGCCATTTTGCGTATTTCCCTCTTTTATTTGACATAGATATCACCTCCTTTGATTATAATTAGTTTATCAGAACTTTTTTGATTAGAAAGGAATATTATGGAAAATATACTAAACCAAATTCTGAATGAATTGAAAAGTATTAATGAACGTCTAGTATCAATTGAATCATCAACTGACGCAATTAACATTGATTCTTATAATTTCATGAATTATAACGAACTTACCGCTATAAGTAATGATGTTCGTGATATTTCAGACAAAATTAAATAATTCAAAACACCTTCGGGTGTTTTTTGTTACACACAAAAACCCAACTTAGTGGGCCAAGCCATCAATTTATATGAAATTTTAACTATCAATGTTTGGGAGATTTTTAATTTATTTTTTCCATCCCCTCTAAACATTTTTTGGAGTTTTTTTTAAAGTCTTCTCGAAGTTAATTCTCTTATTATATGCTTCAATTATAAAATCAAATTTTCCGACTCCAAGAGGATTCTGAATTTCTTCTGTAATCAGTACAGCATAAAGAATACGCCTCATCATTTGCAATGATTCCAGATCAAAAGAATTGTAGTCATGATCTTCTTTGTCATCATTGATTTGTAAGTGAACTTTATTTCTCAAGACCTTCAATTTTTTTACTGCAGGAAAATTATTACTTTTTATACTAAGAAGTTTCTTACTATCTACTTTTTTTATCATTGAATCAAAATCCATTCGCATGTCATATTCTTTAACTTCAACAAATTCTTCGATTTTTAATTTAACCTTTTTACCATCTTTTTTTTTGGAATTAGTTTCATAATCATTATTTTTTATCCATGTTGTACGGTTCCAATTGCCAGTGTCATGTAATAAGTTTTTAAAAAGCATTTCGATGATTCCCATTCCAGTCACTATATAACTCTTGATATTAATCTTAAACAAGACCTCTGATAAATTTAATTCATCAAACTGCAGTTCCAAATATTGTAAATACTGCATGCTATACGCAAAATTTTTGCGTTCCTTGTAGCTACCTAATAGAATAGAGCGCTCTAAACTATTAACCGATGTTGGATACCATCTGTTTTTATTATTCTCTTCCTTTATTAGTGTCTTGAACATAATTACCCTCCCACTTTTCAGCATCCCAATCATAACAAAACCCCACCAGAGATACTAGTAGGGTTTAAGGGGGTTGACTCAGAAAGGAAAAGTCAATGAATGAATAAGTGTATTAGTCACAACTGCCACACTACCATAATAGCACCGAAAACAGGGTCGCGACGGTCATTAATATAGATCACGGCTCAATTTTCTAGATAAGCTAGATGACTTACTAAAAGCCAACTTATCTTGCTTTGCAAGTTCCTCTCCCTTTTCGATTATCGAATCAAAAATGTTGTCGAAATCAACTAACATTGTTGGTTTAATTCTTATCATTATTGCTGTTCCATTATGGTTTGAAATACTTTCTTTAATTAATAATCCGCTATTTTCAGAGCTACGTCCTATATGCTTTGAATTACTGCCGCTAGTTATAATAAACGACCCATCCAACGCGAGACATAATTCACTAACAACATATAAGCCAAATCCAGAATTTTTATCTGGATTAAATATAGGATTTTCCGACTGACTATAACTTTTAGAAACTCCAGGTCTCATCGCTAATTTAATTGCGTCATTATCATTTTCAATCAAATTTATATAATTCATATTCGATTTGAGGGAGTTTTTTATACCAATACCGTCATCTGCAATCGCTATTTCAATCAAATCATAACTAGGCCAGTATTGACCACAGATATATGCACATTCTGATTCACTATGCTCAAATATATTTCTAATCATTTCGCGAATTAAGTACTCAAACGCAATCTCCGATTCCGGATAATTTCTACTTAATACCTTCGCTACTCGAAATGAGTACTCCCTCAATGCGTCAATAAACTCTTTATTTTGATTTCTACACTTTTCCATAAGTATACTTTTCCGTACAATCGTAATGGGAATGTGTTTGGTAGATCCACTCCTACTATTCACTTTTAATCCTAAATTTTTCACACCAATGAAGTCATAAAAACACATGCTACCTGCATAGTCATTAATATCATTAAGATTTTCCGCAATGACTTCTCTATCATGCAGTATATCTCGTATTGCTAGTCCTACAATGATCATTGCAAAAGGATCACAATTGCGAATTGCAGTCAAATTAAACTTCACTTTAGGTTCTTGGTTAAGTATTAAATTTGCTTTTAATGTTCTTGCACTTTCTATAGAATTATATGTAGATAAATTTGGTATAGTTATCATTAATTGCCCTCCTCATCACTGATTAAACCATACCAAAACCTACACCGCTTGGTGTAGGTTTGTTCAAAATTTCACCATTAACTCATCTACTTTTCGCCTTAGTGTTCTTTCTGAACAATAAAAGCGTGTAGCTACTTTCTCAATGTTAATGTTTTTGATGTAAATATCAGTCACAATAACGCGATCAGAATATTCGAGGCTATCTAGGAAGTTTTTAATCTTATCAGTTCGATAACGAACGAGTGCTAACTCCTTTTGATAAATCTGCAGTTTATCTCTAAGCTCATTTTTACGCTCTTCAGGATTTAAACCGCTATTGCCGAGTATCAAAGGAGCAGACGATGATTTTACGGCTTCTAGTTGCGTTTCTAGCTCAATAATTCTACTCTCGTATTTGTGACACACGTTAAGAAGATACATGTAGTTTCGAAGTTCAGACTTAGCGTGATTTATCTTGGCGCGTTTATCAGTCACAGCAATCACGCAGATAGTTACTATTTTGTCGCATTATCTATCAACTCCTTTTAAGGTCTTACTTTCGTTACTTGCTATCAGGATCATCATGATTTTGAATTACTACTTCTCGAATTACTGAAAATATAATTGCCCAAACAATTGCAATGACTAGCATTAAAACTGAAGCCTTCAAAAACAACCATAAGTTGTCAATCATACCTCCAACTCCAACTCTTCAATTTTGATATAAATTCCTGGCACTTTGTCATACATTTTCTCGACTAGCATAGACGTAATCTGAGCATCATCATTCCAGAATCCTAAATCTGTCATACAATCGATAAGTAATTTTTGCATATTATCTAAATCGGGCTTTGTAGGCTTATAGGCGCCTCTTTTATGTCGCGTGGTTTCTTTGTATAACCAAACAACTTTCAAGCGAATTGGGCCATTTATTGAAGCCTCAGGAGCAAATTCGTAAAGATATCCCATCAACTTCGCGCGAGCTGCTTTCAATTTGGGCGGTTCATAGAACACTGGCTTGCCACTTACCACACGTACCTTCTTTTGCTGATGTGTTGTCGTAGGAGTAATCATCGGAATGAAAAACTCAATCATCAGCTTCACCAACTACAAGTTTAATAATCGCAGAAATAAATGGTTCCAAACACATCATCACTTCCTCTACCGCACGTTTAATCGCATGAAATAGTTCAAAAGCAAAATTTGTATAATAATTTACAATCTTATGCAAGTGAAAATTTAATCTACGTTTGAACTTATACTTTGAACAGTCCGAGAGATATTGGAAGTCTTTTGAGTTCTGAAACTCCAACAATTCAGTTATCTTTGCCATATGCATTTGTAAATCACTCATAATAGCCACGCTCTCTTTCGATATCCGACTTTGATGCTCTAAAGTAATTCGTGTAATTATCTGGAATCACAAGTTTCAATCGAAACGCTTCGATGAGATCAATCCACCCCTTACCTTCAAGATACACGTCGTAATTCGATACAACGTCATCATCAATCCAAAATTCAGTAGCAACAATAATTCGATTCAAGTCATGTTCGTGGAACATGTTGCTGTTCCCAATAACTCCTGTTAATTTATTTCTTACTCTCATAATCAACACCTTGCCATTGTCCAGTTATAGGATTAAATTTTAAATCGCCTGACTGTTTAAATTGATCCCAAACAAAACTCAAAATATCAGGTTGACTAATTAACCATTGGACAGTTTCACTTTTTGTTATATCGAATTGACAATTCGGATGTCTATGATATGACGGTGGCATATTTCTACCGACTAATAATTTTTTGCTTCGTCTAACTTTTCTCATTAAGGCGTACTCCTTTCTTTTTTAAAATTTGCCTTTGTCATGGAAAGGGGAAAGTAGGTGTGGTGGGCAGCGCTTAAGCCCACCTACCTTTTACCCCATGACCTCGTGAGAGGGAAACACAACTTATATTATTTATATAATATGTTTTTCTTTCCCTAGGGAAATTATCGACTTTTTCCCTACTTTCCCTGCCTTTTAGGGAAAGGAAATTTACGGTGTTTTTCCCTTATTTTCCCAAAGGAAAGAAAGGGAAATTTCTCGATGTTTCCTTCATCCTTTTTTACCTACAATTCCTTCTTCTATCCAAAAACCACCATGTTCTTTAATTCTATTTCGAATAGTTTTTTCAGTTACTTGTAAGTATTCTGCTATATCTTTTATCTTAATTTCTTCTCCTATGTCTAGAGCAAAATATGCAGACTCAAGTTCATCTTGACGTTCTTTTTTTCGTTCTTCAGGAGTTTTTTTCTTACTAATGTTTTTACTCCATACCGGTTGAATCATCCCTTTAGGATCTACATCAGCTAACACTCCCACCTCATCTACTTTGTGGATTGGATACTCGAACCAGAGGTTTAGTGGTGGGAATTTAGGGTATTCTCTAAGCGTCCCTTCTACACGCCATGCAGAGCGATTTACGAGTGATATTTCCACTTCTTGAACTCTAGAATCTACCTCGAATATTTCGTCTTTCTTTAAAGCTAAATTGATATATTCCTTCATTTGGAATTTACTTAATACATCATCTTCACCAACAACTTCTTCATAATATTTTGGATTTCGCTTTTTAAGTTCCTCAGCATAGATACTTGCAATAATTCGATTATGTTCTTGATTAACTAATTCAGGTGTTAATTCTAATTCTACTAAATCAATAAGTGCATCAGGGTCCCGTGCAAACACGCCCGAACCACTTGCTCTATCCATTGATTTTTTACTACCTTGTGAGCCTTTACTGTGATGGTGACAATAAATAACCGAAGCACCTAACTCACTGGCTACTTTATCGAATTGATTTGTAAAATGAGCCATCTGCTCTGCAGAGTTTTCATCTCCTGTAATTACCTTGTAAATTGGATCAATAATCACTGCAATATACCCTTGTTTTTGAGCCCGTCTAATGAGCTTAGGAGCGAGTTTGTCCATTGGCACTACTTTGCCTCTAAGATTCCAAATATCGATGTTCTTGAGGTTTTTAGGCTTAATTCCAAGTGATTTATAAACGTCTTTAAAGCGATGTAGGGCTGATGCTCTATCAAGCTCTAAATTGACGTATAAGACTCTTCCTTGTGTACACTGCCAGCCAAACCATTTATTACCTTCTGCAATAGCAATTGTTAGTCCAATCAATGCGAAAGACTTCCCTGCCTTGGATGGTCCCGCCATAAGCATCTTATGGCCTTGGCGTAAAACACCTTCAATTAATGGAGGTGATAATGGTGGCAAGTTATCAAACACTTCAATCAAAGGTTCTGGATCAGGTAAATCATCATTTACACCTTCAATCCATTCTTCCCACTCAGCCCATGATCCTTTTCCAATATTTGTGGCCATCAGAAATTGTTTCTTACCATTTCTCACGACACCGGGCATTCGACTTAGGCGTGCTGCATTTCTGTTTTGAGTATCGACTTCAAGACCATTCTTCTTACAAACATCATAGAGATAATTAACACGTTTTCGATATTCTTCCATTGTTGCAGCTTCAACTTTGACCACTGCATGAATGGACTTACCACCACTATATACAAGTGTCGCTACAGGAAGTTCTAATTCTCTAATGATGGCATGTTGTCGTTCAACAGGAATCGAATCTGACTCTACAAGTGCATATCGATAATCTGTTACATTTTCATTTTTAACACCCTTACCATCTAAAGGGTTGAATCGTATCCATGCACCTGCTTCTGGTTTGTAATCACCAATGACTGCACCAATATCATTTTTGTACTTATGCAATTCTTGGATTAACTCACCTGCAGTTCGGTCAAAGTTTCCTTTTTGAGGTAAGTATTTACCATCATCATTTTTATAGGTGGAGGTGACATAGCCAACATTTTCAGTTGACTCAAATAAAACTTGTAAATATTTTATAAGTTCTTGAACAGGATGCCAATTATCCTCTGACGGCTCATCAATTTCTCTATCTTCAAGCCAATACTTATCGATGACAACGAGTTCATCTTGTTCAATTTCATCATCCCAGTCGAGTGCATAACCCGCATCATATTTTGGGAATTCAAATCCTTGTTCTCTCGCGAGTTGAACAATTGTTCCACCTGTTACAATCGTTCCTGCTTGTTCATTGAATGTTTCCCATTTCAGATAACACTCTCCTGGTTTATACCTTTCGGTATCTTTAGATGACCACAAATCCCAATCATAAGCAGAATAACCTTCATGCTTCAAAGCCATTCCGACTTGAACCCATTCTGTATATGATAATTTGGATGGATCAATATTTTTTATTATACTTAATAGATTTACTTCATTCATGTTTTCTCACTTTCTAATTCATTATTTGTAAGTATAGTAATATACAGATACATTCAATCTTTTATTTTGGTATCATTACTTTATTAAGGGGGAACAAAAATGTTCATATTAACTTTTTTCGAAAGAATTCCAATCACTCTCGCAACTACAATACTGGCAAATATTGATAACTCAATCTCAATATCAAATTGGCCCGACTATAAATTTAGTTTTCCTGAATTCCTCATCAACCATTTGCTTCCAATTGTTATTACGACTTTTTTAACTCTATTCATTACTTTATTTTATGACAAATCGCGAAATCGAGAGTTGAAAAAAATTCAATTTCTTGAGGGCGTAGAAAAATATGTTGAGGAGTATATTTCCATAAACGAAACGCTTTTATCGTTATATTTTGATGAACAGAATATCAATATATATAAAAACTATTTTCTCTTAGCTTCTAGAATTAGAGAAAACCACAATAGAGTTATATTACACATCACACGATTCAACTCTACATTAGACAGGATAAGCAGTACAAAATTCATCAAGAACCGGAAGAATAGTGAAATCCTAAAAACAAAATTAGATGACTTTAAATCTAATATTTTACTTGCTAAAGATTCTTTATTGAATGCTTTAGAATTGTTAAATCAAGAGGAAAAATCATACGATAAAGATACCTTTCTTGAACTATTAAGCGAATCAGTAATATATGATCTTAATCACCAATTAGTGGAAATAACAGCATTACTTTTATAGTTATTATAAATATCATCTACATCATCTACTAAATTACTAAATTTAAATTAATCTACGAGCGTTTTCAGACGTTCGTTTTTTATATGTCTTAGAGTTGTAGAAAAGAACTGATTCAGGTTTAATTCTTAATATCTTAGCAATTTCTTCAATTGTTCCGATCGCTAAAATTTCCTCTCCTTTATAGACTGCATAAACTTTCATATCATTACTACTCCTCTTATTCTGGCTTATACGTTCTCGGTTCAATACCCGGAGGGACTTGTCTCCATCCTTGAGCAGCAATTCTACTGATCATTTTATTTGCTGCTTCAAAGGACCAACTTCCTACATGTTGGAAATCAAATCGTTCCAATAGTCTTATCTGTTTTGGTGTGGCAAGACCTGCATCGCGACGCTTATTAATTCTGTCAATGAGTAGTGATGCCTTGCCTGCATTATCGATTTCATCAGGTAGTATCCCTGCTTTCTCTAATTGCTGAAGTTGCTTACTTGTAGGTGGTCCCATTTCCCATCCAAAACTTGGTACATAATTAGATAGGTCTTCTGCTTGAATGCTTAATTCAAATTGTAAAGGATCTACAAGTGCTCGCTTACGCTTGCGCATCTGCGCTAGCTGTTCTGCGAGGGCTTCTTCCCTTTGCGATACAACATCTTCTTTTGCCCTTTCCTCAAGAAGTTCTATATCTAGAGCAATACCTGCATTATCTTCTGATATCTTAGTAATTGCTTTTGCAACCTCCTCATTTTCTGCAATTAAGTGAGCCGGGTGTACTAAGTCATGACGTTCGGTATGCCATAGGAAATCTAAGAGTAATAATTCCTCTTTCCCAGGATAAAGTCTCGTCCCACGACCAACCATTTGAGAATATAAGCTTCTCACTTTTGTTGGTCTAAGTACGACGATACAATCCACGGCAGGACTGTCCCACCCCTCAGTAAGTAGCATAGAATTGCAAAGCACGTTGTATCTGTTGTTTTCAAAATCTTCCAAGATTTCAGTTCTATCAGAACTACTTCCATTTACTTCCGCTGCTCTAAATCCTTTTTCATTTAAAATATCTCTAAACTTTTGTGAAGTAACAACTAACGGTAGAAACACTACCGTTTTTCTATTTTGGCAGTGCTTAGCCATCTCATCGGCGATTTGATATAAATACGGGTCTAGGGCAGTTCCAATATCACTTGCCTTAAAGTCTCCTGCTTGTTGTGAGACACTTGATAAATCTAATTGTAGCGGAATTGTGAGAGCCTTAATCGGACTTAAGTATCCTTCTTTAATCGCTTGTGGTAATGAATACTGATAGGCTAACGTTCCAAAGTATTTACCTAGATTTTTCATATCACCACGATCAGGAGTTGCAGTAACTCCAAGTACATCTGCATTTTCAAAGTAATTTAAAACTGTCTGATAACTATCAGAAATACAATGATGCGCTTCATCAACAACTATAAAATCAAAGTGTTCTTTGCTAAATTGATGCAATCGTTTTTCACGCATCAAGCTCTGAACACTACCTACAACAACACGTTCCCAACTATTGAGACTCGTAGACTCTGCTTTTTCAAGAGCAGTCCTAATTCCTGATGCCTTATACAGTTTATCGGACGCCTGTTCAAGAAGTTCTCCTCGATGTGCGAGGACAAGCCCACGCTTGCCCTCTCTAACTTTTTCTTCTATTACTTTAGAGAAAACTATTGTTTTTCCGCATCCAGTTGGTAGCACGAGTAATGTTCTCTTAGTGCCATTATTCCATTCATTAAGAATCGCATTCTTAGCTGATTCTTGATATGGTCTTAACTCCATGGTCTAAAAACCCCAGGATGCTTGTTGATTTACGACTTCCTCTTCTTTTGGATAGAACTTATCGACTTCGTTGTATAAGTTACCATTATATTCTCGGTTCTTAATTTTACATTTACCGACTTTACCAACAATCATGTTCCATTGTGGTTTAATTTTTTCACCTTTTTTCTTCATGCCAAGTGATGCAAAAAAGGCACTGATAGTCCATTCCGTTCTGCTGTGAAGTAGTATTCGATTTTGAACATCAACTTGTCGACCAGTGTTAGGGTCTTCTACAGTCAATGTTACTAAAGCCATATTACAAGCTGGCATTTTCTCACTTCCGTCAAAACGACCTCGTTCAAATTTCTTAACTACAAAATCATAGTTTCCAGGATTTAAAATAATAAAATCTTCTCCATCATCTTGAATTTCATCATCCCATCCTAGTTCGCGTTCAATTTGATTATTATTTAATGTCATTATTTTTGTCCTCCTATTTTAAAATGGTAAATCGTCACTGTTTATATCTAAAACAGGTTCTCTCATATTTCGAATCTCTTGAATAACTTTTGGCCAATTAGCCACAAGTGCTCCATCAGTATATTCTTGTGGTAGATTTTCTAAAGGTGTTCCTTTTGGAAAATGCCCTTTTATATCGATTATGTAGTGCATCAACTCAGATTTAGTTACCTTATCGGTTTTAAGTAAATCTTGCAACGCTATACTTAAACACTCAAAATCATTTTCAGTATCAGTCGAAATATTTTCCTCTGATGTTTCTTCTTGCACTTCGTTTTGATATGAATTATCTTCATTCACAACTTGTTTGGTTTCAATAATTGGACCAACAAGATGATCAGGAATATGTAATGCAATTTCTTTAAATTCAAATGCAAGTTTATCAGCAAGGCCCCAACGATTTTTAGCATCCCATGCTGGATTATGAGAAGTAAACATTACACGTGCACCACCTTGTGCTTTATTTTTACCCTTTGCAGCACCTTGATTATCGACATTGACTACATGAATTTCATAAGTCGCAAATAAAACTGCATCCGCCCATTCTTTAGTTAGAGGCGACGTTTTCTTTTCAAGTTTAAGCTCCCATCTATCATAAGAACCTAATTCTTGAGGTTGTTCAAATTTACGCATCATGGCATGCGCTAGGATTAAGACATTGATTCCAACGTCAACAACTTCCTGTAATTTATTAAGGAATCGACCCCACTCCTCTGCAAGCATCGTATACCCTTTCCCATATCCAAAATCCTCAATGGACTTAATCTTTGGATACTGGCCTATAAGATACTCTTTGGCCAGTTTTTCAGCCCAATCAGCAGTGTCAATAACGTATGTTAGACAAGGTTTATTTTGTTTAACATATTCGATTTGCGACAATAACATTGGCCATGAAGTTGGTTTATCGAATCGCGCTACATCAAGATGCATCGTAGATCCTTCTGTGTCGCTAAATAATGGATTTGGAAACATTGAAGCAAAGGTAGATTTCCCAATTCCTTCAGGTCCATACAAAATAACTTTTTGAGCCTTTATCACTTTACCTTTCGTTATATTCATGACTAAAATTCCCATCCTTTCTCTTCAACTTTCATGTCGTTTTCTTTTGGTAGTGTCTCCTGTCCCACGACATATCCATCTTCAATAATAATTTGACACTCATCTCCGCTTGAGACACGTGTCGCAATCGCTTGTAAATCTTCTTGCTCCAACCATTCACCAAATTCTTTCATGGTATCGATATCCATTTGTTCTAATTTATCGATTAGAACAAACCCACATTCAGGTTTAAGTTTTCGTACAATTGCTGTCGCAACGCGTAATTGTTCAGAGCCTGACATGTTGTCCCAATGCTGATCATTGAATGTTAATTCCCCATCAACAATACTTAGCCCTGGTAGCGGTAAATCTGCTCCTTTCAATAAATCGAGACGTTCCTTACGAATTGCATCGATTTCTTCATTTAAATCCTTATATTGTTGACTGTAATACTCCGCTTCTTGTTCTGCTTGGTCTTTCTCTAAATTGATTCGAATTTTTGCATTCGTTTTATCAATATTAGCGATATTAGCTTCAAGTTCAGCTGTTGATTCATCATGCAAGTCTAATGCAGACTTACGAGCTTCTACAAGGTCGTTTTCGTTGGCTTCTAGCTTAGTTTGGTAATCTTGAAGTATTTCTTTTAGACGTTTATTTTCGTCCTCTAGATGGGCTAAATTGCGTCGTTTACGCTCTTTTTCTGCGTTCCGTGCCAGAATATCCTGCTGCTGTTTAATTAAATCTGATGCACTAATCAGCTCTTCAGGAACGCCTTCATGACGTGGCATTTCTTGAGCATGTTTCTTTTTAGTATCAGCAATTTTACCGATTGCCAAACGTTCCTGATAGAGTTTATTTTCTAAGTTATCAAGTTCAAATAACTTATCGCCTACCCCAATAATTTCTAAAAGTGTTCGTGCCTTTTCTTTGCTTGTAGCTTCCATAAATTTGGGTAAGTCCAGTGCAAGTTCTTCTACAAAAGAATCTAGCAAAGCCTGTCCTGCTTTATTGCCTGATGGATCAATTACTTTTAAATCGCTATTTTTCCCTTTGCGTTCTACGATTAAGCCATTACTTAACTCAACTCTAAGTGATGGTGGTGTTACGGAACCTTCTCTTCGTGGATTTGATGGCTGATATTTTTTACCACCTAGTGCCCAAGCAATAGAGTCTAGTACAGATGTCTTCCCTTGATTATTTTTTCCACCAAGGACTGTCAGACCTTTTTCAGATGGTACAACATGTACGGCTCGTACACGCTTAACATTTTCAATTTCTAATTTACTTATTTTAATGGAATTCATTCAAGTTTCCCTCTCTTTCTAGTTTTTCTGTAAATTCACAAGAACCCAGGATTGTTAAAATTTGTAACTCAGTTGGAATCCCTGCTTCATGGATTGCTTTACATAAACCTACTAATGCATTTAATAGAAAGCATTGTGTTCCATTACATTTGATATCAATTCCATCTTTTTCTTTCTTAATTATCACACTGTTTTTATCATTCATATATTTTCCCTTCTTTCTTTCCAATGATTGGTTTTTCTGTAAATACATCTATCCTTTGCAGTTCTTCACCATCTACCCCATGACATGCACCACACACATCTAAGACAATTCCTGTTCTTAAGACCCCATTTAATTCATAACTAACAGTTTCATACAGATCGTATGACTTAAATCCTTCCTTTAATCGTTCACACCAGCGAGTTGAATTCGCAGTTGCAAGTACATCTTTACCTTGATACTGATAAATTCCGTCAGATACCGTAAAATCTTCTATCGTTAATCCTGACGCAGTATTGTTTGTTGATTCCCCATCCCAAGTTCCATATTCAGTAATATACACTCTAACGGAAGATACCTCTGCACCAACATTTGAGATATGTTTCATAGTTTCAATTTTGGTTTTATTCTCAATTTGTTGTTTATCTAGTCTCACCATTTCTTGATTGATTAATTGTATTTTTGACTCTAAAACTTTTCGTTCTTTTTTGGCCAATTCAAGAGATTGGACAGTTAAATAAGTTAATGTTAAAATAAAGCCGTAAAGGATTACTTTTCCGGCCAAGGTGAGTGTCCTTTTTTTGTTTTGTTTTTTCACTGATACTTCTCCTTCTTTTGATATCCTTTACTAAGAGAGGGGGTGATTATATTGGCAACTGCAATTATCAGATTTACCAACGGCAGTTCAAAGAAAATTGGTAATATTACGAGTGTAGTCACATATAATCCTAATGCAGGGAAAGTTACTCATGACATAAACGATTATATTGCTAATGATGTACTGACTCCTATTTATGCAATATTGTCTAATGATTCTAAATATGTTATTTACAACAATGAGTCACTTCTTGATATTCAGTTCTTTAATCAATAGTTTTATATTTATCATGAATCCGATAACAGGTTTCTACCACTAGCGAATATAGGTATAAATCATTGACCGATGCACAGTTAGTGTTTTCTATTGCTGTTAATAATGAAGAAAGTATTCTATCATGTAGAGTGCTTTCTTTTTTTAGAACCATTTCTACATGTTCTTTACCTTCTTTTGTTATCACAATTTTATCTTTCTCAATAACTACACGATCATCTGATCCTAATTCAATAATTTGCGTCATCTATTCACTTCCTCTCTTAATCTGATAACACATCAACATCGATTCTAAATTTAACCCTAATACTTGCAGTACAGCCCCTTTCCTTACCCTCTCTGGAAAGATATCCAAGTATCCATTATCTTCATCCCAGTTCTTTGCCTTGATGAAGATATCCTGGGCATCTATTTTGCTTAATGAAAAATATCTTTGAATTGTCGTTACTGCTATATAATCATCAAATAACATTTTTTCTTCATCTGTTCGTTTAGGCATTTACTTCTCCTTTCTAAATTAGTGCTAAGAGATTTATTCCGAATTCGGAACACTCAAGATAAAAAAATATCAATTTTTTGAGAGTTATCTAGTTCTAGAATATTACTAATCTTCTGAACTAAATCAAGACGAGGGCTTACTTTGTTATTAATCACTTCGTTAATATGATTTAGTCCTTTACCTGTCTGATTAGCAAGATCTCTCTGAGAAATATTCATCTCAATCATTCTTGCTTTTAATTTTCTCTCATTGATCATTTGTTCACCTCCATTCCACATATGGAACAAACAAATAATATCATTGAAAAATAATCAAGTCAACCGAATTCGGAACAGAATTTTCACTTTAACTTACACCGTGTTGCAAATACGGAACAATAATTGTATAATTCTAATAGAAGGATCTATGAGGTAAAATGTATGTGTAAAACAATAACAGAAAAAAGAATTCGCGAGCTGATGGAAAAAAATAGTTGGTCATTAGGTGATTTGTCAGAAAAAACAAATATTCCAAAAACAACTTTACATAGATATTTGAATGACTCTAGAATTATACCGCTAGACCGACTAAGCATATTATCCGATACTTTGAATACTACGCCAGAGTATTTATTGGGGTGGGAAATAAACACTGAAGATTCTACTTCAGATAATGATACAGAAACTTTTAGTTTTATATCAGATAAACCAGAATTGTTTGACATATATCGTCAAATTCATGATAGCGAACAACTACAACAGTTATTCAGTATCTCTAAAGACCTATCACCTATTGATTTAGAAACGGTATTGATGGTCGCTAGAGGAATAAAAAAAGAGAGAGGGCAGGATTAGAATCCCTCTTAAAAATATTATTAAAATTATTCAACACTATGATTTTTTCAATGTTGTTTAGTTTACACTTGATAATTTTCGATTTAGTTATATATGCATATCGAATAGATTGGAGAATTCGTAAATGAATAAAATAAGCATAAAATACCTAGAGCAAAGAATGGACATTAAAAAAGAAATGGAAAAGCTTCATGATTTAATTTCCCATAATACAATCGGTAGAAGTATTGTTAGTGGAGGGCAACATACTTTTCTTGAGGATATATTAGAAAATCATTTTGAAGAATTTCCATTATCAGGTACTTCCAGAGATGTTTTCGAATTTTTTGAAGATAGAAATATACATAGGGACCAAGATGACTACTATATATATTTATTAAATTTTTACTCAAATTTCTTAAGTTGGATTACTACAAACAATGAGGTATTTGGAATTAACATAATCGATCATGATAGTATAACCACTATTACAAAACGTATTGATTTAATTTTAGAAACTCAGAATTATAAAAATATCTTAAGTGAATCTATAAATGAATTTGGATTCTATGATGTATATACTGTAAAAAGAGACGAGGATATAGACTCAGTCCTTGAATATATTTCTCCGGACCTACGGCTAGATTTATTATCATATATCGACTTTAGATTCGAAAAAAATATCCAACATAAAGAATCGATAATTGCGAGATTATACAAAGATATTGAAAGTAAGAAAACAACCTTGAACTCTGATTCTTTTAAATCATTATATACAGATACAAAGTTTGCATTGAATATTCCTAGACATCATCGCGAATATACTATGACCGACGAGGAAAAAATTCTATGGTATGATAGATCTTTTCGTATGTATGTACACTTAATTAGATCTCAAGAAATTAAAAAATATCAATCTGAATTAAAAAAACTAGGACCACTTATCAAATAATAAAAATATTAACGGACAGAATAAAATGAAAAAAAATGGCAATTAATTTTATTCTATCAAAAATTATTATCTAATTTGGAGGTGATTACAGATGGCTATTACTGAAATTACTAAAGATAAAAAATATCTTGTTCGTATCTATTTTCGTGATGGAATGGGAAATCCACGTGATCGTAAACGAATTGTCTACGGAACTAGAAAAGATGCAGTTTTAGCTGAAGCACAGCTTTATAACGAACTAGCTATAGGAATAACTTCAAATATGACTTTCAAGAAACTATTTGATGCTTATCATGAGTCAAAACCAAATGTTAAACCCGAAACGTTAAGAAAAGAACGTGAATTATTTACAAAGTATCTCATTCAGATTTCTAATAAAAAAATCGAATATATCACACCTTTTAACTTAATCACTCTTAGAAATAATATTGAAGCAGCTGATGGATCAATAACACAAAAAAATAAAGCCATCTATCTTCTTAAATCGATTTATAAATTTGGTAAGAGAATTTTTGGTATCAATGATATTGCTTCTGATGTAGAAATCATCAAACCTAAAGTTAAGGAAAAATTCACTTATAACACCCTTACTCCTGAGGAATTCCAGGAAATCATTCAGTATGAAAAATTAGAAGTATTTAGACTTCTATATGAAATTTACTTTTGGGCAGGACTTAGACGTGGTGAAGCACTAGCTCTTTTCAAAAAAGATTTGCTTCGTACAAAAGAGTTGGATGTTTATAACTCAATTAATTCTTATCAGGAAGTTGGTCCACCAAAGAACGAGAGTAGTTATAGGAGAGTCAAAATACATGACGACCTCTATAATCGCCTCCTACCGCACGCAAAGAGTAAAGGTAAATTCTTATTAGGCGGAGAAACAAATCTCGCTCCTAACACTGTTAATCGTCGTTTTAGTTCATGTTTGTATAAAGCTAATGTCTCTCGCAGGAAAATTGGCTTAAAAGAAATTCCACATGTTAGAATTCATGATCTGAGACATTCTCACGCTACATTCCTTGCAAGTCAGAATATTCCAATAACTGTAGTAAGTGCACGACTCGGTCATAGTTCAATTTCAGAAACAATGCAAACTTATGTTCATTTATTTAAAGGTGATGATATCAGAGCGCTCGAAGCAATAGATAATTATTTAAATCACGCATCAGATACCGAAATCATTAACTCAACGGGTAACTTCAAACAAGATGTCTTAAATCTTGCGAAGGGTATGTCATTCTTTGAAATAGAGAAGGAATTAAACAGTATAATCACTGATTTAAAGCAATCAATTACGATATAAATTTATGGCCTACAAAAGGCCTACAAACCATGAAAAATAGCGATATTTGATGATACCCTATGATAGCAAAACCCACTAAATAGTGGGTTTCAGACACTGTATGATACAACCAAGACAGTCCTGCTACCCCTGCCAATTATATAAATACAACCACTTTCGAGTGGTTTTTTTGTTTTTCACACACATATTCCTGCCATACATCTGCCATACAAATCTTTTTTTCCATCGTAAAATTAGTAGCTTCAGAATAAACTCTCTTTTAAAGGGACATGATTTGAAGCAAAAAAAAAAGGGTACTGTTTAATTATCTAATTAAACGAACTGGGACTTCTTTTCTATCCTATGTCGCTTAATCCTTATCCTTATGACTACCGAATAAAAAATCCCATATTTGATGTAAGGGATTTTTTATTACCTATTTAACTTTATACTTATATTTGTCATCTACTGTTCTTAAACCATCAATATGTTCAAATAAATTAGGTTTTATAGTTGTACCCATAGGATCTAAGATAAAATCAATCCCTTCTCTTCTTGCTAATTTTGCAGCTGATACAAAATCGCTATCACCAGATATTAAGACAATTTGATCGACTTGTTTTTTATATGACAATGAGGCGATATCTAATCCTATCTTCATATCAACACCTTTTTGTTCGATATTTAAATAGATATCGTTAGCAGTTAACTCAGAAACTTGAATAGAGTTATGCAAGAGTTTCTTAAGTGGTTCACCTTTCAAATGATATCCCATTGATACGCTTGAAATTTCACCCATTCTCAAAGAGAACTTTCTTTTTCTTTTTAGACACTCAAAGAATTCGGTTATCCACGAATAAGTCTCCGATTTTCCTAAATCATCATTCGATTTAGTGAGAGGATTATAGACACTTTTCCTTACAGGTGGACAATCATAGTAGAATATTCGATAAAGTGAGTGGTTATAAATTTCACCCATTATTCTTTCGTTAAGATGTCTCTTACAATATACCTCTAACTCATCTGCCGCATCTTGCGGCGCAATATCTTTAGAAACGGAATTTAATCTTTTTCTAAAAAAGCCCCCATCCACTAATATAGCAGTAATACAATTATCTTGAATGACTGGTCTTCTATTTTTACATTTCTTACGAGTCATACTTACCTCCATAGTAAATAAATAAAGCCATCGGTTCGGACAATCCCTTATCGATGGGAACCTACTTCCAATGGCTTTGATATTGTTATTTTATCATTCTTTTTTTGATAATCAATAACTTCAAATAAAATAACATAATTTTCTTTCATATTATCATGATTACTTTACAGTGATTGATTGTTTACTAGATGAAAAAATTCAATAATTTTAGGTACATACCTTTTTGATTAGCTACATCATTGAAATGATACTTTAATCCTTTGGTCGCAAGTCTTGTAGGTAGTTTTGAACATAATCTGTACCGTGTTTAAATCAATTACCTGCATTAGACGACCATCCATCTTTGCATCTAATTTTTTCTCAACTTCTCAACCATTATTATCTGCCTTTGATATAACATGAACCTATTTTTTATCTCTTGATTTGATAGGTCAACCACGAATTACGAAAACTGACAAGATTAAAGTCACGCTTGGGGAATATAATTATGTTGACTTTGTAATTTTTGCTTATTTATTTAGCTGTGATATTATTGTAGATAGAGTATACGTGTAAAATTTTATTTGTTTTTGCTTTTATTAAAAGGAGGGGAACATGGCGGTTATTCGTAAGAATAAAGGAAATAGCATTTTAGAATTTCGAAAAGATTACACAATTTTAAATGTTTCCACAACAGACTTTGATTATTTCTATGGAAAAATAATTAGAATTCAAGCTAAAAAATATAGAGACTTTAACCTAGTCTCCGAATTTGATCAATTTATCAATCCCGGTGAGTCTATTAACCCATATATTACCCAAATTACAGGAATCACAAATGAGATGGTTCAAGATATGCCTCTCATACATACCATTGCACCAGAATTTCTTAACTATATAGAAGATGACATTATCGTAGGACACAACATAAATTTCGATATTAACTTTTTATATGATTCGTTTATCGATTCAAACATAAATATTTCCAATGATTTCATTGATACACTCAGACTTTCGCGAATCATTGTCCGAGATTTATCAAATCATAAACTGAATACACTCGTCGACTACTTTAACATAGACGATCGTTTTAATCGCACATTCTCAACCGAATATCGAAACAAGATATATCTAGAATTATATAAAACAAATATTCGTGAAAATTCAATAAATAATTATCTTCAAGCGAAAAAGAAAAAGCAATGTAGTAAAAGTACAGATTTCTCATTAATTCGTTCAAAACTCAACAACGAGGATATCGATGACTCTAATCTCTTTTTCGGTAAGCATGTTTGTATCACAGGAAAATTGATCTACTCAACAAAAGCCGAACTCTATCAAGCACTCGCAAATCTTGGTGCGAAAATTCAAAATAACGTCACAAAAGATACTGATTATTTAATTCTTGGCGATCTAAATTACCAACATCAAATATATGGCACAAAATCAATAAAACATTTAAAAGGCGAGAAAATGATAAGAGAAGGTTCTAATTTAGAAATACTCACTGAAGTTAGCACTCGAGAACTCATTAATTCATGACTATAAGGATTATTTTCTAAAAAATTTTAAATAATATTAATCAAAACTTCAAAATGATATGAAATAATTATATCAACGAAGACATCTTTACGAATTGAAACGTTTTACGCATATTTGCGCTTCTTGATAATTTGATAATAAGGTTTTTTTATTTTTAATTTGGTATCAAACGCATAAAAGCAAGATACAAGCCAAAAAAGGAGGAAAAATGGAATGAATAAAATAAAAAAACCATTTTATAAAAAATGGTGGTTTTGGCTGATTGTTATTGTATTTATAGGCGGTATTGGATCACAGTTAGGAAATAGTGACAGGGATAAAAACAATGTTCCTCAAAAGAAAGAATTCTATGAAATTGGAGAGGTTGTTGAGACAGACGAATATACATTCGTCGTTAATTCAGTTAGGGAAATGGAACCCTTTGAATATGCAGCACCTAAAGAAGGTAAAATAATAGTGGCCGTAGATGCAACATTCACCAATAAAACCGACAAAGAAGTACACATCACTGCACTCAATAATGTGATAAAAGATGCAGATGGAAGATCTGCGGATATCTATTTATTCGGAGATAACGATGGTGGACTTGGCGGAAGTGTGATGGCCCACGAAAAACTAAGTGGTGAATCTGCATTTGAAGTAAATCCCGAAGGAGACCTATATTTCTATTTTGAGACTTCAGTTATCGGTGGCGATAAGATTAAAGTTAAGATTAGATAAGCCATTTGAAAATATAATATCTTGAAAGCACCCTCGCATTGTAGTGGGTGCTTTCATTTCTTAATATTCATTAACATTTTATTAAGAATACCTAATTCTTAGTTTCATTTGGGTGGAGCTTGTTATAATTTTGATGTAGCGATGCATGTCTTTCTCCATGAAAATAAGTTATCATCTGTACAATCGTTACAAACAAGACTCAAGTTCTCATACAGGCTCGAGTCTTTTTTTATGTTACAATCCTCTTAGGGGGATGGAAATATGAAACAATCGATCATTAAGCATCAAAAGATGCTTTTAAGTTTTATCGCTTTTATTTTGGGATTATCTTTATCAAGGCTTCCACAAATAATTCGAACAGGCGTTTTTTGGTTTATGCTTGCTTATGGTATTTACGTTATCTATGATGCAATTCAAATTCAGAAAACGATTAAAAATAAATCAAACAAAAAAGCGTGAATCCT
The DNA here is from genome assembly GCF_038682365.1 of Erysipelothrix sp. P66. Classification (NCBI taxonomy): domain Bacteria; kingdom Bacillati; phylum Bacillota; class Erysipelotrichia; order Erysipelotrichales; family Erysipelotrichaceae; genus Erysipelothrix; species Erysipelothrix sp. P66. Next base: position 619,017 of record NZ_CP152290.1, on the reverse strand, counting down.
CACGTTTTTTCTATTAAAGCATTATGTTATCTTGCGTGAATTTCATAAACCCTTTCCCAAGAATGATATAATAATCATAGGTGATAATATGGAAAACATACGACACGATCTTGAACATCGAGGATATCTCGACTTAAATATCGTGACACAGTGTGCAGACTTAAGTGATGACGCATTGGTAAAACAATTAAATGCGAAAACTGCACAAGAACGCACGGCAGCTGTCCATGTCGGCGCAAGAAGATGGAATTATGAACCCTGGTTTGTTGATTTGCTCTTGAAGCAATTAATGAATGAAAAAGCGCTCTATACACGACTTGAAATATGTCGTGTTTTAGAAGGTGGCAATAATGATGTCGCCGCTGCGATGATGCCCTATCTTGGAGAGATTGGGCACAACCAACATCAAAACATCCCAAAGGCAGTCTCGCGTAAACGAAGCTATCCTTTACCGCGTGATATCATTGCACGTACATTGGGTAATATGAATGCCGCAATTCTATACACAATGATTGATTCCTTAGGTTCGCTCTCACAAAATCAAGTCAGTGAGTTTGTTGATGCTTACGGTTATTTTATTTCAAAGCATCCTCATTTGGCGACACAAGCACACTTAAATGTCATCGAATATCTCATCAATACTTACGCAGATGATGATTTAATTCTTTGGAAATGCATGCAATGTCTTTCAGTATTTCCACTTGATCGTGCGCTCGAAATTTTAAACAGCCAGTACTTAACCTGCGACCATCCGACGATTCAGTCCGAAATTAAACGCAGTATCCATCAAATTTCACGAAAAAGAGAAGCTATTTAGCTTCTCTTTTTGTATAGGGTTCCAGTTGGAAAAAGTAGCGATGTTTATGAGCGTATGCCTCAAGTTGGCAAATCCCTTGATACACCCCTTCATCCGATGCATCTTCCGTTACCGTCTGAAATAGCTCAATCTTTGGATTTTGCTTACGTTCATGAGCCATGGCTTTCTGAAACCAACCTTTGATGCGTTCAGGGGTAGATGTACAGTAAATAATATCCATAATTTGTTCCCGTACCGTTTCGAAATCATCATTTTCTTGCGAGGCGAGCATCTGACCCAGAGTTCGAGCTTTGGTATCATCAATTTCTTGACATAAAAATTTAGTCGAATACCAAAGATGATAAACATCAGACCAAGTACACAATGATGTCTCCTTAACATAATCAATGGTTTTTACACGACGAACCACATCCCATGATTTCAAATTTGATTGTACCGTTTCAGATGTCACAGTAATGCCTTTATGAGGAAAATTCGCAACCCAGATAAAACGATCTGCTTCTTGAACTAAAATCGAATTGGGGATAATCCCTTCTAGTAAATAAATCGGCTCTTTCATGTTTGAATTAGACTGCGAAAATCGCGACTACGCCCAATGTATTCCAAATCATATGTAAATACATTGCAGCTTTGATGCTGTTTGTCTTTTCATAGATATATGCGAAAAATGCTCCCATTCCTGCATAAATTATAAGATTAAACATCATCACCCATTGCCCAGTCACAAGTTCCGTCGTAAGATGCATCAAGCCAAACAAAATCGAGCTTACTACATAGGCTGCAAAGCGGTTTTTATGAATCAACTTGCGGAAAATTAATCCTCGGAAGAGCAGTTCTTCTTTAATTGGACCAGCAACAACCGCAAAAACAAAATACATAGGGAATCCAATCCCTTTCATTGCAATCAGCGCTTCTTGATTAATCGGTTGACTGGATCCACCCAGTGTTTCAATAAGAATTGCCACCAATGGACTTACAATAAAATTCGCAAAAACCATTACTACAAAATAGAAACCGACCTTCCGTAATATGTGTATACGTGTTAATGGATTTGGAAGCGTACGTGCCTCCTTGATTAATGGTAAATTAATCCATAATAAAATTACCGTAGTTAACAACATCATTACAATGGGCGTAAACGCAGTCATGTTTATTTCTTGAACCATTTTCATCTCAATAAACACCCCGACAAATGCATCTGAAAATGTCGATAAAATAAAAATGGAAAGCACACTCCAAAATAATCGTTTTCCTTTTAAAGGGGATTCAATGTCCCCAATCCCAACCTCGTGGTTAACCGTCTCACCGTAGAAAATATCTTCTCTGTAATCCATTGACATACATCCTCCTCAAAATTACTTGCTTTAATTATACCTTAATTTAGCTCATTAATTCATCCTTCATGAACCGACGCTCTTGGAAGCAATAAAAAAATGCACCTAAGGTGCATTTAAGAAACCTGAAAGGCACACTCCGAGGATAAACGCACCTCGTCATTGCATCCGATTAACGTCTTACACATCGCAACCATTTCAGTTGCGTATCCATTCCCTCGAAACGCTTCCTCGACATAAATCATTTGAAGTCGTGCGTGATTCTTATTAAAGGAATCTTTTTGAATGTGCGCAAACCCTGCTGGAAAGCCACAATCATATTTAATAACAAAAACATCTTGATCTGAATTTAGTTGTTCTTGTATTACGGCATGTCGATGTTCGTAAGAACAATCAGTCTCACACATAATGCTTAGATATACCAATTCTTCAAGTTGTTCTGGGGTACCAAGACAAATCATTACGACATCCTCCATAAACCTATCTTATCGTATTCATGGTCATGTGTCATGAAAATTAAATGAGCGTTTATGTAACGGCGCTCACAACCGTAACACCATAACGCGGTCGCGTATCAATGTCAATTATTTCAAGCATTTCTAATAAAAAATATCGTTTTTACGACGGTGCGTGCTATACTAAAAACAGTAAAAAGAGGTGTACTATGAAATCAATCGATCTTCAACACGAGAACAGTCGTTTCGCATATGTTTTTTCATTTATTTCCGGTTATTTAGATGTTTTAGGAATCCTTGCCATTGGTGGTGTATTCCTGTCTTTTATGAGTGGTAACTCAACCCGCTTAGGGATTCATTTGATTAACCAAGAATGGATTGAAGTTCTTCGCTATGTTTTGGTACTCATTTCCTTTGTTCTAGGATCTTTTATCGGTAACCTTTTCTGCACTGGTAGTCATGCGCAATCCATCAAAAAAATTTTAGAACTTGATATCCTCTGTTTGGTCGTCGCTCTGGCGTTTCAATTTACCACCTATCAAACGTGGAGTTTTCCCCTCATAAGTTTTGCGATGGGAATTCAAAACAAGGCCCAAGTTGAAGTTAATAACGCAACAATTGGGAAAGGATTTATGACCGGAGTGCTTTATGGTATTGGTGAAGCGTTTGCGCGCTTTGTACGCAAAGAGACGAGCTGGCATGAAGTATCAACATTAATTCTAACATGGTTCTTATTTTTTTTAGGCGCCATGACGTCAACCTGTCTACTCTGTTTCATCAATGCTACGCTTGCATTAGGATTGATTGTTGGTTTTATATGTTTCATTTATTTTAGTTTTTGTTTCTATCATCAACACTAAAAAGAGCCACCTCGGTGGAGTTGTCAAACAAAAGTAGACATTAATAAAAGACTAGAAACCCTTATCCATTTTATATTGGATAGGGGTTTTGTAATTTAAACAGTAAGCAGGTCTTTCAAAATTAAAATAATGTACATATTCTTCGATAAAATTTTCAAAGTTATCTACAGACCAGTATTGATAATCACACGCCATTTCTGCTTTAATCCATCCATTTAATGATTCGATAATTGGATTATCTGTAGGTGTTCCAGATCGCGACATAGATCTAATTATATTATAATTTTCATGCGCTTTAGCGAAAGCTTTAGAGTAGTAGACAGCTCCTTGATCTGTGTGAAGAATCGTGGGAGCTGTTTTTTTATTATCCTTAAGTAGCTCAAAGAGATCCTCGAGACACTTGTAGTAAGGCTTAGGATCACCAGTTGTACGCGATAATGCAGAACTTATAATTTCATTGTTAAAGGTATCAACCATTAAAGTCCATTTATTATTTAATCCACCTTTGGGTCTTCCCATCATTAATACCTCCGTTTTATCTTTGATTTTATTATTACACAAAAAAAGTAGACAAGTCTTTTTTACTTGTCTACTTTTAGTTTACTACTCCACCGAGGTTGCTCTTTTTAATTTAAGCTTTTATGAGGCCCAAGAATATGAATTTCAAACTCATGATCATGTGCATCAATTTCAAGGATGCTGTTATCTTCCACATCCTTTTCAATAAGAAGGTATGCAATTTTGGTTTCAATTTCACGTTGTATAAAACGCTTCATTGGTCGTGCACCATAGGTTACATCGCTACCTTCCGCAACAATTAAATCAATTGCCTTGTCTGTAACACTTAATTTAAGGTTACGTCTTCCAATACGGACCGCAAGCTCATCAATGAACTTACGAGCAACATCATGAAGCACTGCATCGTTTAGGGCATTAAAGACAATGATTTCATCAATACGATTGATAAACTCAGGTTTAAAATGTGCTTGGACCGCTTGCATGTATTGTTTATCTCTACTTGCTTGATCCGATTCAAAAGCAAACTGACTTCCAAGATTCGAGGTCATAATGATGATTGTATTTTTAAAATCAACCGTTACCCCTTTACTATCCGTAATGTGTCCATCGTCCAGAATTTGAAGGAGTACATTAAACACATCCGGATGTGCTTTTTCAATCTCATCCAAAAGCACGATTGAATACGGATGACGACGTACTTGTTCCGTCAATTGTCCACCTTGTTCGTAACCAACATATCCAGGAGGGGCACCAATAAGTCTTGATACGCTGTGTTTTTCCATATACTCGCTCATATCGATACGAATAATTCGGTTTTTATCGTCGAAAAGCTGTTGGGCTAAAACACGAGCAACTTCTGTCTTCCCAACACCTGTTGGACCCAAGAACATAAATGAACCTAAAGGTCTATTCTCATCTTGTATTTGTGCCTTCGAGCGAAGAATTGCATCTGTAACTGTTTGAAGGGCTTCATCTTGTCCTTTAACATACATTTCCAACTCATGTTTAAGGTTCAAGAGTTTTTCACGCTCGGAAGCTACAAGTTTTGTGATATCAATTTGTGTCCAACGCGATACGATTTCAGCAATCAACGCTTCATCAACTACTTCTTGAATCATGCTTCCAGAATTTTCGTTATCATTGCTTTCTTGAATTTGACGTTCAAGGGCAGGAATGGTTTCGTATTGTAGACGTGCAGCTTCTTCATAACGCGCTTCATTTTGTGCTTTCTCAAAGTCTAAACGTGCACGTTCTAAAGCCTCTTTCGCATCTTTAACCCCATCAACTTGTGCTTTTTCTTTTTCCCATCGTGCATAAAGATCTTGATAGGTCTCTTTGAGGTTGCTGAGTTCTTCTACAATCTCATCACGACGTTCAAGCGTCTTCGCATCAGTTTCTTTTTTTAGGGCAGCTTCTTCAATTTCAAGTTGGCGTATTTTCCGTGTTAATTCATCCAATTCTTCTGGCATCGATTCCATTTCGACGCGAATGGAAGCACATGCTTCATCAATCAAGTCGATGGCTTTATCCGGCAAGAAGCGATCTGTAATATATCGATCCGATAATTTCGCAGCCGCTACAATGGATTCATCCAAAATTTTAACACCATGATGCGATTCAAAGCGATCTTTAAGACCTCTTAATATGGAAATGGTGTCATCTACTGAAGGTTCACTTACAGATACACGTTGGAAACGACGTTCAAGTGCGGCATCCTTTTCAATGTGTTGGCGGTACTCATTATACGTTGTCGCACCAATTAGGTGGAGTTCACCACGGGCTAACATCGGTTTTAATAAGTTTGCGGCATCCATGGATCCTTCTGTTTTACCTGCACCTACAAGATTATGAATTTCATCAATAAATAGAATGATGTTTCCATCTGCTTGTTCTACTTCTTCGAGAACCGCCTTCAATCGCTCCTCAAATTCACCGCGGTATTTTGCGCCGGCAATCAAAGAGCCCATATCCAACTCGATGAGTTGTTTGTTTTTCAAGCTAAAAGGCACATCACCACGCATAATACGCCATGCAAGTCCTTCAGCAATCGCAGTCTTACCAACACCCGGTTCTCCAATTAGAATTGGGTTGTTTTTGGTTTTACGTGATAGAATTTGGATTACTCTTCGAATCTCATCATCACGCCCGATAATAGGGTCAATCTTACCATCACGAACATCCTTCACCAAATCACGTCCGTATTTTAACAAGGCATCAATTTGATTTTCAGCTTGGGGTGAATCCATGACTCTTCCGGACCGATGACTGAGAATTGAAGCCTCGATTGTGCGGGTATCCACAAGATTACGATATGCACTTACAGCTTCCAAAATTCCCAGAAAAAGGGCAAATAGGGAAATATAGGTATCCCCTTGTTTCGTTGACCATGCTTGAGCTTTCGCAAAAACATGTGTGATTTCTTGGTCCATGGTCAATTGTGCACCTTGCACCTTTGGAAGTTTATCCAACCGTTCATCGGCAGATTGAAGAAGTTTCGACTTATTCGTTCCTGTCTCTTCCAAAATTAAATCGAGATCACCTGAATTCAAAAGTGCTTTCATCAAGTGGGCTGACGACACGGCACTGTGTTGCATTTGTGTCGCATAGTTCACAGCTTCCATTAAAGCTGCTTGAGCTTTTTCAGTTAAATTTTCGTAGTTCATGCAATTCACCTCCGTTTTAGCAATTAACTACTTAGAGTGCTAATATTTAATTTAAAGAAAAGTGACGTGTGTCACTTGAACGCTTTTTTAAAGCGGTCAAAGACACTATCACCTTTTACTTCTGTTTCTTTTAACGCTTCTAAATGTTCACGTTGTTGACGTGATAATTTAGTTGGAACTTCTAATTTAACTTCAACATATTGGTCTCCCATACGTCCTGATCGAAGGTCTTTAACCCCTTTTTCACGAAGTCTAAATTTAGTATTAGGTTGTGTACCTGCAGGTATTGTTAATTTTACATCACCATGCACAGTTGGTACTTCAATCTCCGTACCCAATGTGGCATCGATTACTGATAAAGGAATGTTAATATGGATGTCATTCCCATCACGTCTGAAGTGCTTATGTGTTCCAACTACAATCTCGATAAAGAGATCGCCGTTTGGTCCACCATTGGCGCCGCGCTCACCCTTACCAGAAACACGTAATTGTTGTCCGGTAACGATGCCCGCAGGAATTTTAATATCCACTTCGACACGCTTTGTATTATATCCTTTACCATGACATTCGCCACAGCGTTTTGTAATTGTTTTACCAGTACCACCACAGTCTGGACATGTTGCTTGAGATTGGAACACACCAAAAGGTGTACGTTGTTGCGTTACCGTTTGACCCGTTCCACCACAACGTGAACATGTCTTGATATCATCTTTGCTGTGTGCACCCGAACCATGACACGATGTACATTCTTCATCGACATTTAAAGTCACGGATTTGTTGGCACCAAACACAGCCTCCATAAAGTCAATTCGCATACTCATAAAGCGATCTTGACCCTTCATAGGTCCATTAGGATTACGACGTTGGCCTCCGCCTCCGCCGCCGAAGAATGAACTAAAGATATCACCGAAATCATCAAATCCACCGCTAAAGCCGCCTCCAAACCCGCCGGCTCCTTGATCAAAGGCAGCATGGCCAAACTGATCATAGTTCGCACGTTTTTGAGAATCACTAAGGACTTCATAGGCTTCTTGGACTTCTTTAAATTTAGCTTCAGTACCATCCTCTTTGTTAATATCAGGATGGTACTTCTTCGCTAACTGGCGATAGGCTTTCTTAATTTCTGCATCTGTGGCAGATTTACTTACTCCAAGTATTTCATAAAAATCTCTTTTATCTGCCATATCTACCTCCGAAAGTTTTTAAACTAGTTTTTTTCTTCAAATTCAGCGTCAACAACTGTTTCATCACTTGACGAAGCATCTGCTTCAGCTTGACCTGCTTGTTGTTCATACATTGCTTGTGACATTGCTTGAGCGGCTTGTTCTAATTGATCAAGTTTTTCTTTTAATGTTTCAAAATCATTGTTATCCATTGCTGTTTGCAATTCATCACGTAATTTTGTAACTTCTTCTTTTTGAGCATCATCCACAGGTGAATCTTCACTTGCTAAGGACTCATCAATTTGATGAATGAATTGTTCTGCACGGTTTTTAAGCTCTGCTTCTTCTTTTAATCGTAAATCTTCGGAAGCATTTTCTTCAGCTTCTCGAACCATGCGTTCGATTTCTTCATCACTTAATCCTGAGCTGTTTGAAATTGTAATGGATTGTTTTTTGTTTGTTCCCTTATCCATTGCTGAAACGTTTACGATACCATTTACGTCAATATCGAATGTAACTTCAATTTGAGGAATACCTCGTTTTGCAGGAGCAATACCATCTAATTTAAATAAACCCAGTGATTTATTGTCTTTAGCCATTGGACGTTCACCTTGTAAGACGTTAATGTCTACAGCGGGTTGATTATCTGCTGCTGTTGAGAATACTTGTGATTTTGATGTTGGGATTGTTGTATTACGTTCAATAAGAACGGTCATCACACCACCCATTGTTTCAATACCTAATGATAATGGTGTAACGTCAAGAAGTAACACATCTTTAACATCTCCTGAAATAACACCACCTTGAATTGCGGCACCCATTGCAACAACTTCATCAGGGTTAACAGATTTATTTGGTTCTTTTCCTAATTCATTTTTAACAGCTTCAACCACAGCTGGAATACGTGTTGATCCACCAACAAGCAATACTTGATGAATATCATTTTTAGTAAGTCCAGCATCTTTTAGTGCTTGACGAACTGGAACCATTGTACGTTCAACAAGGCTCTTTGTCATTTCTTCAAACTTAGCACGTGATAATGTTGTTTCCAAGTGTAATGGACCATTTTCGCCTGCTGAGATAAATGGTAATGAAATTGAAGCATTTACAGTTGAAGATAAATCTTTCTTCGCTTTTTCTGCTGCTTCTTTTAGACGTTGCATAGCCATTTTATCGGATGATAAATCAATACCATTTTCTTTTTTGAAAATATCGACTAAATAATCAACAACGATGTGGTCAAAGTCATCTCCACCTAATTTGTTATCTCCAGCAGTTGATAATACTTCAAATGTACCATCTGCTAATTCAAGAATGGAAACGTCGAAAGTACCACCACCAAGGTCAAATACTAATACTTTTTCTTCATCTTTATCTGTTTTATCGATTCCAAATGCAAGCGCAGCCGCAGTTGGTTCGTTAATAATACGTTCTACTTCTAAACCTGCAATCTTACCAGCATCTTTTGTTGCTTGACGTTGTGCGTCATTAAAGTATGCAGGTACGGTAATTACAGCCTTTGTAACTTTTTCACCAAGATAATCTTCTGCATAGCTCTTCATATAGCCTAAGATCATTGCTGAGATTTCTTCTGGTGTATACTCTTTTCCTTCAAGTGTAACTTTTTCGCCTGTACCAATTAAACGTTTAACTGATACTGCGGAGTTAGGGTTTGTTACAACTTGACGTTTCGCTGCATCCCCAACAATACGCTCACCATTTTTAAAGCTGACTACAGAAGGTGTTGTACGATTTCCTTCTGGGTTTGTAATTACTTTTGCTTCTCCACCGTCCATTACGGAAACAGCTGAGTTTGTTGTTCCTAAATCAATACCAATAACTTTACTCATAATATATATCCTCCTATTGACTCACTTTTACAAGACTCGCACGTAGAATGCGATCTTTTAACATATATCCTTTTTGGAATTCTTCAATAACTATATTGGATTCAACACCCTCTTTTTCCTCTGTCATCATTGCTTGATGAATATTTGGATCAAAGGGTTGGTTCAATGCATTAATCGGTTCAACACCTTCTGCTTTAAGCGATGCCATTAACTGATCGTAAATCATTTGTACACCATCTCGTAAAGCCTCATCAGTTGTTTCTTGTTTTAATGCACGTTCCAAATTATCTAACACAGGCAACACATCTGCTGCAAATCCTTGAATACGGTATTTGCGCAGTTGATCATGCTCGCGTTGCAGACGTTTTTTTAAATTTTCTGTATCTGCTAACATTTTAAAATAGTCGTTTTTTAACGTTTCAATTTCTTTTCGTAAGGCTTCATTCTCATCAATTGCTTCATCATTTTCAGAAGTATCATTTACTGAGTCTGAAGTTTCAATTTCTTCGCTGTTTGTTGATTCAAGTACTGTTTCATCTTGAACTTCTTCATGCAATTCTTCAGCGGTTTTATTCGTCTTGCTCATCATTGCCACCTTTCCCATACACCGTTTCGATCATCTCCGAAACATAATCCATCAACGAGACAACGCGACTGTATTCCATTCGACTTGGTCCCACAATCATCAACTTATGCTCATGATTATCGAGTAAATTAAACGAACTGGATACAACGGCCATATCATCAACCCAAACAATTTCACTTTGATCGCCTTTTTTAAGACTCAAGTGATTTTGTCCTGTGGATAAGTTACGCCACATTTCACTGTTTTCGAGCATATCCATCATTTCACGAAGTTTCTCTATGTTTGAGAATTCTGGCTGGTATAACATATTTCGTTCACCGCTTAAATAGACTTCGTCTTGAGCAAATTTAATAAATGCTCCTACAAACGCTTCAAAGAGTACCTCATATTTTTCAATTCGTCTTGATAAAATTGGTCTTAAACTTTCCATCTTATCAACAACTTCTGAAAGTGCTGTACCTTTTAATCGTTCATTTAATATTGAAGTACACGCCTCAAGGTCATTCACATCGACTTTACTATCAAAATTAAAAATTCGATGCTCTGCATGCCCTGACTCTGTAACGAACACGGCCATTGCATTAAATTCGCTCAATGGAATTAATTGAACACTTTTCAGTGTTTCATTCATCGCACTGGGACCTAATACAACCGTGGTTAGATTCGTCATCTGTGATAAAATATCACAGCTTTGTCGAATCGCTTCATCAATACCGAGTCGTCGATCGGAGAAAATTTGAGCAATCGCGGTTTCAATCCCGTAATTCTCTTCTTCATCCATGAGGTGTTCTACATAGAATCGATACCCTTTTGTTGAAGGAATGCGTCCACTGGACGTATGTGTCTTTTCCAGTAGTCCTATTTTTTCTAAATCTGACATCTCATTTCGTATTGTCGCAGACGAGTATGATAAGTTATATTTATCGATTAACGTCTTCGAACCCACTGGTTCAGCAGTGTTAATAAACTCTTTAACAATCGCCTTAAATATCTCTATTTTTCGTGGCGTCAACATATTATTCTCGCCTCCTAAACACTCTATTCTTTGTGTCTAGTATTATTCTACACCACGAGTTTAGCACTGTCAACCTTTAAGTGCTAAAAAATAAAAAAGGACCTAATTGTCCTTTTTGTAGTATCGTACTTTACTTATACAATAATCCTTAACGCAGTCTAGATAAAACCCGTCAATCACATCCGGCAAATCATAGTTCTTATCCGTCTCACAAATTATTAAGCCATCCTCTGCAACCAAATTACGCTTAATAATGATTTTGATAATTTCAAGGGTATGTTCGTATCGATATGGAGGGTCAAGGAAAACAAACTCGAAAGATCCAGATACCGTCTCCAATAATTTCATTGAGTCGCCTTTTTTAAGTTGGACACATCCTTCAAGATCAAAAGTCTTGATGTTATCTCGAATAACGTTATAAGCACGCACATCTTTCTCAAAAACAACTGCATGTTCGATGCCTCGACTGATTGATTCAAGAGCCATAGCTCCCGATCCCCCAAAGACATCTAACATTTTTCCTTCATTAAAAAATGGCCCAATCCGATTAAAGATTGCTGCGCGAACTTTATCGGTCGTCGGGCGCGTTGTATCTCCCTTTAACGTCTTAATTGGTCGCGAACCAAATGTTCCTGCTACAACTCTCATTACACTACCTCTGTTAAGCGTTTCAAATTCTCTTTGCGTTTCATTTCTTCTTGTTTTATGCGTAATTGATCTTTACGTTTGATATTAATAATTCCCATTTCATAACGTGAAATGACATTTTGTGTTAACCCGATCGCCAACATAATCGCCATACGACTGGATCCCCCTTTAGAGATAAACAGAAGTGGTACTCCAGTTAACGGAATCAACGCGGTAATACCTCCGATATTAAAGATAAAGTGAATCATGATATAAGCAACAGTACCCATTAAGATAACTTTATCCGATTCTTGTTTCACTTTGAACGAATACTTAACGAGTTGATACAACATCGTACCATATCCAATTACAATAATTGAGAATCCAATCATGCCTAATTCTTCGATTGTGACAGCGAGAATAAAGTCAGTATGCGCTTCAGGAAGATACCCATATTTGATTAGACTATTTCCATAACCCATCCCAAACATTCCACCTTTAAACATTGCAACCATTCCATTAAAGATTTGGTAGCCACTACCATAGCGGTCCAAGAATGGATTTGAGGACGTTTTAAAACGACCAATCATATAAGGTGGGATATTTAATTTTTCAATAAGACTAATACCAAATGAGGAATCTAAAAAGATCAGTCCAACAATTCCCACACCTGCTAGGATGAACATCCACTTTTGTAATCGCGTTAGTTTATCATGAGATGGAATTAATACACAGATATAAGCAATTCCAAGAATAACAACCGCCGACCCAAGGTCATGCTGTGCTTTCACAACAAAAAGGAAAATCGCAAGAATAATAAAGAACGGCTTCTTTACTAAATCAAATGTGCTTGCCTTCGTCCGTTTATTTCGATCTGCGAGAAACGTCGCAATGGTTAAAATTCCGAAAATCTTTGCAAACTCACTGGGCTGAATGGTCATAATTTTAAGATTAATCCAAGCTTTTGCACCATTAATGGCCGGGAAAACGAGCGTAATCCCCAAAAGACCCACCATTAAGAGTAATATTTTGGCGTAATTCTTTCGAAAATAATTAAGCGAAAATCGCCGCGCAACCATAACCATCATAATATAGGATACAATTACAAAAACAAGCTCCTTAACTCCGACTAAGACTAATGACTTGGCTGTACTTCCTGATGTCATACTTCCGGAGATAACCATAAGGACCCCAAAGATATTTAATATTAACGCTGCTGCATGAATTGGGCGGTTATAGCCCATTGGCATTTTAAGTGATATTTTTCTTTTCTTCATGGCTTTATTCTATCATAGATATAATGAAAAATAAGCGAAAGCCTTTCAAAAAGAGTAAAAATACGATAAACTATGCTTAAAGAGTTTGAATAGACCCACATATAATTCATACTTAAATATTATAATATATGTAGTGTATATTATTTATTTTTATCATGGAATAGAGGAATTTTAAATGCACGATATAAATATGGACACAATTGTCCTAGATCCAAACCCAGTTCTGCGTCAAAAATGCGAACCGGTGTCTTTTCCTTTGTCGGAAGAAGACCGTAATACACTTGAAAACATGTTGCAATATGTTCGTGATTCAAGGGATCCTGAACTTGCTGAAAAGTATAATTTGCAACCAGCAAATGGCATTGCCGCACCTCAAATTGGTGTTGCGAAACAAATGACAGCCCTTGTTGTTGATCTTGAAGATAAGCATGGCAATGTCAAAACCGTTGAATATGCCTTAGTGAATCCTAAGATTGTTTCTCACTCAGTAAAACAATGTGCGCTCAGTTATGGTGAAGGGTGCTTATCCATTCGGAAAGATTATCCTGGCCTCGTACGTCGTAGTCAACGCATCAAAGTTTTAGCGTACGATATGATTACAGACCAACGTATTGAGATTGTCGCAAAAGACATCTTAGCAATTGTTTTACAACATGAAATTGATCATTTAAATGGTGTGCTCTTTTACGATCACATTGATTCAAAGGACCCATGGATGGCTGAAAAAGGACTTAAAATCATAGAATAGGAGATTATATGGACGAAAAAAATATGAAATTAAGAAAAACCGATACCCTAGTCTATGCTTTAGGTGGCTTGGGCGAAGTCGGTAAAAATATGTACTGTATTGAACATGATGATGAAATTATCATTATTGACTGTGGGGTAATGTTCCCCGAAGAAAACTTATTGGGTGTTGATTATGTCATTCAAGACTATGCTCACTTAATTCGCAATCAAAAGAAAGTCAAAGCGCTTGTGATTACACACGGCCATGAAGACCACATCGGTGGAATTCCTTTCTTACTCCAAAAAGTTAATGTTCCTCAAATCTATGCACCTCAATTTGCGAAAGCACAAATTGAGCGCAAGCTTGAAGAACGTAAAATAAGAACAAAACATAAGATTCAAGAAATTGATTCAAAATCTACCATTAAAACAAAACATTTTGTTATTGGATTCTTTAATGTCGTTCACTCAATCCCAGATGCTCTTGGTGTTCTTGTAAATACGCCAAATGGTCGTATTGTTTCAACTGGAGATTTCAAATTTGATTTAACACCGGTTGGAAATAATCCTGATTACCAAATCATGTCATATATGGGCGAGATTGGTGTGACCTTATTGATGAGTGACTCAACTAATGCGGAAGTTAGCGGATTTTCCATCAGTGAAAAAGAAGTTGGTCGCGAAATTAAACGCATTTTCAATAAAACGGAAGGACGCATCATTATCGCAACGTTTGCCTCAAATGTTTATCGCGTTCAACAAATTATTGAAGCAGCTATTGCGGATGGCCGCAAAATTGCAATCTTTGGTCGTTCCATGGATAACGTTGTAAATATTGCTCGTAAACTTGGACATATCGATGCTGCGGATAAACATTTCGTTAATGCGCATCAATTAAACAAATTACCTGCAGATCAAGCCTGTATTATTTGTACAGGAAGCCAAGGTGAACCACTCGCTGCTCTAAGCCGTATTGCGAATGGAACACACCGTCAAATCAGCATTATGCCTGGCGATACTGTTGTATTTTCTTCAAGCCCAATTCCTGGAAATGCTACCAGTGTTTCCCATGTTGTAAACCAATTGACACGTGCAGGGGCAAATGTTCTCACGAACTCACCTCTAAATTCAATTCATACAACAGGTCATGCTTCAAAAGAAGAACAAACACTGATGCTTCAATTAATCAAACCAAAATTCTTTATGCCAATGCACGGTGAATACAAGATGCTAAAAGCACACCGTCAAACAGCAATCGAAACGGGTGTTGATCCAGATAACATCTTTATTTGTTCAAATGGTGATGTCGTTGCCCTTCGTGACGGTGTTGCGTTTATGAGCGATACACGAATTCAAGCAGACGATATTTATGTTGATGGCAATGATTCCAGCGGTTTATCCACAGCTGTTCTTAAAGATCGTAAGATTTTATCCGACAGTGGTCTTGTTTCAGTCGTTGTTACCATCGATTCACGTCAAAATAAAATTTTATGTAAACCAACGATTGTGACACGTGGATTTGTATTTATTAAAGAAAATCAAACATTACTCAAAGAAGCTGAGCTTGTTGTCTATGAAGCGTTAAAAAAACGCATGACAAAAAAAGTTACCTTCGGGGAAATCAAAAACACAATCCGTGGTTCGCTTGAGCCATTTTTATACAAACATACACAACGTAACCCACTTGTTATTCCTGTAATCTTAAATCAAAAAACAGCAATGGCACCGGTTAAAGGTGAATCAAAAAAAGAAAACACGACTCAAGAAGCGAAACCTGTAAAAAAACAGAAAAAAAATAACAACAAACCCAATCACGAACCGAAACAACAAAAGGATGCTAAAAAACCAAAATCACCAAAAGCACCAAAACCTCAACAACCGCGTAAAGCATGAGCAAAAAAAAGTTAGCGGTTTTACTGGGGTTAATCGCAATTACGTCATCTCTAATCTATTTAGAAATGACACATTTTGCACCCCAGCGTGTTAAGTTGCGTATTGAAATGGTGGAATCAACACGCATTCCTGCATCCTTTAACAATCTTTCGATTGGATTTTTATCCGATGTGTACAGTCATGATGATAATCTCGATAAGGCCTTAAAAGAACTTGATTCGTTTAAGCCAGATATGATTATTTTTGGTGGTAATCTATTTAAAGCAGCACCATCAGAAAAAGAACAAACTGAAATGATTGAAAAACTAAGTAAGTTGAATGCGAAACTTGGTAAGTATGCGGTATTGGGTGAAAATGATATCCGTAAAGCAAACGAAGTAACACAGGCTGTGTTAACGAAAAGTGGATTCAAACTTATTTCAAATACTAAAATTGATGTTCATAACTTTACCAATGAATCGATTCAACTCGTTGGAATCGATGCAAACAATGACATCAACAAAGAAACTGAGTTCCCTTACCCTTCAACATCCGAAGACATCTTCAACATTACCATTGCCAATAATCCGGATAATGTTAAAGAGTTTAATGATACTGAAGTCGATCTGATGCTCTCTGGAAAAACCATGGGTGGTTACATTCGTTTACCACTCATTGGATCGATTACCGAGTCCTCAGATTATATTAATAAACGTCAAACGGTTGATGAAACAACCCTCATCATCTCTTCAGGAATTGGTTTAAAAGAACCTGAAATGCGCCTTTTATCAAATCCTGATGTAATGATTGTTATTTTAAAAAGCCCAGAAGCATAGGGTTTTTTTTGGAGGTATTATGAATCATAAAGAACAATCTCATAAATGGATGCAACAATTCCTCAACAATGACGCTGTTGTTGTTGATATGACCTGTGGTAATGGCTATGATACACAATTTCTTGCGTCACAAGCAGGTCATGTATATGCAATTGATATTCAAGAAGAAGCGATCGAAAGTGCAAAAAAACTGAATCAAGGATCCACGAATATAACCTATATTCATTCCGATCACAGTCGTGTCAATTTCAAAGAAAAAGCACCCTTTACAGGTGCTATCTACAATCTTGGATACTTGCCTCGAAGCGATAAGTCGATCATCACAACATCACATACGACGGTCGCTTCCCTCAAAATTATTATACCTTTGCTGACTGATTTTTTAGTTATCGCTTGTTATTTAAAACATGAAGGCGGTTATAAAGAGTATGTGGCTGTTCGTGATTATATCGTCTCAACCCACTTGCCTTATGAGACCTTAGAATATGAAACACCGCTTAGTCCCATTACATTTCTTGTTGATCTAAGAAATAACGCATCATAACCCGCTCTCGTGCATGAACCAGCTCATTAACCCCTTCTTGAGGCTGATTGAGTGTTTCAAGCCACATTTCAGGGAAACACCAAATAACATCGTCAAATAACTGTTCTTCAAGACGCGTTCGAGCTGAATGCGTCTTTTTTGTAATGTAACAGACAAAATAATTATGCACCGTTGTGCGATTTAATAAATTATAGACGTCCACAATACTTGCGAGATATGAAATTGAATCAACTTCATATCCCAGTTCCTCATGAATTTCGCGATGAACCGCTTGAACCATCGACTCACCAACTTCAATGCCACCGCCGGGTGATTCGTAGTGATTTCGTTTACCAAATAAATCCTGGCCTTTTATCAAAATCATCGCACACTGTCCCAATTCATTCATGACAAAACAACGAACGGTATTACGAACATGACAGATATTAGCCTCTTTAAATTGATCATCCTCGAGATACTTAACGATCATTTGAAACCTCCTTGTAATAGAAAAAAAGACGCACGCTGCGCCTTTCAATGAAGTTGTTGAATCACACAAATATCTTGGGTGGGGGGGTAAAGAATATTTGGTGTTCAACCGGTCATCACTGACCATGTACAATAATACGCTCTTGGTCATTTATTGTCAAGGATATAACCAAAAATTAAATTTTTATTAAGATTTACTTTGATAACAAAGTAACAAGTATCGAGTAACGTAACAAAAAGAGGGTTTCCCCTCTCTTCAATTAATCATTATGACGTCGTTTTAATGCAATTCCCAACCCTAATAGAATAATGCCATTGTAAAGGTTAGCATTTGAAACTCCTGTTTTAGGAAGTGTCGAAGTCGCGGTGACTTCATTATTTTCCAGTTTGGAAGTGCCATCTACGGAGTCCACTTGGTTTGTGTCTTGCTCCGGTTTCACTTCTGGCTTCTCTTCTGGCTTTTCTTCTGGCTTTTCTTCTGGCTTTTCCTCTGGTTTTTCCTCTGGTTCTTGAGGTTCTACCACTACATCTTTCAGTTCAAGTGAATTCCTTGCATTTTCGAGATTTTCCACCGCCTGATTCAACTCTTCTGGTGAAACAGGTTTGGGTATTGCAATGCTTCTAAATTGACGCCCTTGAATTCGATTCAAGATTGCCTTTGCCTCTTGAAGTGCATTTTCAAATTTTGAGAAACTTGCTTCAGTATACTTTGATTCATCAAGATTGCGCGCCTCTTCGATTTGTTGTTCCAATCGCTGAATCAATGCTTCATCAAGCTTAATTGGTTTTAAGTTTAAGATTGCATCTTGAAGTTTATCCACAAGTGCATCAATCTCATCTTGGGGGAGATCATGGTTTCCACGCATTGCTTTCACAGTTTCAATGGATTCATGCAGGGCATTAAAGGATGACGCGTCATAACGGTTTGACTCAAGTTCATCAAGGACTTCCATGAGTTCATCAACGGCTTCCCAATCTTGAGGGTTATCAATTCGCTCAAGCAGTGACAAGGCGTGTTTTAAGTTTTCAGCTGCATCGTCAATATCTTGTTGCGTTGATAATTCTAATGCCGCAATCGTACGCGCGTGTTTATGTGCATCATGAAGACGAATGAGGCTGGATTCTGTATAGAGATTTAGATCAACTGCATCTGCTTCTTGAATCAATTCCTCGAGGTATTCTGTATTGCGGATACGTTTTAAGCCATCCATGGCCTCCTGTAGCGTTTGTACCAATGCATCTATCACCTCTTGACTGTCTACATCATTTCGTGATGCTTTAACATGTTCCAGCACATCTTTAAGTGTTGCGATGCTCGCGTCTGTGTAAAGCTTGATATCAATGGATGCTGCTTCTTCAATGAGAGCATCAAGTGCTTTTGTGTCTAATTTTAACACGAGCTGTTCCAGTGCTTCATGGAGTCGTTCATGCATTGACTCATAGTCTTTTTCGGTTCCTTCATTACCTGAAACCAACGCTTTAGCTTCTTCGTAGACTGCATCAAGTTTAGCTAAAGAGTCTTCCGTATAGACACTTCGATTCATCGCTTCGATTTCATGCAGACGTTCTTGAAGTTTCACATACTCAATATTTTGAATTTTTTCGAGTTGTTTAATTGCATCAGTCAACGTGGTAACCATCATTTGATAATCGTTTCCTTGGCTACTTTCTTGATCAATCAGTGATTGTGCTTCATTGATCACGGCATCCACAAGCTGAAGGGATGCTTCAGTATAGATTTTACGATCAAGCGCTTGATATGCTTTGAGCTGTGTAACCAGTGCTTGATATGATTTCGATTGAACCAGTGTGATAAGGACTTCATCAAGAGCCACATCACCTTTCACATCAAAAGCATACTCACGGACATTATCCGGATATCCTTTCGGTAATGATTTGAGTGTCAGTGTGTATTGTCCCAGTAGCAATTCCGTTTGTAGATGATCTGCACCACTTATCCCCTCAAATACCGTTTCACCAACACTATTTTTAATCATAAACGGTACTGTCACAGCTTCCCCTACATCACTTGTAATGTGAATTGAGGTCAAGGCCTTGGTTTCAGTTGGAATTTCAAAGGCAATACTGTTTTTAAAACTTTCCTCTGAAAAATCGGGTTGAATGGTGTAATAAATTAAACCATCGTATTCCTTAAAATTAAATTCTTTAAGTGCAACCGTTCCTTTTTTCTCATTTCGAATAGATTGAACCGGTTTTGTATCCTCAAGTTTGCGGTAGAGATGAATCGTTGTTTTTTCAGGAACATGTTTAAATGTTAAGGATCCAATCCCATTTGATTGTGGTTTTGCTTCTACTTGACTAAGCAGTAGATTATTCGGTTTTGGGAAAGAATCTGTTTCAAACATCTGCCATTCATAAATTCGAACGGCTTGCCATGGCGATGATCCCGCTAAGTCGATTTTCAATTTCCATTCCTGAGCCGTAATCGGTTGATCCAACAAGACATCCGTCACCGCTTCACGATTGTTTCGTATTTCTTTTGCTAGGACCCAATTTCCCTGTTCATTTTTATAATGTAGCGAGAAGTTAATCGTATTCATGTCTTTCGCTTCACCGCCACACTCAGCATGTTCAACACGCCAACGTTTAATCGTGCGTGCAGCATCAAGTTTAATATCCATATAACCGCTACTCTTAGGTGATGATGCCCATTTACTGTTTCCTTGTGCGGTTCCATCCAGTGCTTTTGACGCTGGTTCCGCATCGTTTTGGTGACTGACACCAGTAACTTCCGCATTTAATGCTACATTGACCGGAACTTCCATCTCAACCACTTCACTTCGGTTTAAATCGACACCCCAATCAAAACGACCTACACTTGGTTCACCACGATACCCCTCTTTATTAACTGTTTTAATTTGAATGGTTGTATGATTGTCTTCAAATGCATTCGCATCACTTCGGGTGATCTTATCCGCATAGAAATGGTTATTTGTACTGGTTCCTAATAATACGGGTACACCGTCATTATTAACTTGATAGACTTCATAGTACTTGGCACCCTCTACCGTGTCCCATGTCGCTCTAAATTGGCCCATACGTGCATCCGAAAGTAATTGTTCTGTAACAACAATATTGGATGGACCTGCTAGAAGCGGTGCGGTGTTTGTATAGACCTGAATTTGACCGAGATTCACTTTAATCGGTCCCGTTTGATTAGCTCCAACGTTTAAACTTAATGCATACATAACAGAACCACTATAATCCGCTAAGTCAATCGTATGGCGTACCCATCCGTTTTCATCGGATGCAAGCGTAAAATGTGTTGCATTATGGTCTTTATAGTTTTCATCAAAAGATACCCCTAATTTTAATGATGTATTCGGAGTTGTTTTGGTAACGATATCAATTTTTGTCGTATCGGTTACATTTAATTTGGTACTATATAACATCACTTCATTGGCGTCCCCTGCTTTAAAATCACCTTCTATTTTTAAAGAATTGCCGCCATTATACGCATCATCAAAATCGTAAGCAATGGCGGCACGTGGCGCACCTTCTTTGAGATCTTTAACCCAGAATCGCCATGTTGGCATAATATCTTGAATTGCGCGATTATGCCATGCGCCTTCACGGGCTAAAACACCATCTGCAAACCATTTACGTCCGTGACCGGAATTAAAACTTGTTTGGAATTCAGTTCCGGTAATTACAGATTTATCCACTACATAACGTGACATCCCCTTCCAATTTTGGGAATCATCCGCTAAAGTTGGATCGCCTTGTGGACCTGTATATAAGATGTTTTCTTGGTTATGGAAATCTTCAGGATCTTTCGCAAGCCCCATGGTTGAGTTTGATGCATACAATGCAATGGATGATAAAATACGTTTATCCGTACCAATTAAAGTCCGTGCATCAATATTTGTTTTATGTGAACGTTGTTGGATTTCAAAACCGGTATAAGCCGCAAAAGGATCACGACCGATTGATTTTAAGTAGTCTGAAGTTCCTTGCACACGACCTTGCCAGTTATAGTTAATAAAGAATTCATCAACACCAAAGTCATTATCGTGATCAACCGGTTTCATCCATAAATCATTATATTGATTGATGGCATTTTGGTGACTCACGTTCCCATTATTTGCCATAGCATCATACCACGAGATATTTATTGGGTAACCCATATCTCTTGACTTTTGACGCATATAACGCAACATTGCATTCAATTGATTTGCTACACGCTGGTTGGAACCATACGTCTCTTGGTTAAAGAAATAGCCATCAAAGCCAAAATATTGAGCAATCTCAATCATCTTATCAGCTGCTGGAAATGAACCGTCAGGATTTTGTTGGACCATGGCTTCAAGTTCTTTTAGGGAGTCGGGTTGACCACTTCCCCAAGGAAATCCTAACGTAGCATAAACCGGTACCCCATTTTTATGCGCCGCATCAACGATATCTGGTGAAGGCAACGCAAAAATCCCTTCATCCGTACCCGCCCAGTATATAAGGGAATCAATGTACTGCCAGTTATCAAATGCGTAAATATTAAAATCACTACCGCCCGTTGATGGTGAGCTGTCATGATTTGCATTAATGATTGCCGCATTCGTGATCTTTGCATCGGGATGCGCAAGATCATTAATTTGATGCCCTTTAAAACGATTGGTATTTAACGGTATGGTTGATCGATTTAATTCAGCATCAGGATCAGTTTCTGGACTCCATTTCATCAATGTTTCAAGTCGAAATGCAGGTGATAACGGTTGAAGCGATAGACCCTCGTGATATGCTTCATTCACCTCATCCGTTCCATCCCCCGTTACAAGTGCGTGAGATGGCATTACAAAAAAAGGTAATAGTAACGAAAAACTGGTGACAACCACAAGTGTTGTCTTGAGATAAGACTTAAATCTAGAATTTCTTTTCATAAATATCCCCTTTCAAGTGTGCATACGTTTCCGGAAAACGCTTACACTACTATGGTATTTTGAATCGAAGTTCTGAACAAGTCACAAATCATATGTTTTTGGGTATAAAAAAAAGACCTTAGGGTCTTTTAGTTTTTGGTTGATTGACGTGGTGTGTATAGATAACTGAGTTCGATCTCTTTATCTTCAACCTCATCTTCATTGAGCATCTTGGTAAGAACACGCATTGCTACGGCACCAAGATCATACGATGGAATTGCGAAACTTGATAAACGAGGACGCACCATTGAGTTGTATTTCGTATCAATTAAGCATACAATTTCTAAATCTTCAGGAATATTCATATTACGCTCATGCGCTGCATTCATTGCGGAGATCGCTTGAGAATCACGGTTTGCAATTAAGAAATTGTAATCCATGGATTCAATATGGTCTAAGAAATAGTCATAGGAACGTCGATATTCTACAGGAATTTCAATATATCCGTCATCATCGATGCCTAATTCTTTATATGCACGTTGTACCCCAGAAACCATTTGGTTTGTAGTAAAATCATTTTTACGGTCTTGAATTACCGCAACACGATTTTTAGGATCCATTTGCATCTTTTGCATTGACAGTTCATAAACTGCCTTTTCAATATCAACATAAACAGATGAAATTTGTTTATCAGACATTTTATTTCCAATAATTACGATTGGGAATTGATATTTATTCAATTCAGCCAATTCATTTTCCATAAGTTTATCATTATAGATAATTACACCATCCACACGAGATTTAATGATATCATCAATAACATCTTTAATATCCACAATACCTTCGGTCATTGTGTGAAGCATAATATTATATTTATAAATTTTTGCGACATCAATCAAACCATTGATGATTTGACCGGTATAGCCAAAACTTGCTTCAGGTACGAGTAACGCAATCGTCGTAGTTTTTTGTAAAGCAAGGCCTTGGGCAATAGCATTTGGTTTGTATCCTAATTTATCAATTGCAGTTTCTACTTTAACACGTGTCTCTTCACGAACAATTTCGAGACCATTGATTACACGTGATACAGTAGCGAGTGATACCCCTGCTTCTTTCGCTACATCATAAATCGTTACACGTTTCATACTTCTTCATCCTCTTTTACTTCATCTAATTTTTTATCGAGTTCACGAACTTGTTTTTCTGCCGCTTCCACAATATTTGAAGATTCAATCATGGATTCAGCATCTTTAGATACTTGATCCAGTTTTTCTTCTAACGTATCCAGGAAACTAAATGCGTCTTCTTCAAATTCTTGAGCTTTTGTTTCAACGGTTTCTTCAACAAAATCAGCAACTTTTTCTGCACCATCTTGAACTTTAACTTTAACGGTTTCAGCACCTGCATGAACTTCTTTTGAGACTTTTTCAGCCTTAGCCTTTAATTCTTGTTCAGATACCCAATCCGTAACGTTTTTTGTGGTATCTTTGACAATTTGAGCGCCAGCATCAACAGCCTCTTTTGTTTTTTCTTTTACAATATCAGTGCTTTTAACAACACTTGGATGTTTTGAAAGATCATCCAATCCTTTTTGCATTTTCTTTAAACCCGATAGTGCCCCTACTTTTAAGCGGTCAAACGTTTCAGATTCTTCAACTTTTTGAAATGTAGTCTTTGCGGATTCAAAAATACCCGACGCAAGATTACCAAGATCATCAAAGAATTCATTGCGTTCTGGAGCTGCACGAAGCACTTCTAATGCGGAATCCACAATATCTCTATTCTTAACAAGTAAATGTTCTGCGCGTTCTTGAATAAGTTGACTATCCTTAAAGCTTGCAATAATTTCCAATGAACGGACATTCATATCATTAATGGTATTTAATGTTTTATCTCTAAACGTTAAAAGACGTTCTTGACCATTTTTAGCGGCAATAATTTCATTACTTTCACTATAAAAGTTATAAACAACATCATCAATTTGATAAACAAGTTCATTTAAAATTTCATCATATTTACTCATAAATTCCAAAATCCTCCTCTTTTTCATCTCCAGCTTTTTGAACATCCGAATTCTCTGGGTTTCGGCCATTTCGACGTTTATCGAAGAAATCTTTTGTCCAATTTACAATGGTATCCGAATGCTTGGCCCCATAACTTGCGACCGAGCTGACAGCACTAACGGCTGATTGATTGACTAAATCCACTGTATTTGTGACATTATTTAATGTATTTAAAGGTGCTTGAAGTTGATCCACTGAACTTTGTGTCGAGTCAATAACACCGTTTACACGGTCAATTGTTTTCGGCAAATCCCTCACAACAACATAAACACGATACAAAATCATTGCCAATATAATTAAACAAACTACACCCACAATTGGTGCAATTAAGATTGATACTTCACGTAAATTCTGAATTAATGCATCCATTCTATCACCTCTCTAATGTCATTATAACTGTATATGAAAAAGTTTTCAATCGTTGAAACGTATTTTCAATGCATCTTTTAAATCATAAATATCTTTGGAACTCATAAACACATAAACTGCTGGTCCAAAGGATTCAAGCAGGTCCAAATCTTGATCATTTAAATCAACAATATGACTGCCTTCTATGCGATCTTGAAGGTATGTAATATCAATATCAATTCCTTCTTCCGCATCATCGATACTTGTGAATGGACATAAACACACCTCATCCGCAAGGCTTAGCGCTTCCGCAAACTCATCTGCGAAATAATACACACGTCCTACACGATGTGGTTTAAAAATACCAACAATTTTACGATCCGGATAACGTGTTCGTGCTGCTTCAAGTGTTACACGAACTTCAGTTGGGTGATGCGCATAGTCGTCAATATAGACATTCTCTTTACCCGTTTCGATGACAAATCGGCGTTTCGCACCGGTAAAGGTTTGAAGACCTGCTTCAATATCGCTGGGTTCAATGCCTTCATAAAGCCCCACTGCAATCACTGCAAGTGCATCCAAAATCATATGATCACCTACAATTGGAAGGGTAAATCGGTGAACATGCTTACCATCCACCTCAACATTAAAAATGCTGTGAGTGGTTGTTTTCTCAAGTTCGGTTGCACGAATTTTATTGCCTTCACCAAAACCATAAGACCACGTTTCCACATCGAATGTTAGGTCTTGGTAATGTGGATCATCACCCCAAACAATGATTAACGATTCCACATTCTGAGCAAACTCCTTAAACGCAGATAAATAATCATCAACCGATTTAAAATAGTCCACATGATCAATCTCGAAATTTGTCATAATCGCAATCTTAGGTTTATAGGCTAAGAAATGACGACGAAACTCACATGCCTCTACCGCAAAGTATTCATCATCACGCTGCAAATCTCCGCGTCCATCACCGATAAGATATCCAGTTTCTTTGGAATAACTCAACATATCACGTAAAAGTGTCGTTGTCGTTGTTTTACCATGGGATCCACTTACCGCAATGGTACGATAAGAATCCATAATCTTACCCAGATATTCATGATAACGATACGTCTCCACAGTTGGATTGGCTATCGCAGCTTGAACCTCTTCATGATCATCTAAAAAGGCATTACCAATAATAACGACTGTATTATCTTTAATATTGTCTTTACTGAATGGAACGATTGGGATGTTTAACGCTCTGAGTGCATCCTCTGTAAAGAAATGACGATCAATATCAGACCCCATCACTTCATATCCCATTTTGTAACAGATACGTGCTAATGCTGCCATACCTGTCCCTTTAATACCAATAAAATAAATTGGTTTATTCTTCATGCTCATCAATTCCTTCTAAATAATCATACAGAGAAACTTGAACGGTTTCTCCTTTTCCTTCATTTGAAATAATATCATCAACACGTAAATCCATAAGGGATTCATCAATTTTACGTGTTTCTGCTTTTGACTCTTCTTGAACTTTTCCATACATTGGACTAATAACTTCCGCAACAGGCACATGCTTTGATGGATACTTCTTTTTGGGAATATCCAATGGCTCTGAAGGTTGTGAAGGGCCTCCGTACATAGGACTGATAATATCTTTTCGTTGGTATTCAAATTTTTTGACTTCCAATTCGGATGTGCGTGCTGCTTTAGCGCGCTCCATCTTACGTTTTGCAAGGTCATCATCAGCCGTAATCATGCGTGATTTACGGTTTAACTCACTGGCTGTATTCGCTACCTCGTCAGGAGTCATATCAGTAATAGGCTTTTCACGTATAACAGTTTCTGTTATATCAACATGTTCTGTTACGATTTTGGGCTTTTCTACAATTTTCTTTTCTTTGGGAAGAATTGGTTTCAACTCAGGAATTTCCACTTCACCAACATGATCAGAAATTTCTTCTTCAATAACAATTTCTTCTTCTTTAAATAAAACTGATGCTAAACGACGAAACATGATATTACCTCTACCTTTCTATCCTACTCCGTTTTTGGAGCTGTCTTATCAATTATATCCGAGATTGCTCCAGATTCTGGTATCGCATGCTCAAAGAATTCTTCATATCGCTCATGATATGTAATAATATCTTTCTTTGAGAAATCTTGGACTACTAAATCTTCATTTACGGTAATGCTTCGCATTGTCGTAAACATTGATTGCACAATCATATCCATATTGGCATCATTCACAATTGCCATCATATCAACTTGACCATTCTCTAAGACCACAGCTTTGTTTTTTTCGAGATCAACGATGCTAAAGATAAAATGTTGTTCCTTATCTGAACCGTCTACATAAGTCCCCGTTGTCCGGTAGGACACCGCTTCTTCTTTGATTAAGGAGGAAAATTGAATTTTAGAATCTTCTTTTTGATCGCCTTTTTCTTTTCCCTCAGTATTTTCTGAAATTTCGGTATATCGTTTCGCTACAATATTCGCAACATCCAAATCAAGCATGATGGGTTTACGATCAATTTCATAAAGCGTTGAAATCTGTGTTGATTGTTTAATCCCCACATCAGGCAATAAATAATAACGATAGTATTTTTTATTATGATTTGTCGCCTCAGGCATTGGTCGACTTAATGCACTCTTAACAAGGTCATCATAATTTACCGCTGCTGGTGTACAACCACTTACAAGAAGTAACAGTACCAATGCAGTCATTAACTTACGCAATGACATCACCCCATGTCTTCTTATCAATAAAGTGTAATAACGCTTCACGCGCCGCTAAATAATCATCCGTATCCAAAATTGAACTGGATGTATGAATATTACGTGCACATAAGCAACATGTTAACGTTTTAACCCCTGAATTTGATTTGTGTACAGCCCCTGCATCCGTCCCACCTGGTGAAAAGTAATATTGGTGCTTAATATCATGTTCTTTACAAATATCCACAAATTTATAGATCAAATCTTTTGTCGCAATCATATTACCATCCATTACACGAACCAAAACACCACCACCCAGTTTCCCGATAGCTTTTGAATCTAAAGCATCATTTGCAGGCGAGCAATCAAGAATAATGGCAAGGTCGGGTTTCACAAGGTTTGCGACCGTCTGTGCACCACGCAACCCAACTTCTTCTTGAACACTACATCCAACATAGAGGTCATAATCCAATTCTTGGTCTTTTAATGCTTCAAGTAAATCCAAGCCCATTACACATCCATAACGATTATCAAATGCCTTGGACAAAAGACGTTTCCCTTTGTTTAATACATTGAATTCACCATCAACCACAACCATATCACCAACTTGAATACCCATCGCATGTATTTCTTCAGGTGTTGTAGCCCCAACATCCACAGTCATTTGAGGAATTTGAATTGGTTTTAAACGATCCTCAGCTGAAAGCATATGAGGCGGTGTAGCACCAATCGCACCATTATAAACCTCACCATGACGTGTTGTCACGCGTACACGATGACCTAAAAGCACTTGACTAAACCAACCGCCAACAGGATGAATCTTTAATACACCGGTCTCAGTAACTTCTCGAACTAAAAATCCAACCTCATCCATATGACCTAAAACCAAGACTTTAGGTGCATTTTTTTTCTTACTTCGACGTACCGCAAGAATACTTCCTAAGTTGTCACGGAGAATTTCATCCGTATAGTTTGAATATTCGTTAAATAAATATTGAGCTACTTGATGTTCATGACCACTCACTCCATCAAGTTGTGTTAAGGTCTCAAACCAATTTAATTGTTTTTCATTCAACATTATTTTTTCCTCCAAATCGCTCTAAAAATCGGTTGTCCCATTTCGTGGAACTTACGTTCATATTCAGTAAATGGATCTTCATGTTCATGACTTCTAAAATCAACATCCACCTCCACAAGTTCAAACTTATGTTGGCCAACACTTACAAGTGAATAGTTAAAAAGACCCACATTGTCTGTTTTCATCCAAATCTCGCCGTTTTCCGATAAGACTGAATAATATTCATCCAATTTATCCTTATACGTCAAACGACGTTTTGTATGACGCTTCTTCGGCCATGGATCACTAAAGTTTAAATGAACCACATCCACTTCACCGGGCGCAAACATATCATTCAGATTCTCGGCGTCACCATAAATAAACTTCTTATGATCTCCAGGATTGTTTTCTATTTTTTTCAATGCAATCGAAGAAGCCGTAAAATCACGCTCCATCGCAACAATACCACGATCTGGATAAAGGGCCGATAACTGATGCCAGTAATCGCCTTTCCCCGAACCAATCTCTAAATGAAGCAATTCACTACCGAGTGCTTCCTTCCAATTTCCTTTAATTGTTTCAAATTCTGTTACTGTGTAGTCTGCAAAAGTTTCAAAGACTTCTGAGCTCCACTCTTTTTTACGTAATCTCATGCAATCATCCTCATTTTAATATGTACATTGTACCATGCTTCAAGACTTCTTACCTCGTTTTTTACATTATTTTCATGAATATGTGATAAAATACAAATATGAAAAAGAAACTCACTGCAACGGGGATTATAGTTGAGTATAATCCCTTACATAATGGTCATGTTTACCATATTAAAAAGACACGCGAAATCACGAATAGTGATGTTTTAATTGCGGTTATGTCTCCCAATTTTGTGCAACGTGGTGAACCGGCATATTTGGATAAGTGGGTTCGTACCGAAGCCGCACTGGATGCAGGCGTTGATCTCGTTTTAGAGTTACCCACACTTTATACACTTCAAAGTGCTGATGTTTTTGCGTCAAAAGCGGTTGAAATCTTAAATCATGTACAAATTCAATCACTCGTATTCGGTTCAGAAACAAATATTTTACCAGCAGAACCACAGTTTGATAAACGTTTGCTTGAACAAGGTCACTCCTTTGCACATGCCGCAAACACATCAAACCACCAAGCCAATGATATTTTAGGGGTTTACTATGTACAAGCATGTCAAAAGTATGGCATTACACCCCTTACCATTCAGCGTACCAACACCTACCATGATCTTTCAATCACCGCTAATATCGCAAGTGCCTCAGCAATCCGAAAGGCCCATCACGAAGGCACATCGGTAAGCCATACAACACCCTTAAATCTTAATGCCTTAACCACCTATCGACTCGAAGAATATGAACCATACATACGTTATTTGCTTTCGGTACAATCATCAGAGACACTCAGTCAAAATTCACTCGTATCGGAAGGCATTCAAAATCTATTTATCAAACATCGACACTTACCCCTATCCGATTTAATTGATACATGCACCTCAAAACGTTATACACGATCACGGATCCAACGAACCTTGATGAATATCCTTTTAAATTATTCCAAGGATCTTGAACGTCCCTTAAAACAAGTGCGGGTCTTAGGGATGAATTCACGTGGTAAAGCTTACTTACGTCAATTATCCGATGAAGAGATTCCCTACACAACCCAGTTTAAACATTATCAGTTCAAAGATCTTGAACTGCGTGCCACCGAAGTCTACGCCTTACCCAAAGATATAGCGACACAAAAAAGACTTCTTAAACAAGAAGTCTCCGAAATAATTATTAAAACTTAAGGGGTTTAATGACTTCCCATGGGAACCCATCGCGACCAAAATGACCGAAATTAGCGGTATTACGATAGATTGGACGTAATAAATCAAGTTCCGAAATAATATTGCCGACTTTAAAATCAAAGTTGGCTTTTATTATGTCCAAAATCTCTGATTCAGGACGTTTATGCGTTCCAAATGTATCAATATGAATCGATAAAGGATCAGATAAACCAATGGCATAACTTAATTGCAATTCAATTTTATCACAAAGCCCTGCCGCAACCACACTCTTAGCGACATAACGTGAGAAGTAAGCGGCTGAGCGATCCACTTTGGATGGATCTTTTGAACTAAAGCAGCCACCACCGATACGGCCAAACCCACCATAGCTATCCACGACAATCTTACGACCTGTCGTACCACTATCACTAAAAGGACCCGCAATACTAAATTCACCACTTGGATTCACAATAAAACGTGTTTCTTCAGTAATCCATTTTGAATCAATAACAGGTTTGATTACAGACTCCATAATGGTGTTCTCGATGGTTTCGTGATCAATGCCTGCACGATGAGATGCACTCACTAAAACAGTATGCACAAACTTCGGTTCATTCCCTTCATATGCCACTGTAACTTGTGTTTTTCCATCCGGATAAAGCCAATCAATTTCTGATTTCGCATCACTTAAACGTTTTGATAAAGCATGTGCCAAATGAATCGGAAGGGGCATATAGTTTTCGGTTTCATTACATGCAAATCCAAACATAATCCCTTGGTCTCCGGCTCCCACATTTTCTTGGGAAACAACCGCGTTATTAATTTGAGATGACTGTTTATTAACCTTTACCATGACTTCATAATCTTCAGGATAACCAATATCTGCAATGACATCTTTCGCAACCTGTGCATAATCAATCACTGCTTTTGTATTCGCCTCCCCATAAATTAAAACAAAATTATCTTTAATGGTCGCTTCTACTGCCATTTTAGAATTGGAATCTTGTTTTAATGCTTGATCTAAAATTGCATCGGCAATTTGATCACACATCTTGTCCGGATGACCATCCGTAACACTCTCTGATGTAAAATATACTAAATTCATACTAGCCTCTTTTCTAACGACATAAAAAAAAGTCCTAGCAACAACACTAAGGCTCAGAAATACATCTATAGCTTCTTATCGTTGTTAGCTGTACCACCTTGCTCTAGCAGGTTGGTATGAGGTTAATGAGCTAACTCTCTACCTCAACTCTTGATAATCGTGCCTATATCTTAAACTAATTGTTCCCAAAATGCAATGAAAATCATGCAATTTATCGGTACTTATGCAAGACCCATCAACAAATATAAAAAGGAATAAGCATAAATGCCTATTCCAGAGGTTTCTGACGATAATTTCCTTCGATACGTTCTACAGATGAAATCTCAATAAACGCCTTTGGATCTGTATGCGTAATCGCATCAATGATGCATGCAAGTTCAAACTGATTCACAACAATATAAAGAACTGCTTTGTATTTTTGTTTAAACATCCCAATACCATCAATTTTGGTAATCCCATGACGTGTAACAGCCATTACCGCCTCCGATACTTCCGTAGGGATATCGGTAATAATGTGTAAACTCGACAACTTATAGCGATCATGATAATGATCAATAACCTGTGTCGATACAAATTGATAAATAATTGAATACAACGCAAGCATCCAACCATAAACAAAGCCTGAATAAATCAGTAACGTAATATTGAAATACATAATCTTATCCCACATTGGCTTATTTTTAACCATGGAATAATAGATTGCGACAAAATCCGTACCCCCTGCAGAACCACCTACTTTTAAGGCAAATGACGATCCAACCCCATTCATGACCCCTCCAAAAATTGCCAGGAGGATCAATTGATCGTTCGGATCGACATTAGGCAAAACGGAAACTGTAGGTAATAATTCAACAAATAACGACACCAATCCTACGTGTAAAAAAGATAATGCAAGGAAACGACGACCGAGTTTTTTCCATACAAACATCAACACAATAGCATTAATGAGGAAGAACATAATTCCATAAGACAATTCTATTCCAAATAATCGACTGCTCTCTTTCAGTAATAAGATTGTTAATCCACCAGCTCCAGCGGGAATTAAATTCCCGGGACGAACAAAGGTCTTAATTGCCAGCGCTGAAAACAACGCACCAACAACAATTCCAACGATATGTTTGGGTTTAATTAACCTTAAATTTTCCATATTTATCATAACTGTACTTTGAGTACATCCCTTCTTAACTCTAAATTGATAATACCACATTTTTATAAAAACCCAATCAATCAATCCCTATTTTTGAAAATCCATGATAAAAACTATGTGAATACACGCACAATCGCAAGCAGATATAAAAAAAAGAGGTTGTCGTCTAATCACAACAACATCCCTCACATCCTTCATCTTCATCTTCTTCTAATTCCAAATCATCACGCGCTATTGCTACACAATCAATCGAAATCTTGGCATTTTTAGGCAAACGTGAGACTTCAACACAGCTACGCGCTGGATAAGGATATGAAAAGTAAATTGCATACATTTGGTTCATCTTATCAAAATCTTCAAAATCGGTAAGATAAACGGTCGTTTTCACGACATCACTTAAACTTAAACCGCTGGCTTCCAAAATATGTTCCATGTTTTCAATTGTTTGAATTGTTTGTTTCACAATATCTTCCGCAACAACATTCGCTTCCGCATCAATGGGTAACTGACCTGAAACATAAAGCGTCTGATCAATCAGTAATCCCATTGAATACGGACCTACAGATTTCGGACCGGATTCGGGACGGATTTGTTTTCGAACCATGATGTATGCCTCCTACAATAAATCGCGATAGTACTCGTCGATTTCTTCATCTTTCTTAAAGCGTTTATTTAATTTGAAGTAACCCACAATCGCACCAACGACGATAATTAGAAGGCTTCCTAAACTCAAAAACCCATTTAAATCTTCAATCATCTTTGTCACCTCATTTCTTATATTATAGTTTAATGGTTTTTTGAATTCAACGAATCCGCACCATGCATGTTTTGTTCTTTATTCATTAAAATCTTTTAAAAAGTCTTTTCCTTTTAATACCTCATGCGTCGCTAATTCTGGGTATCCGACTTGACGTAATACCTCAAATACACAAATCGCTACTGTATTTGAAAGATTCATACTGCGCGCATTGGGAGCCATGGGAATTCGAAAACAATGGTCATAGTTTTCTTTTAGAATTGATTTAGGAATCCCCGTACTCTCCTTTCCAAAAACAAGATAAATATCTGTTTCTTCAAGAGCCGCATAGTCAAAGTCGCTGTGAGTATATTCGCCATAACGAGTAAGATAAAACACGGGACCGTTCACTGTCTCTAAAAAACTTTCCCAATCCATATGACGTGTTAAGACTAAGTCATCCGAGTAATCCATTACACTTCGTTTAACGCGTTTCTCATCTAAGATAAACCCGAGTGGTTCAATTAGATGAAGTGCAGCACCGCTTGCTACACATGTTCTCATAATATTACCGGTGTTCTGAGGAATCTCCGGTTCGTAAAGCACGACGTGAATCATATTTAACCTTCCAATCTAAGCCAAAATAGGCACCGCCCATAAGGGCAAACAGCGCTGCCGTGGCAGCAAGAATCTGATAAACAAGCCCCATAAAAAAAGGTTCGGGAACCAAAAGTATTAATCGGTCCACTCGAGGATTTAAAAGCCATAAGTCATTACTAAAGACAATATTGTGGAAAGTAAGCCAGAACGTATCAAAATCCAAAATCGCAATCATTCCTATCGTTCCCAAAATCATCAATAAAATCATTAATGATGAGCCGAGGACATCACGATTAAGAACGAGATCAAGATAATCACCTGAACCCAAACTTACCACTATCATCATTGCCACAAAAATCATCCCTAAATTACGAAACAACATCGCTTTTTGATATAAAACCTTTACATCTTTCATATGCTCTTGTTCACGTTCATTAAACATAGGAACCGTTTCTCCGTTAATGACAACCGTCTGGGACAAGCTCGGTTCGCGATCTTTTAGATAATTTAACAGTTGCACCGTAACATCTTCCAATTCAGTTTCAGTAATTCCAATTTTTTGTGCTGTTTGATCACGTTTATAAAATGTTTCATACATCCTTCTGTTAAAAGACAACAAATCAATTGCTGTAATCATCATACAAATAACAAAAATCATCACAGCGAATCCGTAACATTTTCGCTTCATGATTACCCCCTTAAATAATTCAAGAGTAATTGAACTGCACGACCACGATGCGATA
Organism: Erysipelothrix sp. P66; assembly: GCF_038682365.1. Lineage (NCBI taxonomy): Bacteria > Bacillati > Bacillota > Erysipelotrichia > Erysipelotrichales > Erysipelotrichaceae > Erysipelothrix > Erysipelothrix sp. P66. Next base: position 584,219 of record NZ_CP152290.1, on the reverse strand, counting down.
TGTTGTTCTTATCAGCGCGTGACATTGTACCAAACGATTGATCTGAGCCTTCCGGATAGAAAATCGGATCATAACCAAATCCTGTACCATCATTTTGAATCTCACCGATGACCCCCTCAACAACACCTTCAAAAATCTCATCACATTCAGGGCCATACAAGGATATCGCACAATGAAAATGAGCACTGCGATTTTCTACACCTTCAAGACGTTTTAGTATTTCATTATTTTTTAATTCATAAGATGTATCCTCACCCATAAAACGTGCTGATTTCACACCAAGAATATCTGGCAGCGCATCAATCACTAAGCCTGAATCATCTGAAATTACTATTAGGCCCGTTTGTTCAGATAAATATTTTGATTTAAGACGGGCATTGCCTCGAAATGTTTCCTGATTTTCAATTACAGCATCCATTGAAATGCCATAATCCTTTGCACTGAGTACAGAATAGCCTAAAGGTTCTAAAAGTTCGCGAAACTCTCGAATCTTTCCTTCATTATGGCTTGCAATTAATAGTTCCATAGAATACCTCCAAGTCTTATGAAATTATAACACTTATGCTATAATTACACTATGAAAATTCAAAAAACCATTGTACAGATTTTAAATGAAGCACCCCTTCAGATAGAACACATCGAGACTGGGCTTACGAATGATAACTACCACGTAAAAACCAGACACTATGATGTGGTTTTAAGAATGCCAAAACCCGAAAACCAAGGCTTGTTTGACTACCACCATGAAGCGTCTGTTCTTAATCTTTTAAAAACGACTGAACTGGAACCGCATTTGTGGTATTTCGATCCCAAAACAGGAATTAAATGTGCCGATTATGTTCATGGCGCACAAACTTTCTCGATTGAATATCTTGAACGTGCCGCAAAGCTTATGGCTTCACTCCATAAACGTCATCTTAAGTCTGCAAAAATCTTCAGTATCAAAGCGCATTTTGAACTATACTGTAGCCGTATTCAAAATCCCTATTATCATCTAGATTTTGTTGAGAATCTAATGGATCAAGCAGACCACTATACTCATGATGATCCGATTTTATGTCACAATGATCTCGTTCCTGGTAATTTTTTATTTACAGATACGCACGATTATCTTATTGATTATGAGTATGCTATGGATAACGATCCCTGTTCAGATGTGATGTCCTTTATCACAGAAAATGACATTATCGATCACGAGACCCGAAATCGCTTTTATATAGCCTACTTTGGTTCTTTACCCGATGCAGCACTACAACATAAGCTTGATGTCTTTGAAGTCGCTCATAACGCGTTATGGTGCGCTTGGGGGCAAATGATGTTTGAGTCTCATCAGCAACCCATCTATCAAGAAATTGCTGATTTAAAGTATCAGCGGCTCTGTGAAGCATATCAAAAAACAGCACATGCCAACGTTTAAAAGGTGTGTGTTGTTTTTATTGATAATAAAAAAGATCCCGAAGGATCTAATTAATTTCATATAACTCTTTAAAGAATTCATTAATTTCCGCAATGGAATCGATGAGTTCTTCTTTATCTTGTAGATGAAGTAGCAGTCGGTCAGACATCGCTTCATGAAATTGATTATGAATTTCCATAACCGCTTCACCTTTATCCGTCAAACGGAGTCGATAAACACGTCGGTCGTTCTCATCTTGTTCACGAAGAACATAGCCTTTCTGACTTAATCGATTGATTGTTGTTGTTAAAGTGCCTTGTGTTATTCGAAGCGCCTCCGCAACATCCCGCATCATTTTCGATTTGCTTTTTTGAATGCTTTCAAGTGCATGAATTTCCGTCATAGATAATCGAACACCATGAACACGATGATATCGTTCTTCTAATATTAAAATTTGATTAAAAATATCCACCAATAATTCATTAATTACTTTACCAGCATCATCTCTCATGATTTATTATTTTTCTAAAGCTTTTTGAGCTTTTCCTACTAAAGTTGTAAATCCTTTAGGATCATGGATAGCAATTTCTGATAACATTTTACGGTTAATTTCAATGTTTGCTAAACGTAGACCATGCATTAATTGGCTGTAGCTCATGTCATTGAGACGAGCAGCAGCATTAATACGTGTGATCCAAAGTTTACGCATTTCGCGTTTTAATTGTTTACGGTCACGGTAAGCATAACGTTGTGAACGCATAACTTGTTCATTAGCTGTACGGTAAAGTACATGTTTTGAACCATAGTAACCTTTCGCTAATTTTAATGTTCTTTTACGGCGTGCACGTGACGCTACTGAATTTGTTGATCTTGGCATACTAATTCATCCTTCCTTAATCTTGTAACAAATGCTTGATGCGTTTGTAATCGCTCTTAGAAACTAATGTAGCTTTACGTAGTTGGCGATTTTGTTTGTTTGTCTTATGTCTAGCAAAGTGAGAAACATAAGCTTGTTGTCTTTTTAATTGTCCTGTTCCTGTACGTTTAACACGTTTTGCTAAAGTACGTTTTGTTTTCATTTTAGGCATAACTGGCCCTCCTCTTATAAACTATTTCTTTTTATTTGGAGATATTACTACAGACATTGTATTTCCTTCGAGTTTCGGACGTTTTTCAACGGATCCTAAATCTGAACATTCCTCGATGAAACTATCCATTGTCTTTCGTCCAACCTCTAAACGAGTGATAAGACGTCCTCTAAATCTCATGTCAACTTTAACTTTGATTCCTTCTTCTAACCATTTACGAGCATGACGTAACTTTGTATCAAAGTCATGTTGATCAATAACTGGTGATAAGCGAAGTGGTTTAACCTGCGTAACATGTTGATGTTTTTTCGCTTCTTTCGCTTTCTTTTGTAATTCAAAACGATAGCGACCGTAATCCACGATTTTACATACTGGTGGGTTTCCATTAGGCGCAACACAAAGCAAATCAAGATTGTGCTCATAAGCTTTCTCTAACGCTTCGCGACGCATAAGGATACCAAGTTGTTCACCTTGAGGTCCAATAACAAGAACTTCTTTAAAACGAATTGCTTCGTTCACTAAATCCTCGGGTCCTTTTGGCTTTTCATTTCCATATCTTCTACTAATAAAATTCACCTCCTTGTGGTGTAAACAATAAAAAATGTGTCTCATTATAGGAAACACACTCAAAGGTATAAATTAATAGTGACCTAAGCTTATTACCTATGAATGAATCATCAGGTGAGAAGTGTGCTTCTACTTTCTTATTGCTTGGTAAGTATATCACGGTCATATCAACATGTCAATGAAATACTCAATAACAGCTCCGGAAACAAAGTCCACAAAGCGTGAATTATTAGCCAACATATTATACATTTATTTTACGATTCTGCCTATACTTATTTTAAATATAATTTTTGAAAAGCCGACAACGAAGAAACGCACCCAGTGGGTGCGTTTCGTTTATTCAGAATCTTTCTTTTTATGAACAATCTCTAAGTGTAGCTCTTCAAGTTGTTTATCAACGGCAGGGGATGGCGCATTGGTTAATGGACAACGTGCTGATGCATTTTTAGGGAACGCAATAACATCACGAATTGTATCCGAATGTGTTAACGCCATCGCAAAGCGATCCAATCCAAACGCAATACCACCATGTGGTGGTGTACCGTATTTAAAGGCATCTACAAAGAAACCAAAACGTTTTTGAATTTGTTCTGGCGTAAAGCCAATAATTTCAAACATTTGTTCTTGTAATTCTTGACGGTAGATTCGCATCGATCCACCTGCAATTTCAAATCCGTTTAATACAAGGTCATAAGCCTGCGCAATAACTTTAAGGGGTTCAGTTTCTAAGAGTGCTTCATCCGCTTCTCGTGGTGCTGTAAATGGATGGTGACGGGCAATAATAACGTCCTCATCCATTTCAAACATTGGGAAATCCACAACCCAGCAATATGCAAATGCATCTTCAGGAATTAACTGATAATCTTTAGCAAGTTGAAGTCTAAGTGCCCCAATTGCCGTACATGTGTTTTCCCACATACCACTTCCAATAAAGACAACATCACCGACTTCTAAATCATATTCTTGAATCATTTGAAGGCGTTCTTGTTCATCGATAAATTTAGCCGCACCACCGGTGAAACCTTCTTCTTCAACTTTCAAGACGACAAGACCTTTTAATCCGTTTTTCTTTACAAGATCTGTGTACTTATCCATGACTTTACGGGTCATCGATTCAGCCTGTCCCTTAAGGACAAGACCTTTCAAGACACCACCCTCTTTAAGGGTATCACTGAACACTTTAAACTCACTCAGCATAAAAATTCGATTAAAATCTTGAAGATACATTTCAAAACGCATGTCAGGCTTATCGGAACCATAAACATTCAATGCATCTTCAAAGCGAATTTGAGGAATACGTGGTTTTTCGAGGTTTAATACATTGACCATCACGTTATTCACAATTTCTTCAATAAGACTCATAAATTGTTGTTGATCCAAAAAGGATGCTTCAATATCGACTTGGGTGAAGTCTAACTGACGGTCAGCACGCAAGTCTTCATCACGGAAACAACGTGCGACTTGGTAATAACGCTCAAGGCCACCAATCATGAGTAATTGTTTAAATATTTGCGGTGATTGCGCAAGGGCATAAAATTCCCCTTCATGAACACGGGAAGGAACAAGATATTCACGAGCGCCTTCTGGTGTTGATTTGGTAAGCATTGGCGTTTCAACATCAATAAATCCCATCTCATCAAGGGTACGACGCATCTCCGTGACAATACGTGCACGGGTAATTAATTTATTTTGCATCACAGGACGACGCAAATCAAGATAACGATACTTTAAACGTGTTTCCTCTAATGCATCGGTTTCATCCGCAATAATCATTGGTGTTTGTGCTGCTTTATTAATAATTTTAACGTCAGTTACATCGATTTCAATATCCCCTGTAGCCATCTTAGGATTTTTGTCCTGACGCTCACGAACCGTTCCACGAACCGCGATGACAAATTCATTCTTTAATTCTTGAACAATTGGATATTCATCATGATTAACAACTAATTGAACCAAGCCACTTCGGTCTCTTAAATCAATAAAATTAATGGACCCAAAGTTACGACGTTTCGCAACCCAACCAACAAGTTCCACATGTTCCCCAACATGTTCAATTCTTAACATTCCATTATGATGTGTTCTTTCCATTATTTAGCTCCAATCCATTTTCTAACTTGTTCCACAACATCGGTCTGTGCAACACGACATTGTTCTTGTGTTTCAATATTTTTTAAGGTTACTGCATTTTCCGCAACTTCATCACTCCCACAAATCATTGCAATCTTCGCATTAAAGCGATCTACTTGTTTAAATTGTGCTTTCATGGATTTGTTGTAGTAATCCATATCCGCATCATAACCTGCTTCACGTAATGATTCGACCATCTTAAACATTGATGCATTTGCTTCACTTCCCAAAGGCATCCCAAAGACGTCAATGCGATCTTCTGTATCAAATTCAACGCCTGCTAAATCTGCATACAGGAGTAAACGTTCTAATCCCATCGCAAATCCAATCGCATCCACAGAAGGTCCACCGAAGTATTCGACGAGTTTACTATAACGGCCACCTGCAAAAATTGTTGATTGCGATGCAGCTTTAGGATCTGTAGAAATGAGTTCATAAACCGTGTGATGGTAATAATCCAAACCACGAACCAAACGAGAATCAATTTCATATTCGATTTGTTGTTCATCAAGTGTACGTTTTAAAGCTTCAAAGTAATCGCGTGAAGCATTGTTTAGATAGTCATGATTACATGGAGCCGTCTTCATGGCTTCATGGTCTTGATCTACTTTACAATCCAACATTCTTAATGGATTTTGCTCGTAGCGACGTTGACAATCCGCGCACATTGTATCTAAATGGCCACTGAAATGATCACGCAATGCTTTTTTATATGCATCTTGTGACGCTTGATCACCCAATGTGTTTACAACAAGTTTAAACTGAGTAATTCCAACTTCTTTTAATATATTAATTCCAACGAGCATGGATTCAATATCGATATATGGATTTGCTTCCCCTAAAAATTCAACACCAAATTGGTGAAAAATTCGCAAGCGTCCTGCTTGGGGTCTTTCATAGCGGAAATTTGGTGCAATATAAAAGTAACGTTGCAGCGCCCCACCAGTTGCATACAGTTTGTGTTCAACAAAACTTCGAACTAAGCCCGCAGTTCCTTCCGGTTTTAGTGTAAGCGATCGGTGACCACGATCTTCAAACGTATACATTTCTTTATTCACAACATCACTACCATCATTGCCTCGCGCAAATACATGCGTATGTTCAAAGATTGGCGTGCGCATTTCAGTGATATGGTAACGATCACACATATCTCGAGCAATGCGTTCAATATATTGCCACTTTTTAGCCTCTGCTCCAAAAACATCTTGTGTACCGCGAGGTGCGCGATAATTTTCTGACATAATTCTACCTCCTATAGTATATAAAAAGGTGCTACCAAGGACGCTATTCGCGTGGTACCACCTTTGTTGTTTACTTAATCTCTTAACGCGAGTCACGACAATTTCTACTGATTCAAAATTGTATCTCCCATGTGTCCCATTCCTTTATTGATATGCTTTTCACCAACCAGCATTTCTCTACCATCAAACCAGAATTTAATCATGATCATTGAATATGATATTACTTTAACACAATCGAACTCGAGATGCAATTACAATGTGATGCGATCAACACGAATCACACTATCAACTTTTCGCAGATTCGCAATCAATGTTTTCAAGTGATCTGCATCCCGTACAACAGCGCGCATCGTTGTGGTCGCATGAATACGATCCTCGTTGATTTCTGAATTAACAGCATTCAAACGCACTTTAAGCTGTGAAGCAATGGTGATGATATCTGTAAGCAAGAAGTTACGATCCGTTGAGAGAATTTGAAGCACTGCTTCATACTCCCCTTGTTCATGATTTTCTTCCCACTGCACTTCAATGAGACGGGCTGTTTCATGGGCAATGTTTGGACAATCCTTGCGGTGTACCTTAACACCACTCCCCTTTGTAACATAACCTACAATTTCATCGCCATAGACTGGATTACAACAATTGCTTAAACCAATCATCATTGAATCAATTCCGGAAACACTAACTCCAGATTTACTGGTTGACTTGCTTTGTTGCGTTGCACTGCGAGCAACCACTTTTTCAACTTTACTGTTTTCATCATTGATGTTTTTGTTAAGGTCTAATTTTTCAAAAAGAGCAGGAAAGGATAGTGATTTAGAAGCAATCGCATACATTAAATCGTCAAAAGAATTTACTGAAAACTGACTGTATACATGTTCAAATCGTTTTGAAGCCTTGAGTTCCTTCTCATCGATACCACGACGTTTACATTCTTCTCTAAACATAGACTCGCCTTTATCCACAACTTCTTTGCGGTTATCCATTTGTTGTTTTAGAAGAAAGTTACGAATTTTATTTCGGGCATGCGTTGTTTTGACTACTTTCAGCCAATCTTCACTGGGTGTCGATTGCTTCGATGTCTTAACCTGAACAACATCCCCCGTTTTAAGGGGTGTATTTAAAGGTACTAAGGTCCCGTTGACAATAGCACCAACGGTTTGATGTCCGACTTCGGTATGCACTCGGTACGCAAAATCAATTGGCGTTGCACCATTTGGCAAGCCAATAACGCGACCTTTGGGAGTCATCACATAAACATTTGCCTCAAAAATATCTTTTTGAAGCACATTCATATAGTCTTGTGCATTTTCATCCACACCTTCGGTAAGGATATTGATATCTCTAAACCATGAAAGGCGATCTTCAATTTCTTTTTGATTTGCTTCTTGATTGGTGTTGCCTTCTTTATATCGCCAATGCGCTGCAACCCCACGCTCCGCAATTTCATCCATTTGTTTCGTTCGAATTTGAACTTCAAAAATAGCGCCCTCATCACCAACGATTGTGGTATGAAGGGATTGATACATATTCATTTTCGGCATTGCTATATAATCTTTCAAACGCCCTGGTATCGGGCGATAATTCGCGTGAATATGACCCAGAATTTCATAACAATTTAATTCGGTTTCGGTAATAATTCTGATTGCAAGTAAATCTAAAATTTCATCAAAACGTTTATGTTTGGTCGTCATTTTTTTATAAATCGAATAGAGATGTTTAGAACGCCCAAAAATATTAAAACGAATATTATTCTCGAGCAATAGCTCGGCAATATCTTCAATCATGCGTGTGACCTGTGCATCGCGTTCTGCTTTACGATCATCCACGAGTCTTGCAATCTCATAATATTTATCACGGTGAAGATAACTGAAACTTAAATCCTCGAGTTCATTTTTAATTTCACCAAGACCCAATCGATGGGCAATCGGAGCATAGACATCTAAGGTTTCTGCCGCAATCTTTTTTTGTTTTTCTGGAGTATGATATTGGAGCGTTCGCATATTATGGAGACGGTCTACAAGTTTAATAAAAATAACCCGGACATCTTTTGCCATCGCAATAAAGATTTTACGATGATTTGCCGCAAGATACTCCTTCTCATCTTTAAATTCAATATTTCCTATTTTGGTAACACTTTCCACCAGTGTTGCGATTTCTTCATTAAATTCTTCTGCAAGTTCTTCTTTACTTACATCACAATCTTCAATTACGTCATGCAACAATCCTGCAGAAATGGTGGTTGGAGACATGCCTAAATTTGAAAGGATATAACCCACGTGCAAAATATGAACAATATACGGTTCACCACTTTTACGATATTGACCTGAATGCTTCGCTTCCGCAAACTTATATGCATGCGTAATTAATTCAATGTTTTCAGGTGATGTAATATATTTTGACGTCTCTTCGAGTATCATATCAAAACTAATATCTTGAAATTGTCTCATCGGCTACCTCCAAATTTGTGAAAAGAACGAAGGGATCTTCGTTCTTAGTATTGCATAATTGTAAAGACTTCATAGCCTTCAAGTTTGTCGCGACCATTTAAATCTTCAAGTTCAATAAGAAATCCACATCCTACAACTTCAGCACCCAATTCTTCAATAAGTGCTACCGACGCTTCAACCGTTCCACCAGTAGCAAGTAAGTCATCGATGATGAGCACTTTTTGTCCTGGTTTTACACCGTCTTTATGGATATGAAGTTCATTGGAACCATATTCAAGATCGTATTTGTAACTTACCGTTTCACGAGGTAATTTACCCGGTTTACGAACAGGAACAAACCCAATATTCATTGCATAAGCAACTGGACACCCAAAGATAAACCCTCGGGACTCCGGTCCTACAATAACATCTGCACCGACTTTACGGGCAAAACCTTCAAAGAGGCGCGTTGCTTCCGCAAAAGCTTCACCATCGGCCATTAAAGGGGTAATATCTCGAAACTTGATGCCTTCTTTAGGGAAATCATCAATTGTTGCAATATAGTTTTTTAAATCCATAACATCCTCCAAAGTACATTATTTATTATATCATAGTTTCTTCTTTTTCTTGTACTTATTAAAATAGAAAAAACCACTTCCTCCAATTATTGTTAGGACAATAATGAGTAACGAGATAATGATAAAATGATCATCGGTTTTCGCAAGCTTATTGAATGTAATCACATAGTCATTATTGGTTACCGAAAATTTAAGTCGATCTTCATTGGATACAGAGACTTCTTGATTGGTAAACTCAAGATCGTTTTTGTTAGTACGTTCATAGATAAAATGCATCTGGGAGAACGTTGACTCAATCAATTTCGCAGACAACTCTACGGTCGTCCCTTCACCAAATTGTGATTGATTCGCAAAAACCAACTCAAAAGCCCGCCCTGATAACTGTTCATACAAGGGTGAACGCTCTGTGATTTGGATGATTTTAAATCGTAAATCCACATCATGTGGATAGGCACCTTGAAAATTATAGATGATTAGAGGTACGTTACGCTTATCAACCAAATGAATGGATAATGTTTTATCCGTTAAGGCGCTCATGACTGCTTCAGAAACAACAAAGGACTCTAGGTTTGCCATATCTTTTTCTAATAACACATCATCCAAAACCAATATCACTTCTGAATGATCACGAGCTTCAATAAACTTCGTTAAGATTTCATCCGGTAATGTAAGCGCGTATTTTTGATTATCTGCCTTACTAAGATTATCTGTAACGAGAACCAATCGATCGCCATCTTCTTTATCAACCTTCAGTTTGATAATATCGGCACCGGATTCTGTTTGCTTTGATTTAACTGTAACCTCAAGTTCAGCATGATGTTCACCAATTGTTGCGGTAACTTTGGTTTTACCAATTTTCTTTGCAACCAAATGATCTCCGATAACTTCCACAATACCATTATCTTCCGAAACATAACTTGCATTGCGTGAAGTCGTTGTATCATAAGGTACAAAAATAAGATCAGGGATTGCGACTTCATCTTCCAAAACAATGGTGAGATTTGAAGGATTAAACTCAATATCACGTAAAGGAATGGTTACGGTAACTTTCACACTGGATGTAATGGTTCCAATCTGCGCAGTTATCGTTGTCGTCCCCGCAGATTTCGCGGTTACCTTGCCATTTACAACATCCGCAACGGCCGTATTCTCAGATGACCAAATAATGCTTTTATCTTTCATGGCGTCATTGCTTAAGGTATATTCAAGTTCATATTCAAATCCACGGTTAATATAAATGTCTTCATTTTTAAAATTGATGGTTCCATCCAAAACATTTACTTTAACACTGATTTCTTTCGTATAAATTTGTTCCCCATCCACTGCAACAATAGTGATGATGGACGATCCCTTTGAAAGCGTTGTAAGCAAGCCTTTTTCCGACACACTTACAATATCTGGATTTTCACTTTTAAAGGATACCGTCGCTTGCTTGCTCAGCCCTTCTAAGGTGTAATCAATTTGCATGCTTGAATTTTCATACAAATCATATTTGGTTTGTTTAATTTTTATTGGATCTTTAACAACTTCCGTATCATCTTGCGATACCGCAACACGATGCGTAGCAGGAGGAATCTTATCCGCAATGGGTTGCTTATTAATTTGTGGATTTGGCCCAATACCACTCAGAAGTAATACTGTGGCTAAAAATGTTTTAAACATAACATGCCTCCTCATCAATATTTCTATCATATCATAAGTTATTCAAAATCTTCTACGAACAATACATTTTTTGAACGACTGTCTAAATCTAATGTTCCAATTAAACTGCGTGCAGCTTGCAATTGATATTTTTGATATTGTTGGGTAAAAAATACCGCTTCATCAAATGGAAACCCATTAAATGCATATTTAAATCCATATCCATTAAGATTGTATAATTGAAAATCACGTGGGATATCAATGCGCATTAACGGCAATTTAAAACCCTCACCAAAGGGTTCTAGATGGCGTAACTCATCCAAGGCTGTTTGAGTGATCCAAGCCGGATCAATGGAAAGCACGGTCTCATGACGTCCTTCAAACGCTCCAAAATCGGATACAACCTGATTAACATCTGCTCTAAAAGCATCAAAGGTTGCTTTGTTTAAAGTCATGCCGTATGCGAAATCATGGCCACCCATGGCCACAAAGTAATCTGAATGAACTTCAGTAAAAATATCTTGAAGTGAGAACGTCATGCTTCGAGCACTTCCTTTTAAGACATTATCATATTCCGTAAGAACAACAGTTGGTTTCATGGTTTCTTGTGCAACTTGGTTCGCAACAATACCGAGCAACCCTTCATGGAATCGCTTATCAACAATAATTTGAATGGGATCATCATTAACCTGAGCCATGGCTACTTCTTTCAATGCTTTTCCTTGTTCTTTACGGTAATCATTAAGTTTGAATAATTGTTTGGCATATGACGTAATTACCGATTCATCCGGTGTTGTAAAGTATTGGACTAAGGTATTCACATTCGCAAGATCACCCAAGCGTCCAACCGTATTGATTTTTGGAATTGCTTGAAATGACAACAGTTTTGCGGAGTAATGCGTAAAGCGATTTCGTTTAACTAACGCATCAAATTGCAAGAATTGATTTTGATTCAATGCCTGAATTCCGTTACGAACAAGCTCACGATTTTTACCCCAAAGCGGCATTACATCCGCAACCGTAGCAGTGCATGCCAAGGCAAGCATGTATGAATCACTTAAACCCATGCGTTCCGCAACACAATATATGAGTCCACTGGCACACATTGATGCTTCATACGGACCGCATACGTCGGGATGTAAAAATGCATCAGCGGTGACGGGTTCATCAATGATATGATGATCAACCACCGCAACACGCATTCCTAACGCTTGCGCATACGCAATCTCTTCATGAGCCTTAACCCCGTTATCGATAATTAAGACATCCTTATAGCCCCGTTTGTGAGCCATGGTTATGGTCTCCTTTGAGACCCCGTATCCTTCTTTAAGTCGATTTGGAATATAATAACCGACTTCAAGATTACATTTTTTTGCTAAAAGCACCGCAATACTTGTTGAAGAAACACCATCACAGTCATAATCGCCACAAACAATGAGTTTAGTAGCACGTTGATAGAAATCAATGATGGAATCGATGGCCTTATTGGAAACAATACGGTCTGTTGGATTGAATAATTCCTGTAATTGAGAGTCCGTTAAGTTCATCGTTTTAAGCGTTTCTTGTACAAGGGGTGATAAAGCGTTAGTCATATCGTTCACGTTTGTGTACCCACCTTTTAATTAACCAAGCAATACAATAGAGGATGATTAAAGCTAAATAAATCGCAAAAACCATCATCATTAAAATCGCAATCATTTCAACCGTTATTGGAACCGGAATAATAATTAGAATCGGTGTTGAAATAATCGCAAATAAAATGAGATTAAGCATCAATGAGTCCATAAACTCCGATTCAAACAAATCTAAATTAAAAAATCGATTTAAGGAATATTGAGAACTGTAATAACATCCAATGATTAATGGAATCGTCCAGACAATGTAAACCGTCTCTCGACTCCACTTAATATGATAAACCATCGTTAAGAAGACAAAGAGCATTGAGGACAACACACTTAAAATTGGAATCAAGATACTCCGTTTAAATCCAAAAATACAACTTACCATAATCCATGATGCAAGAATAAACACACCTAAGGTTAGATAGAAATCGACATCTTCAAGAGGAAATAGATTCTCATGGGTATCGTAATAAGTTCCCTTAACATTAAATTTCGTCTTAACCCCACGCGCAGCAGCACCCAATTGTTTGGACGTGACATTTTCATCAAAATGAATCCATGTGTCGCCCTGTTCGGTTACCTCATAGCTTAATTGATTATCAAAAATTCCCACTTCATAAAGCGTCGCTTGAAGTTCAAGGTATGCCGTTGATCGCGCATCATTCATAATTAATACATTTTGATTTGCAAAATCCCAACCCTTGTGTAAATCAATCCCCTTGGGGATCGCAAACAGGGTACTTAATAGCAAGACTGCAAGCATAACTGACACAGTGTTTTTAAATAACGCATGGGTAGGTTGGGTTATTTTTAAAACATTAACATTTTGAAAATGGATAAAACTCGATGATTTTGGAATTTTTAATAGGAATCGTTCAAATACAAAATTAAATAATAGGAATTGTATTAAAACAATATAGCCTAAGAAAATCATGTACCAGCCGGTACGAACAAGCCCATATCGATTCAAAACGACCGCAACAAAACCAAAAATCAAATAAAATGCGGAATGAAGCAACGATACACGAATGTGTCGCTTACGGATATCTTGACGCGACTCCACAACCTCATGCAAGGTTAAGCCTTCAGAGTCCACTAAATACATCTGTTTTTGGTAAACAAGCATCATAAAAGAAATCAAGACTGAATACCAGAGCGATTTTGTAAACGGATAACCAAATAACGAAACTAAAAGCAGGGATAACATCACACCAATTACGATTTCCATCCCTGCAATCCATCCAAAAAACCGAAACCTAAAACAAAAATAACCGACCGTTAAGGCCATAAATAAAACCAGATACAAACTAATAAAGCTCTGAGTACTCATCAATTTTGTAACCGATCCAAATGTTCCTGTATTCCAAACCACTAAATCTGATACATGAGCATCAATACTATTAACAAGGTCGGTTATATTTTCGACACCTGAAAAGGATAACGCATAGTGATTTGAATCAATCACACGTTTACGCCATTCACGATTATTGCGTGTTTGGTTTGAAAGAAAGTTGTTTAAGCCCGTACGATCTTTTGTTTCAACGATTAGACGAACATCGTGACCAAAGCCCAAACCCGTATTTAATCTCCCAACCGTCGTAAGCGTCAAAAAACCTACCAAAACAGTAACAATGATTACAATAAACGAAACTCTTAACTCAGCTTTTGTTTTCATTGAATCTCCTCATCCTCAAATAAATTCTGATAGTCTTCAAGAGATGATTTTAACCCATTGATTTTAGATTCCGTCGCAAGCCACCTTACAACATCTTCATCCGTCGTTTTAAAAATATCATCGGCTAATTCACTTAACCGAGATGGCTCTTTATGACGCCATACATAGGTTGTAAACATGCGGTACAAATCATCATATGAAACGCCTTCTAATCCATTATTATGTATTTGACGAAGCCTTAATGTTAGTAACAATTTAAATTGTTGTGTATTATCATCTTTCATACATTCACCTCGCCTCATCACGTATATGATACACGAAAAACACAAAAGAAAAAACTCTAACTAGAGAGTTTTAACGTATTCTTTAAATATGTTACCACGAATTTCAAAATTTTCAAATTGGTCATAACTTGCACATGCAGGAGACAATACAATGATATCGCCAGGAATTGCATGCGATTTCGCCTCTATAAACGCTGTTTTCATCGAATCGACTTTGATGGCAAACGGAAATACTTCACAAATTTGATCAGCACTCTCACCAAATACATACAAGGTCTTAATGCGTGATTCATAAGGTTTAAGGAGATCAAATGAAATATGCTTATCAAAACCACCCGCTAATAAGATAATGGGTTTTTCAAAGGCTTGAAGACATACCTCTGTAGACTCTGGATTGGTTGCTTTTGAATCATTATAATAACGAACCCCATCCACTTCATCCACAAATTCAATACGGTGTTCCACACCACTAAATGTTTGAATCACATTTTGAATGGCTTGAAGATCAACACCCGCTAGAAAAGCAAGGCTCGCCGCAAAAGCCGCATTCATTAAATTATGCGCCCCCACTAATTTTAAAGACGCAACCTCGAACAATGCTTGGTCCAGGAAATATACCCAACCTTGACGGACACATATATCGGCATCGTGAGTAATTGATAAATTATAAACCGTTCCTTGATAATCGCGTGTTAAGCGCATAATGTTTTCATCATCACAGTTACGAATAAATGTTTTAACGTTGGGTAGGATATTTAGCTTTGCCTTGTAATAGTCATCAACCTGGTCGTAACGATCCATATGATCGGGACTTAAATTCATAAGCGCATAAACTTCCGGTGAAAAGGTCGGTGTTCCTTCCATTTGGAAAGCCGATATTTCTAAGGCGACATCACGAACAACATCTCCATCGCGATAAACCGCTTCACTCAATGCATATCCCACATTCCCTGCAAGCAATGCGTTCGAATCTTTCTTTAATAACATTTCATGAAGACATGTAGTTGTGGTTGTTTTACCATTGGTCCCCGATATCGCATAAAACATTGCGTTTTTCGCATACCGTGATGCAATTTCGATTTCATTATAGGTACGTGAAAATTGGGATACAAGTGGATGATCATTTGGAATCCCAGGATTTTTAATTACATAATCGTAAGGTGCAACAAGACGCAGATCTTTATCATCTAAAGAAACTTTGATCCCCAAAGCTTCAAGTTCATGACGCTCCGGAAAGTCTTGATTTGTCGTCAAAATTACTTCAAAACCTTCTTTATTGAGAAGACGAGCACATCCAATCCCTGAACGTGCTCCTCCAATAATTAACGCATTCATATTATGCAATCGCGTTTAAGGCTAAACCAATGATGGCAAACGCTACACCAAGTGCATAGAAGAAATTGACGACATTTTCCTCTTTCCATCCATTGAGTGTAAAACTGTAATGAATCGGCGTATATTTAAATACTTTTTTATGTCTTAATTTCCAAGACGTCCGTTGAATAATAACACAGAGTGTTTCAAAGACAAAAACGCCTCCAACAATCGCTAAAAGAATTTCTTTATTGAGCAATACCGATACCCCAGCAAATAAAGCCCCTAAAGCAAGCGATCCGACATCACCCATGATAATCTTGGCAGGCTTGCGATTATAAACCAAAAATCCAAGAAGACCACCGATAACCGCTAAAAGAACCATAAATACATCCATGCGGTTCAAGGTGTATGCAACAAAAGCAAATGCTGCAAACGCAATAACACTTGTACCGCCCGCTAATCCATCCATCCCATCAGTTAGGTTTACGGCATTTGAAGCACCCGCAAAAATAAACATTAACAGTGGTAAATAGAACCAACCCAGATCAATGGGTTCTTTCATAAATGGAAGTGCGAGTTTGTTATCACCACCCATTTTTATATAGATAACATAAAATAAAACAGCCAATAACAACTGTGAAAACATTTTAACTTTTGGTGAAAGACCGTCGTTTTTGCCTTCTTTCACAATTTTATAATCATCAATGAGACCAATCAGTGCATACATTGCGTACACACCGATAAGTAAAAGAACCGAGCCATTGAAATTAAATCCGTTAAAAACAAGAGCAACTAAAACCGAAACAACAACAAAAATAAAGCCTCCAAAAGTTGGTGTTTTTTGTTTGTTTTTAAATTCTTCTAATGCGTATTCACTGACTTTTTGTTCCATATTGCTTGTTTGAAGATATTTAATAAATCTTGGATAAGCAACAACACTGAGCGCAAATGCTGTTAACATCGCGATAATTCCTACAATCATAATCTTTCTCCCTTACATCTTACTTATTATAACAAATTCTTAATTCAGTTTAAGTGAAACCGTATCTTCTTTTGTGAAAATTGTTCCTGGCGGAATAGACTGTTCGGTAACATATCCCGAACCCGACAGTTCCGCATTTAATCCCGAAATACTCATAAAACTGAGTACTTCTTTACGTGTCCACCCTTTAAAATCTGGTAAGGTCATATTATGATCGCCAGCATAGAGATAAACCCGCTCATTATTGATAACTTGACGATTTACTTCGGGTTTCTGGTTAATAACCGTTTCACCATCACCAATTACAACAGGTTTGTAACCTAAAGACTCAAGTGACTCTTTCGCTTTAGGAACCGGTGAATTAATATAATTTTGAAGTTCCTGAACTGTTATTTCAGAAATAGATTCCTTACCACCTTCGTTGGTCATACCGTAAGTCGCAGCGATTTTATGAAGGACATCACGAATGTAAACCGCTGAATAATCAACATCATGACCATAATTCGCTTTATAGGCTGTATAAACAAGCACTTCCGGATCTTCATACGGTAATGCTACCGCACTTGAAAAGTTATAGATTGTTGGGGAATAACCCGGTACCCCTTCAACAACCGTTTGCGCAGTACCTGTCTTTGCAATCACATTAGTCTCGGGAATATTAAAACGATACCCTGAACCCGTAATATCTACAACATATCGCATTAAATCTTGAACTTTTTTTGCGGTTTCTTCAGAAAAGACTTTACCAAGATTTTGGGTTTGTCCTTTATAAATAACTTCACCAGTCTGTGAATTTTTAATTTCATCGATGTAATAAGGTTTAACCATAACACCTTTATTTAAAACAGACGTGTAAGCTTGAGCAAGCTGTAAGATCGAAGCACTTGACCCTTGACCAAAACCGTTACTGATTTTCTCTAGCGGTTCTTGCCATAAATCATAGCCTTGTTCTTCTGGTATTTTATCCGTATTTACGTTTTTATAAAAACCAAGTTTATATAAATAATCGTGGAACACTTCTGGATCTAGTTTATTCGTAAGTAATTCCGCGATCATAACGTTCGAACTTAATGCATACCCATAGTCATATCGCATTTGACCATAAGTATGACCCCCTGCATTGGTAATGGTATGAACACTGCCATCCTCAGAGGGTAATCGGTATGCTTTATTATTTTCAACCCCAACATGGAATGGATTGGAATCAAATGTTTCCTCATTATTCCAGACACCTTCTTCAATGGCTGCAGCGACGGTGAATGTTTTCATCGTTGAACCCGGTTCAAAAGTACTTTGAGATACACGGTTCGTAAAACCATTACTGAAATCAGGCGCATTCGGATCAAAACTTGGTGCATCTCCCCACGCTAAAATCTTTCCAGTTTTAACTTCCATAACTAGTCCCCAAGCTTCTGATGCCTTAACACCCGGATCTTGGGTGATGCCAAGCAGTGCACGTTCTAATGAATCTTGAATCCCACGATCAAGGGTTAACTTTACATCATTACCATTAATTGGATCTTTCCGCTGTCCATCATCGAAACGAAGTCTAAAATTATCACGATCATGGGTGTATTGTTCAAATCCATTGGTTCCTTCCAATACATCATTATAGGCACTTTCGAGTCCCATCTGACCAACTTGCCCCTCTTCCAATTCATCATATTGTGAGTAACCAATCAACTTCGATGCAAAAACTTTTAAAGGATAATTCCGGGTAATAATTTTTTCAAACATCAATCCCGGAATTCCCGAGTTTTCAAGCTCTGTTTTTTGATCTAAGCTTAAATACTTACCGGCATATCCAAACTCTACTTGAAGCGCATCTTGACTAATAATTTCCATAACTTTATCATATGGCGTTCCAATAACCTCGCTAATAACCTGTGCTGCCTTTTCTTTGTCATCAATATGTGCAGGCGTTTTATCCGAATGCATCCGTGATTCGTCAAGACTTGCTTGTAACGTATAGGCAACAAGATCTTGTGCGATTACCGTATCATTTCGATCAACAATTTTACCACGATTCGCAGGAATTTTACGTTCTACTGTATGGATTCCATTGATGTCATCACGAAAATCCGTACCCGAGTTTAAATGATAACCCAGTACGGATACAACAAAAACATTGGCACCCACTACAACAAAGAGGAGCGCCATTGTGATTGATACAATTAAAACTTTATAGTTTGCACTTTTTCGTAACTTCTTCTTTTCCAAATCTAATCACCATGCTTTACGGTTACAACATTATGTGTGTTATCTAATCCAGCTTCCGTTGCGATTGACACCACGCGGTTTGAATCACTTAAATCTTGAATCTCAGCTGTTAGCTTTTCATTATTGACATTAATATCTGCTTGTTGTTGTTTAACAACTTGAATTTCTCGTGCAAGACGTGCATTTTCAGAACGAACAAAAATTTGCGTAACAAATGAAAATAATAATGCTATCGTGAATACAAAACCAACAAGTCCACTCCAACGAATTGTTTTCTTTTTTCTTTTAATTACGTGTTTTGCCATAATTATTTCACCCTTTCGATCCCTCTTAAGATTGCACTATGTGCGCGATTATTAAACTCTAATTCTTCTGCAGAGGCCTTGAGTGCCTTTGAAACCAATTTATAATTAAGTACTTGTTCTTCAATGATTGGTAGTTTTGGATCAACCTTTTTGGGTTTACCGTAGTTACTGAAGATTCGTTTAACAATTCTATCTTCGATAGAATGGAATGTGATAACAACAACACGGCCACCTGGCTTAATAACATGAACCGCTTGTTCAACTGCATCCTTAACTTCTTCAAACTCATTATTAACTTCGATACGCAAAGCTTGAAATGTTTTCTTAGCCGGATGTCCCTTTTTAAGTTCTTTTCCTGGATATGCACGTTTGATCAGCTCAACGAGTTCAAATGTTGTTTCCACGGGTCTATTTTCAATTATCTGTTTAACAATACGACGTGCATACCGCTCATCCGAATTGTCTTTCAGTATCTGTACCAATTTTTCTTCATCATATTCATTCACAACTTCATAAGCACTGAGCGCTTGGGTTTGATCCATACGCATATCCAACCTGCTATCAAAACGATAACTGAATCCACGATCTGCATCATCAAACTGAGGTGATGAGACGCCTAAGTCAAATAGAACCCCATCCACTTCGTGAATACCCAACTCATTGAGTTTATCCGTAAGTTGCGTATAACTCCCGTGAACCATCGTGACTTTATCACCGAAACCTTCGAGGCGTTTGGAAGTACGTTCAATCGCATCCAAATCTTTATCGAACCCAATAAGTCTTCCTGTTGTCAATTGCTTACAAATTTCATAGCTATGACCTCCGGCACCTAATGTTGCGTCAACATATATTCCTTCTGGATTTATATTTAATAATTCAATTGTTTCATCAAGCATGACTGATATATGTTTCATTAGAAAAACTCCGTTAGCGATTCTGCTATTTCTTCAAAATTCTCGCTCGCTGCATCACAGTATTCAGTCCATCGTGTTTGATCCCAAATCTCAACATGATCGCTTACCCCAACTACAACACAATTTTTTGTTAACTTTGCTTCTTGTGTTAAATGTGCAGGGATACGAATCCGACCTTGCGAATCCAGATCACATTCGGCGGCCTTGGACATAATCATATGTGTATACATACGAACTTCTCGTTTCGTTGATGGCAACTTTTTTAAGTTCTCATAGACTTGTTGCCATTGTTCAAGTGTGTAAAGTGCGAGGCATCCATCGAGCCAACGCGTAACAATCATTGCTTCGCCGAGCTCCTCACGGAATTTAGCGGGAACAATGATTCTTCCTTTGGTATCGATATTGTGCTGATATTCTCCAATAAACATTGAATTGTCCCCACTTTCCTCCACTTCTTACCACTTTGTACCACTATTGTATCATATCACCTGATATATGGGAAGAAATCAACCCACAGAAAAAGGAGTGACATAAGCCACTCCCAAAGCGTTTTTTTATCATTTCACGATTATTTCAGAAAACTTAAGATTAAATTTCGTACAAATTGAACTTTTAAGGCTAAGATTGCGATTATATACGCCAATACTGCTACAAGGATGATGACAATCGTCGACAATTTACCCGGAATCAAGTATTGAACAGGATTTTTGAGGAGTACAACCACAACACCCATAATGAATGCTGCCAATGTAATCTTGATGAAATCCAATGCGATAAAACGCAAGCGCGAACGCGGTATATGTTTCTTCATACTCTTATATAACGGAACACATGAAATCAATGCCGCCAAGGAGTACGCAAAGGACAATCCAGCCAAAGGCATTCCAAATTTACCGAAAATAAAACTAAACAACACCATTCCGACAACAAACAGTACCGATACAAGAACGGTATTGCGAACCGGCCCCTTCATATCGTGATACGCATAATGGATTCGGAACATTAACTCCCGCATCGCATATGCAAAAAGAACAATCGTATCACAAATAAAGATTGGAACAATCACAGAGATATCCGCAGGTGTTACTGCACCACGCAAGAATACAAACTCCACAATACCACGTGCTAAGGTTATAAATCCAACCATCGCTGGCAATACAAACAATGCAATCATCAGCACCGCATCGTTGATCGAATCATTCACCTTACGCATATCCTTCTCAACCACACTCTTTGCAATAGTTGGGTAGGTTACTTGGAGAATTGCGATAATAAAGATCCCTTGCACAAAACCAATAAGCTTCGTGGCATAAGTCATATAACTATAACCACCCTCACCTTGTAAAACGGTCGCATAATTTTTCATTACAATATCATTAAATTGACCTAGAAATGAAGATAGTACCAATGGCAACGCTAAAGCAACCATTGAACGTAAATCGTCATCTTTTAAATCAATAACAGCATGATATACAAAACCACTACGCCACATAAAGAATAAAATGATTACTGCTTGCACAATCAGCGCAATAAGTTGCGCATAACCAAGAATGTAAGGATTCCCTGCTTTACTACTAATGGCAATCCCTGCAATTACAATAAGATTCATTGGAATTGTTACCATTGCGGGAACGATAAAATTTCCTTTTACATTAAGATATCCTGTTCCCAGTTGCATCACCGCTACTGAGAAAACACCGAGGGATAACGTTCGGACGAAAACAACCGCATACGCCAATGTTTCACCTTTAAATCCACCCGCTACTATTTTTAGAACAACTTCCGGAACTAAAAACATAAAAAGCGATAACACTAAAGAAAACACAATCATAATGTTAAGAACATTACTTGCAAATCGATCACCACGTTTTTTGTCTTCATGAGAAATCTTTGTCAGCATTGGAATTACCCCGGTAATCAAAGCCGAACCAATCACTGACAACACAACCGTAGGGATTGCTACCGAAGCATTAAATGCATCGGTGATGGCCCCCATACCAAACATTGAAGATAAGGTAATATCACGGATAAAGCCTAAGACTTTAGACAGGACACCGATAAACATTACAATAATCGTCGTTTTTTTCATGTTAGATTACACGCCATTCTAGTTCTAACTCAACATCGTATTCATCTTTAACACGTTTCTTACATTCTTGAATCACAGCTTGAACATCTTCAACGGATGCTTGACCCACATTCACAATAAATCCAGGATGCTTCTCAGATACCATCGCATCACCCACACGGAATCCACGAAGATCAACACCATCAAAAAGTTTCCAAACAAAGAGTGATTCACCGTTTTTATCTTTTGGTCGCTTAAACACACTTCCTGCATTCGCATAATTACGTGGTTGTTTCACATAACGCTCATGGCGATAGTAAAGCATTTTTTCCAACGCTTGATTATAATCGCCTTCAATTGTTTTTAATCCACTTCGTAAAACATAAACCGGCAGGTCATTCAAACGTGAATAACGGTAACCGAAAAATGCTTCATCGGGAACAAGACGTTCAACTTCTTGTGTTTCATAATTAAACACTTCAATCCAATTTACAAATTGCCCAATCGCATATTGCCATTGACCTGCATTCATAATTAATGCACCACCAACAGTTCCAGGAATATCTTCACAGAATTCCATATCACCCAAAGATTGCTCACACGCAAACCAAGCAAGACGATTTAAACGAACCCCTGATTCTGCAACAATCTCATTATCAACAATTTCCAAATCATTTAATAAAATTGTGATAATAAATACGGTATTATCATCATAATGCTCTTGAGAAAAAATCATGTTTGATCCATTTCCAACAAGAACAATGCGTTTCCCTGTATGATCGCGTAATGCTTCCACTAATCCATCAACAGTATGAGGAATTATCACCGTATCCGCTGTTACATCTAACCTCATTGTATTATAGCGTTTTAACGACGCATTTTTCATCACAAAATAATCTGCCATAAGAACTCCTTTTATATAGTGTTACCAATGATAAATATACACGTTACTGTTCAATTATTCAAGTTCACGTATAAGATTTGGTAAATCCGCAACGGTAAAAATTCCGAGCGGTTTTTCATTTTGTTTTCCTGTTTCTGTCACAATAATTGCAATGACACTTTTTCCACGATTGTGATTTGTCTCATAGACCTCCAACAATTCAGGAATCGACATGGTCAAGGGTACAAAAACAACTCGATCATCTGGTTGATAATATTTGAGTAAGTCCTCAACACGCATCATCGCTAAATCATAAGACGTACGTGACGCATCCTCCATCAGTCTTTGGTATAATCGCGGATGCACCACTCCAACATAAACATGTTTATTATACACCGGAATTGCCGAGTAATGTTGATGGTTTTGTTGCTTCACCATATCGAGCAATAACGTATCCGAAGGGACACTGAATGGTTTGTCATGCACTAAGTCCATCACTGTTTTACGATTATAAATTTTCGAGACAATTGTTTGAATATGCGTAACAACTGAGTCATGCGGTTCTGCAATCGCTTCTTCATTACCACCACGATTATGAACAATCGCATTACGCAATTGAGCATACTCCACTAAATCTGTTTGAAAATGACGAATAACTTCATCTTTTCGCGCACCCATATGAACCATTTGCACAAAACCAACACTGGGATTATTTAATAAATTTCGCAAATACATTTCAATTTGTACAAAAGCATTTAAAAATAAAACTGAATTCGCTGTGGTATCGTCCACTACGACCCCTCCTTATTTGCGACGATTAAATCGCTAATTTGTTTTTGTATCGATGCAACACTTTCTTCTGAAGGCCAATATACATAATATTTATAACGACCATCTTGGCTGTAGGTTGGTTGCATATCACCGGTACCGCGAAGATAATCTTCTTCAAAATGCCAACGATCACTGGTTTCAATTTGTTTAGAAATCAATTTAGAGATACTACCATCATCCAGATTAGTATCAACAACTCGGCTTACAAGCCCTGTTAATTGTGGTGCCTTGATCAGGTTTTCAGTTTGTGTAGCTTTTTCAAAGATTGCCTTGACCAATTCTTGATGGTGTAAACCACGGGCAACATCACCATATTCTACATGGTCTCGCTCACGCGCAAAAGCCAGAGCCTTTTCACCATCAACATGATTCATGCCTTTCATAAACACATCCCCATTCTCAGTGATAAAATCATAATGAGAGAGAACATCCACACCTTCTAAGGTATCAACTATCTGAACCAAGCCTGTGAAGTTAACACGAATATAATAGTTAATATCAATATTAAATAGCTTTTCAAGCGTCTTAACGGAACAAGTAACGCCATAAAGACCTGCATGTGTCAACTTATCCATTTCACCATTTTCACACCCCAACGGAGCATATGTATCACGCGGGACAGAGACCGTTAAGACTTCGTTGGTATTAGGATTCACAGATAACAGAAGGTTCATATCACTTCGTGATCGTGTAACAACATCTCCATATACATCAATACCACTTAGATAAATGGTAAACGGTTCTTTTAAAACATCCACATGTTTCACAATAGAATCACGGCTTAGACGGTATTCATAGCTATTGACTAAAATCGTATCTTTTAAAAAGTCGGGATACAGAAAGGATAAGTTCGCAAGCATTGCTTTGTTTACAAAAAGCCCATCAATCTCTTGATCATAAAACGAAGAAACAACTTCATCTATATCCGAGAATTTCTTAAATCGATCGGTTCCAATCTCATTTTTAAGGTCATCAGAAATGGCCTCAAGATGATTTTCTTTTACACCATAGAGTCCAATAATCGGATTATTCGCGAATTCATGATCTTTCATTCGCAATAAATCATACTTAATGAGTTCGTATTCTTTAGTATCCGCCATTTGATCGACAAATCGTTGAGAACTAAATACAAATACACTGGTTATCAGGATACAAATCGCAATTAAATAACGCCAAAATGGTCGTTTGGTCACAATCATGACCACCATTGCAACGATAACCGCCACAACTAATATTATAAGACGGTTCCGTATCGGCATATACTTCGTAAATACTAAAACGCATGCTAAGCATGCGAATGAAAAAAATACTGCCAATGGACCGAAAACGACTGATTTACGATTCATACTAAACACTCACTTTCCCAAATTTTCCCATATTTTCACATAAAAAAATCTTGGATATCCAAGACTTAATTATATTATTTAACCTCGTCGCGATTTGCACGGTGTGGTAATTTCCACTCCCCAGTTTGAGGATCTTTAGCTAATGTCACATTAGGTAATTTGTAATGTGTACGACGTTTGTTTTTTCTTGCTTTAGATGTGCGTCTTTTTGGAACTGCCATCGTCTCACCTCCATTTAATCAAACTTAAAGTCTTTTAGTTTTGCAAGTCTAGGATCAATCTCTTGACTCTTCTCTTTTGTATAATCTTCTTCAGTCATAACCTGCCAGCCATCTCCCTCTGGATATTCCTTAAGATCCGGATGGATTGCCTTTAGGGGAACTGCAGCTAAGATAGAATCCACGATATATGGATCAAGATCAAGCTCTTCACCTTCAATTTCAATACCTACTTCGTCATCTTCGAGTTTCTCGAAACTAAACACATCACCAACTGGAATCGAAAATTCGATATCAAATGGTTCAAGTGTAATGGCGCAGGGTACTGTCATAATACCTTCTATTGTCAGATCGGTAATTAATTTAGAAGTGTGTTCGTCATAATAACCATGACCTACTGCGAAGATCTCACGTAAAGCAGTACATAGAGAAAAACCTTTCAAGAGATCTTGATCGATGATAATTTCCTCGTCTATTTCTAAACGTGGTGATTTTAACCGATCTAAATCAGCTCTATAAAATTTCATACTCTCACCCTACTCTTTAACGCTACTTAATTATATAGATTACAAACTGGAATGTCAAACGAAACCGTTCATGTTTTCGATGATTCGTTTTTTTATAAAATCAACCTTAATTTTGTATAACCTGTATAATTGTAAAACTAAAATAACATACTCTTTATATCCTTAATAGCATAACAAGTCAAGATTTATTTATTTTAGACCAATAAGATTCTTATACACAAAAAAAGAAAAGCTCTATTATCAGCTTCTCTTTTTTTCTATTTATTTATAAGGGGAAAGATTATGTATGATTTTTGGTTATTCATAAGGGGATATGAATAAAGGAGAAGAGGAATCATACGTGTAAGAATTTCTTCTTACACTTGAATCATACACAAATAATATGTAAGAAATATACCAGAAGTATGTAAGATTATGTGACTGGTATTTTTTCAATCGCATCCTCATAGACTTCTTTAATTTTTTGCATACTAACGTGCGTATAAATCTGCGTTGTACTCAGAGATTCATGACCCAAAAGCGTTTGAACAACACGTAAACTCGCACCATTGTCCAATAAATGCGTCGCAAAGCTATGTCGCAACATATGTGGATGCAACTTCATCCGAAGTCCTGCGGTCTTACCTTGGTGCTCTAGAATGTGTTGTATTCCGCGTGACGTAAGTGGATTTCCTCTTTGATTTAAAAAAACAGCATGTGATCTTGAACTATTGGCAATTTGAGGCCGATATACATTGAGATACGACCAAAGCTTAGGAACCAATGATTCATAGAAAAAAAGTTGACGTTCTTTATTTCCTTTACCAACTACCCGTAACGATCGTTCTGTGAGATCTAAATCATGAATCTGTAAATCAACAACTTCACTTACCCGCAAACCACATGCGTACATCAATTCAATCATCACCTGATTTCGCACACCTAATACAGAATTATCACAACTTAGGAGTAGTGTTTCAATTTCATCGTACATGAGAAAATGGGGAAGATGTCTTCCTTGTCGTTTAATCTTAATTTGTTGAAACGGATTGTCTGCAAGTCCGTAATTGACCTGCAGAAATTTATAGAAAGATCGTAATGTCGATATTTTACGTGCAACACTTGCACTTGACAGTTTTGAATCATAAAGCATATTTAAGTAATCGTATGCTGTCGAGCGCCCTACATCTTTTAACGGTATGTCTTCAATAAAATCAAGAAATTGCCGAATATCACGTTCATATGCAAGATTTGTATGCTCGGATGACGTATTGGTTATCGCAATATGACGCATAAAATCGATTACAATATCTTCAGTCTTCATTCAATCACCTCTTTTTTTTATTATACGCTAATCTCAAGAAAAAAAGACACCGAAGTGTCTTAACCAAACTGTGAAACGAGCTTATCGATATGTGCAAGACTGCGAACCGACATTGCTTCACGATCTTTTAAACGATTGCCTACAATTCCAAAGTTTGCATTCATCGGTTGGAATTGTGAGGGATTCGCATGTGAAACATAATAAGCCATCGAACCCATGACTGTTTCTTGAGGTAAGTCAATCAACGGTTCTTGTTTAAGGAATTGAGCCATATTAAGTGCCGCTACAAGTCCACTGGCCGCCGATTCAACATACCCTTCCACGCCACTCACTTGTCCCGCAAAGAAAAGCGTTGGTTGCGTTTTTGATTGATAGTGATGGTTGAGAAGTAATGGTGATTTAATGAAGGTATTACGGTGCATCACACCATAGCGAACTATTTCAGCATTTTCCAATCCTGGTATCATTTGAATAATCCGTTTTTGATCTCCCCATTTTAATCGCGTTTGGAATCCTACGAGATTATACAGTGATCCAGCAGCATTATCTTGACGTAATTGTACGACAGCATAAGGGCGCGTACCATCTGGTTTTTCCAAACCAACAGGTTTTAACGGACCAAATAGCATGGTTTTGATACCACGGCGAGCCATAACTTCAACGGGCATACACCCTTCAAAAACTTTGACATCTTCAAAATCGCGCATTGGAGCTTCTTCCGCTTCTAAAATAGCACGATGGAATGCTTCAAATTGATCACGATCCATTGGACAGTTTATATAATCCTGACCATCACCCTTGTCATAACGTGATTTACGATAGGCAATATCAAAATTAATGCCATCCACAGAAACAATCGGTGCAATCGCATCATAAAAATACATCTCTGATTGTCCAAGATAA
This sequence comes from Erysipelothrix sp. P66, assembly GCF_038682365.1. Lineage (NCBI taxonomy): Bacteria > Bacillati > Bacillota > Erysipelotrichia > Erysipelotrichales > Erysipelotrichaceae > Erysipelothrix > Erysipelothrix sp. P66. Next base: position 555,754 of record NZ_CP152290.1, on the reverse strand, counting down.
TTCATTAAGTACTTTGAAAAATTATCAGATGTAAGGGGACCTGTCGCAACAATCGTTGGCAAATCATCCAGTTCCGTCATTTCACGATTTGAAATGATAATATTGTCCATTTTCGAAATTTTTTCTGATACCTTTTCACTAAAACCAACACGGTCAACGGCTAGCGCACTACCGGCTGGTAAACGATGTTCATCCGCTGATTTCATAATAATACTATCAAAACGACGCATTTCTTCTTTTAGTAGTCCAACAGCGTTATTTAAATCATCCGAACGAAATGAATTTGAACATACGAGTTCCGCAAAATGTTCTGTAACATGAGCTGGCGTCATTTTAACTGGACGCATCTCAACAAGTTCTACAATAAATCCACGTTTCGCAAGTTGATAAGCAGCTTCACTTCCTGCTAATCCTGCCCCTATAACTCTAACTTGAGGTTGTTTCATAATTACCATCCTTATCTTAATTTATGCCAAAGAAAACTGACATACACTTCAAATTATACGCGATGCATCACCTTCAAACGTGTTTAATGCACCATAATTTTAAAAGCGATGTCAGCGTTTATTTAATCTTTAATTTCTTCACCTAATGGTTCATGCTCCGTTGACGCTTCTTTCGGCTTTTTCGTCTTTGGTTTCTTAGCATTTTCATTGGGTTGAATGTATCGACATTTAGGGAATCCTGAACATCCTACAAAGAACGTTCCGTAACGGCTCTTGCGTTTTACTAAAGGTTCACCACAATCCGGACACATTTCGCCCGTTTTCTCAGGCTCTGGACGTTTATCTTGATCCAGCGCACGATTGTATCGACACTCAGGGAAGTTACCACATGCAATAAATTTCCCAAAACGTCCAAATCGGTAAACAAGTTCACCGCCACAGTCGGGACAAACCTCTCCAACTTTCTCAACTTCGATTTTTTCCATTTTTTCATCAGCTTCTTCAAGCAATGGATAAAATTTATCGACAAATCGTTGCAGTGCTTCAACATTGTTTTCTTCACCTTCCGCAATACGATCAAGCTCATCTTCCATATTTGCGGTGTAATGAACGTTGATAATATCCGAAAAATGTTCTTGAAGTTTTTCGTTTGTAAGAATTCCTTGGTCAGTAGGTTTAAAGACTTTAGTTTTAGATGTTTCCGAAACTGCACCAAATGTTGCATATGCACGGTAAACGATCGTTTCCAAAATCATTGAATAGGTACTTGGACGACCAATTCCCAATTCTTCCAATTCTTTGATCAAGCGCGCTTCTGTATAGCGTGCAGGTGGTTGTGTAAAGTGTTGGTTCTTTTCAATTTTTTGTGCATTATAAGCTTTTGCTTCATCCAACTCACCCATGACCTTATCGGTTGTCTTTTCGTATTCATATACTCTTAAGTAACCGTCAAATGTCATAATCGATCCACTACCATTAAAATCATAATCATTTTGACTGAAAACAACACTTACTGAATCGGAAATGGATGGTGCCATAAGCGATGCAAGTGTTCGGTAATAAATAAAACGATATAATTTATATTCATCAGGGGTCAGGTAAGATTTCACAGCTTCGGGGCGACGCGAAATACTTGTTGGTCGGATTGCCTCGTGAGCATCCTGAGTATTTTCAGTTTTCTTACCTTGACGGTATTTACCTAAATATTCTTTACCATATTCTTCTACAATAAATGCCTTTGCGTCATCCACAAACACATTGCTAAGACGTGTAGAATCCGTACGCATATAGGTAATCAAACCTTCTGTATCTGCACCCATCTGAATTCCTTCATAAAGCTTTTGAGCGACACGCATGGTTTTCTTTGCAGGAAAACCGAGACGTGTCGATGCTTCTTGTTGAAGTGTCGATGTAATGAAAGGAAGTTTTGATTCTTTCTTACGTTTCTTCTTCTCAAGCTTTGTAATTTTAAAAGGTCCTTGTGAGGCATCCAATACTGCTTGTGCTTCTGCTTCATTCGTAAGTTTTAGTTTCTTCCCTTTATAACGTTCTGCACTTGTCTCAATGATATTTCCCTCATTTTCAAAAAATGCGAGAACAGACCAGTATTCTTCTGGTGTAAATGCATCAATCTCTTTTTCGCGATCTACAATTAGTTTTAACGCAACTGATTGCACTCGGCCTGCGCTTTTACTTTTAATTTTAGCTTGCAATAATTTTGAAAGTTTAAAACCAATAATTCGGTCAAGTATGCGTCGTGTTTCCTGTGATTTTACCAAATTCATATCAATATGACGTGGTGATTCAAATGCACTTAAAACAGCATCTTTTGTAATCTCGTTAAAAACAACACGATTATCTTGATCGAGATCAACGCCTAGTTCATTCGCAAGATGCCAAGAAATTGCCTCTCCCTCACGGTCGGGGTCAGTTGCAAGATAAACAGCATCCGCTTTCTTCGCTTTTGCTTTTAATTCTTTTACAACATCTTTCTTATCTTTACTTATTTTATAAGTTGCTTCAAAGTCATTATCAAAATCAACACCCAGACCGCCTTTACCGGTCGTCGCTAAATCTCGTATATGACCTTTTGAAGAAACAACCTCAAAATCCTCACCAAGATACTTCTCAATTGTTTTAGATTTTGAAGGTGACTCAACAATTACTAAATTTTTCATAGCCAACACTCCTTAGTTTATATATTGGATAAATCTTCGAGGTTTGTCAACACCTCGGCTCCCTCCTGGATCAAAAGATTGCATCCGACTCCTGAAATATCATCCAGATTATGAGGAAGACATACAACCCTTCGATTTAATTTCAATGCTTCATTAACCGTATGCATCGTCCCACTTCGCGCTAAAGCACTCATCACATAGATGCTTTGTGATAAAGCTGCAATCAAACGATTTCGAAATGGAAAATAATGCTTTTGTGGATGCACACCTATCGGATACTCCGAAATCACAAGATGCTTTTGTTTCATAACATCAAAAACTTCGCGATGCTTAAATGGATAACATATATCTAAACCACACCCTACCACAGCTATCGATTGAAAATCAAGTGCACACCGATGCGCCATGATATCAATGCCGTAAGCCAGACCCGAAACAATGGTATAGTGTTCCCTTACATTACGAACAAATAATTCAGTCATTCTTAGAGCGTATTTACTTGGAGTTCTCGAACCCACTACTGCAATACAACGGGTATGGAGTAACGAGAGATTCCCTTCATAAAAAATAACGAAGGGTGGATCGTCCAACTCATAAAAACACTTTGGATAATCTCGATCTCCATAACAAATATAGTTTCCTTGATATTCATATGAGGGAACCCTTTTTCCCTCATGAATGAAACGACATATACTAGAATAATCCCCTCTTAAATGGATTGCAAGATTTTTTAAGTAATTTCTCACATTATCACCATTATTAGTTAAGCAATAAAAAAAACAAGACCTAAATATCAAACGATATTTGTGTCTCGTCTTTAAATCGAAAAGATTTTCGATGAATGGGACAACGACCAAACTTGAGAATTGCTTCTTTATGTTGTTTCGTCCCATATCCTTTGTGTTTCGCAAAGCCATACTCTGGAAACTCAAGGTCATAAACTTTCATGAGCCCATCTCGAACCGTTTTAGCCAAAATACTTGCGGCAGCTATCGAAAGCGAACGTGCATCCCCTTTAACGATTGCTTCACACGGAACCGTGAGGTCATCTAAAGGCATGGCGTCGGTTAACACAATATCTGCTTTGCTCTCAAGAGCAATTTTTTTCATAGCATTTTGAGTTGCTCGATAAATATTATCACGGTCGATGACATCCACTGGAATAATCTCTGTAAATGTCCATAATGCATTGGATTCAATAATGGAAACCAACGCATCGCGTTGGTTTTCACTTAATTGTTTAGAATCATTAATACGAGCGTCATAAAATCCTTTTGGGAAAATAACACCCGAAACAACACAGGGACCAGCCATTGGACCTCTACCTGCTTCATCAATCCCAACAACAAGTTTTCCTTGCTCCCAGTAATTGATTTCAAATTCTTCTATAAGCGATCCCATGTAATGCGTCCAATCCGACCGTTTTGAATATCACTCAAAAACGCGACTCGTGTTTTATCGTCGTTCACCGTTCCACCTTCACCAAGAAGACCGCGATAACGTCCCACTTGGTCATAAAAATTATCAAAGGATTCAAGTTCATAACGACGCTTTAACTCTTCAGGTTTATACTGAATATAGTAATCACGAGCATAATCTGTAACCAATGCCATTGGATATCCTGTATCTTTTACAGATCCAATCACAGCACAAATAATCCCCATTTCCTCCGATTCAAATTTAGGCCACAACACACCGGGTGTATCAACCAATTCAAGATCTTGGGTTACTTTAATAAGCTTTAACGATTGGGTAACACCCGGTCTATTTTCAACACCTGCAGCCTTTCGAGCTGAGATTTTATTAATAACACTGGATTTCCCAACATTTGGAACACCTACAATTAATGCACGTGCGGTTCGAGGACGAATTCCACGACGTTTATCGCGTTCACGTTTCTCTTTTAAGACGATATCCGTCTTTTCAATAATCATTTTACGTACGGGATCGTTAATCACATCCACCAAAAGTACGACATTCCCTTCCGATTCAAGCTTTTCAACCCACATTTCACTCTGTTTTGGGTCCGCTAAATCTTTTTTTGTCAAAACAATAAGACGTTTCTTTTGTCCAATTGACCGTGACAAAACAGGATTTCGAGTCGACATCGGTGCACGAGCGTCACGACATTCGATGACAAAATCAACGACTTTGATTTGTTCTTCAATCAAGCGAATCGCTTTTGCCATATGACCCGGAAACCAATGTACCTGTGACATCAAATCACGCTCCTATTTTCCTACTGTTCTTATTTTGTTAAATGGTATAAAGACAAAGACATCTTTACTTTTAATTGCTTCACGTTTAAAGGTTCCATAATCTCGAGAATCACTTGAACGAATACGGTTATCCCCTAGCATAAAATACTCACCTTCGGGCACCGTTATCGGACCAAAATCACGTGAAAACTCTTTCCCTGTCGACGTCATTTCACGTACGTAATCTGTATCCAAGAAAGGTTGTTCAACTTCTTTCCCATCGATATATAATTTTTCATCACGTATTTCCACAACTTCACCTGGCAAACCAATTACACGCTTCACAATATGTTTTTTCTGTGAATCAAGATAGAGCACAAGAACATCAAAACGCTCTGGATCTTTCATTTTCATGCTTAAAATATTTGAAAAGCCTAATTCTTTATCGTTAAGACTCGGGTACATGGATAACCCTTCTACCCGAACAGGACGCGCAATAAATTGCGTTACTAAAATAACCAAAACAAGACTGATTACCATACTTTTAATAAAGTCTTTAACCGCGATTAAAAACTTATCATCGCCTTTATTCATTTCATACCCTCCCTACAATAAAGAAAAAGCCGTATAAATACGGCTAATACTAACGAATTTCTTTAATACGTGCTGATTTACCTGAACGGTCACGTAAGTAGTATAGTTTTGAACGACGTACTTTACCTTTACGTAATACAGTTACGCTGTCAATAATAGGTGAGTTGATTGGGAATGTACGTTCCACACCAATTCCTGATGACATTTTACGAACTGTAAATGATTCTGAAATACCTGTTCCTTGAGTTTTAATAACAACACCTTCAAATGCTTGAATACGTGTTTTTCCACCTTCTTGGATTTTAACGTCTACGCGTACTGTACATCCAGGACGGAATTCAGGAATGTCGTTACGTAATTGTGACTTTGTAATTTCTTGTACTAATGCTAATGACATAGTAATTCTCCTTTTTCTGTCTATATATGTTAAAACTGGTTCATAATGATTCCAACAGCGGAACCAGAGTGCTTTAAGCCTATATAATTTATCATAAACAGCTTAAATAATCAAGTAAAATTTTTCTAGGCTTTAAACATTGCTCTTATCAATATTTTGAAATCTCTGACATTGTCAATTTGAAATGAGATTATCTTTGAGATTCTTTTAAATATAGTTTATAAGACGTTTCTATTTACCCATAAAACGAGAGAGCATCTTCATTTGCTTCTGCATTTTTTCGTATTGGCTTAAAAGACGGTTCACGTCTGTTGTAGAGGTACCCGATCCTTCAGCAATACGACGCTTGCGTGTAGAACGAATAATTTTAGGATTGTTACGTTCTTCCGGAGTCATACTTAGAATCATTGCCTCAGTTTTTTTCATTGTACTTGATGCATCTGCGTCATCAATTTGACCTGCTAATTGATTCGCTCCTGGCATCATTTTCATTAGACCTGATAATGGACCCATTTTTGAAACTTGTTGTAATTGAATAAGCATATCATCAAGTGTAAATTGACCCTTCATCATGCGTTCCGCTGAACGTTCAGAAGCTTCGATATCCATTTTTTCTTGCGCTTTTTCTACAAGACTTACGATATCACCCATCCCTAAAATACGAGAAGCGGTACGATCTGGATAAAACTCATCCAACTCATCAATACCTTCCCCAACCCCAACAAACTTTACGGGAACTTGAGTCATGTATCGTACTGAGAGAATTGAACCACCACGCGAATCACCATCAAATTTAGTAGCAACAAGACCTGTAATGTTGAGTTTTTCTTTAAATCCATTCGCAACATGAATAACATCTTGACCACTCATTGCATCAACACTTAATAGAATTTCATCTGGTTTTGTTAGCGATTGAATATCGACAAGTTGTTGCATTAATGCTTCATCAATTTGTAATCGACCTGCAGTATCAATGAGAATAAGATCGAAATCCTTACCGTGTGCAAGCGCATTTTTTACCACCTCAACTGGGGTGCTGTTTTCTTGCGCATATACTTCCACACCGATTTGTGTTCCCAGGATTTTCAGCTGTTCAATTGCAGCAGGACGCGCTAAGTCTGCCGCAACCAACAAGACTTTTTTTCCTTCTTTGTTGAGCTTGTTTGCAATTTTCGCAATTGTCGTTGTTTTCCCTGAACCTTGCAAACCAACCATCATTAAAATTCCGGGTTTTTGATTAAAGCTAAGTTCGGATTTTTCTTCACCTAAAATCTCAATTAATTTGTCATTCACAATCTTGACAAACATTTGTGAAGGTTCAACATCGCGCGTCACTTTCATTCCAAGCGCTTCGTTGCGCGTATGTTCTAACAGTTCATTAATTACTTCTAAACTTACATCTGCTTCTAAAAGTGAAATTCGAATCTCACTTAATGCATCGGTAATATTTTTTTCGGAAAGTTTCCCCTTTCCGGTCATATTTCTAAATGTATCTTGTAATCGGTTTGTTAAATTATCGAATGCCATAACTTCCTCCTATAAGAACGATGGTGTATCTTCTTGTTTTTTCTTTGTAACTTCTACTACTTCGATGTTTTTAATTGCTTCATCAACCAGCGCATCAATATCAAGTCCCTCTTCAAAACGTAAAATCTTGTCCCCATGCGGTTTTGTTGTAGGGTTTTTCGGTGTAAAGATTGTACAGCAATCTTCAAATGGCAATATTGATGTTTCATAGGTATCAATCTTACGTGCGAGGTCAATTATCTCTACCTTATCATAAGTAATGAGAGGGCGTAAGATCGGTAATGTCCCAATATTTGTGATTTCTTTCATACTATGTAGTGTTTGTGATGCAACTTGACCAAGACTTTCACCATTGGCAATTGCAAGACAATTACGACGGAATGCAAGACGTTCCGCAATACGAAGCATGAAACGACGCATCATCGTAATGGCATAACTCTCTGGAACTTTTTTATAAATTTCCAGTTGAACATCAGTAAAAGGTACTACATTAATACGAATGTGATCTTGGTAATTTGTAAGTTGTTGGGCAAGGTCCATAACTTTCTTTTGCGCCTCGTCAGAAGTGTATGGCGGTGATGCAAAGTGGATTGCTTCAATACGAACCCCACGCTTCATCATCAAGTAAGCAGCGACCGGCGAATCAATTCCCCCCGAAAGCATCACCATAACTTTACCTTGAATCCCTACTGGATATCCACCAGCACCTTCAACGCGCCCCATCATGATATATGCTGAGTCACTTCGAACTTCAATGATAATCCCCACATCCGGCTTACGAACATCCACTTTGAATTCTGTTGTTTGTAAGATTTTGGTTGCAACATGGCGATTAATAACGTCAGAAATATGTTCATAGGATTTGTCATGACGACGAGCAATCACTTTAAACGTCGATTTGCCTTCTTCTTTTTGAATCATTTCTGCAGCGACATTCGCAATAACATCCAAATCTCGCTCAACTTTAACTGCAAGTGAAAAGGAACTTAAACCAAACACATGGCGCAGTTCATCACTAACAGCCAATCCATCTTCTCCATTTAAAGTAATATACAGACGATCGTATGTCTCACGATACGTTAGATTCGGAAATGCTACCAATTGCGAACGAACATTACGCACCAATTGTGCCGTAAAATTACGTCGGTTTTTCCCTTTTGTTGAAAGTTCACCATAACGGCAAACAATAAATTCATAGTTAGTGTTGTACATAATTTTTTATCTCCAATATTGTTTCACAAACTTTTTCGAGTTCTTCCATTGTCGTTAGGTGTGATAAACTGATGCGAACACTTGTAAGTGCGCATGTTTCATCACAGCCCATGGCTTTTAATACATGAGAAGGTTCCAACGACTTCGAATTACACGTACTCTGTGCTGATACGTATATGCCTTTTGCATTTAAGCCATTCATCATTATTTCCGATCCAACATTTAAAACTGACATATTAAAGATATACGGTGAACCGTGAATATCTGAGTTAATGTGGATGTTTTCCATTCCATCGAAAGTATCGTATAAAAATTTATTCATGCGTATTATATCATTAAATGAGCGTTTGTGGTCCTCAACTGCCAATCGGAGTGTTTTCGCCCACAAAATTGCGGAAACATTATCTAAAGTTCCTCCACGCAATCCACCTTCTTGCTGTCCCCCATTAATCAGTGACAAACACTTAACATTTGCTTTTTTAACGAGCAATCCACTCCCCTTCAAACCATAAATTTTATGTGCAGAATAAGAAACACTATCAATTTGTTTCATGGGGAAATCATGGCGAGCGAGCGCTTGAACACCGTCAATATGAACATACGCACTCGAATATTTTTTCGTTATACGCGCCACTTCTTGAACATCGGTAATACTTCCAACTTCATTGTTAACAGCCATAACTGTGACAAGAACTGTATCTTTTCGAAGTTTTTGCTTCAATTCATCAAGTGAGATACATCCTTTTGTATCAACACTGAGATAATCAACTTCAAATCCAAATTCATCTTTTAATTGTTGCACAGCACCCATGACGGAGCTGTGTTCAACACATGTTGTGATGATATGTTTACCACGATGACGGTTTGCAAGGGCAATTCCCTTAATTGCAGTACTGTTTGATTCACTGGCTCCAGACGTGAAAAAAATCTCATGAGGGAGTACACCAAGCATTTTTGCTAATGCATCACGAGATTGCACTACAAGATCAGACACACGCTGGCCACCATAATGAAGTGAATCAGCATTTTCGTAATATTTTTCCATAATCACCAACGCATCCTTCAAAATTTCTGGACGCGTCGGTGTTGTACTTGAATAATCTAAATAAATTGGTTTATCGTGCGCTTTTTGCATTGTCACGAATCATCTCCTCATAAGCCGTATTCGGTCTATATCGATCAATAGAATTAATGATTGTAGTCAAACTCTGTGTATAATCACCACTATTGAAGGATAACTCTGCACGGGTTAATTCGGCATCGATATCGGGAACAAAAGCTCTAAATTTGTTTGCATAAACAATTGCATTTTCACACATGTCGACTACACCCACCAAGTTATTGACGTTGTTGTGTAGTTTGTAGATATAATCGATTGCCTCATCAACTGTAGCGTTTAAGAGTTTAACATCGATTACATCTTGACCTAGCATTTCTTTCACTTGATCAGTATATTTATAAGCACGTTCTAAATCCGAAGCATATTTATCGGAAATCGAAGGTAATGAACGTTTTTGAATTCTTACTTGAACATCATTAATGATAAGATGGAGTTTAAGTAATTGCTTCGTTGCGCGCACTTCATCTGCATTCGCACGTTCTACTTTTTCATTCATGGCAAGATACTCATCTTTAAGCATTGAAACATCTTGACCAAGTTCTTGCAGCGAAATAAGAATCGTTGAGGCCGGGATTTTTTCTTCCTCGATCATTCTTGAAACCTTCACACCGGATTCACTAAATTCTTGAATGCGTTGTGAGAATACGCCAACATTTTCAGTATACCCGTCGAAATTAAAACGCGTCTCAACTTTATGTGCATCCTTGCACATCTTACTGATGCTATCCACAAGAAACTCTAAGTTCTCAAACACTTCTTCACTTAACGCATCAACCTCACGTTGTGCTTTGTCTTCTTTTTGAATTGAGAGGGCAAGTTGTTCAAGTCGCTTTTGACTTTCCTTAAGACTCGTCCGTGACTTTTCAATTTCGCCTTGACCAATATTAATCAAGTCATCTTTAAGGATCTCACTTAAAACACCAATGTTTTTAGGAACTTCAAGATGCTCTACAAAAACTCCGTTCTGACGAACACCTTGATAAAGTTTTGAGACTTCATCCAGCAATTGTGGAATTAATCCTTTAGCGTGCTCATAAAGTTTGGGAATCTCTGTAATTTTAATTTCTAGATCATCAATTGAAGCACGTGTCTCTTCACTGATTTCCTGAGCTTTCATGAAATCAGATGCATACATCCATTCTTCAAAAACCGAAAAGTTTTGTTCAATTTCTTTAATTTGATCTTCAATTGTCGGGAATGCATCCCCCAATCCCGATGTATTTTCAATCGCATTTTTTTTCAATTCTCTAAATCGATCTTTTAATGTTGTAATCTCCATGCGTTGACGTGTTTCTTGCTCGAGTAACGTTTCGAGATTATCATTTAGGGAAACCGTCTGTTCCATGGATTCAGTAATCAATACATCCAAACGTGTTAAGTGTTTTGAAGCTTCTTTTAGTTTCCCAAATGCAAGTGCATCTTCAGAATCTGCAAGTGCATCTGAAATTTCTTCTTGACGTGCATTGATCTCACTAAACTCCGCCTTGCACTCTGAAACTTTTTTCTCAACATCCGGGTTTAATTTAGCCAACCCATTTGCTTTGTTTATTTTGAACAACACAGGAATACTCATGAGCTCGTTGTATCGCACCTCTAAGGTTTCAAAGGCTTTATTCAATCGACGTTTTTTAGCCATACGTATGTAGACAAAAACCCCAATGATTAACAGCACTAGGACAACAGCAATTATATATTTGTAGTCATTCATAAACTTTAATATCATCTGAAAATTCATACGTTCACCTCGTTGAATTTATTGTACCATAGATAGCTTAGTTCTTAAATGTGTTTCGTTGACTTTTCACCTCAATTTAGGTATATTATATAAGCGTCATATTTTTAGTGCAGCACGCAAAGTTATTAGCCACGTGTTTATCCCGCGGCAGGAATCAAAGTACCTACGCTGTACAGGGAAACGATTATAGATAAACTCAACTAGTAATAATTTGTGGAACTCGCTAATGACATATTAGGAGGTCAGTATTATGGCAAGAATTAAAGGTCCAGTTTGGAAAAAAGCACGTCGTTTAAGTTTCTCAATCCTCGAAACAGGTGAAGAGCTACAACGTCGCGATTATGCACCAGGACAACATGGTAAAGCACGTCGTCCAAAATTATCAAACTACGGTTTACAATTACGTGAGAAACAACGTATTCGTTATACATATGGAGTTACTGAAAAACAATTCTATAACACATTCAAAAAAGCTTCAAAACTTGAAGGTGTTGCAGGTCACAACTTCTTATTCATGTTAGAATCACGTTTAGATAACGTTGTATACCGCATGAACTTATCACGCACACGTCGTGGAGCGCGTCAATTAGTTAACCATGGTCATATCTTAGTAGATGGAAAAAAAGTTGACATTCCTTCATACATTGTAAAACCTGGTCAAACAATTGAAGTTAAAGAATCTTCACGTTCAATGGCAGCAATCAAAGATGCTTTAGAAGCTAATGTATCAATGGTTGATTATGTTACATTTGACAAAGATAAATTCAAAGGTGAATACAAACGTTTACCAGAACGTAGCGAATTAAACCAAGAAATTAATGAAGCATTAGTTGTTGAATTCTACAACCGTTAATCTTCATAATCCTAAAACTTCCTCATTGAGGAAGTTTTTTTATGAGTATTTGAACACAAAGAAAAAACCATTCAATTATTTAGAATGGTTTTCTTTAAATCGTATGCTACTCATCGTCTTCTTCGGTTTTATCTACTACTTCTTCTTTTTTAGGTTCCTCTTTTTTTGAATCATCTTTATTGGATTTGGATTCCTCTTTTTTAGGTTCCTCATATTTTAATTTAAACTGAATAAACTCACGTTGTGTTTCAAGTTTTGTATTATTACGCCATGAAACCAGAATATTCAATGTTACTTCTGGAACATCCACTTCCCCAGCAAGACTGATCCCACCCATATAGTTACGATCTTTTCGAACTTGCCCTGGAACTAAATTATATTCCGAATCAAAAATACCCGCAGTTGGCATCATTTTATCCGCATGGTAATCTTCGTTGTTTTCTAGAACAACAATTTCTACACCATACATGGCAATCTTTGGCTTATCAATCACAACGCCATAGACATATAAATCTTCATGTTTTTCAATGGTCGCCGAAATATCAAAGAAACGTGATGACTCAACAAAACGGTCATTATCGTTAATTGCATTCCAATAAGACTCATACCGTTTCAATTTTTCAGTATAGAGTTTTTTTTCATTCACTGAACACCCTGTTAACAACATCATGCTCAAGAGTACCAAAAATAGTTTTTTCATATTATACCTCTTACGATTTAGTTTGTGTGGTTAAAGATATGATACGTCTTCTTACCGCGGCGTACAACGGTCACTTCTTTACCAATTGCATTTTCCTTAGAAACGACAAAATTTGTATCACTCACAACTTCGCCATTTACGCGAATTGCTCCACCTTCAATGAGCTGACGTGCTTCACGCTTGCTTGGACATACTTTAGTATTAACCAGTAACTCAACAATATTTTCATCAGCCGTTACTTCAATGGATGCACTGTCTGCAAACACTTGACGAATTTGGTCAACGGTTAGCTCTTGTACATTACCTGAAAAGAGTGCGTTGGTGACACGTTCTGCCATTGCAAGACCTTCCTTACCGAAGACAACTTCTGTTAATTCCTTTGCAAGTTCCTTTTGCGCAAGTCTTAAATGTGGTTCTTTAATAAATGACGCTTCGATTGCTTGAATTTCTTCAACACTCTTAAACGAAAGACGTTTTAAGAAATCAATCACATCGTCATCACTTGTATTAATGAAGAATTGATAGAAACTATAAGCATCCGTACGGTTTTCATCCAACCAGATATTTTGACCTTCACTCTTACCGAATTTTGTGCCATCTGATTTCATGATTAAGTGTGAGGTAATACCAAATACTTCAGCTTCTGGCCCTTCAACCTTACGAATTAGATCTGCACCACTAACAAGGTTTCCCCATTGATCAGACCCACCAATTTGTAGTTCAATACCATAGTTTTTGTATAAATGAAGGAAATCAATCGATTGTAAGATTGTATATGAGAATTCTGTAAAAGAAATTCCAGTGCTTAAACGCTTTGCAATCGTATCTTTTGCCAACATATTACTTACGCTGAAAAATTTACCATAATCCCGTAAGAAATCAAGAACGGTTAAATCTCCCAGCCAATCACGATTGTTTACAATCGTAACTGGATTATTATCACTTGAGAGAATACGTTCAATCTGAGCCCCAATACCATCTACATTTTTTTGTAAGTCTGCATCATCGAGCATTGAGCGTTCTGTTGTAGGACGTGGGTCACCAATCATCCCGGTTGCGCCTCCAACCAATGCAATTGGCTTATGACCTTGCATTTGGTAACGCTTTAATAAAATTAGTTGTTGAAGATGACCGACATGGAGGGAATCCGCAGTTGGATCAAACCCACAATATAGCGTAATTGGCTGCTCTAATCGTTTTTCCAACGCTTCATAATTGGTAACATCCTTAACAAGACCACGCCAGTTTAATTCTTCTAAAAAATTCATTTTCTTTTCCACCTTTATTTTTCTTGTGTATCAAATAACATTTTAATTTTTAAATAATATCGTTGCATAATATCAAGCATGCATGTGACCGCTAAAAGCGTTGTCGCATCATGAGGATATATATACCCAGATGCACAAAACTTATCAAGCTCTGGCCACTTATCTTCTTTAAAAATCAAGTTTTTAGCTAAAAATTGTGTTTTTAATAATGCTTGTTCTCCATTATGCATTAAAACCGCTTGATCATCATGACGACTCATAATATAGAGTAACGTTGATGTAATCGATTTATTTTTTTGTAAGAACGGAACGTATTGATTAAATACTTCGCGCATTCCGTTATTTAAGATTTCATAGCGCTTCGGTTCCTCAGTGAACATATTATTCTGAGTAAACCCTTCACTTATTTTTTTAATTTGTTTCGTTATATCTGCATAGCCTCGTGAATTAATAAATGCAAACATTACTGTGCTGGTAATGAATACGGTATAGTGGTAGGATTGCTGATTTAAAACGGCACGTTGAATCTTCGTTTCAACTTCGTTTTGGAAACGAGCAATATCAACCGTACTTGTGCTATTCACTGAGAATATCCGTTGCATTTCATCTTTGTATGTACGAACAAGATGAATAAACTTTTCGAAATTCATTTGTTCATTACTGCCACGATAATTGGGACCATACATACCAAAACCCATTGTTTTGGTAAATGAACTCACATACCCATAAACTAAGATGTTCGACAGAATTGTCTGTTTATCACCTTTTACAATATAACCTTCAACTCGTTTAGTATAATTATCAATGTATTTTGGATCTTCTACAATATCATTCATCAATTCTTCAAGCGAGGACTTATAGTAGTCATCAAGTCTATTTTTATATCCCAGCGCTTCACGGGTCCACTTTTGATCACAATCGAACACATCACTATCAATTGCAAAGCCTAATGGATGGTGATCTTCATAGTGAACCAAAATATCTTTGACCGTTTTTGCGCTTTCGTCCAGTTTAATGTAGAACATTAGTCCTTCTTCATCAAACGTATACGACCAAGATTCCATATTGAATCGTTCCCAAAGCTCAAAAAAGATGGTGAATACTGCATAGGACACAATGTTACGTTGGCGATCTTCCCCCGCAAAAGACCCACCTAAAACAAGGAGGGATCCATCCTGCCCTTCAATCATACTTTTCATGATACCATTACGTTTTTCACGTAACTCACGAATTGATTCAGATGTTAATTGAACAATATTCATAATAATACCTCTTTCAACATATAATATTCTACCATGAAATCATCGTTTAAGGTAATGTAAAACTCAAAGAGCCATAAAAAAAAGGCAATACGCCTTTTTTTCGGAAAAATATTATTTAACAAGGGAAATCTGTAACCATATTTATTTTTAAGGAGAAGAAATATAGTCATTGTAAACAAAATGTTTACGTGTATAGAATACAAAAACATTATGGTATGAATTCGCCGAAACTGTGTTAATTTGTGTGAGCCGGTTTAAAGATAGAAATCATGACTGTAGGAACCACCATAATAGCTCCGAAAATAAAGATAACCGTTTGAATTGGCATCTGTTCAACGAGAATCCCTGAGACAAGTGGTGTAATGATTGCCGAGAATCCAATACTCATTGAAATCGAGAACATCTGTGCTGTTGAACGTAAATGACTTGGTGATTCTCTAAAAATTAAATCTTTTTGTGCCACCAGAATAAGTGGGAATGTGATAGCTTGAAGTGTTGATAGGACAATAATTTGGAACACAGATGTCGCCATGCCATAGGTTATCATTCGAATGATCATAATCATACTGGAAAAAACCATTAAGTTTTTGCCACCGTATTTTTTCAGTAGGGCGCCCCCCACTAACATCAGTGGAATCTCACTGAGTGCCTCCACAAACCATTTTACCCCAACATCTTGAGCATTACCCCCAAGATGAAACATATAATCCGTAATGGTAATTGAATCCACATTGATTACAAAATAGGTCAGTGTAAAAACAAGAACCAAATACATGTAACGTTTATTCGTGAAAAGTACTTTTAAATCTTTAAAACTGAGTGTCGTCGCCACACCATCCCGACTTTGTTTGGACGCATCTTCAAGTTTAAAAGAATAAAAAATAACCACAAAACTTAAAATGCCAGACAAATAGCCTAATGATGCATAACCATAGCGATGGATAAAAAATCCAGACACGAGCGATGCTAAGGCCCACCCAAGCGAACCAAAACTCCGAATAAAGCTAAATTGATGATAAATGCCATCAACTTCCAACACCCATGTCTCAAAAAGATTCGAAAGAATTCGAACAACACCTGCCATCGTTCCTACTAAGAAGAAGTGATAATAAAAATTATGTATATTTATAGAGTAGGAAAGCATCCCTGTTGCCGCTAAAATAAATGTTCCGTAGATAAAAAATCGCTTAATCGTTCCAAATCGATCACATAAATAACCGGATAGAATTTGGCCTACCATCGCAATGATGGCTAGAAAAGAAAGAATAAGTCCCCGTTGTGATGCCGAATAACCAAGATGCGTTAAAAAGGGCACTACTTGTGGAAACAACAATCCATGTGAAGCATACATCAAAAACATAACAGCACTAAAATTGATAATCTTTGATTTATTAGACATTTTTATACCTCATACACTCTAAGCCTCATTATACCATTTATTTCTCTAATGTTTTCACCAATTGGGTCAAAAAAACCCTAATCGCGATTAGGGTTCATAATTGCATTTTCAGTAATAATAACATCACAACGAATATCATGATCTTGTTGGAATGGAATATCTGTTTCTTGAAACGAATACGCAACACCAATTTTTATTGCATTAATACCTTTAAGAAAACGATCATAATAACCACCACCATAACCAATACGATAACCTTGTCTATTAAAAGCAACCATGGGTACGATTACCACATCAATTTCATCTGCTGAAATTTTATGATTGGTTGTGGGTTCAAGAATCCCCATCACCCCAAGTTGTAACTGTTCAAAACCTGTTATCGCGTAGAAGTCCATCGATTCCCCTTTAATTTTAGGCAAACAAATTGTATAGCGATCATCCCAAAATAACGTTTCCATCATTCCATAAGTATCCACTTCATGATTAAATGCAGCATAAAGTGCAATTGTTTGATGCCCTTCTAAACGATCCATTACAGCATTATGAATTACGCTATCCCAGGGAGCACGCATCAGCACATCGTATTGCTTGCGCTTCTCTAAGACTCCCTGAGCAATCGTTTTTTTATCCAACAGAGCCTTCCATCTCCATTTTCATAAGTTGATTTAATTCAACCGCATATTCCATCGGTAATTCCCGAGTAAAGGGTTCCAAAAATCCCATAATAATCGTTTCAGACGCTTGTTCTTCACTTAATCCCCGACTCATAAGATAGAAAAGTTCTTCTTCAGAAATCTTCGACACACGCGCTTCGTGTTCAATGATGGACGCATTGGTATCGACAACATTGACTGGCATGGTATCACTCATAGAAAGCGGATCTAGTATCAACGTATCACACTCAATTTTAGTTTTCGCATTTATTGAATTTTTATCATGGTGCACAATACCTCGATAATTCACAGTACCACCATTGCGTGATACTGATTTTGAGATAATGGTACTTTGAGTATTGGGTGCTTTATGAATCATTTTCGCTCCAGCGTCTTGCCATTGATTAGCCCCCGCAACAGCAATAGAGATGGTCATACCTTTAGCATATTCTCCAATTAAAACACACGAAGGATATTTCATAGTTATATAAGCACCAATATTACCATCAATCCACTCCATCATTCCGTGTGCCTCAACTTGGGCACGCTTTGTGACAAGATTATAAACATTTGATGACCAATTTTGGATGGTCGTATAACGACATTTGGCATTTTTATGAACAAATATCTCCACGACTGCAGCATGCATTGCATCTTTTTTGTAAATCGGTGCTGTACACCCTTCAACATAATGCACATCGGCACCTTCATCCACTATAATCATGGTTCGTTCAAACTGCCCCATTTGCTCAGCATTAATTCTAAAATAGGACTGCAATGGTTTATCCAATGTTACTCCTTTTGGAATATAGATAAACGATCCTCCAGACCATACCGCTGTATTCAATGCCGCAAACTTATTATCATTGTAAGGTACAAGCTTTCCAAAATATTCCTTTACAATTTCAGGATGTTCGCGCAATCCCGTATCCATATCAAAAAATAAAACCCCTTTAGATTCCACTTCCTGAAGCATGCTTGCATAAACGACTTCGGAATCATATTGAGTCGCCACACCTGATAAATATTTAGCTTCTGCTTCTGGAATTCCAAGACGATCAAAAGTATTGCGAATTTCTTCAGGAACATCCTCCCACGTGCGCTCCACTTGATCACTCGCACGCAAGAAATAGATGTATTCATCAAAATCTACCTTAGAAAGATCTGCACCCCATGCAGGCATTTTTTGCTCCTTAAAGGATTCATAAGCCTTTAAGCGTATTTCAAGCATCCACTCAGGTTCATTTTTAAGCCGTGAAATTTCACGCACCACTTCTTCATTTAAACCTTTATCAAATGCTACAACACTTTCGATTTCATCATGAAAACCGTATTGATATTCTTCGTTTGGTAAGCGATCGCGATCATCAATTTTCTCTTCACTCATCTTTATCCCTACTTTCTTCAATAATATCCGTCAAACCACGCCACCCTAACGTTGCGCACGTAATCCGATTCGCTTGTCGCCCAACATTTTTAAACGCAACCGCTTCTTGAAGAAGCTCCTCATCAAAAGATTCCAGATGAATCATTCGATTATATTCAGCAATAATCTTTTCGGCTTCTTCTAAAGTCTTCCCTTTCACAAGTTCGGTCATAATTGAGGCAGCGGAAGTCGCAATTGTACACGCTTGACCATCAAAACAAACATCTTCAATAACGCCATTTTTAATGGATGCTTGAATGGTTAAATCATCAATACAGGAATCCGTACTGACACGTTTTTTTGTATATGCTTCGTCGGTCCGCTTATTTCGTGGATTTTCATAATGATCCATAATTAGTTGTCGAAGAAAACGGGGATCTTCAAAATAATTCATTTTATCACTCCAAATCTATAGATAGAGGTCGATACATTTTTCCAACGTAATCGTCTCTAACGCTTTTATCAATTTCGTAACATCCGCATCATTATTATAAAAATAGAATGAAATACGAACACTTTTTTCCATATTTAATGCCCCATTAATAAGTTTTGCACAATGCTCACCCGATCGAACGCTAATACCCTCACGATTGAGATATGCTGCAACATCCTGAGCAAAAATTCCCTTCACACTAAATGTAATAAGCCCCATATCCGCATGTTGATTATAAACCGTTATATGATCCATCGCATTCAATGCATCCAATGCACGTTGATGAAGTGGCAAGATAATTGCGTGAATGCGCTTCATACCAAATTGAGTTAAATAATCAAGTGCTGCGCCAAAACCAAGCACGCCCTCAATATTCGGTGTACCTGCTTCAAATTTCGCAGGTCCAGATTTTAATTCCACGATGCCACAGGCATCAAAACGAATATTACTGCCGCCTCCATGGGAGATGGGATACATTTTCGTTTGTATTTTGGGTTTGACATAAAGAACCCCTACACCTGTAGGCCCCAGCATTTTATGCGCAGAAAACGCCATAAAATCAACATCTAAGTCTTTGACATCAATTGGCATATGTCCGATTGATTGAGCTGCATCAAGACAAAATAACGCGCCATGGTCATGTGCATACTTTGCGAATGATTTAATATCATTAACATATCCCAAAACATTGGATACATGAGCCATCGATACCAGTTTTACCTTATCGTGAAATGCACTCGAAAGCATTTCAAGTGTAATATGACCCGCATCATCCAGGGGAACAAATTCAACTTTAAAACCAATTTCTTCCGCCATTGCATACCAAGGAAGAATATTGGATGCGTGTTCTGCTTGATTTAACAGCACCACGTCATCTTTTTTGAGATAATATTTAGCATACCCACTTGCAACAAGGTTTAAAGATTCACTCGCTCCCGAAGTAAAAATAATAGACTCCGGTGTTGTTTGAATAAAATCCGCTGTTTTCTTTCGAACGGCTTCATATAAATCACTGGTTTCAAGGGATGTATCATAATCTCCGCGATGAATATTGGAACTTAGACGTTCATAATAATCAACAACAGCATCAATAACACATTGAGGTTTTAAAGCTGTAGCGGCATTATCAAGATAACTAACATCTGGATGGTGCTTAAAAAAAGGAAAATCTTTTTTTATTGAATCCATTGTGTATTCACCTTCTCTGTAATTTCTTCTTTTAATTGTGTTTGAATCGTTTCATCATCAATTGCATCTACAATTGGCATGAGATAACCCATTATAATAAGACGCAAGGCATCCTCACGTGTTAAACCACGGGATTGAAGATAGTAGATGTGCTCTTCATTCGGTTGGCCCACAGAAGCCGCATGTGATGCTGCTACATCATTTTCATCGATAAGAAGCATCGGATACACTACACCATGAACATCTTCTCCTAAATTCATAATGCGACTCATTTGATGGGTTTCAGATCCTGAATTTCCTTTAGCAATACTTCCTATTACTTCTAGATTTAGACTTCCTTTATTAAGGACGATCGCATTACACTCAACCATTGCATAACTTTTACGGGCTTGATGATCTGCCTTTACCGTCCATTTTAGTTTATTAAAAGCAATAACTGCGCCTTTAAATTCACAATGACTTCCCAAACCAAGGTACTCAATATGGGTATATTTTTGATGGTTTCCTTGACTCATCTCACCATAGTTTGCGATTAAGTGCGCGTGTTCATACAACTTAATGTGCTCATTCACTTCCAAAGCTTCATCACTTTGATTGATCCACAAATATTTAAAATTCGCCTGTTCTGATACATGAAGTGTTAGATCAAGAGACCCTTGACCTTTCGCAATAATATAGAGGGTACCCGTTGCACGTTTAGGAATCGTAATGGATACTTTTTCTTCACCTTGAATATCAAGTACGATTGAATTCATCGGTTCCGTCAAGCTAAATTCCGTCATTATTTATCACCCATTGCTTCACGCACCGCACATGTTCCAAGGACACTTGGACGTTTTGTCACTTTCTCTTTTTCAAGCGTTCCTTCAATCCAATCATAACCTTCGCGATCAATTTTACTTACAAGTGTTTCATCCGAACTTAATACAATACGACCATCAATCATGATGTGTGTATGAGTTGGTTGAATAAGCTCAAAGAACCGTTCATAATGACTTACAATAATTAATCCCATTTTTTGTTTATCTTGTTCCTCTTTTAATACCTTAGCAACCAGTGCGAGTGCATCAATATCAAGTCCCGAATCAATTTCATCCAACATCGCAAACCGTGGTTCTAACATAATCATCTGCAAGATTTCATTTCGCTTTTTCTCACCACCACTAAATCCTTCATTTAGGAAGCGATGTGCAAGATCTTCTTTCATTTTAAGACGTTCAATGCTGCCTTCCATGGACTTCACAAATTCAAATAAACCGATTGGTGTTTCACGACGCGCATTTAAAGCGGACTTTAAAAAATCAGAATTTGTTACTCCAGAGACTTCTTGTGGATATTGCATTCCTAAAAACAATCCGAGTTTACTGCGCTCATCCACTTCAAGTTCAAGAACATTGATATCATCTACATAAACAGATCCTTCCGTAATCTCGTAACGCGGATGACCCATTATAGCAGAAAGAAGTGTTGATTTCCCATTCCCATTGGGACCCATGATTGCATGGATTTCATTCTCATTAATCACAAGATTGACACCCTTGAGTATTTCTTTTCCTTCAATTGCTACATGTAAATTTTCAATTCTTAATTGTGCCATATTATCACTTTCCTCTACTTATATCTTAATTCTTATATTATAGCACAAGATTAATCCGAATAAGGCGACCATCGCTCACGAAACGTATTCGTAACGTGTTGCATTGACCCCTCAAATAACCTATAATTAATGAGACAAAAGGAGGATTGTAATGATTGACAATTTAAAAAAATATTGGTTTGTCGTCGTTATAGGTTTGGTACTGATTGTCGGTATCGGGTATTTTACTAAGGAACAGATGAACGCTGTTTTGAGCGGTAAAAAAGTAGACGGTAAAGATGTAATATATGAGGTTGCTGGGAGTGATTATACTGCAGATGCATATTATAATGAACTCTTAGAATCGAAAGGAACCGCAGAGATTTATAAATTATTCGAACGCGCTGTTCTTGATTCAATGGAAACAACTGAAGATATCGTTAAGAAATCTAAAGAAGAAGCTGAAACAGTTAAAACTAATGTTTCTGCACAAAATGGTGCAGCAGGGTTAGAACAATTGGATAAAGCCCTTGTTTCATTAGGTTATAAAGGTGTTGATGAAATGAACAAGTTTTATGAAAACTCAAATAAACTTGATGTTATTTTAGGTGATTACCTTGAAGCAAATTACGATCAATATGTGAAAGCATTTATCGAAGAAAATCAACCTCGTGTTGTAAGTCACATCCTTGTCAAGATGGACGATTCAAAAAATCCTACTGCTGAAGAAACAGCAAAAATGGAGAAAATTGATGCAGCTTTAAAAGAGGGTAAATCTTTTAGTGATGTTGCTATGGAATTTTCCGATGATGGAACAGCCCAAAATGGCGGTTTACTCGGATATATGGATAAAACATCAAGTTTAGTTCCTGAATTTATTGAAGGAGCTACAAGTATCAAGAAGGGTGAAACAACTGGGTGGGTTACTTCACAATACGGTCGTCATCGCATTACAGTTCAACAAGACTCTTTCGAAGAAATCAAATACGATAAAGATTTCTTAAAAGCAATATCAACAAATAATCCTAAAATCCAATATCAAGCAATCTGGGAAAAAGCAGAAGGCTTAGATATTAAGTTTGCGGATGATTCTGTCAAAGCAGATTTAATGGCATTTATGGGTCTAGGAGGTAATCAATAATGAAAAAACTTCTAGTTTCACTCCTCGCACTGCTGATGCTTGCGGGATGCAGTGATGCACGTGCAATGATTTCCACAGATGAAGAGATATTCTCTGTCGGAAGTGAAAAAATCACATCAAAACGTCTTTTTGATGTTATGAAACTCAGTGATGGTGGAATGACTGTTGTTAAGTCAGCACAAAATAAAATTACTGAAAATGTTGCGGATGCAGATGTAAAAGCAGAAGCAGATAAACGTCTTGAAGAGATCAAAGAAGTTTTTGGTGATCAACTTGAAGAACGTTTAAAACAAAGCGGTTATGAAAGTGTTGATGCTTTCATGGCACAAACTGTTTATCCTGAGCTTAAAATGACACATCTTCTTAAAGAAAAAATGGTTGCAGATTTTGAAGCATTAACGACAGAAAACGCACCCCGCAAAGCGCGCATTCTTCAATTAGAGAATCAAGAAAAAGCGGACGAAGCTCTTGAGAAAATTAAGGGCGGAGAAAACTTCGATGATGTCGCAAAAGATTACAAAGTTACGGGTTCTTCATATGATGGAAGTGCTAAAGTACACCTCTTGAAATCAGTGCAATATCCTCAAGAAGTTGCGGATGCACTTAAAAATGCAACTGAGCCTACATTATCTGGTGTTCTCAGTGATTCAAGTGATGATAGTAAATATATTGTTCAAATCATTGAAATCGATGCCAATCGATATCAAGATGAAACCATTGAAGCATTTGTAGGATCCAAAGATATCGTTAATCAATATCTTGCGCAACTCTTTGTGGATAATGGATTTAAAATCTATGACAAAGATGTTTATGATGCGGTAGCTGAAAAGTTCCCACAATACTTAAACATTCAAAAAGACAAAGACGCTAAATAAGCGTCTTTTCTTTATGCTATAATAGCGCTAGAGGAGGTCTACTATGACACTTTTTGAAAAAATTATTAACCGAGAAATCCCCGCAAAAATAATATGGGAGGACGATGATGTCATCGCATTTCTAGACATATCACAGGCGACTAAAGGCCATACCTTAGTTGTACCAAAGGTTGCGACAGAATCTGTACTCACCGCGACACCAGAGGTCGTCTCAAAGGTCAATTGCACGGCACAAATGCTTGCGTTAAACCTTATGAAAACCTTTGGCGCATCCGGTGTTAATATTTTGACGAACGCCAATGAAGTAAGTGGACAAACCGTCCCTCATTACCATGTTCATATTATTCCACGCTATGACGTAGAGGAATTAAAATTTGTACCTGTACCCAATCATCATGACCTTGATGAAGTTTTCAAAATCTATCAAGATTACCAAAATAGTCAATAGAAACATAAAAGTATTGAGTTGTACATTCAATACTTTTTTTTATATCTTGGCACCGCAGGCATCGTCATTGAAAAAAATAATTTACTTATTATATAATCAAATTAGATCATACATATTCATGATTCGTATTGAATTCGCATAGATTCTCTATGTCTCTGAACTTCTTGATTTATTCAAAGAAGTATATCCTTATTTAGAAAAGGAGTAACTACATGAAAATAGAATTAGGTATCAGTACTTTTGGAGAAACAACACCTCTCGAACATACGGGCGTTGCCCCTGCTCACGATGAACGCATTCGTCAGCTTGTTAAGGAAATTGAATTAGCCGACCGTGTCGGACTCGATATTTATGGCATTGGCGAACATCATCGCTCTGATTTCGCAGTTTCAGCCCCTGAGATTGTTCTGGCTGCAGGAGCCGTCAATACGAATCACATTCGTTTAAGTTCAGCCGTTACCGTCCTCTCTTCAATTGATCCTGTACGTGCGTATCAACAGTACGCAACCATCGATGCGCTATCTAACGGACGTGCCGAGATGATGGTAGGACGAGGTTCATTTACAGAATCGTTCCCACTGTTTGGCTATGATTTAAAGAACTATGAGGCCCTCTTTACTGAAAAATTGCAGATGCTTCGTACCATCGTCGAAAACGAAACCGTTACCTGGGAAGGTCACCATACCCAATCCCTTGATCATACAGGTATTTACCCCCGTTCTGTCCAAAAAAACCTTCCTATTTGGGTCGCAACAGGGGGAAATGTAGAGTCAACTGTGAATATAGCGCGACAAGGCTTACCCATCACCTACGCGATAATCGGTGGAAACCCTTTACGCTTTAAATCACTGATCGAAGCTTACCACGCAATTGGGAAACAAATGGGATACCCGAAAGACCAGCTTCAAGTTGCAGCACATTCTTGGGGATTTATAGCGGATACATCGGAAGAAGCAAAAGATAACTATTTCTACCCCACGAAATTATTGATTGAAGCAATTGCGAAAGATCGCTCGAATTGGGTTCAAACCTATCGTCGTGAAGATTTTGACGTTGCGACAGGACCGGGTGGTGCGATGTTTGTAGGAAGTCCGGAAGACGTAACACCCAAACTCATCAAGATGATTGAAGACCTTGGACTCAATCGATTCATGCTCCATCTCCCTATTGGGTCAATGGAACATGAAGATGTTCTGCATGCTATTGAATTGTTTGGAACACGTGTCGCCCCTGCTGTACGCGATTATTTTAAAGATAAATAACAATAAAAAAAACATCAACGATTTCGGTTGATGTTTTTTTCGCCTATTATTCCGCAGGCTTAACGTCTTCTTTTTTGACTTCCGGTTTTGGTAATAATGCTTTACGGGATACGTTTACACGGCCCTTTTCATCAATTTCCATAACCTTAACTTTAACGATATCCCCTAATTTAACGATATCTTCTGGTTTTTCAACACGACTATGATCCATTTTTGAAACGTGTAAGAGTGCATCCGTTCCCGGGAATAGATTTACGAATGCTCCAAATTTTTCAATACGCACAACCTTAGCATCATAGATTTCTCCAACTTCTGCTACACGTACGATATTTTCAATCATCGCTTTTGCTTTGTCAATTGAAGCTTGATCTGTATGGTAAATCACAACACGACCATCATCTTCAATATCAATTTTAACATCATTACATTCTTCAATGATTTGATTAATGATTTTACCACCTGCTCCAATAACATCACGAATTTTATCCGGTTTAATGTTCATTTGAGCAATTTTAGGTGCATATTCACCCACAAAGGTACGAGGTTCTGAAATCACGTCATCCATTGCAGCCATCATTTCTGCACGACCTTTTTTCGCTTGAGCTAATGCTTCACGAAGAATATCTTCTGATAAACCTTTAATTTTGATATCCATTTGAAGTGCTGTAATCCCTTGTTTTGTTCCAGCAACTTTAAAGTCCATATCTCCAAAGTGATCTTCCATTCCTTGAATATCTGTTAGGATGGTGTAATCTTCTCCATATTGAACAAGACCCATCGCTATTCCACTCACTGCGGCTTTAACAGGAACACCTGCTGCCATCAACGCTAATGAACCCGCACAGATACTTGCTTGAGAAGAAGAACCGTTTGACTCAAGAACTTCCGCTACTAAACGAATTGTATATGGGAATTCCTCTTCAGAAGGAATAACATAGGATAGAGCCCGCTCACCTAAAGCACCATGGCCAATTTCACGACGCCCTGGCGCACCCATACGGCCTGTTTCACCAACACTGTAAGGAGGGAAATTATAGTGATGTAAGAATCGTTTAGAATCCACATCCGATAAGTCATCAATTATTTGAGTATCTGCCATTGCACCTAGGGTACAAACAGAGAGTACTTGAGTTTCACCTCGTGTAAAGAGTCCACTACCGTGAACACGACTTAATAAATCAATTTGAACATTTAATGGACGTACTTCATCAACACCACGGCCATCAGGACGAATTTTTTCAATCGAAATAAGGCGACGAACTTCATCCGCAACCATTCCGTGCGTAACTTCTTTAACGTATTTTACCGTTTTATTTTTTTCAGATTCCGTTTCATAGGATTTCGCTTCAAAATGTAAAACCGCTTTTTCTTCAAGTTCATCAATCGTTCCATAACGTTTTAATTTTTCATGAATCGCAACGGCTGCACGTAAATCTTTACCTACAAGCGCTTCAACCTCATCAACAATTTCTGTTGGAACTTCATAGAGTGTAACTTCCATCTTTTCTTTCGCAACTTCTTGTGCGATTTCAATTTGGAAAGCACAAAGACGTTTGATCCATTCATGACCAAATAACATCGCTTCAAGCATTAGTTCTTCAGAAACTTCCTCAGCGCCAGCTTCAACCATATTGATTGCATCTTTTGTACCCGCAACAATCAAATGCATTTTTGATTTTGCTTGCTCTTCAAGGGTTGGATTTATAACAAACGTTTCGTCAATATAACCAACAGTAACCCCTGCAATCGGTCCTTCAAAAGGAATATCCGAAACCATCAAGGATAAAGATGCCCCAAACATTGCTGCCATATCAGGTGCACTGTCTTGATCAACAGATAAAACTGTATTAACAACTTGTACTTCATTACGGAACCCTTCCGCAAATAATGGACGAATTGTACGATCAATTAAACGTGATGTTAGTGTTGCATGTTCACTTGGACGTCCTTCACGACGTAAAAACCCACCTGGAATCTTCCCAACTGAATATAATTTTTCTTCATATGTAACTGTAAGTGGGAAGAAATCGATGTCTTTCGCTTTCTTGCTTGCAGTTGCAGCGGATAATACTGCAGTATCTTCATAACGCACTAAAACAGACCCACCAGCCTGTTTTGCTAATTCTCCCGTTTCAACTTTTAGACTTTTTCCACAAAAATCTAGTTCAAATACTCTCTTGTTCATAGATTCACCTCAATATCTTATTCAATTTTAACACATTCTATACGTATTTGATATAACAAAAAAGGAGCAACTGCTCCTTTTCATGTTTTTTATTATTTTCTTAATCCTAGGCTTGTGATTAATTCACGATAACGGTTAATGTCTTCGTTACGTAGATAAGTTAATAAATTACGACGACGTCCAACTTTTTTTAGAAGTCCACGGTTTGAGTGGAAATCTTTTTTATGTTCTTTCATATGTTCTGTAAGCAAGTTAATTTCTGCTGTAAGAACAGCTACTTGAACTTCTGCTGAACCTGTATCGCCTTCATGACGTGCATATTGAGTCATGATTGCTTGTTTTTCTGATTTTGATAACATGTATGTATCCTCCTGTTTTTCAGACCTTCATCACCGAGAGTATCGTCGAGGAAACGGATATCCCAGTCATAAAGCCTATAAATAATAACATATTGATTTTAAATAGGCAAGGTGGTTTTGATTTTTTCACCTTTGTTTTGAAGTCGGAAAATCTGTAGTTTGAAGATTATCGATTTTCCATTGAAATCGATGACATTGTAACTAAGAGATAGAACATCAACCAGAAAGACAAATTAAATAAATTGTAACGTAAGAACTACAAATTCATCGACATTTGACCCCTCTTGAATTTGAGTATAGAGGTCCGTTAAGGTTGAATTATAAGCATAAATCGAATTTGAAGCATACCCTAATATATAACTTTGACCAAACTCAAGATTTTGAATTGATTCAGAACACATATACCGATTGGTTAGCGCTTCAAGTTCCACAGATTCCGTGAATGTTATAATCTTTTGGTCTTTCGTCACTAACTCAACAATTATTTCTCGATCCCAAAAACGGAACTTAATTGTGTCCAATTTATAATCTTCAGCGCTTTCCACTTTGAGACGGCTTTGATCTACGATTACTTTATTTTCGATGATTCTTCCATCTCGAATTGTCACACGATTGATTTGAAAATCTTGACTCTGAAGGCGTTTCGATAGTACGAACGTGTTAGGTTCTCGGACTGAAATATCATGTCCGGGATTCAACATTTGAATCCCAACACCTAAGATAACTACTGCAATGAGCCCCAAAAACATCGTTTTATATTTCATAGTTCCCCCTTTTTTTATTATTATAGCACAGTCATGGTATAATTGATTTTACTTAAGGAGGGTATATTTATATGAAAAAAGTTGCATGGATTGGTACAGGTGTTATGGGGAAACCCATGGCGTTACATTTAGCACAAGCAGGTTATGCTGTCTCAGCATATAATCGCACATTCTCAAAAGCAAAAGCAATGGAACCATCAGTCACGGCATGTCAAACCATTGAAGCAGTCGTACAGGATGCGGATGTTGTCTTTGCGATTGTAGGGTATCCAAATGATGTTAAGAATGTTTTCGAAGAGGTCATGAAGCATGCGAAACCAGGTTGTCTTTTGGTAGATATGACAACATCTTCTCCATCACTTGCGAAATCCTTGGCGGATGATGCAGAAAAACATGGATATAGAATGCTTGATGCCCCTGTGACCGGTGGAGACTTAGGCGCAATCAATGCGACCCTCTCAATTATGGTGGGCGGCGATCACGCCGATTTTGAGTCCGTACTGCCTCTTTTGAAGGTTATGGGTAAAACAATTAATTATATGGGTACGCATGGTAATGGACAACATGCTAAATTAGCGAATCAAACAGCCATTGCTGGAGCCCTAGCAGGCACTGCCGAAGCGTTGCATTATGCACACCATCATCAAATCGATATGACAACCATGCTTAATGTCATTACGGGTGGTTCAGCAGCTTCATGGCAAGCTGCAAATAACGGTCCAAAAATGATATCAAAGGATTTTGAACCTGGATTTTACCTTAAACACTTCCTCAAGGACTTAAAGTTAGTGATGGATGAAAAAGATGATTTGTATCTTCCTATTGTAGAAAGTGTATGTAAAATCTACCAAACACTTAGCGAACATGGATATGATGAAATGGGAACACAAGCCATTATCGATTACTATATAAATCAATTATCATGAAATCACGCATAAACCGAGATTTACTCATACCGCTAATCGCCTCTGTTTTATCATTGGTTGCATTTATTTATATCTATCTAAAGCAAACACAGTTTGGTCCATTCAATCTAAGCTTGCTGATAATTCTTCTCGTTTGCGCTTTAAATGCATTATTGTTTGGTATCTATAAGCAGTTTTCAAAACGTGTTGATACACTTGAGTTGAAATTTCTAACTGTTATTTGGATTGGACTCAGTCTCTGTCTTGTACTGATTTCAGTTGCTACTGTATTGGTCTTAGTTTCATTATAGAAAAAACCTGTATGATTCCATCAATTTGGAACCATACAGGTTTTTTATTCATCATTTAAGATAGACATGAAAGGAAGCAACGTATCATCCAACATTACAAATCCTTCAAATGTCGTTTTTAACACATCTTCTGTTTGGTATAGAAGTTTACGAGAAATACCTTCTTCAATCGCATCGTTGAAAACCTGTGTCATAGGAATACCAAAGCGTTCTTCAAATCGCGAAAAGGCGACACCGTCTTTAAGACGCAAGCCCATCATCATAAACTCAAACATCTCGTCTTCGACCGTGAGGTCGATGACTTCATGGTACGAATCTTCTTTGAGATACATCCCAAGTTTAGTTGTCCAAGTCTTACGTTGATGATTATGTTTCAAACTCGAACCCGGACCAAGGGCATAAAAATCTTCATAACGCCAATAAACTTGGTTATGTTGACTTCTCGATCCCGGAAGTGCAAAATTTGAAATTTCATACTGTTCATATCCTGCATCCTCCATTAATTGAATGCACGAAAGAAACATTTCAGTTTCAAGTTCAATCGGAACAGGTTGAATGCCACGTCTTCCAAATAATGAATTGGGTTCAACAGTTAAGGCATAAATGGATACATGATCAGGTTTCAGTGCAATAACATCGCGCATCGATGCTTCAAAACTTTCAAGCGTTTGTCCAGGAAGTCCATACATCAAATCTAATGAGATGTTTTCAATTCCAATTTTACGCAATAACTTAACCCCTACCTCAACATCATAAAATTTATGGTGTCGGCCTATTTTTTCGAGGAGATCATCATGTGTTGTTTGAACACCCAAACTCATTCGGTTCACACCGTAATCGTGAAGCATCTTAACATTTTCTTCCGTAAGATTTTCTGGATTGCCTTCAAACGTCCATTCATAATCATCTGCAAGTTTCGGTTTCAATGCTTTAAGTAACGCTTCTAATTGATCATCTTCAAGAGAAGTTGGGGTACCACCCCCAACATAAATTGTTTTTAGGTTACCGGGTAAACCATTAATTTGTTGGATCAAACGAATCATAAACTGATCTGAAATTTGCCGTGCGTAATGAAAGCGCGTAAAATCGCAATATCCACAGATATGATCACAAAATGGAATATGGACATAAAGTGCTTTAGTACTCACGTTTCATCACCTCATCAATTTTATCGTTAATCAACAATTCGATATCGTAGTCACGATCGAGACATATGGAAATTGTATACATGAGTACATCCGCAATCTCTTTCTTAAAGTTCGCTTCATCATTCAAACTTTCTTGCAATTCAAGCGCTTCTTCCACAACACATGCGGTCATAAATTCGATGGTATCTGTTTTATCCCAACCAAAGTGTTCTCGCATCGCTTGAATGCGTTTATTAACGTGACTATTCATCATCCATTGACAGAACAGACATAAATGCTTCTTGAGGTATTTCCACTGAACCAACTTGCTTCATACGTTTCTTACCTTCTTTTTGCTTCTCTAAGAGTTTCTTCTTACGTGAAATATCACCACCATAACATTTCGCAATAACGTTTTTACGGAGTGCTTTGATGGTAGAGCGGGCAATAACTTTCTGATTAATAGCCGCTTGAATTGGAACTTCAAACTGTTGTCTTGGAATCAGTGTTCTTAGTTTTTCAGTAATTGCTTTTCCACGATTAAACGCAAAGTCGCGATGGACAATGGTTGATAGTGCATCGACAATTTCTCCATTGAGAAGAATATCCATCTTCACAAGATTGGATTGTTGATAGCCAATAAACTCGTAATCAAAAGATGCATAGCCTCGAGTCGTTGATTTAAGACGATCGAAGAAATCAAAAACAATTTCCACAAGTGGCAAATGATAAACAATGTTCATACGCGTACCATCAATTGTTTGCATATCCATATATATTCCACGTTTATTTTGACAAAGTTCCATTACAGCACCAACATAGTCAGATGGCACCATAATTTGAGCCTCGACAAAGGGTTCTTCAACATGATCAATCACATTTGAAATTGGCATTCTTGATGGATTGTCTAATTTTAACATTTCTCCATTTGTTAGGTAAACATGGAATTCAACTGAAGGTGCTGTCGCGATTAAATCAAATTGAAATTCGCGTTCCAAACGTTCTTGGATTACATCCATATGAAGCAGGCCTAGGAAGCCACAACGGAATCCAAACCCAAGTGCTTGTGATGTTTCTGGCTCAAAAACAAGGGAGGAATCATTCAATTGCATTTTCTCTAAAGCTTCTCTTAAATCTGTATAACGTTTACTATCAATTGGATAAAGCCCACAATATACCATTGGGTTTAATTTACGATATCCTGGTAGTGCTTCTTTGGCAGGATTATCCGCGAGGGTTATTGTATCCCCCACGCCAATTTCTTTAATGGATTTGATGCTAGCACTAATCCATCCTACTTCCCCCGTTACGAGTTTATCTTTTTTGATTTCAGTGGGTGTCCGCACACCCAATTCAGTCACCTCAAACACTGCACCAGAAGCCATAAATTTAATCTCGTCGCCAACTTTAACTTGGCCTTGTTTAATATTTACAAATGCAATAACACCACGATAGGTGTCATAAATCGAGTCAAAAACCAAGGCTTGTAAAGGTGCATCAAGATCCCCTTGTGGGGCTGGAATTTGCGAAACAATCCCTTCCAAAACTTGGTCAATATTTAAACCTGTTTTCGCACTGATTAACGGTGCATTACTTGCATCAATACCTAATACGTCCTCAATCTCACGTTTTACACGTTCTGGATCTGCAGAAGGTAAATCGACTTTATTGATAACAACCATAATTTCCAAGTCGTTTTCAATTGCAAGATATGCATTTGCGAGTGTTTGTGCTTGAATCCCTTGTGTCGCATCCACAATAAGAATTGCGCCTTCACATGCAGCAAGAGAGCGAGACACCTCATAAGTAAAGTCAACGTGGCCAGGAGTATCGATTAAATGGAAGATATACTCTTGTCCATCATTTGCTTTATATGCAAGTTGAACAGCATTCAGTTTAATTGTAATCCCACGTTCGCGCTCAAGATCCAACTGATCCAATAATTGCGCTTGCATATCACGGTGTGCAACCGTATGTGTTTGTTCTAAAATACGATCCGCTAATGTTGATTTTCCGTGGTCAATATGAGCGATAATAGAAAAATTTCGAATATTTTTTTGATTCATTTAGTTACCTCTTAAATATTTCATTAGTTTTTGTAATCTTGGATAAAACAATGTCGCCAATATGACTGCGAAAATACCTTGAACCAAATCACCTTTTAAGGCCACAAAAAAGGATGGCCAGCTTTTGGTTAAGAAAACCGCAACAAACCCATACATCGTCATCATCCAAAGTGCTGCCAGTGAAAAGGGAATCCATCGTTGACGTGTATCAAGGTAGCGTTCTAAAAGCTTAATAATAATAACTTCCCCCGCTTTGATAAAGAGAGAAAAAATAGCGTAGACAGCATAACCACCTGCAATGTCGGCTAAAGCACACCCAACACCTGCCGCAAAGATCGCACCTCCAAGCGGAAGCATAATTGGGGATACCATAATAACAAAGTCACTAAGATTAAGATATCCTCCGGTTGCGGATGGTATTTTAATGATGAGTGTTACCGTCGTAATCAACGCTGTAACAATACCAATCATGACTAAAGTCTGTGTACGTTTTACTTCATAATTTTCTCTCATTCAAATCGTTTCCCCTTCCAATTTCGACCCAGTCCATTTGCGAAATCATGAGCAGACGTTATCGGTTTTCCTGCTGGCTGTATCAAAGTAATTGTAACGGATCCATTAACACAAGCAACGGTAAGCCCGCTCTCATCTACTGATATGACTTCCCCAGGTGCATACGAATGACTTGATTCGGACATTGTAACCCCATGAAACTTAACATTCATCCCTTCCACAACACCATATCCAACCGGCCATGGAATTAGACCTCGAATATGATTATAAACATCAAAAACAGATCTATTAAATGAAACAAACTCATCTTCGCGTTGAATTGTGTAAGCGAGTGTGACGTGTTCTTTATTTTGTGGTACAAATGATAAATCGCCTTCAAGATAAGCTCTTAAATCCTCTTGAATTAGAATTTTGGAAGCCGCCATTAATTTTGACTCGACATCGCCCATCATGTCATGATCATCAATTGATACGCGTCGAGATGCGAGCATATCCCCACTATCCATACCGACATCCATTCGCATTAACGTAACGCCTGTTTCCTTTTCGCCACGAATAATTGACCAATGAATGGGTGCCCCTCCACGATATTTTGGGAGCAATGAAGCATGAACATTCAAACAAAGAAATTTTGGATAGTCTAAAATGGCTTTAGGGACAATCTGTCCATAGGCACATGTAACCACTAAATCGGGTTCAAATTTTAAAACATCTTCAATTGATTCTTTAATTTTGATGGGTTGAATCACCGGAATTTCGTGCTTTAAAGCTAATTCCTTAACAGGGGGTGCCTTTAAAACCTTTTTACGTCCAAAAGGACGATCTGGTTGGGTCACCACTGCAACCACATCATAACCATCATCTAATAATTGTTGTAACACAACACAAGAAAAATGTGTTGTTCCCATAAACATAACGCGCATATTATCACATCCTAGCACATATTATAACACGTGCTCGAAACAAGTGCATCGTTCATTCTTAATTTCCAAAAAACATTATTTGAACCAATGTGAAATTTATATCACTGAACTTACACATTGAGCAAAGTTCAAACGTGTTACAATGTTTCTATACTGGGAGGTGGCAATTTATGGCAATTATCGCAAGTAATGCAAAACGAACAAAAACAAATCGTAAATCGGAAGCTGCAAACAAGAGCCAACGTTCAAGTTTGAAAACAGCACTTCGTAGTTTTAATTCCGCAATCGAAGCTGGTGACAAAGAAATGGCAGAACGCCTATTCAATCAAACCAATTCATTGTTGGATAAATCGATTACAAGCAACATTCATCACAAAAACTACGTAGCCCGTAAAAAATCCGATTTATCATTAAAACTTAACACATTAAAATAACCTTCATACGAAGGTTATTTTTTTTATATTATTGCTTCAATCATAAACAATTCAAATGCTACAAATCGATCAATTTTTCCTTGTTTCACATCCTGATCGATTTGGGCAAGCTGATTTAAGAGTTCCAACAAACCAAATGACGGACGCATCTGGTTTTTCACCAGAAAATAGACTTGTTTTTCTGAGAGCGACAACCGATCAGCAATCCCCTTGTTTGAAATCCCTTGTTCGTATAAGGCGCTGATTTGATAAATCTTACGAAAACTGCTTCCTATAAGTCCTAAAAGAGCAAGAGGGTCTACTTTCTGCGCGAGTAGATTTTGATAAACAGAAAAAGCCTTCCCAATGTTTTTATCTAAGAGCGCATTTGAAATCGCAAAAATATCCTCATCGATATTTTTAGAGATTAGCTTAACAACGTGCTCTTTTTCAATATCCTGTCCGACCAAACTTAATTTGTTTAATTCTTGATAAAGACGTGTCGTATCGTCACCAACTCGCTCAAGCAATTCAACCATGGCAGCATTCGACATTTTAAATTCAAGCCGTTCAATTTCTTGTTTCATCAATATACTTAGCTGACCCACATCTGGATCCTTAATTTGATGGACACGAGCATGCTTCGCAATTGCTTTACCCATCACAGATTTTGCCAGCGGTTTCTTCTCAAAAATAACAATTAGACTTACATCAAACATTGATTGTGCCATTAATTCACTTAAGGATGTTTCCATTTCTTTTATCAAATCATCATGAGTTGATAATACAACCGCCTTTTTATCGCCAAAAAGTGAAACCGTTAAAGCACTTTCCAAAACATGATCAAATAAAAACCCCTTATCACGTGTGTCAAAATGTGACACATCGAAAACACCATACTGGTTTTCATATTCTTTTATGATACTCTCTACCTTACGTTTAATCAGCGAAGGTTCTTTTCCTACGATTACGTCTATCATCTTATCACCATCCCTATTATACCAAAGTGACCACGATTTGAAACAAAGTAATCAAAGAATGGCGTAAACACAAAGTCAATCGTGCCCATCTTCGACGTTTCTAACACTTCAACATCATTCGTTTTTAATATGTCAATGACTTCTTTGTGTGGATGTCCGTATTGAGAAGGATCAGAACTAATTAAACCAAATTGAGGTTTTAAATCCTGTATAAAGCGTGAGTCAGTTGCGGTCCTGGATCCATGATGGCCCAATTTAATTAGAAAAATTGGGTCATCAAAATGATAGAATCGGAGCAATTCGCGCTCTTGTTCTTTTGATGCATCCCCCATAAATAAAAATGCATACTGTTTTACTTTTAAACCTAAAATTAAACTGTTGTCATTTTTTGTTCGATAAACCTTATCGTGCAACAATTCATGGAGCAATTTGAGTTGTGCACCTTTTTCTTCAATGATGTTCACGACTTTATAGTCTTTTATTACGCGATTTTGTGACCCATTATGGTCTTGGTCGCCGTGCGTAATAATCAATTGATCGATTGTTTGAATTCCATACGCTGAAAGAACGCGGCGAACCTCAGGATACGCTCGCGGACGACCCGTATCGATGAGTGTTGTATACAAAGAAAATGGAGTTCGGATTAAAATACTGTCCCCTTGACCGACATCAATAAAAGTAATGGTATAACATGGATTATAGAGGGTCATCAAAGCAATGCACAGAATGCGCATCAAAGCACTCGTATCCGACTTTACTTTAAAGAGGAAAAGCAAACAAATAAGTGGTGGTGCTCCGTAGACTGTAAAACGTTTCTCTATCCAAGTATTTACCGTATTCATCACCGCAAAGAACCGGTCACAATAATGCAAAGGGAGTCCAAGAAAAATGCATCCATACAGTATCAAAAAGATAAATCCCATAATGGGTTTCAAAACGCGAACCATGACAATACTCAACAAATCCAAGCGTTTGCACGAATAAAAAACTAAGACAAAACGTATAAACCATCGCGGTGCATGTTGGCATAAAGAAGTTAAGTTTGATATAAGTAGTGGACCATAAATAATAAGAAATGATGGATTTTGGAGCGGTTTTGGCAAGAAAAAAATAAGAATTATTATTGTTACGTGTGGTGAAAATACTTGCCGCAACAAAAAATTTAAATTTGATGCATTCATTCCAAAAAGATACTGATACCAAAATGTCACACCTGCATTAATTACGTGAGTACTTATTGAAATTTGAAAACGTTTTTTTAAAATGATGAGCAGTTCTGAAAGGGATCGAATTTGAAATGAAATCAAAGCAAGGTAGGATTCGCGACGGTCGAAAAAGTACGATTCAAGGTAGGGATATTGATGGATTGTTTGATAAATAGAGTCAATCAAGGGTAATTTCACAACCTTAATGTAATTTCCTGAGTGCACATCATTCCCAAGAAGC
The DNA here is from genome assembly GCF_038682365.1 of Erysipelothrix sp. P66. NCBI lineage: Bacteria > Bacillati > Bacillota > Erysipelotrichia > Erysipelotrichales > Erysipelotrichaceae > Erysipelothrix > Erysipelothrix sp. P66. The sequence goes on along the minus strand of NZ_CP152290.1, from coordinate 517,872 downwards.
CACAGTAAATCACCTACCTCGCCTGTATAGTTCATCAACAATCGCTGCTTGGTATTAAAACGGTTGAGCCATAAACCCGTATCATCCACCGCAACAACAACTCCCAGCGGAAATGAATATTGATGAATTTGCGTCATTAACAGAAAAAGCAGTGGAAAAAGAAAGCGATGTGGATGTTTTCGAAAACAGAGTAAACCAGTCCAAGCACAACCTAAACACATTTTTAAAAGAATTTCATCAACCAAGGTCCCAAGTAACATTCCATAGATTAAATGCATACAAAATCTTTGATCCGTTCCAAGAGTTTAGGTCCAATTCCCTTGATATTGAGGAGTTCATCGATACTCATAAACTTTTGATGGTGAAGCCGATATTGAAGAATTGCTTCAGCTTTGCGAGGTCCAATTCCCTTTATTTGCACTAAATCTTGTTCACTTGACGTATTAAGTGAGACACATGTTGTTTTCTTCATTTCTAGTTTAAGGTGTTGGCCTTCATAGAAAGAAGTTATGTTGGGTAAGTTTTTAATGTTTGAGGCCTGAATACCAAGCCGTTCAAGAATTTTTAGTATGGTATCATTACTTTCTAAAGCAACATCATAGGACTTATCATCGATATCAATCCGTATCGATGTCTTCTTTTGAAACGTCAATTCATTCATATTCATGATGAATTGAAACGACGCAAGACACACGATTAATGCAATAATTACAATAAATTTCATGAACCACCCCTTAGTTAATTATGATATTTACAAAGTAATTCATAAAAAAAAGAAGCTTACGCTTCTTAGTTAATTTTTAGAACTTTAACCTCATATGGTTCATCAACTTGAACTTCAACAACGTCGCCTTCTTTGGCTTCGTTCATTGCTTGTGCAAGTGGTGAAACGTTTGAAAGTTTACCATTTTCAGGATCTGCTTCAACAGAACCTACGATTGAAAATGTTTCTTCAATTTCCATTTCCATATCATAAATCGTAACAGTAGCACCCAGACCAACTGTCTTGTGTTTTTTTGCTTTGTCACCATCAATAATTTCAACTTTTGTTAAAGTTGCTTCAATTTCGCGGATTCGAGCTTCAACACGTGCTTGACGATCACGAGCTGCATCGTAATCAGCATTTTCAGACAAGTCACCTTGTGCGCGTGCTGCTTTTAAATCTTCAATAACTTCTGGACGTTCAACTTCGATTAATTGGCGAAGCTCACGATTTAATTCATCTAAACCAGCCTGTGTTACAGGAATTCTTTCTGTCATGTTCATCACTCCTTGAATAAAAATTATAACACACTCGTACCAATGATACTACTTATTTTAGTTGTAAGTAAATCAATCGCAACGGTGTTATGAGCCCCTTCGGGAATAATAATATCAGCATAGCGTTTTGAGGGTTCAACGAACTGTTCGTGCATAATACGAACCGTTGACATATATTGCTCAATAACGTGTTCCAACGTACGTCCACGCTTATTTACATCACGTACAAGACGACGTATAAATCGAATATCTGCAGGTGCATCCACAAAAACTTTGATGTCGAGTAAATTACGTAAACGAGAATCATCTAACGTCATGAGACCTTCTAAGACAATAACATCATTACATTGAATTTCTTCTGAATACTGGCTGCGTGTATGATTCATAAAATCATACACAGGTTTTTGAATTGATACCCCTGACTTTAAAGACTCCATATCGGAAACTAATAAATCCATATCAAATGCAAATGGATGATCATAATTGGTAGCCAAACGTTCTTCCATAGGTAAGTGACTTTGGTCCTTGTAATAGTCATCCATTTTAATGATGACTACTTTTTGTGTCTCATCGAAGTGTTTTTTTAATTTCTTTGCAATACTAGATTTACCGGATGCACTTCCACCAGCAATCCCAATAACAATTGGACTCATTATAGCCTCCTAATACTTAATTGAGTATCTCTTTGACACGTTGGTCATGTTCTTCAAATGTTTTTGAATAATATATTTTTCCATAATCTGGATCGTTTTTGTCTGCTTTCACGTTTGCGACAAAGAATAAATAATCATGAAGGGAATAATTAAGTACCGCTTCAATGGCAGACTCCGAAGGATTCAAAATAGGTCCCGGAGTAATCCCTTCATAACGGTATGTGTTATAAGGCGAATCAATTTGATTGTTCGTCATCGATTCACAATCATCCCAATCTTCAAACTCATAAAGTGCATAACAAATGGTCACACTTGATTCAAGCTTCATTCCTTGTTTTAAACGATTGATAAACACACCCGCAACATCCTGCATATTTTCATAACCTGGTGCTTCATACTCTACAATCGAGGCAAGACTCAAGAGTTGATAAGGTGTCATACCTGAAGCATCAATACGATTTTTATAGTTTTGATACTTATCATTACCATTTGAAATAAGACGTTCCGTAATTTCTTCTTCGGTATTGTTTACATTAAATTCATAGGTATCAGGATAAAGATACCCTTCTAACAACACCTTCGCGTCTTTATTTTTGAGTAAGTCTTGTGACAATACTTCATATTGAGACATTAAAGATTCAATGTATTTTGGATCATTCCAAAGTTCTAAAAACCGTTCCGCTTTGGTATTGGTCTTCAGTGAAATTTTCTTTGCGATATCTTTTGCCCAGCTTCCTTCAATCAATGTGATGGTTACTGAACCTGTCTTATCATGCTCATAGGAAGGTTGCTCAAGATACTCAAGAATGCGTTCCACATCCCAACTTTTATCGAGGTTAAACTGCCCTTCATAAAGTTGATCATGATTTCCTAATTTCGCTTTAATTTTGGTGAAAAAAGAGGATCGAACAATGCCTTCATCGGCTAATCGATCAATCACAGCAGACATTGTGTCACCTTCGTTCACATTAAAAAGAACAGTTTGACTGTCCTTTGAAATGCTTTGTGTGTTGATATTGAAAAGAAGCATAAATCCTATAACCGCCATCACACACACAAGCAAAAGGCCACCAAGAATTTTCTTAGTGTGAGTGGTCATGGCCACATCCACAACTGCACTCATGATCTTCAGACGCTTCGTGATCTTGACCGCAAGCACATCCGCCTTCTTCACTTGATTCATCGTGTTGGATAATAAATGCATTAAATACTTCTTCAATCATAGCCCATTCTTTTGGATCTGTAACAGCATTTAATGTTCCATCTTCAACATAACTTGAAACGAAAACTTCGCCTGTTGTATCTTCTGGACTTACATATAAAACATATTTTTTGTTGAATGTATCATCATCAAACGTAAATAAAATATCCATTTCTTGTTCAGTTCCGTCATCATTGATGACAATAAGTGTTTTTTCTTCCATTTTAATTTCCCTCCATAAAACGGCGTTTATCCAAATACGTTTGAAGTATATGAACGGCCGCAAGTTGATCGACAACTTTCTTTCTTTTTTTTCGTGATACATCTTGATCAATGAGTTGACGATTTGCCACCACACTTGTAAGTCGTTCATCGATGAGTACAACTTCACAATTAAACCAAGACTCCAATGTCATTTTAAAATCTTCAGAAATTTGGGCACGCTCCCCAACATCATTATTCATCATCTTAGGAAAACCCAATGCAATTACTTTAACGCGCTCTTTTTTGATTAAAGCTTCCAATGGTTCCTTTAACTCATCTACTGAGACTTTGTAATACAATGTCTCAACTGGATGAGCATACATTCCAAGCCCATCAGACAGCGCGACACCGCACGTTTTCGATCCAAGATCGAGACCAATTATTTTACCTATCATTTATTTTTCACTAAGATAAAAACGTACTAACTCTTCAATAATTTCGTAACGTTCAACTTCCTGAATCTTCACACGTGCGTTATTGTGCGAAGAGATATAAGCTGGATCATTTGAAATCAAATACCCAGAAATCTGACTCACGGATTGATAGCCGCGTTCCTCGAGTGCTGATTCTACTTCAGCAAGGATTTCTTTAATTCGATCACGACGAACTTCATCTGAATTAAAAGCCATTGTTTCTGTCACATTGTGTTTCGACATTTATATCACATCCTTTATTTCTATTTTATCGTATAAACCTTAAAAGATAAAGTTATTAAGCAATTTTGTTAGAAATCACTAATTTGGCATCATTTATTTTAGTGATATCTTTACCACCGGCTTGTGCAAAATTAGGTTTACCACCACCATTACCACCAGTTGTTACTGCTGCTTCTTTCGCTAAATCTCCCGCTTTAATACTAGCTTGAATTGCTTTTTCACTGCATCCCACAACAAAGTTTACTGAGGATGCTTTATGATTTGCAACAAAAACAATATCGACATGATCACGAATGCGTTCAACAAGTTCTTTGACAACATTCATCTCTTGATCTTCCATATCAATCCAAACAAAACTCAAGTCATTTCCTACCTGTTCAGCCATTTGAATATACTCTTGCGTTTTAGCCTTGAGAACATCCGCCATCATGAGTTTGTATTTGCCTTCTAACTGCTTGATTTCTGCTTCCATCTCTTCAATCTTAGTTTGAATTGATTTTTGTGGTGACAATTTAAGTTGTGTGCGAATTTGATCGACTTCCAATTCTGTTTCTTTATATGATTCATAAGCACCGAAACTTGTTTTTCCTAGAATACGGCGAACACCTGAACCAACACTTTCTTCTGATACTAGTTTAAAGACACCGATTTCACCTGTTCCATGCGCATGGGTTCCACCACATAATTCCATAGAAGCATCTCCCATTGTCACGACGCGAACAACCGATCCATAATTTTCTGAAAATAATGCCATCGCCCCCATTGCTTTTGCTTCTTCAAGTGGTTTCTCAACAACCGTAATTGGTAACGACTCCGCAATCCATTGATTAATCATCAGTTCAACTTTTTCAAGTTGCTCATCCGTTACCTTTTCAAAGTGTGAGAAATCGAAACGGAAATAGTTTTCATCAACATAAGAGCCTGCTTGCGACACATGATCGCCAACGACAGTCTTTAATGCAGAATGCAATAAGTGAACACATGAGTGATTTTTTCGAATTAAAATTCGACGTTTTGCGTCAATTTTCAAATCAAACACTTGACCCATTGTAATGGTTCCATCTACTTCGACAAAATGAAGTGGCTGTCCACCATTCGCTTTCTTAACATCAAGAACATTTCCTTTAGCACTATCGGATTCAATGGTACCTGTATCCGCAACTTGTCCACCACTTTCAGCATAGAAACATGTTTTATCAAAAACAACATGCCCCTTACCTGTAAAGGCGTCAACTTGCTTGCCATCCACAAATAAACCCACAACGCGACCCTGTGTTTCAAACGAATCATAAATAAACTCACTGTTTTCTTTGAAATTTAGAAGATCTTCTTGTTGCGAACCCATAGATTCAACTTTTTGACGACTGCTGCGTGCGCGTTCTTTTTGTTCTTCTAACGACGATTTAAAACCTTCCAAATCAACAGAAACGTGATGTTCTTCTGCAATTTCTTGTGTTAATTCAATTGGGAAACCGTAGGTATCATAGAGTTTAAACGCAACTTCCCCTGTGATGATTGCCTCTTTGTTTGCTTCAATTGTATCAAGTAAGAGTTTCTCTCCGCCTGCCAATGTCTTCGCAAAACGCTCTTCCTCACTCAAAATCAATTTCACAATCATATCGCGATGTTCTGCTAGGTTTGGATATGCATCTCCCATAACTGCAATAACATCATCTACTAATGTATGAAGGAAGGTTCCTTCAATTTCTAACACTTTACCAAAACGTACAGCACGACGTAAAATGCGACGTAAAACATAACCACGTCCTTCATTAGAGAACACGGCACCATCTGCTAGTGTAAAGACTAATGAACGAATATGATCAGAAATAACACGGTATGCCATCACATTGTCGTGATATTTAAGCGGTGTCAACGCTTCAATTGCTTGGATGATTGGAATAAATAAATCTGTGTCAAAGTTTGTATCACCATCTTGAACAATACTTACAAGACGTTCAAAACCCATTCCTGTATCAATGTTTTTCTGTGGAAGTTCTTTAAAGGTATGGATATCCCCACCTTCAACACCATCAAATTGTGAAAATACAATGTTCCAAACTTCAACATAACGGTCATTTTCAAGATCTTCAAAGAAAAGACGCTCTCCGATATGTTCGGGATCATATTTTTCACCGCGATCATAAAAAATTTCTGAGTTCGGACCACAAGGACCATCACCAATTTGCCAGAAGTTATCATCCGTGCGTAAAATACGTGATGGATTCACGTTATATTTATTAACCCAAATATCAAAAGCTTCTTGGTCATCTGTATGCACACTAAAATACGCTTTACTTACATCCAAATCAAGCCATTCTGGAGAAAATAAAAACTCATATGCAAACCCAATGGCTTCTTCTTTAAAATAATCTCCGATTGAAAAATTTCCGAGCATTTCGAAAAATGTATGGTGACGCGCTGTCTTTCCTACATTATCGATATCATTGGTGCGCAATGACTTTTGGACGTTTGCGATACGTGGTTTCTTAGGTTTAACACGACCATCAAAATATTTTTTAAGTGCAGCAACCCCAGAATTAATCCATAAAAGGGTATCATCATCGATTGGAACAAGGGGTGCACCCGGTTCAATCATATGATCTTGTGCTTTAAAATAATCCAAAAACATAGTTCTTATTTCACTACTTGTAAGTTGCTTCATAACTTCCTCCTAAACATAAAAAAAACATTCCATCCAGGAACGTTTTCACGCGGTACCATCCTGATTTATACAAGTGTATACATCTCTCCTGTTTTTAACGCAAACAATACGGAGTTTCCTCATCTTCTAAAGGAGCATTGATTTCGTGTTCCTCAAGTTTTTCACCAACCAACTTGTCTCTAAAAGTTCCAACAAAACCAATATATCTTTAGTACGATTTTTCAAGATTATCTTATCACATCACACTTTATTTGACTAGTCTTGAACCAACATTTCTACCTTAACAACATCCGCCACATGTCCCACTACCACCAAAACATCGTTTTCTTCAAAAACAGCATCCGGTCCAGGGGATAATATCATCGTACCTTGGCGATTTAAAGCAATGATTGTCATTTTTGTAGTCTGATAAAATGCGGAACTCCCAATCGTTTGACCAATTAGTTTTGAACCCGCGTGTAAGGTAAATTCAAAACGTTTTAAGGGATCTGAGAATGAAAATCGACCAGACAAATCCACAATTTGACTGATTATCGTTCGAATTTCCTCATCAATCTCATGACGCTTATCCATCAATGCATTCAGACGATGCTTGAGTTGAGTGACATCAGAAACCGAAGAAAAAGAATCTAAATAAGCAATCGCAGCTTCTTTCGCACCGATAATCACACCATAATTATTGGCCACATGAACCACCTCAACCTCTTCAAGAAGACTCATCGCTCTTCGAATTGTTTCAGGTGATACACCGTATTCACTTGATAAAATGGATCGCCCCGAGATCCGTTCACCTTCAAGCAAATCATTGCGTGCAATTCGAGCTGCAATATCCAGGGCAATTTGTTGATATCGTGCTTGTTTTTTCTTCGTCATCATCTCTATCCTCGCATTCACTCTATATTCTAAATATTACCATAAATTATCGATGTTACGAAAGAAAACAATATTTCGCATACAATGACCCACAAAAAAGGCATCCCTGTATTCTTTAGGGATACCTGATAGAACTTCAAACAATCTAATCGTGTGGTATATGCACACGATTGTTTTGATTCAATTACCGTGTTCTTTTATACTTATTCGTTAAACATGGGTGTTGATAGATAACGTTCCCCGGTATCTGGAAGGACGACAACAATCGTTTTGCCTTCATTTTCAGGTCGTTGTGCTACTTTAAGTGCAGCAGCAACCGCAGCACCGGAAGAGACACCTACAAGTAAACCTTCTTTTTGGGCCAATTGACGACCCATAACAAATGCCTCTGAATCCGTAATTCGTAAAATCTCTTCATAGATATCTGTTTGAAGAATCGATGGTACAAACCCTGCACCCAAACCTTGAAGTTTATGTGGGCCGGGTTTCTCACCCGAGAGCACTGCTGAATTTTCGGGTTCAACCGTAATCACTTGAATATTTGGATTTTGTTCTTTTAGATACATACCCGTACCCGTAATGGTTCCGCCGGTACCAATACCTGCAATAAAGATATCTACTTTACCATCAGTATCCGCATAAATTTCAGGACCTGTAGTTGTGTAGTGAGCTTGTACGTTAGCTTGATTATCAAATTGTGATGGAATAAATGAATTTTCGTATTCCTTTGCAAGTTCCTCAGCCTTAGCAATAGCCCCTTTCATTCCAGCAGCACCATCCGTAAGAACAAGTTCTGCACCATAAGCTTTTAATAAATTACGACGTTCGACACTCATCGTTTCAGGCATCGTTAATATCACCTTAAGACTCATGGATGCACCAATTGAAGCAAGCCCAATACCAGTATTCCCACTGGTTGGCTCAATAATAACGGTTTCATCATTAACGAAACCTTGTTTACGTGCCTCAGTTAACATTGCGAATGCAATACGATCTTTAACACTACCACCTGGATTAAAAAATTCTACCTTAGCAAGAATTGGGTTTTTAAGTCCAGCTTCTTTTGAAATGTTCGTCAACTCAACAAGAGGCGTGCGTCCAATTAATTCTGTTATATTTTTATATGTTTTCATATTATCACCTTTACCTATATGTTATATATGTATTATACAACTATTTGTATTCATGTCAATTCTAACACTCTTTCAGTTTCATTGACATTACCTAGTAAAAGACATAACATTATAGGTAATAAGGAGTGATGACATGAAATTATCTGCACGAACACGTTACGGTATTGCCGCGATGACATATATGCACATCAACGATCAAGAACTTACCACCCTGGTTAATATCGCTGAGCATTTAAATATTTCCAAAATTTATCTTGAACAAGTTTTTTCCAGTTTAAAGCAAGCGAATCTCGTTGACGCTGTAAAGGGTCCTGCGGGCGGTTATTATCTAAAGTCCAAGGAATGTAATATGTTTAACATTCTCAACGCCTTAGAACCATCGCTTTTTGAGAAAACCCCTGCTTCAACAGATGATAATATTATTAATGCTGCACTGTGTACGCATTTATATACCCCTATTGATGAAGCATTACGCGAAACATTAAAAGGTATTAAACTAAAAGAAATCGCCGAACTCATAAAAAATGAATCCGGCGACGGTAATATGTATTATATCTAATCTTCTAGGGAGTCGAGATCGACTTCCTTTTCTTTTGTAACACGAACCCGTGCAATGACCTTTTCATCAAGCTCCATGATTGAAAAGCGGTATCCATGATAAATTACATCTGATAAATCTTCACGCACATCTTCTTCTGTTGGAAGACGCCCGATTTGCCCCACTACAAAACCACTTACAGTATCATAATCTTCAACTGGGAGATTAATTTCTAAAACATCTTCCAAATCCTCAATATCACAGGCACCATCTACTAAATACTCATCAACATTAACGGGAACAATTTCTTGTTCTTCTTCCTCATCATATTCATCCATGATGTTACCCATAATTTCTTCAATGAGATCTTCCATCGTAACAATCCCAGCCGTACCACCATACTCATCGATAACGACCGCAAAGTGCATCTTACTGTTTTGTAATTCTCTGAAAAGCTCATCGGTACGTTTAGAATCGGGTACGTAATAAGGTTCACGAATAATTTTCTTAATTTCAAATACTTCATCCTCGCGATGATCTTTAACATAACGCAATAAGTCACGCAAATGAATTAAACCAATAATATTATCGATACTATCCTCATAAACTGGATAACGTGTATAGCGTTCTTCGTCCACAAGTTCCATAATCTCCGCAAAAGAGCTGGATACATCAATACCCACAACTTCTGTACGGTGCGTCATAATATCAGCAACATCCAGATTATCAAACTCAAAGATATTATTAATCATTTCTTTTTCTGTGACATCAATTTCACCCGCATCAACCATGATTCGAATTTCTTCCTCAGTCACTTCATCTTCAACTTTGTTTGGATCAATTCCAATAATTCTTAATACAAGATTGGTGGATACTGACAAAAATTTCACCAAGGGCTTCGTGAACACAGCCAGCCACGAAATAGGATAAACAACAAAAAAAGCAAATTTTTCTGGACTGGTCATCGCAATGCGCTTTGGCACAAGTTCTCCAAAAACAAGCATTAAATATGATGTCAACAGTGTAATCAAAATCATAGAAATTGGCTTCATAACCGAAGCAGCCATCCAACCATTTTGTACAACCCAATCAGTGAGTACTTGTGCAAATGCTTCTGAAGCAAAAGCCCCTGACAAAATACTTGCTAATGAAACACCAATTTGAATGGTTGATAAAAAACGGTTTGGAATTTCTTTAAGATCCAATACACGTCGTGCCTTTTTATTTCCTTCCTCAGCCATACTTTTTAGTTTGTTATTATTAATTGAAACAAACGCTAATTCACTTCCGGCAAAAAAAGCATTTAAAAGCACTAAAAATACTAGGGTTATAACTTGAACAATCATTATTGAACTCCCCCTATAACTACACTGTAATTTTGATCCCTTTTAGGATAACTATCCTGGTCACTGTTTTCCACAAACAATCCTCCAAATTTTCTATAACAGTAATTCTACAAATTACAGCCTCAATTGTCAATACTGAGGCATTTTCACTTAAACGATATACCTTATTATATCATAATTTCAAAATGATACTACAAACGAAGGCAAAGAGGCAAGCGCCTCTTTGTCATCATTTAATCATCAAAAGTCTTTAAAGCTTCACTCATATTAACATTATTTGCGCGTCGTGCCATTAAGATGTTAATGACGATTGAGAGGGCAAAGGTCAGCACGATGGCCAACACAATACTCATTGGTAACAGCTCACGATTAAACATGATTGCATCCAATTCTGCTTGAACAACTACAAATTGATGGAGGAAATATCCGAAACCAACACCAAATATCAAACTCATTAATGTAAGAATAATGTTCTCGCGCAAGATATATGTCGCCAATTCTTTTGGATAAAAACCAAGCACCTTGAGTGTCGCCAGTTCTTTATATCGCTCACTAATATTCATGGTAATGAGGTTTAAAAGAACAATCACTTCTAAAGCAAATGCGGCACCCACAATTACATAGATGACAATATCAAAATTACCCATCATATCCTGATAGGACTCACGCATATCACCCAAGAAACTAACATTAAACACAGAATCTTGGCTCAGTAGTTTTTCCGCAACCTGATCGTGATCATCCGATGTATTAAAGAGATACATATTCTCAGGAAGTTTCTTTCCTGTCAAGACTTGATGCTGTGCCTCACTCATAAAGATGTAATGCGCAACATAGTTTTCAGAAATTCCACCGATTTCAAACTCATATTCTTGTTCATTTACCCTGAACGTCATCACATCGCCAACATCCACATTTTTTAAGATGGCAAGTTTTTCGGTAATGACAATCGGGTCCTTTTCGACCGAAATCGGTGCTTTTGTATGACGATCTTTTAATTGAATAAAGTTCGGTAAGGCTTTAAAATCTTCCGCAACATAAAGCGTTACATCTAAATCATCTACTTTTGCTGCTTCGGTTGCAAGATGAATGGAATCGGTCACCGTAATATTTTCAGTTGAGATGTCACGATCATAGAGAACCATACCGTCGTATTGGATCACTTCATCAAATTGTTTATCTACAATCGAATAGATTGAATGTTTAATACCAAATCCCGTAATTAAGAGCCCACAACAACCGCCAATTCCGACAACGGTCATCGCAAAGCGCGTTTTATTTCTAAATAAATTACGCAGGCTCACTTTATAAAGAAAGCTAAGACGATTCCAAATCATCGGAATCCGTTCGAGAAGAATTCGTTGACCGCTTTTGGGAAGGGGTGGACGTAATAGGTTTGCTGCTTTCTCACGGCTGACTGACATGGATTTAATCATTGCAACGCCAACACTTGATACAAAACTAATCAAGAGCGGAACTGCTGCATAACTCCAAACAAAACCACGCTCAAGTTCGGGTGTAAGATACATAATGCGATATGCATTATAGATAAGTGTTGGAATCATGTAGAAGCCCATGATAAGCCCTAAGATTGAACCCAAAATCCATGCAAGACCTGTAAAACCAACAAACTTCATTGCAGAAGCAAACCAAGAGTATCCAAGCGCTTTATAGACACCCATTTGCATGCGTGATTCATCAACCATTCGGGTTACAGTACTGAGCGTTACAAGAATTGCAACACCAAAGAAGATTAATGGAAAGACCTGACCAATCGCTTCAATACGGTCACTATCTTGGTAAAACTCACGATATCCAATTAGCACATCTTCCCGATCAAGCAGATAGAGTTTCCCATGATCTGCTTCTTCAAGCTCTTGTAATCCTTCATCAATTTCTTTTTGACCCGACTCAATTTGGTCATACGCTTCTGTTTTTTTAAGATTAAATGCTTGTTCTGCCTCGGTTAAACTTTTTAATCCTTGATTATATTCTTGAATTCCTTTTTGAATACGTTCTTGACCTGCTTTAAATTCTACCTTACCCTGTTCAAGACGCTCATATCCTGTTTTAATTTCTGTTTCGTTTTGATCAAGTTCCAGCTTCGTCGCGTTAAGCGTTGCTTCTGCTTTATCAAACGATGCAATCGCCGTCAACGCTTCTGTTTTTTGAGGTTCAGGCAGTGAGTCGACAATTTCTTTTAATGCATCAATTTCTGGACGTTTTGACTCTAAAGATTCTAACCCCGAAGTATATTGGGCCTTCCCTTCTTCAAGTTCTGTTTCATATCCTTTTAGAATATTCTCACGCTCACCCACCGTTTGCGCAAAACGACGCACGGCACTGTCAAGCTTTGTTTGTAAATCACCAGGTCCAGGCTGCGATGATAATTCAAGAATGCCATTTTCAAGTTCTTCATGGGCATCTTGCAGTTGAAGCTTGGACTGCGTGAGGGCTTGAGCCCCTTTCGCAAATTCACGATCTGCTTCAAGACGTTTTTGATCTAATTCTTCTTGCGCATCTTGGAGTTTTTCAAACGCCGGTTTAGAAGCACGATCAAATCTTTGTGAGGATAGCGATGCTTCATGGTCTTTAATCCGTTGCTTTTGATCTTCGACATCCGCGCCCTCTGCAAATACAAATCGCGCACTGGTGAACACGTCAATCTCTTTATCCAGATCAAATCCATACATAAATCCTAAAACATTACCCGAGCCTACTTTACTCTGTCCACGTTCTAAATTCATATACAGACTTGATTCCGCAAACCCAACTATTTTTAGATTTGCAGGTCTAAAGACATCATTTTTCTTTAACTTTATTGTGTCCCCCAACGAAAATCCACGGTGCTCTTGGAGCACTTTATCCACGACCACTTCGTTTTTGTGACTCGGCATCCTCCCGTCAACAAGTGTAATGTCTTTTTCTGTCTGATCGTTTAGGTCAATAACTTTCATAACCCCATCAACATCACGCAGATTCATAAAAGCATCGCCATCATAGACACCGACGGCATCACCATCGACAATGTCACTCAGTTGATCCAACATGGCTTGATCGATACCAAGACTGTGACGGTATTCTAAATCCATCACTTCACTTTCTTTCATATAACGATCACCGGTTGCACGCATATCGTATCCGGTTACACGAATCCCAACAAAAAAACCAACCCCCAACGCGGTGATTATAAGGATCGCAACAAACTGAAACCATTTCGCCTTAATTTCGCGTAGGATATCTTTTACCATGAGATGTCATCCACTGACTTTACATCATCATTAACCCAATTACGTTCGACTCTACCGTTTTTAATCTCGATAACGCGATCAGCAATTTGTGTAATGGTTTGATTATGCGTAATAATCACCACGGTCATATTATAAATATCGGAACAATCACGTAAAACACGCAACACCTGTTGCCCTGTTTCTGTATCAAGTGCACCGGTTGGTTCATCACAAAGAAGTAACTTCGGATTCTTTGCAATCGCTCGTGCAATCGCCACCCGTTGTTGTTCACCACCGGACATTTGTGCCGGGAAATTTCCCATCCGTTTATCAAGACCAACTTGTTCTAAAATCATCTGGGGATTTTTTGCATCATTACAAATTTGGGTTGCCAGTTCAACATTCTCTAACGCCGTAAGGTTTGGAATTAAATTATACGACTGAAAAACAAAACCCACATCGTCACGACGGTACGCCGTCATTTCGCGATCACTCATTCCAGTGATTTCTTTTTCATCAATTGTAACTGTACCGGAAGTGGGCGAATCCATCCCTCCAATAATATTCATCACCGTTGTCTTTCCTGCACCAGATGGTCCTACAATGACAATAAACTCACCTTTATTAATTGAAAAATCAACACCTGCACAGGCTGATATTTCAACATTTCCAACTTTATATATTTTTGTAATATCTTTAACTTCAATATAACTCATACTGCATTAACCTCCTTGATGCAATTCAACAGTGATTTTTGTGTATTGGGAAGTGTTCCTTCGATGACACGATCCAAACACAGATTGAGATACTGATTTATCCTCTTTCCTTCAATGCCCAACTTTTTTAAATCTGATGCCGAGATATCAAGATCTCGTATGGATGTGGGGCGTTTTTGACTGATAACTTCATCAATAATATGATTGATATGCGTGCAACGTTGTAATTGATACTGCGCACCCAATCCTTTTGCCAAGTTATCTGCGCGCTTCACAATCATCAAATCTCGAACCCAATCGATACCATGAACCCGAATAAGTTGCTGGATTTGTGCCGACTCGGGTTGAATTTTTAAATCGTGTTCGAGAATCAATCGCTCTAAATATGTGACTTTCTTTTTTGAATATTGAAACCCTTCAAAGAAAGGACGTGCGATGACACCGCTTGCTTGCGCATGACCGGGATAATGAGCAATTCCAGAATCGTCTACAGTTTGCACAAAGACCTTTCCTAAATCATGAAATAATCCAACCAACTTTAAATCCATTCGATTGGGAATTCCTTGTACGGTACGAATCGTGTGCTCGTAAAGGGTGTATTCATGAAATGGATTCTGTTGATCAAACGCGAGTGTATCCTTTAACGGTGGAAATACCGTCATTAAAAACTCGGGACAAATCAAACTCGTCTCTACAAAATAGGGCCCATTTAGATATCGCGTAAGGTCTGGATAAAGTTGCATAAGCTTCAATCGGTGAAGCGACTCCAACTGATTTTGAGCTGCATGCAATGTTTTCGCCTCGATGTCAAAACCGAGCTCAGATTTAAATCGATACAAACGTGCAAGACGCAATACATCTTCTCCGAAACGAACCTTTGGGTCGCCAATGACCCTTAACTTACGATTGTGTAAATCGTCAACACCCTGATGGTAATCAACCAAACCATGCCGTGGATGATAATAAAGCGCATTGACCGTAAAATCACGACGCAATGAATCATCATAGAGATGATTGATAAACTCGACGCGTGATGGACGTCTGCCATCTTCATAATCACCCTCAAGTCGCATAGTAGAAATTTCAAAATGCTCTTCATCCACCCTAAACTTAATACCATAATCGTGACCAATCGGTTCAATTGAATAATTTTTATAAATTTTTAGAAGTTGTTCGGGTAAAGCGTTAGTACATAAGTCAATATCAAATGATCGATGGCCCATAAGCGCATCACGAACAAACCCACCAACCACAAAAGCTTCAAAACCTTGGTCAGTAAGTTCCATCATTACAGATTCGATTTGTTGAGATAACGTAATCATTTGCATCAACTCCATATAAATTATAACACCCTTCGCACGAAGGTGAGCATTGTTCACCAAAAATTAACAAATCAAAAAAAAGAGGAATTACCCTCTTTTTTATTTAACACTAATCTTATTCGAAAGCTGTTCTTCAACTTTTGTCGGTAAAGTAATTGATAAGATACCGCGTTCGTAAGTTGCAACAATGGCATTTGCATCAACATCCGCAAAGCGAATTTGTCGTTTAACGCTCTTTTGATTTCGTGAACGATAGAAATAATTCTTTTCTTCTTTTTCTTCAGATGTGCAATGTTCTGCTTTAATCGATAAGATGTCACCACTAAATTCTACATCAATATCTTCTTTTTCAAATCCAGGCATCTCAATATCAACATGATAATTCCCAGATTCACGATAAATATCAATTCCGGTGCCAAAGCCTGCATTATTCATAAAATCATCACCAAATAAGCTTTCTAAAAGTGTTGTCGGTCTAACTGTTTGTTTCATATGTCCGCCTCCTATTTTAGCACTCGCTTGTACAGAGTGCTATTACACCTTTAGTATATCACATTCATTAGCACTGTCAATACATGAGTGCTAATTCGTGAATAATTAGGTATACCTTTCTTGACACCATAATTAATCAGGCGTATAATACCAATTAAATTAGGTGACCCTAATTTAATATAGGAGGTCTTATAATGGCTATTTCAAAATCATTATTATCCGAATTCAAATCGGAATATCAAAATAATAAAACGGCGCGCACCCTTGAAAATGCAGTAACACACAGCGGCATTCACGATACTGCCGTCGATCACACACTCTCATCACGTTATCCTGATGCATTTTCTGTTCAGGCTAAAGGGGGTCACATTACCAATCAGAAAGCAAGCGGACGTTGTTGGATGTTTGCATCACTAAACACAATGCGTGCTGATGTTCTGGGTTGTCTTAATGTTGATACCTTTGAATTCTCAGAAAGTTACCCTTTCTTTTGGGATAAATTAGAGAAGGCAAATTACTTCCTTGAAAGCATTATTGAGACAAAGGATGAACCAACTGATGGTCGCTTAATCCAACATCTACTCTCTGGTCCCATTCAAGATGGTGGTCAGTGGGATATGTTTAAAGGAATTTTAGAAAAATATGGTGTTGTACCGAAAGAAGTCATGCCCGAAACATATCACAGTTCAAACTCTGCCTTCATGAACAAAATCATCACGTCAAAACTGCGCGAATTTGCTTATGAACTGCGCGAATCTGAAAACCCACGTAGCAAAGATGAAATGTTATATGAAATCTACCATATTTTATGTTTATGTCTTGGAACACCTCCAGAAACCTTTAGCTACGAGTATCATGATAAAGATGGTAATTATAAAAAAATCGACACCATCACACCTGTAGCGTTTATGAATGAATATGTTGGATGGAATCTTAAAGATAAAGTAAGCATTATCAATGCACCAACCGCTGATAAACCTTATGGAAAAGCATTTACAGTTAAATATCTTGGAACGGTGAAGGAAGCAGATCCCATCAAGTATGTGAATGCACCGAGTCAAATTTTAAAAGAAGCAGCCATCGCACAACTTCAAGATGGAAAACCAGTATGGTTTGGATGCGATGTTGGGCAAATGCACGATCGTGAAAATGGAATTATGGCTAAAGATGCCTTTGATTTCAAAGGCGTTCTTAATACTGAATTAAACCTTGATAAATCCGGTCGTCTTGATTATGGCGACAGTTTGATGACCCACGCCATGGTTTTCGTTGGGGTTAATCTGGATGAAAACGGAAAACCAACACGTTGGAACGTTGAAAACAGTTGGGGAACAGATCGTAATGCACGTAAAGGCTATTACACCATGACTGATGAATGGTTTGATGAATACAACTACCAAGTTATGGTCGACAAGAAATATGTACCGAAAGATTATCTTGCAGCCCTTGAAAGTGATCACGTCATTGAGCTTCAACCATGGGATCCAATGGGAGCTCTCGCCCTAGTGAAATAGTGGTTAAGATGATTGGAGATTTATCCACGTACTGACCGTCAAAAGAAAAACGTATCGAAGGATACGTTTTTCTTTGTTATTCTACGGTAACTGATTTTGCCAGGTTTCGTGGACAATCGATGTCGCAGTCTCTGATTTTTGCACTGTAATAGGCAAACAATTGATGTGCAATAATGCTGATAAACGGCATGGTTTTATCATCAACCTTTGGCACGACGAACACATCATCACAAAAACTCGTAAGCATCGGGTCGCTAGTCATCAACAGAAGTTGACCTGATCGTGCTTGCACCTCCTGTAAATTGCTCAGGGTTTTTTCTTTAGTATCCATTTGTGTTAAGGTCACAATTGAAAGTACTTTTGGATCAATAAGAGCAAGGGTTCCATGTTTTAATTCCCCTGCCGGATAAGCATCACTCATAACATAAGAAACTTCTTTGAGTTTCAGCGATGCTTCAACCGAGGTTGCGAAGTCCAGTCCACGACCTAAGAAAAACACTGAAGAAATCCCCAAGTATTTTCGTGCGAGCGCTTGAATGTCATCTTTTTGTTCAAGCAGATCTTGTTGTGCACGAATACATTGTTGAAGCATCACAAGGGCTTGATGTGGATGTTTCGATTCTTGAAGTAATAATGTAATAAGATACAACAATGCGATCTGTGCCGTGTAGGCTTTTGTACTCGCCACAGATTTTTCAAACCCCGCACATGTATAAATACACACATCGACCTCGCGTGCGATTGAAGACCCTTGAGTATTCACAATTCCAAGCGTCTTAATTCCTTGCTCAGAAACCATGCGTAAACAGGCAAGACTATCTGCCGTTTCACCACTTTGCGAAATAAACCATGCACAATCTGCTTCACCGAGCTTTAAAGGATAATAACGGAACTCACTTGCTGTATGAATCATGACTCGATAATCTGTTTCAGCTTCAATCCAATACTTTGCGCATAACCCTGCATAAAGGGCCGTTCCACATGCAATAATGTGGATGGTTTTAATGTTTGTAAAGAAATCACACGGGATGGGCAAGGAAACATTTAACGAACCCTCATCATCAGCTTGTGTATAAGTTCTTAAAGTTCGGTCAAGTACATCGGGTTGTTCATGTATTTCCTTAAGCATAAAATGCTCAAACAATTGTCGATCGGATGATTCTTGATTCCAATTCGCAAAATGAATTACTTTATCTTTAACTTCGATACCATCGGATCGGTACACCACAAACGAATCCGACTCAACACGGACAATTTCACGATCATCAAGAAGTATATACTCATTGGTATAACTCAAAATGGGTGACATATCCGAACCAAGAAACATTTCATCTTTTCCAATACCTAAACACAATGGACTGCCGTGCCGAACACCATAAAGAACATCCTGTTCGTTTAAAAACATGATCGCAAAAGCATAACTACCACGAATCCGGTCACACAGTAATTCAATGGCTTTTTGATTTGAGATTGATTGTTTTATTAGATAATCCAAATACTTGGCCGCAACCTCAGAATCTGTCTCTGATACAAAACTGTAACCAAGTGCTAATAATTCTTCTTTCAACTCTAAATAATTTTCAATAATGCCATTATGTACCAACACTACATTTTCTGTGCCATGTGGGTGCGCGTTATTTTTAGATGCACGACCATGCGTTGCCCAACGCGTATGACCAATACCACAGGAAGGTTCACCTTTACGAGCTGCTTCAAGTTGCATTTCTAAATTCTTAATTTTTCCTTTTTCTTTATACGTTTTTATTTTTTTTCTTTCTTGAATCGCTAAACCAACTGAGTCATACCCTCGGTACTCTAAGTGGGATAATCCCACGCTTAAAACGTCGACAGCATTACGCGTGCCAACATATCCTACAATTCCACACATATTATATATCTCCTATTATTTTAAGATTATGGTTGATAAGGGATTTGTTCTATTTGTCCTTATCTTACGATTCCATATAACCGAAGAGGCATCCGCCGAAGTCTCGATTCTCCTCTTTCCTCGTCGCTCAATATGAGCCAGGCGCTTGTATTCCTAAAAAACCTCCTTTCGATTTTTATTTTACCATACTCTTTTTTATCCTAATAATTTTTTTTCTTAAACAACTACATCGTGTAATTTAGAGAACTTAATCATTCTTTGTGTTTTATTACAAAGAGTTTGCTATAATGTGGATATTGTAATTTTGGAGGTTACACAATGTCTTATTTCAATTTTATGGGGCATGAGATCTTTTATGAAGAATTCGGTATGGGAGACCCCTTGATTTTCCTACATGGTAATGCATCATCATCTGATGTATTTAAACCGATTATTGATTTATATAAAGATGACTTTAAAGTCGTTCTCATTGATTTTTTAGGTTATGGAAAATCTGAGCAGATTGATACATTCCCACTTGATATTTGGGCTTATGAGGCCGCTCAAGTTTTAGAATTGATTCATATTAAAGATTATCGAGATGTAAAATTAGTTGGAATGAGCGGTGGTGCAATTGTTGCAGTGAATATTGCACTCAAAGAACCCGGACGGATTCATAAAATCATTGCCGATAACTTTCAGGGTGAATCATCAAGCCCGCAATTTCTTGAATCGCTTGCACGTGAGCGTCGCAAGTTACTTTCCAGTATACCCGGAAAGTTTAACCTCCGAAGGATTCATGGAAAAAAATGGCATACAACAGTGGTTAATGAAACCAATGCAATCTTAGAATTTGGGAATACACCCTACTTCGATGATTTGAGTAACCTACGTGCTCCCCTTCTTTTAACGGGATGTCGTGATGATCAGCGCATTCGTAAATGTCATTACATCCAAATCTATAATTGTTTGCTCAAAAAGGTACGTCACACATCGATCTATTTATTTAAAAAGAGTAAACATCCCGCAGTTTTGGCTCATCCCGAATCGTTTTCCGATTTGGCATACCATTTCTTCGATGACGATGACACTATTCAAATATATAAAGTAGAATAAAAAAACAATCAGTTTCGATCTGATTGTTTTTTTATTCTTATTTAAAAACTTTAACTTTACCCTTCACATCTTGTAGTGTTTTGGGTTGGACTTCATCAATTGCTTTACCAAATGGCATTTGCGCAACTAATTTCCAACTTGATGGTATTTCAAATGCCTCTGCAGCACTTGCATCCACAATTGGATTGTAATGTTGGACGGATGCACCGATTCCAGCTCCGGCAAGAGCAGTCCATGTTACCAATTGCAACATACCATTCTCTTGCTCAGCCCAAATTGGGAAATTATCCGCATAAAGTGCAAATTGGTCTTGTAACCCCTTCACAACATCGGTATCAATATAATAAAGAATGGTACCTTGACCTTGTTTAAAACTTTCCAATTTCGCAACAGTATTTTCAAAGCCTTCTTCAGGTGCTACTTTACGTAATGCTTCACGTGTTAAGTCCCAAAATGTATCACTGTGTTTTCCAAATAAAACGACTGCTCGTTGTGTTTGAGCATTAAATGCTGATGGTGTATGTTGTACTGATGACTCCACCAACTCAATTACTTCATCTTCGGTTAATACCGCTTCCTTTGATAATCCATATCGAGAACGTCGAAGTTCTAAATCTTCAAAAATCTTCGTCATGACATTTTACCTCCTGAGTCACTATGTTTTACGAATTATATTATATAGTTATTGACTATGTTAATTCAAACCATATGCTCTCAAATTGTTTGTGTAATTTTCAAGTTTGTGAACTAATCTGGTTAATGTAGATTTTAGAAAAGGAATGGTGTAAAATGATTAAAGAACTAGGAGGAATTGATTATGATGAAATTAGTTGTTGTTCGTCACGGTGAAAGTGAATGGAACGAAAAAAACCTCTTTACTGGATGGGCTGATGTAGAACTTTCAGAAAAAGGTGTAGAAGAAGCTAAACTTGGTGGACGTATGCTTAAAGAAGAAGGTTACGATTTCGATATCGTTTATACTTCATACTTAAAACGCGCAATCCACACAATGGACAATATTTTAAATGAAATGGAACGTACATGGTTACCAATCGTTAAAGATTGGAGACTTAACGAACGTCACTACGGTGCGTTACAAGGTTTAGATAAAGCAGAAACTGCTGCAAAATACGGTGAAGATCAAGTTCTTATTTGGAGACGTTCATTTGATGTGAAACCTCCAGAATTAGATCCTACCGATGAACGTGCTCCACGTAATATGGAAGCATACCGTAATGTAGAAGATAAAGATATTTTACCATTACACGAATCCTTAAAAGAAACAATTGAACGTGCTGTTCCTTATTTTGAAGAAACAATTAAACCTCAAATGTTAGATGGAAAACGTGTTCTTATTGTTGCTCACGGTAATTCATTACGTTCACTTGTTAAATACTTCGACAATATGACTGATGATGAAATTATGAAGGTAAACATTCCTACAGGTGTTCCTTTAGTTTATGAATTTGATAATGACTTTAATGTCGTAAACAAATACTACCTCGGTGACCAAGAAGCACTGAAAGCTAAAATGGAAGCAGTCGCAAACCAAGGAAAAGCGAAATAAGTAAAATAAAACGAGTCTCACTCGTTTTTTTTAATATTGGTCTAAGTTATTAGGCTAGTTTATTAGCCCGGATTTTTGTACAATAGTAATAGACTTTGGAGGTAATTATGAAAAAAAATGATATAGGTGTTATTGGACTTGCAGTCATGGGGTCAAACCTAGCCCTAAATATGGCTGATCACGGTTATAATGTATCGATCTATAATCGTACATATGCTGTTGGTCAAAAAGTAATTCAAGAAAACCCACACGAAAATTTAAGCCTTTTTGAAAGCTTAGAAGAATTTGTGACTTCACTTGAAGCTCCGCGCAAGATTATCCTAATGGTAAAAGCAGGACCTGCTGTCGATAAAGTAATTGAAAATTTAATTCCACTCCTTAATAAGGGTGACATCATCATGGATGGTGGTAATTCAAACTTTAAAGATACGATTCGTCGTACCCAAGAAATCGAAGCACTCGGATTCCGTTATTTAGGTGTTGGTATTTCAGGTGGGGAAGAAGGCGCACGTTTTGGCCCTGCTATTATGCCAGGTGGAAGTAAGGACGCATATCAATTTGTTTCAAATATATTGGAAGATGTTTCTGCTAAAGCACAAGGTGAGCCATGTTGTACGTATATTGGTGAAAATGGTGCCGGTCATTATGTCAAGATGGTTCATAATGGCATTGAATATGCAGATATGCAATTAATTGCAGAAAGTTATTCAATTTTAAAACATGTTGGCGGTTTTACGAATGAAGAACTTGAAGCAATCTTTACCGATTGGAATCACGGTGAACTTGATAGTTTCTTAATTGAAATTACAGCACAGATTTTTGGTGAAATTGATCCGGATACCGGTAAACACATGGTGGATGTTATTTTAGATACAGCCGCTCAAAAGGGAACTGGTAAATGGACAGCCGAAGAAGCATTAAATACAGGTACCGATGCTTCCTTACTTGCATCCGCAGTCTTTGCACGTTTTATTTCAGCGAAAAAAGAAGAACGTGTACAAGCACAAGATATTCTTGGGTTTGAAGCACCTCATGCACAAATCAATGATCGTGAAGCCTTTATCGAGCAAGTTCGCCAAGCGTTATATGCAAGTAAGATTATTGCCTATGCACAAGGTTTTGACTTGATGAAAAATGCATCCATTGAATATGGATGGGACTTAGACTTTGGTGCGATTGCGAAAGTATTCCGTGAAGGATGCATTATCCGTGCGAAATTCTTAAATCGTATTACAGATGCTTATACATTAAATCCTGAGTTACAAAACTTAATGTTGGATGCATCATTCAAAGAAAGTCTGCTTGATTATCAAGGTAGTTTACGTGATGTGTGTGGTCTTGCCATTCAATCTGGAATCAGTGTTCCTGCCTTTAC
Source organism: Erysipelothrix sp. P66 (assembly GCF_038682365.1). Classification (NCBI taxonomy): domain Bacteria; kingdom Bacillati; phylum Bacillota; class Erysipelotrichia; order Erysipelotrichales; family Erysipelotrichaceae; genus Erysipelothrix; species Erysipelothrix sp. P66. Next base: position 494,084 of record NZ_CP152290.1, on the reverse strand, counting down.
CAATGCAATCAGTTATTTCGATGCATACCGTAATGGTCGTTCAAATGCAAACTTGATTCAAGCTCAACGTGACTTGTTCGGAGCGCATACCTTTGAACGTGTTGATAAACAAGGTAGTTTCCACCACGAATGGAATCCTAGTAATGAAGGCAAATAATCATATAGTCGCAATTTTCGGAGGTACGGGTGACCTAACCTACCGAAAGTTGTTACCTGCATTTTATAACCTTCTTGAAACCAAGAGTCTTCCTGATTCATTTCATCTTGTTGTAATTGGACGACAAGATTTAACGACAGCGGCATACCACGAGTTGGTAAAGCCATGGCTTCGTGAACAGGCTCGTTTTGATGTCAAAGAAGAAACATTGGATGTCTTTCTCGAATACGTGTCCTATTTTAAAATGACATTTACGGAAGATGAAGGATATCCACGTCTTAAAACATATTTTGAGGCGCTTGATCCTCAAGCACACGTTCTTTATTATTTTGCCGTTGCACCTTCTTTCTTTGAAACAATTGCAACACAATTAGCGCGTCATCAATTGGTTTCCAAGAGCAAGGTTATCATTGAAAAACCTTTTGGAAATGACTTAAAATCCGCAATCGATATCAATAATACGTTAACGCATATCTTTGATGAAGATCGTATCTTCCGAATTGATCACTATGTTGCGAAAGAAATGGTTCAAAACATCTTTACGATTCGTTTTTCTAATATGATCTTTGCGGATAGTTGGAATGGTGCATCCATTAATAATATTCAAATCAGCGCCGCGGAAACGGTTGGTGTTGAAAATCGTGGGAATTACTATGATCATACAGGTGCTTTAAAAGACATGTTTCAAAATCACTTGCTTCAGTTATTATCCATTGTTCTTATGGATGAACCACAAGCATTTAATGCTGCTGACATCCACCGTGAACAAGAAGCTGTGTTGGAAAGTCTGTATGTTAAAGATTACGAAAATGATATAGTGTACGGTCAATATCTTGAAAATAAAGATTCGAAGTCTTATATACAGGAAGATAAGGTGCAGTCTGACTCCACAACCGAAACCTATGTTGCATTAAAACTTGCCTCATCACTTCCTAAATGGCAAGATACCCCTATCTACATTCGTACGGGGAAACGTATGCATAAGCGTTCCACGGAGATTATGATTGAATTTAATCAAAAAGACCACGAACAACCTAATGTACTCATTATCAAAGTTCAACCGGACGAAGGGGTCTATCTTCGTTTTAATATTAAAAAACCGGGCCAAACTCACGATAGTCAGACAGTCTTTATGGATTTCTGCCAGAGCTGTAATTACGAAAATAGGGAAAATACGCCGGAAGCGTATGAGCGTCTTCTCAAGGCAGCCATGGATTCCGATCAGTCCTTATTCGCAAGTTTCAAGCAAGTCCATCTAAGTTGGAGTTTGGTTGAAACTATCCTAAAGCATAAAGGCAATGAGAGTCCTGAAGGCTATGCTGCTTATTCATCCGGTCCGAAACGTGCTCATGATTTATTAGCACGTGATGGCAATCAATGGATTGAAGAACAGGTTATGGGCGAAATATTTAAATACTAAACATAAAAAAACTTCTTAAAGTGCTAAGAAGTTTTTTTATGTTTACATTCCTGTTCCTAAGTACTGCGAGATTGCTGCAGACAAACGTGGAATAATTTGATTCTTTCTTGAAACAACATCTTGTAAGAACGTACGTGCTTCACCATCTTTATTTGGGAATGCATCCAAGACAGCTTCTTTTAGACTTCCTGAAGCGACAATAATGGATCCATTATCTTCTACACTGGTAAAGACGACAACCAATAAATCAAGATGATGTTGAACTACAAACTGTTCCATTACTTCTTCAAATGAATCTAAGATATCATCCAATTCATCAAAATGGTAAATGACCAATTGTGATACCATAACCTCTTTTTGAGAGATGTAGAATTTCTTAATATCTTGGTTAATGATGTCTTCATACGGTTTATTTTTTAGACCGGATGTGACTTCATACATATCGCGTGCAAATTCATTACGATCAAGCCCGGAACGATCTTGAAGAATCTGTGCAATCTCAAAATCTTTAGGCGTTGTTGTTGGTGATTTTAAGTTTAACGTATCGGATATCAATGCTGAGAGCAGTAAAGATGCAATATCTTTGGGAATTTCAACACCATGCTCCAGATACATCTTTGTGATGATCGACGCAGTTGAACCGATAATCTCATTTCTGAAATATATTGGTTTAACGGTTCGTAAATCGCCAATACGGTGATGATCAATGATTTCGAGTATTTCTGCTTGTTGGATCCCATCAACGCTCTGTGAAGCCTCATTGTGGTCCACAAGAATCATTTTTTTACTGGATGAATTGAGAATATGATAACGTGAAACAAAACCATAAATCTTATTTTGATCATCCAATACTGGATAGGCACGATAACGTGTTTTAAGCATGCGCTTTCCAACATCATCCACAAATTCATTCCAATTAAATGTTACCAAGTCTGTTGACATGACTTCCCGAACACTTGGTGCAAAGAGTAAATAACGCGATGTATTCATCGTTCCATGTGTTGATCGAATAATCCCACAATCATGAAGTTTCGCAAGCGATAACACAGATTCCTCAATCTCATCCGTCCATACCGTCACGATACACGAAGCACCTTTACGTATAGCCGTTAATTGTGACTCCGTATCATTCCCAATGATCACCAAACGGTCTGTTAATTCATAATTATCCAATTTCGTCTTGGAAATCGCAATAATGCTTGTTTTTCCATTAAAATGAAAATGTTTGGGTTCATAAATTAATTCACCGTCGATCGCCTGCGCAATATTACACATAGGGGTTTTCTTTAAGAGTGCGATTGAATGTTTCGTATCCCCCATCGCGATATGCGCAAGATTTGAACTGGTCACAAGCCCAATAAGTTGATCCCGATCATCAACCACCGCAAGTGTTTGTCTTTTATCTGAAATAATTTCCATTGCTTCCTTAATGGAGGTATCCAAATGAATCTTAACCGCATCATCCATTTCAATTTCATCAAGCGTTGCTCGTGCATCTTTAAGGAGTGTTGGCGTTTCAAAACCAAAGCGATCGAGAAGATAGCTGGTCTCATCACTCAGTTCACCCAAACGACATGGCACTGCTGGAGCACCAAGAATGTTTTTTAAATGAGCATATGCAATTGACGATACAATTGAATCCGTATCTGGATGACGATGTCCACAAATATAGATTAAATCTTTTTCGTTTTTCATATAATTTCCCTTTCAGTCATTAATATTAGTTTATCATATCTACTCAATATATAAAGATGACCCTGTGAAAAAGAACCGCAATTAAACACTATTTATGGGTATAACTCACCGATTCTATTTCAATGTTGCGTTATTTATTCTGTTTATATTTCATACACCAAGTTTCTTTGAGCATCTTGCTTTTTTATTACTTTATAAAAAAACACTGATTTCTCAGTGTTTAGTCTTCATGAATCATATCGTAGCGATATGATGAATGCTTTATCATATTTGGATTTGGTTTACGTGTTCGATGAATTTCTTTATGTACATCGCTTCGCTTAAAGTTTGTATAAGCATCTTCATTTTCCCAAACAAACGATACATCTACACAATCATAACTATGGCATGATTCGTTCAATCCTACACGAATACTTACAAACCCTGGAAAATCTTTAACTACCGTACGATTATAAAAATTCTCGGCAAAATCACGACCAGTTCCTTTTTTCATTTCAAAATGCTTAACTTCTACATATTTCATTGTGATACCATCCTTTTTAAAATCGTAAGTTCTCTACTAATATTTTATGCAAAGTGCAACAATGAATCAAGCATTCTATAAGTTAAATTTACCAAATATTTCACAAAGACTCTATAATGGGAATGATTTGTTCTAAAAAACGGAACTCATGTCACAAAATAAAAAGCACCGTAAATCGTTTGTGATTTGTGGTGCTTTTATACACAAAGTTATTTTGTAAGACGTGGCAAACTTAGAACGTCTTCAATTGAGTCAATAATATATTGAGCACCATGTTCTCGAAGTTCTTCAACACTACGAAAGCCCCATGACACGCCTACAGGTATCATACCCGCATTTTTTGCTGTCTTCATATCCACATCACTGTCCCCTACAAAATAAATTAGAGAAGGGTCGATCGCCATTTTTGAAGCAATCGTTAATGGGTAGTATGGATTGGGTTTATGCTTGCCATCAAAGCTATCACCAATCGTCGCAACAAAATCAATATCTCCATAGTAATGTTTCACAATACCATCTGTATACTCTTGTTTCTTATTTGTACAAATTGCGATTGGAATGTTACGCTGATTGAGCGTTTTTAACGTTTCACACACCTTATCATAAGGAACGGATGCCTCCGTGTAGTGATGACTGTACTCATCAAGGTATTCTTCAAGGATTCTTTCAAATCCTTCGTAATCACTTGGTAAAGCCCGTTCAACAAGTTTTTTCATCCCATTTCCAACAAATTTTTTGTATTGGGTGCGATCATATGTGGGAAGCCCATGACGTTGCAGTACTGTATTTAAATTATTTCCTAAATCATCAATTGAATCTAATAACGTTCCATCTAAATCAAAAATAAATGCCATTTGAGACCAACTTTCTAAATTACATGTCTAAATATTTGATTATCATGCTTTGGTTCATAACATGTAGTGATTGGACGGGAAGCCGCCCATTTGAAAAAGCGTGAATCATCATGTTTGGTTTTAATCGGAAAAAAGCAAAGTGGTTGAAGTAAATCCAGCGCTTCACGGGCACCACGATCAAAATTTTTCCCCATTGAAGGTTCAAGCGTAAACATCATGAGGTCAATGGGCGCAAAGTCCGCAATATTGTGGAGGATTTCATGAAAGCGATGTGTTTCAAAGCGTGATTCCGCAACGGTAAAGGTATCATCCCAATGCCAATTATTCAAAGAGCCTGCATGTAAGATTTTTAAGTCACCTTCTTGAATTAAGTAACACACTCCACCACCCGTACTTTCATATGTACGCACTTTCGCAAATCCCAAGTGAATTTCATCACCCGGCTCCATCATAAATACATTACGATAAGGCGAAACTAAAATATCCGAAGATAAGATAACCGTCTTCCCATAGCTGTATATTGCATCATTATAGTGATTACGATGGCGACTTGTCACAAAAAAGAATGTTTCTTTTTCACTATACAAATATCGAGACGGTAACAGTCCCTCCACATAATCAAAAATATAGATTGCTTTTTCTGTTTCCACAACATAACCCGCATTATTAATATATTCTACATTTACCATGATAATGCCCCCCTTCCTTTTATTATAACACGAAAAAGAGTAGCATTATGCTACTCTAAGATAACTGTGATTGACCTGAATACAATGAAGCATATCGTCCGCCTAATTGTATCAAATCATCATGACTTCCACGTTCAATGATTTCACCGTGTTCCAAGACAATAATTGCATCCGCATTCCGAACTGTTGATAGACGGTGCGCAATCACAAATGTAGTACGTCCTTCCATAATTGAGTCCATCCCTTTTTCAACCATACGTTCCGTACGGGTATCAATGGAAGAGGTGGCTTCATCAAGAATAAGAATTTCAGGATTGGCTACGGCTGCACGTGCAATATTGAGTAATTGCATCTGCCCTTGTGATAAATCATCCCCATCGCCTCCAAGAACGGTTTGATAGCCATGTTTAAGTTGGCGAATGAAGTGATCAGCATTCGCCAACTTCGCAGCTTCAATACACGCCTCATCACTTGCTTCAAGGTTTCCATAGCGAATATTTTCCATAACAGTACCACTGAACAAATGAGTGTCCTGAAGTACCATCGCAATATGTTTTCGTAAACTGTAACGATTTATGCGATCCAAGGGTTTTTCGTCAATTAAGATTGTGCCTGCGTCAATGTCATAAAATCGCGAAATAAGGTTTGTGATCGTTGTTTTCCCTGCTCCGGTAGACCCTACAAAAGCAATTTTTTGTCCCGGTTTCGCCCAAAACGAAACATCTTTTAAAACAGGAACCCCGGGATTATAACCAAATGTTACATTTTCAAATCGAACCGATCCTTCAACCTCATCCAGAATCAAATCGGTCTCATTTTCAGATTCCAAACTCCAGTCCAATAATTCAAAGATTCGTTCTGCGGAAGCAATTGCAGATTGAAGTGTTGTGAATTGGCTGGAAATTTCATTAATGGGTTTTCCTTGAGTACGTGTCATATTTACATAAGCACCCAAGTCTCCAATACTTAATCCATGATTAATTGCAAGATATCCCCCTACAATCCCAATGATTGCATAACTTATCGTATTCACATTTTGCATTAATGGAAACATCATGATTGAGGTGATTTGGGCTTTTTGAGAATTCTTCCGGTAATCTTGATTTAGGACTTGGAAATCTTTCTCTGCCTCTGTTTCATGATTAAAAAGTTGCATAACCATCTGACCTTCCATTGACTCTTCAATATACCCGTTTAAGGTTCCCAAAGAACGTTGTTGGCGTTTTGAGTAAATACGACTTCGCTTCACAATCGCATTCGCCATAATTGAAAGAAGCGGAAGAATTATCAAAGTCACAAGAGAGAGTGTTGGACTTAAGATAAACATCACAACAATGGTTCCCAATAAGGTAAAGATATTGATCACAATCGACGCAGCTGCAGAGTTTAACCCTTCCCCTACAAGGTCAATGTCGTTTGTAAAACGACTCATTAAATCCCCATGGGCATTTTGATCGTGATACTTAACATCCATTTTCAATACATGATCAAACATATCTTTTCGGATTGTTTCTACCGTACGCTGCGAAATTTTCACCATCATCCGGTTTGAAAAAAGCATCGCTAAAACCTCAATCGCGAAAATGATTGCAAGAAAAATAAGTTTACTAAAGAGCTGTTGGAACATCAAATCTCGGGTAATCGTTCCATTTAACCCATTTTCAATAATTTTAATTAACGGAGAAATCGAATAGGATCCATAAAGCCCGCCAAGGGTAGAGATAATGGATGCGATTATAACCATGATGAGCAGTACTCTATTTTGCCCTAAATATCCCAATAATCGTTTTAGCGTTTTTTGTTGGTTTCGTGGTTTATGACCAATTACAACTTTACGTTCACTCATGCTATTCATCCCCCTTTCGTAGTTGGCTCTCATAGATTTCTTGATATACATTACAGGACTCCAACAAGCCTGTATGGGTTCCTTGTCCGACAATTTGACCTTCATCCATGACTAAAATCATATCACTGTCGGAAACAGAACTAATTTTTTGCGCAATACTAATTACCGTAACATCTTCATAAAGACTCTGAACGGATTCTTTAACGCGTTGTTCTGTAGATGCATCCAATGCACTGGTACTATCATCTAACACAAGAATTTTAGGTTCTACGACAAGAGCCCGTGCAATACACATGCGTTGTCGTTGACCTCCTGATAGATTGGTCCCACCTTGTTGGATTGGGGCCTTAAAGCCTTCTTCTTGTTCCATAATAAAGTCATAGATTGAAGCAGCCTTTGTTGCACGCACAAGATCTTCATGTGTTGCATTTGGATTTCCAAGTTTTAGGTTTGATTCAATCGTTCCAGTAAATAAAACATTTTTTTGCGGAACAAAGCCGAATTGACTTCGTAACGCTTTTATATCAAGAGTTCGAATATCTTTCCCATCGAGATAAATAGTTCCTTCAGTTACATCAATCAAACGAACCATGAGGTTAATTAACGTTGATTTCCCAGAACCTGTCGATCCAATAATTCCAACGTGCTCACCGGGTTTAATTGCGAAGTTAATATTGGTAAGAATATCACTTGCATCTTCATAATAACGGAATGAAACATTATCAAAATGTATATCTCCTCTTGGATTTTCCGGAAGCGTATCTAAAATTGATGCATTGATAATATCCGGTTCCGTTTCCAATACTTCTTTCAAACGAATTACGGATGCTTTTGATCGTGAAATCATCATTAAAACGTTTGTGATCATCATCATTGAGAACATCGTAAAACGTAGGTAATTAATAAAAACTAATAGATCTCCAATATTAATTAAGTTTTGATCGACAATAAGAAAACTTGATATCCACACAATAAATAGGGTGGCAAAATGAATGGCTCCCATTAATGCAGGATTCATGACCACCATTAAATTCATTGCACTTACGGAAGCATCAAACAACTCACCGTTTTCATCTTTGAATTTATGTGATTCCTCATCCTCGCGTACAAAAGACTTAATAACACGAATGTTCATGAGGGATTCTTGTACTTTTCGATTCATCTTATCGACTTTATCTTGTAACTTTACAAAGCGTGGAAACCCTTCTTTGATTACATAAAAAAGAACGAGAGATAAAACAATTACTGCCCCCAACATAACAAGTGATAAATCTGGACTTATCATGTACGTCATCACAACAGTACTAATAAGAAATACAGGTGCCCGAACCAAAAGACGTAAGCACATCATAATCGTTCGCTGTAAAAAGTTAATATCATTGGTAAGTCGTGTCACTAAAGATGCGGTTTGAAATTGTGACATATTTTTTAACGAAAAGGTTTGGACTCGTTTAAAAATATCACGACGTAAATTTAACGCAAAATTATTGGACGCTTGGGATGGAAAAATCAATCCAAGCATCGCAATCACGGCACCCAGCAAGGCTAACCCCACCATCTTGAGTCCGACATTTAGGATTACTGTAAAATCTTGATTCGCAATCCCTACGTCAATAATCTGCGCCATCAATTGAATTTGATACAATTCGATGAAGGCCACACTACCGACAAAGATTATCCCCAATAACGCGATTGGGATTTCAGGTTTAAAATATTTAAAGAATGTTTTCATTTGTCTCTCTTGCCTCCAATCCTTTAATCATTTCTGTAAGTAACGCTTCTAACTGAAGTTGTTGTTCTGGGTTTAAGTTTAGGAACATTGAGTTGTTTATGGAATCAAAATTTTTCTTTAACTCAACGATTGTTGCTTCTCCCTTATCGGTTAGATAAAGCTGACGACAACGTTTATCATCTTCGGGTATTTCCCGGCGAATAAAATCACCTTGTTCAAGACGCTTGATTGCAATCGACACTGTTTCCTTTGTAACCACCAATGCCTCTGCTAACTCTCTTTGGGTCATTCCGGGATTTCGATAGAGTTCAAACAAAAAACGTGGTTGTCCAATATAGAGTCCTAAGGTATCAAGATACGTTTGAACAACACTACGATGTTTTCGCTCTAAAGCACGATAAAGTTTTGATAATACAGATTCCATAATCTTCTCCTTTAGTTAAACGACTAACTAATTATATCAAAAAAGAAAAAGACACTGTGATAAATAAATGAAAGCCGTCCAGAGACGGCTTCCTTAGTGTCTTTAGCCAATGAAGATCAACCATAAAAGTCCATAAATTAATCCTAAAACAAGGAGTAATGCCGGTAAGAGTGTGACAATTGCAGCAATAATCATTGCTGTCGTATCATTTTTCTCAAACTCAACACCTTTAAACTTTTCTTGAATCTCTTCTTCAGTTAGTAATTTTCGCTTTTTTCGTTTATTCAACATAACTATTTCTTTAAATTACATGCAACATAATGGTTTTCGCCAACATTATGCCAATCAACATCTGCAACTGCATTTGTTTTAAAGTTATGGAAATCATAAACATCGTTTTCAGAAGCATAGAGGTCTGCCTCAACTTCTTTACGATCTTTACGTCCACTAATATCGGTTTTTAAGAACGCATTTAATAAGCGTTTTGTATATGGATGTTTTGCATCCGTAAAGATTGCTTTAATTGGTGCAGCTTCAACAATCTTACCACCATACATAACAATAACATCATCTGCCATTTGGCTGATAACACCAAGGTCATGGGTAATAAAGAGAATTGAGGTGTTGTAATCATTTTTAAGATCATTCATAAGTTTTAGAATCTCTGCTTGAATGATAACGTCAAGCGCTGTTGTAGGCTCATCCGCAATGAGAAGCTTAGGATTACATGCAAGTGCCATCGCAATCATAACACGTTGACTCATCCCACCTGATAATTGGTGAGGATAGTTTTTTAATACTTTTTCAGGGCGAGGAATTTTAACAGATGCAAGCATCTCAAGTGCACGTTGACTTGCCTCTTGTTTACTCATTCCTTGGTGAAGCATTAATACTTCACTGATTTGACGTTCAACGGTAAAGACAGGGTTTAGACTTGTCATTGGTTCTTGGAAAATCATTGAAATATCATTTCCACGAATTTTACGTAATTGTTCCTCAGTGTAATCAGAGAGCACTTCACCATTAAAGACAATTTCACCCTCATAAATACGTTGGTTTGACTCAAAAAGTTGTAAGATTGACATCGCTGTCTGACTCTTTCCACTTCCTGATTCACCAACAATACCCAGTGTACGTCCTTCATCAACGGAGAAGGATACACCGTTAACAGCTTTTACTAACCCGCGTTTTGTATCGAAGTAGGTATGTAGGTTTTTAATTTCTAATAAAGCCATGCTTACATACCTCCTTTCTTGTTCTTCGCTTCGGCATTGAGCAGACGACATGCTACAAAGTGATCTGGTGCCACTTCATACCAATCTTTATCGGCTTCACCCGTTTCTTCAAATGTGAAATCGAAAATGCCATTAGGAACAACTTTAAGGAGTTCGGCAATTTCTGCTTCATCTTTTTCCATACGAGGAATCGCTGCAAGCAATTGTTTCGTATAAGGATGTTGTGGATTGCTAAAGATTTCTTCAGCAGGTGCAAGTTCAACCAAATTACCAAAATACATAACACCAATACGGTCACTAATATAGCGAACCACACCCAAGTCATGTGTAATAAAGAGGTATGTTAGGTTATGTTCATCCTTCAGATCTTGAAGTAAGTTAATAACTTGTGATTGGATTGAAACATCCAATGCACTTACCGCTTCATCACAAACGATAAACTTAGGACGAAGTGCTAATGCACGTGCAATCCCAATACGTTGACGTTGTCCACCTGAAAATTGGTGAGGATAACGGTGAATAAATTCTTTCTGAAGTCCACATTTTTCCATTATATCAATAATGTATTCATTGTATTCATCACTGTTTGCATCCTTGAAGAGTTTATGAGCAATCAGCCCCTCTCCAATGATGTTTCCTACGGTAAAACGAGGATCAAGTGATGAATATGGATCTTGGAAAATAATTTGTAAATCCTTACGTAAGAAACGCATCTCTTGTTTATTTAATGATGATAAATCGATACCATCATCAAGTAAAGATTCATATTCTTCAAAATTATCATGAGATGATAATTTCGCCTTCATTTCGTTAATAACCACATTAACGTCATTCAACTCTTTTTGCGCTTGTTCTAATTTTTCTTTTAAACTTGTGACATTACCATTCGCTTTTTTATCGTGCATGGTATTGCGTAATGTTTCCATTTCAAGTTCTTTATGTAACTTCGCAACAGCACTCCCTTTTTGATATTTTGAGAGGAGTAAATTGCTTACTTCATTCAGATTATCATGAACAAGAAGCCCACCGGCAAGACGGAAAATATTTCCGTAAGTTGTCTCATATGCAATCTTTAAAAGACGCAATGATTCATTAAGTTCAATAAATTCTTCGCCTGATGTTCCTTCAATTTTTGATTCAAGGTCTTTAATCGCTTGGTATTCCGCATCATGTTTACCAAAAACTTTTGGTATTGATTTGTATACTCCGCGTACGTACTCAGGCATCATTTCTTCAATTGTTTCACCATAATAAAGTGATACACCACCTGTTTGATCGTACAATTGAATTAATGTACGACCAAACGTGGATTTACCACAACCTGACTCTCCAACAAGTCCTAATGTTTCGCCTTCAAAAATTTCAATTGAGATATCTTTGTTCGCTTTTACATATTCTTGTTTACGTTGGAAAATACTTGATTTTTTGATTGGGAAATATTTTTGTAAGTGTTCAACCTTAATGAGAACGCGATTATCTTTATTTTCCATTATATAATCCCATCCTTACTTTTTAATTTTACTGTATTTGTCATTTTATCTACCATCCCCTATTTCTGGTTCGACTTCGGATCCATAGCATCACGAAGTGCATCTCCCATTAAGTTAACAGACAAGGCTGTAAGCATAACGCAGAGTGCTGGTAGAAGCCATTGCCACCAGTAATTTTCAATAACTGTTGTATTTGCAACACCATTAAGCATATTACCCCATGATGGTGAAGGTGGCTTAACACCAAATCCTAAATATGAGAGTCCGGCTTCTGTTAGCAAGCTGGAAGCATATCCAAGCGTCATATTAACAATAATAAAGTTAAATACACTTGGTAGGATATGGCGAATAATAATTGTTTTTTCTTTTAATCCTAAAGCGCGTGCGGCCAGAACGAAATCTTTCTCACGTTCAGCTAGGATTTGTCCACGTACAAGACGTGCAACACCCGGCCACGAGATAACCCCCAAAATAACCATAATCATCGCAAGACGTTGTGATTGTGTTGTTGATGAAGGTAATAAAGCCGATAAGGTAATTGCAAGCGGCAAGAATGGGAAAGCACTAATAACTTCAGCAATACGCATTAATAAGTTATCAACCCAACCACCGTAGAATCCAGCAATTAAACCAACAAGAACACCGATGAGTGTAGAAATAATCATTGAAATCGCTCCAACGGTTAATGAGATACGACCACCGTAAAGCAAGCGTTCTCCAATTGAGCGTCCCATGTCATCGGTTCCCAAGATAAATCCTTTATTTCCCCAACCGTTAATTTGATTATCTTCGCTCACAGCAAATGATTGGAAGTGATCTGAGAAAATTTGTTTGTTTTTAACGTTTGTTACTGATGTTGGAACATCTGTTAAATTAAATTTGCCCTCACCCCAAGCATAGACGTGACCCGATTCAGTAAGTGCGTTTAAGGATGTTAATGTTGATGAAATTTGAACAACTTTACCATCAAGTTCAGGAACACTTTGGAATTTACCATGTGAACCCCATGTATGAACATTACCATCAGCATCTAAAGCCATTGCTGATGTTTTTGTAAGCTCAACTTGAGTGACTTTAACAGAACCATCTGTTAATTCTGTCGGGATAGCACCAACTTCAGTACCACCTTGACCGAATGCTACTAATGATCCGTCATCAAGTAAAGCGATGATATTAAATTGTCCAATGGCAATGTCTTTAACACGACCTTGGATACTTTTGGGAATATTATCGAGGTTGTTCTCAAGAACACTACCCCATGTATAGATTTTTCCTTTATCTGTAACAATTGCAGTAAAGCGTTTCCCTGCTGCTACTTTAACAATGTTGTCACTACCAAGTTCTTCCATGACATCAAATGGTAGTTCTGTTTGAGAGAAGGTATTTTCACCCACACCAATAAATTGATTGTTTTCGGTGACTGCAACAACAAATTTATCTCCGGATGCTAGTGATTTAATTTTACTATTTTTCGTCTTTTCGACAATTTGATCAACTTTAAATTTCTTATCAGGACGTTGTCCCCAAAAATGTACTTTTCCTGCGTCATCTAATGCAACAGAATAGGAAGTACCACTGCTAATTGTCTCAATGTTTTTCCCTTGTATTTCCTTGGGAATATTTAAATACTTCGTTCCTGGAGCAAGGTTATTTAATACGGTTTCATGTTCGTATGAGTTATACGGTCTGAATGTCGTTGTCCCAAAAACAATCGCAAAAATTAACACAAAACCAATAAGTCCCGTTACTCCAAGTTTGTTTTCAAAAAAGTTTCTCGCAATTTGTTTTGATGGGCTGATAACCACATCTTCTGCGATTAAATCTTCAAGTTCTTCGCGTCGTTGTCCACCACTCTTAAATAGATTAGCAAACATCGATTTGATATTTGACCAAAATGAATTTTTCTTATTATTGTCCATATCAAAATCCCCTAATCTAATTTAACACGTGGGTCAACCATCGCGTATCCAATATCCATAACAATGTTTGAAACGAGTGATAAGATTGCATAGAACATGTTCATCGCTAATACAAGCATGAGGTCACGACTACCAACTCCTTGAATCAAGACGTTTCCAATCCCGTTCCACGAGAAGATTTGTTCAGTAATTGCGGCACCCCCAAAAATACCAGCAATCGAACCTGCAAGAACCGTTACAACTGGAATTAGAGCATTTCTAAACGCATGCGAATAGACAATGACTTTTCCTGATAACCCTTTGGCACGTGCAGTACGAATATAATCACTGTTTAACACTTCAATCATTGCATTTCTGACATATCGAATTGTCGATGCAAATGAACCAATGGTTAATGTGATAATTGGTAAGGCAGCATAACGGAACCATTGCCCCACATATGCAATCCCTGTAGTTCCAGCAAGTGGCATCCCACCTGTAGGGAAGATGCTTAATTTAATTGCAAAGAAGTAAATTAACAAGATCGAGATTAACAATGTTGGCATTGACATTCCGACAAGTGAAAAGACTTGCCAAAATTTATCAAATTTTCCGCCACGATTCACGGCTGATTTAATACCTACAATAATTGAAATAACAAACGCAATTGTTGTAGAAATTATATTAAGAAATACTGTATTTTTTAGAGGTGTTGCAATAACCTCTTTTACGGGTTTATTTTTAGAAGTTGAAATTCCTAAATCACCCGAAAGTGTGTTTTTTACCCAACGAACATATTGTTCTGGGAGTGGCTTGTTATGACCGATGCGCTCTGCAGCCTCATCGTAAGCCCTTTGGTATTGTTCTGGATCTTTGATCGCTGGGTTTATCATTCCTATTACGGGATCACCAGGCATCATTTTCACTAATGAAAACAGCATGATTGAAATGATGATCACAACAGGAATCAACGACATAATCCGTTTTATCATATACTTAAACATCGTTTTTCTCCTTTTAACACGACTATAAGAAGTGCCGATTGACACTTCTTATAGTACTTACATTCAATTATAACTCAAATTATCCTTCGATTGAGATATATTCCATAGTTTTTGACCAGTCCATCTCTGGTGTTACTTTTTCTAAACCTTTAACACGGTTTGACGCGATGTCATGGTATAGATTTGAGTAGAGAGGGATTTGGAACAAGAGGTCATTCCAAAGTTGGAAGTATTCAACAACTGCTTCTGAATAAGCTTCACGATTTCCTGGTTCAATACGACGTACCTTTTCAATAGCTGCATCAAGTTCTGGATCTGAAATATCACTCCAGTTTAAACCTGTTCCAACATATTTTGAATGGTTTTGCCATGGATCATAAAGTGATGTGAATGATGTTGCAAGGTTAAATGCATTAAAGTCATTCTCTTCACGTCCTTGCATGTATGCACCTAAAGTAGCAAATTCACCTTGTTCAATGTAGTATTCCATACCAGCTTTTTCAGCTGCAGGAACTAATTGAGATACAATTAAATCTGTTACTGAGTTCTTCTCAGAACCAAAGTGTTTTACAACAAGTTTATTTCCATCTGCATCATAACGAGCATAATCTTTACTTGCTTTACTTGCATCAAATGGTGTAACACCATCTTTTTCGAATTTGTAGATTGATTGATCTAGTAATTCGTTTGCTTTAGTAATGTTGTAAGTATAGTCGATAAGTGAACTTTCAATCTTGTCCTTGTTATCTTTATAGAACCATTGTGATAATCCGAATGGTCCATTAACTACAGAACCGTATCCACCAGCAATTTTTTGAACAAATTCGTTACGGTTTAACATGTAACCAATTGATTGACGTACTTCTTTGTATTGAGTAGGTCCTTTATTTGCTTTTAATGTGATGTTACCAAATCCATTACGTGGATAGTTAACAGTTTGTAATTCAAGTTCTTTTGCTTTATTGATGTATTCACCCTCAATGTTTCCTGGTGATAAATCAACTTCACCTTTTTCGATCGCTTGTACTGTAACGTTTGAGTCAACTTGACGGATTACAACTTTTTCAACTTCTGGTTTTTGACCTTCGTAGTTTCCTACATATTGATCATTTTTAACAAGAATTGTTGTACCATTTTCATAGCTTTCTAACTTATACGCACCTACTACAACAGTTGGTTTGTATCGTTCAGTTGTTGAAACATATTCAACAGCTGCTTGAATTTCTTCAGGTGTGTTGTCGAATGCGTTTCCTTCAGCATTTAATTTAGCATCCTTAAACCAAACATGCATTGGTTCAGGTGAGATATCAGCTTTACTTGCTTCAAAGTAGTATGGCAAGTTTGCTTTATCGATTGTTAATGAGAATGTATTGTCGTCGATTAATTTAACCCCTTCGAAAACTTTTGATTCCCCTGTGCTATATGCGTTATAACCTAAAAGTTCATCTCCGGTACTTTCCATTGATGCAACTTTCATCCAAGCTGGATGTGAACGGAACAACATAGCCATAACGTAGTCTTTAGCTGTGATTTCTGTTCCATCAGAGTATTTATTGCCACCTTTGATTTTGAAGGTATAAGTTTTATTTCCTTCGCTGTCTGCTTTAACTTCATGGCTTTCTACGAAGTTAGGATTTGGCTTGATCTCTGAAGTATCGCGATCAATATAGAAAACGCTTGCACCTAAGTGCATTAAGTTAGTCGCCCATCGGTCATAGGCATTCGATCCGAACCCTTCCACAAAGTCACCATTTTGTGAAGCAGGGGCCGCAACCGTTAATGTACTGGATGAACCTTGTGATCCACAACCAGTAAGAACCAATAACGCTGCAACGAATGCAATCATTAATTTTTTCATGGTAATTCTCCTCCTTTTGTTGTCAAACATTGATACAGATAAGTGATACTGTATGAATGTATTATATAGGATACAGAAAATTTGTCAATTGGTTTTTCAGTATATTATCAATTTTATGAAAATAAATCATAAAATCTCTGAAACAATTTACATTTGCTGTTATTCTATGAAATATCCACTGTTTAGTGCGTTTAATGACGAATATTTTAAGTTGTATGAATATTTATCATGAAAAGTAATTCTAATATATCACAAAAAATCCATAGTTTGGCGTGAAGCGTCCGAAATACCTGAAACAACTTTCAGAAATTAATGCAAGATAATACAAAAAAACTACAAATTCGAATGAATAAAAAAAAGGATGCTTTCGCATCCTTATTATATAGATTAAATATGAATTGGCAATCCGAGTGAAATTTCAGATGCATCCATAACTGTTTCTGATAGTGTTGGGTGAGCATGGATTGTTAATGAAAGATCTTCAACATTCATGCGTGCTTCAACAGCTAATCCGATTTCAGCAATAATATCACTTGCTCCAACACCGGCTACTTGTCCACCAAGTAGTAATCCTGTGTCTTTTTCTGATATAAGTCTTACGAATCCTTCACCTGCATTAAGTGAAAGTGCACGACCGTTTGCACCAAATGGGAATTTTGATACTTTAACTGTTAATCCTTGATCTTTAGCTTCTTTTTCAGTTAATCCAACAGTTGCTAATTCAGGGTCTGTGAAACATACCGCTGGAATCGCAACATAGTCGATTTCTGAAGGTTGGCCTGAGATTGCTTCAGCAGCAACTTTTGCTTCGTATGAAGCTTTGTGCGCTAATGCTAAACCTGGAGTTACGTCACCAATAGCAAAGATATGTTTTTGGCTTGTACGTCCTTGTTTATCTACAGTAATAAGTCCACGTTCGTTTGTCTCAACACCGGCAACTTGTAAGCCAAGATCATCTGTGTTAGGACGACGTCCAACTGTAACCATAACGTAATCTGCTTCGATTGTAGCGGGTTTGCCATCTACTTCATAAGTAACAACAACTCCATCTTTTGTTTCTTTAGCATCTTTTGCCATAGCATTATTTACGATTGTAACGTCTTTTTTCTTAAATTCGTTTTCAACAAGTTTAATCATGTCTTTATCGAATTGAGGTAAGATTGAAGGCGCTCCTTCAAGAATTGTAATTTCTGATCCTAAATTAGCATAAACACCTGCTAATTCTGAACCAATATAGCCTCCACCGATAACAACAAGTTTCTTAGGAATTTCTTTTAAGTTTAATCCACCTGTTGAGTCAATGATACGTTTTCCAAATTTAAATCCTTTGATTTCAATTGGACGACTACCTGTTGCAATAATACAGTGTTTAAATGTATATGATTGAGCTGACTCATCATTTACAACACGTAATTGATGCGTGTCATTAAAGAATGCTGTACCACGGATGATTTCAACTTTATTTTTCTTTAATAACATTGCAATTCCAGATGTAAGTTTATTAACAACTTGCTCATCTTTCCATGCTTGTGTTTTTGTAAAATCAATTTTAACATTTTCGGCTGTAACACCAAATGTTTCTGAATTCATTGATTCTTGGTATCGATGACCTGCATTAATTAACGCTTTTGAAGGAATACATCCAACGTTAAGGCAAACGCCACCAATATTATCTTTTTCAATAATTGCTACTTTTTGTCCTAATTGAGCTGCACGAATTGCCGCAACATATCCACCAGGACCTGAACCAATAACAATTGTATCTAATTCAAGAGCTAAATCTCCTACTACCATGTACTATTCCACCTTCCAATTAAGATTCCATTAATAGAAGCTCAGGATTGTTTAACAATCTCTTGAGTTCGTTCATGGCATTTTGTGCTAGGGCACCATCGATGATACGGTGGTCGAAGCTTAATGATAATGCTAACATATTTCCAACGCCGATTGTTCCATCTGCTAGAACAACTGGTTTCTTATCAATACGTCCTACACCTAAGATCGCTACTTCTGGGTAGTTGATGATTGGTGTAAACCAGAGTCCACGTGCTGATCCAATATTACTAATTGTAATTGAACCATCGCGCATATCTGCTCCAGCTAATGTATTATCATTTGCTGCGGCTGCCAATGTTGAGATTTCTTTAGCAACTGTAAAGATTCCTTTTGAATCAGCATTTTTGATATTTGGAACATATAAACCGTGAGGTGTATCTGCTGCAAAACCAATGTTAATGAAGTTTTTGTAAACAATTTCTTGTGTTGAGTCATCAACACTTGAATTTAAGATTGGGTATTTACGCACAACTGCAGTTAGCGCCTTAACAATGTAAGGTAAGAATGTTAGTTTAACATCTTGTGCAGCTGCAATTTCTTTGAATTTCTTACGGTGATTTACAAGTTCTGTAACATCCACTTCGTCAAATAATGTAACGTGTGGTGCTGTTGCCTTACTTGTAACCATTGCTTTAGAAATTGCTTTACGTGTTGGTGTCATTTTTTCACGTGTAGTTGATCCTGTAACAACAACTGGAGCTGGTTTAGCTGCAGGTTTTGCTACTGGTGCTGTTTCAACGGATGGTGTAGCTTCAACGACTGGAGTTTCAACTGCTGGTGCAGCTGCGCCGCCTGCGATAAATGCTTCAACATCTGATTTACGGATATGTCCGTGTTTACCTGTTGCTGTAACAAGTGTTAAATCAACATTATTTTCACGTGCAAACTGACGAACCGATGGCATTGCTAGAACGCGTCCAGCAATTTTATTTTGTGCAAACGATTCACCATTTCCCGCAACAGCCTGGCTTGCAGTTGCAACTGGAGCTGCTGTTTGTGCAGGAGTTGATGCTGGTGCATGTCCTTCTGCCGCAAATTCAACGAGTGGTTGTCCAACTGTTGCCACTGTACCCGCTTCAATCATGATATTCATAATTTTTCCAGATACTGGGGATGGGATTTCTTGAACAAGCTTATCATTTTGAACTTCTAATAGTGGTGCATCTTCTTGGATGTCATCACCGACTTTAACGAACCATTGTACAATTTCACCTTCAGCGATACCTTCACCCACATCTGGCATATTAAACACAAATGATCCGGCAGCTGCTGCAGGTGCAGGTGCTGCTGTCTCTTCTTTAGCAGGTGCAGATGCTACTGCGCCTTCTGCTACGATTTCAACGAGATCGTCACCAACTGTAGCTACAGTTCCTGGTTCGACCATAATTTTTGTAATTGTTCCTGATACTGGGGATGGGATTTCTTGAACGAGTTTATCGTTTTGAACTTCTAATAGAGGTTCATCTTCTTTAATTGTGTCGCCTTCTTTAACGAACCAACTAACGATTTCTCCTTCAGCAATTCCTTCACCTACGTCAGGCATTTTAAATATAAATGACATTATGCACTTCGCCTCCTAAATTAATCAAAGTTAACAATTTCACGTACTTTATTAGTGATGTCTTCTTCGTTTGGTAACCAATCGTTTTCAGCTAAACCAAATGGGAAAATTGTATCTGGTGCTGCAACACGACCTACAGGTGCTTTTAATGTAAGAATTGCGCGTTCTGCGATTTCCGACATAACATGTGCGCCTACTCCGGCTTGACGTTGTGCTTCTTGTACAACAACTAAACGTCCTGTTTTCGTTACAGATTCGATAATTGTATCTAAGTCAATTGGTGAAACTGTACGTAAGTCGATTACTTCTGCAGAAATACCTTCTGCTGCAAGTGTTTCAACAGCTTTCATTGATTCACGAACCATTGCACCATAAGTAATAATTGTTACATCATTACCTTCTTTAACAACATTCGCTTTTCCTAAAGGAACTGTATAGTATCCTTCTGGAACTTCCTCACGGAATGAACGGTATAATTTCATGTGTTCTAAGAAAACAACAGGATCGTTATCTTCAATAGAAGCTAAAAGTAAACCTTTCGCATCATATGGGTTTGATGGGATAACCACTTTAATTCCAGGTGATTGTGCCATTAGACCTTCTAAGTTATCTGAATGGAGTTCAGGGGTGTGAACACCACCACCAAATGGTGAACGAATAGTAATAGGCATGTTACGTGTGTTTCCTAAACGGTAACGTGTACGTGCCATTTGTGCAACAACTGAGTCCATTACTTCGAATACAAAACCGAAGAATTGGATTTCAGGAATTGGACGGAATTTTTCTAATGCCAATCCGATTGCTAATCCACCAATACCTGATTCAGCTAATGGTGTATCAAATACGCGGTCTTCACCGTGTTTTTCTTGAAGTCCGTCAGTTGCACGGAATACTCCACCGTTTTTCCCAACGTCTTCACCGAAAATCAATGTATTTTCGTCACGTTCAAGGGCAATATCAAGCGCTTCAGTAATGGCTTGAATCATTGTTAGTTGTGCCATTATTTGTTACCCTCCTTGTTTTCAAAATATTCAATTTGTTCTGCAATAGTATTTGTTGGTTCTTCGAACATATTCTTCAAGAAGTCAGAAACTTTTTGTTTTGGTGCTGAATCAGCAAGTTTAACAGCTTCTTTGATTTCATCATCAATTTGAGCAATCAATTCAACTTCTTTTTCTTCGTCCCAAAGACCTTTTTCTGTTAAGAAATTACGCATTCTGATCAATGGATCTTTTTTATCCCATTCATCAAAACTTGCTTGCGTTCTGTATCGTTTTGGATCATCACCTGAAAGTGAGTGAGGACCGAAACGTGATGTCAGTGTTTCAATTAACACTGGACCATTTCCTTCAATTGCCCAATCACGTGCTGCTTTTGTTGCAACATAGACTGCTAGGGGATCCATACCGTCTACTTGAACACCAGGGATACCTGCAGCTGCTGCTTTTTGAGCAAGTGTAGGTGCTGCTGTTTGGACGTGACGTGGTGTTGAAATCGCATATCCATTATTTTGAATAAAGAACACTACAGGTGCTTTAAATGCTCCCGCATAGTTAAGACCTTCATAAGTATCACCTTGTGATGATCCACCATCTCCTGTATATGTAAATGCTACTTGTGCTTTTCCACGTTTTTTCAGTGCAATTCCAGCTCCTGCAGCTTGAATAATTTGTGCACCAATAATAATTTGTGGTGGCATTGCATTGAAATCTTCTGGATAGTTGTTTCCTTCAACGTGTCCACGGCTCCATAAGAATGCCTTATGTAGTGGTAATCCGTGTTTTACTAATTGAGGAATATCACGATATCCTGGGAATAAAATATCCCCTTCATTAAATGCAAAGTGACTCGCCATTTGACTTGCTTCTTGTCCAGCTGTAGGAGCGAAGAATCCAAGACGTCCTTGACGTGCTAATGTAGTTGAACGGTCGTTTAATGCTCGTGACCATAACATATTTTCAAAGAGTTCTACTAACTCCTCATCTTTTAAGTCTGGTAACATTTCTTTGTTAACAACTTTCCCAGTTTCATCAAGAATCTGGAATGTTGGGTAAAGCTTTTCAACATTTTTCAGTTGAGCAGCGAAATCCAACGCTTTATCTTTCTTAACTTGTGCCATTGAAATTTCCATTTCCCTTCTATATCTTGCTTAGGTCATTAAGTGGTAATGCCTAATTACAGTTTAAATGTAACACGTAAGCGCATTTCATTCAACGATATTGCTACTTTCGAGCAAAATTCATCTGATGTTTGAACCTAATCAAACATCAACTCTAATAATTCCTCTTTTGTGATATTACCAAAGTATTTTCGTAAATCCATTTCCGAAAGCACGGCGTCGACATCGCTTTGTTTGAAACGAGCACCTTGAAGGCGCGCTTCGACATCCGCGACATCTTCTAATCCGAGGTAATCTCCAATAAATCGAACGTGATCGATATGGCCTTCGCTGACATCCATCAAGACTTCAACACGTCCGCCCGCAAATCGTTTACTGTTTTTAAGATTAAACTCTGGTGATGCACCATAAATCCAATCCCATGTGCCAAATCGGTTGATTGCCTCATACTCGATTTTCGCAATTTCTTCAGGTGCGAGAATAATTTCTTCATCTTGCCCCTTATTCGATAAAAAGTATTGTAACTCATCCCAGAAGGTTTTAAGATCAGTCCCTTCAGGTAAATGTTCCTTAATATTGGTTACACGTGATCGCACTGATTTTACACCCTTTGATGTAATTTTATCAGGATCAACATTTAACGCTTGAACCATATCCTCAATATTAACATCAAACAACAACGTACCATGGTGCATGAGCTTTCCATTTGCCATGCGTTGTGCATTTCCTGAAATCTTAAGTCCATCAATTAAAATATCATTACGTCCTGACGCCTCCGCATTGATACCCATACTTGCAAGTGCATCAATAATTGGCTGAACATACTTTTTATAATTGACTTTTCCTGGGTCATCCACATTAATCACAAATGTAAAATTAAGATTTCCAAAATCGTGATACACTGCACCACCACCTGAAACACGACGTGCAACTTTGATTTTGTTATCATCAATAAATTTCTGATTAATTTCTTCGACGGTATTTTGATTTTTCCCAATAATTACCGCTGGCTCATTTTGCCATAGAAAGAAAAAATCCTCATCACAATTGATGTGCTTCATCGCATACTCATCAAGTGCTAAATTAAAATAAGGATTTGTTGATGGATTTTTTAAGTATCTCATACTTGTTACCTCACTCTCTATCTCCCACATCCACTTTCATTTTAAAGACCATTGCGATATAATTCAACTAAAGTGAATTTATATTTCACATTCACTTCGTTATCGTTTTGACAACTAAAAAGGAGATTAAATTATGGAATTCACATTACAAACACCCGCTATGATTTTTCCTGCAATTTCTCTGCTCATGCTCGCTTATACAAACCGTTTTGTCGTGCTTGCTGGGCTGATACGCGATCTTTACGAAAAACATCAAGATTCCCCAAATAAACAGATTCTCGCTCAGATAATTAACCTTCAAACACGGATGAAATACATTAAATCCATGCAGGTCCTTGGAGCTATGAGTTTTATTGGGGCTGTGCTTAGCATGCTCCTTACGCTCTTTGCACAATATAACGCAGCCATGGTTACGTTCTCTCATATAGTATTTGCACTCAGTTTAGTTCTACTTGTTATTTCATTGGTCTATTTACTAAAGGAACTTTCTATATCAATAGAAGCACTTACCATTCAGTTACAAGATATTAAAAATAAGAACGAAAACAATTAGCACTTACGTGCTTTTTTTATTAAATAGAATAAAGGAGTCCTATGAAAACAACAATCTACCTCATTCGTCATGGAAAAACATTATGGAATCAAGAGCATCGAATGCAGGGATCTAAAAATTCACCGTTAACGGACGAAGGGAAACAACAAGCCCTGCTCCTTCAAAAACGATTAGAACCAATATCATTTGACGAGATTATCGTAAGTACAAGTGAACGCGCACAAGAAACAGCATCCCTTGTCTTTCCGAATCAGTCGCTAAAATTAGAATCACGAATTCGTGAAATTGAAATGGGCGCTTGGGAAGGCGAACTGCACCAAGATGTTAAGCAGCAATACCCGAATCAATGGCATGCTTTTTTCAATAATCCACTTCACTACAGTCCCGTTGGTCATGGTGAACGGTTTAAAGATGTCCATCAACGCATCGCCCCTGTGGTTGATGACATCAAAACGCAATATGCGGGGAAAACCATCGCATTGGTTTCGCATCGAATTACTCTTAAAGTTCTTACAAATTATCTGATTAATGAAAATTTAGAATCGATTTCATCTCAACAAGACTTCGATTCAACAAGTCTTACAAAAATTGTTATGGATGAAAATGGAACGCATCTCATTTATCGAAACGAAACATCTCATTATCAATAAAAAAAATCTCCTGAGGGAGATTTTTTAGTGCATTAAACGATTATCATCATTAACCAGTGTTATAAATTCCTTTACCGCATCAAAGATCATCTTTAACTCGTCGGGATCCATATTTTCAATATCACTTGAAATAAAATACTCAACGATTGGTAGGACATCCCCTTCTTCCATCGATTCTTTAAAAGCAGATACAAAAAGAACGATGCGCTCAGCAACTTCTTGATTTATAATTTTTGTTTCGATTTCTTGTTTAACTTCTTCAAAATTATCTTCAATTTCAAAAAGATTTATCGGACGAAACGGCGGTATGACAATTTGAATACTGGAATCGTAAGGATTACGATTTACGATAATTACTTGTGATTCTTGTCCTTGTTTCATAGTGTATCATCCTTTCTATAGTATTCTAACATACTTATATGTACATTGCATTTGCCTTAATACCGAGCGTATAATGGTGGAAAGGAGTGATATTATGAATCGAATCGAAAAACTCACAAACCTCATGCTCGA
This sequence comes from Erysipelothrix sp. P66, assembly GCF_038682365.1. Taxonomy (NCBI): domain Bacteria; kingdom Bacillati; phylum Bacillota; class Erysipelotrichia; order Erysipelotrichales; family Erysipelotrichaceae; genus Erysipelothrix; species Erysipelothrix sp. P66. The sequence continues at coordinate 468,903 of NZ_CP152290.1, read as the reverse complement.
AAAACAACTGATTATCTCAGATAAAATGATGATTTTTTACTACACCGGATATCGTTTTGATGTTGGCGAACGCATGATCGCATTACTGGTTGGCAAAGACCATGAGCCCATTCTGTTTTTAAACAAACTTTTTGAGGCACCGAAAGATTTAAAGACGATTGTCTATGAAGATGGTGATGATACGACATCTCTTATTGAGACCCATCTGACCGACAACCAATTTGCCGTTGATGGGAATTGGCCATCACGTTTCTTAATCCCGTTTATTCACAAAGGGTATACCGTTGTAAATGGGTCGCCATATTTGGAACAAATCAGAACTATTAAAGATGATGTTGAACGTTCAACACTCATCGAAGCATCGCATCATAATGATCGCATTATGCTTGAAATGGAGCAGCTACTTAAAGTTGGCATGACGGAAATTGAACTCGCAGAAATTGTCCGTGAAAAACAGAGCGCAGCACCTTTATCGGGTGTGAGTTTTGATCCCATTGTCTTGTTTACTGAAAACATTGCCGATCCCCATGGTGTTCCATCAAATCGAGTTTTACGTGAAAATGATGTTGTTCTAATCGATATGGGTGGAATCTACCAAAATTATTGTTCTGATATGACTCGATGTTTTTTTATGGGTGAAAATCCTGAGATGGAACACCTCTATAAAATCGTACTTGCAGCGAATAAAGCTGGAATTAATGCTGTAAAACCCGGAGCACGCTTATCCGATGTTGATAAAGCAACGCGTTCGGTTATCGAGGCGGCCGGCTATGGTCCATATTTTGTTCATCGTACAGGACATGGTATTGGTATCGAGTGCCATGAAAACCTCGATGTTTCTTCAAAAAATGACCGCATCATTGAACCAGGAATGTGCTTCTCAATTGAACCTGGAATTTATATTCCAGGAATCGGTGGTATCCGAATTGAGGACCTCGTACATGTCACAAAGGATGGCGTCTTCGTCATGAACCAATGTAAGAAGGAGTTTACTGATATTAAAAAGTGAAACACTCGTGAAATGAACTCGTATTAATTTACATCTGTATCTTTAGGGGGTATGATGTATATGCAGTCATAAGATTGTAATGCTTTACATCCCCTCAAAGCATTTGGCAGCCAATGGCTGCCTTTTTTTATTAGAAAAGCTGATCATATTATGATCAGCTTTTCTTTTATCCAAATACAACATTAACAATTTGTTCTGTAGCATTACCACCATAGGTGACATGATTTTCTTTCATTACCTTAGTTTTCGCAACTTGTTCTTCATAATTCATCGATTTGATGTGTTCGATAAGATGCGCTTCATCACGAATGATACCACTAGGAATCACTGTCTCTAAGTCAATATAAAATCCACGTTTTTCTGAATACGCTTCATAGTCATAACCAAAGCAGATTACAGGTCTTTCAAGGACACAATAATCAAAGATAATACTTGAGTAGTCTGAGATAAGGATATCTGAAATCATCATCAAGTCGTTTACACGAGGATACATCGTTCCATCATAGAAGAAATCATCAAAGGTAACGCCCATCAATTCATTGGTATAAGGATGCGTTCTTAAGATAACAACATATTCATCACCCAAGGCCTTTTTCCAAACGTCACAGTCAATGGGTGGTTTAATTTGATAACTCTTACCGAAGTCTTCACTATCCCGCCATGTCGGTGCATAGAGAATCACTTTTTTATCTTCAGGGATGTTTAAACTTCGTTTAATTTCGATAACTTTATCCGAGTCCACATGGTACAATTCATCATTACGAGGAAGTCCTGTAGGGACCATTGACTCTGGACGTGCATTAAAGTCTCGATAATAGATGGGTCTTTCATTTTCCGCACTATAACAAATATAATCCGTATCGGACCAATCAAAATCGGTTCGACCCGCTACCGCATTGCCCATCTCATTAATTGCTACACCGTGCCATGTATTGAGAAAGACCGTCTTTTTCTTTTTAAAATGCAAGCCGCGTTCAATATTAACACTTGTAATCCAATACTGTGCTTTCAACGCAGTTTTAAAATATTGCCACGTGTCCGCTTTAACAAGATCGGCACCGTCGATTGTTTGTGTAACATCATCAACCGCCCATACAAAACGATACTGTGCGTATTTCGAATCTTTTTTCATATATTCATAAATGGCACGGGGACTATCGTTATAGCCGCGAGAGTTTGCAGATATTAAGATTAAATTTTCTTCAGTACGAATAAACAAACCAATAAATCGGAAGACCATGGACAGGGTCTTTGTAAATACGATTAACAAGACTTTATTGTGTTTTAATATATAATCAAGTTTTTTCTTCATTCATAACCTCCTTGAAAGGTTTTATATACATGGGGTATTATACTATAAATAATCAACAATTCCTATTCTCTTTGAAATAAAGAAAAGGTGCATCACACACCTTTCCCCAATTAAATTAACTCGATTGTTTGAATGATTTGAGGCTCAAGTGGCTTATCATTTCGATCACGTTTAACATGAACGATTTCATCAACCACTTCAATACCATCCACAAGTTTACCAAAACTTGCATATTGACCATCTAAATGTGGTGCATCCTCAGCCATAATAAAGAATTGACTTCCAGCACTGTTTGGATCCATAGCACGTGCCATCGATAGAACCCCTTTACTGTGTTTTAAGTCATTTTTAAAACCATTTGATGTAAATTCACCTTCAATTTCATATCCAGGACCACCCATTCCTGTTCCATTAGGGCAGCCTCCCTGAATCATAAATCCAGGAATTACACGGTGAAAAATTAATCCATCATAAAACTTTTCTTCGATGAGCTTCACAAAGTTTGCAACCGTTTTAGGTGCGATGTCTTCATAGAGTTCGGCAGTCATGGTTTTACCACTATTCATTGTAATTTTAATTGTTTGTGTCATAAAAATACCTCCGTGACAATCATAGCAAAAGTGCTATACTTTTACTAGGAGGAATTCTTGAAAGGTTTAAAACCACATCTTAACAATATCGGTTCGTCGCAAGTCTTAGACTTACCTTTCGAAGTCAGGTCATCATAAACCCCTAAAGGACGTTCGCGTTACTTTTCTTAGTCCATGTTATAATTGAGATAAAGGAGCACATTATGTCACATAAGTATCGAATAATTAGTACTATAATTGAAGATCGTATTATGGATGGTATCTATCCTTCTAATACAAAAATTCCAACCGAAGAAGCTTTAATGCAGGAGTTTGATGTTAGTCGAAATACCATTCGAAAAGCCATTGGCCTCTTATCACGACAAGGTTATATTATCTCCGTTCAAGGAAGTGGTATGTTTGTTCGTGATGTGGATCATATCAATGCAATTAATTTAGAAAATTTTCATGGCTTATCCTCAAATCATAAAAAAAATCGAATCGAAACCAAAATCTTAGACTTTCAAGAGATTTCAGCCAATCGAGAAATTGCCATTGAGATGAATTGTGAAGTTGGAACCCAATTGTATTTTGTGAATCGATTACGAATCGTCGATGGCAATCGATGGGTTGTAGAGTATTCATATTTTAATCGTAATCTTATTCCGTATTTAAATCGAGAAATTATTGAAAATTCGATTTATTCTTATATTCAAGAGGGGCTAAGACAAGAAGTTGGATATATTGACCGCTTAATTGAAGCGTGTTCTTTAGATAATACAAATGCGGAATTACTGGGACTGCATCTCGGTGATCCGGCTTTAAAAACAACCAGTAAGGCAATGCTTAAAAACGGAGAAATTTTTGACTATTCGATTGACTACCATCATTATAAGTATGCACGATTCTTAAAATTATCCAGTCCAATTTAAAAGGGAGCTATGCTCCCTTTTCTGCTTCAATCATCAATTTAATTTGTTGGAGTCGTCCCTTAAGTTGTTTACGAACTTTTTGTTTGATAAACGGAAGACGATATAACATTTCACCCTTACTCTTCTCATCATATGAAGAAATAAACGTGCCATCTTTGTCTTCAAAAAATTCATAATGGGTTGTAACGGTCTCTTTAGGGTTCTCGGATACAAATGCGAAATGTTTATAGCGGTCATGAATAATAACACGTTGCTTTAATTCAATATCATGACCATTCATGGTTTTAACCTTAGCCTTCATTTCACGATTCAGCATCTTTTTAGGGCTACACTTGAAAAGCTTTGCGAACTCAAGTTCGAAACGTTCCCATGCTTCTTCTAAAGGCGCCTCAATAAAAACTGTTTCTTTAAGCATACATTACCTCACTTTTCTTTATTATAACCGAAAAAACGATAAGTCTACGACTTATCGTTCCTAAATTCAAATCTCAACCGCACCACCCAAGGTGCGGTTGTTTTTGTATAATAAAAGGAGCCCACCCGACTAAAAGGAGCTCCCATATGAAGTATAAACAATTAGATAAAAAAATGAAAGACCAAATTGATATTCTATTAAGCATCGGCTACTCTATGCGCAAGGCAGCACGTAAACTCAATATATCTCATTCTACGATTTCTAGATATAAAAATAATGTCTATAAGAAACGAACGATTGATATTCGAGAAAAATATTCCCACTTAATCGAATATCTGCATTCTCACTATGATCCTAAAGTTCATTCGGTAGAAGTATGCTTGAGTAACTATAAACGATATCATCCATATAAACCGTGTGTTTCATCGCAGCAAGTCTATAACTGGATTAATCAAGGTAAACTTGATATAAAACCAAATAGAATGTGCTATAAACGTCGAAAACGTAAAAAGAGAATTAGTGGGATGATGAATCACTTGAGATGGAACTTGGAAGAGAAAACAGTACTTCCAATTAGCCTTAGACCTAAATACATTGAGAAACGTAACGAGATTGGCCATCTCGAAATCGATTCTATAATCGGTAAGAAACATGAATCTGCAGCGATTATATCCATTGTAGACCGCTGCTCAAGAATGACCTGGCTTATTAAAGCAGAATATCGATATGACTATTACACATCAAACTTAATTCGAAAATTTATTGAAGAGAATAATATAACCACGAAATCGATAACAGTAGATAATGGACTTGAATTTAAAACATTAGGAATTACAGCCAAGCGGTTGGGTGTGAAACTATATAAGTGTGATCCATACTGTTCTTTTCAACGTGGAACCAATGAAAGAGCGAATGCAATAGTAAGAAGGTTTATACCAAAAGGAAAATCAATGTATGATATAGCGCAACAATATCTTGATGATATTTGCTTCAAAATTAACTCAATGCCGCGAAAAATATTTGACTTCAAAACGGCCTATGAGATAGACTTTAATAAAAGTAAAAGTGGTGCGGTTGAGATTTGATAAAAGAAAACGATAAGTCTACGACTTATCGTTTTAAATTTAGATATCAACGATACCGAAAGAAAAATCATTGGATGAAAGGGCATGATTTTTTGCGCTTAAACGACATTAACCCATCAAATTTAAAATGCTACGACTGAATTTGAAAAATGAAAGAAACTATGCTGTCTCTTTTTTTAGTATTATTTTTCGAACCATAACAAAACAAAGATAAAAAATAAAATAAACGGTCACAATTATATTTGAGTCCGGTTTCTCTATATAGAGAATAATCGGAAAAATTAATAAATAAATCGCGTTGGTATATTTGAATAGTTTTCTATTCCAACACCCTTTGGTCTCATTTACTATTAACACTAACATAATCATTATCAGCAATAAACACAGTATGCTTACGATGGTAAAAAACACATCATGATTGTGAATCATCATAACCCTCCCCCAAAATTAGTTATACAGAGAATATCTTGGTATCATTGCGAGCAACTAAGCAATATCGAGTCCGAACTGATGCATCAAATGCGCCCTACTAGATCAACCCGTTTTATTTGACAGAGCATCCAAATCAGCCATTATCACAACCGTTTTGACGAATGATTTTTATTTATTACTGCAGCTGCGTACTTCTACAATTTTTAAAGATGTTCCCCTTCAATAATTTAAATGTACCATATCTTATGATTAATACAAGCTGATTGAAACAGAACAAGGCCTCTTTGTCAGATAAAATCGCATCTTATCGTTCGAGTTTGTGAAAGGATATAACGATAATTCGTCGTTAAGGCTACAGTCAAGACAAACCGAGAAATAAATACTCAAAGCTTACTCGATATTAAGACGTCTCGAGTAAAAGAAAAAGATAAGTCATAGACTTATCTTTTGTAGTTTTGTAAGGATTCAAGCACATCCGCATCGCATCGTTTACAGAATTCAGTAATGAGAGCAACTGTATCTGCGTAATCTTTACGATGAATAATACCTAAGTGTGAGTGAATGTAACGCGCAGGAATTGAAAGGGTTAACGTAATAACACCATCATGAACTTTATGGATTTCCCCAGAATCCGTTCCTCCAGCAGCCAGGATTTCAAATTGTGTATCAATATTCATCTCTTCAGCAAGATCTTGAAGGTAATAGAGAAGTCCTTTATGACCAATAACAGAACCATCCATCACTTCTAAAGTTGCACCGACACCCATTTTAATACGGTTATCTTCACCTGGTGTATCGGTAGCGATAGTGACATCCACAGCAAATGCAATATCTGGATTAATTGTTTGTGCTGCAGTACGTGCACCACGTAATCCAACTTCTTCTTGTACAGTTCCCACTGAGTAAATATGGGATGCTGTTTGTACATCTTTAAGCTGTCTCATAACATCGACAACAATAGCCGCACCAATACGGTCATCCCAAGCCTTTGACATTAAGAAGTTTGGGTTTGCCAACACGTGGAAGTCAGATTTTGGAGTTACGGTATCCCCAACTTGAATTCCTAATAATTCAACTTCATCTTTTGATGCTACACCAAGATCAACGAAAACCTCAGTGATGTCCATAACTTTATTACGTACCGCCGGCGTCATTCCGTGCGGTGCCTTGGAGCCTGTAACACCAACATACATTTTTCCATCACGTGTTTGAATTGTAACTGGTTGAGACAGCAAGACATGTGGCCACCATCCGCCTACTGGGTGAATTCGTAAAAAACCATTATCATCGATGCTACGAACCAAGAAACCCACTTCATCGATATGACCTGCTAACATAATCTTAGGTCCATTTTCAGCACCTTTTTTATGAGCAATAATTGATCCTAAATTGTCAAAACAGATATCATCCGCACTCTCTTCAACCCATGATTTAAAGACATTGGCAACATCTTTTTCGTGACCTGAGATACCATTTGTAAGCGTAAAATCAGCAAGCATTTCTAAATTTACATCACCATATGCTTCTTCAAGTGTAATATTTTTCTTCATATCATTCTCCTATTTCTAGACCCTCACTATAATCCAATAATCTTACAGTATTAAGACGGTAATTATGATGTAATACGACACCCTACAAAGATGCGACCGAATCATCTAAAATCAATGAATCCCTTAAACACATGTAACGTCAATTGGTGGGAATGAGAGAGCCTCTTTTTTCTAAACTATCATATCACAAACATTTCGTCAGAACACGAATTATGATAGCGAATATTCAAGATGACAAGAATAGCGACAAAAACACCTATTTGGAAATAGGTGTTAACGTATTCATTATTTTTGTTTCATTTTTCTCGTTAAACTGGTTCATATAGAGTTCATAATATCGACCTTTTTGGTTCATAAGACTCTCATGATTACCATCTTCGATAATGGTTCCTTTATCAATAACAAGGATACGATCTGCACTCACAATTGTCGAAAGACGATGCGCAATAATGAAACTTGTTTTTTCTTTAAGAACGGTTTCAACTGCGTTTTGAATAATCGCTTCCGTTTCAGTATCAATTGAGGCTGTAGCTTCGTCGAGGATAAAGATTGATGGATTTACAAGAATTGCCCGAGCAAAGGAAATCAATTGTTTCTGCCCTGTCGACAATCGGTTTCCGCCTTCACCTACATCTGTTTGATATCCATCTTCAAGTTCCGTGATAAAGCGATGTGCATCAACAAGTTTTGCAGCCCGCATGACCGCTTCATCAGAAGCATTGGGTTTCCCATACGCGATGTTATCACGAACCGATCCAGAAAAGAGATGGGGTGCTTGTAAAACATATCCAAGATGTGAGTGGAGCCATCCAATCGATCGTTCTCGATAGTCTACCCCATCAATCCGAATCGAACCTGAAATGGGTTCATAAAAACGACAAATAAGGTTTACAATGGTTGATTTACCACTTCCCGTCTCTCCAACTAAAGCGACGCGTTGTTTGGGTTCAACGGTTAAATTAAAGTTTTTTAATATCGGTTCCGATGCTTGATAATAAAAATCAACATCTTTAAATTCAATATTTCCAACGATCGGTTCATAGACCGATTCTTTGGGATTTAAGATTGTTCCATATTTTTCAATAACATCTGGACGATCGATGAGTGATGAATCTTGTTCCAATAATGAAAGAACACGCTCTGCAGATGCTTGGGCCATTTGTAACTGTGCAAACACATTACTAATATTACGAAGCGGTTCAAAAAAACGTTCCGCATATTGTGTAAATAGGATTAAAGTTCCAATTTGAATAACACCTTGTAACGCCATGTTCCCGCCAACATAAATAATACCCGCATTGCCTAACGAAGAAATAATGGTAATGATAGGCATATACAGTGCACTGAGTATGACAGCATGAATGGACTTTGATCGCATGGCCATGGTGTTGTTTTTAAATTCACTGTAATGAATCGACTCCAATCCCATTGACTTAGTAGTCTTTGCTCCGGTAATCCCTTCACTAAATCCATGGGTGATTTTTGAATTCTCCGCACGAACGTTTCGATAGTTTTTTAGGATACGTTTTTGAAACCACGAGCTTACAAAGTAAACCATAGGTACAATCACAAGAATGATTAACGCAAGTTTCCAATTGACCGTAAACATGACCACCAACAACATCATCATGACTAAAAATCCCCAAACTAGATCGTTAAAACTCCAGGAGAGGATTTCCGACAACCGTGAGACATCACTGGTCATTCGAGCCATAATCCATCCTGTAGGCGTTTTATCATAATATGAAAAAGGAAGATTTTGAAGTTTTTCCATAACATTTTGACGGATTTGATAACTAATATCCATCTCAATAAGACCACTTCGATAAATAAATTCATAAATTAGAAATGCTTGGACCGCAACCAAACCTCCATATAAAAGCGCAAACTTCAATATGGCTTCTGTTGAACCTTGACCTTGATAGAAAACATCAATGGCATATCGATTCAAGATGGGAAGGATAATCCCAATAACCGCTTCAAACAGAACAAAAAACAGCGCTAAAAACAGATTCTTTTTGTTCTCAAGCAGCATCATTAGGATTTTTTTCCAAAGCCCAACATCTAATTTTTCAGAAGTAAACTGCTCTTCTTCTCTATAACTCATCAACAAATCCTCCTTTCTGATTGGTTTGAATATCATAAATATTTCGATACAGTCCATCAACGTTCAATAGCGAATTATGTGTACCAATTTGCTTGATTTCGCCATCAAGAATAACAATAATTTTATCCGCATTTTGTGCACTGTTAATACGATGGGTAATGATGATGGATGTGGCATTTTTAGTATGATTTAATGCTTCTCGAATGGAAGCATCAGTTTGAGAATCTAATGCAGATAATGAATCATCAAAAATTAAAATCGGTGTATTTGCGATAAGCGTCCGGGCAATCGCAACACGTTGTTTTTGTCCACCGGATAGGGTAACACCTTTCTCACCAACGGGTGTTTCATACCCTTGGTCAAAAGAAGTTATAACATCATGAATCGAAGCAATTCGAGACGCGTCATAGACGTCTTGCTCCGAAGCGTGTGGAATGGCAATACGAATGTTTTCAAAAAGGGTTTTTGAATAGAGATAAGGTTCTTGTAAAACAAGTCCTACTTGCTTACGGAGAGAACTTTTCGCGATCTCGTTTATGTTAATCCCGTCAATTTTAATGGACCCTTCAGATACATCATAAATGCGCGTAAGTAAATGAACCAAACTTGATTTACCACTCCCTGTTGGTCCCATAATCGCAACCGTCTCTCCCGGTTGAATGGTAAAATTCAAATTTTTAAGAACGGGGGTGGATGCATCATCGTATTGAAACGATACATTTTCAAAAATAATTTCACCCTTAATTTCAGGCTTTAATCCTGACTCAAGATCTTCAATCGGCAGGTCTAAGATTTCGTTCAAACGATCAATACTTACACTAACCTTTCCCATATCGGATAAGGTTCGGCCAACATTACGTATTGGCCACAACACCATATTTACATAAGAAATAAAGACAATCGCATTCCCAATGGATAAATTGCCCGCACGCACTTCAAAAATACTTGCGATAAGCACAATTAATGTCTGCATAAAACAAAGTAAATCAGAGGTCCCCCAATAGATTCCGAGAAGTCTGATCATTTCCTTTGTTATGGAGGCATAGGCTTGGTTTTTAGCTTCAAATTTCGTAACTTCAAACTTTTCTTGATTAAATGCTTTCACAACACGGACGGCATCCATGCTTTCTTGAAATGTATTCGATAATGCTGCTTCCGCTTCATCACTTTGCTTAAACACTGCCTGCATTTTTTTAAAGAATAGAAACGCAAACCCAAAAATAAAGGGAAAAGAAATCATGGTAATCCAGGTCATCGTTACATTAATACGGAATAATACCGTCAATGCGATTACAACCATGGTAAAAGCATAAACAAGTTCCTGAATTTTTGATTTGAGAAAACGTCCAATCTGATCGACATCACTGGTACAACGTTGTATTAAATCACCGGTTTTTGCTCGTACATGGTAGGCGTATGGAAGTTTCTGTAGGTGATCAAACACATCATTACGTAAACTTTCTGAGAAAAATTCAGAAAAAGAACCAATTGAATAACCTGCACAAAAATGTGCAACACCACTTAAGATGTTCAGCACAACAATTACCACACCAACATACCATAAATGTTCACGAACGGAATGCATTCCACCTAAAAAATTCGTAAGTGTGTTCATCCATGATGTCGTTATGGGTAAATCATTTAAAACATGATCAATGGTGTATTGAAGTAATAAGGGATTGACTAAAAGCACTGCACAATAAACTACTACCGAAAAGATCATCACAATTATTTTTTTTCGATGACCCTCAGTATATTTAGAAATAAATCTAATATTTTTCATATTCACCTCGATATTATTGTATCTTCTCCTTTAAAGCTTAAAAAACACATTTTCATGTGTTTTTATGAATATCTATGCTGAAAAATAAGTGGGCTAGGAGACACTTAAAGAATCACACAGACAATCATAAGTATTTTGTTCAAAACAAAATGCGACGCTCGATAATGCAACATTATCATTTTTATTCACTTGGGTTAAAAGGTGCTTACTATTTCTTGGAGACACAAAAGCCCCTTGCTGATTAAAAAAGTCAAAAACTATCTCTGCCATAATCATTAGAAATAAAACAACACACATTAAACATTTATCTGAGCGATTCATAAGTTCCTCCTTTCATTTGTATATATTTTATCATATATTTCAAAAAAAGTAATCAATACCCAACATCGTGATAGAGATTTGGTATAATAGAAATGGTGATAAAATGAAACTTAAAATCGTCGTCACAACGGACGTCCATGGAAATATCTTTCCAACAAATTATACAAGTCGTGAAAACCTCGAAGATTATGGGCTTGCACGCATTAGTACTGCAGTAAATCAATTCCGAAAGGAAGGAAATGTTTTACTCTTAGATAACGGGGATGCTTTTCAGGGAACTCCGTTATTAACTTACGCACATCAACATGCGCAATCCGTACCCAATCCTATGGCACAATGTTTTAATGCCATGAATTATGATTTTATTAATTTAGGAAATCATGATTTTAATTATGGACCTGAAATTCTCCAAAAATACATAAGCGAAAACAATGCACCCCTACTTACTTCAAATCTTGAAATAGATGGGTCTGTACCGGGCCAAACTCAAATTCTTACTTATGAAGGTAAAACGATCGCACTTATTGGTGTTTTAACGCAATATATTCCACATTGGGAACGTCCTGCTCATATCGAAAACATGGTTTTCAAAAGTGCTTTTGACCAGCTCCAACAAGAAGTTCAGCGTGTACGAAATGATGTCGACTATGTCATTGCTATGTACCATGGTGGTTTAGAGCGTGATCCGCAAACGGGTGAACCGACTGAACGGCTTACTGGTGAAAATGAAGGATATGCTATGACTGAGATTGAAGGGTTAGATATTCTAATTACAGGACATCAACACCGTTCCTTTATCGAAACCGTTAACGGGGTTTTAGTAACTCAAAACACCTTTAAAGCAAAGGAATTTATTACGATTGATCTTGATTTGGAAACCGGAAACGCCTCAGCAAAACGACTCAGTGCCTCCGATTATGATGTAGACCAAAATTTATTGGAACCACTACAAGGCTTACAAAACGAAACACAAACATGGTTGGACCAACCCGTTGGAACCTTAGAAAACATGGATGTGATGATTAACGATGAATTGGATGCACGCCTTCATAAACATCCGCTCGTTTCACTCTTAAATCAAATACAACTTGAACGATCGGGTGCACAAATTTCTTCTGTAGCCCTTTTTAACGGGGCTCAAGGATTTAGAAAATCAATCACAATGCGTGAATTAGTAAGCACCTACCTATATCCGAATACGTTGGTGGTAAAGCGAATGAGTGGAAAAGCACTTCGTGAAATGATTGAATTTAGCGCCCATTATTTTACCGTCGATGCCCACCAACACATTGTTCCCTCACCGGAATACGTTGAACCCAAGCCACAACATTATAATTACGATATGCTTGATGGCGTGGATTACACCCTTGATATCTCAAAACCGAGAGGTTCACGTGTTGTAAGTCTCACTTACCAAGATAAACCCGTTCTAGATACCGATGAATTTACGGTCGTTGTTAACAATTATCGAGCAATGGGGGGCGGAAACTATACCATGGTTGCGGAAAGTGAAACATTAGAAGATATCCAAGAAGAAATGGTCGATATCATTATGGATTATTTTATTCAACATTCCCCAGTTTACGTCAATCATCGTGATAATATTAAAGTAATTGCATCAAGATAAAAAACCAAAATACAAAGCTTCGAATACTTAGAAGTTTTGTATTTTTTTTATTCAATCGAAAAAAAATCTTGACACTCGAAAAAAATAAAAGTATTCTAGTTCGTGTACAGTGAGACACAATGGTGTCTCATTTTGTATTTTTAGGAGGTAATTATGATTAAAGCTATAGTAGGTGCCAACTGGGGCGATGAGGGTAAAGGAAAGCTCACAGATGTATTCGCAAGTGAGTCTGACATTATTGTTCGGTTCCAAGGGGGCAATAACGCAGGTCATACAATTATCAATGACCAAGGTAAGTTTGCGCTAAAGATGTTACCATCCGGTGTTTTCTATAAACATACGATTAATGTTATTGGTAATGGTGTTGCGTTAAACATTCCGGCATTCATTCATGAATTGGAAGAATTAAAAATGCGTGGTGTTCATCCTCAAGTTATTGTAAGTGATCGCGCTCAAATTGTGATGAGTTACCATAAAAATTTCGATGTTTATGAGGAAGCCCGTATGGGTAAAGATCAGTTTGGATCCACAAAATCCGGAATTGCACCTTTTTATTCCGATAAATACGCAAAGATTGGGTTCCAAGTCTGTGAGTTATACAATGAAGACTGGTTACGCAGTAAAATTGATCGGGTTCTTGATATCAAAAATACTTTATTAGTAAATTTATATCATCAAGAACCGCTGTCAGCGGATGCAATCTTTGAAGAATTAATGCAATACCGTGATTTAATTGAACCTTATGTTCGCGATGTCTTCACCTTTTTAAATGAAGCGCATGATCAAGGTAAAAACATTCTCTTCGAAGGGCAACTTGGTGCATTACGTGATCCCGACTTTGGAATTTATCCTTATTCAACCTCTTCATCTACTTTAGCTTACTATGCGACCATCGGATCAGGATTACCACATCCTATTGACGAAGTATGGGCGGTCACAAAAGCTTATTCAAGCTGTGTTGGTGCTGGTGCATTTGTCTCAGAAATTTTTGGAGAAGAAGCCGAGGCATTGCGAAGACGTGGTGGTGATGCGGGTGAGTATGGCGTTAATACTAAACGTCCTCGTCGTGTTGGCTACTTTGATGCGGTCGCAACACGTTTTGGATGTAAAACCCAAGGGGCAACTCATGTTGCACTCACAAACATTGATGTTCTTTCCTATCTAGATGAAATCAAGGTTGTAACGGCATATGAGTATCAAGGACAACAATCCATGCGATTTGGAAATATTACAGAATTAGAACATACAACCCCTGTAATTGAAACATTCCCTGGATGGAGAGAAGATATTACACACATTACATGCTATGATGACCTTCCTGAAAATTGTAAAAACTATATTAATAAACTTGAAATGCTCATTGATACAAATATTGCACTTGTTTCAAATGGTCCAAATCGAAATCAAATTATGAAGCGTACGCCTTTACGGTAAAAGAAAAACGAACAGAATCTGTTCGTTTTTTTCTATAATCTTCCCTCATCACTACATTTATTGCGTATTGTACGAGCAGGAATGCCTGCAACAATATCACAACGTGCGACATCTTTAGTCACAACACTCCCCGCACCAATTACGGCTTCATCATGAATCATAATATTACCAAGTACCTGTGCTCCAGCACCAACATGAACTTTATTACCTAAAGTCGGGTGTCGTTTTCCAGGCTCTCGTGACTTACCACCTAATGTAACACCATGATGAATCAAACAATCATCACCAATAATTGCAGTCTGTCCAATCACAACTCCACTACCATGGTCAATAATAAATCGACGACCGATTTCTGCACCGGGATGAATTTCAATTTGAGTCAAAAATCGTCCAAGTTGCGAAATGAATCGAGCCACAAAGAAAAACTTAATACGATAGAAACAATGTGCGATTCGATAAAACCCCATCGCATGGTATCCTGGATAGAGTAAAATTACCTCCAGAACTGATCGTACAGCAGGATCTTGTTTTTTATATGCACGTGCTGTCTCTAAAAATCTCATAAAATACTCCTTATTTTAATTCGAGTAACGCTTCATTGATAAGTTTTAGAACATAAATGCGATCTGCTTCATTATTTTCAAAATCAAGATGATCAACATTAATCTTAAGCATGGGTGAAAGATCGTAATTATCAAAATAATTACTGTATTCACGATTGAGTTTTTCCCAATATTCGCGTTCAACAATTAATTCATAATCTCTACCACGTTTCTTAATGCGGTTCATTGCCTCATCAACACTTATTTCAAGATATACCATTAATTTGGGAACATGAACATGTTCAAGCATATTTTGTAATAACTCAGAATAAATTTGAAATTCTTCGTCACTCATTTCTCCACTTAAGTTTAACATACGGGCGAATATTGCGTCCCCATATATGCTTCGGTCCATAACCGCTTTGCTTACGTCTTTCGCTTGTTTGATATGCTCAAAACGCTTATTTAAGAAAAACACTTGTAATGGAAATGAATAGCGACAACGGTCATGATAAAACTTATCCAAAACAGGATTATCAACTACCGGTTCTTCAAACTCTTCATATCCCTCTTGACCAAGAATACGCATTAATGAACTTTTCCCAACACCTACAACACCTTCAATAACTATCATGTCATAAACCTCTTTCCGTGATACATAATTTAATATATCGCTATAATTAAATCCCATAACTCACCACCATCTCATGTCCCTAAGAGACACTCTATTCATAAGTTTAGCTTTGTAATGACAAAAAAGCAAGCCTCTTAACGATAGAGTTTCGTAATTTTATGACATTCATCAACAATCCATTCGCGAAGCCACTCCGGTTTTAAAACCGTAATGTGAGAACCGCCTTGTAAAATAAAATCTTTAACGGCAAGTTCATTCGAAAACTCGACTTTTAGAATAAAGCGATGATCATCCAACCACGTAATTTCTTGGTGTTCACCCCAGATATACTCACTAATATAATCTTGCTCAAAAACTTCCAATTCTGCGAAGACGGGTTTTATTTTATAGCCGAATTTTGAAAATACATGCTTGCTTGAAGTTTCGTCATCAAACCGAAAAACCTCATCACGTAATGATAATTCATGAATGCGATTTACTTTTAGGCTCAAATAGCGATTCTTTTCATCATAACCCAAAAGATACCAAAATTTATTGACAATCACAAGCTCATAAGGCTCAAAGACATAGGAACGCTTCTCCCGATGATTTTTACTATAAACAATATCAATACGCAAATGATGCTCAATGGCGTTCTCAAGCAGCTCTATATGTTTTTGATAGAGATTTGGATCAACATTAAGCTTAACCGATTGAAAAGCAGATACAGATACATTCCCACTATAATCCAACTGGTGTGATAATTTTGAAACAACAGCTACAAAGTCATTTCCGAGTGTCGGGTTATCCTGTGATAACAAAACCGCAAACGCTTGCTTTAACATCTTGCGTTCATTACGTTCAAAAGCGAGCGGTTGTATTTGCGTTTTAGATTCTAAAACATAACCCCCACCTGGACCCATGACCGTAGTAATTTCATACCCTACCGATTCAAGTTCTGCTTTGAGTCGCTGCACACCACGCTCACTGATTTCCAAAAGATCCGCCAGCTCTGAAAGGGGAACAACAGAGCGTGCGGATAATACGTCTAACATAACCAAAGCATTGCTTAACTTACTCATAGATCGTTTGACCTTTGATAACATAACAGCGTGTTAAAAGATCATTAAATTCAGATTCACTTCGGGCTATTTGACAAAGTCCACCCAGTGAGAGTTCCGGAAGCAAGTCACTCACTTCAACGATACACTGACGACTTAACAATTCCCCTCGGTGAACCGCACCGGTAAATTCGGTTCCGGTATATGTCTGGATAAATGAAATTTCAAAATTTAAGTCTAAATCACGACTCACCGTTAATAGATTCGGTTCGTTGGACCCAAAATAATCATAAAGTGTTTGCGCTCCCGATACCGTTAAATAATTCGCACCACGATCTGATGAAGCAACCGAATAGTCGTTGGAGTAATGCGTATTGAATTTTAACTCATTATAGAAATCCTGTGCATCCTCATGAGAAACAAACTTTAAAGTCACGGAAACACTGTCTTCAAATGAGAGACCAAAGGTTTCTGTAAAACGAAGTGCCTGATCATTAATAAATGAGCTCACATCATTTCCTTTCATTGCAATCATCAAATCTTTTAAATTAAATCCTTTTTTCATCATGTATCACCTCTTGACTCAAGTATACCAACAGTATACGACAATTTTGGTCGTATATTCAAGAAAGCGAAAAAAAGTGGATTTATAATCCACTTTCGATTTAATTATTGCCAGATTGATTGTAAAGAAGTTTTGTATGACTCCATAACAGATTCTGGTGTTTTTGATGTGTCAGAAAGTAATTCTTCCATCTTCACAGTTGCTTCTGTATAAGCAGCATCTGAGTTAGCGGATACTGGAATTGTAAACACATCTTTTGTGATTTCTTGAATTAATGGCGCAATCATTGAACCACTTTCTAAGTATTCTTTGCTTTCGATAACACTTGTACGTACTGGAATATAACCTGTTGATTTAGCCCAGTATAATTGTGAATCGGCAGATACTAAGAATTTCATGTACTCAAATGCAGCAGTTTTTTGTTTTGGTGTAGCGGATGAGAACATGTATAAGTCAGTACCTTGTTGTAAGCTGATTTTTTCAGGACGTTTCACAACGCCAATTTCGAAACGACCGTCTACACCTTTAAGTACGTGTGATTCTCCTGCTGTACTTCCAACGTTCATTGCAAGTTGACCATTACCAAATGGTCCTGATAAGTATTTGTCAGTTCCTGCGACACGTAGGTAACCATCTTTTACACCTTCTTGGTAGAATGATGCAACTTCAAGACTTTCTTTACTTGTAGGATCCATATCCTTATTGAATTCGACGCCTTTATTGATTAATCCTGTAGCATAGTAGTTATTGAGTGAGTCAAAACCTGCTCCCACAATATTTTTCTTTTCATAAACAGTTTTACTTACTTCTTTTAATTCTTCAAGAGTTGTAGGTGCTTTAAGACCTAATTCATCAAGAAGTGTTTTATTGTAGTAAAGAACCTCTGTTGATTTGTTAAATGGCATACCATACGTTACACCTTCGATTTTACCACCTTCACGGAATCCTTCAACAATATCACTATAGTCTTTCATTCCGATTGTATCGTTTTCGATATACGGTGTTAAGTCTGTAACGAGTTTATCTACTGACGCATTAAACATCCATGCTGGGTATGCTTGTGTCATGGTTGGTAAGTCTTTAGGACTTACAAGTGTAGCAGATAATTTTTGACGTAAATCCGGATAACTTGATTGGTTTTGTAATACAACTTTAACCTTTGGATTTGCTGCCATAAAATCTTCAGTAAGTTTTGTTAATGCTTCTTCTTGTTTACCATTCATTGCATGCCAGAAACGGATTTCTGTTTCTTCTGTTAGTTCTGTAACGATATCAGCAGATGCTGTATCATCACCTTTATTTGAACATCCTACAAGAACAAGTAAAGCAAGTAATGCTACTAAAATCTTTTTAATATTTCCCATATTTGTTTTATGTGTCTCCTTTAGATAGTTTCCCCACGGGTTGGTAAATGACGCATTCCATATTTATTCTCAAGTAAATCTGGTCTTAAGGAATGAATAGGAACTAATAACTTCGGTTGAATTAAGCTCACAATACGATCTAAATCTTCAGGGTAAGCATGTCCAGAACACGCTATACGATTAAATTCAATATTGCAATCCTCCAACAACTGAATAAATGGTAAATATGCTGGATCAAATTCTCCTAGCGGCGAAGCGTCGCTATGGATATAGACACCACCTCCTTTAAGGTTTTCGTGATGATCAACAACCTGCCATAGATAATCTCCCTCATCTTGAAGTAGAGTGTTGTAATCGACCTCTAGATTCTTATCAAGGTTAAAGCTGTTGTCATTTGCATTGTAATACTTACACTCCATATTTAAACACTCTTTCAAGATATTTGCAAAGGATGCTTCAAGCACCACTTCACGTGGACTTTGTTTTACAATCTCAGCTAATCGTTTTACATTCGCCGGATAGCAATTAAAAGTCACTTGTTTATTTGGGTTGCTGTTTACAATATTCACGATTTTCTTAAGTAAATCTGCTTCGGTCTCAATACGACCCGTTGCGCGGTCTTCTTGAGGGAAACTAATTGATACACCCTCAATAATGAGCATATCTGTATTTTTTGCTTGTTCACAATAGTGAAGTGAATCTTCCACATCAAAACCATGGAGACGAAGATCACCTGTGTAAGCAATATGCATATCTGGGGTTGTGATTAAAAGACCACAGGCACCATAAGCATCATGATCAACACGACTTAATTCTACTTTAATGCTTCCCACTTCGATAACATCATGATTATCACACCCGATAATATCGCGTGTAAATGAATCTGAAGGGTTCGCTTTTGGTAGAATAAAGTCATTTTGTGCATTTAAACTGTTTAATAAAACTTTGGTTTCTTTAAGTGCATACATTGGAATGTTCGGATCCAAATAGTTAACCATACGCGTATGATCTAAATGACAATGACTTAAAAAGACAGCCGTATGGGCATAGTCAGGCCCTTTTTCAAATGGATACGTATATCCTAATTCGGGATCATAAATATTCTCTAAATGGGGCACTAAACGATGTTCAATCAATTGTTGCAATGATTCATTTTTAAGATTCAACTCTGGTTTGAATTCTGTACCAAAGTCAAAGAAAATATGTGAATCTTCATATGCAATTTCAATAACAGTACCACCAATTGTCAGGACACCGCTATGAAATGTAATTTTTGTTTTTCTATCCTTTAAGTCCACTCTTCGACACTCCTTTAATAATTTGATTTCTAAAGATAAAGTAAATAATAAGTACCGGAATAATCGTTAATGTTGCAGCTGCCATTTGAAGATGAACATCCGTTCCACTCTCAGTCGCAAATGCACTTAAACCATTGTTCAATAGACGCATGCTTGAATCATTTGTAACCAACAATGGCCACAAGAATGAGTTCCAATGCGAAATAAAACTAAGAATACCAATTGTTACAAGCGCAGGTTTGGATAAAGGTATCATAATTTTTCGAATAAATTCTAAATCTGTACATCCATCAATTTTAGCCGCTTTATAGTATGAAATTGGAATACTTGTTAGATATCCTTTTAAATAGAATATATAGAATACACTGGCAAGTGATGGAACAATCAATGCAGTATACGTATTTAATAAACCAAGACGTGCAATCGTTTGGTAATTTGTAAAGACTGTTGACTCATACGGTACCATTAATAGTGATACCATCACTAAGATAATTAGACCCTTATGTTTAAACTCTAACTTAACGAGCGCAAAGGCTGCAAGCGTCGAGGTAATTAAAATTCCAAGGGTACTAATCCCTGCAACTACCACTGTATTAAAGAAATACCGAACAAACGGTGCCGTTTGAAATACTTCCACAAAGTTGTGGAACTGTGGGGCTGATGGAATTAGCGTCGGCGGAATACTTGTCGCCTCTTGATAAGTCATCAAACTTGCAAGAATCATGTAGACAAATGGAAATAAGGTAATAATTGCCATAAAGACAATAAAAATTGTCGCAAGAATTTTAAATATTTTTGTTAGTACTATTTTTAAATTTGGTGAAAATTCAGATTTTTCGTTCACAACTATCTCTCCTCTATCTTCTTCAACACTTTATTCTGAATAAGTGTTAATACGAGGATAAACACAAACAGAAGTATTGTTGCGGCCATTGCCGGACCATATCGATTATCGACATGGAAGGTAGTGAATATATAGAATACGGCAGTCGTGGCACTGTTGGCGATTCCTGCCTTACCATTAAAGATCGCAAAGACTTGAGTATAAACTTTAAAGGCATTAATTAGGTTGACCGTTAACAAGAACGTTAACGTTGGAATAAGCTGTGGTAAAGTAATTCGGAATAATTTTTGAAGTTCCGTTGCACCAAACATATCTGCAACCTTGTAGTACTCGCGATCAATATTTCGAAGACCTGATAGTAAAATAATGATATTAAACGCCAAACCATTCCAAATTCCAAAAATGACAAGGGTGGGTAAGCTCATCATAATATCATCTAAGAAGTTGATCGGTCCAACATTTATAAAACTAAGTAGAAAGTTTATAAATCCATAGGAACCGTTAAAGAGATAGCGGAATACAACCCCAATCGCAATAACACTTGTTAGATAAGGAATAAAGAAAATCGTTTCAAAGAAGCTCTTATTTTTAATTTTTTCAAAAATAAGAAGTGCAATAAACATTGAAATGATTAAACAAATTGGCACCACAAGAAAGGCATAAACAGCTGTATTTCGCATCGCAATATGGAACTTTGGATCTTGTAGCACAAATTGATAATTACTAATTCCTGCCGGTTTAAGATTCGTTAAAGTCCCGGATTGAAACGACATAATTAATGCACGAATTAATGGATAAATATTAAATAAAGCAATAATTACCAAAGCAGGCAAAAGAAACAACCATGCTTGTCTTTGATTTTCAGCGCTATACTTAAACTTTTTCATTAGTAGACCCTCTCGCCAGATTCTTTAAACATAAAGATACGTGGGTAATTAAACTCACAATTAACGATTGTCTCTGGTTCAATGAGAGCTTCAATACTTACAATACCTTTAGCATTCTTAGATCCGATTTTGAAATTAAGGATACCTTCTCGACCAATGAGTTCCACAGTTTCAATTTCTGTATTAAAAATCCCTTGTTCTCCAAAAATAATATCTTCAGGACGAACACCTAAAAGATAAGATCCATCAATGATGGTTTCTTTAATACGATCTTGGACGAGGGTACTTTGACTAAATTCAAAATTCTCACCAACAATCATGCCATTTTTTACTTCAATAGGAAGAATGTTTATGACAGGGTTACCAATAAATTGAGCAACAAATAAATTATTAGGTTCTAAATAAAGATTTTGTGGGTCATCATATTGTTGAATCACACCCTCATTCATCAGAACGATTTTATCACTAATGGATAACGCTTCTTCTTGATCATGCGTAACAAAAATTGTCGTAATGTTAATTTCTTTAACAAGGCGACGAATTTCTTCACGGATTTTCAAGCGCAAACGTGCGTCGAGGTTACTTAGTGGTTCATCAAGTAGTAATATTGAAGGATTCTGAACTAAAGCACGTGTAATCGCTACACGTTGTTGTTGTCCACCGGACATAGTCCCTGGCTTTTTATTTGCTAATTCTTCAATATCTGTTAATGCCATGTATTTACGAGCAATTTTTTCAGCTTCTTCTTTAGGCATTTTTTTATCTCCAACACGTAGTGGGAACATGACATTTTCTAATACTGTCATATGTGGGTAGAGTGCATAGTTTTGAAATACAAAACCAATATCACGATCTTTCGGATGCTTATCAACCATTGAGATCCCTTCATTGTGAATTGTACCGTCGGTAGGATCGAGCAATCCAGCAATTAAATTAAGAATTGTTGTTTTACCACAACCACTTGGTCCAAGTAAGCAAACCAAATCACCTTTCTCAATTGAGAATGTAACTTGTTTTAATGCTTCAAAACCATTATCAAACACTTTCCGTAAGTCCTTGACTTCAATCATTCATCTTCCTCCTATAAACACAATATTACGTAATTTTAATATATTCGATATTATTTATTTCGTGAACACCCACGAATTTTACGTACAGTTGTTACTTCATTATTATAACAGTCAATACACGTATTTGTGTTAAAAACCATTAACAATATTAAATAAACATGTGAAAAAAATATAAACCGTCACATAATTCTGTTTTTTTACGCATAAAAAAAAGACACTCTAAATAGAGTGTCAAATTACCTGGCGATGAACTATCTTCACTAGCGCTTGGCTAGATATTGTCGCCGCTAAAGTGCTTAACTTCTGTGTTCGAGATGGGAACAGGTGTGACCACTTCGCTAAAACCACCAGATCTTAGTGCTTTAGAGAGATGAACTCTCAAAACTGAATAACAGAAATTTGATCTTTTTCGAATCGTTGTATCTTTTGTGATTAAAACCTCGACCTATTAGTATCAGTCAGCTCCACATATCACTATGCTTCCACCTCTGACCTATCAACCTGATCGTCTCTCAGGGGTCTTACTACTTACGTATGGGAAATCTCATCTTGGAGTTGGCTTCGTGCTTAGATGCTTTCAGCGCTTATCCAGTCCATACTTAGCTACCCAGCGATGCCCTTGGCAGAACAACTGGTACACCAGCGGTATGTCCATCCCGGTCCTCTCGTACTAGGGACAGCGCTCCTCAAATTTCCTACGCCCACAACAGATAGGGACCGAACTGTCTCACGACGTTCTGAACCCAGCTCGCGTACCGCTTTAATGGGCGGACAGCCCAACCCTTGGAACCTAATTCAGCTCCAGGATGCGATGAGCCGACATCGAGGTGCCAAACCTCGCCGTCGATGTGAACTCTTGGGCGAGATTAGCCTGTTATCCCCAGGGTAGCTTTTATCCGTTAAGCGACGGCCCTTCCACGCGGAACCGCCGGATCACTAAGCCCGACTTTCGTCCCTGCTCGACTTGTAGGTCTCGCAGTCAAGCACCCTTCTGCCTTTACGCTCGTCGATTGATTTCCAACCAATCTGAGGGTACCTTTGGGCGCCTCCGTTACTCTTTAGGAGGCGACCGCCCCAGTCAAACTGCCCACCTGACACTCTCCCGGTACCGGATCACGGTACGCGGTTAGAACTTCAAACATACAAGAGTGGTATCCCAATGGCGACTCCACATATACTAGCGTACATGCTTCATAGTCTCCCACCTATCCTGTACATGTAGGCTCAAAGTTCAATATCAAGCTACAGTAAAGCTCCATGGGGTCTTTCCGTCTAGTTGCGGGTAACCGGCATCTTTACCGGTACTAAGATTTCACCGAGTCTGCTGCCGAGACAGCGCCCAAATCGTTACACCTTTCGTGCGGGTCGGAACTTACCCGACAAGGAATTTCGCTACCTTAGGACCGTTATAGTTACGGCCGCCGTTCACTGGGGCTTCAGTTCAATGCTTCGAACGAATTCTAACATATTCCCTTAACCTTCCAGCACCGGGCAGGTGTCACCCCCTATACTTCGTCTTGCGACTTTGCAGAGAGCTGTGTTTTAGTTAAACAGTCGCTTGGGCCTCTTCACTGCGGCTCTTACGAGCACCCCTTCTCCCGAAGTTACGGGGTCATTTTGCCGAGTTCCTTGGCAACAGTTCTCTCGCTCACCTTAGGATTCTCTCCTTGCCTACCTGTGTCGGTTTTGGTACGGGCCAATACATAATTAACGCTAGAAACTTTTCTTGAGAGCTGGCATCAGTTACTTCGCTACTTCCTCACGGGTTCACTCCTCATAACGCCTTTGCTTTGCATGGCGGATTTGCCTACCATACAGCTCCTTCGCTTAAACCAGCACTTCCAGTCGCTGGCTTAACCTAGCCTTCTCTGTCATTCCTTCACTTATGTATCGGGTACAGGAATATCAACCTGTTGTCCATCGACTACGCTTTTCAGCCTCATCTTAGGTCCCGACTTACCCAGGGAGGACGAGCCTTCCCCTGGAAACCTTAGGCAATCGGTGTGTCAGATTCTCACTGACATCTCGCTACTCACACCGGCATTCTCACTTCTATACACTCCACTGCTCCTTACGGTACAGCTTCAACGCAGTATAGAACGCTCCCCTACCATTTATTGAAACAATAAATCCATAGTTTCGGTATCATACTTAGCCCCGGTACATTTTCGGCGCAGGGTCACTCGACTAGTGAGCTGTTACGCACTCTTTAAAGGATGGCTGCTTCTGAGCCAACCTCCTAGTTGTCTGTGCATCCCCACATCCTTTTCCACTTAGCATAAATTTTGGGACCTTAACTGATGGTCTGGGCTGTTTCCCTTTCGACTACGGACCTTATCACCCATAGTCTGACTGCCAACTACTATCCACTGGCATTCGGAGTTTGATTATATTCAGTACCCCGAGATGGGGCCATCATACATTCAGTGCTCTACCTCCAGTGGCCTTACATTGACGCTAGCCCTAAAGCTATTTCGGGGAGAACCAGCTATATCTGAGTTCGATTGGAATTTCTCCGCTAGCCACAACTCATCCGCCAGCTTTTCAACGATGGTCGGTTCGGTCCTCCATTTGGTTTCACCCAAACTTCAACCTGGTCATGGCTAGATCACTCAGTTTCGGGTCTACCACAATGTACTATATCGCCCTATTAAGACTCGCTTTCGCTTCGGCTCCGTCTCTTCAACTTAACCTCGCACATTATGAGTAACTCGCCGGTTCATTCTACAAAAGGCACGCCATCACCCATTAACGGGCTCTGACTTCTTGTAAGCATACGGTTTCAGGATCTATTTCACTCCGCTTCCGCGGTTCTTTTCACCTTTCCCTCACGGTACTGGTTCACTATCGGTCACTAAGGAGTATTTAGCCTTACCGGGTGGTCCCGGTTGATTCCGACAAGGTTTCACGTGCCTCGCCGTACTCAGGATACCACTAGAGTATCTTACGCTTTCGTCTACAGGGTTTGCACCTTCTTTGACTGGCCTTTCAATGCCATTCGACTAGCTTCGATATCCCACGTTGTGGTCCTACTACCCCATCACGAAGATGGTTTGGGCTTTTCCCGTTTCGCTCGCCACTACTCAGGGAATCACTTTTGTTTTCTTTTCCTCTTGCTACTAAGATGTTTCAGTTCGCAAGGTTGCCTCATCATAAACTATGTATTCATTTATGTGTAATACTGCATAACCAGTATTGGGTTTCCCCATTCGGATACCCCCGGATCGTTGTGTACGTACCACTCCCCGAGGCATTTCGCTGTTAGTCGCGTCCTTCATCAGCTCTTAGTGCCTAGGCATCCACCGTACGCCCTTACATATTTAATCACATGTAATTTCGCGCCCTAATTCTTAAAATCAGGTTTTTTTACGCTTATCGCTTGATAAGCTGTGTGTTTGCTTTGATTGCTTACTTAATTGCTTAAGTTACTGTTTTTGTTTAACTTGATGTAAATCTAGTTTTATACAACTATTCGAAAAGATCATGTTGATAACATTTATTTCTTTGTCTATCTCTTTTTCTTTTCTGTTATTCAGTTTTCAAAGATCATTTTTCTTGAGATTCCAACGGACTCTCAAAACTAAACAGGAAACTTTAGGTGTCAACTTCACGTCTTTCTAATTACTCCTTAGAAAGGAGGTGATCCATCCCCACCTTCCGGTAGGGATACCTTGTTACGACTTAACCCCAATCATCGATCCTACCTTCGACGGCTCCCTCCTAGTAAACTAGGTTAGGCCACCGGCTTCGGGTATTACCAACTCTCATGGTTTGACGGGCGGTGTGTACAAGGCCCGAGAACGTATTCACCGCGGCATTCTGATCCGCGATTACTAGCGATTCCGACTTCATGGAGTCGAGTTGCAGACTCCAATCCGAACTGAGACGTACTTTCTGAGATTCGCTCCGCATCGCTGCTTCGCTGCCCTCTGTATACGCCATTGTAGTACGTGTGTAGCCCAGATCATAAGGGGCATGATGATTTGACGTCATCCCCACCTTCCTCCGGTTTATCACCGGCAGTCTCTTTAGAGTCCCCAACTTAATGCTGGTAACTAAAGACAAGGGTTGCGCTCGTTGCGGGACTTAACCCAACATCTCACGACACGAGCTGACGACAACCATGCACCACCTGTATCCGCCATAACTATTACACATCTCTGTGCTTTTGCGCGGTATGTCAAGACCTGGTAAGGTTCTTCGCGTTGCTTCGAATTAAACCACATACTCCACCGCTTGTGCGGGCCCCCGTCAATTCCTTTGAGTTTTACGCTTGCGCGCATACTCCCCAGGCGGGATACTTATTGCGTTAACTACAGCACTGAATTTCTCCAACACTTAGTATCCATCGTTTACGGCGTGGACTACTAGGGTATCTAATCCTATTTGCTCCCCACGCTTTCGAGCCTCAGCGTCAGTTACAGGCCAGTTAGCCGCCTTCGCCACTGGTGTTCCTCCATATATCTACGCATTTTACCGCTACACATGGAATTCCACTAACCTCTCCTGCACTCTAGTCTACCAGTTTCTATGGCATCACGGGGTTAAGCCCCGAACTTTAACCATAAACTTGATAAACCGCCTGCGCTCCCTTTACGCCCAATAATTCCGGATAACGCTTGCCACCTACGTATTACCGCGGCTGCTGGCACGTAGTTAGCCGTGGCTTTCTGGTAAGGTACCGTCATATAAGAAGCATTCCCTCTTCCTATCGTTCTTCCCTTACAACAGAGCTTTACAACCCGAAGGCCGTCTTCACTCACGCGGCGTTGCTCGGTCAGGGTTTCCCCCATTGCCGAAAATTCCCTACTGCTGCCTCCCGTAGGAGTCTGGGCCGTGTCTCAGTCCCAGTGTGGCCGGTCACCCTCTCAGGTCGGCTACGCATCATCGTCTTGGTAAGCCGTTACCTTACCAACTAACTAATGCGCCATAAGCCCATCTCGTTGTGATGTATCCCATCTTTAATTAATCTAAGATGTCTTAGATTAACGTATCCGGTATTAGCAGAAGTTTCCCTCTGTTATCCCAGGCATCGAGGCAGGTTGCTTATGTATTACTCACCCGTTCGCCACTAAGTTCCAAGGAGCAAGCTCCTCTTCACTTCGTTCGACTTGCATGTATTAGGCACGCCGCCAGCGTTCATCCTGAGCCAGGATCAAACTCTCCATTTGATTCTTTCTCTTTTTAACTCTGACGAGTTTTGTTTATTTATTTATCCGTATTTCTTTTTGAAATTGACGTTTCCTGTTTAGTTTTCAAAGACCATTTTCTGCACTCGGTTTCCCTTAGCGCTTGTATATAATACCACCCTCTTTATCCACCGTCAACACTATTTTCACTTTATTTTGTTTTATTTTAATTCGGTCTTTTACATCACGAATCATAGATTTTTTCTTCCTTATATATAGTCAACCCGGTGATTAATGAACTATAAGTTAAAAAAGGCATTTCTGCCTTAAAGTGTTTCAATATAAGCATCGTCATAAGACGCAAACATTTCTAACAAATCTTTTTTTGTGAGGTGCTCCTTTTCGGGATGAGCGATATCACGAATTATATTTCCATTGTGAAACATCAATAAACGCGATCCATAATCAAGTGCGTGCTGTAAATTATGCGTCACCATGATTGTCGTAATGTTTCGTTCAGCAACCATATTTTGCGTAAGTTTTATAATCGACTCTGAACTTTTCGGATCTAAAGCAGCGGTGTGCTCGTCAAGTAATAAAAGATCTGGATTATTCATCAATGCCATCAGCAAGGACAGTGCTTGTCGCTGTCCACCTGAAAGTTGACCCACTTTCACATGAAGCTTATCTTCAAGTCCGAGATTCAATGAACTCAATAAATTGACAAACTCTGCTTCATGTTTATGATTGATTGCTTTCGTTAAACTCATAAGTTTTCCTTTATTCGAGGCAAGCGATAGATTTTCTAAAACTGTGAGCGAAGGTGACGTTCCAGCCATCGGATCTTGGTAAACCCGAGAAATGGTCTTAAAGCGCTGATGATTTTTCATTTTTAAAAGGTCACGATTTCCAAATGTTAAGGTGCCTTTATCAGGATTAATTTGGCCACAAATTAAGTTTAATAATGTAGATTTACCACTTCCATTCGAACCAATTATCGTGATAAACTCCCCCTTCTCAACACTTAAATTTAAATTATGATAAAGCGTTGTTTCCATTGGGGTACTTTGGTTGAATGTTTTTGTTATTTTATTGAGTTGTAACATCGTGTTTCTCCTTTGCGTTTTTCCATTTTGGAAGCCTAATTTTATTCAACATTATTGCACTAATAAAGATCACAACAGTGATGAGTTTCATAAACTGAGCATCAATTCCCATTCGAATTGCAAGTGCTACAATCAAGCGGTATACAATCGCACCAAAGATAACCATGGTGGTCGATTTCAATTTTGTTCGCCCCAAGATTGTCGTACCTAAGATAACGGACGAAAGCCCTAAAACCACCATACCTGTCCCTAATGAAATATCAAAATATTTATTCACCGAAACTGCCAAACCACCACTGAAAGCGACGATTGCGTTTGCCAATGCCAAGCCAAAAATTTTCACAAGTCCAACATTGTGGCCCAATGTGGTCACAAGTTGCTCATTATCTCCCGTTACTTTAAGTAAGTAACCTGTTTTAGTCGTGAGAAGTTGATCAATAATTACTTTGATGCCTAAAACGAGAATAACCATTACAATTAATTGGAAATTATTAATTAAAAACGGAGGTGCACCGAGTTTTTCCAACCATTGAGTTGAGAAGATGGTTTCAAATTTAAAAAGGGGAATATTGGGTTTCCCTCCAGCAACTACAAGATTTATAGAATAAAGTCCCGTCATCACTAATATACCACTGAGTAGTGAGGAAATTCCGAATTTAACATGGAATAAACCAGTAACAATTCCGGCCGTTGCACCCGCTATGGTTGATATTAAAAGAGCCATCCATGGATTCAGTCCATTAAGAATCAAGATTGCACTCACCGCTGCACCTAATGGATACGTTCCGTCCACCGATAAGTCCGGGATATCCAAAATTTTATAAGAAATAAGAACTCCCATGGACAAAATACCATATAGAAATCCTTGAATTAAAATATCAGAAATAAAGGTTGAATTTAGAACACCCATTATTGATTTACCGCCCTTTCACGTATCGAATCAGGTATCTGAATACCCAATTTTGATGCTACAGCCTCACTAACATACAACTGCGTTTCCTCAGAAACATAAACAGGGAGTGATGCAATGGTCACGTTATTTACCAAAATTTCATAAGCCATCGCCCCTGCTTTTTCACCAAGATGTTTATAACTTACAGATTCTGAAGCTAAAACACCTTGATCAAACTGCCCAACCTCAGCCATAAAGACTGGTTTGTTTACACTATTAGCAGTGTCAACAACTAATCCAGTAGCCGAAGCAATCATATTGTCATTGACGATATAAATCACATCGGTTTCTTGAACTAATTGTTGTGCAGCAATTGCGATTTCATTCGCTTGACTTACACCTTTTTCATTGACCTTCATACCTAATTTAGCGGCAATGTTTCGCACCTCATCAATTTGGTTTCTACTATTAATTTCGCTCGTATTGTATAATATCCCAATATTTTTGGCATTTGGCATTATTTCTTGAATCAACGCTACTTGTGTATCCAATGGGGGTAAGTCACTGACGCCCGTTAAGTTTCCACTTGGGTGAGCGAGATCATCCACCAATCCTGCCTGTTTCGCATCCGATACCGCGCTAAAAATCACAGGGATATCGGTGCCGTCTACCGCATTCATAGCGGCTTGAGCAGCTGGAGTTGCAATTACAAAAATTAAATCAACAGCATCTCGTACAAATTGATTTGCGATAAGGTTAGCCGTCCCAACATCTTCATTCGCATTTTTCACTTCTAAAGAAACTTTCTCTGTTAACCCAGTAGCATCCAACCCCATCTTAAATCCATCCAAAGAATCCGAAAGTGCCGGATGTTCCGCCCACTGTATCACACCAATTCTAATTTCATTTTGTTCACCACTCATACATCCCGTAAGCAGCACTGCACTTATTATGATCATTAATACTTTTTTCATATTTTCTCCTCCATTATCCAACAAAAAAGCCATGTACATAAATCTACACGGCTTTGTTAAAATGGTATGAGATTAATGGGAGCCTGTAGATTTTAGTAACACAAAACAGTTAATATCCACACGGCATATTAACTGATTAACTAAAATAATAATAGTAGCTCCATTGTTGGGCTTGATTTATTTTACTTATATTGTTCATTGGAATACCCAACCTTTCTTAACAACCATAACACTGATATTTTTGAGATGCAAGTAGTTTTTTCATTTTTATTCATTTCTTACAGAATGATGAATATTGTTTCATTTTAGCTCATTTCGATTTTCAAGGTCAGATGGAATTTCTATTCCAAACTGACTAGCGACCTGTTTATTTATAAATAATTTTGTCTTGTTTGACGTTAAAACCGGCAACTTATTGAGATCGCTTTTCTCCACAAGAATTTGATATATTAATTCTGCTGCATGCTCGCCAAGGTTATCGTAACTCAAGGATTCAGTAGCTAGAATACCTTCGTTGATTTGTCCATCTTCTGATGCAAATACAGGTACGTCGTATTTTGACGCAATATCTACAATGTTCGCAGTTGAAGCCACAACCATATTATCCGTTATATTAAATATAACATCGACTTTTTCGGCTAATTGTTGAGTTGCAATCGGTAATTCCTGCATGTTTGTTATTCCAACCGCAACCACTTCGAGTTCTTTCTCTAACGAGGAAATCACCTCAACTTGCGTTATGGAATTAATTTCACCCATGTTGTAAACAATTCCCATCCGTTTCGCTCGAGGTAAAAGCATCTTTATCAACGCTAATTGTTCTTTAATAGGTGCTTGATCACTAACCCCTGTGACTGATGATCCTGGATAATCCATAGAATCGACCAAGCCTGCCGCAACCGGATCGGTAACGGCATTAAATACAACCGGAATACTTGTACCTTCTGTCGCATTTTTCGCACTTTGGGCCGAGTTTGTTCCAATGGCATATATCAAATCAACGTGTTGCGATACAAACCCATGAGCCATTAATTCATTATTGCTATTTTCACCCTGTGCATTTTGATAGATAATACGATAATGCTCCGACCCAATCGTCTTATCAAGGGCTTCTTTCATCCCTTCATACGTCGCATCCAAGGAAGGATGATCCGCAAACTGTAAAACACCAATCGTATATAATTTTTCTGGATTTGCATTCACACACCCACTTAATAAAACTAAAAGCATACAGATAATCATCGATTTTTTCATCTTTTCCTCCTTCAAACAAAAAAAGCTGCGAATGCAGCTTTTTAAAGGTATTCAGCTACATTCTACTAACCAAGACTAAAGGGTTAATATCGTGTAGCGATATTAACCTTTACCTAAAGTTAAAGAAAGTGCTGTTTTGTTTATGATTTGCGTTGGTCATAGGACACCAACCTTTCTGTAAAGAAACTTTAACATAATATGAAAATGGTTTCAATATTTTTCTGATAATTTAACCTGTATTTTCATAAATATGTAACACCTTTACATTATTGTGGTATAATTTTGGTATATTTTAAAGGAGAACCATATCACTATGTATACATGGAATTTAGATGCTCTATACAAGGGCTATGATGCAACCTACACTGCAGATGTAGAAAAGCTCAAAAAAATTATTAAGTCAATGAACGACCTCGCACCCAATTTAAAAGATTGTGAAGATCTCGAGTCATTTTTAACGCTTGACTCAGAACTCAACACCCTCGCTAACTCATTAGTGAGTTTCGCCAGTTTGCAAATATCAGCAAATGCAAGCGATAATGAAAGCAATCGTTACATGGGGCAACTTCAGAATATTCTAAGTGAAACATCACGCGCTTATGCGTTATTTAGTCAATTTATGGCTGATTCAAAAGACGTTTTCCCACAATGGGTTAAAGCAAGTGACTTAGTTAAAGAACACGAATTTATCTTGCAAGAAATGATTGACCTCAGCAAACACAACTTATCCCCAGATGTTGAAGAGGTAATTGCTAAGTTGAATATTAATGGTGCCAGTGCATGGAATCAATTGTTTGGACATTTAACATCAATGACGACAATTGAGTTTAATGGTGAAAAGCACACTATGGCTTCAATTCGAAATCTCGCATACTCACATGATCCAAAGATTCGTAAGGATGCCTATTATAAAGAACTTGAATTGTATGAAAAAATGGATGATTCGATTGCCTTTGCACTTAATAGCATTAAAGGAACCGTGAATACTATTTCTGATTTACGAGGTTACGAATCCGCATTGGATAAAACACTTTTCGATTCACGGATGAGCATGGCCACCCTCGATGCATTGATGGAAGCAATCGAAGCGTACCTTCCAGTCTTTAGAAAGTATCTTAAACATAAAGCGCACCTTATGAATTATGAGAATGGCTTGCCTTGGTATGATCTCTTCGCACCTTTTGAAACCACAAACCCTAAGACTTATACAGTCGAAGATTCTAAGGAAATGATTCTTACTAGTTTTGCGGAATTTTCCGATGATCTTGCAAACATGGCAAAAACAGCTTATGAAGATGCATGGATTGATTTCTTACCGCGTGAAGGAAAACGCAGCGGTGCCTTCTGCAGTAATCAATCTCAAATAAAACAGAGTTATGTCCTTACAAACTTTGATGGTTCTATTTCTGATATCGTAACGATTGCTCACGAATTAGGGCATGCATACCATGGCATGATGATTGAAGACTTGCCTATTCTCAATACAAGTTACTCGATGCCGGTCGCAGAAACTGCTTCAACATTCTGTGAAAATATCGTTTTCAACGCTGCCTTAAAAGTGTCAAGCGACGAAGAAAAACTCGTATTAATTGAAAACTCACTTCAAGATTTAACGCAAATTATTGTTGATATTTTATCCCGCTTTAAGTTTGAATCCGAGGTCTTCGAACGTCGTAAATCTGAATTCTTATTTCCTAAAGATTTAAAAGAAATCATGATTGAAGCACAACGTCAATCGTATGGAGATGGTTTAGACGCAAGTACATATCATCCATATATGTGGGCATGTAAAGGTCATTACTACAGTGGTGGTTTAAGTTATTATAACTTCCCTTATGCATTTGGTGGCTTGTTTGCTCTTGGGCTTTATGCTAAATTTGAAAAAGAAGGGGATGCATTTGTCCCTGCATACCGCAATCTCCTTAAAGCAACAACAACATCATCATGTGAAGATGTCGCAGCACAAGCCGATATCGACGTTACAGATGTTGAATTCTGGAAATCTAGTTTACAAGTTGCAGCTGACCGAATTGAAATGTTTATCGCATTAACGCAATAATATCTTAAAAAATTCTATAAAAAAACCATAATCACATACAGCGATTATGGTTTTTTTATACTAGAGCATGCGACCTGAACGATCAAAGCGATAACGCGTTCCATTTATGGTCATTGTTGTATTTGATATCATTACGCAATCACTTGGATTTAAATAATACCAAGAACCGCCCAATTTAATCCAACCCTTTTGAAGTGCACCCGAACCTGTGGCATAATACCATTTTTGATTCAGTTTAACCCATTGATTCGCATACATTACAGAATCTGTACCAAATGCATAACTCGAACCACCAATGCGATGAATGCCGCGAGCAGTTCCGCCATGACTTAAGAAGTAGTACCATTTACCCCCTGACTTTGTCCATTGGCTTGTTAACGCAGCCCCTGATCCTGAAACATAAGACCATGACCCACTTGCATTTTTATACCATTGATTCGCAAGCATTGCTGTACTGGAATCAAAGACGTACCAACTTCCATTGATTTTTTTCCATCCCGTGACCATTTCACTGTTTGCATCAGCATAGTACCATTTTCCACTCACTTTAACCCATGCATTTTTTACAGCAGCACCACTTGAATTGAGATAATGCCATTTTCCTTTTGAATTTTTAGCCCATTTATTGAGTTTCATATCAGCATCTGAACCAAATTCATACCACGAACCTTTTATGAGGTGAAGACCTGATCGAAGCATTTTGCCGTCATTAGCTGCATAATACCATTTCCCTGCAGATTTAAACCATTCATTTCTTAATGCCTTCCCATCCGCATTGAGATAACTCCAACGGCCTGATGCATCCTTAGTCCAGGTGTTTGCATACATCACTCCAGTGCTATTATTAAAGAGGTAAAAACTACCACCTATTTCACGCCACCCTTTTACCGGTTTATTGTTTTCATAATAATACCATTTTGAAGCTTCTTTAATCCAACCCTTTTTAGGAGCGGTTGGAATTGATTCAGTCGTTAGATAATCTTGAGAAACATAACCAATATGATTATTGTAAACAAGTTTAGCCCAACCATTTGTAGTCGGATATGCTTGAACAATCGTTTTTGCCGGAATTGTAGCTAAGATCCGGTTTGATGTCCCCCAACCACTGCGCATGTTAAGATCTTGTTTAACTGTATATTTCTTGGACGCGTCCGCAACAGTCACACGTAAATTTGGGGCACTCGCCTTTTTGACACCATTCGCTTTAAGTTTATTTACCGCATTATTAGCAATATAACCCAGATTTGCAGGTAAATCAACAGGCATCGCCTTTACAGATACCGAACCATTCACAACAGGCATTGAGAGATAAGTCTTCATATAACCCGATGCCTCACCAAGATTGATAACTACTTGATCATTTAGACCCGAGTTCGTCGCATAATAGACCCCCGAATGAGTGTTTGAGCCTTTATATACGGACGTGCTTGTTTGATTTTTAATCCGCGCTAAATCATAACCATTATGATCTTTAAAGCCAGCAGCTCGATCTGTGGTATACGCAATACCCGCTACTTTGATACCGTAGAAGGGATCTGATGCATACCTTACTGTGATTCCCGATCCTTTATTTCCAAAACTAAGTCCCGCATTGCGCCACTCCCCAACATCAAAGTAAGAACTTAATTGCTTTGACATATGATAATTAATGCTATTATAAACACCTGTATAGGCCAATGCTTGACTTGGATCAGAATCAACAGCATTCCATCCAAATAAATTAAACTTATTTTTCGCAAGCCACGATGTACCATATGCAGATTCATGCGCAGCCTGTGCGAATAAAAGCAGTGGATTCATTCCATAGAGATGACCACTTTCAATAAATGCTTGTTCATTTCCATACATTATTGAATCAGTTTTATCCAAATAACGAAGACGAGCATTTAAATCGTCGGCCCCTATATTTGAAAAACTTCGAACGGGGAGCCATTGATAATATGCATAAAATTCCCCAGGTTGATTGCCATCCATCATTGGTCGATTCAGTTCTTTGTCACTAAAAAAGTGTACTCCATCTTCTGAGTAATAAGGGTTCCCCGATTCAGGAAGCCATGATGGTGCTTGGGCATAAGTTATCCCCTGTTCACCACTGTTTGCGTACGTTTGAGAGAAGTACAGTGACATTTCACCATTTTTCACCCAATAGTAGTCTGGAGAAACTACTTTACGGTACCCATCATCATTAAGATTCCCACCTAAATAAATAGGAATCTTTTTATCAACATAATACATTGGAATTAAGTCAACTTTATTAAAATCAACATACCCTTCAGCACCTTGAATATTAACACGAATTACGGGTTTCCCTGAATCTGTCAACTCAGTTCCTTTATATTGCATTTTGTAATTACTTGATATATATGTCATTGCAGATCCTGAAAGATTACGATTATCATAAATTTTAAGCGTCTCACTACTTGCAAGATCTTTAATTAGACCTTTTCGATCTGGAAGTGAATGCGCATATCCAGAACTCATTGCGACAATCCCTAAATGGCTTAACCCATCCTTTGACGTAACAACATAGCCACTTCCCATTTGGTTCATTTTTCCAATCGCCTCAGTCAGACTATTGCTTACAAAACTTGGTTTTCCGGGTGCGATACTGCCGTCATCTTGTATTTTTTTCACTGAATACGTATGTGATGCACTGGTTTCACGAATGAGGTGGCTGGATGCATCAAAATAATAGGCAGAATCCCCCACCTGTTTCCATTGCGATTTCACTGCACGTCCCTCTGAATCAAGGTAATAAGAATGACCTCCGGACTGCGTCCACTGATCTTTAAGCATGACTGACTTCGCATCAAATAAATACCAATATCCACCAATTTGAGCCCAATCATCTTTGACTGCACTTCCACTTTTACTAAAATAATACCATTCGTTCCCACTTTGGTGCCAAACTTCCGACTTCATCACTCCATCTGGTTTAAAGAAATACCAGAAACCGCCAATTTCTTTCCAATTTTTAATTGGATTTCCATTTTCACAGTAATACCAAGCAGACCCTTTTTGAATCCAACCATTTTGAACACAAAGTTTATCAACAGAGCTCAATGATTGAACAGGAATTTTCGAAGAAACTTCCGGTTTTATTTCTTGAACTTCTGGGCGTTCTTGTTCTTCAACTTCTGATGATGCCTCACCTTCCGTAGTCTCAGACTCCTTTTCAAATTCCATTTTTTGATTTACATCAACTTCTTGGGTGACATCTGTATTTAATCGTTCATCAAAAGCAAACGTATTATACGTAACAGATGTTACAAGAATTACCAGCGACAATAACAACGCGAGCATTTTTTTACTTTTCATCACTACAACCCTCCTCGGCACTCCTATTATAAACGATTCCAATCCATTAAAACCGTTCTATCCAATAATCATATATTAATTAATCTTAATTTTACCACGAATCCACCAAATAATTAAAAAAGCACTCTTGCGAGTGCTTTAACGTGCGCCACTGCCTGTAAGAACCACACGAATTGTTTTAAAAATAATCACGACATCTTGTTTAAACGAAAACGCATCAAGATACTCACGATCAAACACAAGTTTTTCAGCAGGTGTAATGTCATAGCCTCCATTAACTTGAGCCCAACCTGTAATTCCCGGCTTAACAAGGAGTCTTTCTTTAAATCCAGGTATTTCCGCTTCAAATTGATCCGTTAAATCTTTACGCTCTGGACGAGGACCAATTATACTCATCTCTCCAATTAAAACATTTAAGAATTGTGGTAATTCGTCGATACGAACCTTGCGAATAAAACGCCCTACTTTCGTAATGCGTGGATCATTCTTTTCGGCCCACACAGCCCCGGTATTGACCTCTGCATCAACACGCATCGAACGTAATTTATAGATTTTGAATTCCTTACCAGCTTGCCCTACACGTTGCTGTGTATAGAAAGCTGGCCCCTTAGAATCCACCTTAACAATAATTGCGAAAATCACAACAATTATAATAATAATTGGTGAAAACAATAGTGTTAAGATAAGATCAAAAAATCGTTTTAAATAAACGTATGGGTGTTTTTTCTTAAACTCTTGATACTTTTCCATTAATTCTATATTTTCACGAGCATCGGAGTTGTTGTTTATCATATTTTTCATCCTCATTATCTTAACAGAATGTTTATTGCTTAATAAACACTGCTTTTTTATATTTTACAAACAGGTCAATTATAGCATATTCGACATATGCTAACAAGGTTATGTGTCGGTTGTAAAATCGAATCAAAGAAAAAGAATCTTTCGATTCTCTCTCCCAAACTATTATTTTTGTTATTTTTTAATAAAAGCCATGATTCGCTCATAGTCTTCAATATAATCAACTTCACCCCAGAAATTTGGCGCAACATTTTTCACATGAATTGGTTGTTCTTCAATCATGGAATATAAAATATTTTCCCACCATAATCCATGTTGTTGCGAATCAATTAAGATTTCTAAACGTTGTAAGAATTCAGGTAAGAAGTCTGAAGATAATTTCGCAATCCCAACATACTCCCCAGTAATATCATCCCCTGTTAATTCCTTACCATGTTTGATGAGGATATCATTTTCATAGTAGAATTTGTAATCACTTTCTTCTTTACGAGTATCATCCGAGAACAATACCGGTGATTTTTTCTCAGCTAAGATAATATCAAGAGTTTTTTGTTCCAAGAATACATCCGCATTCATGATTAATACATCTTCTTCTGGTTCAAAGAAATCTTTCGCAAACCAAATTGAAGCAACACTGTTTGTTACGTCATAGAATGGATTATAGTAAAACTTAACATCTTTACCTTTAAGTGCTTCACGAATGTATTGACCTTCATATCCTAATACGATTGCAATATCGTTGATGCCATTTTTATTGAATAATTCAATTGTGTATTCGATAAGTGGTTGTCCCCCGATATCAACAGTACATTTAGGTCTTCCTTCTAAATAACGGCTAATACGAGTTCCTCTTCCTGCTGCTAATAATACTAATTTCATTAGATTATACCTCTTTCTTTAAGTGAATCGAGCGCATTATATAATGTCTCCATATTTTCTTGAGTGATTTCACCAATGTGCGAAACCCTTAAAACAGAATCTGCATAAACACCACCACTCGGTGTTACCCAGATTTCATATTCATCCTTTAGAACCGTAAAAATTTCTTTTGCTGATTTAC
This sequence comes from Erysipelothrix sp. P66, assembly GCF_038682365.1. Classification (NCBI taxonomy): domain Bacteria; kingdom Bacillati; phylum Bacillota; class Erysipelotrichia; order Erysipelotrichales; family Erysipelotrichaceae; genus Erysipelothrix; species Erysipelothrix sp. P66. Next base: position 429,493 of record NZ_CP152290.1, on the reverse strand, counting down.
CTTCTGGAACAAAAAGCGCCGTTACTGCATTCGAACTAGAATTGGTGACACACTTGAAACCGTAATCTTCAATTTTTGATCGAAATGACATTGCGAGTGCTCTTGTATTTCCAATTGTTTGTTCAATGCCATCTTGCTTAACTTGTTTAAGTCTTAGATTCAGTTGTAAAACAATACCAACAGCCGGTGTAAACGGTGTTTGGCCCCGTTTCGCATTTGATAGTGCACTCTTTAAATCTAAGTAATAGCATGGACGTTTGTTCTCATCGACACGTCGTTGAGCATCTTCAGACAACACAAGAATTGAAAGTCCTGGAGGCAATGCTAAAGCCTTTTGAGACCCGGTAATGAGAATATCAATATTGGACTTCTCCATCATAATTTCATCCGCTAAAAACGCACTGATTGCATCCACAATCAAGAATAGATTATTACGTTTACAAAACGCCGAAATTAAATCGATATCATATAAAACACCTGAAGATGTTTCATCTAAATTCACCAGAAATCCTGTAAATCCAGCATTCTCATAACGTTCTAAATCAGATGATGTCAAACTTTGACCAAAATCTAAATCAATGGATTCAAAATTGACATCATAAACAGAACATATTTCACAAAAACGAGCTCCAAAAGAGCCGCCATTAACAATTAAAAACTTATCGTTTTCCTTTGCGCAATTCACAATTGCTGCATCCATAGCAGCTGTACCCGATCCCGTTAAGACCACTACTTTGTCTTCATCTCGAGCACCGCAAATTTCCTTAACGATTGATTCATTTTCCAACATAACATCTGAAAATTCAGGTGTTCTAAAGTATGGAACAGGCTCAGCACCAACATCCATTATGTCTTGACGCATCATGACCGGCCCAACTGTAAAATTAAGCATATTTTCCTCCTTAATTGTATCATCATATATTTATTAAGCAACATCGACGAAAACAATCAAACTTTATATATTAAACAACACTATTATACCTTATTTTCGAATCTAATAAAATTCTTAAATACAAATTATTTCCGATGAGACCGCATTAATACTAATTTTTATTGAATTGGTATATAATTGAGAGACCGTTAATCCCCATTTTTGATACAAGGAGGTATCACTGTCTTGAAAAAATATATTGTAGTGATTAGTTTAGGTTTGATGTTGATGATTTCAGTTATCTCAATATTAAGTCCCGATCGATCTCGTTCAGCGTTAGAATATCGAAATCTTGCCCAGTTTCCAACTGCCGATATTCCAACCATAATCGATGGAACATTCTTCGACAATCTCGAAACATATTCACTTGATCAACTTGTGTTTCGGGATCACATTTTGAAATCAAGTTCCAAAATTGATAAATATTTGTTGAAGTCAATTCGAAAGAATCATTTTATCAGCAAATCTGGTTATCTTTTGGAATTTGAAGATTATCAAGAACAAACTTTAAATTCGTTAGAAGCATCTTTTGAAAAACCCTTATCGAATCTACAAAGCATGAAGGATGCCACAGAACATCAGGATGGTCGATTTATTTTTATTGATATCCCACAAAAGTTCGATTATCACCATGACCTCTTCCCTAATTATTTTGCAACAAATACTGTCCATAAATTAAACTACAATCACGCACTTCGTACACGTGCCGAAGCGGAACATATTCGGTCCATATCTGGCTCCAATGTTTTTTCTGAAAACAATTTGCTTGAGCCGTATTACAAAACCGACAATCATTATACCGCCGATGCATCGTTATTAATCTATCAAGAACTTATTGCTACCTTAAGCGACACACGCATTCAAGCAAGACCACTCAATCAGTATGAACGCATTGACTACCACAGTCCTTTTATTGGCAACAATTCTCGGACAATGGCCGATACAAGTTATTCACAAGGCGAGGTCTTTTACTATTATAAACCGCTCGATCAATCCCTACCAGAGTATCGACGCTATGAAAACGGTTCGCCATCCGATGAACCCGTTATGATCGAAGATGAAAACATCTCACTTTATAGTAATTTTATGAATGGCGATAAGGCGAATACGATTATCCAGACAAAGCGTGATCATTTACCTAAAATACTCTTTATCGGAGACTCATTCACCAATGCACTCGAATACCTTGCCATTTATGATTTCAATGAAGTTCATTCTCTGGATTTACGGTCTTATAAAGGTAATGTGTTCGAATACATTGAAAAAAATAAGTTTGATGCAGTTGTCTTTGTTCGAAATACACAGCTCAATTTAGTTGAAAAGGAGTAGGAGATACCATGCCCCTCACAAGTTATACATTTTTATTTATATTTCTTCCGCTTGCAGTTCTTATAAACCTTGCTACGCACGGAAAATACAAAACTTCACTGCTCGCAATCCTCAATTTAATTTTTATCAGTTATCTCGGACTTGTTCCGTTGTTGATTATTATCATATCGATGCTAACGTATTTTTATGCAGCATCAATCTTACATAAAAATCCTAATAAGGTTCTATTTATCACCACTATTAGTGTAAATATCCTTGTCTTGGTTTTCTTTAAGTATAAACCACTTTTTATCGCAACAACAAATCTTACATTTTTAGAAGGAATCATGGCTCCTCTTGGAATCTCTTTCTATACATTCCAAGGGATTGCATATCTGGCTGATGTCACTTATCGAAACCGTAAGCCTGAAACAGATTTACTCAAATTTAGTGCTTTCTTTATGTTATTTATGACTATAACTTCCGGTCCGATTTTAAGATATGATGAAACTAAGATCGATGATCATGCTGTATCCAGTGACATGCTCTATAATGGTTTTACCCGCTTCACAATCGGTTTATTTAAGAAAGCTTATTTAGCTGCTAATTTTGGATTAATCGCCTCAAAAGTTTATGAAGGCCTCTATACAACTGCTTTCTTTACAGGAACAGCATGGCTTGGTTCCATTGCTTTTATGCTTCAATTATATCTCGACTTTTCAGGCTATACTGACATGGCATTGGGAATTGGTGAAATGTTGGGAATTAACCTTCCTGAGAACTTTAATTTCCCCTACCTCGCAACCTCATTTAGTGATTTTTGGAAACGATGGCATATCACCCTTACACGATGGTTCAAAGACTATATTTATATTCCACTTGGCGGCAATCGCAAAGGACCAACACGCACTTATTTGAATATGTTAATAGTTTGGCTCATTACCGGTTTTTGGCACGGGTCTTCCCTTAACTTTATTATTTGGGGATGCTTCAACTTCTTAATTATCATCTTAGAACGCAATGTATGGGGTGATACGCTAAAGAAAACACCACGTGTTATCCAGCATCTTGTTACCTTACTCTTAATTAATATTGGTTGGGTCTTCTTTCGTGCCTCCTCGCTTGAACAAGCATTCGATTTTATCTCGAAAATGTTCATCTGGGATATGAATCAAATCGGCGTTAAACAAATTCTAACGTATGTCCTATCACGCCCACTCGATTGGGTCCTTGCAATTTTATTTTGCACGCCAATCGTTTCAACATTCTTTACGCGATGGAGCGAGAGTGAAATAAAATGGCAACAGATAGCAAGTATGATTCTAATCGTAGGATTATTTATACTCGGAATTATCTTTGTCATTACAAGTTCATTTAAGGCCTTTATTTACCAACAATTTTAACCCTCGAAACAAACAAAAAGACCCATGTGATAGGGGTCTTTCTTTTTTTTATTTCTACTCATTAAGTAGATTCATTTAAATTTGGCGGAGAACATGAGATTCGAACTCACGGAAGCTTTCACTTCGCCACCTTTCCAAGATGGTGCCTTAAGCCACTCGGCCAATTCTCCAGTGCTTACTTATTATACATAATAATTAAACAGAAAACAATGTATAATATACAAAAAGGAGGCTTTCTTTGTGCTACTTATCAATCGAATCAAAAACAGTACGCAACTTTCCGATACAGAATCGAAAATTGCGCAGTATATCCTTGAAAATCCGCAACAGGTAACCCAGCTTACAATCCACGAGTTATCAGAAATCACATTCGCAAGCGCATCAACCATTACTCGTTTTTGTCGTAAAATGAAAACAGAGGGGTTTAGTGATTTTAAAGTTAAACTCGCGAGCGAATTAAGTTCGTTTTCAATTACAGAAACACGCATTCGCGACGATGTCCCCTTTCAAAACAATCAATCAAGTGCAGAAATTGTTCAATCTATTTTATCCCTTAATTACCAATCTATGAATGACACCTATAATCATATTGATCTTACACAACTTGAACGTATTGCACATCGCATCTACAACGCACCACACATCTATCTCTATGGGTCGGGACAATCGTTAATTCTCGCACAGGATTTCCAATATAAATTATTCCGTATTGAACTTGATTGCAATCTCGAAACATCTTTAGGTTTCCAATCGCTCAAGGCCCACACCCAACCGCTCGACAGTATTGCACTCATCATTTCCTATTACGGTCAAAACGAGCATAACAAAACGGTTGTCGATTCTTTAGTAGAGCGAAACATCCCTTATATTCTCATTACCGGTCCTTTAATCAACCCCTTGTGCGCACATGCCACAGAAGTTGTTCATGTCTCACCACAAGAAGAACTTGTAACCAAGATGGCCTCCTTCTCGTCGCGTACCTCGATGCAACTGGTTTTGGATTTTATTTATGCGCTAATCTTTGCAATTGATTATGAGAAAAATCAAGAGATTATTGAGAAACACCCCTGGTACATAAAAAAAGACTCCAATCACCTTTGATTGGAGTCTTTTTAAAATTTGTATTGATCCAGATATCGTTTGACACCATCTTCAGAATTCAAACCACATATCGCGTCCGCAACGTTCTTTACAGATGGTGTAGCGTTCTCCATTGCAACACCATGACCTGCATCCTCAATCATATGCAAATCATTATTGTTATCACCAAACGTCATAATTTCTTTCGCTGTAATACCATATTTATCCATATAGTATTGGAGCCCTACCATCTTATTAATCCGTGGATCCATAAACTCAATCAACTCTTTTTGGGAGTAAAATGCAACATACCTTGGATCTGGATTCGCAAGAACATGAGCCTCAATACGTGCTAAGGTTTCTGGTTCTCCACTAAAAATAATCTTTGCATGTGAATCTAAAACCTTTGAACGGACGTCCACATATTCCAAATCAATATGGGTTCGGACTTCAATATTATAAAAATCCTCAAACTCTGTGTATAACTTGCCAGGTCCCGTTAATACCGGATTTCCTCCCATTGGCATAAAGGTATCCAAAATTTCACGAATTAAATCTCCGCTTAACGGAAATTGTTCATGAATCTCACCATCCGCAAAATCATACACAAATCCTCCGTTATCACAGATTGCGAAATCAAATAATTCTGCAATATCGGGTATACCAAAGACTGCGGAATCCATGGGTCTGCCCGTCGCAACCCCAAATTTAATCCCTTGGTGACGTAATTCAAGAATCTTTGCTCGCATTGATGGTGTTAATTCATGATTTGCGTCCAAAAGTGTCCCATCCATATCCGTCGCAATTAACTTAATCATATACTTCCTCAACTTTCATAAAAAAACAGAAGGCAATGCCTCCTGTCCATTATAGCAATTTAATTTCTAATCGGCGATGTATTTAACGCCTTGAGCTTCCAGTTCCGCAATTTTATCTGCAAACTGAGGCAGATAATCTTTATGGGCCACAAGCATTTCATGAAGCATATCTGTCGTATAATGCCCTGCTTGAATCATCGGATTAATTGTAAATGCCTGAACCGCTTTCGCATAATTACCCGTAACTGCAGCTTCGATCACCGTTTCTTCCATTGCTTTCATCATTTGTAATTGACCGCGTGCGGAAGGAGCAAAAGAACCCCAGTTAAACGGTTCTGCACCATGCGAGGTAATTACACTGGTTACCTCCACAACACAATCATAAGGTAAATCCGTAATGGTTCCATTATTTTGAGTACTTACCGTCATCACCGTACGTAAGTCATTATGGATGGATGCGATTAATTGACATGCTGCATCAGAATAATGCGCACCGCCACGTTGTGTAAGCTCTTCAGGTTTATAATTTAAATTTGGATCTTTATATAAATCGAATAAAGCCGCTTCGGTTTGTTGAACGGTTTCAGCACGTGTCTTATGATTTGACCAATTTTCCATAAACTCTTCTGTCATATTCCGCGCAATATAATAATAGCGGTGGTAAGAACAAGGAATCATCCCTAAATCATGGAGTTGATCAAGATTATACGGTATTGGTGTGATATTTTTTACTTCTTGTACTTTTGAAAATGCACTGTTAGGATCAAACAAACGCTGAATTAATTCTTGCGTTACTTCTGTTCCATCTTTATCCCAGACACGGTGCCAGTGAAAATGATTAATCCCCGCAAATTTTTCAAACAAGACATTCGCGTCTTCATCATATCCCATCGCTTCATGATTAATTTTTGTACATCCAACCGGGATATTGCAAAGACCAATCGTACGTTTCCATCCACCCCATTTAATTGCTGCTTCCGTTATAATCCCTGCTGGATTTGTAAAGTTTATAAGCCATGCATTGGGACATAATGTTTCCATATCGTGAATAATATCAAGAATTACAGGAATGGTTCGAAATGCCTTAAATATTCCGCCTGCCCCATTTGTTTCCTGACCCAATGATCCGTATTTCCCGGGAATACGTTCATCACGTTTTCTTGCCTCAAGTTGTCCAACACGAAATTGTGTCGTCACAAAATCCGCATCTTTGAGCGCTTCACGACGGTCAAGTGTTAATTTTACTTTCCAGTCAAGACCTGCTGCCTCAACCATACGTTGAGCCATTGCGCCGACAATTTCTAATTTTTCTTTTCCCGCTTCAACATCGACCAACCACAATTCTGAGATATCGATTTGATCGGATCGCTTGATGAAACCTTCCATTAACTCCGGTGTGTAGCTGCTGCCACCACCTATCGTAACAATCTTTATTTTTTTAGTCATAGCCGCCTCCTAAGTACCCAAATTGTATCTCGACTTAAACCATCTCACAACCAACTGAATCAAAGATGATTTTCAGTTTCATTTAAGTGTTTTTTACGACGTTAATTATGAAATTAAATTCCAAATTCTTATGGTATAATTCATTTAGGAGGGTTTTATGACAAAAATATTACTTGGAACTTATACAAAATCTGAAAGCAAAGGAATTTATGAGATCGATCTAATCAATGATCGTTTACATAATTTAACGCACATTGCGGACGTAGAAAACCCAACTTATCTTGACTACGATCCATCCACGCAAACGCTTTTTAGCGTTTATCAAAAAGAAAATCAAGCAGGAATTGCGACATGGAAGTATCTTAGCGTGAACACCGAGTTGCTTGAGTCTTTCACCGAGCCTGGACCTGCACCATGTTATGTTGCATACGATCAAAACGAAGATCAAATTTACGACGCAAATTACCATAAAGGACGTGTCAATGTTTATAAGAATCATCAAGTCTTTAAAAAAATTGAGTATAAAGACGGATCGCATGCCCATTTCGTAAACAAGAAGCCCAATACGGAATTTGTTTATGTTTGCGATCTGGGGTTGGATACAGTTCGTAAATACGAACTCATGAATGAAATCGCAACTTATAAGGCACCCGAAGGGTCTGGTCCGCGTCACCTTGCCTTTCATCCACAATTACCACTTCTCTATCTATTTTCGGAGCATACATGTCATGTTACGGTTTTAGAAGATGCCGGATTTGATTTTATCGAGCACGGTGTGTTTGATGCATTGCCAGAAATTGATGCAATCCGATCTGCAGCTGCAATTCGAATCTCTAAAGACGGAAACTATCTCTATGTATCCAACCGTGGTCACGACTCCATCACAGTCTTTAAAATCAGTCAAGACGGACTCCAGCTTGAATTCATTCAAAATATTTCAAGCTTTGGTGAACATCCTCGTGATTTTGCCCTTAGTCCAGATGATGAATACCTGGTTTGCGCAAACCGCGATACCAACAATCTCACCTTATACGCAAGAAATCACGAGACTGGCATGCTGACATTACTCCAATCAGATGTTTACGCTCCCGAATGTGTCTCAGTCCTTTTCATCTCATAATCTTTAACCTAAGACATCGTGATCATGCGATGTCTTTTCAACATACAAAAAAATCACGCGGTATAGGCGTGATTTTCCTAAATTCAAATCTCAACCGCACCACCCAAGGTGCGGTTGTTTTTGTATAATAAAAGGAGCCCACCCGACTAAAAGGAGCTCCCATATGAAGTATAAACAATTAGATAAAAAAATGAAAGACCAAATTGATATTCTATTAAGCATCGGCTACTCTATGCGCAAGGCAGCACGTAAACTCAATATATCTCATTCTACGATTTCTAGATATAAAAATAATGTCTATAAGAAACGAACGATTGATATTCGAGAAAAATATTCCCACTTAATCGAATATCTGCATTCTCATTATGATCCTAAAGTTCATTCGGTAGAAGTATGCTTGAGTAACTATAAACGATATCATCCATATAAACCGTGTGTTTCATCGCAGCAAGTCTATAACTGGATTAATCAAGGTAAACTTGATATAAAACCAAATAGAATGTGCTATAAACGTCGAAAACGTAAAAAGAGAATTAGTGGAATGATGAATCACTTGAAATGGAACTTGGAAGAGAAAACAGTACTTCCAATTAGCCTTAGACCTAAATACATTGAGGAACGTAACGAGATTGGCCATCTCGAAATCGACTCTATAATCGGTAAGAAACATGAATCTGCAGCGATTATATCCATTGTAGACCGCTGCTCAAGAATGACCTGGCTTATTAAAGCAGAATATCGATATGACTATTACACATCAAACTTAATTCGAAAATTTATTGAAGAGAATAATATAACCACGAAATCGATAACAGTCGATAATGGACTTGAATTTAAAACATTAGGCATTACAGCCAAGCGGTTGGGTGTGAAACTATATAAGTGTGATCCATACTGTTCTTTTCAACGTGGAACCAATGAAAGAGCGAATGCAATCGTGAGAAGGTTTATACCAAAAGGAAAATCAATGTATGATATAGCGCAACAATATCTTGATGATATTTGCTTCAAAATTAACTCAATGCCGCGAAAAATATTTGACTTCAAAACGGCCTATGAGATAGACTTTAATAAAAGTAAAAGTGGTGCGGTTGAGATTTGATAAAAGAAAATCACGCGGTATAGGCGTGATTTTTAATTGTTGCTTAATTAATTATAAATTAAACCGTTCTTTCGTGAGCCGTTCTCATAAGAACATCAAGTTGTTGTTCTTTTGTAAGTTCGACAAATCGAACAGCATAACCGGATACACGAATTGTTAAGTTAGGGTATTTCAATGGATTGGCCATCGCATCTTCAAGAAGTGCATTATCAAATACGTTAACGTTTAAGTGGTAAGCTCCTTGTGCGAAGTAACCGTCCATAATACCACGTAGGTTTACGATACGTTCGTCTGAAGTTTTACCCATTGCAATTGGCGCAATTGTTTGTGTATTTGAGATACCATCAAGTGCACAGTTATAGTCTAATTTAGCTGTTGAGTTTAATGAAGCTAATAAACCATTCTTTTCTGCACCGTATGATGGGTTTGCACCAGGTGCTAAAGGAACACCTTGTCCACGTCCATCAGGTGTATTACCTGTAGCTTTACCATAAACAACATTTGATGTGATTGTAAGCAAGCTTAATGTTGGTGTTGAGTTGCGGTATGTATGGTGACGTTTGATTTGTCCCATGAAGTATTGTAATGCCCAGTTTGCAAGATCATCTGCACGGTCATCATCATTACCATATTTAGGGAAGTCTCCTTCGACTTCATAATCTACAACTAAACCTTTTTCGTCACGGATCGTCTTAACCTTAGCGTATTTGATTGCTGATAAGGAGTCAGCAACGTGTGAAATACCTGCAATACCAGTTGCAAACGTACGTTTAAGATCGGAATCCATTAATGCAAGTTGTGCTTTTTCATAAGCATATTTATCATGCATGTAGTGAATTGAGTTTAATGTATTTACGTATAATTCAGCTAACCAGTCCATCATGTCTTGGTAAGCAACTTTAACTTCATCAAAGTTTAAGTATTCTGAAGTAATTGGACGTAAACGTGGTCCAACTTGTGCTTTTGTCACTTCATCAATACCGCCGTTGATAGCGTAAAGTAAACATTTAATTAAGTTCGCACGTGCTCCAAAGAATTGCATATCTTTACCAATTACAGTAGCGGATACACAACATGCAATCGCAACGTCGTCTGAACCCCATTTTTCACGAAGTAATGTATCATTTTCAAATTGAATTGAAGATGTTTCAATAGCAATTCGTGAAGCAAATGTACGGAATCCTTCTGGTAATTCTTTACAGTAAAGAACTGTTAAGTTTGGTTCTGGTGAAGGTCCCATGTTAATGAGTGTATGAAGTAAACGGAAGTCTGTCTTTGTAACGAGTGAACGTCCATCAAATCCCATACCTGCAATTGATAATGTTGCCCAAATTGGGTATCCACTAAATAGTGCATTATATTCAGGTGTACGCGCAAATTTAACCATACGTAGTTTCATTACGAGGTGGTCAATAAGTTCTTGTGCTTCTTTTTCAGTAATCACACCATTGTCTAAATCACGTTGGATATAGATATCAAGGAATGCTGAGATACGTCCAATTGACATCGCTGCACCGTTATTTTCTTTGATTGCTGCTAAGTAACCAAAGTATAACCATTGAACTGCTTCTTTTGCATTTCCAGCAGGTTGTGAGATATCGAATCCATAAGCTGCAGCCATTTCTTTAATTTCTGCTAATGCATGAATTTGATCACTAATTTCTTCACGAAGACGAATGACATCGTCAGTCATTGTTTTATAACCTGTATGTGCTAAATCATTTTTCTTTCCAGCTACAAGACGATCGATACCATAAAGAGCAATACGACGGTAATCACCAATAATACGTCCACGTCCGTAAGCATCTGGAAGACCAGTAATAATCTTATTCTTACGTGCTGCACGCATTTCTGGTGTATAAACATCAAATACCCCTTGGTTGTGTGTTTTACGCCATTTTGTAAAGATATGTACTAACTCCTCATCGGGTTCATAACCATTACTTTCAAGAGCTTTCACAGCCATTCCAATTCCACCGAAAGGAATAAATGCTTGTTTTAATGGTTCATCTGTTTGGAACCCAACAATTTGCTCTTTATCCTTATCCATGTAACCTGGACCGTGTGAACTTACAGTTGATACAATTTTTGTATCCATGTTGTAAACGCCAGCTTTTTCACGTTGTACAGCATTCATTTCTTCAAGTTGTTCCATAAGATCCAACGTATTTTGAGTTGGTCCTTCTAAGAACTCATCGTTACCAGTATACTCTGTGTAGTTATTTTTAATAAAATCACGAGTATCAATGTTTTCTTTCCAATAGCTTCCTTTGAAGCCTTTCCATTGATTATACATTAAGATACCTCCTTATTCTCGGGTTTGATTCCCAATATCTTATTTGTATTACACGCATATTATATCAAACTTAGTACAATACGTTTTATTTTTCACATCCTTTTTAGGCACGTTCTGGTATACACTTGTGCTTAATTGCTTCAAATCATACTAGTTTGCGAATTCACAGACTTTTTTCACAAAATTAATTACACCACTTGGAATTCAAAAATACTCACTTCTAAGTGAACTTCGTTCAAATGAAAACCTTTTCGAATTGTATACCCAATTCACAAACTCACTCGCACCAATTAGCACTATATTGCTCTATACTGTTCGTGTTATCGACAAGCGAGAGACGATTTAAGTATGGTTTTAATGTTATTCATTAAGAATGTATTGCTTTCTCTATGGATTTAAAGATTTAAAAGCAAGATTGTTTCAATTAAAATAAAAAGACTGATATAAAATCAGTCCTTAAGTGCTTCAATCAACATTGGTAAATAAATTGGTAGATCCGGTGGACGTCTCCCAGAAACAACATGCCCATCTCGAACTGCAGGTTCATCAACCCAATGTGCACCGGCATACATTAAGTCATGCTTAATCCCAGGCGTACTGGTCACTGTTTTCCCCGTTAAGACCCCTGCTGAAGAGAGTACCCAGCCCGCATGACATATTTGTCCAATAACTTTTTTATGGGAATCCATGTACTTCACAAAATCAAGCACAGGATCCAATCGTCTTAAATAATCTGGAGCCCATCCTCCAGGAATTACAAGCCCATCATAAGTTGTAATATCCACATCATGAAATGCTAAATCACTTACAACCGATAGCCCATATTTTCCACGATAGGTCTTCGCTGACGCTTCAGCAGCAACATCAACATGAGCACCTGCTTCACGAAGCCGAAGGATTGGATACCATAATTCTAAGTCATCAAAATCATCACTTACAAGGGTTAAAACGCGTTTTCCACTTAATTCCATGTCATCACCTCTTATATAAACCCTATCAATATCCTTTTTGAATGTATAGTTATTTGCTTAAAGATTGTAGTCTCAGAGACATCTTGTTACGATACATATATATAAGGAGGAATTTTTATGTTTTATCTTGGTTGTCATCTCTCATTTGCGAAAGGTTATGAAGCAATGGGACATGAATCACTTCGTATTGATGCCAATACGTTTCAGTTTTTCACGCGAAGTCCTCGCGGCGGAAAAGCAAAACCCCTCAATCTTGAGGATCTCGGAAAGCTTAATACGTTAATCAAAGCAAATCATTTCAAACATATCCTTGCTCATGCTCCATATACCATGAACCCATGCAGTAATAAGGATTATACGCGTGATTATGCAGAAGAACTCATGCTTGATGATTTGTCTCGTATGAGCCACATCAAGGGAAGTCTTTATAACTTCCATCCGGGAAGTCATGTCGGACAAGGCGTTGAACCCGCGATTGTTATGATTTCTGATATGTTAAATCGTGTCTTAGATCCCACTCAAGAAACCATAGTTTTACTTGAAACGATGGCGGGCAAAGGAACTGAGGTCGGACGTACGTTTGAAGAAATTGCAGCAATCATTCATAATGTAACGGTCAAAGAAAAGATTGGCGTATGTTGGGATACCTGTCATATCTATGACGCAGGGTATGATATTGTTAATGATTTAGATGGGGTTATAGAACACTTTGATAACGTTGTTGGATTGGATAAGCTTTATGCAATTCATCTCAACGATAGCAAAAATCCATTTAAATCCCACAAAGACCGTCATGAAAAAATTGGTCAAGGGTCCATCGGTTTGGAGACATTTGAGAAAATCATCAATCACCCTAAATTACGTCATCTTCCTTTTTATCTTGAAACCCCACAAGATGATAATGATGGTTATAAGGCAGAGATTGAACTTCTAAGATCTCTCCGTAAATAACAACTTACCACTTATTTATGACATCTTGATCCTTTTTTATATCGAATCAACGATAATTATTTATAATAGTATCAGGAGGAACATCCGTGAAAATTAAGGTTATTATCAATCCAAAACTTGAAGACGATATTGTTTTGGAATGTCGTGAAATGACACCGCAGATTGAGAAATTAATTAAAAATTTGGAAACACAATCGATTCACGCAAGTCACCGTGGGAAAGATATATCGATCGATCTCAATGATATATGTTTTTTTGAAACAGAGGATGATGCTGTGTACGCGCATACAGCCAGAGATTCATTTCGAACACACTATCGTTTGTATGAATTAGAATCATCTCTTCCCAGTTCATTTATGAGAGCATCAAAGTCGACCATCGTGAATTTGAATCAAATCGATTCCATCGAGCGTAATATCACCTCTTCACGAAGTGTTCAATTTAATGGCAGTCATAAAATAACGTATGTTTCACGCATGTATTTCCAACAGATTAAAAAACGATTAAAGGAGGAAAGCATTTAATGAAGAAAAATGATTATTTTTGGGGATTTGTACTCGTATTACTTGCATTTGGGTTATTTGGCAGTGCCTTTAACCTTTATAGTTTCGGACCTAATGTCTTTAAAATTGCCTTTACAGTGGCGCTTGTTGCTTTCGCAATTTCAAACATGCCTAAATTAAATTTCTTTGGGATAATTTATCCACTTACTTTGGCACTTTGGATTAACCGTGTATATTTTAATATTCATGGGAATGGTGGCATGTTGTTTTGGGCAAGTACGTTTTTAGCAATTGGTCTTTCAGTAATTTTTAAACGACGTAAACGTCAGGTAAATTTTAAGAAGTATGAATCATACCGTGAAAGTACAACCTATGCCACAGACGAAGATGGCAATCATTATGAGTACCATACTGGGACACAACATAACCGTTCCGGTTATTGGGATGATGATCACGCCGACTTTATAAATATCGAAGCAATTTTTACCGATCGCACGCGTTATATTCGTTCAAAGAACTTTACAGGTGGATATATTGATAATACATTTGCTTCATTGTCAATCTATTTCGACCAAGCACAGTTTAATCCAGCAGGTGCACAACTTGACGTAAATTGCGCGTTTGGTCAAGTGAAATTGTTTATCCCTTATAACATTAATGTCATAAACAATATCGATAATACATTGGCAAGTGTAAACGATCCACACCGTAATACGGTCGTTGATGGTCCTACATTAACTTTAAATGGCGATGTAACACTCGGTGAAGTTAAAATTGTATACGTATAATCACTCTTTAAGCGGTTTTTAACCGCTTTTTTTATTTTTTTAATTTTTTTTAATTTTTATTGAATTTGGGTATTGCTTTCTTAGAAACGGCTTGTTATAATCTATTAGCAATACAAAGTGAATACGCGGGCGTGGTGAAATTGGCAGACACACTAGACTTAGGATCTAGCGCTTCGGCATGGAGGTTCGAGTCCTCTCGCCCGCACCAATTATTAAATCACAGTCATTACTTCGGTAATGACTTTTTTATGCCGGAATGGTCTCTAATTGTTTTCAAAATAAGAATTTGTTATAGTTGGTGAAAAGGAGAGCACAATGAAACTTTCGATCAACCAACGAATCCTTAGATACCAAGAAAGCATCAATAAAAACGACATACCTTCAACGTATAAATTTCTAATTGACACAATGAGTGCGATTCAGCGCAATTTCAAACTTGATTCATTCACAGCGAAATCTGTCCTGAATGGCTATCTTGATTACACCTATTTTTATTTCGATGATAGTTTTCTTCGTTCAAAGGGTTTAAAGTTAGGCCTTATCTTAAATCATCAAGAAATGAAGTTTGAGCTTTGGCTTATGGGACGAACAAAACCGATTCAAAAAAAATATTGGGATGTCTTTAAAGCGTCCCCCTTGAATAGTTTAAAGGAGATGCCTCAGTGGTTTATTGTCTCAATCGATTTGGAGACGCATCCGAACTTTGAAGATCTTGACGCACTCACACAAAACCTTCTCCAAAAGGTTCCTCGTGCTTATGCTCTAATGCACGCTTATCTCTAAGTGAAAAACTTGATACACGATCAAGTTTTTTTATTTTGAGCCGTTTTAGAACATGGTTTTTCTTTTTTCATCACATTTACAAGCACACCCTCGCACCGGTGTACTATAATAAGCATATAGAAAGAAGGTACTTCCATGAAACAATTTATTATATCCGATGATTTTTGGTCTTTATTTCCTGACGCTTGTTTTGGGATTGTGCTCGCACACAATGTCCGAAACAAGGATATCAACCCTGAATCTATGAATGCAATTACTAAATTTCTTGAAGCGAGTCATCATGACGCTCACAAGTATCTTACCGAAGATGTTTTGAGTCAAAATGATGTCATTGCAGTTTGGCGTGATGCGTATCAAAAATTTAAAACCAAGAAAGGAGCACGTGTATCGATTGAGGCTTTATTAAAGCGTGTCTCAAAGGGAAATGGGGTTGGATCAATTAATCCCCTTGTCGATATATATAATGGAATCTCGCTGACTTATGGCCTTCCTTGCGGTGGAGAAGACATCGATACCTTTGTAGGTTCGTTACAGTTAATAAAAACTCAAGGTGATGATCACTTTATAGCACTTGGTGATTTGGAACCTGACAATACCCTCCCTGGCGAAATCGCATACGTTGATGATGTTGGTGCGGTCTGTCGTTGTTGGAATTGGCGTGATGGTCAACGAACCATGTTAACAGATGACACAACGAATGCATTCTTAATTATTGAGTGTGTCGATCCAACACGTCGTGACGATTTAGAAAAGGCTACTCAACACCTTGCAACATGTGTTGAGAAGTATCTTGACGGATCCGTTAAACATGTTATTATGGACCGGAATAATGCAATTCTAGATCTCGAATAACTAAAAGGAGAATCATAATGGCACGTCCACAAACAAAAGAAGCACTACTAGAAGCAGCAAACCTAAATTTCAATAAACTCATGAGCTATATTGATGCCTTAAGCGAGCAAGAACGCCATGCGACATTTGTACTTGAGGATCGAGATCGAAATTTACGCGATGTTTTATGTCATCTTATTGAGTGGCATAAGATGCTCGCTGGATGGTACCAGGTTGGTGTCGTTGAAAACGGAATGCCAGATATCCCTGCAAAAGGATATACATGGAAAACGACCCCTGAACTCAATCAAAAAATTTGGGAAGCATATCAAAACACATCTTTGGAAGCGGCGCTTCAAGAACTCAAAAAAACACACACAGAAATTGTAGCGTTAATTCCTCAACATTCCCAAGAATCCCTGTTTGATCGTAAGGTTTATCCTTTCACCAAAACAACAACATTAGGTGCCTATTTTATTAGTGGCACTTCATCCCACTATGACTGGGCTCTAAAAAAATTGAGAAAGCATTATAAGGCGTTGAAGCGTGATATAATAGATTAAAAGGAAGTGATACCATGAGTATTGAGGATTGGTTTAATTTTCGTCCTAAAGAAGTCCTCGAACACGATCGCGCAAACTATCAAAAGAAAATCTTTCCACGAGGCGATCAACAGAAAGCGATGATTCAAACGGTTTTACTCGAATTGTTTCCAAAACGAGATCAGATGGAATTGCTCTACCATTATATTGTTTGCAAAGAGATAATAATGAATGATGCATTGGATCCCTTTGATCAAATTCATAGAATTGAAAAAGCACTGAAACGGATCCGTCCAAAATTAGATTTTACTGAAACAGAGACGTTATCCAATCTCCTTTATATCGATGCGAATGAATTCGATATAATTGATGCACAAAAACTACTTAAACGTGTTAAACATAAAGCCATCGTATGATGGCTTTTTTATTGAATCTATCGCAATTTTTGCCCTTTTAGTACCCGTTTCTTGTGCGATTGAACGCGTAATCTTGTAAGTATTTCGTTCCTTAATTATGATGTGTATCGTTACTAAAGGAGATTTATTGTGTCTAATCATTTAAATTTAAATCGTGTCGATGGCGATCTTTATATTGGTAAAGGTGCCGGAAAAGAAATTATGGCCCGATTTAATCAAAGCAAACATACAATTAAAATTGTATCCCCTTATGTTAATAAGGAATATGTCGAGAAGTTGATTCAGCAACATCAATCAGGTATTACAACAGGTTTAGTATTTACCTGGGATTATAAACAAGGTCAAAAAGCAAATCAAGAATTAGCGCGTTCCCTCTTTACTCAAACGCGTACTCAAAGTGATGATGCACTTCGAAAAAAACGGATGGGTCGTTTGATTGCTCTTGGATGGTGTTTTGTTAATTTCATCATTTTGGCTCATGCCATAACGCTTAAAGGTAGTGTCGGTTTTTGGTTTGAAATCAGTGTAGTTATCTTGCTATTCGCTGCAAATTTTAAATACTTTGATCGAGTTCATAAAACCCCTATTTATAGTTATGGTTACGAACCTAAAATGCCCATCGCAATTTGGAAAACAAATCGTTATCAAAAACTTCATACGAAGCTGTATCTTGTGGATGATATCGCATTTATTGGTTCGTTGAACTTTACAAAAAATGGATTTTATACAAATTATGAATCCTGCATGAGCATTCATCAAAAAAATGAGGTAGACGATTTACATCGGTATATTGATTCCCTCTTAAACGACAAAGAATATCAACAGTTTTATTTTAATGAGATTGGAAAACAATATTTTGAAGAACCTGCATATTAAAAAAGTCCGAATACGGACTTTTTTAATATGCATTCGTTTGAATGATTTTCGCGGGATTTCCCGCAATGACGACATTATCACCAAAACTTTGTGTCACAACTGAACCCGCACCAACCACGACATTATTTCCCAATGAAACACCAGGTAAAATCACACAACTCCCGCCCAACCAGACATTATTTCCAATTGTTACCGGTTTTCCATACTCCCACCCAGAATTACGCTGTGTAGGATCGATTGGATGTGTTGCAGTATAAATCTGTACGTTTGGTCCGCACATACAATGATCTCCAAATCGGATCTCGCAGACATCCAACATCACACAGTTATGATTCGCAAAAAAATGATTACCCAGATGGATATTTATACCATAATCGCACGCAAATCCCGGACAAATACAAAAGGTTTCCGGAGCTGTTCCTAAAATCTCACGATAGATTTCTGATCTTAGCGCTCCGCTCGGTTCCAAGTTGGCTCGAATCGTACACGTCAATGCCTTTAAATTCAGTTGCATTAGGGTTGGATCATCACTTCGATACATCTCCCCGCGAATCATTTTCTCAAACATTTCCATGGTTTTGTTTCGCTTCGAAATCCATGAGTTCTTTATAGATTAATTCTACATCATGACGATAAGGGTAATGTTTGGTATCCTTTAAAAATGTCGCAAGGATATGAGCACCACGTTCGGGGTTTTTATCAACCACAACCGCTTTTAAATACTCAAACTTAAGGCAATCCGGATTGCCCTTTATTTTCTTTACAATTGTATTCATCATGGGGGTCGGTTCGACGATTTCTCCTTCCAACATCAAACACGAAGCATGATCAATCTCAACCAAAACTTTTTGAAGTGGAATCATATTCATTTCTTGAAGAGCTTCATATGCCGCAATACGTTCACGATTTGATGATAGCGATTCGATATAAATAAGCTGTGCTGTGAGTCCAATCGGATTGTCGCAATCACGAAGTGGAATCGATTGAAGGAGATGAGGATCAAGTTCATCATACCCTTTTCCAAGTGCCTTCATGCCAATAACATAGAGTTGTAACCAGAAATAAGGACGCAATCCTGGTCGATGTCTCAATAATGAAGCATTATAACCATCGTTGGGTGTATCTTCCATGATGAGTCCATTAACCAGAATTGCGAAAATCCCAAGTAAGATGAGTAATGTTAGGAATATTTGCATATAGGGCCCAACGGGCACAGCCAAGAGTACACCTAAGGACACTAAAGCAATCACTCCATTGGTAATAATTCCGCCTAGATTATAAAGTTGCGTTGGAAATGGTTCATTCATCGTTTTGGGTGGCATCATTAAACATTGCCCTGCTGTTCCTGGAATATTTAACGACTTTAATTGATAACCCTGATCCGTTTTAATCAAAGTAATGGAAAAAAAACGGATCAAGATAAATTGATAACCGGTGATGCGTCCAAAAATAAGATGACCGGTTTCATGCATCACAATATGAATGACAAAACTGAGTATGATAAACCCCATTGAAGCGAGAAAAATATTAAGGGGCCCCATACTGTAAGTAAAAGATAATTTTTGGGCCATATGACCCCCTGCAAATCCTAAAAATG
Organism: Erysipelothrix sp. P66; assembly: GCF_038682365.1. NCBI lineage: Bacteria > Bacillati > Bacillota > Erysipelotrichia > Erysipelotrichales > Erysipelotrichaceae > Erysipelothrix > Erysipelothrix sp. P66. The sequence goes on along the minus strand of NZ_CP152290.1, from coordinate 409,731 downwards.
CACAAAGAAAAACTAACGTTGCTTTCATTAATTTATTTTTCATAGAATCCTCTTTTCATGTTTATTAGACCATAAAAAAACCACTCATGCAAGAGTGGTTAATCCTAGAAGATCCGATTTAATTCGTTTTGAAGTTTTGCTTGTTCACGAACATATTCATCGAGCTTCGCTTCATTTTCTTCATAGTTGTTTTTAAGACCCGCAATTTCTTCTTGTAACGTTTCAGAATCATTGGTTTGTGCTTGTCCCTCTAGACTCGCAATCTTAATTTTAATTTTTTCGTTGAGTTCTTCTAAAGCATCACAACGTACATCAAGAAGTTCAAGTTCTTCTTCAATTTCATGACGACGGGATTCTTGTTGATTAAAATCGCGATTTTTTATGCGTGCATAGAAATCGTCTTGAATGCTTCTAAAGGTATCCCATAGTTTTGGCTCATGATCACGTCCACTATGACCTGCCTCTTTCCATTCATTAAACAACGCTTCCATATTTTCGCGTGTCGTTGCATCATTGAATGATTCCACGAGCGCTTTTGCCTTTCCAATAATCACTTCTTTTTTCTCACGAGCACTATCTTGTTCTGCACGCAATCCGTCAAAGAATTCACGTTGCTTTTGATAGAAACTTTGACGATGACCATTAAACACTTCCCATAGACGGTCTTCATGTTCACGTCCCGCAAAGCCAGCTTCTTTCCAACGTGTCATTAAGTCACGCATTGCATCGGATGTTTCTTTCCATTCCGTTGAATCTTTAATGGCTTCGACTTCTTCAATTAAGGCTTCTTTCAATGCTTTCGCATCTTTACGAAGCAATGTCATCTCTTCGAAATGAGCACTGCGAGCATCAAAGAACTCATCATTAATTGCACGGAATTTTTCCCAAAGTTCTTGATCAACATCTTGACCTGCAAACCCTGCTTCTTTCCATTGTTTTTGAAGTTCTTGTAATTTAACTGCAGTTTTATTCCAGTCTGTAGATTTTTTTAATTGATCAGCTTGTTCAATCAAGTCTTTTTTAATTGCACGTGCACTTTCAAGTCGTTCTTGACGATGTTCGTATTGATCAAGTGCTGCTTTAAATTTTTCTTCCAAATCTTCATCGATTCCTTCTTCTGATAAAGATTCCCACTCTTTCTTGACAAACTCAATGCGTTCATCATCCCCTGTACTCATAACACTGTATACTTCTGAAATTAATTGGTTTTGTCGAGACGTTTCCACAGAAGCAAGACTTTCCCAGCCAAAATCATGTCGTGAAAATTCAGGCTCTCTTACTTCCTTTTCTACTACTTCTTCTGTCTCATTAATTTGTTTCTCGTTAATGTCGAACACCTCTTTCTTATCAATAAAAATATTTTATCATACGCAATTCATACGTAGTGTAAAACACTTCTTTTTTATCTAATAAATCATATCATTTATATGTGATTGAAACGTGAAAATCATGTGTGCAAACGCACGTTTTTCGATTTCTTACATTTATTTTGATTTATTTTTTCAGTTTATCACGCATTCCACTCTGAAAATCGCTGAAACCGTTAAATACCCCCTGTTTAAAGCCTCAATTCTTTGATTTGTGATTAATTTTTATCGCATAAATTCATGAAAATAAGTTGGTTTTTGGAAGTTGATGGCTTCAATCATAAAAATACCGACGTCTTATAGTTGTAATGAATCCTGTTTCATTTTATAATCTTACGTATAGTTAAATCTATACGAGAGGAGAAGTGTATGGTCGATACTGTTAATCTTTGGCTCCTAGTTGGAGTACTTATTATTGTTGTTGGATTTGCAATGAAAATTGATTCAATCGCTGTTGTTTTAGTCGCTGCCGTTGTTACCGCGTTAATTGGTGGTATGAACTTTGGCGAGATTTTAGAAACATTGGGTTCTAACTTTGTTAAGTCCCGTGGTTTAACAATCTTTGTCCTAACGTTACCAGTAGTTGGGGTATGTGAACGTTATGGATTAAAAGAACAAGCTGTAAAACTAATTCAAAAAATGAAAGTTCTTACAGCAGGACGTGTAATTTGGGTTTACCAACTAATTCGTCAAGCTGCCGCTGCTGGCGCATTACGTTTAGGAGGACATCCACAATTTGTCCGTCCACTCATTCATCCAATGGCTGAAGGTGCTGGAATTCAAGAAAAAGGTTCTGCACTTACGGTTGCCGAGGAAGAAGAAATTAAAGCAGGGGCTGCTGCCGCTGAAAACTATGGTAACTTCTTTGGTCAAAACTTATTTCCTTATGCAAGTGGTGTTATCTTAATTGTTGAAACACTGGTTGAACAAGGTTATGACGTAACACACCAAGGCATTGCACTTTGGAGCGTTCCAGTCTTTGTAATTGCTCTAGTACTTGGAGGCGTTCAAACAGTTCTGTTAGATCGCCGTATTAAGAAAGGGGCTAAATAATTATGACAGCAAATTTTTGGGAATTATTCTTAGAAATGTGGTATATGATTGTCGGATGTATTTTTATCGCTACAGCGATTTCAGCATACCGCAATATTGATGATAACCGTAAATACGGTGCCGCATCATTTTGGATTATTTTAGCCGTACTATTTATGTTAGGTAAATATATTCCTAATAATATTAATGGATTACTTGTCTTAGCACTTGGAGTTCTTTCATTTATGAAGACGGTTAATATTGGAGATATTGAGCAAATTTCTCAAGATTTCCGTGATGAACAATCAGATCGAATTGGATTTAAAATCTTTATTCCTTCTGTATTTATTGCAATTGGAGCATTCTTATTCTCCTTTGTATTACCCAAAATTGCGCCCGGTGTTAGTGCTGGTGTTTTAGGGTATATTGCAATTGGATTATCTGCAGCATGTGGATTAATCGCAACCTTTATTATTACAAAAACAAAACCTAAAGGGGTCGTAAATGATGCAACGCGTCTCATGCGTACAATGGGTTCATTCAGCATCTTGCCACAATTACTTTCAGCGCTTGGCGTTGTCTTCACAACTGCAGGTGTCGGAAATCTTATCGCAACACTACTTGGTAGCTTTATTCCTAATGGAAACATCTTTGCAGGTGTTGTTGCTTACTGTGTTGGTATGGCCATCTTTACTATTATTATGGGAAATGCGTTTGCGGCATTTACCGTTATTACAATTGGAATTGGGATTCCATTTGTATTTGCTCAAGGTGCAAACCCACTCATTGCAGGTGCGCTTGCAATGACAGCAGGGTTCTGTGGTACTTTACTTACACCCATGGCTGCGAACTTCAATATTGTTCCTGCTGCTTTACTTGAGACAAAATCACAATATTCTATTATTAAATATCAAGCACCTATGGCTCTTATTATGCTCGTAATCCATATCTTCTTGATGTATTTCTTAGCTTTCTAATTAATTATTGAAGGAGGACGTATCTATGAAAGTTTTAATTACAGGTTTTGATCCATTTGGTGGGGAAAAAATGAATCCTGCTTATGAAGCAGTTAAATTACTCCCTGATACAATCGAAGGGGCCGAAGTACTTAAACTCGAAGTTCCAACCGTCTTCAACAAATCGGTTGAGGTATTAGATGAAGCGATGGCTAAACATCAACCTGACATTGTCATCTGTGTTGGTCAAGCTGGAAATCGTTTTGGGGTTACACCAGAACGTGTAGCCATCAACCAAGATGATGCACGCATCAAAGACAACGAAGGGAATCAACCTATTGATGAAACAATCTTTGAAGATGGTAAAGCAGCCTATTTCGCTACCTTGCCAATCAAAGCAATGGTTGAGAATATGAAACAAGCATCAATTCCTGCAAGTGTTTCGAACACTGCGGGTACCTTTGTATGCAATCACCTGATGTACGGATTGCTTTATCTTGTTGATAAAAAATATCCTAATGTTCGTGGTGGATTTATTCATGTTCCTTTCGCAACACAACAAGTTATGGACAAGCCTACTGCACCAAGTTTAACCTTAGAACAAATCGCTAAAGGTTTAGAAGTGTGTATCGCAACAGCTGTAACCGTTAAAGAAGATCATAAGATTCAAGGTGGCGCAATCAGCTAATGAATAATCAAATGTTTGTTTATGGATCTTTAATGGAAGGGTTTTTTAATTATAATAAATATGTCGATGGACATGTTGTTTCAATTGAAAAAGCATATGTTCTTGGAACCTTGTACGATATGCCTTATAAAGGATATCCCGCGCTTCTTCAAGAAGGCGACACAAAGGTTTGGGGTGAAATCATTACAGTCAAAGACCTCAGTCTTATCATCGATGATATTGATGCAATGGAAGGGTATAATGGCCGTGATGATGATGAGTATAAGCGCATCCCCTCTACCATTACCAAAGAAAATGGTGAAACCGTAGAGCTAGGAGTTTACTTCTATAACCTTAAAGATCATGATGTTCGGTTTCATGAAGCAATTCTTCTTCCGGAAGGAAGTTGGAGAGCATTCAAAGCCTTAGAAAAATAAAACATGCCTTATCGGTGGAGTTGTCAAACAAAAGTAGACATTAATAAAAGACTAGAAACCCTTATCCATTTTATATTGGATAGGGGTTTTGTAATTTAAACAGTAAGCAGGTCTTTCAAAATTGAAATAATGTACATATTCTTCGATAAAATTTTCAAAGTTATCTACGGACCAGTATTGATAATCACACGCCATTTCTGCTTTAATCCATCCATTTAATGATTCGATAATTGGATTATCTGTAGGTGTTCCAGCTCGCGACATAGATCTAATTATGTTATAATTTTCATGCGCTTTAGCGAAAGCTTTAGAGTGGTAGACAGCTCCTTGATCTGTGTGAAGAATCGTGGGAGCTGTTTTTTTATTATCCTTAAGTAGCGCAAGGAGATCCTCGAGACACTTGTAGTAAGGCTTAGGATCACCAGTTGTACGCGATAATGCAGAACTTATAATTTCATTGTTGAAAGTATCAACCATTAAAGTCCATTCATAATTAATCCCTTTGTTTCGAATATGTGTCATATCTGAAACAATAATTTCTAAAGGTTTGGTTGCCTTCCATTGATTCTTTATAATATTAGGATAAATTCGACTTTGTGTTCCAGGTTTTTTATAGGAATAGTGTTTAACTTTTGATTTAATATTTAAAAACTTGCAACACTTGTGGATTAAATTATCGGAAAATTCAATCCCTAAATCACTTTGCTTTCTCATGACTGCAGCGATATCATGATAACCATAACTTGGAAAACGGCGATGCCAGTCTTTAATCACAAAGCTAAGAATCGCTCTTTTTTGTTCATAAATATTGAGATCATCCTTATGCTTTAACCACTTGTAATAACCAGATCGGTTCAAATTCATAAATCTAAGAATGAACGTAATCGGATGTTTAAAAGATAAGTCATGTGCTATTTGGAATTCTTGTCTTTTAAAGTAACGAACTCCTTGTTTACACCAACTCCTTTCACCTGGTACCCTTTTTTTAATCGTGCAATCTCAATATCTCGTTTTAGAATTTCGAGTTGAAGTCGTTCGATCTCAGTTAATGATTTACTCGTATGAAGCGCAGAAAAATGATTTCCTGTCTTTTTCTTGTTTTTTAAACCCTCTTTACCATCGCGCATGAATCGATCAATCCAACCATTAATCGTTCCTTTAGGACTTGTGATAGTTTCGCAGCACTTATATGTTCATCAATATGACGTGTAACGACTTTAATACGATCCTCATAAGTCCATTTATTATTTAATCCACCTTTGGGTCTTCCCATCATTAATACCTCCGTTTTATCTCTGATTTTATTATTACACAAAAAAAGTAGACAAGTCTTTTTTACTTGTCTACTTTTAGTTTACTACTCCATTATCGGCATGTTTTTTTATATCATTTTTACTTTATAATACGCATCTTCTTGTCCCTTTAAAACAGGAATCAATTCAAATTCATAATGATATTCACGATGTACATCTAGAAATTGCGGATCATGCTTCGAGAGCCATCCAACTACATCAATCGCTACAATCCATTCCACACTTTGATCAAGTGCTCTGCGTGCTCCAACATTTAACGGTACTCGATCCGACTTAATCATAAGTCCTTGTCGCGATGCATTCGTTAGGGACGCCCAAAACACCTGTGTATGATTTCGAAATGTCTTTGAGCTTACCTCTTGTTCAAGGGATTCATGATAAACCGCAAAACCCAATTCATCGTTTAGGTTTCTATAATTTGCATGGGGTCCTTTTCCAAAATACGCCAAGGTATCATAAGCACGCTTTAATGGAATTGCAATTCCAATCATTGAGAGTCCTGAGTGATTTGCCGGTTTAAAGGTTTGTCGCACCCAAATACGTCCATCAGCAAAGATCTTATAAACAGTATGGGCCACAGACCCGTTTACAAGCACACTACGTGTTGTAATCCGAATTCTTGAATCATTAACGACTACAATAGAAAAATGCTGTGCTGACGATTTAACGCCTTCCTGCGCCCACGCATGTGTAAAAGTATTCCAATGCTCATTGTCTTCATAATTCATGGGACCACGATTACACAACAAAGACATCGGTCGTGAAAGCATTTCATCCCCATCGTATCGGTATGAGTCCATAAAACCCGTTTCTTTATCAAACGATAACGAGAACTTCTCACCTGTTACCGTGCAACGGGTTTGTGTCTCCACGACTGATAGCGGTTTAAATTCCTCCGACATTGTTACTTCTTGCTTTACCAAATGATGCAGACGTATTTGATGACACAATACCGCTTCATCGGTATAAGGGTCCATAACGTATAGATTTAGATGATACATCGCATCAAATTCATAAAAACTTGGTACATCGATACTTATTTCTTGAGTCTCACCCACATCTAAAACCAGGCTGAAACTTGACTTTGATCCTTCAATGCTGTGCCCATCCTTGAGCACACACGACCGAAACACCGCATGTTCCGTGTTTAGATACTTAAAATTATTGCGTACACTTATTGTTTTAGTTTGAGGATTAAATTGCGTAAACGTCAAAACGTGATAGCGTGGCGAAAAATGCCCCGATATCTTACCCTGACACCATTCATGAAGTTCATCCAATTGTTTTTTTATTGAACACTTCGTTGGTTTCGAATAATCATGTTTATACGACCCATCACAATCTGTATACCTTGGTTTTGTAGCAATGCATAACTGCCTATCTACACCTACGTCATTACCAAAACATCCACTTAGAAAATGACCGCTAACCTTCGGAATACTTATTGTTTTTTTCTTAGAGCTACACGGAAGTTCATCTTCCTGACTCTTCAACTCAATCTGATCGCATTTCATGATTTCGCCTCCTTAAAACACCTTGCATTTGAATGCGCTTTCTAAAAAGATACCACCCCAAAGTGTTGATGTCAAATATTATTCAATCCATAAGTAATTCGAGGCATATTCCTTTTTATATATACCCCCTGTGGTATAATGGTTGTGTAATAATAAGAGGTGAACAAAGATGTTTAATGAAGCATTGCAGAAATTAAAGTCACCGAGGTCTTTGATGAAACTTGCGTTGTTTACGATTTTCTTTCTAGGAATCTATACGCTCATCGATTCTTTCAACCTCAGTTACCGTGAGATGATGCTTGAATATGGTATTTATCTCGTTATTATCAATGTGTTTATGAATCTACTCATGGCCCTACTCAGTGGCCTGTTGATGGTATTAAACACAGTAATGGTAGATCTCAAAGGTATCGAAAGTAAAGGAGCAAATCTCAGCTTTGTATCCATTCTTTTCGGAATTCTTACCTACGGGTGTACCCCTTGTGTTATTGCATTTTTTGCGAATATCGGAATTGCATTCTCTGTGATTGCACTTCCTTTAGCCGGACTTCCGTACAAATTACTTTCTCTCGTATTAATCCTTCTCGGACTGATCTGGACTCGTTATGAAATCAATAATACAACATGTAAAATAAAAGCACCTACTGCATAGGTGCTTTTGTTTTTGTATTTAAATGTGTTTTAACGAGACTTTACAATAAGGTTGATTGCATCTTGAACCCGTTCATGATCACGACCCGATTCATCGACACAATCAAGGAGGTTATCTACGGCTATGAGTTTAATGATACGATCCACACTTGATCGAACAGCAGTCAATTGGACTAGCACATCCTGACAACTCTCTCCTTCTTCAAGCATACGTGTAACGCCACGTATTTGACCTTCCGCACGTTTTAAACGGTTTAATAATTGTTTTTCACATGTCATAGTGACATCGCTCCCTTATAAATCGACATACCACCCATTACATTCACAACATGATATCCTTTGTCCGCAAGAAAACGTGATGCCTCTTGAGAACGATGTCCCGTAAGACAAATAATATGGTACGTAATCTCTTTCGAAAGATTGGTATAGTGACGGTTTAATTCACCCAGTGGAATATTGATTGCGCCATCAATATGACCGCTTTCATATTCCCATTCATCCCGGACATCAATTATATTTAAAGGCACTTTGCGACCAAGTTGTGATTCTAATTCGGGGGTCATAATAGTTTTATACATAGTTATACCCTTCCTAAAAAATATAATGTGGCACTTGCCACATTATATAATATCTTTATAAATTATAATTTACTGTCTAAGTATTTTTCAAGTGCTTGTTTTGGTTGGAATCCACTGATTTTTTCAATAGGTTCGCCATCTTTAAACAAGATCATTGTCGGAATACTCATAACATTAAATTCCGTTGCTGTTTGACGGTTTTCATCAATGTCTAATTTCGCTACTTTAATTTTGCCTTCATATTTATCTGCAAGCTCATCAATAACAGGTGCGAGCATCTTACATGGTCCACACCATTCCGCAAAGAAATCTACAAATACAAGTCCCTCTGAAGTTTGTTCTTTAAAATCTTTATCTGTTATATGTAATGTCATAATTGTTACACTCCTTTTGGTTATTTACCTTATGACACTATTATACCCCCTACGGTATAATAGTAAAGACATTTGCTTAAAAAAAGACAATCTTTTAAAAGATTGTCCTTTTCTTATTCATGATGATCTTCAAGATCATTAAAGCGTTGTAGATCTTTTTCTTCTACCAATACAAAGAAGAGATCACCTTCGCGTACTTTGTATTCTGGACTCACAAGAATTTGAAATTCTTGATTATTATCACATTTCATACCAAGAATATTAAAACCGTATTCTTGACGAAGATTTAAGTCGTTAATGCTTTTACCATACCATGATGAGAGTGCATGAATCTCAACAATATTGTATCGATCATCAATGCGCAAGGCATCAATTACACTGTGTTTCGCAATTTCGTTTGCAAGTCTTTTTCCCATTTCAACTTCCGGTAAAACAACACGATCGGCTCCTACTTTTTTAAGAACTTCATAGTAATCCATATTTTTTGTTTTCACAATAACATGTTTACAGCCCAATTTTTTGAGATTTAGGACACCAAGGATTGTGGATTCCAAACGTTCTCCCGATGCAATAATTGCGATATCGGCATTTGCGACATCTGCAGCTTCGAGTTGTTCAAGTTTGGTGAAGTCTGCTTGGACTGCATGCTCCACTAAATTCGCTACTTCTTCAACACGTTCCATTTTCGAATCCATCGCAATAACATCAACTTTATGTCGCGCTAATGTTTTCGCAATCGATGCTCCAAATAATCCAAGCCCTAAGATAGCAACAGTTTTATTTGTCATTATTTCGCTCCTTTATCCGATTAAGACGTTCCCTTCAGGGTAACGAATTAACGGTTCTTTCTTTTCTGCACGGCCACCAAACGAGAGGAAGAATGTTAATAATCCAATTCGCCCAGCAAACATTAATACGATTAATACAATTTTACCAATCACTGTTAGATTTGGTGTGAGGCCCATGGTTAGACCCACAGTTCCAAAACACGAGAATACTTCTACCAATACGTATTCAATACCATAACGCTCAGGTATCGTTTCTGTAATCAGAAGGATGAGTGAAGCAAGTAAGACCATAATAATCCCAGCAAATACAATTAAGAGCGCCTTCTCTACTTTTTCATGAGAGATGGATCGATTCTTAAAATGTGTTTGTTCATCTCTTAATTTAGCACGAACAAAGAGCACAATGGTAGCAACGGTTGTTACTTTAACACCACCACCGGTTGAACCCGCTGAAGCACCAATAAACATTAAGAGAATTGTAACAAAAATACCCATTGACGAAACCGTCGCATAGTTAACATTCGCATAACCTGCCGTACGCGGGGTAATCGCCATAAAGAGATAATTAATAAGTTGCATATGGAATGGTAAATCCGCAAACGTTCCATTGCGACTCTCACTTAACCAAAAGAGTAAAAAACTTACTCCTAATATGGAAAGTGTGGTTATCAGTGTAAGTTTGGTATGCATAAGTAATTTACGATTTCGTCGATACGATAACACATCGCGCCAGACGATAAACCCTAAGCCACCCACGACTATAAGACCACCAATTGTAAGGATTACAAGTGGATTTTGAGTGAACCCTTCCAAACTGTCGCCAAATAAATCAAATCCTGCATTACAAAATGCGGATATACTATGGAAAACAGAGAAATAGATTCCTTTTAATATTCCAAATCTCGGAATAAAATCAATCGCCAAAAGGGATGCTCCAATTGCTTGAATTGTGAGCGAAAAGCGAATGATATAACGAATGAGAAACTGCGCATCCGATAAACTATCCGTATTTATGGCTTCACGAACAATCAGACGTTGACGCAGATTGAGACGTTTTCCTATAAAGACAAAAAACATCACGATAATTGACATGAACCCAAGTCCACCAATTTCAATTAAAGTAATGATCACCGTTTTTCCAAAATAGTTCCAATGTTCTGCGGTATTGAGTGTAACCTGACCTGTCACGCAGACTGCAGATGTCGCCGTAAATAATGCATCCAAAAAATTGGTTGCATGACCGCTTTGACTCGATATTGGCAAAGACAACAAGGTCGCACCAACAAAAATTGTTAGTGCGAAACCGAGTGCAATATATTGAGGAATTGTAAGTTTTTTAAATTTACGTTTCATTTTTTCAACCTCAACCTCGATAATGAACGCATAAGAGCAAGCTGAGCTCGTTTTAAATCAAGTCCATCCTCATACTCTTTCTTTTCATTTAGACGCTTTTCGGCACGAATTCGTGCCTGTTCAGCACGATGGAAATCAATTTCTTCTTCACTTTCAATTGTAGAAACCAAAAGTGTTCCTTGATTGTCTTCAAATGTGAACAACCCTTCCGAAACTGCAAAATTTTCTCTTCCATCTTTCGATTTTGTATACATAATTCCAATTTCAATTGGCAATACGATTGCCATATGTTCTTGGAGCACCGTGCGTTGCCCATCAGAAGTTGGGAGTGTGATGGAATCAATCTCCACACTCCGATATGCTCCTTCTGGTGTAACTATTTTTAGATTAAACATTTTCTTTTGTTACGCCTGCCTTACGGTAAACGTCATCAATTGTAGATGCGAACAAGAATGCTTGTTCTGGTAAGTGATCCACTTCCCCATCTAAAATTGCTTTAAAGCTACGGATTGTGTCAGCAATTGGCACATACGACCCTGGAATTCCTGAGAACGTCTCCGCAACAAAGAATGGTTGGGACAAGAAGTTACGGATTTTACGCGCACGGTTAACCGTCAACTTATCATCTTCACTTAATTCATCCATACCTAAAATTGCAATAATATCTTGTAAATCTTTATAACGTTGTAAGATTTTTTGAACTTCTGTTGCTACGTAAACGTGCTCTGCACCTACAACATCTTCCGATAGTAGATTACTGCTTGATTCAAGTGGATCAACCGCTGGATAAATACCAAGCGCTGCAATATTACGATCCAATACCGTTTTTGCATCTAAGTGCGTAAACGTAATGGCAGCAGCTGGATCCGTAAGGTCATCCGCTGGTACATAAATTGCTTGAATCGATGTAATCGATCCTGATTTTGTCGACGTAATACGTTCTTGTAATTGACCCATTTCAGTTGCAAGAGTTGGTTGGTATCCAACAGCAGAAGGCATACGCCCAAGTAGCGCGGAAACCTCTGATCCTGCTTGAGTAAAACGGAAAATATTATCGATGAAAAGCAGAACATCTTGTTTGTTTTGATCACGGAAATTTTCAGCCATGGTTAAAGCCGACAACGCAACGCGCATCCGAGCTCCAGGTGACTCATTCATTTGACCATAAACAAGAACTGTATTTTCAAGAACTTTCGCATCTTTCATTTCGTGATAGAGGTCATTCCCTTCACGTGTCCGTTCACCAACACCCGCAACAACAGAAAGACCACTGTGTTCAATTGCGATGTTATGAATTAATTCTTGCATTAAAACCGTCTTACCAACACCCGCTCCACCAAAGAGACCAATTTTTCCTCCTTGTGGGTACGGACAAAGTAAGTCAATAACCTTAATACCTGTTTCTAACACAGTATTAGTAGTTTGTTGATCTTTAAAGGGTGGCGCTTCACGGTGAATTTCATGCATTTCAACACCTTCTGTGTTAAATGTTTGTTCATCGATTGGCTCTCCCAATACATTAAACATTCGGCCTAAAATTTCTTTTCCGACCGGAACTTTGATAGCAAAACCTGTATCCTCAACTTCGAGGCCACGCGATAAGCCATCTGTAGGACCCATAGAAATACAACGCGCTAAATCATTTCCAATGTGTTGTGATACCTCAAGGGTAACATCCATTGATTCATGTTTTACTTTTAATGCATTGTATAGTTTTGGCATGTGCTCTTTATCAAAGCGAACATCCACAACAGGACCGACAATTTGTACGATACGACCTTTCATCTAAGAAACCTCCATTCCAGAAACAATTTCTGATATTTCTTGTGTGATTGCTTCTTGACGCACACGATTGTACTTGCGGCCAAGATCGTCAATCATATCTTGAGCACTATCAGTTGCTTTTTCCATCGCAATCCGACGTGTTGTATGTTCACTAACTTTTGAAGTTAGATATGTATATTTAACGAGACTCATCAATGATTGTTTAATCATCATTTCCGATGCTTCTTCAAAGCTTGGTTCATAGATGACATCATCACGACGACCGCTTGATTTCGTATTCAAGATATGAAGTTTAAAATCAAGGGTCATCGCATTTTCATACTCGGGTATGATTGCGACAATTTGATGTGTAGATACATACGGGTTAATCGTTTTAATAATATCGTGAAGTTCAATACGTTCGCTTGAAACTTCTTGATTAATGATGTTTACACCTCGTGTTTTTAAAAATTCATAAGCTTGGGCACCAAGACTGATAACCATATCCTCCTCACGATAAACTTCTAACAGTTTACGTGCAAGACCTTGGGTATATGCAGAACACAACCCTAAATCCGGCATGACTACAAGGTACAATCGCGGGGTGTCATCAATAATCGCCTCATCAAAATGAATAAATTGTTCAGAAACCTTAGTTACGGCTTCATAATATTCTTTGAACTCACTCATTTGATCACGATAACGTTGTAATTTACTCAAAGAAACAAGTTTCATCGCCTTTGTAATTTTTTGAGTTGAAGAGATTGATTTAATACGTTTTTTTATACCTGAAGTATTAGGCATGATGCGCCGCCTTAAAATCACTTATTTCTTCATCGATAATTGTTTTTAAGTCTTCGATTAATGCATCATCAAGGACATAGTCCTTTTTAATGCGATCAAGCACATCGGTATGTGTTTGAACAAAACGACCATGTAAATGTTTTTCAAACGGTAAAACTTCCTTAACCTCTAATTGGTCAAGATAGCCATATTTATTTAAAAACATACTAATAATCATCAACTCATGTGGTGTCTTTGTAAGTGCACCTTGTTTTAGAAGTTCTGTTAAACGACGACCATGGTCAATCGTTTTTTGAGTTGCTTCATCAATGTCTGAACTAAATTGAGCAAAACTCAATAATTCATGATACGTTGCAAGTTCTAGTTTTAGTGACGATGCTACATGTTTCATTGCTTTTGTTTGTGCTGCTGAACCTACACGTGAAACAGACATTCCGCTATCTACAGCAGGACGAACCCCACTGTTGAATGCATCTAAGTTTAAGAATAGCTGACCATCCGTAATTGAAATAACGTTTGTAGGAATATAAGCTGAAATATCACCTGCTTGCGTTTCAATAATTGGTAACGCAGTCATTGAACCGCCGCCGTAATTTTCATTAAGCTTTGCAGAACGTTCGAGTAAGCGTGAGTGAAGATAGAAAACATCTCCAGGATACGCTTCACGACCTGCAGGTCTTCTTAAGAGGAGTGAAATGGTTCGATAAGCAACCGCATGTTTGGATAAATCATCATAGACAATAAGAACATCTTCGCCATTATCCATCCAATGCTCTCCAATTGCACATCCTGTATAAGGTGCAAGGTATTGTAGCGGTGCTAATTCACTTGCAGTACTTGAAACAACAACTGTATAATCCAGTGCATCATGTTCTTTAAGTTTTTCAACAACCATTGCAACCGTTGATGCTTTTTGACCAATCGCAACATAGATACATTTCACATTTTGACCTTTTTGATTCAAAATAGCGTTTAAAGCAATACTTGTTTTTCCAGTTTGACGGTCACCAATAATTAACTCACGTTGTCCCTTTCCAATTGGAATCATTGAGTCAACGACTTTAATTCCAGTATGAAGTGGTTCGTGTACCGATTTACGCGTCATAACCCCAGGTGCCACACGTTCAATAGGACGGACATCAACCGTTTCAATGGCTCCTTGACCATCAATTGGTTGACCTAAAGCATTAACAACACGTCCTAAAAGTGCATCACCAACACCAACTTCAATAATATGGTTTGTACGGTAAACAACATCGCCCTCTTTTACAAGTTTGTCGTTACCTAAAAGTACAACCCCAACTTGGTTTTCTTCTAAGTTTAGTGCCAAACCAAATACTTCATCATTGAAACGGAGCATCTCACCAGATAGAACTTGATCTAAACCGCGCACAAAGGCAATACCATCACCAACTTTGAAGACTTTACCAACATCTACATTGGCTTCATCAAATTCGATAGTACTAATTTTTTCCTTTAACATCTGTAAGATGTTTTCAGTTTGGTTACTCATTCTCTAATCCTCCCTGGTTTAAGATTCGATCTAATTTACTTTTAATACTTGTGTCATAAATATCATGGTTGACACGTACCACAAGACCCTTAATCAACGAAGCATCAACATTATAGTCAATCTCAAAAACACCTTCATAGCGTAATTTTAAATTGGCCATTAATTGTTCTTTTTCGTTTTCACTTAATACATTTGGACTTGTAACCTCAACAACATTGAGATGCTTACCTTCTTCAAGGAAATCACGATATTCTCGTACAATACGATCAAAATCGCTCATCAACTTCGCATCTTGAATCATCTTGAGAAATTTTACAACTTCTTGAGGAAATGTTTTCCCCAATTCACTCCATACTGGTTCCAACGCATCTTGATCCAAGAACGTTGCCGTCATAATACGATAAAATTCTTCATCGTTTAAAAATTCTTGAAACGTTTGTAATGCGTTATAGAATTCCATGGGGTTTCTTGTTTCAACACCCACTTGATAAAGTGCCTCTGCGTAGACTTTAGTGCTTATAATCATAAGCATTCATTTCCTTCGCAAGATCATCCATCATATTTAGATTGTTGAGTTCCGCATCTTGTAAAACCTTACGGTTTACATCGACCGCAACTTGCAGCATGTATTGTTGAACTTCTGTATAAAGTTTTTTCTTTTCTAATTCATATTCTTTTTGCAATGCAGCTTCTCGACGATCGATTTCTACTTGAGCAGACGCAATAATATCTTTACGTTTTGCTTCAGCATCGGCCATCATATCGCCTTCAATTTTCTTTAGGCGCTCCATTGCGACAACATACTCATGACGTTGTTCTTCTTTAAGTTTTTTTGATTCTAGCTTAAGTGCTTCTGCTTCTTTTACTTCGCTCTCAATTAATTCCGAACGTTTTTCTAAGTATTCTTGAACAGGTTCGTGTAAATATTTTTTATACATCAAATATATTACGAATGTAGCACCAAGCTGAGCTGCCATCGTCAAGAGATTTGGCATTAACTTTTGTGCAATATCGATAGTCATAGAACCCTCCTAATATCTTACTTAAATACAAAGATTAACAAGAATGAAATTAACATACCATAAATAGCAGCTGTTTCAGCAATACCAGCACCAAGAATTAACATAGCGCGGATTTTACTTTCTGCTTCTGGATTTTTACCTACAGCTTCAACAGCTTTAGCCGCTGCGTAACCTTGTCCAATTGTTGAGAAAATCCCTGTCATAACCGCTAAAGCAGCAGCAATCGCTACTAACCCTCTACCAACACTAACTGTATCCATTTTAAATCCTCCTTATTCTGAATACTCGACAGCAATTAAAATTGATGTCAATGAAATAAATATAAATGCCTGCAAAAATGCAGAAAACAAATCAAAATACAAATGCAATACTGGGGCTACAATTACACCCATAAAGTTGAATCCACCAATTACTGGAACAAAACTACTTACCCATGCTGTAAACGTATAGAGTAATGTCATAATGACCGTTCCCGATAATACGTTCCCAAATAAACGTAATGACAAACTAATGAGCGGTGCAACTGTACCGAAAAAGTTTGGAATTACAAACGGGAAGAACGGTTCAAAGAAACCTTTGATGTATCCTTTAACACCATTCGCGTCAATCTTTGCAATTTGGATGAGAACAAACGTTATAATCGCAAGAACGAGTGTAACACTATAGTTACTTGTCGGTGCTTCTAATCCCGTTAAACCCATCATATTTGCTAAGAGAATGTAAATAAATACACTCCCAATGTACGCCGCCATGCGCTTCCCATGTTTTTCACCCATGTTCTGCACAGTAAACGTAGTTATGGTTTGAACATAGAGTACTGCTTTAAGTACCAATCCTTTCGGACGCTCCTCAAGCGTTAAATCTTTAAGCTTTGTACCAATAACATAAATCAAGGCGGAGACAGCAATCGTTAAGATCAAGACTGAATAGAGCTCACTCTGTACCATGCTTATTCTCCTTTGTAAATAATCCCGACATAAATAATATGAGTCGATCGATCAAATACGATGCCGCTAATGCATACGGGTTAATTGCATTAGGAAACATAAATGCAAGTAATAATGGTAACCATAAGATTACAAATACAAATATGATATACCGGATATATTTCCCTACAGTAAATTGATCCTCATCGAGCATAACCGCATAAAATTTTTCTCTGAAAAATCCCAACGTTAAGAGGCATGCCCAGCCAATGAGCCAACCAAGAGTCATTCGCCAATCAAAGAACATTAGAATCATTGCCACAATCGCAATCACACCAACTTGAATTTTCTTTGCCATAAGCACCTCCATAATCTCAAAAAAACCCCGTTTTGTTCGCATCCACTTTCTGTAAGAAAAGTTAGACATTCATAACGGGTTATCGACTCCTTCATTCAACACTGTGAATACGGGTAAATCGTAACACATTGAAGGTTTTTTTTCAATGAATAATACACCAGGGTATGTACGACATTTACGAAAGAAAACGCTTCAATTTGCCCCTATATAAATAGGATAGGAAAACGACCTTTTCACCACCAAAATTTAACACAAGCTTAACAAATCCTTGTTGTTCTTTTATTGTTTTTCAATCATTCTTTCGTCAAAGCACAAAAAAAGCCTTCACCTTTACGTAGATGAAGACCATTTTTTCTTATGAATTTGATTGTGACATGGGAATCATTGAAAGTTGAACACGTTGTTTGGCAGCATCCACATCCACAACCCAAACTTTCACAACATCACCAACTGCAACGACATCCGTCGGATGTTTCACAAATTGATTGCTTAGTTTGGAAATATGTACGAGTCCATCTTGCTTTACGCCAATGTCCACAAACGCTCCAAAATCGACAACATTTCGAACAGTACCATTTAGTTCCATCCCTGATTTCAGATCCTCCATCGTTAAAACATCTGAACGTAGAAGTGGACCACTCATCGCATCACGCATATCACGACCAGGGGCGATTAATGCTTTAAGGATGTCGTTAAGTGTCTCTTTTCCTAAATCGTATTTCTCCGATAATGCATTGATTGATAAGGACTCCAAATGTTTTCGTGTCGCTTCCGTACCAAGATCCTTCAGTGCAATGCCTTCATCGCTTAGAAGTTGTTTGGTGATGACATAGGTTTCAGGGTGAATTCCTGTGTTATCTAAAATATTTTTTCCTTTAGGAATGCGAAGAAATCCAATGGCTTGTTCAAATGATTTCGGCCCTAATCGAGGTACCTTTTTGATTTGTGTCCGCGAATCGAAGGAACCATTCTCTTCACGATACGTCACGATGTTTTGCGCAGTTGTTTTAGTGAGTCCTGCAACATGTTCCAATAATTGTGGACTCGCAGTATTGACATCAACACCGACTTGGTTAACGGCCGTTTCAACCACAAAATCCAGCTGATTTGATAAGTTTTTCTGACTTACATCATGTTGATATTGTCCAACTCCGACAGATTTTGGATCGATTTTAACCAACTCCGCTAAGGGGTCTTGTATTCGGCGTGCAATACTTACCGCCGAACGTTGTTCAACCTGTAAATCCGGAAATTCTTTGCGTGCAATATCACTTGCTGAATACACCGATGCACCCGCTTCGTTCACGATGAGGTAGAAGGTTTTTGTCGTTACTTTTTTAAGGTTTTCAGCTACGAATACTTCCGATTCTCGACTTGCTGTACCATTTCCAATCGCCACCATATCAACATGATATTTCTCAATTAAATCGATAAAAAGCTGAGCCGCTTCACGTTGCTTATGGGCAGGTGCGGGATTGTGTGGATAAATGACATCAATCGCTAAGACTTTCCCCGTTTCATCTACAATAGCGAGCTTGCATCCGGTACGATATGCAGGATCAAATCCCATGACAGTACGACCTTTTAACGGTGCTTGCAGCAGTAGATTTCGTAAGTTTTCTCCAAAAATAGATATGGCTTGTTTATCCGCTTCCTCCGTCAACATATTCCGAACTTCGCGCTCAATCGCTGGTTTAATAAATCGTTTATAACTGTCCTCATAAGCCGCTCTGACCCTGTGAACCGTTGGAGAATCCGTCTTGTTTCCAATAATTTGATGATCCAAATAACGCATTATTTTTGTTTCGTCGACAACGATATCGACCTTTATAACACCCTCTTTTTCAGCTCGATTAACTGCTAAAACCCGATGCGATGCAGCATTTTTAACGGGTTGGGTAAACGCGTAATACATCTCATAAACATGACGTTCATCTTTGGTGTCATCCTTTAGGACTGTCGATAAAACACCTGTATTTATTGTATAATCTCGAATCCACTCTCTAAATGCTGGCTCATCCCCGACGCGTTCCGCAATAATTTCATGAACCCCTTGGTAAACATCTTCCAACGTAATTAAGTCAAATTCAGCATTTAAATAGGACGTTCCTTGAGCTTCATCATTAAAATCACGTGGACAGGAGAAAACATCATCCGCGAGTGGTTCCAGACCTTTTTCCTTCGCAATCGTTGCTTTTGTGCGCCGTTTTTGCTTATAAGGACGATACAAATCTTCAACTTTTTGAAGTACGGTTGCGTTCCCAATCTCCAGCGCCAAAGAATCCGTTAACTTTCCTTGCTCATCAATAAGACGGAGCACTTCTTCTTTACGCGTTTCTAACGTTTCAAGATAGTGATGACGTTCTTCAATTTCTCGAATTTGGACTTCATCCAACGTCCCCGTAACCTCTTTACGATAACGAGCAATAAAGGGCACGGTATTTCCGTCTTCCAATAATTTTAAAACCGCATCAATTTGATGCGGACTGTACGCTTTAAGTTCTTGCTTGAGTAAATCAACTATATTTTTTTCCATTAAATTTCCTCACTTCTTCTCTTATTTTAACACACCTTTAAATAAATAAAAAAGCGTGCATCACGCTTTTGAAAATTCAGCTAATAAGCCTTCATATACGACCTCAAATGCCTCGACCTTTGTGAAATCATAAGGATGAACAAGATAAGCAGGTGTTTCCCAGAAAACAAGATTCGCTTGTTCCATAACCTCTGCAACAAACTCGGAGCAATAATATCCGTTCTCACGGGCTATGCGTCGATTAAACGCCGCACCAACAAGCCCCACAAAATTATAATGGTAATCATCCATATTTTCGACAAACACGCCGACATTCGCCTTTAATTGTGCATACGTCTCCAATTCAACATCCAGCTTTAAGACCAAACAACGGGTATTCTTAAAACGCTTAAACGTTCCTTCATAGAAACTTTCCTTCACAAAGCCGCCCCAAAACGGATTGTGCGGTTGTTTACGCCCAAAACTGTATAGTGTATGTAACGACGCATCAAAGGATATAGAGACATGATTATAAGGTGCTCCCGTAACCATTTTAATAACGCGCGTTAAAAGACTCCCCGTATCACTTAATACGATATAAACTTCTTTATGTTCCACAACTCACCTCAAATATTAATGAAGATATTATAGCACAACTTCTAACGCAATCCAGTCACCTTACCATCGATATAATCCATATCGACTGCATTTGGGTGTTTCGGCAACCCTGGCATTGTTAGAATATTCCCTAATAAAACGACGACAAATCCAGCCCCAGCAGCAAGGCGAACATCGCGTACATGTACCGAAAAATTTGCGGGTGCATTGAGTTTTTTTGGATCATCGCTAAATGATGTTTGTGTCTTCGCAATGCAAACTGGAAGACCATCAGGGTATTGTGATTCGATATCCTTAAGCTTCTCAAGGGCACTCTCAGAATATGAAACTGAATCGGCTCGATAGATTCTATGCGCTATCGTTTCAATCTCTTGTCTTAAACTTTGCGTTAGCGGATATAAAGGCTTGAAATTAGAAGGACGTTGACACATTTCAATAACAGCACGCCCCAATGCTTCACCGCCTTCTCCCCCTCTGGCAAACACGTTGGTTAAGACAACCTCACAACCCAGTTCCTGTCCCAAGTGTTTTAAATAATTGATTTCCTCTTGCGTGTCTGTTTCAAATTGATTAATCGCAATCATCACGTTATCTGAAAACTGCTTTAGATTTTCGTAATGTTGAATTAGGTTTTTTGATCCTTCCATTAATGCAGCGATGTTTTCGTCTTCCAATTCCGAAAGGGGAACACCACCATTATATTTAAGTGCTCGAATCGTTGCGACCAAAACCGTCGCATCCGGGACGAGATTGGCACCGCGACATTTTATGTCATAAAACTTTTCTGCACCAAGATCAGCCCCAAAACCGGCTTCTGTGACAACATAGTCGCTTACTTTGAGAGCCATTCGTGTCGCAATAACAGAATTACATCCATGGGCAATATTCGCAAACGGACCACCATGAATCAGCGCTGGTGTATTTTCGGTTGTTTGAACTAAATTGGGTTTGATTGCATCTTTTAGAAGCAAGGCCATGGCCCCCACCGCATCAAAATCTTGTGCTGTCAGCATCTCACCTTCAAATGTATACCCTACTACAATACGACTTAAGCGTTGCTTCAAGTCATCCATATCTTCCGCAAGACACAAGATAGCCATAATTTCCGATGCGACCGTAATATCAAATGACGTCGCATGTGAGACACGCTTACCAACAATTTCCAGTTCCCGAAGCGAGCGATCATTCATATCCATCACCCGATGCCATACAAGTCGCTCAGGATCAATACCCATTTCATTCCCATGATAGATATGGTTATCGATTAATGCTGCAAGAAGATTGTGTGCCGAGGTAATCGCATGAAAATCTCCCGTAAAATGAAGATTGATATCATCCATCGGTACAACTTGAGCATAACCCCCTCCGGTAGCACCACCCTTCATACCAAAACACGGACCCAAAGAAGGTTCACGGAGGGCACTGACAGCAGATACACCCAAACGGTTCAAAGCCATCGAGAGACCGATATTTACCGTCGTCTTCCCCTCGCCTGCCGGCGTCGGATTAATCGCAGTTACAAGAATCAACTTTCCCTGTTCAGGTTGTTTCATAATTTCCAATGAAAGTTTGGCCTTGCTGTTACCATAAGGTTCAATAAGATTGGCAGAAATTCCCAATTTATCCGCAATCGATTGCACCGGTAATATTTTTGTTGCTTCAGAGATCTCTACATCTGTTTTCATAACATTCCTCCTAAAATTTAAGAAAGCATAGGATGCCTATGCTTTCGTTAATCGAGTTTTATAAGGTTTCATATAGTCCAAAACCTTTTTAATGACAAAAATCTTAATGGGAAGCATAACTAAAGATTTCGTTACGCGAACGGGTATCATCGCAAGATAACTCTTTCCAAGTACCAAACTTAACCAATACGTATTTAATAACAAATTGATGGCAATCGTATTAAAAAGCGCAATCCCGACAATAACGGATAAGCGGCAATCTGCATCCTTCAACAATCCATACATCGCGCCAATAATAAATGCTGATAAGGTAAAACCGGGAAAATAAGCACCCCCTTGTGGGAAGAGCACTGCTCCCAATACATCTGCAAGTGCAGCTGCAACGCCACCAAATAACCAACCATATAAATACCCTGCAATTGCCATTGGTACATAGGTAAAACTAATCTTAACGATGGGTGTTGGTATTGCTAAAAACCGTGAAACAACGATTTGAAGCACCACAAACATCGCAAGATGTGTAAGCTTTCGTGTATTCATCATAAATTCCTCTTTTCTTTGTCAAGCAAAAAGAAAAGCTCTCGCAACGGACGCAATAACACATCGCGCTTTCGCTTCGTCATACAGCAACTTCCCATCCGTATGCACTTAACGCGTGTCATTTACTTTGCTTGATAAATTAAGAATACCAAGACTGCCCTAAGAAATCAACTTATGTTACTATATACTCAAATGAGGTGTAAAATGAAAAAAACGAACGCAATGCGCATTCTTGATCAAAAGAAAATTGACTATACCATGCGCGAATATCAAAGTGATGGCATTAATATTGATGGCATCTCGGTTGCCAAACAAATTCAAGAATCAGCCGAAAAGGTTTTTAAAACCATCGTCTTGCATAATGGAAATCAATATTTTGTTGCTCTAATCCCTGTTGCCGACCATATCGATCTCAAAGCATGTGCAAAAGGGTTAGGGGTCAAAAAACTTGAATTGCTACATGTGAAGGAATTATTCGACCTAACCGGGTATGTTCGAGGTGGTTGCTCGCCGATCGGTATGAAAAAACAATTCCCTACAATTATTGATGAAACGTGTTTGCTCTTTGAGACTATAATCTTTTCTGGTGGACGCATTGGAACGCAAATTGAGATGAAACCTGAAGCACTCATTAAACTGATTAATGCAAAAACCGGTGCAATCACTGCTATCGAAAATTTATAAATAAACAGAATCCGCTTAAGCTGTTAATTCAGGCCATCCAAAAAGGTAACACATCATCCGCGTTACCTTTTTTTGCGTTTAATTAATAATATCATCTAATTGGATAAATCCTGTTCAACATAAACGGTCCGAGTTGGAAACGGTAGTGTAATATCATGGGCTTCAAGTGCATAAATAATTACACGACGAAGATCACGCTCAACTGCCCAGTTTTTTCCTACATACGTTTTACATGTAATACGAATATTTAACGAACTTTCTTCATATGCTGTAACGCCTTGAACAATCGGTGTTTGCATAATCGATCCTGGATTTTGATAGTGTTTCACTGTATTATTTAAAATTTCTAAAATCGTATCCAGATCTTTGTCATAAGGAACCGGTACATCAACAACCGCAAACATAAATTCCTTCGACATATTCGTAACCATCTTAATTTCACCATTAGGTATGATATAAACTTTACCATCCGTCCCATTACGCAATCGCGTCGTCCGCAATGTGATGTCCTCGACTGTGCCTGTTACATTCGATAAGGACACAACATCACCGACATTAAATTGATTCTCCGATAAAATAAAGAATCCATTAATAACATCCTTCACAAGTTGTTGTGCACCAAATCCTACCGCAACACTCCCTATACTTGTGACTGCAAGAATGGGCTTCGTATCCAATCCGATTGTTTCTAAAATAATGATAAACGCAATAAAATACACAACATACACAAGTGTTCTCGAAATAATTGGGTAAACCGTACGTTGTTGTTTGCCAAGCGGAACTTTATTTTCAATTTTAACAAGACTCTTACGAATGATACGAACCACTACGAACACAATAAAAAGCGTTACAGCGATGCTTACCAAACGTAAGACAAATGGTTTTTCAAAAAAAAGAATCAATTTTTCCATAAACGTCAACTCCCTTTAAATATATTAACAAGGTTCTACACGCATTACAATTCAAAACAAAAAGAAACACCGTGGTGCTTCTTAGTCTTGTAAGTGTTCTGAATTGTCCTCAACCTCTGTAATGGCATCTTCCTTTACTGGGTGTTTGTTTTCAATATGATCATGAATAAACTTTTCTTCTCGTTCATCGATTTTTTCATTTGTTTTTTCCAGAATGGATATCAGTCGATGCTTCCCTTGAACAGGTAATGAATCATCACGAACAACATAGTTTATGCAATATCCAAAAAAGACAACCCAAGCGATAATCCACCCTGAAATTAAGAGAATCATTATCGATGCGAGTGGACCATAAATGGTTTGGTAATTCGAATATTGATTAATGTACACAAAGAAAAGGCGGCCTAATAGAATTAAGATGATTGAAGTAATTGCAGATCCCCAAATAACATCGCGAAATCGCGTGTATTTAAATGACAACAATCGGTAGAAAAAAACGAAGAAAAATGTAATGACTATTGGACTCGTAAATTTATTGATAAATGGAACATATCCAATTAAGATTCCAAAAGCCATGATTCCTAAAACAATCATGATAAAGTAAATACACGCTAAAATTCTTAAAAAGAAATGATTAATATTGACCCCATCTTGTTCACTACTTAACAGTAGGAACGAATAAATACTTTTTGAAGCAACCCAAATCGATACCCCAAGCAATGAGATGATCAACCATAAATTCGACAAATCCGATGTTTGAATGTAATCCACAAATGGCAGAATTAAGTCCGCTGGGACATAACGTTGTAAAAGTTGAATAATCTGTGATACATCGTATACATACGTCCCCACAAACACCACCGATATAATGATAAACGGTGCAATACCAACGATAATTGAATATGCCAAAGCATATGTAAAGAGTGTCCCTTCATTTGAGGACATCATCTCCATAACAGTTTGGATTTTTTTTATTATTTTTTTCATGCACCACTTCTCCTTATATCAATGTAACAAAAAGACTGGAATAATTCCAGTCTAAATGATTTTTTCGAAAAATGCGTTTACTTTAGATGGGTTTGTATCGAGCAATACCTCATCGCCACCGATTAAGGCAGGCGTTGCCATAATCCCATGATCCAACGCGATTGATTTAAAACGTTCTGGGTTTTCCTCTCGCTTTACCACTTCGATATGTTCGGCATATTTATTACGAAGTCCCAACTCGAGGTAGTTCTTTAATGCCATACATTTTGGACAGTTGTCCTGAGTTAACATCATAACTTTTGTCATTATCGTGTAATCCTTTCTTTATCAAAGAAGAAGTCATCATCATGTAATGATTCAGATTTCATTTTTTGATAACCATTTCCCTTCATCGAGAAGTTATCCATTGTTTTTGTTTCAGTGTTTAATCCATTAAGTACAACAGGGTTTACTTCTTCATATTCGTAATATGCATCAAACCCAAGATTCATCATGGCTTTGTTCGCATTGTAACGAACAAAGATCTTAACATCGTGCGATAATTCTACGGGATCATAAATTGTTTCAATGAGTTCAACTTCTTCCTCATAGATTGCATCGAGATAGGTTGTAAGCCATTCATAGAGCGACGCTTGTGTCTCAGCATCGAACTTGCGATAAAGTTCCATCGCCAAGTTTCCAATATAAAGCCCATGGATACTTTCATCACGCAAGATAAGATTAATGATTTCTCCAGCTTGCATTAATTTCCCTTGACCATAAAAATAGAGGGGATAATAGAAACCACTATAGAAGAGACACGATTCCAAGAACACGCTTGCAACCATGGCTTTCCACTGTGCAACATCAAATTCAAAGTCATCCACTGGATCCCCTAAATCTGCATATTGCTTGCGATAGGTAAGACGATCTAAGTTTTCATAGTAACCAACAATTAAAGCAAGAATATTTTGCATATTCTTATTTTGTTCGCCCCATCGATATAGGTCATCAATTTCTTCGTTTTTCATATATGTCATAAAAATATTTGAATAACTTTTCGCATGCACAGCATTTTCCATAGCTGCCATAAAGTTCAACACCGACTTACGCTGATGATATTTATGATCAATCGATCGCGAAACAACAGGCATTCCTATATCACCTTGATATGTATCGAGGAACGTAAGTACGAGTAAGTTTCGTCCATAGGCCAGTTTCACATCTTCAGGTAAACTCGCCCATAAATTTAAATCAGGCTGAAGACTAATGTCTTCCGGTCTCCAAAACTGACTTAAATTTTGTTCGTAAAACGTCTGTGTAAAATTATCTTCATGTTCATTCCAATTCGCGCCATCGTATTCGCGATCCGCCTTAATCTCATTAATTTGCTTTAACATCATCGTTTTCCTCCTCCTTAAACCGCACAACTTTCACATTCATCAATTCTCAATTTTTGTGTTCGTGTATAGTACAACGTCTTAATTCCTTGGTAATGTGCATAGAGGTAATAGCGTTGTAGACTACGTGTTGTCTCATCCGAAGTAATGCATAACTCAAATGAAATTCCTTGATCAACATGCTTTTGAGCCGTAGCAATCACGTCGATAATCTTATACTTATCCATTTGATATGCTGATTCGTACATAAACCCTGCAACATCCGCAGCAGGCATTGGGAAGTATGTTTTTGAATTTCCATACGTACGTTCTTCGACAATTTGTTTAATTGGCGTTAAGGAAGGTGTAGCACTCATAACATATGCAATCGAACCATTCGGTGCAACCGCTAATCGATTTGAGTTGTAGAGTCCATGGGTCATTACATCTTCTTTTAATTGAGCCCAGTCTTCATCCGTTGGTATTTCAATATCCGACAACAAGCCACGAACCACGTCAGTCTTTGGTAATACTTGACCCCGATCGTTGAAATAACTGCCGTCCGCATACGAACTTCGCTCAAAACCATAGAATTTCTCGCCGGTTTCTTTCGCTTTCTCCATTGAATGCACAAGACTATAATAGTTAATTAAACTAAAGAACACATCAATTAAGTCAATATCTTCTTCACTACCGTAACCAATGTAATTTTCCGCAATATAACCATGATGTCCCATAATACCAAAACCAACACTACGCATAATGCGGTTTGCGCGCGCTACAGCGGGAACATGCGCAATATTTGTTTTTTCGGAAACAGAGTTCATAATTTCCATTGCAGCAAATACGGTCTCTTTAATGGAGTTATTTTTGATCATATTTCCCATATGACCGCTCGCAAGGTTACAAGAAATATCGAGACCGATTTCATCTTCATCACGGCGATGATAATCACCATAGTGAGATACAATCGACGGCTGTAAAATTTCTGTACATAAATTCGAGAACTTGATTGGATCAGCAAGTGGATTTTCTTTGTTTACGTTGTCCGCATACATAATGTATGGATAACCTGACTCCCCTTGTAATTGCGCAATCATATCAAATAACTTACGTGGATTGATTTTGCGTTTGCGCACTTTAGGATTTTCAACCAACTTGTCGTACCATTCATCCATCTTAATGGCGACATCTGAGAATGGAATCCCGTATTCTTTATAGACCGTGTGTGGATAGAAGACATACATGTCTTTATCTTCACGCGCTAATTCAATCATTTTATCGGGCATCACAACCCCCATTGAGAGCGTTTTAACACGAACATCATCATCGGCATTGAGTTTTTTTGTTTGCAAGAAATCTTCAATATCAGCATGGAATACATTTAAGTAGACAGCTCCTGCACCTTGACGTTGTCCCATTTGGTCGGCGTATCGGAATGCATTATCTAAAAGTTTTGCTACCCCAACAACACCTTTCGCAACGTTTGGAATGTCTTTAATTGATTCGCCTTTTGCACGTAAATTGGTCAAGTTAATGGAAACGCCACCACCCAATTTTGAAAGTTGCATCGCAAATTCTTGAACTCGTGCAATATCGTTTAACGAGTCATCCACTTCCAATAAGAAACACGATACAAATTCACCGCGTTTTTTCTTACCGGTATTGAGAAGTGTTGGTGTTGCCGGTGTAAAATCTTGCGCAATTAACGACGTAATCAGTCTTTTAGCAAGTTCAAAGTCGCCATCCGCATGATAAAGTGCAATTACCGAAAGACGGTCTTCATAACGTTCTAAAAACACACGTTCCGCGTCAATGGATTTAAGTGCGTAATCATTATAAAACTTAAACGCTCCCATATATGTCGGGAAACGGAATTTGGCATCATATGCAATATCATAGACCGCTTGAATTTGATCAAACGTATACTTTTCTAAAAATTCTGTTTCGTAATAATCATTCGTTGTAAGATATTCCAATTTTTCTTCAAGTGAGTGAAAAAACTGAGTTTTCTTATTGATTTCATTTAAAAAGTAAGAGCGGACTGCCTCTTTATCTTTATTTAAATCCTTAATATTTCCATCGCCATCAACGATTTGATTATTTAGAATTACCCATTCTGGAATTTGATTTGATTTATTTTGTACTGTCATTTATTTTGTCCTCCCCTTATATGATTCAAGCCATTGTTGAACAATCTCCACATCTTTTGTGAATCCTGATCCTTCAAACTTTAAAACAAGTTCAATATTGTATTCATCATGAATTTTATCGCCTGCTGCACCGAAGTTTGTGCCCCAATTGCGATTGCCACCAACCGCAACGCCAACGACCTTTGCAGCTTCTTGTTCCAAAAATGCTTTGGTCTCTTCCGTTACCTTACCGAAATCCCATGACCGCGTTACCAAAAAAATGTCTTCATCCATCGGTTCATACTCTAAGATATCAATACATGGTACGCCAAGTTTTTCCGCAAATCGTTGACATTGCCCCGTTAAACTGTCAAAAACCACAATCACATCGTCACATCCTTTCGAACTAATTTCATTTAAACATAACCCTCCCCGAAATTCTTGAGTATTGCATGAAATTCCCGCGAAATCGAAGAATGTAAACTTGAAAGATAAATTAATTAACGTTTATCATTGTTAGTAACTTTGTTTTTCATTTCTCATTCTTTTTTGTGAGTTTTTATATTTTACATATTGACACACAAAACAAGCATTAAAACTCGGTTTTGAAACCGCTTTAAATTTATGCACGAACATTCGTGCAAAAGTCCCTATGGAACTAAAAACCAGAGATATGTATGATAAAGGCGAGCAAAGGAAAGAGAGGTGACTCAATGAATACATTAATGGATTGTATTATTGAAATCCCAGAAAAATTAAATCATTTACGTGATCAACGTGATGTGATTGCAACCGCAATAAACCAAGCGACACATGGAGATACTGTACGCAAAGTTGTGGTTGTGGGTTCGGGTTCATCTTACAATACGGCATTTACCACAAAAACATTTGCGGAATCTACATGCCACATTGAAGTTGAATTAATGTACCCCAGTATTTTTGTTGAACACTATAACCGAGCACTTTGTGATCAACATGCACTCTATATCTTCATTTCACAAGGAGGCCAAACAAAACTTGTGTACGAAGCGATTGAATGCGCCAATCAATTAGGACTGAAAACAGTTTCGATTACCGAGTCGCTTGAAACACCGATTGCGAAAAAGGCACAGACCGCACTTGAAATGGGCAGTGGAAAAGAACAATTTATTTTTCGAACACTTGGGTTTTCGACGACATGTACCGTTCTTTATCTTATTTACCTATCTCTTGGCGTTATAAACAATCAGATTGACCCCACACAATCTGAAGCAATTATCAAAGACTTAGACGTGATGATTCAGGAACTCCCCCACATTCGTGAAGCATCCAATGCCTTTTATCACAACAATAAGTTATATTTTTCAAAGACAGATGCTTATATCTTTTCCGGACCGGGCGCCTTATGGCCCATTGCTCAAGAAGCAGATATTAAGTTTATGGAAATGCTACCCAGTCTTACCAATAGTTTCGAACTTGAAGAATTAATTCATGGTCCACAAAATATGTTTACCCATGACCAAGGCTTCTTCTTACTTGCGTATCACGAAAATGATTTGCGTAAAAGCAGGAAGATTCAGAAATTTATAACACAGGAAGTGCATGCCCGCTGTATAATTGTCTCAAATACGGACAAAGACGATTTCAATATCAACACGAAATCAACGTATTTCTATCCACTTGCTTATATGACATTCTTCCAAGTGCTTGCATACCACATTGCTACAGATCGTGGTCGCGACCTTTCGAAGACAATGTATCCCCAACTTACGGAATACATCAATAAAAGTCTTGAGACGAAACGTTCTTAATGAAGGTACCTTCGAACTACATTAAATTGTCTAAAGCATTGGACCTTATGATTTACCGCACTGTGCGATGTTGGTTTTATTCGAATATCGATAACGGATAACTTCAATCCGACACTTACATCACTAACCGGTACTATATAAAGAAGGAGTATATTATGATACAAAAAATTAGAATCGATGACCGCTTGTTACACGGTCAAGTCGCTTACAGTTGGAAATCTGCACTCAATTATGAAGCAATCGTAATTGCAAGTGATGATGCAGCATCGGACCCAATTCGTAAACAAGCACTTAAACTTGCCAAACCTGACGGGGTTAAACTCGCAATTCGTTCTCTTGATGAAGCCATCGCCCTTTTAAATAATGAAAAATTAAAAGGTCTTAAGGTATTTGTTGTGACTGCATCCCCACATGATGCACTCAAACTCTACCAAGGCATTCAAGAAACACCTGTATGTACACTGGGTGGTGTTCAAATGAAAGAAGGTCGCAAAGCCTTCGCACCAGCTGTATACTTCACACCCGAAGAACTCCACGCCATGGACGACCTCATTGGTTTAGGAATCTCTGTCGAAGTGAAACAAGTACCCGATGACAAAGGTAAAGACTTTTCAGATTTACGTCAAAAATATTTAACACAGTAATCTACTAAAAATATATAAGGAGGAAATATCTATGCAAGAAGCGTTACTTGTTGGTCTTGTAGTCGCCTTGGTATGGTTCGTAGAAAAGATGCTCGGAACCCCAATGGCCAATCGACCACTTATTATCTCACCCCTTGTTGGACTCGTACTTGGCGATCTTCAATCAGGAATAATTATTGGTGCCAGTCTTGAGCTTGTCTTTATGGGTGCCATTCAAGTTGGTGCTGCAGTACCACCGGATGTGTTAATTGGTTCTGCACTGGGAACAGCATTCGCAATCTTATCCGGTCAAGGATCTGAAATTGCGCTTGCGCTTGCTTTACCGATTGCAATCCTTGCACAATCATTAAAAGTTATTATCTTTATTGTTCGATCATGGTTTATGGACTTTGCCATGAAACTCGCAGAAGATGCGAACATTAAAGGAATGTTTGCCCTCAATATTGGAGGTCTCTTACTTCACTGCCTCATGTACTTTACAGTAGCCTTTATTGCTGTACTCTTCGGTGCAAGTGCTGTAGAAGGATTTGTACAAGCCATTCCCGCAAATCTAATGAATGGTCTTGAAGTTGCTGGAAAACTGCTCCCTGCAGTAGGGTTCGCATTGTTACTCCAACCGATGATGAATGGAAAAAACATTCTCTACTTCATTCTTGGATTTATTCTTATTGCCTACCTTGAATTACCAATCTTAGCAGTAACCTTATTCGGTGTTATTCTTGCCTTCATTATTGTCTTTGAAGTCGGACAAGCACCTGCAGCCATAGAACATGATGAATTGGAGGACTTATTCGATGAATAAAATAGAAACAACAAAAGAAGATAAAAAGTTATTTCGAGAAATCTTCTGGTACTCATTCTTACTCGAAAATTCCTATAACTATGAACGCCAACAAGGACTTGGATTTGCGGTAGGAATGTGGCCAGCCATTAAACGCTTTTACCACACCAAAGAAGATCGTGCCGATGCACTTGTACGTCATATGCAAATCTTTAACACAACCCCTCATGTTGTTTCCGCCATCACGGGTGTTGCGACGGCACTTGAAAAAGAAGCAAGTCAAAATTCCGATTTTGATAAGAATACAATTAATAGCATCAAGATTTCATTGATGGGTCCATTTGCTGGGATTGGTGATTCCTTTTTCTGGGGAACCATCCGTATTATTGCAACCGCAATTGCGTTACCTTTATCACAACAAGGAAACATCCTCGGTCCGATTTTATTCCTAATTGCATTCAATGTTCCACACATGATTGTGCGTTACCTTGGTGGTGTCTTTGGATATAAATTCGGAACAAACCTGATGGATAGTGCATCCGAATCCGGTATTTTCGCAAAGATTACCAAAGCAGCAACCATTGTCGGATTAATGGTTATTGGAGGCATGAGTGCTCAAATGGTTAAACTTAAAACCATTGTGGCATTTTCATTTAATGAAACAGAGTTTTTACTCCAACAATACATTGATCAAATCTTCCCACTGCTTTTACCACTTCTTTATACACTTTTAATGTTCCATTTATTAAAGAACAAGAAAAAGAGTTCGATGTTCTTACTGCTTGTTACCATTGCATTTGGTATCATTGGTTCGTATATTGGATTACTCTAATTGCACAAGACAGGATGTTGCGTTATCGTTAAGATACGCAACATCTTTTTTTTAAAAGGAGGACTTATGGAATTCACAAATCGGCAACTTATCATCATGCATCATCTTGCACAAGGGCAAACCGTTACAGCCCATGAACTTGCACTTTCAAGTAATGTATCCATTCGAACAATCAAGAAAGAGATCCAAATACTTCGTGAAGTGTTGAAGTCATATCAGATTGAGGTTTGTTCCATTCCAGGCCATGGATATCGTCTAAATCCGCTAAATGAACACCAAGAAGAAAAAATTTTCGAGAACATTGGCTCGATTAGCTTGATTCGACGCATGAATAGTTTTTCGCGAAATAACTCCGAACGTGTTTCTTATCTAATTCGAACGCTCTTAAACGCCAACGATTACCTAAAGATTGAAGACCTCGCAGAACGGATGTTTGTCAGTCGTACCACCATTCACAACGACCTTAAAGATGTTCGACTGCAACTTCGCCGATTTCATCTTGAACTAAAATCTCGACCTGCATATGGACTGAAACTGATTGGGTCGGAATTCAACCTGCGGCTTGCCTTTGCGGAATACTTTTTCCATAATACCTTAAGTCTTGTGGAATCGAAGGAAAAAGAAGCATTCATCCTCAACAATGACATGCTTCATAAAACGGAAGCGATTGTAAAGGAATGTTGTTTTAATGCGAATATCCTTCTTTCTGATTTTTCACTCCAAAATATTGCAGTACATATTTTAATCCTTTTTAAACGTCGTCGTGAAGGTCACACCGTTGAAATTCATAAAACAACTGATTCACCACTACTCCCCCTTGCTCAAACGATGGCCAATGCGATTAGTACGCTTTTAAATGAAGACCCCTTAGAAAAATCAGAACTTCTCTACCTGGCAATCCACCTTGACAGCAAACAAATCATTGCGCACTCAGGAAAAACAAAACTGCAAGACGAGGCACTCATCTACGATATTTTCACTGAAATCGATAACAACTTCGCGATTAACTTTTTCGATAATCACGAACTTTTTCGTTATCTGTTATTACACATTCCCCAGATGATTAAACGGATTGAAAACGGATTGACCATTCGAAATCCGCTAATCCATCGAAACCTTCGTGAATTTCTCTTTGCCGCCAAGGTAACCATCTCTGCCGTTTCGGTCATCGAATCCAATTATCCCGACATTTCCATAAATCTTGATGAGTTTGGCTATTTATTACTTTATTTCCAAGGTGCACTCATGACCCGCCGCCACCAACAAACCCTCAACATTGGATTTATTGGTGGAAATGGACGGTCTGAAACCATTGTTTATGGCCAAACTTTGCGCGAACATTTTAATGATGATCATATTACTGTCAGCGTTTATGGATCCTTACAAGAAATTACACAACCTCTGGACATCGGCGTATCCATGGCCAAAATGACCATCCCACAAGCCCGTGAAGTCGTCGCAATCGAGGATGGGAACTACCTTACCCATATCGAACAAAAAATCAAACAATTCGATCTTGCTGAAGCCGATTTAGACCACTATCTTAAACCTCAATATGTAATTTATAACCTCCCTGGCAACAACAAAGAACAAGTCCTTCACAACTTAACTGAGAAAATGAATACCATGAACCTCCTCAAACCCCACTATGATTCAAACCCCTTCGCAACACATGAAATCGGACACAATCTTGTACATTTACAAGATCTCAAGAAACATGTTGATCGGGCTTTATGTTTTGTAGCGGTATTGGAAAAACCGATTATCTGGGATAAAAGTGAAGTTCACGTTCTTTTTCTTATTAAAACAAAACGTGATGGGGATCATGACCTCTTCTACCTATGTGATCGATTCTCAAGATGGTCTATGGACCGTCTTAAAGTCCAACAGCTTATCGAAGGTCAATCCTTTGATGAATTTAAACACGCGTTACTTTCTGCCTAGCGCATGACTTGTCCCAAAACCTTACATCATGTATGATGTTTTCATATTTACGACTTAAGGAGTACTCAAAATGATACATAAATTTATTGATAACGGAAGCGATAAAACGCTTGTTTTATTTCATGGTACAGGTGGTGATGAAAACGTATTACTGCCGGTAGCGAAAATGGTTGCCCCCACAATGAATCACCTTTCCATCCGAGGCGACGTCGTTACGTTTGGTAAACGACGCTTTTCTGCTGTACAAAGCGAAACTCAAATTCTTGATGAAGCGGACTTATTGGGCCGAGTTCGTACAATCTTGGATACTGTGAAGTCATTACAAGACACCTACAATCTTGGCGAACTATGGGCATTAGGTTTTTCTAATGGCGCCAATACCATCGCAGCCTTAATCCTAGAACAACCAACCCCTTTTAAAAAGTGTGTCTTACTGAGACCGATGAACTTCACAAGCGATACACAGGAACTTGATTTAAAGGGCATGGACATTTTAATCCATAGTGGTCGATTTGATGATATAATTCCTTATGAAAGTGCCGTCGCTTTGGAGAAACGTCTCATTAATAATAATGCACGTGTTACACACCGCATTTATGAATTGGACCATCGGATGCGCGCTTACGAAATTGAAGAAATCAAACAATGGTTTGATATGGAGCTCACATTATGAATAACCCTTATGAAATCCTAAATGTATCACAAACATTTGTGATAGCTGGAATTAATAACAAACCCGAATCGTATGCATACCGCATTTATAAATTGTTAGAACAAAAAGGTAAAACGGTTCTTGGTGTAAATCCAAACTATACCGAAATTAATGGCAAGACCGTCTACCCTTCCTTTTCGGAAATCACGGACACCGTTGATGTTGCTGTGATGGTTGTTAATCCTAAAATTGGCATTCACATGCTCGAATCAATTAAAGAGAAAGGCATCAACGTTCTCTGGCTTCAACCCGGCACCGTAAACGACGTTTTACGTGCCAAGGCAAAAGAACTTGATCTCAATGTAATCGAAGCCTGTGTGCTTAAGGAATACGCTATAAACGAGCAATAAACATGAAAAAACGGAATCTCATCCAAATTGGGTGTGATTCCGTTTTTTTTATTATCTATTTTACAAGCAGTGTTCGTAATTCCGCCATACGTTCACCAAATTTTTCCAGTGTTTTATCAACAGCTGTTGATTCTGTCATATCAACACCTGCTTTTCGTAGGACATTGATAGGATAATCAGAACTTCCCGATTTTAAGAAGTCAAGATACGGTGTCGCATCGCCACCATTATAAATTGTTTCACTGAATAAAGTTGCCGCACTAAATCCTGTAGCATATTGGTAAACATAATAGTTGTAGTAGAAATGAGGGATCCGTGCCCACTCATAACCAATTTCTTGGGTACTGATCGATTCACCATAATAGAATTGATTCAGTTTGTAGTACGACTCAATGAGATAATCAGCCGTTAAAGCAACGCCCTCCTGGTCTGATTTATGGATAAGGTGTTCAAACTCAGCAAACTGCGTTTGACGGAACACCGTGCCTTTAACCGTGTCTAAATAATGATTCAACAGGTAAGCACGAACCTTAGGATCCTCATATTGATCCAATAAATAATTCAACAATAAATTTTCATTTGTCGTTGAAGCAACTTCAGCAACAAAAATCGAGTAATCACCATAAATGTAAGGTTGATACTTACGTGTAAAGTAAGAGTGAACACTGTGGCCGAGTTCATGAGCAAGTGTAAAGACATTATCTATATTTTCTTGCCAGTTTAACAGAATATAAGGGGCACTTCCATAAGTACCTGATGAATAAGCACCCGATCGCTTCCCTTTATTCTCAACAACATCAATCCAACGTTCATTAAATGCA
Source organism: Erysipelothrix sp. P66 (assembly GCF_038682365.1). NCBI lineage: Bacteria > Bacillati > Bacillota > Erysipelotrichia > Erysipelotrichales > Erysipelotrichaceae > Erysipelothrix > Erysipelothrix sp. P66. The sequence continues at coordinate 373,010 of NZ_CP152290.1, read as the reverse complement.
CGTTTTAATACTGCACAATATTCTTCACCCAGAACACTCAAGGCATCCAAAATTACTTCTTGTGCTTCTTCATACGTAAATTTTAAATCCACTTCATCAACCATTGGGACATAGATATCATACATTTGAATATCATCAATACCCAATGCATCTTCACGAAGTGCAACATAATCATGAAGTAAATCAATATTATTATGAATTCCTTCGAGAAGTGAGTCATAAACTTCTTCGTCAATATTATTTGCAGCAAGTGCAGCTTGACGTGCTGATGCATAATTACGAATCGTTGCATTGAAATTATGAACCTTTACATTTCCTGATAAAGTACTTGCAAGTGTATTCTTTAAATTACCATACGTTGTTTGCATTGCTTTAAAAGCATCTTCACGAACTCGACGATCCGCACTCTCCATTAAGAGTGAATAACGTCCGTGTGATAATTGAATATCATTTCCTGATTCATCTTTAATTGTAGGGAATTGAATATCCGCATTATTTAACATACCAAATGTTTGCGAAGAAACGCCAAAGATTTCGCCTGATGATGCGAGAATACGCTCTTCCTTCTCGCTAAGAATATGAGGTCTTGATTTAAAAAGGCGATCAAACTCGTGATGATATAAAGTGAGTGCCTCATTTGATTCAAGATATTCGCGAATAACCGCCTCATCTGCAGATAAAATTTCTGCTTCATAGAAAGAAAAACTTGATCCAAATTGCGCAAGAAGCGATTGTACGCGTGCATTCATTGCTTGATACTTAGGGTTTGTGGTATCGACATCAAAACTTAGATGTGCATAAACATATAAAAATTCAATACGATAACTTAATTCATCACGAAATTTAAGACCCGCTAATAAACTCTCTGCGCTCTTGGTGAGTGTACCGCGATATGCAGCCACTTCACTTAAGTCGTTTTGAATCGCATCAAACTCTGCATTCCATGCGTCATCATCTTTAAACATAGGTGTTAAATCCCATGTATCTTTTATATCCACTTCACTTCGAAGTGGTAATTCATATTTATCCGACATAAATACACCTCTTATCTATTGCGGTTTTACCCGTTACATCTATTTTACCACAAGACGATTGACTGTGCTAAAAAACACATAAATCTACAAAATAAAAAAACTCACTTCCTAAGAAGTGAGGTTATTGACACTATGGTGACCCGTACGGGATTCGAACCCGTGAATGCATGCGTGAAAGGCATGTGAGTTAACCGTTTCTCCAACGGGCCATATAAATGGCGCTTGTTGCAGGACTCGAACCTGCGACCCACTGGTTAACAGCCAGTTGCTCTACCGACTGAGCTAAACAAGCATCACTTAAGTGCTCATAAAATATACCATACGAAATATGACTTGGCAAGCATTATTTCACAAATAAATCATACTTTTTGAATATATTGATTATATGTGAATTACAGTCACAATAAGACGGTAATGTCCTTATTTCTAAAAAAAAGTTACATCGTTAGGATGCAACCTGTAATTTACACTATGGTGACCCGTACGGGATTCGAACCCGTGAATGCATGCGTGAAAGGCATGTGAGTTAACCGTTTCTCCAACGGGCCATATAAAATGGCGCTTGTTGCAGGACTCGAACCTGCGACCCACTGGTTAACAGCCAGTTGCTCTACCGACTGAGCTAAACAAGCATCGCGTAAGTGCTCATAAAATATACCATACCCATCTCGACTTAGCAACCTTTTTTCGTGAAAATAATTGATTATTTTCGCTTTTTAAGAAGGTGTGATTTTGGGTCTTCATTTAGATGTCGTCGCATCTTGAAATTCTTTTAAATTAAGGAGATAACAAAGGATCTTCCGTGCCCATACAAATACCTTTGGACAAAGAAAAACCTCATCTTAACGATGAGGTTTGTTATTTACACTATGGTGACCCGTACGGGATTCGAACCCGTGAATGCATGCGTGAAAGGCATGTGAGTTAACCGTTTCTCCAACGGGCCATATAAATGGCGCTTGTTGCAGGACTCGAACCTGCGACCCACTGGTTAACAGCCAGTTGCTCTACCGACTGAGCTAAACAAGCATCGCCAAGTGCTTATAAAATATACCATACTAATATTGCCTTGACAAGCATATTTTAAAAATAGTTTAAGTTTTTTCAATAAATTCAACATGCGTTGGTTTTGGAATCAATATTTGTGACGGTTGACGTCGGGGAAGACAGAAAACCGCAACAAATAAAAGACTCGTTTGCACCGCAAATAAGGGAATATCGAAGATCCCATACATGATGGTCGCGACCAACACCCCTAAAGCTAAGGGGTAGTCTAAGTAATACGCATTTAAGTATATATCACGTAATTTTTCAATTAAAAATGCGACAAGAATCATCGTCCCACAAATTCCAAAACTTAAGAAACTTTCAATAAAAATATTATGTGCATCAATATTATCGAAAAGCAATGCATAGGTAAACATACCCTTACCAAACCACGGTTCTTTCAAAATTTGATGAATTGCTTTATCCCAAATCTCAAGGCGAATACCGCTGTGCTCAGCAATTTGCATAAATCGTGGAAACAAATCAGGTCTCGATAGAATAAATAAGGTTAAGAGCGCACCTAAAAGAATCATCACCTTAAATTGCGTCCATTTTTTTTGAACCAAAATTACAGTAAGAAGGCCAAACATTAACGCTACGATAATTGATCGTGTACCTGTCAAAAACATTGCATAGAGGTTAATGATAAAAGCTCCTGCATAGAAGGCACCCAATCGGTAGTTTTTAAATGTTATTTGAAATTGAAGTTGATTAAAACAAACCAACAGAACAATTAAAAGGATAAACGCATACAAGTTGGGGTTATCAAATGTAGAGTACGCTCTAAAGTATCCATCCCCATAAAATGGAAGATGCCCCATCTGTATTACACCATCAAACAATCCCATAAACGATTTATACCAGACCGGTCTCCAACGGATAAAGTTAAAGAAGAAGTTAAATAAGGAACACCAAACAATATAATATTGCATCTTCATGTATTCTTTAGGGCTCATTCTTCGATTTAAAACAAATGCATAGGCTACTAAGACGATCAAATATAACGTCCCCATAACCCCTTGCATATTCTTGTTCAACAGCGCCACACCCAAGAGATAGGCCCATAGAACCCAAAACAAACTCCATTTAAATCCTTTATAACGAATCCATTCGTACAATACAAAAATTCCTGCCACAATGACCGCTGGATATAACAAATAATCTGGTAAGAATAACACCATAATCATCAAAAAAATCACGTTTTCTGATAGCAGTGTTCTTACTTTTGTACTGAAGTCTTTTATTATTTTCATCATATATATTTTACCACATTAAAAAGTGACGACTATTACAATAGTGTCACTTTAATCTAAGAAGCCATCCAATAAAGCGAAATCACTATAATTTACTCTTCTTTTTTCTCTTCTTTCGACGGTTCTCCGTTTTCATTTGATTGTTTTTCTTTTGCTTCAGCTTGTTCTGTTTTTAAACGTTCGACAAGTTCTGAATCTTTCGACTCAGAAACAAGCTGAATTTGCTTATCTTCCATATTTCCGTTTTTTACTAATTGGTAATAAATAAAATCACCACGATTATCCTCAGTAACATCGGTAAAGTTGAAAAGATTAATTTCTAAATCATATTGTTTTTTCGAGCCCACTGTTGTGAAGTACTCGGTCACCGGTAAAATTTCAACCACGTGATCATATGCTGATTCAATTAAAGCAGATGCATCTTCTTTCGAAGTATCGGGCTTCATTTTGAGCTGAATACGAAGCGTAGCTGTCTTTAACGAGACGCTCACAGACTCAAACTCCGAACGCTCCTTCAAAGCCGCCTCGACCTTTTTTTGAAGGTCTGACGAGATTTCAGGATCATGATCATTCGCGAATCGTTGTCCGGTTAATGGTTTTCCAGATTCGATTGAAGCCTTAACGATTGTAAAGCCCAACCAAAGAGATGGAATTAGGATTAAAACAAGACAGATAATGATTGCATAATAAGACCAGTCATGTTTTTTTGTTTGTTTTTGTTTTTTAACTTGAACTTCTTTATTTTGCTTTGGATCCATTTTTTTTGTCATTGCGATCCTCCTTATGCATTTAAATATTATATTATTTTCTATTTATTATCAAGCACACGTACAACCAGTTCATTGGTTACACGAGGATTTGCTTGCCCTGTTGATACCTTCATTACTTGACCAACGACAAACTTAATGGACTTATCAAGACCATTTTTATAATCTTCAATAACTTGTGGACTTTGAGTCAACACGTCTTCAATCCACGCTGTAATTGTTGATTCGTCGCTGATTTGAACCATACCCGATTCTTTAATTACTGCTTTCGGAGATTTTCCTTCAACAAATTTCGCAAACACTTGTTTTGCTTGTTTTGAATTGATAGAACCGGATTGAATTGCTTCGATAAAATCAACAAAGTGATCAACATTGAGCCATGCGTCAAAGCTGCGGTCACCTTTTTGATCCAGTACCGCTAATACATCTTGTGTTAACCAATTCACCAGTAATTTATAAGCATCTGTTTTTTGAGCTAATACATCAAAGTAAGCGGATAATTCCGGGTTTTTAACCAAGACGCTCGCATCATATAAACTTAAACCCATTTGGTCTTGATATCGTTGAATGCGAGCCATAGGTAATTCAACCAATGTTTGGTTAAGGATATCTTGACCAATTCGTACAGGTACAATATTCGGTTCAACAAAATAACGGTAGTCAACAGCCGTCTCTTTAGTACGCATTGCGACTGTTTCTTGTGATTTTTCATCAAAACGACGTGTTTCAGTGATTACGTGTTGACCTGAATCTAAAATTTCTGCCTGACGCACACTTTCAAACTCAATGGCTTTTTGAACGTTGTTGGTTGAATTCAAGTTTTTAATTTCTACTTTTGTTCCAAAGGCTTCTTGCCCTTCAGGTCTTAATGAAATGTTGACATCGCAACGTAAAGACCCTTCATCCATGCGACCATCAGAAATACCTAAATATACAACCAATAATCGCAATGCGTCCACATAGGCCGCTGCTTCTTCACCAGTTCTAAAATCTGCTTCCGTAACAATTTCAAGTAAAGGTGTTCCCGCACGATTAAAATCGATTAACGTTTTATCCCCTTCATGAAACTGTTTAGCCGTATCTTCTTCCATATGAATACGGTTAATTCGTACATGCTTTACGGTTTCACCTACAAGCACATCAAAATGACCATGTTGACCTAATGGAAAGAATTGTTGCGTAATTTGATATCCTTTTGGTAAATCCGAGTAAAAGTAATTTTTACGATCAAAGCGAACGAGATCATCAATCTCACAATTGAGCGCTTTACATAAACGAACACCATAGTTCACCGCTTGTTTATTAAGCTGAGGTAAGGTTCCAGGGTAACTTAAATCAATTTCATTGATTGCGGTATTCGGTTTTTGTCCGTACCCAAGGGGCGCTCCTGAAAACATCTTTGTGCGTGTTTTTAGTTCACAATGAATTTCAATTCCAATAACTGCTTCGTATCCCATTAAAATGCTCCCTTCCAGTTAATTAATGCCTCAAACGCTTGTCCATATGCAAACATTTTCGCTTCCGTAAAGGGTTGTGTCGAAATATTGATTCCAACAGGAAGTCCATCCACAAGATCAAGTGGTAACGTCATACTTGGGTAACCACTAAAGTTATTAATGACCATATGGTTTTCCCCAATCAGATAAGCATCGGATAATTCATCCATAGGTTGATTCTCAACCGTTGGAGCAACCGTTCCTGAAGCTAATGTAACCATGATATCAACATCTTCGAAACAAGATGCATAAGCATCGACTAATAAACGACGAACTTTCTTCGCTTGGTCAAACACTTCTTTTTGATTTGCATCATCTAATGCGAAGGCACCAAAGATAAAGCGACGTTTAATAAGTGAGCTGAATCCATTTGTACGTGTATTCTTCATAATCTCTTCAAGTGAATCACCCTCTTGCGATAACCCAAAACGCACACCATCGAGATTCGCATGATTTGCTACAGCTTCTGAATTTGAAATTACACTGTAAACCGGAAGCATTGTACGCATTAATGTTTTATCGATTGTTTTTTCAACCAAAACTGCGCCTTGTGATACAAGTGCTTCCTTAAAACGACCAAATGATGCTTTAACAGCTTCATTTTCGATTGCATCTTCAACTGTTTTAAAAATACCAATGCGTTTTCCGTTTAAATCCATATCAAGAAGTTGTGAATACGGTTCAACCGGCTCCATGGAACTGGTCATATCACGATCATCACGTCCAGCAAGCACTTCGAGAAGGCGTGCTGCATCCGCTACATTTTGGGTGAAATAACCCACGTGATCAAGGGAAGACGCATAAGGAATCACACCATAGCGAGAAATTCGGCCATATGTTGGCTTTACCCCTACAGCGCCACAATATGCAGCAGGTTTACGAACACTATCGCCAGTATCGCTTCCTAATGCAGCGCGAACAGCTTTCGCACCTACAAGCGCCGCAGAACCACCTGAAGACCCGCCTGATATTCGTGAAGTGTCGTATGGATTGAATACGGGTCCTGTAATGGCAGAAAGATTTGTACCACCCATCCCCAACTCATCCATCGATGTCTTCGCCACAATAACAGCACCTTCATCTAAGAGGCGATCTACAACATGTGCGTTGTAAATCGATTGATGGTTTGAAAGCAACTTACAACTAGCGGTTGTAAGTGTTCCTTCCATATTAATATTATCTTTTAAAGCAAGATCCCATCCAGATATCAAACCTGCTTTAGCTTCATTTGGATCTACAAAACTGACAATCGCGTTAAGACGCTCATTTTCTTTTTTTAAATTGCCGATTATTTCATCGATTGATTTACTCATTTGTTAACCACCTTTACAATTTCAAAGTAATCCCCCTCAACCCGCGGTGCATTTTCAAATGCAAGGGATTGATCAATAACATGATTGGGTTCATCCTCACGAAGCCAGGTCGTTTCCATTTCAAAAGGATAAGACATCACTTCGACACCTTCAGTATCGATTGCCTGAATTTTATCAATATAACGCTCAAATACATGAGCATTTGCTTCAACCATCTCAAGTTCTTCATCGGTTAGACGAAACATCAAGTCGGAAGCAAATTTTTCAATAAGCTCTTTATCTAACTTTTTCATAAATCCTCCTAAGTTACTGTAATAATAATGGGTTTGTTATTCCCAGGTTCTTTACGAACAATCATTCGTGTATTTTGATAGACTTTGATATTTACGGTTATGGGCGCTTGAATGTCTGAAAATGCGCTGATCCGCTCGGACACATATTGCGCCAGTCCATAAATCTCAAGATAAGTCTTTGCACCTGTTGTTAAGTCAATATCAAGTTGTTGAACTTTTTTATCAACCACAAACATCTTACCGGTTACACCAATACTTTCGTCATTCATAAAGTCAACAACTTCACGTTTAAATACGGAGAAATCAGCAGAGGTTTCTGGATATTCTTCAGATGCTTCTGACGTCCCAAGGAGCGTCCATTTTTCATTGGTTTGTTCAAATTGACCACCACGCGATTCAAAATATCCCTCGCCAATGACACGTCCAGGTAAATATTTCCCTGGCAATGAGTCTGTATCACTTTCTTGTGCGTAAAGCACAAGGTAAATGGGTACATCACTCATCCCTTCAATCGTACGTAAATAGGAGATGAGTCGATTTCCAATCGAAGTTCTTGCAATTTCATAAAGCGTTTCATCCGATAAGCGAACAGGGAGTCCCGTCCCCGCCTCGGTTTGTACACGTTTCATGACGAGTGCAATCCCCACACCATCAATTTTATTGATATCATTACCTGAATGGAAATTTACCTCTACGACATCACGTACAAATGTGGGTGTTTGAATTTTACGTCCTTTTTCCACAAACTCCGTTCCATCTACCGGATTTAAACCATACGGATAATTCTTCGATTCATGACGGAGCAGTTGATCATAATGGTCATCGTTAATAATTGACCCTTCTGAAATATTGAAGTTGGCAGGATTAAAATGATCTTTTGACTTATCTTGAAGTCGCCGTCCAATTTCAATCATGTCCACTTCTCTAAAGTTTGTGCCATAATTTTGTCGCAAAGGCGACGTTTTAAACGGTGTAAGGATTGAATATTCTCCTTTACCACCTTGAATAACCGAAATATTTTCTTTATCTGTTTCCGGCTTGGTCTCTTGGCGTGCACATCCTGATATCAATAAGAGTCCCACCAGACTAACAATCATTATTTTTTTCATTTTCATGAGTTCACCTCATTCAAGAATTCTTCTTCTGTCCATGTTTTAACGCCCAATGATTGAGCTTTCGTCAGTTTTGATCCGGCACTTTCACCATATACAACAACATCCGTCTTACTGCTTACACTGCCTGATACACTACCACCAAACGATTCAATGATTTTCTTGGCATCGGTTCGCCCCATGGTTTGCAATGTTCCGGTAAGAACAAACTTCTTGCCTTCAAATTTATTTGAAGTTACTACATGATTGTAATTCCCATTGACGCCACGTTCAAGTAAATCTTCAATTAATTCTCGATTATGATCAATTTCAAAGAATGAAACAACAGACTGAGCAATCACGCTACCAATCTCATCAATTTCAATGAGTTCATCATACGTTGCGTTCATCAGTGAAGCAATGTTTTTGTAGTGAGCGGCGAGAACATTGGATGTTTTCGCACCAACATGTCGAATACCAAGTCCAAAGATTAACTTCTCTACCGAATTGTTTTTACTGTTTTCAATTGCCTCAAGTAATTTTTCTGTGCTTTTAGGTCCCAGCTTCTCAAGTTTCTCAAGAACATCTTTATGTTCATGTAAGGTATAGATATCAGTGATCGTTTTAAGCAAGTTCGCATCATGCAATTGATAGACACGACGCTCCCCTAAGGTATCGATGTTCATAGCATCTCTTGACGCAAAATGAACGAGTGCCTCAGATATTTTCGCAGAACAATCAACATTCACACAATAATGATCTGCTTCTCCTTCAAATCGAACTAAATGCCCCATACATACAGGACATACTTCAGGAAACTGATAAGGCTGAATTACATCCGTTCGATGCGTTACATCAACTGAAACAATTTCCGGAATGATCTCACCCGCTTTACGAACAACAACCTCATCACCAACACGAATGTCTTTGTTCATAATGTAATCCTCATTATGAAGGGTTGCGTAACTTACAAGCGATCCTGAAATCTGAACCGGAGTGAGTTTCGCATTGGGCGTAATTTTCCCTGTACGCCCCACTGTCACAAAGATATCTTCAACACGACTTTTCACTTCTTCTGCCTTAAATTTGTAAGCAATCGCCCACCTTGGCGTTTTAACGGTAAATCCAAGTTCTTCCTGCATCGCAAAGTCATTTACCTTAATTACGACACCATCAATATCATAAGGCAAGGATGCACGCATTTGTTCGATGTCTTCAATGCGTTCCCAAACGGAATCCATGGTATGGCATAAGCGGATTTCCGGATTTACTTTAAATCCAATTTGTTTTAAATACGTAAGCGAATCAAATTGACTTGTAATCCCTAATTCTTTTGCATTGACCAAAGTATACCAAAAACCATCAAGACCTCGGTTCGCCACAACTTTCGAGTCTAATTGACGAATTGTCCCTGCCGCTGCATTTCGACAATTCGCAAAAACCACCTCATTGTTTTCTTTTCGCGATTCATTAACCCGGGTAAACGATTTAACGGGCATAAACACCTCACCACGAACGGTAACATCTTCATCAACATTAAGCTTAAGTGGTATGGAATCAATCACACGAATGTTTTGTGTCACATCTTCTCCGACGGTTCCATCGCCCCGCGTCACAGCTTGTGTAAACATTCCATCTTCATAATCAACGGACATCGCAAGTCCATCGATTTTTAATTCCACAACATATGAGACAGTCGGAAATTGAGTACGCAAACGCTCATCAAAAGCTTCTAAATCAGCACGAGAAAACGCATTCCCCAATGAAAACATTGGAAATCGATGCGTTACTTTTGAGAAACGATCCGAAACCGCACCCCCAACTTTTTGGGTCGGTGAATTAACATCAAAAAACTCAGGATGTTGTGCTTCCAACTCGTTTAATTCAAGTAACAGTTGGTCATACTCGACATCTGAAATGGTTGGTTGATCCAAAACATGATACTCGTAATTATACTGATGGAGTTGTTTTCGTAACGCTAAAATCCGTTCTTTAATCATGACATATCTCCCTTCAATCGAATGCCTGCATATTTTCTTGAAATTACTTTCGTACCATGTGGGAAGTTAAAGGCGATTTTAATCGTATCATCCTCAACACGAATTACGATGCCTTCGCCAAAGTCATCATGAACAACCTGGTCTCCACTTTTAAATTTGATTTTTTTCTTTAACTTCGTAAGACCCGCTGCTTTTTCAAACGAACTGATTGTATCTTGAACTTCACTACGCGTTATGGTTGGCGTCGTTTCCAATCCTGAAGGTTTTTCATCTAAGTGCATTTCTTTAATAAATCGAGAAGCTCGCGCGTACCCGCCCGCAACAAAGTTGTATCCAATATTATTTGAAAGGAACAGCCGTTCTTTCGCACGTGTAATTGCAACATACATTAATCGGCGTTCTTCTTGGATTCCTCCAGAACCTTCTTGAATGCTGTTTTTATTTGGGAAAATATTATCCGCGAGCCCCATAATAAAGACGTTCTCAAACTCCAGTCCCTTGGCTGCATGAACGGTCATGAGACGGACATACTCGCCCTCCACCACTTCGCTTTTATCACCATAGAGACTCACCATCTGAATGTATTCTTCTAAACTCGGATTTTCATAATTTTCTTGGAACGTTAGTGCATCCCCAATTAATTCTTTGAGGCTTTCAACGCGCTCCAGTTCTTGAATTTTTTCGAAATGTTCACGAAGTCCACTTCGTTTTAATACATATTGCATAATCGTTTCAATTGATGCCTCTTGGGCCATTTCGCGAAAATCTTCAATCATCATGACATAGTTTCGTATCTTGGGCGTTGCTTGCTGATGATGAACATCATAGAGCATGCTCTCATACATCGTCATACCGCGTTCTCTTGCCTGAAACATAATGGTATCCAACGTTTTTTCACCAATACCACGACGAGGCATTGCGATACTTCTTCGCAAGGCCAAATCATCACCATGTGTAATCATCCGTAAATAACTCATCATGTCTTTAATTTCAGCTTGGTCGTAGAATCGTAAACCACCATAAATAACATAAGGGATTCGACGCGCCATCAAGACTTTCTCAAGTGCACGCGATAAGTAATTCGAACGATACAAAACAGCCATATCTAAGTAAGAATGCCCTTCATCGTGTAGCTCCAACATCCGATTCGCAACCCAAAACGCTTCGGCATCACCGTCATCCAATGTTGCATACTGTACCGGAAATTCACTTTCTTTATTTGCATAAAGGGCTTTATCAGGACGATCTTTATTATTTTTTATTAATGTATTTGCGCTATCGAGAATGTGTTGCGTCGAGCGATAGTTTTGATTTAGGGTAATCGTTTCTGAATCGGGATATTTCTTATTAAAATCGATAATAAAATCAACATTGGCTCCACGCCAGGTATAGATTGTTTGATCAGGATCTCCAACCACATAAAGTTGGTTCTCATCACCAACAAGTGCATCCACAATTCCATACTGAACATGATCCACATCTTGAAACTCATCAACTAAAACCACATCAAAACGACGACGCCATTTATCACGAACTTCAAGATTCTCCTTAAACAAACGATTCACTTCTAAAAGTAGGTCATCAAAGTCTAAAGCAAAAAGTTCATGCAAACGATTCACATAAAAACGATATAAATTCACTTTTTTCTGTTCGTGATAATTCGATCCCGCCATACGTTCCGCTTGCGCAACATCAACGCCTGCAAATTTATTATTTGAAATATAGGTCAATGCCTCTCGGAACGAAATATCTTTACGATCATAGTCAAATTGTTTATATGCTTCGCGCATCACTGCTTGCTGATCTGAAGTGTCCAAGATTGTAAAATTGCGAACTAAATTTAACGCTTCATACTCTTCACGAATAATACGCACACATAATGAGTGAATGGTTGATGTATGAACACGAATTGCTTCGGGCAACATCGCTTCCATACGCTCTTTCATTTCATTCGCCGCTTTATTCGTAAATGTAATTGCACAGATTTTAGATGGATAATATCCAAGATCTGCGATGAGATGCACGATGCGGGTTGTAAGAACTCGAGTCTTACCACTTCCAGCTCCCGCTATAACACGCACATGTTTTGCTTTTGTTAATACTGCTTCTTTTTGTTCTTTATTTAATCCTTGAATATAATCCATTTTATCACCGCTAACATTATAGCATATTCACTCGTTTGACTGAGTGACATTTACTAAGTAAATGTTTGCGCTCAAACACCTTTCTAACCTATAATATGAAGGAATATATTTAGAAACTGAGGTAAACGTATGAGAGTCCCTACTGAATGGACAGATTTTGAAGTCCTCGACGCAGGAAATGGATTAAAAACAGAACGCTATCATGATATTATTGTGCGACGTCCTGATCCTGTTGCGACATGGAAACCCACAACCCCGGGCATGCCGATTGATGCTTTTTTTAAGGAGGGATGGCATTTTAATCGAACCCTTCCCGAAAGTTGGATTATCAAATATAAAGATTTAAACTTTAAAGTTCGCCCAACATCTTTTAAACATACCGGGATTTTCCCTGAACAAGCTGTTAACTGGGATTGGATGCGTGCTGTTATCCAATCCCACAATGAGCCAGTTCGCATTCTTAATTTATTTGGATATACCGGCGGTGCGACCATCGCTTGTGCCAAAGAAAATGTTGAAGAGGTTGTTCATATTGATGCACTGAAAGGAATGATTGCTTGGACACGGGAAAACATCGAACTGAATAATTTAAATGATAAAAAAATTCGAACAATCGTTGAAGATGCTATGAAATTTATTGAACGTGAAAAACGTCGCGGACGGACCTATCATGGTATCATCATGGATCCGCCAAGTTTTGGACGGGGGCCTAAAGGAGAGCGTTGGAAAATTGAAGATCAACTGCAACCGCTCCTTAACGCTTCTATGGAACTTTTAGATCCCAATGCACTTTTTGTCGTCTTAAATACTTATACGACAAATCTTACGCCTAAAAAAGTTCGTCACGCGTTAAACGATGCACTGCGCAATCAAAAACTTCCGATAAACACACACAGCGAAGCGATAGGACTACCTATCACATCCATGGATACAATGTTACCCTGTGGCGTCACAACAAGGTGGTGTTATGATGAAAATCTTTTATGAAGATAACCACGTTATTGTCGTGGAGAAAAAACCGAATCAACCCTCACAAGGTGATGAAAGTAATGACCTTGACCTCCTTACAGAAGTCAAAAACTATATTAAAGTGAAATATGATAAACCCGGAAATGTTTATGTGGGGCTTGTCCATCGCCTTGACCGCCCAGTTGGTGGCATCATGGTCTTCGCAAAAACATCAAAAGCAGCAGGACGACTCAGCGATCAAGTTCGAACACGTACATTAGATAAAACGTATACCGCTATTTGTACAGGCTATGTTGAACCTACAACGTTCCGCGATACTCTAGTTAAAAATCGCAAGACAAACACTTCGTATGTGGTCGATAAAAACCATCCGGATGGCAAATATGCGGAGCTTCATGTCATCGAAGCCTACTATCACCCAACCGAAAATCTGTCAACAGTTAAGATTAAGCTCGTTACAGGAAGATCTCACCAAATCCGTGTACAATTTGCGTCCCGCTCGCATGCATTGTGGGGCGATGCACGTTACAATAAGCAGGCAAAACCAGGGCAACAAATTGCGTTATGGGCGACCGAACTCAGTTTTGATCATCCCATAACAAAAGAGCGTATGACCTTTACAAGTCACACGCCCTCAAAATTCCCATTTAATCTCTAGAAACCATTGCCATAATTTCGTCACGACGTAATTCGCAATCATCATGAGCCATCTTAAACAGGGCTTCAAACTGTTCTTCAGTTCCCTTAAAGCGACCGACCCCAACTTCTTGAGTTGGATAAATGTAGGTTGCTTTTTTCTCGTCCACAAGTTTGTTTATCAACGCACGTTCTTCATAATAAACATCACGACGACTTTCAAAATCATGCACAAGTTTCGGATACTTACGGTATACACTTCGTAAAAGCATCTTCTGTGCAAACCCTTGATCTTTACGAACGTAATCTGCCGACTTTGTGGTCACAACAATATGACGTGTACAGCCTTCATCAATACTTTTTTGAACTGGAATCATCGTAGTAATCCCACCATCCATATATTTACGACCGTTAATCCATACCGCACGCCCTGCCACCGGCAGAGTACATGCAGCTTTAATAAATAGAGGTTCTTTCGCCAATTGTTCTTTATCAATCCAAATCGTTTTTTCACCTGCAATATCATAAACTCCGATATCAATATTTCCCGGGATTTTATTGATTTCAGCAATTGGATAATCCAAATCTTGAGTCACTGTATTGTAAAGGAAATCATAACCTACAATTGTTTTTTCCGCCAAAACCGGACGAATTCCTACATTGCGTTTATCAGCCGCAACATCAATCGCTGCTTTCTCCAAGGTATCTGCTTTACCTAAAGCAAACATACCACCATACAACGCTCCCGATGAAATCCCAACGATATAATCAAATTCTATTTTTTCTTGTAATAACCAATGTAATACGCCTGCCGTGTAGGCTCCACGCATTCCACCGCCTTCTAAAACTAAACCAATTTTTTCCATTTTAACCTCACATTAAGCCGCTAAAAATACGGGCGATTGATCGAAAGAGTCTTACGGGATATGGAACTGAAAGACAGTCCTCTAACGTAATCTCAATCGCATTCTCTGTAATCGTATGCATTACATCATCATAACAATCACCAACGATGTTGTTATTGATGAAGAGAATACTGCACTCAAAGTGCAAATAATAACTTCTAAAATCCATGTTTGTCGTTCCTACAAGCGCGATTTGATCATCTGCTACAAATGTTTTTGAATGCACAAACCCTGGTTCGTATTCGTAAATACGCACACCACTTTCAATCAAGATTTGATAATTGGATTTCGTCACATGATTTACAATTTTCTTATCTGGAATATGGGGAACAATGATTCGGACATCCACGCCACTGCGTGCAGCCAGCTCTAAAGCCTGAATAACTTCATGTCCCACAATTAAGTATGGAGTTTGGATATAGATGTAATCACGCGCGTTGTTAATCATGGATAAATGAGCATCCAATCCCAAATCATAATTATCAGTAGGTGCATCCGCAAAAGGCATAACATATCCTTGTGCATTTTCTAAATCACCAAAGTCATATTTATAATCATTCGGATTTTCAATCTCTCCCGTATAATAACGGAAAAACTGTAGAAACATCAAGGTAAGTGAATGCACTGCATCCCCTTCGATCATGACTGCAGTATCTTTCCAATGACCAAATTTACTTCCGATATTAATATATTCATCCGCAAGATTGATTCCACCAATAAACCCAACACGACCGTCCACAACACAAATTTTGCGGTGATCACGATTGTTCATTTGGATTGCTAAACGCGCTACTAATGGATTAAATTCCACGCAAACAATTCCTGCCTCTTCACATTGCTTCTTTAAATCACGAAAGAGTGCACAACCCCAGTCATCATACATCAACCGAACATCCACACCCTCTTCGACTTTTTTTCGAAGAATAACAAGCAATTCTTGCCACATTAAACCTTCTTTAATGATAAAGTATTCTAAAAAAACAAACTTTTCTGCCTTGCGAATTTCTTCTTTCATATGCAAGAATTTTTCTTCACCACTTGCAAGATATGTTGCTTCTGTATTTTTATAAATTGGATAATGAGAACTTGCCATTAAATACTTCACAAGACGCGCCCAACGCGGGGTTGCCTCAATTGATTCTTCCAAAATACCAAATGACTCATCCTGTAAAAAAGCGTCTTTAGAGTAGGTATCACTAATTCGTTCACGCAACTTTTTCGGAACCTTTTTCCCTCCAAAAATAAGATAACACACAGCACCAATCGGAGGAATTACAAGAATAATAATGGTCCACGCCAAACGATAATAGGGATCGTCATTACGGTTTGTAATGTAGATAATTAGAAGGACTGATAAAAACACAAAAAAAGCGTGCATAAACGCGTAATTAAGCGATAAATTCCAAATTAATGCAACCACAATCGCAAACTCCGCAATCACAATAAGTCCAACCATAAAAATCTTATTCGTTAATAAACGTAGTAATGTTTTCATAAGTCCTCTTTCTATATGTAAATTATACTTTAAACTAAATTCAATAATCAAGTTTCTACTTGATTAAGCCTAATGCAAAAGTTATGATATTAAGGATAGAGAGGTTGATAATCATGACAATCAAACCAAATGACAATAAAGAACTTGAAGTAATTGTCGATGGCAAACGTTACCAACGTTTACCTTTAAAAACAAAATTAATCATGCGAGATGATAATTTAATTGAAGTTATCAAAGAATTTGCGGATGCTTCATTACACGATGGAGATATTTTATTTGTTACTGAGAAAATCGTAGCAATCACGCAGGGACGTGCATATCCAATTAAAGATGTGAAGCCACGTAAACTCGCATTCACATTATCAAAATACGTAACGAAAACCCCTCATGGAATTGGCTTAGGAATGCCTGAAACCATGGAAATGGCGCTTCGTGAATGTGGAACACCACGCATTATCCTCGCAGCAGGTGTTGCTGCAGTTACGAAACCATTTGGACGCAAAGGTGATTTCTACCGTGTAGCAGGTTCAAAGGCACGTGCGATCGATGGACCAACTTCCCATACAATTCCACCTTATAACGAATATGTGGTACTGGGACCCGAACGTCCAAACGAAGTTGCAAAAGCAATTAAAGCTGCATTTGATAAGGATATTGAAGTCATCGTAACTGATATTAATGATTTAGGCGGAAATATACTTGGATCAAGTTCTTCCTCAATTGATAATCAATTAATGGTTAAAATATTAAAGGATAACCCCCTTGGTCAAAAAGCACAATCAACACCATTAGGAATTATCCGTAAAATTTAAAGTTTAATCGTATATATTTCTTTAGACGTTTCACCAAGTTTAAACAAATCATGATCAGCCATAATATCAATGGTTGAGTGATAGTTGCCACCTAACTTGAGAATCGTCTTTTTTGATGCAATATTATCAGGATTACAAGTAATAATTAATTCTGGTAAGCCTGCTTTTACCGATTTCACAATTTCAAAAAGCGCAACACACGCATGATAAGCAAAATTGTGCCCTCGATAAGGTGGATAGATAATATAACCAATATTTCCATAATACCAAAGATCTCGCCCGTGCTCATTACGATACTCGCACCGTCCAACATAACGATCAATTTCACCTACATAAATATCAAATAAAAGTGTTTCAACACCGTTATCATCAAATTCATCTGAAATATCGATCAATTTTAGTTCCATTATGATTCACCTCGAATTAAAAATCTTTTTTATAGAATTTATAGCCTAGATAACCAATTGCGCTCATTGCAACAAGATTAATTAAAATTACAATGACAACACTACTTATGTAATACTTGGAAATTCCAATTAGAAGTCGATAGAATAGTAATATTGCTATCGAATAGAAGCCAAACACCATTTTTTTATCACGAGCAGTGAATAGACGATAGAGAATGATTAAGACTACAGTATAAACGATAAAATCACCATAAATTGAAACAATTAGATCGAGATAATTCATTGGTTTCATAGCAATAATCGAATCGATTGTATTTTGCACAGCTTCCGCATTTACATTCTCTCCGATAAATTTTGCGGTATCACCTTTATTTATCGCAACCGACATAACCGCAAAATTCGCTAAGCTCATGGCCGTTTGAAAAAAATGCATAAGCATAAATCCAAGAGCCATTATAATTGGTGTTCGATCGCTATGACTTTTTTTAACAAAAAAATGCATAACAATCGCAGAAATAAGTGTGTAACCAATAACCAAATCTAATGAATAAATCAACATTTGTATTAAGGGGTGCAACGCCATGAACCATCCTGATTTATTTAGTATTAATCCAAAACCCGTTACAAACACATTGGTACCCATAAAGATTACAAGTCCCCAGATTAGAGTACGACTTAAATCCTTATCACGACGATAACGTCCTAGTAATACAACCATCATTGCGATAATAAACACAAAACTCACAATCATCATTGCGATTTGCAAACCACTTACATGTATTGCTCCGTCCATAAAAACTACCTCCACGTTTACTTTTACCTTTATTCATTATATTATAAACAAAGGAGGAATACCATATGAATCATCGTAATGAAAATGCCAGTTTTATGGATATTAACGTCAATATTATCGCAATAATTTTATGGGCTTTTAGCTTTGCTGCCGCAATCGGCAATCGTGATTTAAGCGTTTTTCCATTAATCTTTGCGTTTCTCGTCCTGTTTCTAGAAAAGCATAGCAATTATCTTCGTAATCACGCAAGCCAGATTGTTATTCTAAACATCGCAATCTTTATGATCAATTTAATTATCGGGCTGATTCAGACCATCTTCTTATCCGTATTTGGTTGGATTATCTTAGTCGGCCCCACTGCAGTCTTAGTTTTCACCATTATTAATATTGCATTAGGACTGATCTATAGCTTATATCATATATTCGGCATCGCCAAAGCGGGTAAGTATCAATATTGCAAATTGCCGTTGATAGGATTTTTAGGCGATAAAATCGAACAAAGTGTTTATAATAAATCGTAAAAGAGCACGCTGAATCATACATTTTGAATAATGTGATTAACGTGCTCTTGATTGAAACAAAGAAAAAACAGTGGATAAATCCACTGTTTTATTTTAGCTCACTAATTAGATAGCTCTAACGTTTGCTGCTTGTTCGCCGCGTGGACCTTCAACAACTTCGAAGCTAACTTCTTGTCCTTCTTCTAAAGTTTTGTATCCATCAGCAACGATTGCTGAGTAATGAACAAAGATATCTTGCCCACCCTCGATAGTAATGAATCCGTAACCCTTTTCAGCGTTAAAGAATTTCACTTTACCTGTACTCATGCTAGTACCTCCTATCAGAATAAGATGTACTCAAGCGTAATTCGCAAACTAATATACCAGTTCTTCAAAACACATTGAGTTTATTACGATTTAATATACAATACTAATCATAAACATTCTTATTACAACTTGATATTATCACTTCTAAAACACCTTGTCAATGAATTATCGTACCACAAACCCATAAATATTAAGCGTTTACATTTTGACCTAAAAACTCAACAAATAACGCTTTAAGATTGATGATATCAATTCAATGATTACTATTGATTTATTCTATCGAAAATGATCATGTTCAAAATATGTCTCCATCATGATAAAACGAACACATGGCGATTCATAATCTCTATTATGCATTCCCGAGAATTAAACAGTTTAGACTTCTACGGCATCAATTCCATAGTAATTGTTAAACCTTCATAATATGCACTCTTGATTGGATTTTTGTTCGTTTTCACAATCGTGTATGTTTGCGATTCATTTGCGTACAGGACAAATTGGATTTGCATCACGTTTTTAAAGGTTTTTGTAATAGTTTTTAATGTTTAATGTTATTCATCGGGTCTTTAATGTTAAGAATATCCTCATAAATGATAAAAAATGAAAACTATTATTCCCGAACCCAAAGGTTTATTAATGCAAAACCTTTGAGTAATTCAGTTATAACCCCCTTGTTTTTAGATCGCCTCTCACAAAAGTTTCATTTTAAAATTCACACTAAAAGGGTGGGTACAGCTGCTTGCTTTGATCTTTCACTTCGAGAGCCAACTTATCGAAACGTATCCTGCATTCCCAAAATCACGCACGTTTTACTTCATATCATCATGTTATGAAAGAGTACGTGTATCTTTCATTAAGATTTTCTGTCATAATAGAGTACGAAATGAGGAATATATATGAAACATATTTTAAAAGTAAAACATAATGATGAACTTTTGAATTATCTTTTGAGCCAAGACTTACCGTATAGCCGCTCAAAGATTAAGTCACTCTTAAAACACGAGTGTATTTCAATTGATAATGAAGTTACAACACAATTTGATGATGCCATCACAGCAGGTCAAACAATCACAATCGTGAGTCATAACCAGCAACGTGATACACCTTTACAAATCCTTTATGAGGATAAGGATATATTAGTGGTTGATAAACCTTATAAACTCTTAACTGTTTCGACGCGTAAAGAAGAAGAATTAACTGCATACCGTCTCGCAAGTGACTACGTCAAAAAACAAGATTCAAAAAATCGTATTTTTGTTGTTCACCGTCTGGATCAAGATACATCCGGTGTTCTAATGTTTGCGAAGAGCGAATACGTTAAACGTCTATACCAAGATAAGTGGTCTGAACTGGTTAAAGAACGTTTGTATGTCGCAATCGTTGAGGGGGTCGTTCCGAAAGATAATGATGTCATCCGCTCCTTTTTAAGACAAAATAAGACAACACACATGTACTCCACAACATCCGGTCAAGAAGCAATCACAAATTATGCAGTGATTAAACGCACTGAAAACAATACTATTTTAAAGATTCAAATTGATACTGGACGTAAAAACCAAATTCGTGTTCATATGAATGATATTGGCCACCCCATTATTGGTGATAAAAAATATGATGCGAAAACGAATCCCTTAAAACGTCTTGGATTGCATGCTTATCGTTTGCAAGTTATGAATCCTAAAACAAAGAAATTGATGACTTTTGTATCACCATTACCACCAAAATTTAAAAAATTATCCAAAATCACACCTACACAAGAATCATCAATCTAAAAGAAAGAGCCCCACTTATTAAGCGTGGGGCTTTTTTTATGTTTTTATACGGATCGACCCTTTCAAGATCACAGTGTAACTCAGTGACGCAAGCATTAGGATTAACAAATGTTTGATTGAAAAAGTGCTTGTAAATACCATCACAATAATGCGCATTATACTAAGTTGAAGGACACTGATAATAATTAAATGCTCAAAGGAATGTTTCACTTCATTTGAGGTAAAACCCAGCGATTTTAGTTGTACGAGGTGATTTCCATCCTTAAATGTCTTAGTTGCACTATTTATCGACATTCCTATCATCACACAACTTCCAACTATCCAGATACTGCTAAGCATATCGAATGAATTGGGAGCCATCTCATTTCGAATCGATACAAATATGAGTAAGTCACAGATAAGTATGGCGATGCCTACTAAAAGACGTTCTCTAAAAAAAAATCTTTAAGATATGTTTTCATGTTGATCGACCAACGCTTTTAATATTGGAACAAGTGCCAAACGTTGCATCCTTTCATCGTAATAAAGTTTGCTATCAATTATTCGCAAGCCTGAATTTGAGATACCAATCACTGCATCATCTCTTTGTATTTTATTCCATGCCTCTTGAGTCATTCCCTGATAGCGATCTTTCAGATTTTCGATGGTTTCCGCAGCGATGCATCGCCCATTAGACATTAAAACGATTTCATCTGCAATCGCTTCAAAATGCTCAGGGGCATTTGTTGCGAGGATTACAGTGTGATCTTCGTTGAGCAGTTTTGTTTGGATATCATCTCGTAGTATTTGTAGATGGCGTGCATCAAGTCCGAGGGTTGGTTCATCCAAAAGATGGAGATTGCTCTGCTTCTGCATCATGAAATGATACAGAATTTGTTGTTGCTGTCCTTGAGATATTTCATCAACACGATCTAAATTTGTAAATCCCATCGCTTTAACTTGATTCATAAATAACCTAATATCCCAGTTAGGAATGAGTGCTTCTCCAAACCCTCCTAGATCAGATAATCGAATAGAGGTTTTAAATGGAAATTGAGAAGGGATATAACAAACCCCTTCAGTTAACGCATAATCTTGAGCCGTTTTGTTAGCAATCTTTACCGTTCCTGAATCAGCTTGCAGTCCTCCGCTAAGAAGTTTCAGTAATGTTGATTTACCATTGCCATTTGCTCCAACGACCAAAATTAACTTTCCAGAATCTAAGTCCAGTATTGGAATATCGAGTGTAAAAGTATTTCGTTTAATTTTTAAGTTGTTTATATGAATCATGTGCTGCATCCCTGCATCATTTGAATAAATTGCGTTAAACTCGGATTTTTATCAAATAAACGTGTATCAAGTTGACGTTCTAATAAACATTTTCGTGCTTCCTCAGGAAACTGTTCAATGTCGGTGAAAAGAACACAGTTTCCTTTTTCCATATACAAGATATAGTCCAGCAAGTTTTCGACTCCTTTCACATTATGCGTTGATATCAATGCGATTGCTTGGTGCTTGTAGATGTTTCCATGCAATAACCTGATGAATTCATCACGTTCAAAAGGATCGATGCCTTCAGTTGGTTCATCCAGAATATAGAGGTTCGCCTCACTGGCAAGGGCAATCGCAAACATCAGTCGTTGTTTCTCACCCAGACTTAATTTATTTAAAGGCATCATTAATTTTAAATTAAATTGAATGCGATATTTATCAAATACCGTCTGATTCCATGTTGGTATTAATAAGGATTCTAAAGTGACAATTTCTTGAAGTGTCATATGTAATGGATAGGGAATGACATCGGGTATATAGGCCGTTAATGCATTTATATTTAAATTTGAACCTAGTTTTATGGATCCTGATGTATGCTGATACAGTTGCATCATCATTTTCATGAGAGTTGTTTTCCCTGCCCCATTTTCTCCAATCACACCACAGATGGTTCCAGGCATCATTTCAAAAGAAATGGGTTCAATTTCAAACGACCCTTCAATTTTACGCCCAAAATGGTCGGCGGTTAAGTAGTCTGACATAGTTCCTCCTCTAGATTAAGTCTAAATGACTAACTGAATATTTATAGTTTTGGTAGATGAGCACAAGAAACGCAAGACTGCCGATAATTATTTTATAAAATAAAGTGATTGGCAGACTTACAATGCCGCCAACCAACACAATGGCAATGATAGTTTTCACGGCAACTGTCCCTATTTCTTTAGGACGATCAATATGAATTTTATAGATTCGCGTTAGACTAAATACCTGTAAGGTTCCTACAATCAACAAAACGGTCATATTCATATTTATTTCATTCCAAAAAACATCTTTTGAAATCTGAACTCTATTGAGCCCTTCTTGTTGGAAATAAATCATATTTTTTCCTGATATTAAGATTTCCGTTCCAAAGATACTACGAAGTCCAAAATAGAAAATCCCGACGATGACTGCATTAAATATTAATGTAATCAAACTAACACCGAGCATATCGACAAAGAAAGTTTTCTTAGAGTGATATCGCAGCGATACGTAACTTTTCCAGTTTGGTTGAGTAAATAAGATAATAGTCCAGATACCTGGGTTGATGCGATATTCTTGAAATACAAGTGCATAGACACACATACAAAGCATTAATACTAAAAATGTTTTGTATGTGTAAAATGATTTAAATAGAGCGTACTGTCGTTTGATTGCGTTTATCATAATTTTTCTCTCCCATTTCTATTGTTTTTCGTATGCTTCCTCTAAAATGTTAATTAAATCCTGCTTGGAAATATCAGCATTTTTCGCAATGTTTAAGATTGAATCGAAATGTGTCTGAATCGAATTTACCGAGTCCTTATAAAGTTTATCTTTTCCCAATTCAGATACATACGATCCCTTGCTTGGTATGGTATAAAGATATCCTGCTTTCTCAAGTTCTTCATAAGCTCTTTTAGTCGTTATAACACTCACCTGAAGCTCTTTTGCTAGAAATCGGATCGAGGGCATAGCTTCATGGGCCTTAAGCGTGCCGTTTCCAATTTCTTGTTTAATCTGAACAACAATCTGTTCATAGATCGGTAAATCATATTCTGTTTTGATATAGATGTTCATAGGAATCCTTTCTGTGTATATACACTATATACAGCCCTTGATTTTTTGTCAATCTGAAAAAATAAAAACAGCCGCTTAGCTGTTTTCGTATATTTCAATCCATGCTTCTGGTGTTATCTTGGATGCGAGATTTTGAATGAGTTGGATTGGAATTTCTGTTGTCTTTGTGAATCGAATGCATGACTTACCCATGTTTAGTTTAGTTGAGACCGTTTGTTCATAGGAAGTTTCAAACCACTTTAAGATTTCTGGTTGTGCATAGATACCCATATGATAAAGACCAATATGATGTTTTTGATATCCCAAACTGATAAAGGGTAATGGGACATTAGGATCGCCACGATATCCTTTTGGATATAACGATAACGGAACAACAAATGATGGCATATTGTATTGCATAACCAGTTCAAATCCTTTAGGGATGGAGGATTTGATGGCATCAAACAATAAAATGTATTGCTGTTTAAAGGCACCTTCCCCTTGATTGATATACGCTTGAATGTCCATTAAAACATTCTCCTTTTAACGTCCCACTCTTCGCGTAGCATACCATATTTCAATGCATCATAATACTTACCTTGGTAATAGCGAACGCTTCGAATTCTACCTTCCAAAGTCATTCCAATATTTTCACCAACTCCCATCATGGCTTTATTACCAGACCATGTTGAAAATCCAAGACGTTGTATATCTGGAAAGGCTGTAAACAGCTGGTCCATCCAAAACATGGCACACGAGCTACCAAGACCGTGACCCCACTCATTCTCGTCATAGATAACAATTCCAAATTCAAGCCATCGTGTCTTATAAGACTCCCAATAATATGACACAAGTCCGATTAATCGACCATCCTTGAATATACCTTGTCGGAAATCCACATCCAAGTACAATTCAAGTCGTGATGCTTCAAAATCTTCATAAGACAACGGAAGATGTTCATCAAGAAACGGAGCATCAAAGGACATCCATGGTCTTTCTTTTTGAAAGGCATATTCCCATAACATCGTCATATCTTCTTTTTTTAATTTACGTATCTCTATCATATGTCACACTCCTTAAACCTATTATACCTTAAAAATCATTGAAGTTTTGTCTTTGGTCGTTTTGAGGTATAATATGCGAAAAAGGAGGGGCGAATATGGCTGATTTTACTGTCGTGAAAATCCTAACCTTAATGTGCCTTGGCTTTGCATCGATTCTCTTTGTATCCTTTAAACAAAATCGTGGGCGCATCTTAAATGGTTTTTTATTTAATGCTTTAGTTTTCCTTGTGGCTCTTGATATCATTGCGCTTTCGTTCTCTTATGAAAATCCCTTTCTTCGTGGGTTTGCCCTGTTATTAATCATAATTGGAATTTTATTTTTCCTCTTCGGTTATTATGTACTCATCATCGGACTTTTTAAGAATGCGAAGCAGTTAATTCAAAAGGAAGGAATTCGTTTTTCGAATTTATTAACGCTTTTCGCTGCTATTGGTTTGATTCTGTTTGTCTTTATCATTCCCTTGCTATCGAAATCAATTCCACAAGAGTTACGATGGGTGCAGGCTCTTTTAGCTTGTATTACATTTTCATGTTTTTATTTTATCTTTGTCTTTATTAATTTTTTGTCCTCTTCTTATCTTTATCAACGGTTTAAACCGCATAAAGATCGAGATTTTATCATTGTTTTGGGAAGTGGGTTGCGAAATGGGTGTGAGGTACCTCCTCTTTTAGCCGCACGGATTGATGTCGCACTTACCTATTATCACCGTCAAGAAGTACCACCGCATCTTATTTTTAGTGGGGGACAAGGTGTGGACGAATTGATTCCTGAGGGTCAAGCAATGCGGGATTATGCACTCGCGCAAGGAATCCCTAAGTCCCATGCACTTATGGAAATCAAATCCACAACAACGTATGAGAATATGCTTTTTTCAAAACAGATTATGGATGCCATGAAACCCCATCAGCCTTATACATGTCTTTTTAGTTCCAATACATTTCACATTTTTAGAGCCAGTCAATATGCGCGTCAAGTGGGTTTAAATGCACAAGGCATTGGCGCAAAGACTGCCGGTTACTTTGTACCTAATGCAATGATTCGTGAATTTATAGCCTTAATGGTGATGCATCGACGCTTTCATGGATTCATTAATGGTGTCGCATATTGCCTTATCTTTGGAGCTACGCTGGTCTAATCGAATCTTAAAGAGTCTTAAACGGCTCTTTTTTTTGTGATTATTATTGACAATATTTGTTCATTAAAGTTTAATTAAAAAATAAAATTAAAAATTAAGGGGTATTCATATGAATAAATTATCAAAATCACAATTACTGTCTGTTAGTTTAATGTTGTTTTCCATGTTCTTCGGTGCTGGAAATCTTATTTTCCCAACAATGATTGGCTACCTTGCGGGTTCACACAAATGGATTGGAATCTTTGCATTTAGTATTACAGCGGTACTCTTACCAATCCTTGCCCTTGTTGCCGTTTCCAAACAAGATGGTTTTTTAAATCTCGCAGACAAAGTACATCCGTGCTTTGCACTAATTTTCCCAACCATTTTATATCTTTTAAGTGGTCCACTCTTATCGGTGCCACGAGCAGGGATTATGCCATTCGAAACGTCACTTCGCCTCCTCTTTAAGGACCAAAGTCATATTCAAATTGGATTATTGATTTATTCATTCCTATTTTTTCTTCTATGCTTTGGTTTTTGTATAAAACCACAAGCGCTCAGCGATCGTGTTGGAAAAATCTTAACACCGTTGCTTTTGTTATTTATATTAATATTGTTTGGTGCGGCTTTCGTCACCACTTTATCCAGTAACACCCTATCGCATGAGCCCTACCTCACATCAGGGTCTGCATTCGCGAGTGGTTTTGTGGATGGCTACTTAACACTCGATGGATTAGGTGCTTTAAATCTTGGTATTTTGGTTACAATGTCAATCAAAAGTTACGGTTTGAAAGATGAACAACAAGTTCGAAAATCAACCATTCAATCGGGTGTGATTGCAGGCATTCTCTTATTTATTGTTTATTGTATGCTTGGTTTTTTGGGTAATTTAATGTCGAGTGAATTACTTCATGCGCAAAATGGTGCGGAAGTTATTGCCCGTCTTGGAACACGTTTATTTGGAAACTACGGTCCATTCGTATTGGGGATGCTCTTCTTTCTTGCATGCCTTACAACATGCGTTGGGCTCATCAGCTGTTCTTCTGAATTTTTCGCAGAACGTTATCCACGCTTAAGCTATCGCCGTAGTGTATCAATCCTTTGCTTCCTAAGTTTCGCAATTTCAAATATCGGATTAACAACAATCCTTAAAATCAGTGGGCCCATCCTCGCATGTGTCTATCCTGCGGCCATCGTTTTAATTCTCTTAGGTTTGTCTTCAAAACCTTCTGCTCTTACATACCGTATTGCAATCATCTCAAGTACGATTTTTAGTATTATTACGGTGCTTGATCACATTAAAATTTCCATTCCCGTAATTACACAATGCTGTCGAGCACTGCCCTTCTATTCACTCAACTTGGGATGGGTCGTTCCCACTTTCATCCTTGCCTTCTGCAGTTTGCAACTTCAATCCATCCAAAAGAAAGAGGAACTGATATAAGTTCCTCTTTTATTTTTGCGTAAGTCGGTAAATTGCTTCAATCTCATTGTGTTTAAGGTGATGTTTTAGATAGACAAAATGCAAGGGACGTTTTAATTCAAAATCTTCTAACTCAAGATACGTTAACGTTTTGTTTTCAATATCATCATGAGCTACTTTGGTATACATAAACGACACCGCATCCGATCGTTTTAAAAATGTTTTTATGGTTTGAAAACTGCCAATCTCTTGGACTGATTTAAACGAGGTTAAGCGATGATTATGAGCCGTCAGCCAATTTTCAAAAATTGAACGGGTCCCTGAACCTTGCTCGCGTACGATAACGGGATAGTACAATAATTCTTCCACGCTCACCCCTTGTCCTGCCAAAGGATGGTTTTGTGCCACCACAGGCATAAAACGTGCCTCTGTAAAGATATGTGATGTAAAGATATCTTGGTCAAACATTCCTTCAACCAAGGCACAATCAATAACACCCGATTTCAAATCCTCCAAAAGCGTCTCCGTATTCGCAACTTTAATCTGGAAATTGACACACTCATCAATCAGATACGATCGTAATGACGTCGGAAAGTAATAATCCGCAATTGATAATGTCATTCCAATGGATACTGGATTTTCGATACGTTCAAGTTTTTGAAATAACACCTCTTGGTGAGCACTTTGAATTTTGGCGAAATCATACAGAAGATAAGCAGCTTGTGTAAAATGAAGCACACGCCCTTCAAAAAACACCAATTTACACTGATACACCGATTCCAAACGTTTAATATGTTGCGATACTGCGGGTTGGGTTAAATGAAGTGCCTGAGCCGCCTCGGTATAACTTTCCAAATCCATTACCGTCATTAATGTTTTTAACTTTGGATCCATACGCCCTCCATAAATATTCTTTATCTATTATAACACAGAATAATAAACCGTTATGATTGGACATGTTATACTTTCTTTGGAAAGAGGGGTCTTATGAACTCAATTAAAAAATATACACCCGGTTTTATGCTTTCATGCATTGTCGCTTTGATTGCGGTCGTCCTTGAAAGCTTATTACCCGTAAAATTTGTCGGTGCATCCGTCATTGCACTTCTTATTGGAATGCTTGTGAATACATGGAAAGAACCAAGTGCATTGATTAAAACAGGTTTAAAATTCACATCGAAACACGTTTTAAAATTCGCAATTATTCTTTTAGGTGCATCGCTTAATATCACCATGATCTTAACTGTAGGAAAACTTTCTTTAGCTGTGATGGTCTTTACCCTCCTTACATGTTTTGGCGGGGGTTACTTTATCGGTAAGAAACTTGGCTTAAATTGGAAGTTATCCAATTTAATCTCTGCCGGTACTGGAATTTGTGGTGGTTCCGCAATCGCAGCGATTGCACCTGTTATTGAAGCAGAAGATGAAGATATCGCCTATGCGATGTCCGCAACTTTCTTGTTTGATGTCCTAATGATTGTTTTATTTCCAATTATGGGTAAAGCACTTGGACTTACCGACATGGCTTATGGCTTGTGGGCAGGCACTGCGGTGAATGATACATCAAGTGTTGTGGCCGCTGGCTATGCATTCTCTGAGGCTGCCGGTGATTTCGCGACCATGGTTAAGTTGACACGGACACTGGCAATCATTCCAACCGTTATTGTCTTCTCGTTAATTCATGCTCACGTAAAAAAACGTGACGGTTTAACACCCGCAAATGAATCCATTAAATTCACCCAAATCATCCCATGGTTTATACTATTATTTATTGGCATGGCCATCCTCAACAGTACGGGTCTCATACCTGTTGGCATCAGTCATTTACTGAAACAAATTAGTAAGTTTTTAATGGTATGTGCACTGGCTTCAATTGGATTAAATACAAAATTTAAATCTATGATCAAGACCGGACTCAATCCGTTCCTTCACGGTTTTATTATTTCATTACTGGTTGTGGTTGTTGCATTGGGAGTTGAATTTATGATGGGAATTGTATAGATAGACGACACAAAAAAAACAGGAATATAAATCCTGTTTTTTTGTGTCTTATTACAACTGAAGGACTGATCGTGGAAAGAATATGGATTGATAACAATCGTTATCAAATCAACGAGATTAATTATGTATACGGTCATTCAGTTTTAAGACATTGATAGTATACAAAAGAATACTAATAAATCCTATTCTTTCTTACTTAATAATTCTTAACCGTCAATGCAAGGCATACTTGGAATCGATTTCCAATCCGATTCCAAGTCAATGAACCATCTTGTAGACTCATCAAGCGATCACAACTTCTTAACCCAATACCATAACTCTCCTGATTTCGTGGTTCTACGGCAACATCATTCTCAATGATCATCCATACCTTGGATCCTTTCATCATGATTTTCACCGTAACCCCTTGTTCATATTGAGCGTATTTAATAATGTTTGAGGTGATATTATCAAAAATGCGATGCATTAAGATATGGGATACATAGCACCATCCCAGGTCTTGAACACAGTCCTCTACAACAATATCCAAACCATGTACCTCAAGGGAAGCCATTAGTTGTTTTAAAAAGTCCTGCTTCAAGTCTTGAAAAGAGGTTTTAATTATTGGAAAAGAATGATCTTCTTGATTGGCAATATCGGTGAAGCATTGAAGTAACGCTTGCGCTAAATCTTTAACTTGATGCGCTTTTTGATAACAACGTTGAATCTTATCGTGATGCGAAGGATCGAGTGACTGATCATTTTGTAGGTATTCAAGATAACCCAACAAGATGGTCATTGGCGTTCGTATATCATGCGATAACGTTGTGGTTGCATCTTTCAAGGCTTCTTGTGAACGCACAACCATCTCCGTATTCGCAATCAGCGCTTCGCGCATCATATTAATGCCACGCGCTAAATCAGTCAGTTCATCATTCCCCTGCTCCGACACTTTTGTTTCAAACATCCCACCGCCAATCGCATTCAGTTCGTTGGTAATCGTTTCAATGTATAAGGTCATGCTTCGCAGTAAAATACACATAACCGTTATAAATGCGATAAACGAAACAACCCGATTCACCTGATCAAAACGATCGAGAAATTCAATAATATCTTGACTCATGATATCAACACGAAGGGAATCCCCATCTACCTTTAATCCAAAGGTTTGTAAGGGGTAGGAGGCATCATTGACCGTATCAAAGGATCGCACCTCAACCTCAAGATCATTGGTATACAAAAGTTTTGAATTATTATAGATATAAAACAGTGAATAAGGATATTGCTTAGCCCAATCATTCAGTTGATCAAAGGATTGCTCGGTAATGTTTTTATCATCAATATACGTTTGTAAAGATTCGACACGTTGAAAAATCGTGTTTCGATTGGGGTGGACACTGGTAATATAGATTTCAGAGAAACGCTGCATCGTAAAATACAAACACGAACTCACGACTGTTGCGATAAAGATATAAACCAAAATTTGAAACGAAAGATGCGTTGGCTTCTTTGTTTGCCTAAAGACCATCGTATGTATACCCTTTACCCCAAACGTTCTTTACAATTTTGGGTTTATTGGGTTCATCCTCGACTTTTTTACGCAGGTTTCGAATATGAACCATCACCGTATTGGAACACGAATAAAAATATGTATCCTCCCATACAATTTCAAAAAGCTGTTCCATCGTATAAATGCGGCCTGGATTCCCTAAAAGAAGCCGTAATATACGATACTCACGTTCTGTAAGATCGAGCAGTGCTCCCTTTTTATAAACTTCATTGGTCCTACGATTTAAACGCAAGTCCTTTGATTCAAGAAAATCGGACTCATACCTTTGTGGTTTGCTTCCGTAATTACAGTAACGTCGAAGCAGTGCTTTCACACGCACACTGAGTTCAAGATACGAGAAGGGTTTCATGACATAGTCATCCGCACCTGCTGAAAATCCTTTGACTACATCTTCTTCTCTTTCTTTTGCAGTTAGAAATAAAATTGGAATGTGATGTGCATCCCGAATTTTCCGGCAAAGCTGAATACCATCAATTTCTGGCATCATTACATCTAAAATGGCTAAATCAAATCCATCATCAAGAGCCTCCAGCGCGTCATAACCATTCGCATATGTCTGCACGTGAAAACCATCGTTTGTGAGTAGTAATTCAAGCAATTCTCTGATTTCAAAATCATCATCAACCACCAATATCCGATTCATAATACATCCTCCTCAAGTAAATCAAGTTTAAATATAGAGATTCTCACTTTTCTTGTCAATAATTGTTATTCAAAATCACGTAAAAAAAACGATCCTGGAAAGATCGTTTTACTTAATTGGGGGATGGTGTGATGTACTCCATAAAGAATGGCCCTCGATTTCGATAGCGTTCAAGATGTCCATTCGCGGTTACTTCAATCATCCCTGCACGTTTGACTTCTGTTCGCTCCAGCCCAATAACATAACGTGTCATGATGGACCCTAAATAAAAAATACATCCCAGTAGAAATACTGTGAGAAAGATGCGTCGAGTTAAGTTGTCAATGCCATACCGTCGATCAAAGGCGTTGGGACGCATTAGAAAATAAACCATGTAAATCAACAAGAGGATGATACAGATAAAGAAACATCCATAAAGAAACATCTTAAAATGGGAGCGATAAACTAAATGCAATTCAGAATAGAGAATCACGCGAACTATCGTCAACATCGTAAAATTAATTACGGCGATTAAGACGATGATATTTTTAAATTTCATAAGTTTTTGATTCATAAGCATCGTCTCCTTCACTTTATTATACGTGAGAAAACGAAGTGTGTCACTGAAGTGAGAAGGTTAAATTAACTTTAAATAAATCGCCGTCAATTTCCAACTTAAACGCGCCCCCCATGACTTCAGTTAATGCTTTTGCGATTGAAAGCCCCAGACCGCTCCCTTCTGTATTTCGGGAAGCATCCCCGCGTACAAATCGCTCCATTAATTCATCCGAACTGATGTTTAACGATACATCCGATATATTTTTAATTTCGATGACTGCATTGTGATCAATTTGATTTAACGATACATAAACACGTGATTTGGTTAAGGAATACTTGCAAATATTTCCAAATAGATTATCCAAAATACGGAAAAGGACATTACCATCTAAATGCGCATGAACCTCATCTTGTATCACAATAAGTTCTAATTCATTCTGATTCAAACGATCACGGTACTCTCCAATGACTTGATCAAGAAGGACATTAAGGTCGGTATCTTCTTGATTGAGAGGGATTGTTCCTGAACTCGCTTTCGATGCTTCAACTAAATCCTCAATTAATTTTTTAAGACGTAACGATTGTCTTGAAAGAACGTTTAAGTATTCCTGCACTTCAAGATCGTCAAACGATTTTTGTTCAAGAAGACCAATATAATTGATAATTGATGTCAACGGTGTTTTGATGTCATGTGAGACATTTGTAATCAAATCCGTTTTCATGCGTTCCGATTTCATTTGTCGCTCAACCGCACGATGCATCCCATCAGATAGTTGATTTAAATCCTGTGCATGGTCTTTTAAGACGCCATTAAGTTTTGAAGTATCAAGGGACTTATCGAAATTTCCTGAAACCATTGCTTGTGTCGCTTCACGGATTGCTTTACCATCAAGTGCAAATTTCAAGATAAAATAGACAACCACCCCTGTTTTAATCAACCAGAAAAACAACATGGTTCCACTATTATGATTGGAAATTGATATCATCGTTATAAAATCAAACAGTAACGATGCTCCCACAATCATGGAAACTTTTAGAAGCAAGTCACGATTGGAAAATGACGCTTGATACAAACGTTTTATCGGGAGGTAACCCCATCGATAGACCCATGAATTCCCAAAGAGCTGTTTTGCTTTAATGCGTTTAATTAAAGAATGATAAAAGACAAAGGATAATCCCAGTCCGATGAGCGAAATGCTCGTACCCATCAAAAAGGCATTGGGAACATCGCGATAGAATACATTAATACTCTCGCCAAGAAGACTCATTGAAAAGCCAAAGACCAGCAAATATAATAACACAAAAGGTTCTAAAGGTAAGCGATCGAAGGTATTCTGTTCGATGTTACCGTCTTCTTGTCGAATCCCTGCATGTTTTGTATATGTAATCATCGATGCAAGCATTAAGAATGCAGAAACAATGAGAATGCCATACAATCGGTAACCAATCTCTAAAAGCGTCGTGATCAAAAGATCCAGGTACCAAAACACATCGGGTGCTCCCTCAACGATTTGGCTTTCAACCCGGTAATCTTTTTGAATCATTTGTGATTTTATATAATTACCATTCGAATCACGTTCATCCACGCTTTGATAATCCGAAAGAGTATAGACTGTGATAAATCCAGATTTAGAAGGGGATTCCTTGCTGTATAGAAGTGCATTGTCCGAATTATAGATTTTAAAAAAATGATTTGGAGACACGACAGATTGTTCCATGTCTATAAGTCCTGCGGAAAAACGTTTGTCAGACGCATTATCAAACGATGACGTTCGAATCAAAGCCTTAATTTGTTCTTGGGCTGTTTCTTTGAAAACATGCTCCCGTAATGCTTCTGGCGTCATGCTGTTCACATGAAGATCTTGCATCTTCACCAGACCATATACACTCCCTACAAATCCCCCAAGGGATACGATAAATACGGCCGCTGAGACGAAACGAATCATAAAATGTTTGCGTTTATTTCGATTCATGGTTTATATCTCCTTCTATTTTATATCCTTGTCCCCACACTACTTTAAAATAACGTGGTTCGGATGGATTGATTTCGAGTTTTTCTCTTAAGTGGCGAATATGAACTGCAACTGTCCCTTCTGCACCATAGGAATGGTCTTGCCATACCTGTTCGTAAATCTGCTTGGGTGAAAAAACACGGTTTGGATGTGCCATCAAAAACTTTAAGATTTCAAACTCAGTGGGTGTACAACGGACGTGTTTTCCATCCATACTCACCGATTTGGTTTCATCATTTAATTCCAGTCCACCTACTTTTAAAATATGTGACGATTCTATATAACCTTGATTAAATTGTCTATACCGACGAAGTTGTGATTTTACGCGCGCAATCACTTCCATTGGATTAAACGGTTTCGTTATGTAGTCATCCGCCCCAACATTTAATCCTAAAATCTTATCCGTATCTTCTCCCTTAGCCGTCAAGAATATAATTGGGATTGTTGTTGTTTGACGAATATGCATTATCGCCTCCAACCCATCCATTTCAGGCATCATAATATCCAGTAACACCAGATCAATCCGCTCCTTCTTAAGCACATCCAATGCTTCGACACCATTAAATGCTTCATAAATCATATAATCTTCTTGTGATAAATAAATTTTTAATGCGTTCACAATATCTCTTTCATCATCACAAATCAAAATTTTAGCCATCTCGTCACCTCATAGTTCTATTATAGGGACTAACTGTTTAAAAACCAACGGGTCAAATGTTTAAGAATTGTTTAAGATACAACATTGTTCTATAATAAATTCAGGAGGACATAAAGATGAATCTAAAAAATAAACTCACACCCATTCAATATGAAGTCACCCAAAACAGTGCCACTGAAGCACCGTTTACGGGCGAATATGATGATTTTTATGAGCCGGGAATTTATGTCGATATCGTAAGTGGCGAACCCCTTTTCTTATCAAATGATAAGTTTAATGCAGGTTGTGGATGGCCAGCTTTCTCAAAACCAATTGATGCATTGCTTGAGGTTGAAGATGAAACACGACGTATCGAAGTCCGTTCCTTAAATGCAGATTCGCATTTAGGCCATGTCTTTAACGATGGACCGAAAGAACTTGGTGGACTTCGTTACTGCATTAATTCCGCAGCGCTTCGCTTTATACCACTTGATCAAATGGAAGAGGAAGGCTATGGACACTATATCCAACACATCAAACATGACTGATACTGAATTACTGGAAACACTTTTAAAAGACACACCCAAACCCATTGTTGTCATGTGGGCTGGTGATTGCTTGGAACATGCCTTAACTCTTTGTCGATATCGTGATGTGCACGCCACCGCGTCCCTTAAAGCAACACGAGATTGGGTTCAAGGCACTATGACGACTGATGAAGCACGAAAACGTGCCTTAAAAGCCCATGAACGTGCACGTGAGCTTACAAAAACAGAACACATCTATTTACTTAGAGCGAGCGGTCATGCGGCAGGAACGACACAGGTTAAAGCACACGGCATTCAATGTGCAAACTATGCCTTAAAAGCAGTTCAAGTTGGAAAACGCAGTAAACGTTCCCTTGAGCGAAAATGGCAACTTGATACGTTGACCAATTATCTCGATAAAAAAACTTCTTAAAAGAACAAAACAAGTTCTTCTCAAGAAGTTTTTTTATGATTAAACCTTGATTCTTTTTTTAATAATTTCATCATATTCCGGTACACCCATAAAATGCATGACGAGCATATAGACCGCAATACCAAAGGCAATCACAATCACAACACCTTTTTTACCCATATCACCAAGCACCGTTGGGTAATAGATGGCATAAACCGCAAATCCCATAATAAGTGAAGCGATCATCGTTTTTGAGAACGAACGCATAAATTGACCCGTTCTCAATCCATTTAAACGGATACGCAGAGCATTATAGAGTAACAGTGATCCGATGAATGCAGCCAATGTGGTTGCAAGTGCAAGACCGGTTACCCCCATTGTCTTTGAAAGCAGAAGATTTAAAACAATATTGGCGACTACAGAAATAACCCCAATACGTACGGGTGTCTTTGTATCTTCCAGTGCATAAAAGGTTTTCGTTAGAACCTGTCGCATTCCAAATGCCACAAGACCCAAGGCATAGAAAAATAAAATTGTACCCGTAACCACAATCGCTTGATCATCAAACTTACCATGACCTAGAAGCATCATAACAATCGGTTTTGAAAGCACCATAATCCCAATTGACGCAGGAATCATTAATAAATTCACAACATTTAATATTTTCGTAACGGTTTCTTTAAGTTGTTCGGTTTCATTTCGAACTGCATTCCCCACTAGGGTTGGATAGAGTACTGTTGCCATTGTGGAGACGAATACACCTAAGACTGCGTCATTGATTTGCGATGCATAACTGATGGCGGAAATCGATCCATCCGCAAATGTAGAGGCAATGGTGCGATCAATGACGAGATTTACTTGATCAATTGAAGCCCCAAGAATAATTGGAATCGCCATCACCGTCATCATCTTCACATAAGGATTGCGAACATCAAAGGTTAAACGACGTTTAAAGCCTTTACCTTTTGATGTTAGGAAGGCAAATAGATATTGAATGACACTCGCAACAAAAATCCCAATGGGTAAGACCATGATATCCGTTTTCACGCTCATAAAAATGGATAAAATCACGACAATATTCATCATAAAACTTCCGATTGGCGCAATAAGAAAGCGATTATGAATCTCATGATAGCTCTCATAAATCGACCGTGCCCCAATAAAAAAGATGGATAACAATGTCACTTTAGTAAAGCGAACCGCAAGTGCCAGTTTGGCTCCTGTATACCCATGTGCGAATACGAGTACAAGTTCTTGGGTAAAGACAAGCCCCAGTAATACAAGTACCAAAGCTAAAAGCGCAATCAGATTGAGGGCATCACTCATGTATCGATCGGCAATGCCTTCACCGTGCTCTTCTGATGCTCGAATATAAACCGGAATAAACGTACTTACCAATCCGATTGCTACAAAACCAAAGATAACATTAGGAATACTCCATGAAGTAAAGTAAACATCCGATACCATGGATGTTCCGTAAAAATATGATAAAACAAGGCCTCTTACAAGACCCAATATTTTTGAGATAAGAATTGCGATGGTTAAATAAGCTGCATTTCGTTTCATGGGATTCCTCTTTTCTTTTCTATTATACCCTTTTCAGCGTTGAAACATAACGAAAATGTTGTGTCACACAATTAAACATCATCGAAGGTGTTTTATAAAAAAAAGGTTAAAGCGACAGTGCTTTAACCAAAAAGATTATTGATATTTAAAATAATAGAAAACACCAAGTGCCGACCAAATAATCATAAAGATAAATGAGGGCAACTGGAGTTGTCCAGGTGATCCCGGTATGACGAGAAGTCCCACAAACACAAGACTTACTAAAGCACCAGCAGCACTTAAACGCCCCGACGATTTTCGATAGCTAATCATACACACATAGAAATAAACGATGGCCGCTAGAAGCGATGACATATCTACTATATAGATAATCATCTCACGTCCAAACCATGGCGCAACAAGACTCACGATCGTAATAAATCGAATTGCTTTCGTGTACATCCCATTTTGGTTTTCATAGCTATACTTTTCAGGAATGAGCTTATATTGAGCTAATGCTCCAATAAGTTTGCTTCCCCCAAGCATAAAGCCATTAATACCACCCGATACCGCACCTGCAAGTGAAATCAGCAGCAAGATAAACGCCGCAAATCCCAAGTGACTTAAAACCGCTGACCCTAATGCCCACTCCTCAAGCAAACCTGCTTGTGGCGCAAAGACCAAGGCTGTCGTGATGTTATTGAGATTATAGAATACAACACCTGCAAACACAGCGAGAATGGTAACCCGAACGGCTTTTGAAGGACTAAAGTCTAAATCTGTTGAAACCTGTGGTATGACATCAAACCCTACAAAGAGAAACGGTGCAATCGCAAAAACTTTCGCAATTTGAGCAAAATCAAAGGTATAGGGTGTAATATAGTTTTCTTTTAGAACGGAAGTTCCTTGAGTGGCTAGCATCATGGTGAAAATTACCATAATATTTGCGACTGTAAGTAAAATCATCACATTTTGAACTTTCGAACTCATCTTAAGTCCTTGGATGTTTATTTTCGCAAAGATAATAATGATAAAGCTTGCGATTAGTATTTCTGAGAGATATACAGAGGTTCCTCCGATATCATAGAGGTATCCAAACGTTACAATTGATCCAAAAAGTTTTTTCACGACAAGCACAAATGCTGTCGCATTCAGAGGCACCATACTGATATAACAAAGAATTAAGAACCAGCCTACAATGAAACCGTGCTTTTTTCCTAAATTATTGTATGTATATGAGAACTCACCACCATCTTCATTATGGGAAGACATCATGACATGATAGCCTTGAACAATAAAGATAATTGCGATGCCACCAAGAATAAGCCCGATCGCAGTGTTAATTACACCGCTTTCGGGCAAGAACTTGGTCCCCGGGAGCGTAAACGATCCCCAACCGATAATTGAACCTAATGCAAGCGCCAAGATATCCAATTTACTGAGTCTTTTGCGCATACTGTTTCCTTAGTTAAAGTTGTATTCTGTAACGATTTTATCACGGCCTGTGACTTGATCGTTAAAGTATTCATAGACACAGATTCCAAGATATGATCCAGAAATATTAATTACATTATCAAATCCAAGGTTTTGAAGTGCCATTACAGCATTATATGAACGTTGGCTCGAACGACAGTGTAAATATACAGGCTTATCCGTAGGAATTTCATCCAAGCGATCACGAATTTGGCTTAATGGAATGTTGATTGCATTGATAAGGTGACTTAAAGCATATTCATGTTCTTCACGCACATCAATAATACATGCATTGGATTCTACCAATTCGCGAACTTGCGTTACAGGAACTTGGTTGAAACGACCGTAAAGAAGGTTTAAACCAACAAGCGCTGCATGATTCACAACATCTTTGGCAGTACCAAATGGTGGTGCATAGCATAATTCAACTTCTTTAAGATCTTCAAGCGTTCCACCCATTTGAATCATTGTCGCAATGACATCAATACGTTTATCAACATTTCCCTTACCGATTGCTTGTGCACCCAGTAATTTACCTGTTGGGTATTCAAATAAAAGTTTAAAGTGCATTGGATTTGCATCGGGCATTAACCCTACTTTATCACCCGGGATAATGTAAACAAAGTCATAGTCGAAACCGTTAGCCTTTGCCATTTTTTCATTAAGACCAGTTGATGCAGCGTTCAAATCAAATACTTGTACACATGATGATCCGACAACACCTTTATTGTTATGAGGAATTCCATACATGTGATCTGCAGCTGCACGTGCTTGACGTTGAGCAGGACCTGCAAGTGCAAGACGTGTTGGTTTATGTGTAATTTGGTGGAAGACTTCAATCGCATCACCCACTGCATAAATATTTTTATCGTTTGTAAGATAATTGTGATCTACCTTAATTCCACCAGTAACACCGATTTCAAGATCTGCGGCTTTCGCAAGACTTGTTTCAGGTGCAACACCGATTGCCATGACAACTGCGCCGGATTCTAAGATGGTTCCTGAACCCAGTTCCACACTTGTTTCTGTAATCTTTTTAACGCCATCACCAAGGATTAGGTTGATGCCGTGATCCATCATTTCTTTATGTAGTACTTGTGCCATATCATAATCGAATGGACTCATGATTTGATCAATCGCTTCCACAAGTGTTACGTTTTTGCCTGCATGACGCAAGTTTTCCGCAACTTCTACACCGATAAATCCCCCACCAACAACGGTAATGTTTTCAATGTTGTTGTTGACGATATGTCCGTTTAATTTTTTAATATCGACAACATTACGTACGGTAAAGACATTATCACCGTCAATGCCTTCGATACTGCGTGGTAAGATTGCACTTGCTCCTGGTGATAGGACAAGCTTGTCATACGCTTCATCCATTTCTTCACCAGTTTCAAGGTTTTTAACCGTAACGGTTTTCGCGTCACGATTAATTTTTAGAACTTCAGTGCTTGTGCGTGCAATGATGTTATATTGTTTTTTAAATTGTTCAGGGGTCATTAAGACTAAGTCATCACTTGAAGCAACAATGCCGCTTAGGTGATATGGTAAAGCACAGTTTGAGAAGGACACATTCGGTCCGCGTTCAAACATAATGACTTCCGCATGTTCATCTTGACGACGAACACGAGCTGCAACTGAAGCACCTCCAGCTACCCCTCCAACAATTAATATTCTTTTACTCATGGTAGAATCCTCTTTCTTTTCTAAGTTATCGTTTTAAGACTTTATTTTTGTAAATGTTTTGCGAGCTTGTTTCCCAAGTAACCACCGATTACCATCACAACAAGGAATACCCAACCGGATAATGAGAAGTTCGCAATCGGTGTATATAAAGCACCAACATTACATCCGTTCGCAAGACGTGTTCCAACACCCATTGTGATACCACCCATTGCATAAAGCAGTCCATCTTTAACGGTAATGTGTAGCTCTGACATAAATGTATTTTTAAATTTACCTGCTGTCAGTAAGTATACTGCAGTTCCAACAAGGATACCCATGTTTTGAACTGTTACAGGGTTTGCTAAGAATGGTTTTGAGAATACAGCTGGATCCATTTGTGTAAATGATCCCAGGGATTCTGCGGATACACCAAAGAGTGTTAAGAATTTACCAAACCAGAAACCGTAAGGTGTTGATGCACCCCAACCTGCTTTAGTAACACCCATTAATAATGTAAAGAGGATCGCGATGATCACTGCACCTTGTTTTAAAGTCCATGTCTTTACAAAAAGACGTTCATAAGTACTTTCTGTTGGGAAAGCATAATCTTTTTCAACTTCAAATGATTCCATACTATCTTGGCCTTTTTCCACAAAGTGCCCTGTGTATGTACCCTCTTTTTTACGTTTTGCTTCGTATTTGTTCGCAAGCACAACCACAAGACCACAAAGCAGTGCTGTTAAGATTAATGCGCCAAGGTATCCACCAAGACCATCCCATTTAAAGAGGTCTGGTAAGAAGACACCACCTGCTGTTTGTGATCCAACTTCAGATACAAACCATGATGTCGCAACCCAACCTTGTTTTTGAAGAGGGAATCCAATAAAGACCCCAAAGCTAAAGAATACGAGTGTAATTAAAGCACGTGGTAAACTTGTAATTAAATCCGTTAAAACACCGGATGCACAGCAGGATGAGAATGCCATCCCAAATCCGAAAAGCACACCCCCAACAAGTAACCCACCATTAATTGGATTAACCCATAAATCCATTTGTGATGGATCTTGGAAAATCATAAATGATGCGGATAATGCTGTTGTAATAAAGAACATAAACATTAAGGTTTTCATTAATTTTGTGGAACCTGTATTTGCAGCACGGTTCACACTTCCTGCAAACCCTGTTGCAGCACGTGTTAATGTATATCCTAATGCAATCCCCATTACAAGTCTGAATAAATGCATATCAGACGCTAAAAAATTCTTTCCAAGGATGAATACTGCGATAAGCAATACAAATCCAATAATATTTTCTGTCTTCTTCATGTTCTCCTCCTATGAATGACAAATAAGCAAACGACACCTTACATTTATAGGATTATCAGATCCCCGTATCTTTTGCGCATCACCGCATGGATAATCATCAAATGTTTAAGGCTAATCGTTGCCTTGCTCATAAATCGTATCACGTATTGTTGACATTACAACTAATTAACTCACGAGTTTTTACGACTTTAGCCATAATCTGCCCTTATATCACTTTTTTCGATTTAAAAGTGATTTATTTCTTTTGTATTTGTGAAATTAATAACTTGTATCACAAAATTTGACCGTTTTGGCCATTCAGTCATAAGCAATACTTATAACTAAAACCTATTGCGTAATAATCTCTGATTATAGCGCATTAAAAAAGCCGCTTAGCGGCTTTGGATACGTCGATTCATTTCTTCAAGTTCTTGGACGCTTAGATAACGCCATTCTCCTACCTTTAAATCACCCAGTTTAATATTCATGATTCGAACCCGGTTTAACGTTGTGACTTTAAATCCCAATGCCTTTGTCATCCGGCGAATTTGTCGGTTTAAACCTTGATTTAAAATAATTCGAAAGGTTTTCGGTGCAACTTGCTCCACATCGGATGGATTGGTCACTTGCATACGATGGGTTTGTTGGTTATAGATCTCGACCCCTTTGGACATTTGTGTAATAAAGTCTTCATCAATCATCTTATTCACCGATACGATATATTCTTTATCATGACCGTATTCTTCACGTAATATTTTATTAACAATATCACCATCATTGGTAAGTAGAATTAAGCCACTGGAATCTTTATCCAACCGTCCTATTGGGAAGATCATCTTTGGGTAGTTCATAAAATCTGAAATATTGCCCTCAATGGCACCATCCGTTGTACATGTAATACCACGTGGTTTATTTAAGGCGATATAAACTTTCTCGTCATCGATGGTCACGTGATTGCCTTCAACGGTTACACGTTGCCCTGGCAGTACTTGTTGGCCAACAATAGCCGTAACACCATCAATGGCAACTACCCCTTCCGCAATATAACGATCTGCTTGTCGACGTGAACAATAACCCGAATCACTGATATATTTATTTAAACGCAACGATTCCCGCGCTTCGTGCTGAATGGGATTGATGTTTTCATTGGCGTTTGATGCTTGTTGTCGTGCTTGTTTCATAAAGTCCTCAATCTATTTTCTAATTCTTTACATCTATTCTACCATTTACCGTATAATATGTCACAAGGAGAATAATCATGATATCGATACAAACAACTTCACTTCAACAGGTTTTACCCATCCGCCATCACGCAATGTATCCTGATGGACCCATAACCTTAGCACAAACAGAGGATGACGCCATGGCACTTCATTATGGTCTCTTTATGGACCAACACTGTCTTTCCGTAATCTCTGTCGTTAAGCATGATGACACGGTCCAACTTCGAAAATTCGCAACCCTTCCAGGCTTCCAAAATCAAGGATATGGAAGCATGTTATTAAGCCATGTGCTATCATTATATAAGGGGCGCATCATTCTTAATGCGCGAACAAGCAAAATTTCATACTATAAACGTTTTGGTTTTACACAAACAGATCAAACATTTACCCGCAATGACATCGACTATTGTATTATGGAGGTATTACGATGACAAACCCATACCCTTTTTCCCTTGATAACAAGCGTTATCAAACATATAACTATTTTACCCAGAAAACTTATGGCCAAAAAGCATTTAAAGTCAGCATCGATGCAGGATTTACCTGTCCAAATCGTGATGGTACGTGTGGAAGTGGCGGTTGTAACTTCTGTAGTGCCCGTGGATCTGGGGATATGATTTTAAAAAATCCAGACTTAGAAAAGCAAATCGAGCACAGCCAAAATATAATGCTTCAAAAATGGCCCCATGCCGCTAAGATTGCATACTTTCAAGCCTACTCAAATACACATGATTCCTTAGAAAACCTCAAAAAACTCTACGACCCTTTCTTCAAGGATGATCGTTTTGTGGGGATTGATATTGCGACACGCAGTGATTGCTTGGATGATGAGAAGATTGCATATTTTGAAGCAATGAGTCGTAAGAAAGACTTGACCATCGAAATTGGCTTGCAGACCATTCATCCTGAAACTTCCGAATGGATGAATCGGGGTCACGATCTTGAATCGGTCACAACTTGTATACAAAAACTCAAAGCAGCAGGCATTCGTACTTGTGTTCATATTATTAACGGATTTCCTCAGGAAACGCCTGAGATGATGCTTGAAACTGCCGATTACCTTGCACGAATGCATCCTGAGATGGTTAAAATACACATGCTTCATATTATTAAAGGAACAAAACTGGGTGCAGAATATCAAAAAAATCCGTTTCCACTTCTCTCCCGTGATGACTATGTGGATGTGGTTGTGAAACAAATTGAACGCCTACCCGAAGATATTGTGATTGCTCGACTTACTGGAGATGGTATGGCGGATGATTTGCTTGCCCCACTTTGGACGGTTCGCAAAATTGCAGTCACCAATGAAATCGATAAACTCATGGTTCAAAAGAACACCTGGCAAGGTAAATATGCGAAGGA
Organism: Erysipelothrix sp. P66; assembly: GCF_038682365.1. NCBI lineage: Bacteria > Bacillati > Bacillota > Erysipelotrichia > Erysipelotrichales > Erysipelotrichaceae > Erysipelothrix > Erysipelothrix sp. P66. The sequence goes on along the minus strand of NZ_CP152290.1, from coordinate 328,410 downwards.
GCGCTAAGCTCCTTTTTTTGGTAATTATTTTCGCTAAATTGCGGGTTTACAAGCTAAAATTCAACGCTTAAGGAAACTGATTTTCATGAATATGAAATTTTGTAAATTGTTTTGGACATGGCGAAAAAAGATGCTATAATGTCGATGAATGAAGCGCTTACATTTGAATCATCCATACATTACTTATATGAGAGGGGTATTTAAATTGAAGAAAATAAGTAACATTTTCGTCGTGCTTCTTACACTTGTATTGGGTATAAGTCTTTACCCAAGTTCTATCTTTGCTATGAATGATCTAAATCTTAATGACCTACACTTAAAGGGAGAAGGTGCTGATATTTCCGACCATTTATCACACATCAAAGAATTTAACCAAGGTTCCCTAACCTTGCGTTTCCGTTCTGAATCACTATCCAGTGATCTTACTTCACTGTTTTCAATATCAAACGCAAATTTGGAAAACAACTATTTCGCGCTTTACTATCAAAACAGTACCGGTAAGCTTGGCATTGAATTCAGAGATGAAACCGGAAAACATATTATTAATACTTCGGGCACAAGTACCCAACTTGCCAACGCAAACTGGCACACCGTTACCGTCCTTAATCATGGTAATCGTGTAGAAATTTATGCAGATGGACTCTTACTTGCATCCCAAGATGATATTGATTTCACGAAAATCCAATCCATACCTTGGAACCGTATGAAACTGGGTGGCGTTGCCCGCTTAAAAGGTGAAAACTTATGGCCTTTTAGTGGAAAGATTGCTTCATTAAACCTAACCCACAACATCCTCGATGTTGATACCATTAAAACATTACATTCCGACACCGCTTCAACCGTTGATCCATCGACTTCAGAAGCAATTGAACTCTATGCACCGGGACAAGATGGCAGTAAAAACTACCGCATTCCAAGTCTTCTCACAACTCAAGATGGGACCGTCTTAGCTGCGATTGATAAACGTATTACCCATCAAGCAGACTGGGGAAATATCGATATCGCAATCCGTAGAAGTCAAGACAGTGGTAAAACATGGTCTGATACCCAAGTGATTATTGATTTAAAATCAGACCCAAATGTTTCCCAGGAAAATGTGAATACAAACTATCAAAGTTCCGCATTCCTTATTGATGCGGCAATGGCACAAGATAAACGGAATGGCCGTATTTATCTTTTAGTTGATATGTTCCCAGAATCACGTGGATTCTTTAGTGTTCAAAATGAAGACCAGGACTTTGGTCAACCTTATGTAACCAAAGAAGACGGTACGCATATTGTTCTAAAAGGTACTGATGGCAAGAAATACTACGCAAAAGCTGATGGGACCGTATTTGATTTAAATACGGATATCATCACGAATTATCGCGTTGTCTTAGAATCTGAGAAAGGCATGCCTTTCAATGATCTTGGAGATATTTATGAGGGCGATGCATATGTGGGAAATATCTACCTTAAGAAAAGTCCCCTACGCATCCGTCAAACGGCTTATCTATGGTTAACCCATTCGGATGATGACGGTCAAACCTGGTCATCACCTCATGATATTACACCACAAGTCAAAGCAGATTGGATGCAGTTCATAGGAACGGGTCCGGGCGTTGGCATTCAACTTGAAAATGGCGAACTCGCTTTCCCGATTTACCATACAAACCGTCATGGCGGTAATTCTCAATCCACATCCATGATCAAAAGTGCCGATGGTATTACGTGGCATAAAACGGAATCCCTCAACGATAACCGTAACTTTAACGGTCAAGTTTTAAATTCCGAAACCTTAAATAATGGGGGTGCCCTGGTCACCGAATCCCAAGTGGTCCAACTTAATAACGGTACCCTGAAACAATTTGCGCGAAATGTTTCCGGAAAAGTTCTGGTAGGTACATCTTATGATAATGGAGAAACCTGGGAGAATGATCTTGAAACGCTTCCCATTACCGATGTTTACTCACAAATGTCGGCCTTACATTATAACCATGAAGGTAACGAGTATATCTTACTTGCAAATCCAAATGGTCCTAAACGAACCAATGGGGCAGTAAAGCTGCTTCAAGTTTTAGAAGGTGAACGACTCGTTCTGCTCTCCAATACGCATATGCAAAGTGGAAATTATGAGTACAATGTGGTTCAACCACTTCCTGATGGACATTTTGGTTTAATGTACGAACATAAAAAACCTGAAAACGGGGATAATATGTCGATGATGTTTAAACGTTTCTCGTTTGAAGATTTAGGTGTTAAAGATACCTCAAGTTTAAATCTTGATATTCAGGATACCTTCCTTGAAATAAAATCGGATAAGGCTTTAATTCCTAGCTCAAACTTAACGTTAACGTATAATACACATCAAACATCAACACCAAAACGTGTTGATGCGAACACAATACGCTTTAACTTAACAGAACCCATCACCATTCTCAATGGCTTTACTGAAGGCTATCTTGAAACACTTGATGGGAAAGCACTCAATATTGCGAATAAACACGGTCTTGATGCAGCACTCGAAACACTTAAAGCCCTTGATTTTGAAAACCTAGCACCAAGTGTAAAAGATGCAGCGGATCAACTGATTACCAAAGCAGAACTCTTAAGTGATAATCCCTTTACCATTGGTGATTTCATCCAACAAATCCATGCAATGATTGATGCGATTGATCCAACCTACATTCCAAACTCAATGTTTGATGTAACGGCATCAAGTCAAGAAGATGAAAAAGGGAACACACTCGTTGAAGGTCCTATCGGCTTAGCCTTTGATGGCGATCCAAGTACCTTCTGGCACTCCAAATGGGGCGATAAGAACCCGCCATTTGATGTAACGATTTCATTCCATCATGAGATGGTTGTGAATGCCTTGACCTATCTACCACGTCAAGATGGAACGATCAACGGTGTCGTCACAGAATATCAAATCTTAGGTAAATTGGGTGATGCACCGCTTCAGGTTCTCACTGAAGGCACTCTCGATACAAATCTTTCAAAGAAAACCATTACGTTTGAGGATGCTCATGTGGATACACTAGTTTTTAAAGTCGTGAAAGGTCTTGAAAACTATGGAAATGCTGCGGAAATTACCCTGCATGGAAAAACATATCGTGCACCTCTCGATTATTCAAGCTTAAATCACATTCTTGAAACACTTGAAAGCTACGATCAAAACCTTTATACCGAAGCAAGTTTTAAACCATTACTTGAATTAAAAGAAAAAGCCTATGAGCTTCTTGATAACTCAGAAACAACACAGGAAATAATTGATGAAATGGTTCAAAACCTCAATGAATTGATCAACAATCTCGAGTTAAGTAACTACACTTTAGATTCATTACGTTTAAAAATTCAAGAGGTTGAGGATTACATGAATACCCTTGATCTGTCTCTTTATACAGAGACAAGTGTGCAGAATGTATATGATGCGTTGGAGTCTGCGAAAGCACTGCTTCAAACACCACGCTTCAGTTTTAGAAGTCTCTTCAAAGCTTCTACACCAAATGAAGCGCAGATTAAAGAAGCCATTGAAGCCTTAGACTCAGCCGTTAGAGGTTTAAGCAAACGTGAGGTTGAAACAGAGGAACCATCAAATCCTGATGAAAGCATCACACCTCCGATTGTAGATCCAAAACCGGATAAGGATTCTCAAAAACCCGAAACTCCCGATAGCACAACTGAAGGTGATGTTCAAACAACACCGACAGACAAAACCGATGCAACACTTCCTAAAACAGGAAAAGCTGTTTCTGGATTTGTCGGACTTGGAATGCTTGTATCACTTTGCGGATTTGTGATTTTTAAACGCAAACAATAATTTTTTATCGCTAACGTATCTTTTTTAGAAAAAAACTGTAGCTGCCTCCTTTAAGGTGCAGCTACAGTTTTTATTTTTTTATAAGAGGCGTTCGTATTCCGTTTTATTGGCACGGTTTACTTTACGAGGTCTCCCCTTAATGGGCATTGTTTTAAGTGCTTTTAAAACAAGGTCTCCTTTACCATTAAGAATCTCCACAAAGGTTGAAACATCGACAATACTGATAACCCCAATGTCTTCTGCATTCATGCCTTCAATGGAACACAATGCACCCACAATATCGACCGGTCTCATTTTTGTTTTCTTACCTGCGTTAATATGAATTTTGGTGATTTCTTGTTTAAAGTCATGCGCTTTATCTTTTTTGACTTTAGGTTTGCGATCACGTTTGGCTTCAAATGCATCACGCCGTGCATCCACAAGGCTTTGACTTGGTTTCACAACTTTTTGAAGTTCATGATCCGTTTCATTAATAATTAAATTCATAAATTTCATTTCGTAGGGACTAGCGAAGGTTACGGCTTTACCATATTTATCCACACGTGCGGTACGGCCCACGCGGTGTGTATAGCTTTCCGTATTTTCAGGAACATCGAAGTTCACCACGAGTGAAACATCATCAATATCCAATCCACGTGCTGCCACATCCGTAGCCACAAGATAACGGAAAAGACCATGTTTAAAGTCCGCTAGGACTTTGGTTCGAAAACGTTGTTCCATCCCACCATGAAGGGTATCTACCTTGCACCCTAAGTCTTCCATAAAATCAGTCACGGATTCTACTTGTTCTTTGGTATTGCAGAAGATGATTGAACTATCTGGATTTTCCGTTATGAGTACGGATTCAAGTAACGCCATTTTATCGGGATAATCAACAATATAGTAACGTTCATCAATACGGTCTTCAACACGACTTTCTGTTTCGATATCAATCCACTGCGGATTTTTTATGTAAAGCGTACAGAGATCTTTAACGCGTTCTGGCATGGTTGCGGAAAAGAGTAATTTTTGACTCTTTTTGGGAATACGGTTAATAATACTTGTAATTTGATCAATAAAGCCCATATTAAACATTTCGTCAGCTTCATCAATCACTAATGTTTCAATATGCGAAAGATCCACGGTTTCTCTGGCCATATGGTCTAATAAACGACCAGGCGTTGCGACAAGGATGTGGGTCATTTCTTTTAAACGTTGTGCCTGTTTCTCAAATGAACTGCGCCCAAATAACGCTTCAACCTTTAAGCGTTTAAAACGACCAAGATTAAATAAATCTTCTTGGATTTGGATGACAAGTTCACGCGTCGGTGCTAACACTAAAACTTGAGGCTTACGTTTTGCCCAATCAACCTGATGACAAATAGGAATCCCAAATGAAGCGGTTTTTCCACTACCTGTTTGTGATTGCACAACAATATTTTTCCCACTTAATACAGCAGGAATCACTTCTTGTTGAACATCAGTTGGGGCATCATAGCCCAAATACTGAATTGACTTTAGAATTGAGTCATCAATTCCATAATTTTTAAATGTATGTTTCACGATATCATCTCTTTTCTATGCATGGTTATTCTAAACCGAATTCACCATACCGATTGGACATGTGTGAAAGTGCTTTTTCATTATACACTATCTCAGTACAAAGTGGTTAATGAGCATCCAAAAACACACACATCTTTTAGATTATATATTTTTTATAACGATTTTGATCTGATTCACGAATGACAGCTCGAAATTCTGCCCCTTTTTCCGTATAATTTAAACCAATGATTTCATAGTTGGAGGCAATCGCATCTAAGATTCCAAGATCCGCAAACGGGATTTCAAAACTTACTTTCTTAAAACTTGATTCCAGTTCAACTTCAATCGCATCAACCAGTCGATCTATGTCTTCCATGTCGAGGGCACTGATGTACATACGATTTCCAAATTCACTTTGATAGTAGACAATATCTTGATCCATTGCCTGGTCCATCTTGTTAAAGACGGTAATGATTTTACGATCCAGCACATCCAAATCGCGAAGCATTTTATACGTTGTATCCATTTGAATGTTTAAGTCAGGATTGGACGCATCCACCACATGAATAATTAGATCTGAATACTTAATTTCTTCAAGAGTCCCTTTAAATGCTTCTACAAGTGTATGGGGTAATTTTGATACAAACCCTACGGTATCCGTAAGAATGACATTCAGTCCATTATTAAGACGGGCTTTACGCAAGGAGGGCTCCAAGGTCGCAAAGAGCATATCCTTCACAAACACATGTTTATCGTTAGCTTGGGGATCACCATTGGTTAAAATTGCGTTCATTAAGGTTGATTTACCCGCATTGGTATATCCAACAAATGAGATAATTGGAAGATTTGAATTTAATCGTTTACTACGGGTAATTTCACGGTTTTCTTCAGATTTGGTTAAGGCATTTTGGACGTGAAGAATCTCCCGTTGGATGTGGCGTCGATCCAATTCAAGTTTTTGTTCACCGGGACCCCGTGTCCCAATGCCACCACCAGTACGAGATAAATAATCACTATACCCAATTAAGCGCGGTAAACGATATTTTAGTTGCGCAAGTTTTACTTGAAGTTTCCCTTCGGCCGTGGTTGCACGCAAAGCGAAAATATCAAGGATTAAATTGGTTCGATCAACAATCTTACAACCAATTAAACTTTCCAGATTTCGAATCTGTGATCCACTGAGTTCATCATTGAACACCACGGTATCGGCATCATAGGTTGCGACTGCACGCATCACTTCTTCAATTTTCCCAATTCCAATATAGGTCGCACTTTCAGGGTGATCTCGGTTTTGCGTAATCTGATAAACAACCGTTCCCTCAGCCGCTTCAACCAAGTCCCCCAATTCAATCATGGATGAATCCAAGTCAAAATCTTTTTTCCCAAAATCCACGCCAACTAAAACGACGCGTTCTTTAATTGTTTTTGTATCTAACATGCATATCCTCAACCTTCTCTTATCAATATAACAAGTTTTATGAAAAAGATACACACCTATCCGTGTGTATCTTTTGGGTCTATTCTGATTTGGTATCGTTTAAGTGAGCTTTAATGATCCGTTTATAATTTATAAATGCATCCGTTAACAAAAAGTCTTCATTTCGAGGTTTGGGCGTATCAATGATTAATTCATACGTAATTTTCCCCGGTTTTCCACTTAAGACATAAATACGATCCGAAAGGAGTATCGCTTCATCAATGTCATGCGTTATAAAAAATGTGGACAGATTTAACTGACTCATGATATCCAAGTACCATGTTTGCATTTGATGTTTGGTAATTGTATCCAATGCGCTAAACGGTTCATCCAATAAAGCAACATCATCTGAGAATAAGAATGTTCTCAGAAATGCGACACGTTGTCGCATTCCACCCGATAATTGGGCAGGATACAGATGATCCGTTCCCTCTAAGCCAAAGGTCGCGAAATATTTTAGAGCCGCTTCACGGCTTTCTATTTTGCTCTTACCTTGAATCCGCAACGGCAATGCCGCATTATCAATGACCGTCTTATAAGGCAACAATAAATCCTTTTGAAGCATATACGAAACATGACCCGTCGCCCCTGTAATATCCTGTTTATGTAAAGATACGGAACCCTTATCAGGGTGAAGAAGTCCTGCAATCACATTAAATAATGTCGTCTTGCCAACACCACTTTCTCCCAAGATGCATACAACTTCACCTTGATTTAACGTCACCGAAACATCATCCAAGACACGCTTGGATCCATAAGCCATGGAAACATGTTCAAGCACTAAAACAGGTTTAGTTGAGATAGTCATTGGTAAATCCTACATTCTCAGCAATGGGCATATCAATTAATTGATTATCATAAAGCCATGCGTAGAATTGATTCCAACGCGCACCATCAAAGGTACCCCACTTCGTAACTTCAGCTTTATATTCTTTCGCAAGAAAATGTTGGCTTGCCTTAATCAAATCAAGATCAAGTTCCGGTACATGTTTCACAAGAATCTCCGCTGCTTCATCAGGATTTTCAATCGCAAACTCATACCCTTCTTCTAAGGCTTTTAAAACTTTCTTTGCTTCTTCCCCATTTTCTTCCAAATAAGCATTATTCGCAATCAAGACGGGACTGTAGAAATCAAGTTCTTGGCCATAATCCGCAAAGTTTAAAAAATGTGTATCCAAACCGGCTTGTTGGATGGCCATGCCATCCCATGCTTTAAAAATCCAGACTGCATCAATATCTGTTTGGAGTGCTGATACCACATCAGTAACGGTATTTGGAACCATTTTAATATCCTCATAATTCCCACCATCATCCGTTACAATTTTACGAATAATCGCTTGTTCGATCGGTGAATCCCATGTGGCATACGTATGTCCAGCCATTTTACGGGGTGCATCAATGCCTTTTTCTTTTAATGAAACAATACCTGACGTATTGTGTTGAATTAAAGCTGCTACCGCAGTAATTGGGAGTGGATGTTCACTTGCCAGTGCCGGTGCCATGGTATCTTGGAAACTAATACCAAATTCTGCACCCCCTGCTCCAATTAACGATGTTGTAGATCCTTCAGGCGGTTGTACAATCTCCACCTCAAGACCTTGCGCTTTAAAGAATCCCTTTTCCTGAGCTACATAGAGCCCAGTATGATTCGTATTTGGGGTCCAATCCAATACAATCCGAACCGGCTTGGACGACTTAGCGCCACATCCCGTTAAAAGTAACCCCAAAACCAATATCCCCATTAATTTCTTTTTCATGAATTATTTGCTCCATCTCTTTGTAAGGTTTCCGCATCAAGCCATGGCTGAGCTCGTTTTTGTAACCACGAAACAAGTCCCATTAATACCAAGCTTAAGAAAGATATAAAGAAAATTACGGCAAACATCTTATCAAACGAATACGATTTCCGTACACGCGTCATATAAACGCCCAATCCACTATATCCCCCCAACCATTCCGCAATGACCGCACCGATTAAAGAATACGATACTGAAATTTTTAAACTGGAAAAGAAATAAGGTAAGGCATGTGGAAATTTTATATGACGAAAAGTTTGAAAGGTATTTGCTCCCATTGATTTCATTAAGTTTAAAGCATCCTTATCACAGGACTGAAATCCATTCATACATCCCATTGTAATGGGGAAAAACGACGTTAAAATGATTAACGTAATTTTTGGAAGTAATCCATAACCCATCCAAAGTACTAAAAGGGGCGCTAATGCAACCGTGGGAATTGTCTGTGTCAAGATAATCAACGGATAAAACATTTTATGAAACCATGAAACATGATCCATAATGACCGCAAAGATAAATCCTAACAAAATCCCAAATGTTAATCCTAAAAAAGCTTCTAAGAGCGTTGTTTTCGCATGATACATAAGTAAACTAAAATCATTATTAAATGCTTTCACGACATCACTGGGAGCGGGTAACATAAACCGTGGAATCACTCCAAGTGATGAAAGACCTTGCCATAATACCAACAATCCAACAATTGCGGATACGGACAATAATCTATTTTTGATGTTTTGTGATTTTTTCATCAATGGTGAGAATGTGCGCTGTTGGCGCATAAGCAATCTTTACATATGCTGATACTTTATCGGCACCTGCCTTAACCGCAATGAGTTGACAGTTCTTAACAATTTCCATCAATTCATCATAATCCCCTTCTATTGATGTTTCAAACGGTCCGACAACATAGTTTAGACCCGTTTGCGCAATATATGCGATCACCTCATCCACAATACGAATTGTTTCTTCATTTGATGTTGTATTCGGTAAAATTTGAATTGCGACACTTGCGTTCATATGAACCTCCTTATAATATAAAAAAACCTCTTCTCGTACGAAAAGAGGTATACACGTTTACTCAAAAAAAAGTATGCGATTAATACATCCCTCCGCCAGTATTAGCTGGATCAGGTACAAAGCTTAAAGCTTAGAGTTTAAAACGTAACCGTTTATTCTCAGCCCGAAATACGAGCACCCCTTGTACGAATTCAATTTTCTTAGTCTCTATCAGAAACTAACCCCATTATACTAAACCCACACTAATATGCAATCAAAAGACAAAAAAAATATAACCTGGCACTGGTTATATTTTCACAAGCAATTACGATTATGTATAAAGCACTCAGATGTGGTTTGCATCACGAGCAAGAAACAGTAACACTGGAGATATGAATGCAAGAACGCTTGTTAACCCGAATAACAGCGAATCATAGGGTGTTAATGTTATCGCTTTATAAACATTGTTGTAATATAAGAAAGCTGTAAACACATTTAATACAGCGTTAAGATAGAGCAATCTCTCATCACTCACTTCATGCTTTAAATTAAATATTTGTGTTGTCGCAAATACAAGAATCACCAAAAACGTTACGATACCCGTTACGGTCAAAAGTAAGTCTGGATGAATCACGGTTCGTGTAAGAACAATGAGCGTAAATGCAATAAACACGGCATAATAGTTTTTCATAAAATCCCCCTAACTATATGCATGTTTAGCTCTCTACACAGATTATACACAAACTACACAAATATAGCAAGCGCTTACATTAAAGAAGTGAATGCAAATACTAAAAGCGAGAACGTAAAAGGACTGTCACACACTCTAACAGTCCTAATTCAAACTCTAAAGCCGCTTATTGGGCCTCACACTTAAAATTATTTGCTTGCAATTCATTTAATACTTTTTCAACGGTAGCACCATCTTGATAAGGTGACATCAACAACATTGCATCCCGATCAAGACTCCCATCACGAAGCACCATATTGGTATAACCGTAATTATCTGCAAAATGCGCAACATCATTGCCGCGGATGCGATCAAAGCTATAAATAAACATCAAACTTCCTTTTGAATACCCATGTTTATTAAAGTAATCGACCGCATTCACATTATTTTGAGTATCGGCTGCATAACATGCATACTCTAATTTAAAATTCGTATACGTATCCGGATGTTTCGCATAATCTGCTTTGATTTTGCTTAATGCAAGATTTTGTAACTCTTTATATTCCTTCACATCATCCATGCTTGCATAAACATCACTCAGGCCTTCAACTTTAACGGTTGTTTGTTCCTCAGAAATTTTAACTTTATGTTGATTCATGGCAGCCATTGCTTCTTTATTAAAGGTTGCCTTGACGGTGATTTCCTCACCATTCACAAGATTTTTATCTTTAGAGAACGTTAAGGTTGTCCCTTCCACAATCGTTTGGAGATATGCCTCTTCAACATCTAAATTCGTATCATAGGCAGCAGTCCCACTTCCGTCCATACCTTTAAATTTAAATGTGAATTGTTCGAAAAGATTAAATTGCTCGGAATCATATAAACCTTTAACCACGACCTCTTTCTCCAAATGATCAAGACGGTACTTATGGGTTTTGAGAAGCTTATCTGTCAATTCTGATTTCTCAACCGTTAATTTAATCCGGTTTCCATTCGATAGCCCTTCTTGAGGACTCAAGTTATACGTTAAGCTCTCATAGATTTCTTTTTGATCAGGATTGTTGATGGCATCCAAATCCACGTCAAATGTAGCCGTTCCTTTTGTATCAACACCCTCAAATTCAACACTGACATATTTAAATGCGTCCAATGGTTGTCCACTAAACTTCAGTTTCCAGACCGCAAACCCACCACCGCATGCGACAATTAAAACTAATAAGGCGATTAACGCATTGCGTTTATGCTTTGATTTTTTATGTTTTGTCTTGATGTGCTTATCAGAACGTTTTGGTTTTGACGTTTTGACCACAGTTTCTTCAACTGATTTTGGGGATGTTTCCACAACATAAACAGTTTCGATAACGTCATCCGGTTTTGATTCCACCTCATCGAGTATGTCATCAAGATCGTCGATGATTTCGTCTTCTTCATGGTTCGTTTCGATTTCTTCCAATTCTTCGAGTCGTTTTGCCTCTGCATCAAGCTCTACGGCTTTCGCATCAACTTCATCAAGAATGTCATCCAATTCATCTTTTTCTTCCATCTGTATGCCTCCTACGCTTGTACTTTCACAAGAACTAATTCATCTTGTTTCACAAAGACCACGATAAATGCAATCACTGTCAGAAGACAAATGACCGCGGTAATTTTTCCTAAGACTAGTGAAAACATAAGTTTTAAAACTAAATTAAATGAGCTCGCACTCATCAAGACAAAAATACCCATAAGCGCATTCATTAAACCCAGACCACTCATCCATAAAACCAATTTACGGCTGAGGTAATACTTAGCATGTGCGTTTTCATTGCGCTCGATCATACGAATCACAAGCATCGATACAAAAAGTAAAATGCTGAGGATAATCCAAATCAAAGGACTCCCTTGATCAAACATACTCGTCATCTTCCCAAAACTACGATTACTCATCATCACCACACCCAAACTTACGACAGAAAGGCCTGTAAGTAAGGTCGCAAAAAATTGGGTACTGAATCCTGCTGTTGATGTCTCAAGAGGTTGTTCCAGTTCTTCAACTTGGGGCATTTCATCCACACCATCATTTTCGGGTTGGTTTTCATAAAGTGCTGCATAATGGTTTGCTACTGAAGCAACAACCTTCGCATATTTTTGGGGTGAAACCTTTGGTTTAATGTCACGTCGTAACTGATCCAACGCTTCATCCAACGATTCCACATGTTCGAGTTTTAACCGTTCTAATTGTTTTGAATTAAGCATGATAGGTTACCTCGCGTTCCATCACTATCCGTGAATTTTGTTTATAAGCATGAATAAGACCCAAGACTAAACCTAATACCGCGATTACACCCCATGCAATAATACGGTATACCGATTGTGTTGGTTCAGCGATTTCAAAAATCTTTGTAATTTTATTGACATTAACTAAAGTTAAAAAGTAAAACAGCGTCCCAACCAAACTGTAAATACGATTTAGATCCCCACGCTTTTCTTTAAAAGCGATATAATCCCAAACCATCAACAAACCCACACAGATTGAGGCAACCATCAAAAGCGAAACCATGACTTTCGTCTTCGTCACATTGCCGGCAAAGCGTTCAATATGGGTCATGGCATCAAAGATATTTCCAAATGTCATTTGCGCTAATACCAATAAGAGCACTGCTCCACCTAAAAGCACTGCTGGTCCCCATTTATAAATTATAGTTCCAAAATTTCCCTTTGTTTTAAGTCGATATTCTTCAATCATTGTTTGCATACAATACCTCCTTGTCGGTCTTTACTCTTCTATCTTAGCACAAAGCATACCCAGGCTAGATTATTGACTTGGGTTTTCATGGATAATTCATAAGAAAAAAGGTGCATCGCACCTTTAAATTTTGTCATTTCGATTTGAAATATATTGAATGATATAAACAAGTGCCACAATCACCCCAATACCACCGAGGCCTCCTAAAAACCACCGATACGATTGTACACTTGGTTCATTAAACGCTAAATAGAGTAATAAAATCGCTAAAACACCATACAACGCACTATTAAGAAGCATATTGGATGAAGCAACCGTTTTGTGTTTAACTTGTGCCAATGCGACCCGTTGACATTTTTTTAGAAAATCAAAACGATAACGAAGTTCCGCAATAATAGCAAAGCCGCCTGCCAATAAAAGGCTGAGGTATGGTGGAACGTTAAAACTGAGAAGAAAAATCCCCATCATAATCGCAATGACATAGCGATTGCGATAAAAAACAACCTGTTTTTCTTGATTTTTATTCACTCGGTACACATCACGTGTTAGAAAATCAGTAAATGTATTTTTTTGGTTTTCGCTCATATTTGACTCCTTTTCTTTATTGTACTGTAAACAATTTCGAATTCACTTGTCTTTTTTAACGAGGTTTTTGTATCTTTAACCAATTTGGTTGAGGTCCCCTCACCGCTTACCTATAATGACAGTGAACAATGAAAGATAGGAGACATACACACTATGTTTAACAACAACGAACAAACTTGGAAGGATCTCAAAGCGTTTGATACTGCAAATGAAATCCACCAACAACCGCAAACGTGGGATAAAACATACCACATTATTCTAGAACGTCGTCAAGAAATCCAAAATTTTATTAATCAAGTGATTAATGAAAAAGAATACGATGTAATCTTTACTGGAGCAGGTACCAGTGAATTTGTAGGAAATGCACTCGCACCTGTACTCGTTAAAGAGTTTAATTCAAACTTTAAATCCATCGCAACAACGGATATCGTAGCAACACCAGCGCTCTTTATTGATCCTGTGAAACCTACATTACTTGTATCCTTTGGTCGTTCCGGTAACTCACCTGAATCCATTGCAGCGGTAGATGTTGTGAATGAAATCAATAAAAATGCGAAACACTTAGTGATTACCTGTAATCATGAAGGAAAGCTTGCACTACGTGATGATGAAAACATCTTCTCAATCAAATTACCAAAAGAAACAAATGACCTCTCATTCGCAATGACAAGCAGTTTCTCAAACATGTTCCTTGCTGCGTTCTTGGCTTTCAACACTGACAACCTTGAAGCACTCTACCCTTCAATTAAAGACATTATCCGTGTGGGTTATGCATTTAATGAAGAAGGCTATAAAGTCGCAATGGAACTTGTAGAAAACTTTAAATTTGATCGTATTGTTTATCTTGGCGATGCAGATCAAAACGGTTTTGCTCAAGAATCCGCATTAAAAATGCTTGAACTGACTGCAGGTGAAGTTGTGACAATGCATAACTCACCACTTGGTTTCCGTCATGGACCTAAATCAATTGTAAATGGTACAACCCTGACGGTAGTCTACATGAAAGAAGATCCTTACACACGTCAATATCAAGTTGATATTATTAAGGAAATGAGTCCTCAACGTAATGGAAACCAAATCATGGTTGTAGATACAATGAACGACGATACAATTCGTGAACTCGTTGATGTTTATGTTTCAATTAACTATAATGAAGATACAAACAAAGATTTAGTTGGACTTAATATGGTGATGTATGCACAAGTACTTTCACTTTACAAATCGCTTGATTTAGATAAGTCACCGGATAATCCATGGCCATCAGGACTTGTAAACCGTGTCGTACAAGGTGTTATTATTTATCCATATTCCTACGAGGAGGAAAAATAGATGATTGGTATTGTCGTAACAGGACACGGACGTTTTGCGGAAGGTTTAACGTCTGCTGTAGAATTAATCGCTGGGAAACAACCCTCATATGAATCCGTACTCTTTTTAGAAGAAAAAGGACCTGAGGCGTTGTCTGAAGACTTAAAAGTTGCAATCAACAACGTTAACACTGGAGATGGTGTTCTTGTCTTTACAGACTTAAAAGGTGGAACACCGTTTAAAGAAGCCGTCATGATTGCGACACAACAAGAAAACGTGGAAGTTCTCACAGGAACCAATTTATCCATGTTACTTGAAGCCAGTCTTATGAGACTTGGTGAACCATTACTCCATGATTTCGCTTTATCATTAAGCGAAACCGGAGCATCGCAAGTCGATCTCTTTGACATCGCAGACTTACAACGCGATGATGATCTTGAAGATGGCGATGGCATCTAATCATTAAATCGAATTTGATAATCTTTCAAAGCTTATCAAATCAAATAAAAATACCAGCTAATCATCGCTGGTATTTTTATCTTTTATCAAATCTCAACCGCACCACTTTTACTTTTATTAAAGTCTATCTCATAGGCCGTTTTGAAGTCAAATATTTTTCGCGGCATTGAGTTAATTTTGAAGCAAATATCATCAAGATATTGTTGCGCTATATCATACATTGATTTACCTTTTGGTATAAACCTTCTCACGATTGCATTCGCTCGTTCATTGGTTCCACGTTGAAAAGAACAGTATGGATCACACTTATATAGTTTCACACCCAACCGCTTGGCTGTAATTCCTAATGTTTTAAATTCAAGTCCATTATCTACTGTTATCGATTTCGTGGTTATATTATTCTCTTCAATAAATTTTCGAATTAAGTTTGATGTGTAATAGTCATATCGATATTCTGCTTTAATAAGCCAGGTCATTCTTGAGCAGCGGTCTACAATGGATATAATCGCTGCAGATTCATGTTTCTTACCGATTATAGAGTCGATTTCGAGATGGCCAATCTCGTTACGTTCCTCAATGTATTTAGGTCTAAGGCTAATTGGAAGTACTGTTTTCTCTTCCAAGTTCCATTTCAAGTGATTCATCATTCCACTAATTCTCTTTTTACGTTTTCGACGTTTATAGCACATTCTATTTGGTTTTATATCAAGTTTACCTTGATTAATCCAGTTATAGACTTGCTGCGATGAAACACACGGTTTATATGGATGATATCGTTTATAGTTACTCAAGCATACTTCTACCGAATGAACTTTAGGATCATAGTGAGAATGCAGATATTCGATTAGGTGGGAATATTTTTCTCGAATATCAATCGTTCGTTTCTTATAGACATTATTTTTATATCTAGAAATCGTAGAATGAGATATATTGAGTTTACGTGCTGCCTTGCGCATAGAGTAGCCGATGCTTAATAGAATATCAATTTGGTCTTTCATTTTTTTATCTAATTGTTTATACTTCATATGGGAGCTCCTTTTAGTCGGGTGGGCTCCTTTTATTATACAAAAACAACCGCACCTTGGGTGGTGCGGTTGAGATTTGAATTTAGGAAAAATACCAGCTAATCATCGCTGGTATTTTTATTGTATAAGGACTGCGCATACTCAGTGGGAGACAAGCCGAATTGTTTTTTAAACTTACGCGAAAAATAGTGAATTGAACTAAAACCTAAACGCATCGCTACCTCAGTAATGGGTAAGTTTTCTTCTAAAATCATGACTTGTGCTCGCATCATCTTAATGTCATTTATATACTGCTTTGGAGGCATATCCATGTTTTTCTTAAACAAAACCTGTAAACTTGAACGACTGATCGCAAAATGATCGCATAAATCCTCGACTGATATGGGTTCACAAATATTATTTAAGATATACTTGTTGATCTCATTAACCAACTCATTTTCAAAATTCGCTTGAATGGGATTGGAGTTCAAATGCTGTGTATGATTTGGACTGTCATACTGGATGACTAAGATAATCAATTCTTGGAGGTATGAAATCATTAAATCTCGTGAATACGGCACATTATATGTTTCTAAAATCGTTGAATGTTTAATAAAACTATTAAACAAATTATACATTTCTTGCGTACACGTAAAAACCTTATTCTTAATGTGATCAATATCATGCACATTGATATTCATGTCAAACATGATTGTTAAGTAAGAACATGATTTATCGCCCGCAATGCGCTGTTTATGAAATTGATTTGGGAAGTATAACATCATGCTTTGACTTTCAAGCGTGAATTCTTTGCCATCAATTTCCGTCACCAACTCCCCCGTATCCACATACGTAATTTCCCAATAGAAATGCGATTCTCCCGAAAAATGATAGTTTCTTCCCTTTACACTGTAATAATAGGAAAAAATATCTGTTACATAAAATTTAGGACGAATGGGTAGGTAACCAACTTCTTGTTCATTCTCGTAATGATGTACCGCGTAAACACCGTCCGATTGAATGGATTCTTCAATCACAGCACTTTGGGTAAGCGGAATTACGGTATAAGGAATATCTGGGTTTAATCGTGCAATCCGATGGATTACAAACTGTTCCGGATCGCCAGAAGGATCTAAAATCACAACCAATGCAATCCCTTCTAGAACTTCAAGGGTCACGGGTGCTGATACCGATTTTAAATATTTAGGAACCTTTCCTTCTACAAAGAATCGATGAACTTTATAGTTTGAAGGGTGATCTTGTACTTGTCCATACTTCAAGAATTGTGGGCTTGTCGTTTTTAAATACATAGTTTCTCCTTTTTTATTACGAATATTCTAATTTAATCATAAGATATTCTTGTTCTTATTGTGTGATAAGCAAACGAGTAAACACAAAAGTGCAAAACAAGTATAAAATTGTGCAAATATTATTTGTGAATGATAGGGTACACTTATAATATAAGAGCGCTTAC
This sequence comes from Erysipelothrix sp. P66, assembly GCF_038682365.1. Classification (NCBI taxonomy): domain Bacteria; kingdom Bacillati; phylum Bacillota; class Erysipelotrichia; order Erysipelotrichales; family Erysipelotrichaceae; genus Erysipelothrix; species Erysipelothrix sp. P66. The sequence continues at coordinate 310,593 of NZ_CP152290.1, read as the reverse complement.
ATCTCTTATGGCAGAAGGAGGAGAGTTTAGATGCCTAATATTGTATTAACACGAATTGACAATCGATTAATTCATGGTCAAGTCGCAACACAATGGTGTTCCGCAATCGGAGCCAACTTAATTCTTGTTGCAAATGACGAAGTAGCATCAAATAAAATGCGTCAAGGTTTAATGGATATGGCTGCACCAAGTTATGCAACCACACGCTATTGGACTTTGCAAAAGACAATCGAAACAATTCATAAGGCTTCAAACAAACAAAAGATTTTTATTGTTTGCGAAAGCCCTGCTGACGTATTAACACTTGTGGAGGGTGGTGTTCCCATTACGAAAGTCAATATTGGAAACATGCATATGTCAGAAGGAAAGCGTCAAGTAGCACAAGTTGTTGCTGTTGATGATCATGATGTGGAAGCATTTAGACGATTGAAAGAACTGGGTGTTGAACTTGAAATACGAAAAGTTCCAACCGAAAGTGCTGAAAACATCGATAAATTATTTCAATAATATATAGGAGGAAAGAATTATGAATAGTTTTTCAATTATTCAATACTTGCTCGTATTCATCGTTACATTTATTGTTGCGATTGATCAATTCAGTTTCCTTGAATCGCTATACCAACCAATCGTTGTTGGTCCCGTTGTCGGAGCGATTTTGGGTGATATGAAAACCGGGCTTGTTGTTGGGGGAACATATCAATTAATTCAAATTGGTAGTATGCCTGTTGGGGGAGCACAACCACCAAATGCAGTTATTGGTGGAATCATGGCAACAATCTTTGCAGTTTCCATGCCAAGTGTTGATCCAAGTGCCGCTGTGGGGATGGCGGTTCCATTTGCACTATTAGGTCAATATGCTGTAACAACAGCCTTTACCTTAATGTCACCTTTAATGAAGAAAGCGGATGAGGCAGCAAAAGCTGCGAATCCAAAAGCCATTGAACAAATCAACTATATCGGAATGGGTTTAATCGGGCTTCTCTTTGCAGTAATCATTATGGTAGGTATGAAACTTGGTGTTTCCTTTAGTGGAGCAATCGTTGATTGGTCATCCAATAACAGTTGGTTTATGGCTGGTCTTGCAGCGGGTGGTAAAATGATGCGTTATGTCGGATTCGCAATTCTTATGAAGATTATGCTTTCCGGAGAACTCTGGGGATTCTTCTTCCTTGGATTTGCATTCGCTACGATTATCAGTAAAGTTCCAGGACTTGGTGGTTCCGCATTGCTTATTATCGCAATGATTGGTACCGCAATCGCAATCTACGATTTCCAAACAAATACAAAACTACGTGACTTAACAGCAGGTGGAGGTGATGAAGATGGAATCTAATACATATAAAGATCTCAATCCAGCGCAACAACTGGATAAGAAAACATTAAATAAAATGGTTTGGCGTTCACTCTTCTTACAATCATCGTTCAACTATGAACGTATGCAAGCAGGTGGATGGCTCTACGGTATTTTACCTGGACTTGAGAAAATTCATACAGACAAAGATGATCTCTCAGCATCCATGGAACATAACTTAGAGTTCTTTAATACGCACCCATTCCTTGTTACGTTTGTAATGGGTATTGTGCTTTCACTTGAACAACAAAAAGCTGATATTCCAACCATTCGTGCCGTACGTGTTGCGGCTATGGGACCACTTGGTGGTATTGGGGATGCGCTCTTCTGGTTAACATTAGTACCAATTACGGCGGGACTTACTGCTAACATGGCAATTAATGGAAGTTTAATGGGACCAATCTTATTCCTCTTAATCTTCAATATTGCGCAATTTGCAGTTCGTTACTTCTTAATGCATAAATCGTATGAGCTTGGTACAAACGCTGTATCACTCTTTACAGAAAATGCGAAAGAGTTTACACGTGCCGCAAGCATTCTCGGTGTATTTATTGTTGGGGCACTTGTATCAAACTATGGTGCTACATCCCTACGTATTTCAATTGATCAAGGTGGTGGGGCCTTTATTAACTTCCAAGAAGTCTTGGATGGTATCTTACCTCAATTGATTCCGTTAATTATTACACTGATGCTCTTTGTACTTGTTAAGAAACACAACTGGACCCCTACAAAATGTATTGGATTATTACTTGTAATGGGTCTTGTAGGTACTGCATTTGGTATTTGGGCTGAAGACTCGGGTGCACTTGATGCAAACGGTAATCCAATCCAAGGTGGTTATACACCAATTGTGGAATGGTATAAATTACCGACTCCGAAAGAAGCAAAATAATCAGAAAATCAGGGATGCTCGCATCCCTTTTTTATTTGTCCAGATAATGTAATTTGTGTAGTTTATGTAGGTTTTATAACATCTATGGTGTTTTTTATGACAGATAACCCATTCCAAACGGACTTGGATTATACAATGGTTCTATCAAAGAATGGAGAACCAGTTATGAAAAAAACCTTACAAAAACTAAGTCTTGGACTTATCACCGCAGTTTTAGTATCGACAACATTTACCGCAGTATCTGCGCAAGAACCAACCATCGTCGAAGATGTCATCATCGACCAAAAATTTGCGCATGCATCCGGACGTGTTGATTCCGACTTTTTCTATTATGAAGTTGTAATCAACAATAACGGGAAAAATACCGAACGCTTTGATGGTTATGACTTTAATGCCAACTTCAGCCTTAAAACCGCTCCTGAGGGACGACGTTTAAAATATGTCACCAATGCAATCGATCATGTCTATTACAAGAAAGATTGGTATGGCGGGGACCGCAAAGCCGCTACTGCGATGGTATGGGATAATGAAGAAGGACAATGGAAAGTACCAAACCCTTGGGTTGATATTGATGGGAATCCATTGGCAACAGTAACACCGGGGAATCCAAATGGCATTCGACTTCGCATGTTTGATACCGGTAAAGGTGCCTTGGCTCTACGTCCGAAATCTGAAACACCCCTCCCTGAAACGGGTCTGTCTGGTCCGTACCAATCCCTTTTGAATGGTGGTTGGAATTTAAAAGAAATCTCATTTAACAGCAAAGACAACAACGTGCTTGCATTTGATTTATTTGATGGCGAAACAAATATCGTAAATAATGGAAAAATCTTTGAAATCAGCCAAGAAAAAGATGAATCATTATGGCCTCATGCCCATGGTGCTTGGCATTCATTTAGCTTCGGTAATTATGTTTACTATGAAGTGGAAAATGATGCAAAGATTTCATATGAGCCTTTAACCATTCAAGATTCTTATAATCTTGATGAATCACTAACACTCAGCACATCAGCATCCATCACCGCACCGGTAACGTTTAAATTAAACTATCAATGGCAAGTAAGTGCCGATAACGATGTCTTTACCGATCTTGAAAACGAAAACGAAGCAACACTTTCACTTCAAGCAACAAAAGACAACGATGGCGCATTCTACCGCCTTGTGATCGGTGTTGATCGTTCAAGCACCGAAGTTACAACAAATGCCGTACAACTCAATGTAAATAAAAACCTTCTCTCATTTAATACACAATTAAGTGATGTTGTAAATCCTAAGTCACAATACCGTTATGCTCAAGAGTCCGTAGGAACCTTACCAACCCTATCTCATGAAACGCATGAGTTTATTGGATGGACTTACGATCAAGAAGGATTACAACCTGTAACAGAAACCGACACGCTTGAAGGGGATACTGTTTTATATGCTTCTTGGAATCGAATCCATGCATTAGAGCTTGTGGTCGATTCAAGCATTGAATACAAACTGGGTACTGTATGTGAAGAAACAGACTTCCTGCGAGATATCAACGCTCATGTGCGTCGTGTGGATGCATCCCGTATGCTTCCACAAATTCAACTAACTTCAAATTTTGATACCGTTGTGAATTTAAACCAACTTGGCAATTATGAAGTTACAGTATCCGTTTCAGATCCCACAACTTATAGTGTTTCCGAACAGAAGGTTATGGTAGGAATTGTGGATGGCGATGTGGAAACACCAACACCATCACTTCCAGAAACAGAAACACCCATTAAACCCAATCCTCGCCCGGAAACAAAACCCGAAGTAAAACCTAACTTACCACAAGGTCCAACACATATACAATCCGAAAACAACCTTGAAGAACGTGTTGAAAATGGAAATATCACAACATCAAAAAATACGGTCTTTGTAATTAATGATAACTCGGGACAGATTCATAGTAATGATGCGGTCGATATGGATTCACTTCCTAATACAGGAATGAATGCGAGTATCAAACCCTTTATCGGTCTTGGTATTGTCGTAGTTGGTATGTTCATGGCGACACGTCGCCGTAAAGACTAAAAAAACCCATTCCAATTGGAATGGGTTTTCTTTAACTAAGCTTCAAGCTCATCAACATGCGTTGCATATTGATAATCATCAAGGTAAAGCTTAATGTAATCTTTAATGAGGGCATCCGCATGATTCTCTACGATACCATCTTTAATACGACGGTATTGGTATGGCATGTATTGTGAGATCAATGTCATTGGAATTTCCACAGCATCTAAGTTTGCAACAAGTTTTGTAATCGCTGCTTGAACTGAAGGTACCGGCAAGTAGTAACGTGCACGATCACTGTAGCTGTATTTACGTTTAATAAAGAGTTCTGCTTCGGTCCCATGGTAATGTTTTTGCCAGTTACCCGGTTGGTCAAGCATTGCTGCTTCTAAAACATCCACAAAGTTTGATGGATCCGTACAGATTTGGCTTTCGATATGTGCAAGGGCAAAGAGTGCTTCACGGTATGCAAACGTTAATGCTGGCCCAACCTTCAAGATTGTGATACCATCTTCAACCATTTCACGTAGATGTGTCGGTGTTTGATAGTCTGTTGAATGACCTTCAAATACAAATGAATCAAATTCACGTTTTAACGTATCTGTAAGTTCTTTTGCATTTTCACGATTGTATTGGAATAAATCCGCATCACCAAACTCAACACCCGGTTGTACAACAATACCAATTACTGAATCAAATACTTTTTCCACATTGGCTGCTTTAAACGTTTCTTGGAATACACGGTATGTTTCTTTAAATGCTTCAGGAGATGTTACTGCTAAAGTATCTTCTTCCTCTTGAGCACCACCTGGAATTGGCACTTCACTACCAATAATAAATGCAGGGAATACTGCTTCGGGATCTTCTTTGAGTAAATCATCATAAGCTTCTAAACAAACTTTTGCCATCATTGCTGAACGACGTGCAATAGTTTCATTTGATAACACTTCTTCAGTGCTATCATCTGCAACACGCATTGATGTATCTAAGTGAATTTTTGTAAAGCCGGCACGAACATAAGCATAGACTAAGTCACATGCATTTTTCATTGCTTCATCTTCATTTAAATCCGTCCATGTTAAAGGACCTAAATGGTCACCACCAAGAATAATGCGTGATTTGTCATATCCAACTTTGTCGGATAATTCATAAACAAACGCTTTAAAATCAGCAGGTTGCATGCCTGTATAACCACCAAATTGATTTACTTGGTTTGCAGTTGCTTCGATTACTACTGAAGAATTGTGTTCTTTTGCGAACTCTAATGTTGCTTCAAGTACGGGTCCGCTTGCCGTACATGCAGAATAAACACCCACAGGACGTTTATTGTTTAATAAAAATAATGGATTTTTTTTCATCTATGTCACCTCTCGAGTATAGATTATCATGTTCAACGTAACAGTGATTTAGTTTAATAAACAATTCAGTTGTACTTTTCGATTTACGTTTGAAAAATGCAAACGAAACATTCGAAAGAAAAAAACGGCCGAAGCCGTTTTATTAATAAGTCTCTTTTATTTCTTTTGGTTTATCGATGAAATTTAAGAATAGGTTTAAGAGAATTCCAACAATCGCCGCTAAACTCATCCCTGTTAATGACGTTTGTGATGTAATTTGAACACTCGCACCACCTAGACCAATCACCAACATGGATGCAACGACAACCAAGTTTTTCATATCGGAGAGATCGGTACGATCTTTAATCAGCACCTTAATACCGTTTGATGCAATTAAGCCGTAAAGCACAATCGTCATACCACCAATAACAGCCCAAGGAATGCTTGTGATAAAGGCTTGAACCCAACCTAAGAATCCAAGTAAGATTGCGAAGATTGCAGCCAATCCGGTTACATACACTGAACCAACACCGGTCATTGCAATAACGCCTGTATTTTCACCGTAAGTCGTGTTAGCCGGACCCCCAAGGGCAGCCGAGACAAATGTAGCCAATCCATCACCTAAAATAGTACGGTTTAATCCTGGACTATCAAGATAATCTTCACCCGTAATCTCACCGAGAACTACGTGATCTCCAATGTGTTCCGCAATCGTTACAAGCGCTAATGGTGCGAAAGCCGCAACGGCTGTGAAATCAAGTTTATATGTTCCAATAAATTGGAATTTTGGAATTTGGAAGAAACTGTATCCTTGGAACACGGTACCCAGATCCACCAGTCCTAAAGCAACTGATGTAAAGTATCCTACAAAAATAGCGACTAAGAATGGAACAACTTTAATAAAGCCCTTTCCTTTAATTGAGACGAGCACAACACTCATAAATGTTACAAATGCTACTAAAGGAACTTTCCAAGCAGCACCCTGTACACCAAGATATTTACCTTGTTCTAAGAGAACATCAATACCCATTAAACCTGCTTCTTTAACCGCTGTTGGTGCAAGGGATAATCCGATAATCACAATCATCGGCCCTACAACAACGGGTGGTAATAATTTCTTAATCCAACCACTGCCCGTAAATGTAATGATGATGGAAACAACTAAGTAGATAAGACCTACAACCATAAGACCGGTATAAGCACTTGCTGCGCCTCCGGTTGAAGCGATTGCGGCAGCAACACTTCCAATATATGCAAAGGAGCTTCCTAAATAAATTGGAACCTTAGCACCTGTACATAGAATGTAAATCAAGGTACCGATACCACTTGCGACCAGTGCGACCCCTACATCCAATCCCGTTAAAAATGGAACGAGAATGGTTGCCCCAAACATCGCAAAAACATGCTGCAAGCTTAGAATAATCCACTTGCTTGTTGAGCTGGGTTTTTCTTGAACCCCGACTGTAAGATTATGACTCATGTGTAAAACCTCTTCTTTCTCCCGTATGGTCTTTTATACAAAAGGACACCCGAAGGTGTCCTTTAAGTTTAAATAAGGTAAAAAGCAGCTTTATGCATCATAATACAAAAGTTGACTGCGTACCTTGTTGTGCTCTCTGTCACAACTTAAAGGACTCATACTATCGAGATTATAGCATAGGTTTAAAGATAAATACAACCGTAATTTAAAGATCTTAATTGTTCTGGGTATCCTTACGATTCGCGAAGATGAATAATTTGGCCAAACGCAAACGTTATCGTAACCACCATAATGACATTCATCACCACTAAAACAATATCAAAGATACTTGGGAGTGCTAAAGCAAGAATAAATAAGATGAAACACATGATAATAATGTAACTCATAAATCCGGTGTTTTTATTTAGGCGAATGTTATTGCGGTTAAATAAAAATACAAGCATGATTGATCCACAAAATGCTGATGATAAGAGCATATAAGGGACCTTGAAACTCGTGTCAATCACACTTGGACCAAATACCGAGAAGACATAGGCAATCACCGTCATAGTAAAACATCCCAAAAAGGTACTTGAGTGGAACGTATCATCCAAACTCCGCAAAGCCCCTAACATCACAACAAACGCCAGTGTGGGTCGAAAGCAATGAAATACAATCCCCATTAGAATGATAAAACCAAACGTAAACAGATTGGACATCACAACTTCTAAAGCAAAACGCATGCGATCACAATCATCTTCATCAATATACCCGTATTTATAAAAATTATGACTTAGTTTCAATGATATTTTTTTCATGTAACACCTCTATTTGTATTATATGAAAAAAAGATACTTGATAAATCGAAATGGTTTATATTGTATCTTTTTATGCATATTATGATGATTTGGAAAGGATTAGCGTTAATTTGAAATAATCATCTTCAATCTTGCTATCCATTTTCCCCATATATTTTTCGGTTGTTTCTTTCATGGCAACCATTCCAAAACCACGTTTATCCCCTAACCGTTTTGATGACAGATAAACGCCATCTTTTATACGTGGCATTTCATGAAATGTATTCAAGACTTGAATCTTACAGAACTGACTGTTTTCTTCAAGATATAGTTTGACGACCCGTCGTTCACACTTACCTGCAGCTTCTATCGCATTATCCAATGCATTCCCAAGCAACACCGTTAAGTCATAGGGTTCAATTTGAAATTCAGAAATACCAACCCGCGTAACAAAATGAATATGTGGGTTTTGCGTGATTTTAGAGTTTACGATTGCATTTATAACCGGATTGGGAGTGTTCACATACGTCTTTAAAGCTTCATGATGAATCAGCTCATGAATGTAATTTCGCGCTTCATCATCCTTTCCCGATTCAATCATATAGGAAAGTGAGGCCATGTGGTTTTTAAGATCATGTTTAAGTTTCATGACTTCCACATCGGATTCAACACGCTCCACTTCTCGTTTTTGATAGAGATTGAATGCATCGATCATCGTTTGATATGTCTCGTTTTTTACTTTCATTTCAAAATAGTTACTGATAATCATAAACATAATCGAGATTAAGATTGTTTGGATAATAATAAAATAGAAAATAAGATTTTTCGAAATAATGTAGTCCTGAGTTAACACAATATCAAAAAGGACGATAATTACGAGCAGATTAACCACGAGGTAACCCAATGTATAGTTGGAAACAAAAATATCTTGAGTAAACTGCTTGGGGCCTAAAAATCGACGCAACAACTCAATGAGAATGATTGTAATGGTCTTAATACCAAACATCACAATCATTCTTAATTCGGTTGCCCCCATTAGCACATCAACATGAATATTGGTAATTTTAACGACTGCGGAAATTACCAGAATCGTGATAATACCTAAGAGAAGATAATAGACAATGGCGGACATTACTTTCGCAAACACACTACCATCAAACAATACAAACACATAAACAATTAGTAAAACACCCATAATAATCGAAACAAAAGAAGAAAACGCGGTCGAAACGGTGGCACTAAAAATCAAAAAGGATGTTAGGAAGGTAACACCCCAGAATTTAAATTTATGATTATCTTTAGTTGTAAGAAAGACTTGCGCAGCTCTAAAAAGCAACAATACATCTAAAAGACAAAACAATGCTTCCCCAATCAGCATCATGCCTTCATTTGTCATCTACAATCGCTCACTTTCTACTAAGAAATCTAAATAATTTTGATATAAATTTTTAAACTGACCGCGCGATACTTCAATTACGTCATCATATCCCTTCAGTTTAATAACGCCCTTTCGCATTTCTTGAATATACATCATATTCACAATATAGCGACTGTTAGGTTGGATAAACATTGATTCAGGCAAACTTTCATAGACCTTCGTCAAACTGGTGGACTTCATAACATACGACTCATCTTGAGTATAAATCGTAATATTACGGTTTTCATAGAGCGCAAAAACAATCTCCATAAGCTCCAAATTTAAAATCCCCGAATCAAATTTAAAAACAATACTATCGCGTTGGGTTAAGCGCGTCGTAAGCTGAATTAACGCCTCTGGCAACTGTAAATCCAATTCTTGCTTTAAGATATAGTCATAGACATTAAGACCAAAAGCGTCCTTAATATAGCCCTCATAGGAGGTGATAAAGATAACGACTGTACTTGGACTATCCAAAGAAAGACGTTTCGCTAATTCAACGCCATTTCGAGAACCCAATTCGATATCCAATAAAACAATATCGATCTTGGTCTGTTTTACACACGACAACACATCATCTGGATTATCAAAGATTAAGACACGATAATCAATATCTCGGCTAAGCAGTGTTTGATTCACAACTTCCCGAAGACGATCATGCATGATCGTTTCATCATCAACAATTGCTATTTTAATCATAACCATACCATTCCTTTGCCTAAATTATAGCATAACCTTTCCCTATAATTGAACCATAAAAAAACCTTGGTCCGTTACTAACCAAGGTTTTTTATTATTTTTTCTTTGGTAATTCCGGCTTATAGAAAGACCATAGCGATAATGTTGTTGCTTGATCTGAAATTTTCAACAGACCCTGTACAACGTGATTAACTATTTTTTTCATTGGCCTCCTCCTTCCGCCCCAAAAATCTGTATTGCTTCACATCCCCTTGATCAAAACAAATTTTGGTACGATGTGCTTCGTTTACATCATTTATAGAATGCAAACGGATCGTTATTCGTAATAACTGAAGTAACAATGCTTGACTATATGGTCAAGTATAACCAAGCGATAAAATCGATTATGTGCGATATAATGATTTATAGGAAGTCAATATATTATTTAGAATATCCCACCATACCTAAATAAGAGCTCCGAAGTGTGTTCATCTTCGTTTAAACATTCCTAACTGTTACTTAACTTCATCGAAAAGCAGTCGTCTCACCAAAGACGGTTGCACACGATTCATCACACACTGATGAATCATTATTATGGTGTGTGCTGCATACATACAAAGAAGGTTATGATTTTTTTTTGTATTGTTATGCTAACCTATAATAACGGAAGAATGACATATTTTGATATTTTATGTATAATTTGTATGAAATTAAGGATATTTTGTATTTTTACACAAAAAAAGAAACTTGAGGTGCCAAATGGACACGAAATATTTACCTGGATTACGAATTCTCAAAACAACCCTTGCGGTTGCAATTTGTCTTATTGTTGCTTGGACATTAGATTATCCTGCTCCCTTCTATGCAGCAATTACTGCCGTATTGATGATGAAATCATCCCCTGAGCATGCTGTACGTGCTTCACTCGATCGAATATTAGGTACCCTCTTTGGAGGGATTATCGGTATCCTCTTTCTTCTTATTACCATCTATTTTAATATCCCTAATGATTCCTTAGGATACACCGTATTGATTGTACTGGTACTACTGGTTGATCTTACGTTATGTAAAATATTAAACCTTCGCGAATATGCAACATCCATGTCCGCAATTTTGGTTCTTGCGGTACTCCTTAATCATAATGGCACACAAGGGGATGCCATCCAATACATGATTCGCCGGATTCTAGAAACATTATTCGGAATCTTTATCTCGGTCATTATTAATAAGTACATTAATCATAAAGAAGACCTGTCTTAAATTTAAAAAGTCTCAACGACCGCAATCGTTGAGACTTTTTTAGTAAGCTACAATTCCATGTAGTAGCATCTGCATTGTATTTTCGACGGCTTCTTTTTGCGTTACATTTCCCACATAAACCTGAACCCATGCAATTGAAACATAATTATTGATGGTATTGATAATCCATCCTTCATTAACGTTTTGATTCAACATCTTCTTTTTATACATTTTAATTACAACAGTATAAAGGGGCTTAAGGATTGCATGACATTCTTGTCGAAGTTCATCCGAATTCAGACCATCCGGATAATAATATAAGAAGTACACGCGATCACCCAATTCAATCAGTACATCTACAATATCTTTTAAAGATTCAAATAAATCCAGTTTACGTTCAAGTCCCTTTAGGGCTGTATCAATCTCCTCAATACAAGCGCGAGCCATTACGTCATAAAGCTCATCACGCCCTGTAAACGTACGGTGAAACGTCGCGCGACTGATACCGGCATTTTTTGCGATATCATTTACCGTAGCGGTCGGATTCATAATTATAAAGGGCACAGTTCTTCGAATAATTTCTTGTTGTTTCATCATAACCTCTTTGCGACATAAGTGTGTCATTCCACTTATAATACAACTGCCACATGGACAAGTCAAGGAGATTTGCGGTCATTTTTCACACTTATTTCATAATTAAATTGATTCCGTATCAAAACAACAAAAAAAAGCGCACTTAATCGCGCTTTCGGTACTTCATATAAACCAACTGGCCCTTTGTATCACTTTCAATTAGATCAAGGTGGTGGCTGTTTATCGATTCATCAAATAATGGAATCCCCTTCCCCAGTAAAACCGGAGCAACCGCAATCCAATATTCATCAATAATCGCTGATGCCACAAGTTCTGAAACTAACATTCCACCACCAACAATCCAAAGATCCTTGCCTTCTTGTTGCTTTATGGCATTCAGTACTCCAACAACATCGTCCGAGATGATTGCCATGTTTTTACGCAGTTTTATATCCTGTGATGAAACAACATAGGTAAAGGAATCCTCATATGGATAGACATCCGGTGAAAGTACTTCTGTAACCTGTTCGTATGTTTTCCGCCCCATGACGACGGTATCAATGGATTTGTAGAACCAATCATAAGTATCATCATCTAAAGAGTTATAAGGGTCTAACCAATCAATAGCTCCCTTCTCATCCGCGATATAGCCATCCAGACTCATGGCAATGAATAGTTTAATTTTTCTCATCATACCACTTCCTAAGTTCTACGAACTAGTCTTCGCGCATCACTCTACCCGTCATCGCATCAATTTTAATATCGATCGATTTTTGATGTGCACCAACAATCTCAACCTCATAGACTAAGGCATCATCCTTCTTCTTGAGTTCAACTTCCACAAAATGTCCAGGCTTAACTTTTAATGCTTGATGCATTGCATCCGAAACAGGAATCACCGTATCAAATTCATCCCGCGTAAATCCATCCCGTTCAACCTCAAGCTGTTCTTCATGGTCCAAGTATTCATTTGTCTCCGAAAGAATGGCATGATTACTATTAAATACGATTTCAACTTCACTATCTTCAATCGCTGCCTTAACCTCATAGACTCCCTCTTCATGAAGAGGTCTGTAGGCAACTTCCGTAATGATTGATTGTTCATCGTGTAACGAGAAATAAAAATCAAGTGCATCTTCGAAGGAAACTTCAGGGAGATGGTTTGGATTTTCTGTATTTGGTTTGATTGGTGGAAGCTTTTGAACTTCTTTATCAACGGGATGTGGCTTTATCGAAGTCGCAGTTTTCCCGCGATCGGAGCACCCAGCAGTAATCCCTAACATCAAACAAATACAAATGATCTTTCTCATGTCGACAGTCCTTCCTCATTATCTTCTATTTACATTTTAGCACACACATCTCATAACAACTGTGTGTTGTATTGTGATTTTAATAAAAAAGAAGCCGAAGCTTCTCTATTTTAGAATAACAGTGGTTTCACAACATAGAAGAACAGTAAAACAATTACCCCTAAAACAATTCGATAAACACCAAATGCTTTAAAGTCATTCTTCTTAAGATAATTTAATAGGAAACGGATTGCGAATACCGAAACGATAAAGGACACAACCATTCCGACAACTAGTAAGCCAAACTCAGAGAACATAAATCCATTCCCTTTAATGAAGAACTTCGCTAATTTTAAAATACTTGCCCCAAACATAACGGGTACTGCCAAGAAGAATGTGAATTCTGTAGCGACAATGCGGGACACACCAATAATCAATGCCCCAACGATTGTTGCACCGGATCGTGATGTCCCTGGGAATACAGCTGCAATTAATTGGAATAGTCCAATAATCAATGCCGTTTGATATGTAATTTCAGAAATTTTTGTGATTTTTGGTTTCGCATTTTTATTGCGATTTTCAACAACAATGAAAATTACCCCGAATAAAATTAACATAATTGCGACAACGGTCGGATTATACAAATGTGCGTCAATCCAGTCATCAAATAGAATTCCAACAATTCCAGCTGGAATGCAAGCAACCACAATCTTTAACCACATATTGATGATGTCTTTTTCGACAGTTATGTTTCCCGCTTTATTTTTCTTAAATGGGAACAGCTTATGCCAATAAATAACGACCACGGCGAGAATTGCACCTAATTGTATCACCACAAAAAACATGGATTTAAATTCAGGTCGTGCATTCAATTTTAAGAATTCATCTACAAGAATCATATGACCTGTACTACTGATAGGTAACCATTCTGTAATTCCTTCAACGATACCGAGGATTATAACTTTTAATAACTCAATCAAACTAGAGTCCTCCTATTTATATTATGTCTATTACAGACTATGATTAGAATAACATATTGAGGACTTGTTGTGATGAATTTGGTGTAAATTTTAGTAAAACATCATGATTGTTATTTTATGTGATTCTTTTTATCACTTATAATTCGTAACACAAGACCTAATCCTAAAAGTGTATAACCACGATATTGAGGTGTAATACCTGTTTGCGGTAAAGATTCACTTGCGATACCAAAATGAACTACTGGTTTTTCAGGTTTGACACCTTCATCACGTGATGGTGGTGAAACAGGATCTTTGGGTTTAATAATTGGTTTTTTCAAATCGTCAATTGGTTTTAATCCCCCATCTACAGGTTCTTTTGGTTTTATTGGGTCTACAGGATCCGCTGGTTTTACGGGATCTACGGGATCTTTTGGTTTTACGGGATCCACGGGATCTTTTGGTTTTACGGGATCTACAGGATCTTTTGGTTTTACGGGATCCACGGGATCTTTTGGTTTTACGGGATCTTTGGGATTTTCGGGATCGATTGGATTTGTGGGAACAACTGGATCGATTTCTATGGGTTCCGGTTTGGCTTTAACCGTAACCGCGACGGATTGTTCTTCACCATCTTTAGTGCGATAACGGATGTCCGTTTGACCTTCTTTAAGCCCTTTAAATATCATATCCTGACCATTATTTTGAGGTGTTCCTTCAAGATATGCTTCATCCCAAATCCATTTTCCTTGAGCTGGTTTCGGACTGAGTTTAAAGGTATTCCCTACTTCAACGTCCATTGAACTCGGTAAGTTTTTAATGACCAAAACAAGTTGGTTCAGGGATTGTTTGAGCTTGTCGACCATATTATCAATAAGATTTTGATCAATCCCTTTTTGATTGCGAAGTGTTTTCGCTTCTTGAAGTGTGGTCATTAAGTTCGTAAAGGAAGTTTGGGTGTAATCGGCAGCATTTAAATTGGATGCTTGACTGATTAGAATATCTAATTTTTTCATATCCAAGCCCCCTACTTTTACTTTCGCAACGGCTCGTGTTCCATTTTTAAGTTCCGCAATGACTGCAGCTTCACCAGCATGCTCCCCTGTAAATTTAAGGCCGGCTATGCTCACGTGTTCCTCGTTGCTTGTAAGTAATCGTGTTACAACTTCAGGATTGCTTGGATCATCGTTTTCTATTGTAAATTTCGGAGCAACAACCGTTCCCGAATTAATTTCGTAGACGTTTTTCTCAAAGCTTAGCGTTGGTTTGTATTGTGGTTGATCCACAACTTCAACCTCATACTCTAATTTTTCATACGCATTTTGAACCGTAATTTTTGCTTTACCGTTTTGATGGGCTTCAATTTCGCCCGTATCAAGAGCTGAAACAATGTGTGGAGCATCCGAATCAAAGGTACGTGTTCCCTCTAACTCATAAGATACAAGTTTACGTTTTTCTCCAACCTTCATTTGAAGTTTCAGCGATTCTTCTTCAAATACTTCGATAAGTGCAACAAGATCAATGCCATTTTTATCTTGGATTTTAATAAAAGTCGCTCCAGGTTTAATGCCCGTTACAAGTCCTTTATCATTCACACCCGCAACATCACGATCTTCCGATTCAAACGTTGGTGTCTGCCATTTAAAATTACCTGGTTCAAGTTGAATTTGTTCACCCACTTTTATTTTAAACTCATCCACTTTAAGGTGTGGTTTGGGTGTGCCGGGTACCACAGTTTTATAATTGGATTCAAGCATTCCGGCATCAACTGCGGATATCACAACTTCTTGACCTTTTAAATTCGTCACATCCACATCAAAGGCATGACGGGATACAAGATCATAGGGTGTATACTGTTTCTTTAGCGGACGGTTTACTTGGACTTTGTCATTATAAACAGGATAAAGGGCAGTTTGCGTTAAAAATGTATTATCACTGCTTTCCACATGCATCATCACCGTTCCATTTTTTTCTGTAAACTTAATTTTATCTTGTGGAATGACCGGTTTTGTATGATCGATATGAATTGTATGAACAAGTTCTTGATCAATTCCTTTACGATATCCCAAATCAGCACTGATTTTTAAATCATAGCGACCTTCTGGGAGCGGATTTTTATGTTGATCTAGGCCTGTAAACGTTGAGAAAGGCCAGAAAAGGATGTTTGGAACTTGTTTTCCATAGGTATTGTTGTAGAAGGTTTTACGAATATTTGGACGTTCTTCTTTCATAATGACCTGTTTTGTTTGTTTGTTGGTAATTTCCATGGTCATGGATTCAACATTTCTTAATTGACCTAAATTAATTCCATTCAACTTATCAAACAAGCCATCTCCATTTGGAGAGAGTACAAAACGACTTGGATTTGTATGAATCATCCGACGATCAAAAATATTACCACCCATGGGCATTTTGTCAGAACGATAACGGTGTGCATAGTTACTTGCACGGACACCCATCTCATATTCCGCGGCATGATCAAAGAGGGGTGGCTTTTCCCAATCACCATAAAACGCTAAGAATGGAATGCTGATTTGTGGATGACTGGCATGCGTGAGTTGTACAAAACCTTCCACATACGTGCCATTTTCAAATTCCTGGTTGAGTCGATTTTTTTCAGCTTGGGTAAGTTGAACGGTAATCGATACATCCTTTGTTTCCTGCGGCTTTACCGTCACCGATGTAGATCCTGAACGTGTTACATCCGCACTTCGGTTATCATCCGTCATAAACACACGTTCGCGATGATCATCCATGATACTGCGTTTGATTGCGGGTACACTCACTTTTTCTTGAATTTGATACGTTTCGGCTTGTGTTCCGATATTGGTAACTTTAAATTTTAACGTATAATTACCCGTTTTGTTTTGGTCATCTCCCAATTCGATTTTAGGGCGATTGGAGCCATCATGATTTTGCTTGGGATCAACACTTAAATAAACTGGGGTCTTAATAGCAGCATTAATATCCATCATCCCTGCCCCTTGTTTTCGAACCGGTTGGGGCGCACCATCTTTTTGTACAATCGGATGGGCGGTACTCATCAATAGATTATTGGTAAGTTCCATCTTTTGAATGTTGGTAAGGCTTCCAAATTTATCATTTAAGTATTGTTTCATTAATGCGGATGCCCCTGCAACATGCGGTGTTGCCATGGATGTTCCGGACATCTCATCATAATTACGTCCATTTAATCGGGGCATCGCGGAACGTATCCATGCCCCTGGCGCTGAAATTTCTGGCTTAATACTAATGTTAGGGGTTGTCCCGATACTGGAGAAACCAGAAAGGGTGACTTGAGTTGGATCAACGGTCTTACTTCCCGGACGATATTTCGTATTATTCACACTTGCTACAGATACCGGAGACGCATACGTTGACGGACTCCCAACAATACCGTGGTCGGGATCTGAAGCAAGCGTTAAATCATTCCCATATAAGTTTTTCTCAGAAGCGGACATGGCATTTCCTGCCGCAACATCAAGGACAATACCGTTATCTCGAATACGATTATACATATCGTTTGTAGGCTTGTAGGCATCATGCATAAACCCCGCATCACTACCCAAACTCATATTAATGACATCAACGCCTAAATAAACACAATCTTCCAATGCCGATACCAAGCTAATATCACTGGCCCCACCGCCTTTATCGCTAAACACTTTAAAAATCATGAGTTGCGCCTCCGGTGCAACGCCTCTAAAATCTGCTTGATCTTTTCCCGCTACAGTTCCTGCAACGTGAGTTCCATGGGCTAAACGTCCATAATTATGCGCACTCGGATCAACAATCGGATCGTTATCGGCATAGTCATAAACAAATGGAACTTTATCATTGATATAAACATGATCTACAGTAAGTCCGGGTGTATTGGCTGTCGCCTTGAGTTTTTTATTATTTAAAACCGTTTGGATCTTTTGTTTATTAATTCTAAATTGTGTTGGTGCTACCGCAAAGGCAGGATGTCCTGTATCAAGACCCGTATCCAAAACCGCTACCACTGTATTCTCACCTTTGTAGTGTGATTGCGTCCAAACGGTATCCGAACCAATGGTACGATTACTATCAACCATTTGTGGTTCGGGAATGTCATAGGTTTGACTGACAAAAGCACTCTTAACGCCCTCGATATCTTTTATTAAATTAAGATCATCCAAGGATGCTCTCAGAGAAAAACCATTCATAACCCGCGTAAAATTACGTTCTACTTCCACATCCTTTTGAATCACTTCAGAAATCTTATCAACTACAACGTCATGAGATTTGATTAAGTTTTCTTCGAGGTCTTGAGCTTGTTTGGTTTCTGAAAACGCCCCTAAACTACCAACCCTATGGATCTCATTTTCGTAATCTAAAATTGGTCGTGCTTCCAGTTCTACGATAATATCGACTGGGTCACTGGGATCAACTGAAACCTCAGATGCTTCCTCTTCAACATCCGTCGCTTCTTCTTCCAGAATCGCTTGAACGATCGATATATCATCCACTGGTGTGAGTTCTGCACCAATTCCTTCGTCATTTGCACGGATATTTGTGCCGGTTGTAATCACTAAAAGAAGTGAAAGAACTATGGGCATCATCGCTTTAAATCGTTTCTTCATAAAATCACCGCTATCCTTATATATAGTATTTATTATTTTCTTTTTTTTATAATACATGAATTATTTTTTGATAGGTTAAGATTTAAGAAAGTTTCCAAAATCATCAAAAATCGCGTGATTTTATATCAAATTCAGAGAAATTTAAGTACAACATTGCCCATATAAAACAAAAAATGTCTCTTTAAAGACACAAAAAAACTCTCGTTTCCGAGAGTTAGATGATAATGTTTTAATTAAGCAACTTTAACGTTGATAGCTTTATCACCACGTGTATCACTTTCAATATCGAAAGTAACAACATCACCGTCATTTAAAGTTTTAAAACCATCGCTGATAATTCCTGAGTAGTGTACGAAAATTTCTTTTCCACTGTCAGTAATGATGAATCCAAAACCTTTATCTGCATTAAAGAATTTTACTTTTCCTGATTCCATAAGTATGCCTCCAGTTCTAGTTAATTAAGAAGGTCATGCTTACCTTGTTCACACAATTGCAATGAGTATCTTATAACTTCTAAAGTATATCACAACATCTTCCCAATTACTACTAAACATTTAAACTTATTCATTTCTCACCAAAATCCCATATTTAAAAGTTTCATCCATTTATCTTGTTGCTTCCAACAATCTAACGTAAAATTAATCTATAGAAATGAGGATGCCTATGAAGAATCTATTTAAATTAATAATCAAAGTGGTCTTAGCTTTTTTACTGATTGTTCTAATTGTGCTGGGTGGATTTATAACCTATGCTTTTGTTACCGATTATAAGCCTGAGCCGCGCATTCAACTCGAGATTGATCAGGGAACCCACCAGTCCACGATTACAACGGATAAACTCTATTCAATTTTAACGTATAATATTGGCTATGGTGCTTTAGGAAAAGATCAAGACTTCTTTATGGATGGCGGAAGTAAAGCTGGGGCTGATTCCTACGATGAAGTGATGACAAATATGGATGCGATCAATCAATTCTTCATCAAGCAAGATCCTGATTTTGCGTTCTTTCAAGAAGTTGATTTATCCGGTAATCGCAGTTATGACATTAATCAGTATGAATTGTTGCGTAAAACCGAATACAACGGTATTTATGCTCCCAATTACAAAGTGAAATACGTACCGGTTCCTTTTACACATCCAATGGGTGGAGCAGAAAGTGGTATTGTAACCCTTTCAAAATCCGTTCCAACGCTTTCTGAACGTTATCGTTTCGATGGAGAAGAACCAATAATTAAACAATTATTTGATCTAAAACGAGCATTTAGTATGACGCGCTATCCAACGGATAACGGTAAAGAACTCGTTCTTATTAACGCTCACTTCTCTGCTTTTGATGAAGGCGGTAAAGTCCGTGTTCAACAACTTGCCCAAATGCGTCATGTGCTTGAAACCGAGTATGCTCAGGGAAATTACGTTATTTTAGGTGGTGACTTTAATCATGAGTTACCGACAACGGATGCACAACAATTTCGTTGGACGGATGCTTATCCAGATTGGATTATGAAGCTTCCTGACGACTTTGCCCCCAAAGGGTATCATTGGGGTGTAGACCCTACAAATCCTTCGGTACGGGCCGTCGATAAGGCTTACCGTCCTCAAGAGACCTTTACCGCAGTCATTGATGGTTTCCTCGTATCGGATAATATTGAAATCAAGCAAACAATTGGACATGGAACACTTAACTTTGAACATTCCGATCACAACCCGGTATCCATGACCTTTAAGTTAAAATAAAAAAACGTAGCCATACGGTTACGTTTTTTACTAGGACCAACGTTTGGATCAAGCATACGATTGCATCCAATTGTCTTATCTTTAATCATGGGGTAAATGATCGACTAATTTCTTAAATACAGCATGACCTAACGGTTGGCAATGAATCACGTCACTTTTAAAGGTATGCATATTTTCAAAGCGGAGCGTCATTTCTGAATCCTGTACAGTAATGTGATAGTCATTAAAATCATAACGTTTTTTGACACGAAAGAGTTGGTACGAAATAATACGGGTATCATCCAGTTCAAATCGAATGGCATCCTTAAGAATAATAAAGTAAATACACAAAATAGAGACAACCCCACCAAGAGATACATAGATGCCTAAAACATTGGCCCAATCAAGGCGTGTTTGGTTTTGAAGGATCAATGTAAGCACGCTTAAAAAAACAAAGATTATTAGAGCACTTAGAAGATACCTGTTTAAAACACGTGTCAGAGGTCGTTTAAACGTTCTCATCATGACCCTCCTTTTTGTAAGATTATACAAAGTTAACACGAAATTTTAGTTAAGAACGTGTGATATTTTTATACAAAAAAAACACGTTTCAACGATTGTCGATGAAACGTGTTTTGTATATTATCTATTGAATTGTGAGAAGGTCTGCTGTTGAGGGATCAACAGCTTCATCTTCTTTATGAAGTGTAATGGTTTGTCCTGATGTAAAGATAAAAGGACTTACTAAGGATTTGCCTTGTGCTTTCACAAAGTCGATATCAACATGCGTTAAGACATCGCCTTGTTTCACCTTATCACCTTGTTGTACTACAGCATGAAATCCTTCACCTTTTAATTCTACCGTATCAATACCAATGTGTATGAGAACCTCAAGCCCTGAATCCGTTAGAATACCGAATGCATGACCTGTAGGAAAAATCATCGTAACCTCTCCACTCATTGGCGCAACAATTTCACCATCTGTAAGTTCGATTGCGTAACCATCACCCATCATTTTTTGAGAAAAGACTTGATCTGGAACCGACGTTAATGAACGTGCAATTCCAGTTCCAAATGCTTTCATTGTTTCTTCTTTTTTCTTAAATCGTTCAAACATGGTGAACCTCCATTTATATTTTAAAAATTCTGTTCAAACTCGTACTTATGTTAGTAACGAAACCTACTCGTCAATACCTAAGATATCAACAATATTATTTTTATAGAGAATTGCTTTCGCGCCATAAATCGCTTGAATGCCATCTCCAACCACAAGTACATCCGTAGCACCAAGTGCTTTTAAACCTTCTTTGTTTACGCTATCTTGAGATTTTACCGCTACACGCAAACGTGTAATACATGCGTCAACATCTTCAATATTTTCTTGACCACCAAGATATTCAATAATCTTAATGGAGTCATCTTTTAATGAATCTTTCGTTGTAACCGCTGCTTCTGGAGCTGCCTCATCTTCACCACGACCTGGTGTTGGTACATTGAATTTCAAGATATATGTCTTGAATACAAAGTAATAAATTACAAACCAAAGTGCCCCTACTGGTAAGACATAGAGCCAGTGTGTTTTAGCTTGCCCTTGTAAGATTCCAAAGAGTAAGAAATCAATAAATCCACCTGAGAATGTGTTCCCAATTGAAATACGAAGAACATCCGCAATTAAGAAGGATACACCGTCTAAGAACGCGTGAATTACATAAAGGACTGGAGATACAAATAAGAACATAAATTCAATCGGTTCTGTAATCCCTGTAATAAATGATGTAAGTGCAACACCTAAGAATAAACCACCATATTGTTTGGCTTTATCTTTCGGTACACAGTGATACATTGCAAGACATGCTCCAGGTAAACCAAACATCATCGTTGCGAAACGACCTGCAAAGAATCGCGTTCCTTGTGTATAAAGACCGACATGGTTTGGATCTGCAAGTTGCGCAAAGAATATTTTTTGAGCACCCGCTACAGAAACACCATTTACAACTTCAACACCACCAAGCTCTGTAAACCAGAACATTGGATAGATCATGTGGTGAAGCCCTGCAGCACCACATAAACGCATTAAGAATCCGTAAAGGAATGTTCCGATAGGACCTAAAGTAGCAATAAAATCACCGCAACTTACAAGAAGTTGTTGGAAGGGAGGCCAAACAAGATAGAATGCGGCTCCTACAAAAATTGCTGCAAATGAAGTAATAATTGGCACAAAACGGGATCCTCCAAAGAATCCAAGAACTTGTGGCAATTGAATATTGTGGTATCGGTTATGGAAATATACCGCAACACTACCGATTACAATACCACCAATAACACCAGTATCAATCGCTGCCCCTTCAGGACTAAAAATCCCAAGAAGCGCCGTCATGGTTCCATTCATGACAAGATAACCAACAACACCCGCTAAAACCGCTGTTGCTTTATCTTTTTTCGCAAGACCTGCACAAAGACCAATTGTTAAGAGTAATGCAAGATTTCCAAATACAGTACTTCCGGCTGCAGACATAACTTGGAATACAGCCTGTAAGATTGGTTGATTTAAAAATGGATAAGCTGCTACAGTATTTGGGTTTGATAGTGCTCCACCAATCCCTAAGAGCAATCCAGCAGCTGGAAGGATTGCAATTGGCAACATAAATGATTTACCAATTTTTTGTAGTTGTTTAAACATTATTTCTCCTTAATCGCTTCTATAAAGCGTGTCGCAATTTCTTGAGGACGGGTAATGGCACCCCCTACAACAGCACTATGAACCTTTAAATCCATAATACGTTTTAATTGCTCGGGATAATGTATTTTCCCTTCCGCAATTACGGGAACCTTTACCGATTGAACCATCTTCTCTACCAGTTCAAAATCCGGTCCATCAACATTTTTAGAATACGATGTGTAGCCTGCAAGTGTACATGAAACACAATCGAAACCAATACGTTCTGCCTCGATGACTTCTTCAAGAGTTGAGCAGTCTGCCATTGCAAGACGTCCACCATCATGAATTTGTTTGACGAGGTCTTCCGTTTTCACGCCCATGGGACGAACACGGTTTGTTGCATCAAGTGCAATCATTTCACATTCCGTTTCAAGAAGTGCTTCAACCTCTTGATGTGTTGCAGTGATGAACACTTCACTGCCTTCATAGTTTTTCTTAATAATACCAATGACCGGTAAATCTACCATCTTTTTAATTTCATTGATATCATTAACCCCTTGAGCTCGAATCCCTACAGCACCTGCTGCCTTTGCAGCAATCGCCATACGACCCATAATCATCGAGCTTTGTAACGGTTCCCCATCAAGTGCTTGACAAGAAACAATAAGTCCGCCTTTCACAGCTTCTAACATAATCTAACCTCCTCAACACTAAGAGTGTTGTAAATTGTAAATGTGTAGTGCAATATAACCAATTTCTGATTCAGGAAGTTGAATATTAAACTCTTGATCAAGCATTAATGCAAGATCTTCAGAGATTTCATAGGCTTCACAATACCGTTCACGTAGAATATCAATCAATGGATTCGTAAGGGTTACATTATCTTCTGAACGTTTAAATGCAAATTTGAGGTGTGTAATTAAACGTGCTTTTCCCACACTATTTTGAGTGAATTCTTCTGGAATACGATTGTTGATAAAGTCGACGGATGCAGTAATCACCTGAGCATAAAAGGCGCTGTTTGAAACCTTACCTTGATGCATGGCAGCATGTAAATGGAGAATTACCGAGCCAACCTCAGAATGAGGGAGTTCTACATCCAATTCGGCATTGATCATTTCAACCATATGTTTTGAAATATCATAAAGCTCAGAATACATAAGATAGTATTCCTCGGTGAAGAAGTTGCTCATCTTAACGCGATTATGATAACGATAAATCGCAAAATTAATATGATCGAGTAATGAGATATGAATCGATTCATCAAATTTATAATTAAGGGTTTTTTCCGCATAAGCAATTGCCGCTTCCGTAACGAGCAATACGTGATCATCCGTGTTCATAACGATCTTTTCATACTGACTCATTTTATCTAAATCTTGAATACGGTAAAAACTTGTGACAGATTCCTCATCGATGACCGCTTTGCTCTTAGCGTCAAAGCCGATGCCCTTACCAATCAAGATATAGTCATACTTATCAAGTTGGGCAAAGACAATATTATGGGTGAATGCTCGAACTACTTTGAACTGATTCTTCATACGTTCATCTCCTTCTTCCTGGATTACACTAGAGCTCCTGCAACAAAAAAAACAACTATCCTCGCTGAAAACAAGAGCTCACGAAAAAAATTTCGAGTCGCTAATGCCTATATGCGAAATATAGTTGCACGCATATGGATTATAGCCGAAATCCCTTACAAAATCAACGAGTTTGTAAAATATATTTAAAATTTCACATTGTTGAAAATCATTACCGGAATATCTTCCATTTCTATACATATATTAAATTAATTATCATTTTTTATCAAATTTATCACCAAGATATCACAACGCGCCGTTTTGCCACGCGGTTTAATTATTTCAAATTAAGCGTATAATAGAAATATAAGTAAAAAAGGAGTATCTATGATTACGATTAAATCAAAACGCGAAATTGACGGTATGTATCAATCCGGTCAATTACTCGCATCCATTCATGAGGCTTTACGAGACTTTATTAAAGCAGGAATATCAACACATGATATCGACCAATTTGTACAAAAAATGATTGAGGACAACGGTGGCGTTGCTGCCCAAATCGGTTATGAAGGTTATAAATACGCAACATGTTGTAGTGTAAATGACGAAATGTGTCACGGCTTTCCTACCCATAAAAAATTGAAAGATGGCGATCTCGTTAAGGTAGACTTTTGTGTTGATCTTAATGGATTTCTTTCCGATTCATGTTGGGCATACTGTGTTGGAAATAATCCAAGTCCAGAAGTAAAACAATTAATGGAAGTTACTGAAAAAGCACTTTACATCGGCATCGAACAAGCCCAAGTTGGCAATCGTGTTGGTGATATCGGTGCAGCCATGGATGAATACATCACACAATTCGGTTATAAGATGTCATTGGATTTTTCAGGACACGGGCTGGGTCCTACCATTCACGAAGAGCCCATGGTTCCTTTTGTCGGTGTTTACGGAACAGGTGCTAAGCTCAAAGAAGGCATGGTGATTACGGTAGAACCGATTGTTAATGAGAGCACACCTTATGCGAAATTAGACGATAACGGCTGGACTGCCCGTACCAATAACGGATGTCTTAGCTGTCAATATGAACATACTTTCGCCATTACGAAAGATGGTCCCTTCATTACAACCAAACAAAAATAAAACGTTCCGGCATCAGCCCGAACGTTTTTTTATGCATCTGTGTATTTTAATTTACGTCCACAATATTCACAAGGAATGGTTTCATGTTGGATTACTTCATTTGAAGCACCACACCCAGGACAGCGAATCATCTTCGACTGGACGCGCGCTTTATAATTTGAGACAAATAAACCTTCAATCATTTTTGAATCACGATTAACACTCATATCTTGAAGATAACCTTTTCGTACAAGTTGATCTAAATCTTGTAAAGTCTCTTGATATGTTTGATCCATTGATCGCGCAAGGGTATCAATCGAAAAAATTCCTTTTTTAAAGATAAGTTGATTGTATGCGAGATATCGTTCTAAGTTTAAGTTTGATTTGGTTGCGGAATAAACCATCGCCAAGCCACCAAACATAAATGCAACACCAAGAATCATTCCACTGTAATCATATCGGTATGCATCTTGCACTTCCGTGACCAATCCGAAAAGTCCAAAGAAAAACAGCACAACACCCCACACTAAACGTCCTGTTTTGCGTTGATAAAGTCTTGTTTTGGGGTTAATAGTTATTTTTTTAAATTGCATAGTCTATTTCATTTCCAAGCGATCAGCTTTATGCTTAACAATTAAAAGTAAGATGATAAGAAGTGCATGAATCACAATTTGACCAATTAAAAGGGTTTGGTCTGCTTGATGAATAAGAAATGCTACGATAAGTGTATAACTGATTGATAAGAGCGCATAGAGTGCTGTGATGGTCGTGACACTGCTTTTTAAGAATGTTGACTTCATCGTACCCACAAACCCGGTGATTAAAAAGAAAACAACCTCAGTAGTTAAAATCCAGATAAACGATATCTCGGTAATCATCCCACTGAGATATCCAATCAAAATCGTCGCAAGCACGGTAATTAATCCGATGATATTATAGTTTTTATTCATGGTCATCAACCTTCTTTCCACATGATCCACAGAATTTCGCATTATTTGTTAACAGTGCGTCACATGATGGACATTGTTTTTGGAGTTGGATTCCGCACTCATGGCAAAATTTTTGCGAAGCATCCTTGAGGTCTGCATGACATCCAGGACATTGTTTTTCTTCATGATTAAGCATTTCGGAACATGTCCCACAAAACTTATCCGAGTCCATGACTTTCGCACCACAATGAGGACACGACGTATCCACATCAACACTTAGCGTGCCCATGGTTTCACTCATCGTTTTACCAAGACCTGCGCCAAGACCTAGTCCCATTCCAGCACCCATAACACTACCCAAACTTCCTTCATTTTGCGCAGCACCTACCAATGTATCGAAAGAGCGCTCCTGTTTGTAGTCGTATCCAACAATATCCATCTCAGCACGTTTTGAAAGTGCTTCTTTAAGACGCATAACCGCAGCATCAGTATCTGGAACACTGATATCCGCAATATAGAAATTTAAGAGTTCAATTCCATATTCAGAAAATGTTGGCTGCATTTGTTCTTTAACGTATTCTGAAAGTTCTTTAAGATATGCATTCAACTCCAGCACGGTAATACGTTTTTCCACAAGGTAGGTAGAAATTGCATCTTTCACATGCGTGTTATAAAACCCTCTAAAATAGTTAATAATTTCATCACGACCTAAACTTTTTAACGTTCCAACAAGCTTTATGAGAAATGCCTTTGGATCGTTGACCGTAATTCCAAATTGACCGTATGCGCTTAAAGGCACGTAGATCCCATACTTAGGATCTTGAATTTGAATGGGTGATGTTGTTCCCCACTTAATATCAAGTGTATGTGCTTTATTAACAAACCATACTTCAGCCTTGAATGGCGATTTCTTACCAAAAGGTAGGTTGACGATTTTATTTAGAAGCGGAATGTTTGCGGTATCTAAGGTATGTCTTCCTGCTTCAAAAACATCATAGGCAACGCCCTCTCTATATAAAACTGCCGCCTGTGATTCATTCACAATAAGTTGTGTAAATGTTGTGAGTTCATCGCCTGGATATTTCCAAGCGAAGATATCTTGATTTCCTTCATATTTAACGATATCAATTAATGCCATAATAAGCCTCCTATTTTTCTAGTGTAAAGGTTCCCGTTAATAAGGTGCGATTACTCTCTGATACAACGGTGAATTCGAGTTGATCCCCGCTATTGATTTTCATGACAGAATTGCTGTGTTCTTCCAATTCATACAAAACTTCTTTCGGTTCATTTGGATTAATGAAGCTTCGACTTGATGCTGGATAATTCGAACGTTTACGCCCTGTATTGACCGATTCAAGTGCCGTTTGTAAATCAGTCACCTGGATTGGTCGGGTACCGTGATTTTCAAATCGGACCCGATACACCATAGACCGTTGCACCCCTTTTTCCGCGTAGCGTCTTCCTTCACGGTAGGATGGTTTGTATTCAGCATTAATAAAATCGATACGTTCCAACGTTGCGGATAAAAGTCCGTCCTCAGATTTAAACGTAACATCGGGTAAATATTGCTCAGTTACCACACCATGACCATTCGCTGAACGCAGCATGTTTGTCGGTAATGCAGCTGATGTATCATAGATTTTCGCAACTTCTGTTTCAGCAATCGGAAGATCCAATTGACGATAACTTTCAAACAAGCGATCATCCGATAAGTCATCTTCAAAATCGATTTCAGGCGACTCCACTTTAATGCCGCCATCCATAAAGAGATTGGCATAATGAGTCGGACTCAACGCAACCAAGAGATCTCCTGCTTGGGACGATTCGGGTTGTATCGTAATTTGCCCGCCCGTTGCAGATGCACTGGTCCAATTTAAATTTGGGTAACTGGCATCGGTTTTAATCGCGGTAAGATAATCCCGTTCAAAATTGAAATTTTGAAAATTCTTCACCACAATTGGTTCTTGTTGGTGATTTTCCATAACTACATGGATAATCAAATACCGTTTTGTTTTTGGCGTTCGTGATGCAGTTCCAATCTGAATTGCTTGTTCAAGTTCAACAAGTTCATATCCTTGAAAAACAACATCAACTTTATTGGCATTATAGGTGTAGGGTTTTTCCAGTTTGAAAAGTGATTGCGAGACTGGAGCACCCAATGACTCAAAATAAGTATATGTATCGGTAAAGTCATAGGATCCCGTGATGGTTTCATAGTTTTGCACATTGGTATAACGGGCTGAACGCATTTGCGCTGGGCGATTTTCCCATCCCAACCATGTTACCGTCATCAATCCCACCAGAATGAGCAGAGCCAGCACTTTATAATCTTTAATCCGTTTTTTTAATTGTTTACAATTCAATGCATCCACCCCTTTTTTATCTTAATTTTAGGAGTTCCCAACGAATTTCATGGTGCAATGTTATAAAACATTAATATTATGTTCTAAACGTCAAAAAAAAAGACAGTTTATACTGTCTTTTTATGATTTTCAATAATTTCTAAAATGGTATTAAGATAATGTTCATCATAATCTACTTGATAATCTGCATAAGGTGCAAGGCGTTCATTAAAGTTGATCATAATTCCGGGATTGGCATGATCGAGCATCTCTATATCATTGATATCATTTCCCATCGCAAAATAATCTTCGATGCCAAGACGTTTTAAGGCATCATATTTCGATGTTTTAAATGCCAGTATATCTAAAGTTCCTGTCGATTCATGACGGTAAAATGAAACCGGTAGATCACTTAGACGATCGTGAACACGATTCATATCTTCAGCCTCTAAAACGATTAATTTCATAACCCCATCTAATGATTCAAACGGTACATTGTCGCCAAGATTCCCTCGATTAACATACTGCATTAATTCATGGGAGCCATCTCCGTTATAACTAAAGTTCCATCTGCCATCTGCTAAATAGATCACAGATTCATCTTCTAAAACGTCCATAATCGATTTTAAAAGATCCGCTTCAAAAAGACATACGTCCACAATTTGGTCATTTTGAGAAATGATTGAACCATTTCCACCAATTAACGTATAGTTACGATAGCGATCTTTTAGAACCGGTAACATATCACGAATGGGTCTTGCGGAAGCAAACATTACGTGATGACCTGCTTCTTCAAGCGTTTCTAAAAGTTGAACCCCTTCTTCACTTAAATTCATATAATCAAAACAAATTGTTCCATCGATATCAAAAACACAATTCATAATCTTCCTCATAGTTTTCTATCTGTTTAAAAGTAATCTGAAAAATATACACGGTCGGACACTACAATACGTTTAAGATTTCGTAATGCACGTTGCGAACCCACTATGCGTCCAAGTCGTGATAAATACGATACGGATTTATATCCCATTAATAATGTAGTAAGGGCTCCAATATCCAATCGAATTTCAGGACCTACCGCTTCATTACTAATCAGAATATTCTCTTCATCATCCCAGTTGATACCAAAAATTCGATGATTCCATGGCGCTGCCTGATCTTCGACGATAAAATGAAACGGTTCGCAGATGTCTGCGAAGGGATAGTTACGTAGAAACCCTTCCACATCCACAATCCGAGCCATGTAGTAGGGCTGAATCGTTTCAACAATATCGCTGTCTTCAAGATAAAATGCAATGGGTTCTCCAGAATAGTTTTTTCCACTCACCGATTCAATCATTGAAAAGTGAGCGGCAATAAAATTCCAAATTCCTTTGCGCGCATCTTGATTAATAAAGATCATCTCTTTAATATTGAAGACTTCATCGGAAATCCAATAAAAACAGAGACCAGTAGGTTCCTCATCTGCATTATAATAAACTGCGGCAAAACGATCTTCTTCATTTTCCCATCGCCAGTATTCTTCCCAAGCTAAACGATCACGAATCATCGCACCGTGATTATTACGAGCAAATTGATCATAAACACGATAGACATCCTCATCATCAATTTCTAATCGTTCAACATGTCCTTTTACAGGAACTGTTTTGGGTAATTGGCTGTCTTTAAGAGTAAATGTCATTTGATCTGAAATAATCTCCCAGCCCTTATGCCGGTAAAACGGGATACTATAAGGATACAAATAGGAGATATATTGTTTGTTTTCACGCATGGATTCTAATGCTTTTTGAATTAACTCACGCACTAAGCCCATATTGGCATACTCAGGATACGTACCAACACCGGTAATGCCTCCCATTTGATACAAGGTCCCATGGACATTAACTTCACAGGGATAGATTGCGATTTGAGACACCAACTCATCTTGATTGTACCAACCAAAAACATCAGCTTGACTTAGAATTGGACGTTTAGCACGTACAATTTCTTCTTCGTCTTCATACCCTGAACTGATTATTTCTTCCCCAGTAACTTGAAATACATACCGCAACAATTCATTAAACTGATCAATATCCTCAACGGTTACGGGTTTAAGTTTTAGTTTTCTGTGCGTAGAATGCTTACTCATTCTTTCACCTCTTTGTTTTTATTATAATTAAAAATAAGTCACTTTACAATTGGTTCAAAATTTGAGTATTATTTACAAACTCAAAAATCCGTGAATCTTCACTACACACGAGTTTTGAAACACTTAAGTTTTCAGGACTGCGATTTAACCAAACACCTTCTGCATATAATTTAAAAAGTTGTGCACACACTGCACCGTGACATACGAGCATGACGTTCTCATAACCTTGTTTACGTGCATCTTCTAATGCATCATCAAGACCTGCCACAATACGATTTTCGAACTCAGCGGATGATTCAGCACCACAGTTATCAAATTGATGGATCCAATCGAGTCGATCAATCATATTAACTTCTTTTTGTAAGTGTTCAAAGTTTTCATATCCGCGATGTTTTGCGATTTTATTCCACAACTCCACAACAGGAACACCTTCAAAATGTCCAAAAAAGAATTCGCGGAAACGGCGGTCTGCTTGCATCGGTAAAGCATGTCCATAACCTTCGAGGATGCAGTCACGTGTTTGGTATACACGTCCACTATCACTTGAATAGAGTGCATCAAAATCTATTGTTTTTAAGTTTTTTCCTAATTGACGTGCAAGTACTTCACTTTCTTCAAGTAAAGGGGTATCACTCCACCCTTGCATGCGGTCATAATTATTAAAAATTGTTTTTCCATGTCTAATAACATATACATTAATTGGTTTACTCATATTTACCTCCAACAACCATACTGTGATAGTATAGCAGTTTCTAAACATTCCTGCTTTGAGATACCCCCGAAAAAAAAGTGCACAAGGCACTTTAAACAGTTATTGATAAGCATGTTGCTGTTCCAGAAATGTGGATATCCTTTGTATTGGCCTCAAGGAAGAGTGTTTCTCCTGGTAGAAGGGATAGTTTCTGTTCTTGATGAATCACATCCATCGACCCCTCTAATACGACCCACGCTTCAAAACTCTCCGGACCTACGACATACTCGAAAGCACCCGATAGATTCATTTTTGAAGTTTGAAAGTAGGGACATGATACAAGGCATTGTTTTTGATAATTATTATGGACTTCAAGGTCGCCTTGGGGTTTGAAGTTGGTATCCAGTGGTTTTAAGTTTGAAACATCTAAAGCTTGTTTTAGATGTAGTGGACGAAGATTACCGTAGACATCCTTTCGGTTATAATCATAAACACGGTAGGTTGTATTGGAATTCTGTTGGATTTCACAGATAACAATTCCTGCGCCAATGGCATGAATGGTTCCTGCTTCCACAAAGATTACATCACCCTTTTTAACAGGTACACGGTTTAAAACATCAAGTACCGTATTCGCTTCAATTGCTTGGGCAAAATGATCGCGACTCATTAAATGTTTGGTACCATAATAGATTGCGGAATCAGGATCTGCTTCAACAATATACCACATTTCTGTTTTACCATATTCCCCTTCATGTTTGAGTCCGTATTCATCATTAGGATGCACTTGAATGGATAGGTCCTCTTTCGCATCGATAAACTTAACCAAGATAGGAAAAAAATTAAAATCCTGTGCATGTGTACCCAAGATTTGGGTTCCATAATATTTGATGTATTCCGCAAGTGTTTTTCCTGAGTCTACACCACTTACTACATAGCTCGGACCATCTGGATGGGTCGATACTTCCCAACTTTCTGCCACAATATCTAAATCTGTTTGTTTTTGATACATTTCTTTTAAGCGTGTCCCACCCCAAAGATAATCTTTAAATGCAGGACTTAGTTTAATTACAGCCATATTAACCTCCCTTAAGGTTGGTCACGTGTTGTGGCCAACCACAACACTTATGAAAGTGAATTAAACACGAGTAAAGCCCCACCAAGAAGACCATTGTCATCCCCCAGTTTTGCTTTCTCAATTCGAATGTTTTCTTTTTGAACATCGTATACTTTTTCTTTAACACGGTGCGTCACATCCTCAACATACCCATCGATGTTTAATGCCACACCGCCGCCTAATACAATAAGATCCGGATCAATCATCCCAACCATGCCGGCAAGGGCATTCGCCAGGTATTCTTTACTTTCATCAAGAATCCGTTGAGCATCAAGATTTCCTTTTGTCGCATAAGCCACCACATCACCTGCATGTTCTACCTCAAGGCCTAAAGCCTTGGCACGTGCAACCAGTGCAGTTCCACTGCACATTGATTCTAAACTTCCAGGCATCAATGGTTTTAATTGATGTCCCCCAGGAACAAGAATCATGTTCGCAATTTCTTGCGCAAATCCATGGGCACCTTGAAATATTTTTTGGTTGATTACCAAACCGCCCCCCACACCGGTACTAATCGTCAAAAACTGAACGATTTCAAAGCCTTGTCCCGCGCCTTGACACGCTTCCGCAAGCCCAGCAAGATTCGCATCATTTTCAACATAGACAGGACATTTAAAAATGGACTCCGCATTTTGTTTTAATGGAAAACCATGCCATCCTGTAAGATTGGGTGGGGTCAATACAATCCCTTTTTTGAGATCAAGTGGACCCGGACATGACATGCCTACACCCAGGATGGGTGTATCGAATGCCACTACAACTTCATAAATTTTTTCGAGATTCGCCTTAGGATCTTGAGTGTCCGTTGGAAACATTGTGCGCGTAATGATGGTTCCCATCTCATCGATTAGGGCTACGCGTGTATTGGTGCCCCCTATATCTACACTTACGGCATACTTCATGATTTTCCCCCTCCACATTGACTTAAATGTGATGCAACCGCGCCAATCAGATTCGCATCATTATGATATGCACAAGCCTTTAGGTTAATGTTTACGTCTTCAAGTTGCGCTTGTTTTAAAAGACTTGTAATGCGATGATTGAGTTCAGAAATTAATTCTGGATGTTTCGAAACGCCACCTCCTAAAACAATGCATTCGGGATCGAGCGTGAATTGAAGATTATAAAGCCCTAAGGCAAGAGCGTCATAAAATTTATGCACTTCCTCTAGAGCAATTGGATCACGTTCCGCTCGTTGAAACACTTCCGCTCCCGATACCGAATCGAGTGCCAGACCACTGCGAAGGCAATAGCGTTCTGCCATGTGAACGGCAGTACCGGCCATACTCCATGTCGTTTCCCCATCAAAAATCATGCAGCCAAATTCACCTGCAAAGCGCTGTGTTCCGCGTTGCAGCACTCCATCAACAATAACTGCACCCCCAATACCCGTACCAATCACGACAAAGAGGATATTGTTTAGATCTTTCGCAACACCACGCCAACTTTCCGCCAGCGCCGCGCAATTCGCATCATTTTCAATGCTTACCGGAAGACCAAATAGCGATTCCATCTCCGTTACAATCTCAAAGTTATGAATGTAGTCAATCGCACTTAAACCACCGATAACGCCTTTTTCGATATCAACACTACCCGGTGTAGAGATCGCTATCCCTGCCACTTTATGTTGGTAAGGTTTAAACCGCTCTAACATCTCAATTTTCAGATGTTCCCACGTTGTTGGGGTTTTAAATGCGCCATGTTCCCTTAAGGCTTCTCCATCCCAAAGCGCATATTTTACAGACGTTCCGCCCCAATCAAAGACAAAGTATTTCATTCATTCGCCCCCCTTTTGATGGTGTTCAATAACATCGCGCATCCAAAAACTGCTTTGTTTTGGATAGCGTTTTTGTGTTTTTAAATCAACACGATAGAATCCATAGCGATTTCGATATCCATTAAGCCAAGACCAACAGTCCACAAAGGTCCACAAATGGTATCCAAAACAATTAGCACCATCCGCAATCGCCTGTTCCAAAACACTTAGGTGATCGTAGATAAACTCAATGCGATAATCATCTTGAATCGTTCCGTTTTCATCGACAAACCGCATCTCATCCGCAACTCCCATGCCATTTTCAGATAAATACCAAGGGATATTGTGGTAATCTTCTTTAATAAGTGTTGCGATATCCGTGAGCGCTTCTGGATAGATTTCCCAGCCACGATAAGGATTCATTCTCCGTTTTGGCCAAGTATAAGGAATGTAGAGATCTTTTGGATCTTGCGCTGGATATGTTGCTTTTACAGGTGCTTGAACACGACGTGGTTGATAATAGTTCACACCGATAAAATCAAGCTTCACCTTTGAAATAATTTCAAGATCATCATCGTTTGTATCCGGGATTAGATCGTGTTCACGCAGTAAATCCAGCAATGGTTCAGAAAACCTTCCAAGTACCATGCCATCAAGAAAACTTTTCGTATTCAGTAAATCCGCCGCTTCTTGTGCTTTCCGATCGGCAATGTGATCACTTTTACCATAGACCGGCGTTAGGTTGAGGATGGTGCCAAGTTTTAAATTTGGATTAACCATCCGCATTGCCTGAATGGCTTTGGCGTGAGCTAAGATAGTTTGATATCCTGCATGAATCGCTTTTTTAAAATCATGAATTGCAGGATAGTGATATCCATAGAGGTAACTGCACTCCACATGAACAATCGGTTCGTTAAATGTTGTCCAATAGGTCACCAAATCCCCAAATGTTTCAACACAAACCTGTGCATAATAAGCAAATGCATCACTTACTCCTTCATACTCCCATCCCCCTTTTTCCATCAACCACCAAGGCATATCGAAGTGGAAAAGATTGATAACCGGTTCAATCCCACCTTCTCGCATTGCCTTAAAATAGTCGCGATAAAATGTGACTGCCTTTGGATTCAAGGTGTTTCCATCGGGTAAAAGACGGGTCCATGCAATTGAAGTACGATATGAATTCAGTTTCATTGCTTGCATGCGTTTAACATCATCACGATAGTGATGGTAAACATCACTGGTTACATTTGGACCCATCGCTTGATCAAAGCGCTCCGGTTCTAATGTGTGCCACATATCCCATGTGCTGGGGCTTTTGCCATCGATTTGCGCAGCCCCTTCTGTTTGTGGCGCGGACGCAGCAGCTCCGAACCAAAAGTCTTTCGGTAAGTTAATTTTATCGGTCGGTTTCATGAGCATCCTCCTCTTTAAAGCGAAGGGTCACAATTTCTGCTGGTTTGATAATCCCATCAAAATGTCCTTTATCGCGTTCTAAGACATCGGATTTGATAACAGTGTACTGATTGAAAGATACCTCCAAAGAATCACCGGCATCCGATTCCATATTGTATAAACGCAGGATTGGATCTTCACCATGCTCGTTACGTTTTAAAGCCGTCATCCACATATGTTGGCTTGTAACGTTTAGATATGTCTGAGTCGGTGCAAGGTTTCCTTTGTGATGGTTACATTGCTTCACTTGGAATCCAACATGTTTTGCTTTAACGGCTTGATATGTTTGAACACGATCACCCTTTCCATGACATGCAAGATAGAGGGTCATTTGATGGTCTCCTAAACATTGTGCTTCCGGTGTTGGGAAATATCCCCAATCCCCCATTTCTCCGACACTTCGAAGTAACGTTACAGCCATCGTGTCATTATTGATAATTTCATATTCATTCAAGCCAATATTCCCAACAACCACACCCTGATCTTGAGTGTAAAGCCCGCAGAAAGCTTGTTGGTGTTGTGGGTTCGAAGGGTTTTCCCATGATTTACTTACCGCATTCGGACGGGTTACGACTTCATAAATACTTTCAGCTTGATGATGACTGGTCTTAAACCCAACATCAAAACACGCACGTAGACGGTGATCTTTCATTTCGTTTGTAAATCGTGTCTCGATTTTTAATACCGGACTGTTTGCTTCGAGCGTAAATTCTGTCGTCAGGGTGAGCGGTGCTGTCTCAAGGCTTCGTTGAGCCGTACGCTGACGCATTTCGGTAACAGAAATTTGTTCATACAATAACGTTTCATCTGCGCTTACGGGAATCTCAAGATTTTGAGTCATCGCGATACGTTGAATCAGTGGACTACGCTCCAGTACCTCAACGTGCGCTTGAACATGGCGACTGGTTCGTGTTTGGTCCCCGTAAGGCTGTTTAAAGATGTACTCATTCCCAATATCCCCCGCATCATCGTAATAAAACACATCTAAATAGGATTTGTGATTCACTTTGTCATAAACATCCACCGTTCCGTTTTCATGTATGGTCACTTTCAAATGGTGATTTTCAAGCGTATTGCTTTCGACAGGTTTCTCAATGTGCTCAGGCTCATGTTCCCCTTCAACAAGTGCGAAGCTCTTCCAACTGAGCGCAGGCAATTCACACGACATTCTCACCTTAATGCGTTTGGACATATAAGGTACACGGAATCCATCTTTGGGTAAGTCGTAATCAAACTGCACCCAAGTATCTAAAATTTCTGCTTGAACCGTATTTCCTTGTTCATCTTGAACACAAAGAGGTGGTAAAACACGTGCTTCGAGTTGCTTATAAAGGTGGTCGGGTTGTTCGCGGTTGAAATTTAAACGTTCCCATTCCAATGTGACGGTTACAGTTTCATGGCGTTTGACACCAAGTGTATTGAAAATTGTGAAGGGACGACTGGCCTTTGGAAACATCGACGTATCCATTTGTTTTTCCAAATGATCTAATGCAAGATCTCTAACATACAATCCCACTTCCTCCGCATTTTCAAAACGGGTCATCATTTGTCGGTGTACCGCATCGACTGAGCAACCACAAATGCTATCATGAGGGTGATTTTGCATCAGAGTTTTCCACGCATAACGAAGCATGTCATGTGGGTAATCTGCCTTCATTGCCATCGTAGCTAAAGGTTCTGCCACAAGTTCAAGAAGGTTTTGGACTTCGGTGTTTTTTTGTTTTAAATAAACACGTGCAGATGATGTATTCGCAAGTGTATACCAACCATCTGTTTCTTGACTTGTCAGTTCCCCTTTAACCCGACCTAAGTCATCTGGTAATTCTGCCATCACCGCTTCGAGATAATCATCGAAATTACTATGAATAAACTCATAGTCGGGATACAGTTCACGAGCAGTACGAATGGCTTTTGTTACATCTTTTTGAACCGGCTGATGATCAACCCCATTCATCATGAGTAAATGACGTGTAGATGCGTATTTCTCAACATCCGCAAGTTTTTGATCCCAAAAGGCCTGAGCAGCCTCTTTTTCAACAGGAATTTCATTTCCGTTGCTATACCAATTCGCAAACAAAATACTGAATATTTCAGTTTTGTCTGCTCCTTCCCACATCAATTCGGAATAATTTGATACATACGTCTCATCCACAACAACATTATTAAATCCAGTCGTTTTTACTCCACGTCCATACGCAACCGCATGAATATCTGCTTGTTTCATCAATTGTGGCGCTTGTCCCATGTTTCCAAATGTATCCGGGAAATAACCCAACATTACTGGTTCTCCCCATTGTTTACTTTCATCAAGTCCTACCAACATATTTCGTGTATTCGCCTCAGCGCTGATTAAAAAATCATCTTGAAGAATATAGAATGGTCCCACTTTTAGTTTCCCAGATTGCGTTGCCTCAAGAACTTCTTGACGTCGATGAGGACGAACCGCTAAATAATCATCAAGTGGAATGGTTTGTCCATCCAGATGAAAACTTTTAAATTCTGGGTCTGTTTTAAATAAATCCAAAAGATCATCAATAAGTTCAACTAAACGCATATGGTGTTGCTCGTAAGGTAAATACCACTCTCGATCCCAATGACTGTGGGATATGATATGTACAATTTTTTTCATCTTTATTGTTCCTTTCCAACACGAATTCCGAAGTAGTCCATAACCAGTTCACAGAACATCATGTTTGCCCAAGAAAACCACTCACGTGTATATTGTGTTGGATCTTCTACATTAAAACTTTCATGCATCATTTTCGTACCACCATCCGTTTTAACAAGCGTATCGATAATTTGCTTTTTCTCTTCGAGAACAGGTGTAGTCAATCCTTCAATTGCCAGTGCAATTGGCCAAATATAACCTTTAGGTGTGTGAGAACTTCCACACCCTGATGCGAAAGTTCCCGATTCGAAATATCGGTTTGAT
The DNA here is from genome assembly GCF_038682365.1 of Erysipelothrix sp. P66. Lineage (NCBI taxonomy): Bacteria > Bacillati > Bacillota > Erysipelotrichia > Erysipelotrichales > Erysipelotrichaceae > Erysipelothrix > Erysipelothrix sp. P66. Next base: position 271,612 of record NZ_CP152290.1, on the reverse strand, counting down.
GGACTTAGAATATGATTGCGTGTACGAAGATACATTGGATCATCCCATGCACAGTACCCAAGATAGGGTGCTGCTAATAGTGAAGGAACATTTGGATCATCAATCAGACTCGAATTGCCAAGACCATCCACTTCATAGGCATAAACTGATCCATAATCTGTATCCACAACGCCAAACGATTCAATTCCTTCTTTAATTTCATTACGAAGTTTTTGTGCCCGCTCTACAATTTCCGAGTCCTTTAGAATATCAGAGTATATTTCTTCTATATATTCCAGAACAACCACCGCAAACATATTTGAGGGCACAAGATAGTGATACTCACACGCATCATCACTGGGTCTAAAACCAGACCATGTCATCCCTGTATAAGCTACAGGTGTTCCGCGACCTTCATTTACTAGAGTATCCTCAGGACGATCTGTTGGACGCGTAAACGTATATGGAGATGTTTCATGATTTTGTTCTGTTTCCCATACATCTAAAATTGAACGTACTGCTTGCGTATAAGCTTCACTAAATACCCGAGTATCTTGAGTAGTTTGGTAATAGAGATAGGACAATTGAATCGGGTAACATAAAGAATCGATCTCATATTTACGTTCCCAAATAAACGGTGTCATGTAAGTGTTATCCGTTTGGTGACCTGCTCCATTTTCCGTCTCATTAAATGCATTCGCATACGGTTCATGGTTAATACAGAAAATTTGACGATTGATCAACCCTAGAATCATTTCTTTAATGGACTCATCTTCATTCGCGAGAACTAAATAAGGGCGAATTTGTGCTGTAGAATCGCGAAGCCACATCGCAGGTATATCACCCGTTAAAACAAACGTATCATCTTCTGCAATCCGTTTAACCGTTGTGAGTAATGTATTGGAAAAGACGTTTTCAAATATTTCTCCCCAAGCTTTATGTTCTTCACCACATTGCGTTTGAATTTCGCGAATCAGCTTCTCTACTGATTGCGGTACCGTATTGTAAGTTGTCATAAACCCTCCTAGTTGATATATCATTTTATGATTACTATTTACACAATCATTGTATGATATACCAACATTTAAAATAATGGACAAATTATAGGTTTTTAAGTACGTTTTATTGGATTGATTTAAGCCTTAAACATGCTATAATTTCGATATGATATATCAACTAGATAGAGGTGCGAATCATGACAAAACCCTTATATGAAAAAATAAAAAACGATATCCAACGAGATATCATGAACGGAACCTTATCGGTACACAGTCAATTACCGACAGAACTTGAACTTTCCACCACTTATGGCGTAAGCCGTATTACATCAAAACGAGCCCTAAACGAACTTGAACAAGATGGTTTAATTTATCGCATTCAAGGAAAGGGGAGTTTTGTAGCAGAATCCAATACAAAAAAAACATCCGAAGATGTCTATGATTTATTATTTATGATGCCTTTCCCCGATGCTTCGAATTTTGGTGATTACACGTCCGGAATGCTTCAAGCTCTACAGGGAACGCCTTACCGCTTACAGATTCAACGCTACGATTTAGAAACGCAATACGATGATTTCGCTGGCGTTATCTTTTATCCCATCGACAATCACGATGCACTGGAAGCCGTCTTTACTCTCTATGCACGAAACATCCCGGTAGTAATCTTGGATAAGGAAGTTTCCGGTATGCCAATCACAACCGTGGTTTCAAATAACGATCAAGGTGGTTACGAAGCAACTAAACATCTGATAGAACAAGGTGTAGATGAAGTCTTGTTTGTGACTTCGGAAGATATTGAGAACGTGTCCTCGATTCGTACACGTTACTTCGGTTATTTAAGAGCACTGTCAGAATCATCTGATTACACGCATCAAAATCCAATTTTATGGTCCCCATCTGATCGAACCTTAGATTCAGACTTCTTAGAAAGACTACAATCCAAGCATTGCGGACTTGTGTGTGGCAATGATATTTTAGCTCTAACCTTAATGGCTGAACTCAAACACCTCGGCTTTCTCATTCCTCAAAACTTAAAGATTGTTGGATTCGATAATACACAAGCAAGCGCATATGTTGATCCTCCTCTTACAACCATCGCTCAAAATTTTGAGGAGATAGGACGTGTCGCCATGAATGAGTTACTTTCACGAATTAAAAATCCAAGTCATCCGGTATCCCGTCAAGTCCTTGACGTAAATCTTATAAAGCGAAATTCTACGAATTAAAGGAGACTCTATGAAATCACTTAATATCGATACACGCATTGGTACCAATAATCAACACAGCTTTTCAAGAGGTAATGCTCTACCCTATACAGGTGTACCCTTTGGAATGAATTACTTCGCCCCACAAACTGATGGATCCAAAGGAAGTTGGTGGTTCCACCCGGAAACAGAGACCTTTCAAGGTTTTCGGGTAACGCATCAACCCAGTCCTTGGATGGGGGATTTTTCGTCCATGTTGATCAGTCCCTTCTCTGGAGACCAACGCATCCATTCACTTTATGACATTCAATCCACATATCGCAAACAGGAAGCAATTTTCGAACCACATTATCTAAAACTCTACAGTCCGAGATATCAACTCACAAGTGAATTAACACCTTCAATGTATGGGGCTACTATACGACTACAAGGCTCACAAGCCATTTCTGTAGCATTCAGCGCCATCAACGAGATTGATATTTCTCAAGACGGTCAAAACCTAGTCGGTTGGGTATCGAATCCTTCTGGATGTGAGGACCCAAATCTTAAGATGTATTTTGTATTCACAATGACTCAGCCTGGGACCTTGATTCAAGAAAAGGATTTTTATGTTTTCAAATCCGACGCCAACAACTTACAGATTCACGCTGCTTTTTCCCATCAATCACTCAATCAAGCACACTTGAACCAAACTCGGGAAATTGATAATTTCGACGTCATGTGTGATCACGCCCAAATACTTTGGACACAAAATCTTGATCGGATTACGTTTAATCATCACAACCCTTCGCAAAGTCAAATGTTTCGACACTGTCTCTATCGTGCACACTTATTTCCAATGACTTTTTACGAATACGATGAAAATATGAAACCTTGTCATTATAATACAATGGCAAAACAAACCAAACCGGGTTATATGGTTACCAACAATGGCTTTTGGGACACATATAAAACAGTCTTCCCTCTTATGAGTCTTGTGAATTCTGATCAATATGCATTAAGTCTAAAAGGATTTTTAAACCACGCCAACAATACCGGTTATTTGCCCAAATGGCTTTCTCCCGATGAACGTGGACTCATGCCAGGAACGCTCATAGATGCAGTAATATGTGATGCCATCTTAAAAGGCATTGGAACTGAAGATGCGGATCAACTCCTTGCATTTATGATTCATGCAGCTTCTGAAGAATCATCCAATGCGAATTATGGACGTCGAGCCGTTCGCGACTATCTTAAGTACGGATACGTACCGAATCACTATCACGAAAGTGTCAATCAAACGCTCGATAATGCGTACTCTGACTTTTGTATCGCGCAAGTTGCAACGTATTGCGGAAAACCCGAGCAGGCAGAGACCTATCTCAAACGTTCTTACAATTACCAAAACCTTTTTGATCCACAGACCGGGTTCATGCGACCACGCGATACATCCGGAAACCTCGAAGAACCCTTCAACAACCATCGATGGGGAGGTGCTTATACAGAAGGTTCAGCATGGCAAAACAGTTTTGGCGTTTACCACGACATCCAAGGACTGATCAACCTTTATGGTGGACCCGTCCCATTTACACAAAAGTTAAATGAACTCGTAAATCAAAAACCAACATTCGATGTAGGAAGTTATGGTTTTGAAATACATGAGATGAGTGAAATGGCCGCAATTGATTTTGGGCAAATGGCAATCTCAAACCAACCATCCTTCCATATCCCTTATCTCTACACCTACGCAAATCAAGCAAGTTCAAGTCAGGTTTTATTAAAACAATTAATGACTCACTGTTTTACAGATTGTTTTCCCGGTGATGAAGATAATGGCAGTATGAGTGCTTGGTATATCTTTAGTGCTCTCGGATTCTATCCCGTGTGCCCTGGTAGTTTAGAGTATGTGATTGGAATACCGCTTCTAGATTCTGCGCAAATCCACCTAAGTAATGGTAATACCTTCAATATCACTACCCACAACAATCATCCGCAATGTAATTTTATAAACGAGATTCTGTTCAACGGAATTCCTTATCATGATTGTATCCTGGAGCACGATACAATCATGCGTGGTGGACATCTCGAAATAACACTTGGTATTGTTCCGAATGATGATTGGTTCAATAACATAAAACCATTCTCAAACACAAAAAAGCACATCTAAATGTGCTTTTTCTTTCGCTTATTTGGAGTTAGATATGGTATAGTAAATCCTAGACAAAGGAGCATTAATGATGACATTCACTTCAATCATTAAAAAAATTGCGCCCCTACCCGACTTAGATGTTTTTTTTCAACGTTCGAATCGATAGGAGGACTATTTTTTGAGAAAAAACATCGTAAATTCAGAACCAACATTTTTATTAATAATTATACTATTGGGATTTCCCCAACTTCATGAGGCATTATTTGCGCCATCCTTACAACATGTCATGCAAACATTTTCTGTAAGTCCAAACAGTGCCCAAAATACCATTAGCATTTATTTTCTAGTATTTGCTTGCGGTGTTCTCTTTTGGGGAACCTATTCTGATTCCCACGGACGAAGACCGGCAATGATGTATGGATTGTCCATATATTTAATTGGTGCTTCTTTAGTATTTATAGCATCTAATTTCACTTTATTTGTTATGGGTCGTGCAATTTTAGCCTTTGGAATTGCTACTACTTCAGTTACAACACAAACAATTTTACGTGAAGCATTTTCACCGAATGTGCGCAATCAATTATTTTCAAAAGTATCTGTTGGCTTAGCTTTTGTTCCAGGTTTAGGACCCATACTCGGTGGATTTATTGTGGAACGCTACACCCTATATTCTTTACTCGCACTATTAGTTGTATTAGGACTGAGCATACTTGTTCTCGCTTACAACAAATTACCCGAAACACGTATTCAAGAAGACTTACCGAAAAATAGTGTTCTCAAAGTCTTTTTAAGGTTAGTTAGAACCCCAACAGTTTGGATCTACGGATTCTTTATTGCGGTTATGAACGCGGTAATGTCCTGTTACTATGTGGAAGCGCCTATAATCCTGCAAGCATTTTTCAACCGTTCGCTCACAGAAATTGGAAGTTACAGTGTGTTTTTCGCAATATCTACAATCCTGGGAGCGCTCTTAACTCAAATGCTTTTAAAACACTATAAACCCGAACGCATCATGCTCATTGGTAATATTGTTTTCGGACTCGGTAGTTTAACTATGGTTTTTGCTTCACACAATCCATCTCTTGTGTTTTATATTGCAGGAATGATTGTTGTTAGATTTGGTACAGCCATTTCACTATCCAATGCAATCAGTTTAGCTCTAAATGGCTTCGAAGATGTTTACGGAACCGCAGGTTCCCTATTCAGTCTGGGTTACTACCTATGTATTAGCTTGTTAGTTCGTATTATGGCAAAACTTCATACGGGTAGTATGCTTTTGATGCCACGATACTTTTTAGTACTAGCAAGTACACTAATCATTCTTTCCATTTATACACTTAAGTCCAAAAAATTATAACGTTACAAAAGTAAAGCCTCAATACATTGATGTTGAGGCTTTTTTTATCGTATACGATCTGGTTGTTTCAAATAACGTTCCCGATATTCTTTCGGTGAAATACCGCATTCCTTTTTAAAGTTTTTATAGAAGTATCCGGAACTTGTATAACCCACAAGTTCCGCAATTTCATTAATATTATGATTCGACTTTAAGAGGAGATTTTGGGCCTCTTTAATCCGAAAATGATTTAAGTATTGCGAGAAACTCTTGTTTGTTTCTTTCTTAAAAAGTTGACCAAGGTACATCGCGTTCATATGCAATGTATCCGCAATTGAACTTATGGTAATATCTTTAGCGTAGTCTTTCAAAACAATTTGAAGGACTTTTTGAATATTTGGATTATGTTGTTTTAAGACCTGATCATTGCGTGTCGCCTCTAAAGCATGATGCAAGACTTCGCGAATTTCCGCGATGCTATCACATTTATTTAACTCATGAAGCAAGTCATGATACATCTGTGAACCCACACTTTCATGTTGGCGATAAATATCGGAGAAAATCACAAATCCAATATAACGAACATATTCAGGATCTGCCTCATATTCAAACAGCAGTTTAAACATTGCTCCGATTTCAGATTTAATTAAATGGATATCCCCAATCGATAAGGCATGATGAAATTTTTTAAATGAAATTTCATACATCGATTCATTCTGTTCAAGTTTATTTTTAAGCATCATGCGTTCGGTAATCGGATGGTCTCCGTAGAATCGCGAAACACTTACCAGCGTTTCCGCTTGTTGATAACTGTTTGGTACTTCTTCAAGGGGCACCAACAGTTCCCCCACCGCAAGAATTTGTTTTTGGTGGTCAATATGACTTGAAAGATCTTTTCGAATTGCATCAAACGCAATGCGATTGCCTTCTAAAATCATCACAAGATCGTGATCATCATAAAACGCATAATATTGATTGTGGTCCATAAGACGTTGAATCCATGTTGTTTGTTCCGGTTCTGGAATTTGGGTAATAATCATGCACGTATACAGTGCATTGGCTTGTAATGGTTTATCAACCTGTTTTAGAATACGACGTAAATCCACATTATCAATATCATCATTCACCCATCGTTCAAGCGTATTCTCAAACAGCAGTGTATCCGTATGCGCATGTCGTTTTTCACTATCAAGCTTGGATACTGTTTTTCGTAACGTCTCATTTAACTCATCTTTATTAATGGGTTTAAGTAAAAAGTTCTCCGCCCCAAGACGTATGCCTTCTTTCACATACTCAAACTCTTGATATCCTGATAAGACCACAAAGTTGAAGTTGATATCTTCTTCTTGGGCAGCTTGTACAAATTCAATCCCAGACTGTTCAGGCATGCTTACATCCGTTACCACAATATCCACAGGGTGACTTCTCACAAATTCCAAGGCCTCTTGGCCATTGGAAGCAGTACCTATACATTGAATGCCTAACTCATCCCAATTTATTATTTTCTGTAAACCACTTAAAATCATATACTCATCATCAACCAGTAATACGTTATACATTTTTATCCCCCTCCTCATCGAAGCGCATGGTGACGGTAAAACCTTTAAGATTATTGATGCTGATTGTCATACTGTAATGAGAATCACTAAAGTATGTTTTGAGGCGTTCATGAACATTTAATAACCCCACTGAATTGTGGTCGTTGATGTTAAAGACAGACTCGTCGATCTGTTTCTGAATATGGGCTAAGCGGGTGTTATCCATGCCTTTACCATTATCAGAGACCTCTAATACAATTTGGCTTGCTTCACGATAGGCTGTAACCTTGATCGCATTATCCACCCGGCCAAAATCAATCCCATGAACAAAATAATTTTCAATCAGGGGTTGCATGGTGAATTTCGGCATAATGATTTGTTCCAAACCGGGTTCAATATCAAATTTATACGCTACGCGATTTGGATAACGCATTTGATGCAAATAAACATACTTCTCGCAGAACTCAAGTTCCTTAGCCAAAGTCGTCGTTTTTTCTAAAGATATATTATTACGAAGTAAACTCGCAAAGGTATAAACGACATCTGCCAATTCATCGACCCCTTCACTAACTGCATACATACGTATAAATTCGAGTGTATTATAGAGAAAATGAGGATTGATTTGTGATTGAAGGGCCCGAAGATTGATGTCTTGTTGACGAATCTCGAGTTGGTATATTTCCTCCACATACCGACTGATGCTGTCTAACGTTTCATTAATACCAATAGAAATATCCCGTAATTCATCTTCTTTATCTTCGGTTGGTATGCGGTAGTCAATGGCACCATCTTTGACGCGTCCCATGGACTGCAAGATATCATCAACTTGGTGACTGTATCGACCAAAGGTTCTAAAAAGAAGCCATAATAAAAGCACATCCAAAACAATACTTCCCAAAATAACTGAAGCATATGTTTTAAATGATTTCGCGACAATATCTGCGCGATTGACAGCAACTACTACACGATTTCCATTCTGAAGGGGTACTTCATGTTTAAGATAATGTTGATCAATTAACGTACTGTAATCACGTCCTGTCTCATAGCTTTGACGCAACATCACACCCAAACCTTCATCTTCACGATCAGTATAAGCATATTTAATTTTCCCATTATCGGTCAAAATATAGATTGAACGTGGCACGGAATGATTGATGGAATCAATTTGTGTATTAATGCTTTGTGAATCCGCAATGAGATGGATAATCCCTACAGGATCATACGAATCATAATTGGTTAAGATTCGATGAAACATAAGTTGTTCACCAATATTGGGAACACGCTTTGGTTTATAACCCATTTTCTGTAAGGTATGCGAATAATACAAATCGTTTGAATTATTTAAAGTAATCATAAACCCCTCAATCCCATCATAACGATCGTAGAGTTTCTGAATATCTTTAGGAAAGAAGATAAAGGGGTCTTGTGATAATTGTTGCGTATAATACGTAGGTAGATCCATATAAAAGTAATCTTTCATACTTTGTACATGATCCGCGTCCGTAAACAAATCAAAAACAATTTTACGCAGATCCTGCTCATAACTTTCAATAATTTCCGTCATTTTTTGACTGATTGCTTTATTCTGTAGTACCGCCTCATCGTAGTCTCGTTTTGATGTGACATACCCTACCGTAATCGCGAAAATTGTAATGATGATGATTAAGATAACCGAATAAGACTTAATCAATTTTTTCATTAAACTTGTGTTTTCTGTATTCGCGTTAAAGGATTTCAATCTTTTCATCAACTTCATGAATCCAACCGTTTAGACTCCAATGCATAAGCGCAATATAGATTCCAATACTACCAAAAAGAATTAATCCCTTATATCGATATGTTAGTGCGAGTACACACATCATTAACATAACGATACGAAAGATTTTGAAAAAATTTACGAATACAGAAATAACACTCAGTTTAATAAGGTTATAGAATTCAATCTCAAATGCGGCATTTAAAACCAAACCGTAGATATATGCAATTGATAGGAAAATAAACATTGCAATCAAGACAAAATCTAACACAAAAAATAATGGATGTTTCACTTGCGTTGCAAGGTACACATTATAACCAATCAAGATTTGCGGTACCAAAACAGCATACAGTAACGCATTCCCACGTTTAAAGTGAGTTTTGAAACATGACACAAGATTACGCCATGCATAACCACGATATTCCCAACCGTGTTCATGATACAAATCCATCAAAACAAGAAACGCTGGACCAACACCTAAAATAACACCACCCATTAAGGTGAGTGCCCAAAACATTAAACTCATCTTCATAACGGTATAAACGCGTTCAAAGACGTTTGTTATTGTTGAAGCAACCATAGAAATAGACCCCCTGACATGATAATCATAGCAAAAATCGGGATATCAAACGATACCCCAATTTGTGCTCTTTGTTCAATTTATTTATTATTTACTTGCTTGGAATGCATCGTATTGTGATTGCATTTCATCCAAGACTTTATCCCAACCTGCTGCTTTAAGTTTTTCCACAAATTCTGGAACTTTAACTTCTGGATCAACCGTTCCTGTATTGATAACTGCTGAGTATTCTTCCATAACGTTCATTAAAGCACTGATCTCTGTTTTAACTTCATCTGTCTTGAAGTTAAAGCCTAAGATTGGTGAAACAGGTGCATTTTTAGTATCTTCTGCACGTTTCGCAATCATTTCATCGGTAATCTTAGCTTGTTGGAGTAAAAGGGCACTGTTCCCTGTATTCCATGCAGCCATATGATTATCTTCTTTATAACCATCTAATAATTCTAAGTGGTTATCATCTATTTTTTTCCATGCTTCGCCTTCAATACCATAGATCAATGTATTCATCATTTGTGCATTGGTATTTAATAAGTTTAACCATTTTACCGCTTCAACTTTATGTTTTGAGTTGATTGCAACGATAAAGTTACCCATTTGTGCTTGAGCTGTAGATTTTAAAGGTTTGTTTAATGGACGTGAAATAATTTCTTTACCCGCTACTTGTGATAGTAGAGAATCACCATAGTCTGCAGGTCCTTGTGTTTCTTGTCGCATAAACCATACTGGACTTTCAAGTGCATATCCGGTTGTGGACGTTGCTGCATCTTGAGGAATTAATCCTTTTTTGTAAAGTCCGTGAATTTGTTTTAAGGTTTCCATACCTTGTGATGTTTCATAAGCATTCACAATTTTTGTTGTATCGCCATCAAGGTTGATTGCAAATGGTAACTTATCACCTAAAATATAGTCAAAGTTTCCAAGAGTTGCTTTGTAGCCACTACCGATTGCGAATGGTGCTACTTCAGGTTCATTATCTTTTACCGTTTGAAGTGCTGCTTCCGCATCTGCGTAGCTGTTGATGTTTGATACATCAATATTGTATTTGTTTAGGTAATCGGAGTTAAATGTAAGCATTTGTTGTGCAAACACGTTCCCGTTAATTGGGAAACCGTATAGTTTACCGTCAATTACGTTACCATCGTAGTAAATTGGATCTACGGAATCAAAGAACTCTTTCGCGTGTTCTTTGACTAAATCGGTTAAGTCTGCATAAGCACCTTTTTGTGCGTTAATGGTATAGTTATTCGCAAATGCTAAGTCAAACTCATCACCTGCTGTAACCATTACAGACATTTTTTGTTCATAGTCTCCCCAACCAATGTAGTTAAATTTAACTTTAACCCCAATTTCTTCTTCAGAAATTTTATTGATTGCATCCGTTAATTCATCAAGATTTTTGGGTGCATCCCCTACTTGATAAAGTTGTAACGTCACAACTTCTCCCTCTGGTTTATCAGTTTTTTTGCCGCAACCTGTTAATACAAGTAAAGCAGCCATTAAAACTGTAAACGTTTTAAAAACGCCTTTTTTCATGATGTTCCTCCTCTATAAAATATCATAATTAGGCAAAGCTGTTTATATCGCTCTTATTCCTTTACGCCCCCAATGGTTAAACCACTGACAAAGTATTTCTGGAAGAATGGATAAGATACTGCGATCGGCAATGTGGACAGAACAACCATCGCCATACGTGCAGATTCTTTCGGTAAACCGATACCACTGTTAATTCCAGATAACCCTACATTTTGTGAGATATAATCAAGATTTGATTGAATCTTCATCAATAAGTATTGAAGCGGGTATAAGGATTCAGAGTTGATATACAAGAGTGCATTAAACCAGTCGTTCCAGAAAGCCAGGGCCGCAAATAAACTAATGGTTGCGATACCAGGAACCGCAAGTGGTAAAACTATTTGAATAAAAATACGAAACTCACTTGCGCCATCAATACGGGCTGATTCAATGATTGCGTCCGGAACGGTCCGTTTAAAGAATGTTCTCATGACGATGATATTAAATGGACTTAAAGCCATTGGCAGAATTAATGCCCAGACCGTATCCTTAAGTCCCAATAATTTAGTCATCACAATGTAGTTGGGAATCATTCCCGCACTGAATAACATTGTGAGTAATGCGAATTTGGTAAAGAAACGACGGTATTTGAAGTTTGGACGTGAGATTGCATACGCATACGTTGATGTAAAGGTTGTATTAATCAGTGTCCCAACAACCGTAATAAATACCGTAATACCAAATGAATTTAAAAGTTGTCCTTTAAAGTCATATAAGAATTTGTATCCATCCAGACTTACTTCTTTTGGAAAGAGTGAGTAACCATTTACCATCAATGCTGTTTCCGTAGTAAACGAAACAACAATTACAAAGATAAAGGGAAAGATACAAGATAACGCGAATAATCCAATAATAACATTAAAGACGCGGTCGGTATTTTTACTAAAACTTCTTACTTCTACTTTTTCAATTTTCTTCTTTTTCATACATCCTCCTAGAATAATCCTGATTCAGGATCAACACGGCGAATGATGGCATTAGCAGAAACTAACATCACAAATCCTACAACGGATTGATATAAACCCGCAGCGGATGACATCCCTAAATCCCCCGATGCCGATAAGCCTTTATATACATACGTATCAATAACCATTGTAACTTGGTTTAGTGGACCTGAGTTACGCGTTACGTTATAGAACAATCCAAAGTCCGAGCGAATAATATTTCCAATCGCTAAAATCAACATAATACTGATTAATGGAATAATTTGTGGAATCGTAACGTGACGAATTTGTTGCCATCGGTTGGCACCATCCACAATTGCTGCTTCATAATACGTTGGATCAATTCCCATAATGGAAGCAAAGTAGATAATACTGTTATATCCGATATTCTTCCATATTCCGATAATTACAATAAATACCGGCCAATATTTTGGCTCATTATACCAGTTAACAGGTTCTTTACCCATCATGGCTAAAATACTGTTTAACGCACCCTTATCAGGACTTAAGAATGAATATACAAAGAATCCTATGATAACCCAGGATAAGAAGTATGGAAATAACATCGTCGTTTGAAATACTTTTATTTTTTTCTTCGATCGTAACATACTCATAATAACAGCCAAGACTACTGCGAGAAACGTTCCGACGATAATAAAGACTAAGTTATACAACACGGTATTGCGCGTCATAATATAAGCATTGTCGGTAGCAAACAGAAACTTAAAGTTCTGGAATCCTACCCACTTACTGTTATACAGACTTGCGAAAAATCCATCCGGAGAAAATCTGAACTCCTTAAATGCGACTACGTTTCCAAGGACTGGAATATAGAAAAAGAAGATCATCCAAATTGCCCCAGGTAGTGCCATTAAAAGAAACGGTGCATTTTTTTTAAAATTGCGTAATACTTTTTTCAATTGATTCACCCCAAACATCTATAAATTCAAAGGTCTTGCTGTTGTTTTACATATTAAGTGTACCGCTTTCATTTCAGAGATATAAGAGACAAAATATACTAATAAATCAACAAATTATAGTTATCTTTATCCAAAAAAACTATAAAAAAGACATCCTTTTCGCATTGATCCTATCAATACCACAACCGAGAAGGAAGCAGGTATCTCAATGCGTAAGCATGTCTTTTAAGGTCTTAAACAGGAGACACCGTTACAAGACCTTGTGTACTCGATTATCAAGAATTATAGGCTCTTGATACATAAAGTTTACGAAAATTTTAAGAAGCTCACAAGAAACGGATTATAGGTATTCACCTATTAATCTTAGTTTTCATGCCAGCATTTTAAAGCAAATGCACGTAGTGGATCTTGAATCTTTAAGGCAACTTCTTCAGTCGATAACGCTTCCGGCTTATCACACCAAATTGAAAACATTGCACCCAGGGTTGTGGCACGTTGTTCTAAATCCCCCTCGCAAGATTCATGACGATTTGGAAAGCGTTCTGGTTCAAAGGATGTCATGATGGTTGTTTCGGTTGGATATGTATACCCTGCATTTTCCCCCAAAACAAAATACAGTAGACTATCCATATAATTCACCACATCATGACCGCGATCCACAAAGGTTTGAACCGGCGCCATCATAGGATTCCAACTGGTCCAATAGGTAATGATGATGTCTTTGTTAAGGATTATAGTGGGTTCTTGGTCGATGCGATACAAACCGTCATTCCAAGCTCGAACAGTTTTACCTCGACCTTGAATGTGAGACGCGATATCATTAACATAATCCACGAAGGTATCAAAGCCTTTCGCATTTGGACCAAAGTGTTCCTTGGCATATGCTTCAAGTTGCGGGAACTCATCATATTTTCCAAAATCGATAAACTCATCGGCTCCCATATGAAAACTTGTGGATGTCTCAAATAAATCATCCATCTCATCGTATATTTCTTTAATAAAGGCGCGGGCATCTGGATTGGTAATATCAAGTCCCATTGTTGTGTTTTCCATTAAATATTCAGGGAACGCTTCTAATACAACTTGAAGATGACCGGGTGAATCAAACGATGGAATAACATCGATATAATAATCGTTCGCGTGCTTAATGATCCGTCTTATCGCATCCTGACTTAGATGCTCGGCTGATACGATTTGTGGAAAACGTTTTGACTCAATACGAAAGCCTAAATGTTCTGAAAAATGCATCTGTAAGGTATTGAGTTTAAGGCGTGCCATCAACTCAATGGTATCCATAAACCATGCTTCACTGAAAAATTTACGACCCATATCCACATGCAACCCACGTTCTGCTACCTTTGCTTGATTGAGTGTTGTGGAAGGATTGCCCGAAAAAACATCCAAAAGACCGTAAAAATGTCCCCGTTCTGTATTCGAAGCCACAATAATTAAGTCGTCATCATAATGAATTTGATAGCCATCATATGCATAGTTCTCAAGTACATGATGGTTTAGCTGTATTTTTGCTCGATTTACATCAGTGTTTGGATAGAGTGCTTGTGCTTTTTGTATTAATCGGTTTGCGTCCATGGTATTTGCTCCTTTTGAATGAATGTTTGATAAGTCATTGTACTTTCTTTTCGCCATGATTTTGCGCCCATCGCACAAAGTGGCATATGGATTTGTTTCATAATTTCAACCTCGCTTTGAAGTTCGGGCTCATCACACCATAATGAATAATAAGCACCTGTTACGTTCGGGGTGAATTGATTGGAAGGAAAATGATTGGGGGTCCATGTTTCAAACCACCCTTGTGGATCAATGCATTTTACCCCCACTTCAGGATGTAAGACATAATAGAAGTTCTCAGCATGAAAGTTAATCAAGGCAATGCCTCGGTTTTCAAACGCCTCTATCGGTGCCATATATCGGTTATACTTGGTCCAGTAACAGACTTGTATCGACGCCTTTAAGTCGATGGCAGGATTTTGATTAAGACGATATAAACCGTCATTCCATAATCGTACCGTAAATCCTTTTGCCTCCAGTCGTGACGTAATGGTATTGAGGTAATGAATATACGTATCGTATCCCGTTTTACCGTCTAGCTGGTCTTGGGCATAGGTCTTAAGTTTTGGAAACGCATCAAACTGCTCAAAGTCAATAAATTCATCACCCCCAATATTGAAATAGCGTGATTTTTGAAAGACCTCGGCATAGTAATCGTACAGCTCATAAATCATGTTCAATGCGTCTGGATTGGTAATATCCCATGCTTCACCCTCAGATCCAGGGAGTGCATAATCCGGATATGATTTTAAAACATGTTTAAGATGACCGGGACTGTCGAATGACGGAACAATTTCGATACAGTATTCATCCGCAAGTTCCATAATTTCTTTAAGTTCTTGTAAGCTTAATGCTTTTTGGCTTACGATTTCAGGGTACTGTGTACATTCCAAGCGAAAGCCCTTGTTTTCACTAAAGTGTAATTGAAGCATATTAAAATTATGCCATGCTAAGGTATCCAGCAGTTGATGAATCCATTGCGGCGTAAAATATTTACGTCCACAATCCAAATGGAAACCTCGCTCCTCTACGCTGGGTTCATCCTTAATCTTACCTTTTTGAAGTTCACCATAGGTTTGTTCATATTTAAGAAGTGTTTGAACTGCATAAAGGGTGCCTTCTTCATCGTTTGCATAGATTTTAATGGTCTCGTCAATTGTGATGGCATAACTACCACGAAGGTTTTCATGATTTAGAGGTAAGATCCGAAGGGTCGTCACATCCTCCCCACCCACATCGACTAGGGTTTTATGATTTTGTTGAATGCGCTTGTAGATTGCTTTTGAAATAAGACGCTCAGTTTTAATAAAGATTTTAGATTTCAGTTGAACGACACCGTCACGAAGTTGATACTCTTTTACTTCAGGAGTGATGGTGCGCTTTGAGTAAGATTCCATAAGCCCCTCCTTATACAACTAAGTCATATCATGCTTTTCTACCTGCGTCATCAACAAAACAGGATGTTCAATAATATGTATCGAAATGTCTAAAATAAATACTTAGATAAAAAAGCACATCGATCTGATGTGCTTTATTTCTTATTGAGATATTGATCAATTTTCGTCTTGATATTTGTAACTTTGGGTCCATAGATAACCTGTACGGTATTCCCGCTGATTAATGATCCAGCAGCACCCGTTTGACTCAATTGGTCTTTGTTTACATGGCTTGCATCGGTAACTTCAATACGAAGTCGTGTCGCACAATTATCAACGCTGACAATATTCGCTTGACCACCTAACGCTTCCACAATCAATGCGGAAACATCCTGTTTATCGTTTAAATCTTTTTTAGTGTAAAGTTGTACATTCCCGTTTTTCTCCCGTCCCGGGGTTTTTAGATCAAATTTTTTAATTGCGAATATAAAGACAAAATAATAAATTAAACCGTAGAGAAACCCAACAGCGACAATTGGAATCCAATGGGTCATTTGATTTCCAGGTAAAATCCCGTATAAAATCAAATCAAGAAGCCCTCCCGAAAAGGTAAGACCCACACCAACAGCAAGGATATGCATCAGCATAAATGATAATGCCGCCAGAACAACGTGTACACCAAAGTAGAGGAATGGGGATGCAAACAGGAACGAAAATTCAATTGGTTCCGTAATTCCCGTTACAATTGAAGTAATGGATGCAGACACCAACAAGCCTTTAACTTTTTCCTTATTTTCAGGATATGCCGTTTTATACATTGCAAGTGCAGCTGCTGGAAATCCAAATATCATAAAAGGAAACAATCCTGAGAAAAAGCGTGCGTACGACGGATCTACCGGAACCCCTGCCGCAAGTTGTGCAAAGACAATATTTTGTGCCCCTTCAACAACCGTCCCCGCAACCATCGTACTTCCACCGAGAGCGGTTTGCCAGAAAGGTAAGTAAAAGACGTGGTGTAATCCCAACGGGATTAACGCACGATAAATAAATCCATAAATAAAGGTTCCAAGATACCCCATTTTTGAAATTGCGACACCTAGAGAAGCAATCCCAAACGCAATGCTTGGCCAAATCCAAACAAAAAGAATACCTAAACCAATTGCGAATAAGGATGAAATAATGGGAATAAATCGCGTCCCACTAAAAAACGAAAATGCATCATTAAATTCAATTTGATAAAATTTATTATGGAGCACCGAAACCATAACCCCCACAATAATTCCACCAAACACCCCTGTATTTAATGTATTTTCAATCCCTAAAACATGAGTAATCAAACCCGAGGTTTGCATTAAATGTTCAAGATTACCGAATTGTTCAATCGTGGATGCCATGGCTACATTCATCATCAAATAAGCAATAGCAGCTGCAAGTGCAGCAACCTCCTTAGATTCTCGTGCCATACCAAAAGCAACCCCGATTGCAAATAAAAGCGGTAAGTTCGCAAAGACTATCTCACCACAAGACTTCATAATTACTAGAATTTTATACAACACTCCCGTTTGCGCTAAAATCCCTTCTAAATGATACATTTCAATTAATGATGGATTGGTAAAGGTTGCACCCAACCCCAGTAGAAGTCCCGCAAAGGGTAATAAAGCAATTGGTAACATAAAGGTACGTCCTAATTGCTGTAGAAAATCAAAAACCTTCTTTTTCATACTTTACCTCCTCAAGTGTTTATACTTTACCGAAAAAAGTAAGGGATTTCAAGATGGTTTTGATAAAAAATGATAAATTAAGATAACACCAAATAAGTGTTTGATTTAAGGCGTATTATCCCCTTATAAGCACATAAAAAGACTGTTAATTGAATCAACAGTCTTTCGGCTTCCTAAACATTACACTACTCGTTTTCTTTCGACGCTTTGTTTAACTTCAACATCACATAACCAATACATGTGAGTGATAACGCAACCACAATTGCGAAACTTGACGTGTATTGACCCGTATTCGGTAGGGTCGATTCCGTTGATGTGACGTCCTTGTCTTTTTTCTCGCCAAGAACTTCCGCAGGTTTGTTCTCTTCTTTGGGTGTTTCTGTCATTGTTCGAAGTGATACATGCACGGAATGCTCGTCCTTATTGACGCCAAATAAAACCGTAAACATTCCCGCTTCATTAACAACAAAATCTGGATTCTTCCATGTCCATCCTTGTGGTAATGTGAGCGTTGATAAAGCATCGCCTTTGGTTATTTCAAGTTCAAACGATTGAGGAAAGGCTTGCTTTGAAACAACCAGGGTGGTTGCTTGACGTGCAACCGGTGTTTTAATATCTTGTGTTAAGTCCACCCCTTGAGGTGTTGCGCTATAATGAAGATTATAGGTACCTTCTGGAAGATTTGAAATAAGATCCATCTCATCCATACCCTTTACAAGAAGTTTCACATTTGAATTTCCACCGCGTGGATTAAACATCGGTGTATCTTCTATTGAGAAATCTAAATCATAACCTTCAAGAGTATTAATGCCTTCAAGTGGATTGATTGTTCCTCCTTGCATAACTGTGAGTGGTTTAACCCCCTCCAGTTTGGGAGCACGATCATAATATGCTTGAGCCGCTTTCGCTTGCGCAGCAGTTTGTTGATACGATACCGAATCAATCACAAATTCAGTGCCGGCCAGGTTTTCCCCTACAGGTCCAGGCCATGCGCCACCCATCGCTAAGTTTAGCTGAATGTATTGCGGCTTGTTGAAAATATCTTTAGCCATTGGATCTTGTCCATACGGTACAGTACGAACTTTTTGATCATCAACATACCATTCAAGGGTATCTTCGGTCCAATTTAATGCAAAGGTATGAAATTCGTCATTAAAATTACCTTGAGGAATGGTATGCGCAGTTCCGTTTCCAGAAAAACGTCCTACATTATCCTCAGCAGGGCCATAATGAACGGTTTGGTAAACAGTACGGTTACCATGAGCACCATCGCGATCCTCACCAATTAATTCCATAATATCAATTTCACCCGTGCTTGGCCATCCACGACCTTGTTCCGCTTTAATCTTGCCATCAAGTGTAAAGTCAGCACCTAATGTCCAAAACGCTGGGAATGCACCTCTTCCTTTTGGAAGTTTTGCACGAATTTCTAATTTTCCGTATAAAAATTCGCGTTGACCATGCGTACGAATGCTTCCTGAATTATAAATTACCTTCCGGGATGCATCACGTGGATGTAAATATTGATCCGCAACATCACGATCGGTTGCACGTAGCACAAGGTTACCATCGCGTAAAAATACGTTCTCTGGATTGTTTACATAATGTTGTTGTTCAATACCACGAATCGAACCCAGTTCATAACCCCAATCTTCCATATTTAGGGATTCTTGATCAAAATCATCACGCCACACTTCTGTAAAGACGTCATCTTCTTTTTCTTCTGAAACATTTGATTCTTTCGTTACCACAACGTTATCAATATAAGCATTGGATTGCTTTGTTTCTTCTTTTTCAGACCACTTAACAAGTTGAATTAGTGCTCCTTGTTCCGTACCTGAATTAAATGTATAACTGACTTTTTGCCATTCTGTAGATGATACAAGTTGATCTACGGTTTGACCGTTTTCTCCCTTAATAACATCACCTTGTTGCCCATTCCAAAAGCGTGCTGTAAAGATGGCATCCGCCCCTTTAACATCTACTTTCGCATAAGCACTTACGTGATACGTTGTATTCGGTTCAAGTCGAATAACTTGACCAATAAACCCATTTGCAAAGTTGCCTGAGATTGCTGTATTTGGCACAACCCCTGCATATTTTCCATCATATGAAACTTTGTCTTGAACTTCGCCTTTATTGCGTTGCGTCCATGAAGTTCCACCTTGTTCAAAATCACCATCTTGAATTAAATTCTTAGCATCACCCTCAAGTGCTGAGATTGATGTCATTGATAAAGCTAAAACCATAAATACTGTAACGATATTTTTTAAACCTTTACGCATTTCATGCTCCTTTATTAATGTTTATCGATTTATTGAACGGGCACATGATGACAATGTGTGTCGAATACCTCGAATTGCTTGACCGATTGCAAAAATGTTTTCAACCGGAGCTAATCCTGCATATCCAGCGTCACCAATGTGATGAATATCCACGCCACAAATCTTATTTTGAATTGACATTTGCGCAATAATTTCTGGAGTTGAACCTTCTTGGCTCGTTCCAATTGCACTCATAACTAACGTATCGCGGGCATGTGCAAATTGCACAATTTCTTTAAGTTCATCCGCATCAAATCCTGGAACCGTTCCAACAGCAGGGACTAAAATCACATCCGCGCCTGCATTAATAAACGCTTCCACCGTTTCTAAATCAATAATTGGTCCCACAACACCAGCACCATGCATTTTACCTGCGATAATGAGCCCGGAGAACTTCTCCTTCGCAATCTTAATGGTAGAAATAATGGCTTCGTTGGTTACCCCTGTCCCTGGATTTCCCGTAAAACAAACAAAATCAAAATTACGACGTTCAATTTCTTCAATTGTCTCTACAGTTGCCTGTCTTCCTAAAGCAATCTCAAAACGTGACTCCGTCATTTCCGCATTTTGATCAATGGGTTCTAAATTGACACCAATGGGCGCTCCAACTAAACGATGAAGCTCATCCACAAAGTTCTTTTCAATACATTCAATTGCAAATAAATCCGGATTAAATACATCGACGCCATTGAGTAAAATTAAGTCTGCACCACATGCACGTGCAATCTCAGAGTTACTAATATCTCCCACAAAGCTTTCGCGAGCAGCGTAGTTTTCCGATAAAACTACGCGTCCCTCACTCGCTTTAATACTTTGTTTAAGTTCTTCAGCGGTCATGTTTAAAATATCACTCGTATTTGCACTAATTAATCGTTTCATCATTTCACACTTTCTATATAATAATTACTATTCTGCTGTTTCTTCTGCCTTAAATCCTTTTTCAACCATTGCAAAGAATGGTAAGTATAAGAGAATATCAAGTGCAATTAAGATAATTTGTAAGATTGATCCACGAATACTACCTGTTGTTAAGAATCCACTGATTACTGGAGGCATCGTCCATGTTGCTACAGTACGTGTTAAAGGAACAAGTCCCGATGCCATTGCGAAATAAGTAATAAGTGCATTAAGCATTGGTGCTAAGATGAATGGAACAATTAATAATAAGTTAAGTACTACTGGAAGTCCAAACATTGTTGGCTCATTAATATTAAAGAGTCCTGGTACAACTGTAATTGGCGCAAGAGCTTTAGTACGTAAACTTGTTTTTTTCTTACGTGCATAGTATGCAATTGCGAGTACAAGACCGATTGTGGCTCCACCACCACCGATGTATACAAAGTTATCCATAAATGGTTCTGTAATAATGTGTTGTAATGCCTCGCCTGCTTGATAAGCAACACGGTTCGCATCTAAGTTTGCAATCCAAATTGGTTTCATAATTGAGTTTACAACATGGCCCCCGTGAATTCCTAAGAACCAGAAAATACTGTTAAATGCAACAACAATCATTGTACCAATAATGTTATTTCCAAGTAATCCAAACGGTTTTCCTAACACAACAGCTGCAATATCATGTAAGTTTGGTAAACCAAATTTATCAAGTAAACCAAAGATGGTTAACCACATTGTAATAATCACTGCACCCGGAATAATTGCACTAAAACTTTTCGCAACTGCAGGTGGTACTGTATCTGGCATTTTGATTTCAATATTATTATTGATAAACCATTGGTAGATAAGACCACTAATAATTGCTAAGATGATCGCTACAAAGAGCCCACGAGCACCCACAAGTCCAACCGCAATACCAGCACCTGTTTCCCCCTTAACAAATGGCGTTACAACGATAAATGCTGATAAAGCAATAATCCCTGCTGAAATTCCATCTGTGTTGTGCTGATCTGCAATACTGTAAGCAATACCAAATGCTGAAATTAATCCAACTAATCCAAAACTACTGTCGACACCCTTCCAAAGATAGCCGGCAACACCAATATCTCCCAACCATGCTTCCCAACCTGGTACTGGAAAACTTGCTATAACCATAAAAATAGAACCGATAATAATTAATGGCATTGAAAGTGTAATACCATCACGAATTGCAATTAAAAATTTATTACTTGAAAGTTTCGCTGCTACAGGCAGAACTTTTTCTTCTAAAAAATCTCCTACTTTATTCATAATATCCTCCTCTTTTGGTTATAATATAGAACAATTAGAATGAAAATGTGCGCAATATCTCAGTAATTAATTATTTTATATTACCAACTACCTACACTATAGAACACTTCACCTTAAATGTAAAGCCTTACATTTGATAATTGTGTTGGTTTTGTTAAATTTCCCCCATTAATGATTACAAATTATAATTAATAGGTTACAATGTTCTTAATGGAGGTGAAATATGCAACTCAGTAAAGCAAAAACAAAGCAAACGGCTTTAATCCTTGATTTATTATATTCAAAGGGACCGCTTTCACGCATTGATATTTCAAAGTCGCTTCACATTACCCCCGCGACTGTTAGTGATTTAACCCAACACCTAATTAACGATAACATTATTTGTGAAATCGGAGAGGATACCGATAATACACGTGTAGGAAGACGCAAAATTTTATTAGGTCTTCTTCCCCATCACTCCTATTATCTCGGTGTGGAGTTATTTGAACACTCTTTCACCTTAGCGTTATCCGATAACCTTAATGAAATTCTCTTTGAAGAGGCATACACACTCTCTAAATCAGACCATGTTCGTCACGACTTATTGGTAAAGACGATCCATGATTTTATGGATAAACATCGCGATACCCCCATCACAAGTATTGGCATTGCCATACCAGGACATTATGATAAATCATCATCCCACATTTTAACCAATAACCATTCATGGTCAAATTTCTCACTGGATTATTTAAAGAAACATTTAAAGTATCCCGTCTATTTTGAGAATAATGTAAATGCGATGGCTATACGTGAACGTTTATTCGGACATGATAAAACGGATGCGAATTTCTTATTCTTACATTTTAGACGAGGAATCTTCTGTTCATATATATACCAAGGGAATCTGTATGCACGAAATAATTACTTTGTTGGAGAAATTGGACATCTTGTTGTGAATCCATTTGGCGAACAATGTGAGTGTGGTAAAATTGGTTGCCTTCAAACCTATGCGAGTCAAACATGGTTGCTTCACAAAGCAAGTTTATTATTTAATAGTTCTGCGAACACCTATCTCAAACAACTGGTAACCGAAGAACATGAGTTATCGATGGATATCCTGCTGCAAGCCTATCATCTTGGCGATTCTGCAGTCATACAGTTATTAGAAAATGCAATTAATTTTTTAGCCATTGCCCTTAATAACATCATCGTTACCCTCGATACGGATATTATTTATTTACACGGTCAATTGTTTGATGATGATCAACTTTCGACATTACTGCTCAATAAGATACGCGAGCACGATTCCGAATTCATCTCTCGACAAACAATTCAGAAAAAGATTAAACCCTATTCCAAGGCAAATGGAGCCCGCGCAGCATGCGCACTGGCCATTAGTGAAACCTTACTTTGCGAATAAAAAGAGCCTACTTTAAGAAGTGGAGTTGTCAAACAAAAGTAGACATTAATAAAAGACTAGAAACCCTTATCCATTTTATATTGGATAGGGGTTTTGTAATTTAAACAGTAAGCAGGTCTTTCAAAATTGAAATAATGTACATATTCTTCGATAAAATTTTCAAAGTTATCTACGGACCAGTATTGATAATCACACGCCATTTCTGCTTTAATCCATCCATTTAATGATTCGATAATTGGATTATCTGTAGGTGTTCCAGCTCGCGACATAGATCTAATTATGTTATAATTTTCATGCGCTTTAGCGAAAGCTTTAGAGTGGTAGACAGCTCCTTGATCTGTGTGAAGAATCGTGGGAGCTGTTTTTTTATTATCCTTAAGTAGCGCAAGGAGATCCTCGAGACACTTGTAGTAAGGCTTAGGATCACCAGTTGTACGCGATAATGCAGAACTTATAATTTCATTGTTGAAAGTATCAACCATTAAAGTCCATTCATAATTAATCCCTTTGTTTCGAATATGTGTCATATCTGAAACAATAATTTCTAAAGGTTTGGTTGCCTTCCATTGATTCTTTATAATATTAGGATAAATTCGACTTTGTGTTCCAGGTTTTTTATAGGAATAGTGTTTAACTTTTGATTTAATATTTAAAAACTTGCAACACTTGTGGATTAAATTATCGGAAAATTCAATCCCTAAATCACTTTGCTTTCTCATGACTGCAGCGATATCATGATAACCATAACTTGGAAAACGGCGATGCCAGTCTTTAATCACAAAGCTAAGAATCGCTCTTTTTTGTTCATAAATATTGAGATCATCCTTATGCTTTAACCACTTGTAATAACCAGATCGGTTCAAATTCATAAATCTAAGAATGAACGTAATCGGATGTTTAAAAGATAAGTCATGTGCTATTTGGAATTCTTGTCTTTTAAAGTAACGAACTCCTTGTTTACACCAACTCCTTTCACCTGGTACCCTTTTTTTAATCGTGCAATCTCAATATCTCGTTTTAGAATTTCGAGTTGAAGTCGTTCGATCTCAGTTAATGATTTACTCGTATGAAGCGCAGAAAAATGATTTCCTGTCTTTTTCTTGTTTTTTAAACCCTCTTTACCATCGCGCATGAATCGATCAATCCAACCATTAATCGTTCCTTTAGGTATTCCTGTTTCTTGTGATAGTTTCGCAGCACTTATATGTTCATCAATATGACGTGTAACGACTTTAATACGATCCTCATAAGTCCATTTATTATTTAATCCACCTTTGGGTCTTCCCATCATTAATACCTCCGTTTTATCTCTGATTTTATTATTACACAAAAAAAGTAGACAAGTCTTTTTTACTTGTCTACTTTTAGTTTACTACTCCACTTTAAGAAGCTGGCTCTTTTTTGTATCCATAAATGCATTTCACATCCTATTTCGTGATATTATTTGATGATTTTGCGCGTGATTTGATGACTCTTTGTGCTGAGACAAAAGATTCTAAATCTGTTGTATGATGATATTTTTTTGAAGCTTCTTTATCTTTTGAGAGGATCATTGCATTCATATCAATGTCATTGAGTGCCGCAATGGCCATGGCATAGTGCATTAGATCTGCCAATTCATGACCTAATTGCAAGTCTAAATCTTCATCACTTGATGTTTTACGACCAGCTTTTTTATTTAGAACCTCAGCCACTTCCCCCATTTCCTCGACCAGTTTCATAAACAAACTTTGATCGACACCACCATCTTGGTAATGATCCTTTAAATATTCTTGTAGTTCCGTTATTGTAATTTCCATTACCTACTCCTTTTCACACTTCTTAATTTATGGAATCCATACGAATCTTCTCAACCCCTTCCTCGGGATTACGTTCTTTTACCTTCTCCACAATATTTATGCAGTGATCCCCTAAGCGTTCTAAAGACGCAAGAATATCTACATACAAACTACTTGCAATCGGATCGTCACAAATACCATCCGAGATACGATGGAAATGACGTTCACGGTACTTCTCATCAATTAAATCGAGGTAGTCTTCATCCTGTACAAGTTTTTCATATCCTTGAAGTGAATCCGATTTAAGCATTTTAAAACTTCGTTGAATCATATCCAAAACGAGTTTATACATTGTTTCCAAATCAAACAGTGCTTCTTCTGAGAACGTACCTCGATTTTCAAAGATGCGTTCATAAAACTCCGCAATATTTGTCGTTATATCTCCCATTCTCTCAATATTTTTCACGATATCAACACTGGTTGAGTACTGTTCTGCCATACGGCCATCAAGTTGCGTATCCTTCGCAATCGCAAGAAGATAGCGCGTTAAATTGTAGTCCAAATCATTAACCATCTCCTCCAACTGTCCGATGACATCTAAATCTTCTTCGTCTTGCGTTGTTAGGTAGTCATGCGTTGTTTCCAAAGATTCAACAACCAAATCAGCCATCTGAAGTGTTTGTTTTTGTGCTAATTGAAACGCACCATCCGGGAACGTCTTAATTAATTCATAATCCAACGCTTCAATTTTTTCTCGTTCTTTAATGCGATCTTCCCCTGGTATTAGAACTTTTAAAAGACGAATACATGCGGGAATAAAGGGAATAATCCCCACAACCCAAATTAAATTGAATACAAAATGATTAATTCCTACAGCCATTTCTGGTGAACCACCCATCTTCCCATTAATATAGAGAATAAAATTCGAGTACGGATAGATAAATAACATGGTTATCAAGGCACCAATCACGTTATAAAGTGCATGGAACCAACCGGCTCGTTTCGTCGATACAGATCCTCCCGCAGAAGCAAGAATTGCCGTTAAAGTTGTGCCGACATTGGATCCATAAACAAATGCGGAAGCTGCAACCATTGTCATACCGCCCCCTGCATATATTTTTTGTACAAGGGCAATCACAGCCATCGAAGAGTTTATAACTGCAGTACCAATCGTTCCCGCTAAAAGCGCAAGCCATGGATTATCAGACATCTTAACCAAATATGCTTCAAACTGTGGAACATCTTGTAAGATGATCAATTGATCACTCATCAACTCAAGCCCTACAAACGTAATTCCAAGTCCAAAGAATATTTGCCCGACACTTTTATATCGTTTCTTTGTGAGCAGGATTAAAGCCCCAATAAAGACAAAATAATAACCCATCGCTTCAATATTCAAACCAATCATTAATGCCGTTACCGTCGTCCCTAAATTCGCTCCCACAGAGATTCCAATCGCGGCTTCAAGACTCATAAGGCCTGCACGCACTAGACTAATGGAAATAACGGTCGCAGCGGTGCTGGACTGCATTAATGCTGTAATAACAGTACCTACAAGAATCGCAGAAAGTAAATTACCCGTATAGCGCTCAATATAATCTCGTATTTTTGATCCCGCTGCATCTTTAAAACCATCCCCAAGCAACTTGATTCCCAGTAAAAACATACCAAAACCACCTAGTATGACATTAAATGCAATATCTGAAAACTGTGCAACTTCTCCAAGTAATATCATCATACACCTCCCGGCTTTTTTCTTATATTTATCGTATCATCCAATGCCAGAGCTCGTGTGATATTTTGTTAATAAATTATGGATGAAAGAAATATCGCGTCATTATGCTTTGTGATGGAATCATGATATTCTTGCGAAATCGGGCTCGTTTTATGTATTCTATTAAGAATTCCCCTATAATGGTCATGCAAGGTAAACTTGGGAGGTGTTTTTATGTGTACAAACATCACATTAAAAAGTACTCAGGATCATTTTTTAATGGCTCGCACGATGGATTTTTCTTTCGAACTTGATCCAGAAATGATTCTCATTCCACGCCATGTTCCGCTTCATTTTGCCTTTTTAGATAATGAAGTTACAAATCATTTTGCTTATTTTGGCCTCGCTAAAAACATTGGTTCTTACGCATTGGCAGATGGCGTCAATGAATACGGTCTCGCCGCTGCTGCATTATACTTTGAAGGTTTTGCGCATTATGAGCACGATGCGATAGTCAATCAATCACTTGCACCGCATGAAGTCGTGATGTGGGCTCTTGCACACTGCAAGACTGTTGAAGATGTTCGGCTAATGTTTGCACGACATCCGATCACACATCATGTTATTGAATTTTTAGGAATTGTACCACCCCTGCATTGGGTATTTCAAGATGCAACCGGTGCCTCGATTATTGTAGAACCGACACCACAAGGAATCCAAATTTATACAAATCAAATTGGCGTCCTCACAAATAGTCCCGATTATCCTTGGCATCTAACCAACATTCGAAATTATATCGGCCTTGATCCGGGACATGTAGAAGCAAGAACGCTCTACGGTCAAGAGTTCAAGCCATTCGGACAAGGCAGTGGGACTTTTGGAATTCCTGGGGATTTAACACCGCCTTCTCGATTTATTAAAGCGCTCTATTCCAAACTAAGCGCCCAAAAACCCGAGTCAGATCACGAACTCATTATTACCGCTCAACACATCCTTAATGGTGTTGATATTGCTAAAGGTAACGTTATAACACAGCGAAAAACCATTGACTATACACAATATATGTCGTTTATGATTCCTTCATCACAAACCTATGCCTATAGGACTTATGATAGTTTCAACACGTACAGCTATTGTCTTCATGATTATAATCTTAATCAATCTGAGTTCATTAAAATATAGGGGGAAGATATTATGAGTACATTTTTCAAACTTAATTGGCTCGTTATTGTCGTAACCATCGCGATTCTTTTGGCAGGATTTTATGCCGAAAAAAAGAAGCATATAATTAGTCACCAATTTGGGATTGCGATGAAGAGCTTCTATGGTCTAATTACATTATTAGGAATTATCATTGCAATGATTAATTATATCGCAATCGTAGTCTTTGGCTCCTGGCAAACAATGATATTCGCAACCATTCTGACACTTGGAATTGGTTCCATCGTATTTTACTTTTTAAAGCATCGAACTAAAAAATAGAAAAGAGGATTTATATGAAATCATCATACTTTGACGGATCAATCTGGTCCTATATTACATTACAATTGGTTAATATTATTATTGCAATCTTTACACTCGGTTTAGGGACACCTTGGATTCTCGTTCGAACATACCGTTGGGAATCCGAACATACTGTCATTAATGGTGAGCGCTTCCGCTTTAACGGTGATTCTGTAAGTCTTTTTGGTCATTGGGTTTTATGGTGGTTTTTAACCCTCATCACATTTGGTCTTTATGGCATCATTGTCCGCGTTAAACTTATTTCGTGGCGCGTTGAGAACACTGAAATGTTAGGACGTTATGAGTATTAATTAAGGCTTCACTTTCGTAAGTTAATAAAAAAAACAGCGTGTTACACTCGCTGTTTTTTTATGGGTTTATGGGTAATTCTACTTTCGTTATAAATACACCTTCATTTTGTGATGTGGAAAAATGGCCTTTATGCGTATCTACAATTTTTCGACATGAGAGTAATCCAAAACCTGAAGCATTTTCTGTCACCTGGTCTATCCGCGTGATATTGGAAATCTCGAGGGTACACCATAAATTTTCAAGCGTAATTTGAATTTGAATCTCTGACATGGGTTCTGCATACTTTAAGAGATTCGAAATAATATTTTCAAACAAGCGATCCATATAGTATAGATTCAAATTTACATAATAGTCATCATCTGTTATCGTTTGACGAACTCCAACTTCAAATTCATTTAACTTTAAATCAGATTTTAGACGGTCTACAGCACCCTCAATAAAATCTTGAACATAAACTCGTTCGAGGGGTAATTCGCTGTCTTCATTTAACGAGAGCGTTGAAAAAAGTGAAAACAGTTCATCCGAAATGGTTTTCATTTGAAGTGCCTTCTGCTCACATCGATTCGCAAGCTCTTCGATATCTTCAGATTGAGACTCCAATTTAATAAGGGTAATATAACCGATCAATGAAGTAAGTGGCGTTCTTAAATCATGAGCAAGACTTGTCACAAGTTCTTTAAGTGCATTTTCAGAAATAACCAGTTCTTGGTTCTTTTGAGATAACTCAGTAATCAGTGCATTAATTTCAAAACTTAAACGTCCAAGCTCATCGTTCCCTTTGTCACTAATGTAACTGTTGGGGGTTCCTGCCCCAATAATTTCAATTTCATTGGTAAGCTGCTTAACCCTTTTGGTGATATTTCGGATACCATAATAAAAAACAAGTAAAAATGTAATGGATGAAAGCGTGAGTCCAAGATAGGTAGCGTAGTTTTCCACTTCCGCCCGCACTGAATACAACATATCAATATAGAAGTATTTACCACCAATATAAAGCATTGTCGATTCAAGTGACGTATTTCCGGCAATCTCGAGTTCTTTACTTATAAAGAGATCGTCGTTTGTATAGACGATGTTATTATTGTCAACATCTACGATATAGATAATCATATACTTATGATTTTCCAACCATGGACTTAGATCTTCAATGTTCATTTCGGTAATGTCGTTATCAATAATGTAATGCTGGAGATCTTGCTTGTCACGAAGCATTCGCGAGTGAATCCGCTCTTCACCCTTTACATATGTTGCAATCGGGTCAATCGAAACCGATATCGTAACAACAAATACGAATAACGATACAAAAATTGATCCCACCGTTATAAGAAATATTTTTAAGCCAAGTGTGAGTGACTGCTTCTGATGTTTAATCAATTTTATATCCTCGACCCCATATGTTTTTGATAATATTTGGGTTTTCAGGACAATGTTCAATTTTCTTTCTTAAATTACGAATATGAACCATGACTGTATTTGCAGAGGAGTAGAGATACTCATCTTGCCAAACATTTTCATAAATACTTTGAATTGAGAATATCTTCCCACGATTAGTCGCCAATAATTTTAAAATACGAAATTCTCGTTCTGTTAAATCGAGGGGTAACCCATCTTTTAAAGTGATTCCTTTTTCAAGATCGATGGTGATGGAGTCAATGGTGTTTATTATGTTTTGTTCTGCCCGATGCTCCGTAGCACGATCGTATTGAATGTATCGTCTTAGTAATGATTTTACACGGAGGCTGAGCTCAGAAAAAGAAAATGGTTTGCTTAGGTAGTCATCCCCACCAACAGAAAAACCTACAAATTTATCTTGCTCTGTAGCTTTTGCAGAAACAAATAAGATTGGAACATTATACTTTCTTCTTATGGCCTCGCTTACCTCAAATCCCGTAACCTCAGGCATCATAACATCTAAAATCACGAGTTTGATGCTTTCATCGAGATAACGCATTGCGTCATTTCCATCAGAGGCAACAAC
This sequence comes from Erysipelothrix sp. P66, assembly GCF_038682365.1. NCBI lineage: Bacteria > Bacillati > Bacillota > Erysipelotrichia > Erysipelotrichales > Erysipelotrichaceae > Erysipelothrix > Erysipelothrix sp. P66. The sequence continues at coordinate 240,795 of NZ_CP152290.1, read as the reverse complement.
AACCTCATAACCATCAATTTCTAAATAGCGTTTCATCAAATCTCTAATCTCTTTGTCGTCGTCAACAATTAGTATCTTTTTCATAGGCACCTCCTTTCTTCTATTATATGTTTCTTTTACAATACATTGTGAGTTATTTAAGAAATTTTAAGATTTAACACCTTTAATTTCTTGTTAAATTAGGGGTTAATTTGCTGAATAAATGCATCAAAATCTTTTTGCCATAAAGCACGTTCCGCTTCGTCGGTGTCACTTTTAATGTTGTAGTTTTGAGCGATGTATTCAATTAGACGCTTCGTTACTTTTTCAGCACCTTTTAAATTCAAGTGGTCCCCTTTGTCATATGTGTCTTCCTGCCAATTCATGCCAATAGAATCTGCTTCCAAATTTAAATCTAGAAATGGAATGTTATTTTCGTTAGCGTAGGCACTCACACCATTATGTTTTTCGTAGGTCCAATTTCTTGGAGACGGTACGCTCACTAAAATTAATTGAATGTTTTCTTCTTTGCACAGTGCTACGATTTGATCGAGATAGTGTCGATTCAAGGAAGGAATTTCTTTTGATTCTAACGTCTGGTGCATATACGGTCCACGCTCATACGCACTTTCTTTACGATTAATTCGCCAGCCTTTTAGAGGATTCCGCTTGATTTCTACGCTTTTTGCTTTTTGTAGCGAAAGTATTTGTTTCCAATTATCGTGATGGTTTAAGATGGGGAACACATTCGCCAAAGTATTGGTCATGGATTTATCCACTAGATTCGCGATACCACCAATACTGGTATAAATTTGATTCGTCTCTAACACTATCACTTTCGGATTTTGTTTTTGAATGATATGGCTTATGGTCTTATGTCCATCCGCTAAATTTTGAGAAGCAACCGCAATGTTGTAAGACTTTATCCCTAATTTCTCCCAAAATCGCATGGGCATAAAAGAGGTGAAGGATTCACTGTCTCCACTAAATAACATATCCAAACGATTCGTATCTTCGGCAAAAATACCATTAAATGCAGTACTATTCCCTTTCGCAAATTGATCGATTTCATATGGCGCAAAAAGAGGTGTTATTGTAAATAATATAGCAATAAAACCGAGGGTAAACACAATTGATCTAATTATTTTCATAATACCTCCTAAAAATTTGCATAGATAAGCTCTACGATCGCATAGCCGTAACCATAGGCTCCAAAAATAACTAAGAATAACATCGCAGCATAGTAAAACGGAGTGCGCACATACCACTTCCACTGCGAAATACGATTTCTAATGTGCACACCCTTTTCTTTAAGAAAGCCCACAACAACCATGATCACAAAACCCACAATAACAACACCAAAGTCATGAATATCCATCCCCTTATTCAGCAGTGAGCCATCGGTGATTTGTGTCATATTAAAATCACCAAGCATCCGCGTAAACATGAAAATTGCTTTTGAGATACCGTGTGACCGAAACAACATCATTCCAACATTCACAATCGCCATGGTTCTGATCCATCTCATTGCATTTAAACCTTTGCTTTCGCGATTGATTTTTGTTTTCTTAAAAAAGAGCGAAAACAGCGGTTCTAAAAGCATTCCGACTGCAATAATGACAAAATAGTACATTCCATATGCGAGATATTGCCATTGGGCTCCGTGCCATAAACCATTGCAAATCCAAACGACCAATAACGCTCCTAAGGTTGGGACTAATCGACTGTAGCGTTTTCCTATTTTTGTTTTTAACCATTTTGTGAGTTTACGATTAAATTTCGATAAAGAAATGGGATAAAAAATATAATCTTTAAAAAAACCTCCCAAAGTCATATGCCAACGTCGCCAAAATTCTGAAGCACTTTTGGAGAAAAAGGGTTGATTAAAATTCTCCGGGAGCTTTATCCCAAAAATTTCAGCGGTACCCAACACGATATCCATCGTTCCAGAGAATTCGGAATAAAGTTGAAGCGTGTACGCAAGGATGGCAATTAGAATTACAACACCACCATTTGTATCAACATTTTTGAATACAGATCCTACAAAGGGGTCTAATCGGTCAGCAATCACAATTTTCTTAATAAGACCCCAAAGCATTCTTTGTAGACCAAAAGTTAATGATGCATACGTAATTGATTCCCCGGTATTCAATTGTGGAATCACTTGATTGTATCGCGCAATAGGACCTTCAATGATTGTCGGGAAAAAGGATAAGAACAATATGATTTTTAGTGGATTTCGTTCTGCTTGAATGTTTCCCATTTTCACATCTACAAGGTAACTCATTGCTTGTAAAGAGAAGAATGAAATTCCAATGGGTTGTATGAATTTTCGATATGGAATAGTCACTTCAAAACCTTTTAGAACTGAATTAAGGTTTTCACCGATAAAATTGTAATATTTAAAAACGGTTAATATCGTAAGTGGTATTAAAATCCCAAGAAATAAGAGTAACTTTTTATGTTTGGATTGGGCTAGACCCAATCCAATAGCATATGTTGATAAACTTATGATGAGTAGGTAAGTGATTAGTGTTGAACTCATCAAGAGATAAAAAGTAATGCTTCCAAGAAGCATTACAAGATAGCGATATTTTTGATTGCATATTTGATATGCAATCATCACAATCGGTAAAAACAAGAAAAGGTAAATATAATTGTGATATGCCATTAATTTTCACCGCTAAGACGACTTACCATTTCCCACATATTCTTGAGTGTATTAAAATTATTTGGTTTAATCTCATCAAATGGAATTTCAATATCAAAGGAATCTTCCAATTCAGCAACCAATGTAAGAATTGAAAACGAATCAAGAATTCGTTTATCAACCAATTCACACTCATTCTCATAATCAATATTTGGTTTTATATCTTCTAATATTTCTAATAATTTATTCATTCTGATTTCTCCTTCGCTGAATTTAGCGTATCAATGTGTACGATGTCTCTAAGTGTTACGAGTCCTTGGTCTTTACTAAATACATTTACTTGTGGCAGATCTCTACTGAGAAAAAGGCTTATCCCTTCTGTGATGCTATACGCACCAACATTTTTAAATGCAATCACGTCATTGTAAGCAAGAGCAGTCTCAAAGTCTTTTACCAAGACATCCGCCACAGTACATAGAGAGCCGCATAAATTCCAAGTTGCTTGCGTTTCCATAGATTCTCCTAAAGCGATACGCTCAATATTGGGACACTTCATCCCTAGAAACTGACCGTAGTAACTAACGTGGTGAATACCGCCATCAAGTATTGCGTAATGCTTATGATCGTTAAGCTTTAAATCAACAACTTTGGTTAAATAAGTACCACACGATGCAACAATAATGCGTCCCATTTCCAAAACAACAGTTCCATCAAAATCCAAATTTTGAAGCATTGAACCAAACTCTGAAACGGAGACCGTTGGTTTATCGGATTCAAAATATTGAACACCCAATCCCGGACCAAATTCTAAACACGGTAATGCAATCTTGTAGCGATCGCGTAAATCTTCAATGTATTTTTTCTGAGTTTCGAGTTCCTTTTGAACCTTATCAAGCTTGTGCTTTTGGGTTCCTGAATACAATTGTATTCCATACCACTTCAAATATGGATATTCATCCTTTCGATCTAGTATTTCATCAATCATTGAGGCATCCATACCGAATTGGTTTCCGCTTGTAAGCCTTAAAATAACCGATATGGTTTTTTGATACGCCTTCGATAAATCATTCAGTATTTCAAGATGTTTCATGGATTCAATTGTATAAATGGGTTGTTCGTCCATTTCAATAATTTTCCTGATGTCTTCATCGTTTTTGTAAACACCCGAAAGAATTATTTTTTGGTTTGAAATGTGGTTTCTTTGACAAATACGGAATTCTCCGGGTGAACACACTTCGAAAGAATCCACATAAGGATCTAAGATACCAACTAGAAATGGATTTGCTTTCATGGCGTAACACAACTTTGCATTGTGAGGTAATAATGACTTTATTGTATTTACATGATTTTCTAGATGATCAATATCAAAAACATAACTTGGTGTTTTAAGTTCCTTATAAGAAGTACATAGTTTGTTTAGATTCATACGTGGATCCCCACTTCCGATTTTAAGAGTTGTCGATCAATCTTACCGTTCTTCGTCAAGGGCATCTGGTGTACCTGAATAAAGGTATTGGGAATCATGTAATGGGGAAGCTTTGTTTCCAGATACGATATTAACGCCTTAACATCCAAATTCCCCTGGTAGATTCCATAAATCTTATATTTTTTTTCATGGTATACGCAACAGGCTCTCGAAACGGATGGATGTTCTTCAATTTTCCGTTCAATTTCTTCAAGTTCGATACGATGACCCATGTGTTTAATTTGAAAATCTTTTCGACCCCTAATACATAATTCACCGTTTTGATTATAGAATCCTAAATCACCCGTACGATAGATGATGTCTCGATAATAGGGATTCAACGGATTTTGAATAAATACCCGGTCCGTTTGTTCTTTATTATTAAAATATCCCAGTGCTAAACTCAATCCGCCGACGCAAATTTCACCCAGGACATTTGAGGAGACCACTTTAGAATTAGAATCATCTAATAAAAATACTTCGTCATCATAAAATGGAATTCCTATTGGAAGGTCTTCATCGTATTTACATTCCGATTTCAAAACATAATATGTACAATTGCATGTAATTTCAGTTGGGCCATATAAGTTTACAAATGTCGTATTTGGACACGCTTCACGCCACGTTTCCAAATGCTTGATTGGCATGCGCTCCCCACTGAACATTATTTGTCGTAACTGATTTGGTTGTCGATACGATAATCCTTTTAGCTGACTTACTAAACATAACGCAGAGACCGCCCATGTCAGTACCGTTGCATTTGATTCACAGATATAGTCTAATAACATAACTGGATTTGTAAAATACAATTTCGGTATTAAAACCAAGGTTGCACCTGTCCTGAGAGCACTATAAATATCTTTTACCGAAACATCAAAATCAAAAGGTGCTTGATTCGCAATTACATCGTCTTTTGAAAATTGAAACGTCTTAGTAAAATCATTGATAAATCGAATGACCGATGAATGGGATACAACGACACCTTTTGGATTCCCTGTCGAGCCTGATGTAAAGAGAATATAGAGCGGATGCGTTGATATATGCGATCCCATACGTTGTTTAATCTGATCTTCTTGACTGATTCCGTTCAATATGGATTTTGACTCAATATAATTAATCTGAGCATTCAATTGTTCAATTCGAGATTTTTGCGCTTCATCAGACACGATGAAATGCGTCTCTAATGTCTTTAGAATCGAAATAACACGATCATCGGGTTGTGAAGGATCCACAATGACGTAAGGACAACACGCGTAGGCTGCCCCAAACATTAACGCAAGCGTTTCAATTCCCTTTTCTCTGAAAATAACGATTGGTTGATTTTTTTCGAAATGATTAATAAAAAATGTTCCTGCTATACACGCTTTATCTTTTAAATCACGATACGTAATCGACTGATTCGGTTCGACTACGGCGGTTTTATTGGGATAATGCGCTGCACTTAATTCAAGATACTTTAAGATATGATTCATCGTTAAACTCCTTTAATTTCGTGCCAATTATACCATTCGTATTCTTAACACAATCTTAAGAACGGCTTATAGATTCTTAAGTCTACGAATCAAAGATCAAAACAATGATATGCTTGCATTATTAAGGAGAAATTTATGGAAAATCATGTCATTATTTATCAATCAAAAAATCCTACAAGCCATACACTTGATACTTGCATTCATGACTTTACAGATCGCAATCAACTGGATGATACATGGTATCTTTATAAAACTGAAAATGGTAAACCAGTCATCTTAAACAATGATTTTTATTATAGTAAGACGATAACCGATGCGTTCTCTACTTATGCGTTCAGTCTTAATCCATTAAGTATTGATATCCAAAAGTACAAGGAAGATGTGAACTTTCAAAAAATCGCGAATCGCTTCTATCATCCCAACGAAATCGAATTTGTGAGACAGCACGGTATCCAAAGTTTCTATAAATTATGGTGTCTCAAGGAATGTTATATTAAATTTTTCGACTTAAAAATTGAGAAAGATTTCCCAAACTTCTCTGTCTTAGAGATTTTAGAAAACCAAATGAAAAATTTAACCTATACATCGCTACCATTAAGTGCAGGCTATTACGGTTCATTACTTACTGAAAAAAAGACCACATTCGAATTCATAGACCTTGATTGATGAAGATTACATAACAATTCACAAAACCAATAAGACAAAATTCACACGTTGAATTAACAAAATCCTTATAAACCGGTTCACTTATCTAAATATATGTTAAGATACATATATAAATGAGGAAAGGAATTAATATGAAAAAATTAAAATTAGCTTTAATTGGGCCAGGATTTCTTAATGACATCGTTGCTCAAGCGTGGGTAGATGGCTACCTACCTGAATACGAACTTGTAGGTGTTCTAGGTCGCAATCCACTTCGTACAGCAGCATTCGCAAACCATTATGGTTGTAAAGCATGTGCAACAATCGAAGAGTTAATGGCACTCGAACCTGATTATACATCTGAAGCCGCTTCGGTTAAATCAGTCGTTGACTATACTGAAACAGTTCTTCGTTCCGGTTCAAATCTTGTTGTACTTTCAATCGGAGCTTTTGCTGATGCATCATTCTATAACCATATACAAGATGTAGCGCGCGAAACTGGTAAAAAGGTTCATATTGCAAGTGGCGCAGTCGGAGGATTTGATATCCTACGAACGGCTACATTAATGAGCCCTGTCAATGTAAAAATGACGGGTATGAAATCCCCTCGTGCCCTAGTTCATACATCTCTAAATCGAGAAGGACTCATCGATATTCAAGAACCTGTAGAAGTCTTCGCAGGAACCACAAAAGAAGCCATTGCTGCATTACCAACACACGTAAACGTTTCTGTAGCAATAGCCCTTGCAAGTGCTGGTCCCGAAAATACAACGTTAAACATTAATGCCGTACCAGGTTATGTGGGTGACGAACATCGCATAATGCTTGAAGGCGAAGAAATAAAAACAGACTTGAAAATCTATAGCCGCACCAGTCGTGTAGCAGGTTGGAGTATTGTTGCAGTCCTACAGAATATTGTAGCTCCAATCGTATTTTAAATAAAAACTCAATGATCGATATCAAAAAAAAATAACTCTTTAAGAGTTATTTTTTTGCTTTCAGTATGTCTTTAATTTTTAATTTATTTCCATAATTTAACGAACCAAAACGATAGATGTAGACCGAAATCTTCGCAATCACTAAGGTTGATAAAATCATAATTGCCATTGAAACCACAATTTCAATCCAATTTACCGATGTAAGCATAAAACGAATTGGCATTGTAAATAACGAGACAAACGGTACATAGGAACTAATAATCGTTAGTTGGCTATCCGGCGCACTTAAACTACTTGAGGCAATAAAGAATGCGATAACAAATAAAACAGTAATTGGTGTAGTCGCAGAACTTACATCTTCTACTTTAGAAATCAATGAACCCAATGCCGCAAAAATATAAAGGTATAAAATATAACCTGCAATTGAGAATACTAAATACACAATTGCTGTATAGAACGTAAGCGATCCTTGTACCATCATTAAAATATCTGGATCATAATTCACCTTATTTACCATAAAACCTATAAATACGGACAATAAGATTGTACCAACTTGCAACAATCCAACAGCTCCCATTGCAAATACTTTTCCAAGAATAAGAACTTTAGGATCCGTGCTGGTAATAAGCAATTCCATGGTTCGACTGTCTTTCTCACGTGCAACGGACGTTGCTACGGATTGACCAAAGAAAAGAATCAACATATACATTGCAAACATAATAACGTAAGCTATAAAGAATCCTTGTGAGGAATCCTTCCCGATTGTTTCGACCTCTGATGTAATTGAAACATTCATCGCATTACGCGCTTCGTTTACATCAATATTATTTGCCTTAAAATTTTCATCAATGGCCATTGTTTTTAATGTATCTTCAATTATACCATCTTCAAAACCAAACATATCCTTGTCAATTGTCAGTACTTTATAGGATGTACTGCTTTGTAAAATAAATCCTTTTTTTATTTCTTTATTGAGCAATGATGTTTTCATTGTCGCCTCGGAATCAAATTGTTTAAGATGGTCGAGACCAAGCATTGAAGCAAACATTGCTTTATCAATCGATTCATCCTCGAAGATAAATCCCCACTCATTTCGGATTTCAGTTACCACTTCACCTGTTTGAGGTTCACTTGATGGATCTTCCTTAAAGAATGTTTGGATTGTCGGAATTGATGTGATGAACAAAACCGCCATGCATAAAATTAACGTTGTTACTTTTACACTGCGTTTTCGTAACATTTCTAAAAATTCAAATTTAAATACAGTACTCAGTTTATTCATGATGATCTCCTACCTTTGCTACAAAAATATCTTGAAGACTTGGTTCATAATCTGACAAGAGTTTTAAATCAATATCGGATTCAATCACGGATGCCATCCATGCCTTCTTTGACAATTCTTTTGATAAAGAAACAATCACCGATTTCTCATCCGCCTCAACATGCACTTGATCACTGCTCAACAATGCCATGAGTTGATTCGAATCATAATTATGGGCTTGAATACGAATTTTATCCTTTCCAAGCTCTTTTTTAATTGTATTAAGGGATCCATTTAAAACAATTGATCCTTGATTAATAATGGCAATGTCATCACAAAATGTTTCGACATAACTCATTTGGTGACTTGAAAAAATAATAATCTTATCATCCGCAATATAATTCGTTAAGGCATCTTGAAATACTTGAGAATTCACAGGGTCTAAACCACTAAATGGTTCATCAAGGATTAAGATGTCTGGATTATTTAAAAAAGCTTGCGTAATTTGTACTTTTTGTTGGTTCCCTTTCGACAAGGTTTCCAATTTACGGTCGAGATATTCTTCTATCTTAAATTGTTTAGCCCAATAGTTTACAGAATCCATCGCTTCTTCGCGGGTAGCACCGCGAAGCATTGCAAAATAGACAAGTTGATCAATAACACGTGTTTTAGAATACATACCACGTTCTTCGGGAAGGTAACCAATGCGATAATCTTCGGGACTAAATGGTTTCCCATCTATGGTAATATTCCCCGAATTGGGTTTAAAAACATCCATTAAGATTCGAATTGACGTTGTTTTTCCCGCTCCATTACGACCAAGATAGCCAAAGATTTGACCACTGTTCACTTCAAATGAAATATCTTTGAGCACATGATGTTCGTCAAAATACTTGTTAATCTGATTAAATTCTAATTTCATAACATTTCTCCTTCTCACTTTAAAAATATTTTATCATGGGAATTTGTAATAAAGGTGATGCGGTTCTAAATCGACCTATTTCATACCCAAATGACATAAAATGCTCCCACTCTCAAAAAAAGCTTAGCATCTCTCAATGCTAAGCTTTCTAAATATCCGTCCTAACTATGCTTCTTCTTGTTTACGTTTTTTAACAAGTACCAAGCCTAATCCGATTAAAGTAATACTTGCAATCACTGCAACACTACTATCAGATACCCCAGTTTGAGGTAAATCCGTCTGATTGTTTTCGCCAGGTTTTGTTGGATCTACTGGTTTTGTAGGGTCAACAGGTTTTGTTGCTTTAATCCATTGTGCGTAGAGTTTAACATTTCCTACTACATCAATTGAGTCGCCAGGTGCATAACTATCACCTTTTCCATCCGCTTGAGTATTCCAGCCAATAAAGTTATAACCTTCTTTAACTAAATTATTTGAACTCATTACGATAATGTTTTCACCCTTTTCGTAAGGATGTGAATCAATCGGTGCATTTCCGGAAGTGTTTCCATTTCCATCATACTCAACCGTATATGTATCTACAACAACAATTACTTTTTTCCACTGTGCATAGAGTGTAACATCCGCATTAACAGTCACTGAGCCACTTACTGTGTCACCTTTTCCATCAGCTTGGGTGTTCCAACCTATAAATTCATATCCGTCTTTTGAGAGGTCTCCAGCACCAAGAATGGTTGCTGATTCACCTTTTTCATATTCTTTAGTATCAACAGGTGCTGTTCCAGCTGTATTCTCATTACCTTTATAAGTAACTGTGAATTTTTCTGTAACTGGAGGTGTAACATCTTCTTCCCATTGTGCATAAAGATCTACATTTTGTGTCATCGTAATGTTGGCATCTTTCGCATAGTCCGTTCCTGTTCCATCAGCAAGAGTATTCCAGCCAATAAAACTCCAACCATCTTTAACTAAAGTCGATTCACCTAGAACAACTGCATTTTCATTTGTATCATAGGTATTTGAATCTGTTGGTTCAACACCCGCTGTATTTCCATTACCATGATAGGTAACCGTGAACGCATCCCCTACACGCCATACAGCGTATAGACGTAGACTGTCATCAGCAACTTTCACAGGTTTACGTGTGTTAAAGTCTGCATCTGGTGTTGTTGCATTGATATCTTTTGACCATCCCATAAACTTGTATCCTACACGTTCTGGATGAATGCTATCTTCTGTCTGTTCTTCTTTAATAGACTCAGCTGAAGTTATATCATAATAGGAAACAACTTTTGAAGACGCATCTTTTTCATAGTAAGTTTCACCTTCGTAGTCATTCATTTCCTCTAAGTCAAAATTCCCGCCATTAGCATCATAGTTAATCCAAAGGATTTCTACAGCACCAATATCACCTAAACGTTTCTTCCCACGTTGATCGTACCCATCAGTATTTCCACCGATGAAGCCATCATCTGCTGGTCCTTCAGGTTTAATTGCGATTGTAGGAATGACTTCCCCTTCAATCCCTGCCACTAACTCCGATTGATCACGACTTAAGCCAACATTTTTAAATCCAAAAATTTCTTTTTTAGCTTGAGTTGCTACTTCTGGTGTGCTTTGATCGATATTAATAATATTACCATTTCTCATTACCGAAGATGAACTATTCGAAATGTCTTTAAATTTAGCCGTTGGGTCAATCACGCCATTTTTGTAAACTTGATTGCCGAAGAATAGTGATCCCTTATAATTAATCGTAGCAGTAGCGAGCATTCCCGCACCACTTAAAGAGATCGCTCCACCTTTAAACTCAGTATCAACATCTGCATTCCCTGCGACATTATCCATAAATGTAGAGCCCGAAATAGTGTTCGACATTTTCGAAGATCCACCATTTTTAAAGTACATAATTGCTCCACCGGGTAGATTCGCTCCATCAGTACCGCCGGCTTTATTGCCATAGAATGTACTGTTGTGGATGTTTGTAGTTAATCCTGCGGGAGTACCTGAACCTTGGAATAAGATTGCACCACCATCATCTTTTGCTTCATTGTATGCAAAGGTTGTTTGATCAATATCGACGGTTGCGCCATCACGACCATCAAAGATATAAATTGCGCCTCCATCATAAGTTTCAGAATGGCCATCACCACCTGCTTTATTTCCTTTGAAATAACTTTGTTTAATCGTCATATTTCCACGATAGTAGTGTAATGCGATTGCACCACCACCACCACCAAATACACCGGTATTAATGGAATCGTTGTGATTATTACTTAAAATTGTATTTGCAATATTAATATCACTGTAGATGTTTTTACCACCGATGGCTCCTGAGGTATATCCGCCACTAGTACCCGTATTATTTGAAATTGTACTATTTGTAACGTTAAAGGTACCTCGGCTGTTTTCAGAAAGTTGTACAGCAGATCCACCTGTCACACCCTTATTATTGTTAATAAGAGTTGTATCAATCGTGAACTCAGCTCCTGACTGAATATTTGCAGTAATTGGTGTTGCACCGTTATTGATAAATTTACTGTTACTTAAATTAATAACACCTGTTGGATTTGAAATACGAAGTAGATTTGATGTATGTCCTACCCCATCCATAACAAGATTCTTAATATTAAGTGTTACGTTGTGAGCAACCGTAACTTCAAGGGTTGAATTTGTCCAGATAACATGATTCGCATCAAATGTAATGTTTGCATTTGGAACTGTTATTGAAACATCTTCGGCTACAAAATCAGATGCTAAAGTGATGACGTCACCTTCAAGAGCGCCTGCAAATGCTGCTTCAAGCTCTGTTTTGTTTTTAATTGCGCCAAGATTATATTTGACTGCTTTAACCTTCTTAGTTTCTTCTTTAACTTCTTCTTTTACAGTTTCATCTGTTGTTTCTTCTTCAACTGCATCAGTAGATGGTTCAACAGTTTCCGTTAAAGTCGCTTCTTCTTCAACTGTTTCGTCTATTTCTTTATCGTCAACTTCTGCAGATTCTGTTGCTTCCTCATCTGTTGACTCTGTTTCATTCTCATCCACAACTTCTGTAGATTCTTCTTGTTCTTGATCTATTGCTTCTGTTGTGACAACGGAATCTTCCGAAATAAATTCCGGGTCTTCATTTGCGAATGCAACTTGAGCGCTTCCCACACCGAGCATTAGACATAACATAATTACCAATGATTTCTTAGCATAAGTACTTTGTTTTTTCATACCCTTACCTCCATGCAATCATTATATTTTCTATCAAATAAAAATTTATTCAAATGTCATTAATCGATAAATCTATGTTATAAAGAAAATATAGTTTATGAATCAAGCAACAATTTCTATGATTTATTTATTAATAATAAATAAAAAAAAGGATGAGGTTTCCTCATCCTTAACACTGTATTATGATTCTTTTTTCTTTAGAATAACAAGCGTAATACCAATAATGATTATTCCTGATCCTACAATTGGAACAAGAAGATTCTCATTCACACCCGTACTTGGTAGTACTGCATCACTTTGTACATTTCCAACACCATCTGGATGATCTTTCTGTATTTCATCGATATTTAAATCAGGCTGTGTCACTTCTGGTTTTGTTACTTCTGGCTCTGTTGGGATCGGTTTTTGTTGTATTTCCCATTGAGCGTAAAATACGATATCGGACTTGATAGTCAATGTGTCTTCACCGTCATAATGATTACCTGAACCATCCGCTTTATCATTCCAACCCATAAATTTATGGTTTGCAAGGATAAGGTCATTTTCATTTCCTAAAACTTTATATACCGTGTTCTCTTCAACTTTCGCTCCGTTTGGTACTACTCCCTGGTCTGCACCATTTGCATCATAGCTTACAGAATACTCAACCGTTGGAATAATGTCTTTCTTCCACTGTGCATAGAATATTGTATCTTCAGTTACCGTAAATAACTCATTAGGTTGAACTGCTTGACCCGTTCCACCTTGTGCAGTATTCCATCCATCGAATGTATATCCTGGTTTCGATAGATTTGGAAGGGTATCGAGAACTGTATAAACTTCGTTTTCTTCAACACGTGTTCCATTAGGAACATCACCACTTAAAGCCCCATTTCCATCATATGATACGGAATAATCCACAATCACAGGATCTTCAGACCAAACAGCAAATAAGTCCTCGTGCCAATCAACCAATTGGCTATCGAGATTCCACATATAACCACTACCCGCAAAATCCATTTCCCATCCTACAAATGTAAATCCAGGACGAACAGGCTCTTCATAATTTTGATCATATGTTAAAAGTTGATCCAAGTAAGATGCCATCGAATAAGTGTTTGAACCATTTTGAAATGTTCCACCTTCTGCATAAAATCCTGCATTAAATCTATTTGATGAATCAAATGTACTCTTAGCAATAAGTCCGGGCTGTTTGTTCACCATTAAGATGTGTGATTGGACTAGGCCTAAATTAACATTATCTACTAATTTAAATCTGACCGTCTCCATAACATCGGCTTCATCATCACAAATCACTGTGTCAATCAAATCAATAACGCCTGTCTCATATTCGAAATAGAGTTCGTATACGATTGGATAAGATAAGGCTGAGGGATTTGTGACCTCGGGGATAAATCCTACCTGGTATGATGGTGATAAAATATTTGAACTATGATTTCCCAAAAGATCCGCTGGACTGTAGTCTGCTTTCACACCACTGCTGATATTCACGACGTTTACCATTAACATCGTTACTAAGACAAAACTTAAAATATGTTTTCTTAAATTTTTCATCTTAATTCTCCTTTATTAGATGTATTCTCAATTTAACATCTGTTAAGAAAATTAAGATTAATATGACACAATCCTGTCAGATTTTGTAATAAACGGACATTTTTTGGCTTTTTTTCATAAAATATTATTACAAATGCGTCGCATTCCTAGATTACGCTTTACCGAATCGAATCTAATTATGATTTGAAAACGTGTTCATACAAACACATTTAATGTTTGACCGCATTCTTCGTAATTCTCAATTAATTCATAAACTTAACATTTTAGTTTTAATACTTTCATCTTTTTTTAATGAAATCTTTGTCCTTACCCTTCAATCTTCTTGATTTTAATGACACGCGATTGATCCTTACAACCCTTCCTGCAAGGAGGCATCGTAAGTAAAATTTTTAATAAAGGCTATTATGAAGACCTTGAATCCATACAATGCGCTTGAGAAGAAGCTGTATTTACTAACTATTGCGGAAAAATACGATATCCTTCACCCACGAGACAAAAAAAACAAACAATGAAATTGTTTGTTTGATTATCATATTGGCTGGGCCACCTGGGATCGAACCAGGGAATGTCACAGTCAAAGTGTGATGCCTTACCGCTTGGCTATGGCCCAATATCTTTCCGTGTTTGCTTGTTTATTATAGCATAACACGTAGGCAATGCAAGGGGTAAAACACATTTTTTTATATAATTCTTAAACTTTTAAACATTACCTTCTAAATGTGATTTTCGTTCACGATTAACAAGCCAAATAACAGCATAATCATCGCACCACATAGTGATATACAATAAGTATCAACATCGGTAAGACAATAAAAAACATATCTGTAGAAACGCTTATCAGCTCCGAACGTTGTTTCTTATGATTACTTTTAGGATGTTTTTTCTCTTTACGACCTAGAATCACATTTCCAAGTCCAACCAAGACTATCCCCAATAAAACTAAAGACGCTAAGAACTCTAACATGGAATAAAATTGAAACGGTAGAACAAAACTTAATCCATAAGTAATTGCGGAAAGAATCAAACCTAATGCTATATAAATCATATTCTTATATTCTTTCATAGTTTCTCCTTATATATATGGGAAAAAGGAGACTGAGTCTCCTTGAATAAAACCTACTTAATAATATTTTCTGAATCAATGTCGAAGAAGTGACCTTTACTTAAGTTCATTGAGAGTTCAACTTCTTGACCTGAGCTATACGCTTCATTAACCCCAAGACGAGAAATAAAGTCTTGTCCGTCGATTGAAGCATGAACCATTGTTTCAGCTCCTAATAACTCTGATACAGAAATCAATGCCTTAACAATTGATTCCGGTTGTGAATCAAGAACCAGTGGTTCATCATGAATATCTTCTGGGCGGATTCCAAAAATAACATCTTTTCCTTCATAACCATTATCTTGAAGGACTTTGTATTTTCCTTCTGGAATTGGTACATTTAGATTTTCACTTGCGATGAAGTGTCCATTTTCAACGCGTCCTTTAAAGAAGTTCATGGCCGGTGATCCGATGAATCCAGCTACGAATACATTATTTGGTGAATTGTAAACTTCTTTTGGCGTTCCGATTTGTTGTACAATTCCCTTTTTCATAATAACAATTCGGTCTGCCATTGTCATCGCTTCGGTTTGGTCATGAGTAACATAGATTGTTGTTGTTTTAAGACGTTGGTGTAATTTCGTAATTTCCGCACGCATTGCTACACGTAATTTCGCATCAAGGTTACTTAATGGCTCATCCATTAAGAATACTTCTGCATCACGAACAATCGCACGTCCAAGTGCAACACGTTGGCGTTCACCACCTGATAGCGCTGCTGGTTTACGATCTAAATAAGTATCCAAGCCTAAAATCTCAGCTGCATTTTTAACCGCCTTATCGATTTCATCTTTTGGTGTCTTACGAATCTTAAGACCAAAAGCCATATTGTCATACACTGTCATATGCGGATATAAAGCGTAGTTTTGGAAAACCATCGCAATATCACGATCTTTAGGTTCGACATCATTTACCAGACGATCTCCAATCCATAATTCACCAGAAGTAATATCTTCTAAACCTGCAATCATTCTTAATGTCGTTGATTTACCACATCCAGATGGCCCAACAAACACAATAAATTCTTGATCTTGAATTTCGAGATTAAAATCAACAACGGTATCGTGATCATTTTTGTCATATCGTTTATAAATACTCTTTAAGCTAATATTTGCCATGTAATTATCCCCTTTTACTTTCTTAAATACATTATAATAAAGCGGTTACAAATATGATATAGTATTGTTGAACAAAGAAATTGTGCAAGGAGACCATATGACATTTAACGACCTACAAAAACTCTATCCCAGTGCTCGGGTAAGCCAAATTAATAATGCTTCCGAATCAGAGTTTGTGCTTTATGATGGATATCAATATTTGATGATTAATGTTTCTGTTCTCAACAAAACAGAGAAAGACTTATTATCCTTAATGTTTAAAGAAAAAGATCAAAAATCAATGTGGTATCAGCATCTTATCAACGGTGAGGCCTTGACGCTTGCATCTACCAAGTCTTATCATTTTATCCATTTTCATGTGAAGTATCTCAATCAAAATCATGACTTGTGGTTGAAAACGTTTAAGCACTTCTTTGAAAACCCATTAGATGCTTTCTATATTAATAATCATTCAGGTCTTGTGGTTTTAGATTCACGACTTTATGACTTAGAATCGCTTAAAGGGTTTATCGCTGCCTTGGATGATGATTTCTCTACAAACACATCCTTATATATAGGTTCCGATCGAATGATGAATGATGACTTGATTGCTTTATTTAAAGAAGAAACGTTGTTATTTCATAAGTCAGGCTACCCGGCACGTATTAATAACTTTTCAAATACTTACCTTCAAGCATATGTAACGCCACATATACGTTCCAGCTCAATTGGTTCCTCCATGCGACAACTCATTTTGTCACAAGATGATATGGTTGAAACAATTATTTGCATGTGGGAACACGAAGGTAATGTAACCTCTTCAGCGCAAGCACTATTTATACACAGAAATACGCTTAACTACCGTATTGATAAATTTCATGAATTGACCGGATTATCATTACGTCATTTGGATGATCTGCTTTTAGCATATCTTCTTGTTCTATAAATTGTTCTTTTTGGTTTCTTTTTAAGCCATTTTCTTTTACTCGTGAACATTTGGTGTATAATAAGTAAATGTATATAGGAGGTAAACTTACAAATGGATTTATTTGAAGGTTTAAAAGAAAAGATTTCCGGAAAAGACATTAAAGTTGTTTTTCCAGAAGGTGTTGATGCACGAATTATCGGTGCTGCAGTACGTTTAGCAGCTGATGGACTTTGTCATCCAATCATCTTAGGTAATAAAGAAGTAATTTTATCGTCAGCACAAGATTTAGGTTTCTTGATGGATAAAGTAGAGATTATCGATCCAGAAACTTACCCTGAAGACAAAAAAGAAGCAATGGTTGATGCCCTTGTGGAACGTCGTAAAGGTAAATTAGCTAAAGAAGATGCTTACGAATGGATTAAAAATGTAAACTACTTTGGAACAATGTTAACGTATATGGGAGATGCTGATGCTATGGTGAGTGGTGCAATTCACTCAACAGGTGATACAGTGCGTCCAGCATTACAAATTATTAAGACAAAACCTGGTGTGAGTCGTACAAGTGGTGCATTTATTATTTTCAAACGTCATGAATCATACTTATTCTCAGATTGCGCCATCAACATCAACCCTAGTTCACAAGAATTAGCAGAAATTGCTGTTGAAAGTGCAAAAACAGCTGAACTCTTTGATATCGACCCAATTGTATCACTCTTAAGTTTCTCAACTAAAGGTTCTGCAAAGAGTGAAGAAGTTGATAAAGTTGTGGAAGCAACACGTATCGCTCAAGAGCTTGCGCCTGAATATCAAATTGATGGAGAATTGCAATTTGATGCATCATTTGTGCCTACAGTTGCTCAATTAAAAGCTCCTGAATCAAGTGTAGCAGGTAATGCCCGTGTATTTATCTTCCCAGATCTTCAATCCGGAAATATTGGATATAAGATTGCACAACGTCTTGGTGGATATGAAGCAATTGGACCAATTCTTCAAGGTCTAAACAAACCAGTATCTGACTTATCACGTGGATGTGTTGAAGAAGATGTTTATAAACTTGCAATTATTACTGCAGCTCAAACATTAATTAAATAATATCGGACACTCTTCGGAGTGTTCTTTTATTTTTGTGGACTCAGATTAAGATAAGAAATACACTATAAATATGCATAATAATGCTTTAAAAAGGGCTTATTGTACCTTTTAAAGAACCTTTTCACATTTAATAAAAACTTTATTCAAATATTTGAAATAAATCGACTTTTAGTGTTGACTATATCAAGAAGCGTATGGTATATTATTAAGGCGTTAAGGAATACAAACAAACGCAACAGACCTGGAGGTTTAGCTCAGTTGGGAGAGCATCTGCCTTACAAGCAGAGGGTCAGCGGTTCGAGCCCGTTAACCTCCACCATATTTGCCGACTTAGCTCAATTGGTAGAGCAACTGATTTGTAATCAGTAGGTTGGGGGTTCAAGTCCTCTAGTCGGCACCATTTTGAATAAGAATGGGGAGATAGCGAAGTGGCTAAACGCGGGTGACTGTAAATCATCTCCTTAGGGTTCGGCGGTTCGAATCCGTCTCTCCCCACCATTCTTTTGTCTCGTTAGCTCAGGTGGTAGAGCAACTGACTTTTAATCAGTGGGTCGTAGGTTCGAGTCCTACACGAGACACCATTCAAAATGCGGGTGTAGTTTAATGGTAAAACTCCAGCCTTCCAAGCTGGCTACGGGAGTTCGATTCTCCTCACCCGCTCCAATTATATAAAACCTAAATCGTTTATTACGATTTTTTTATTTGTCTCATCAGATTTCTAAATTTTTTTAAGAAAAAACATATTTTTTATTCATCTCATATTTACAATTTTGATGATATTTGTTAGAATAACTAAGCAAGCAATCCTTGCGGGTGTAGTTTAATGGTAAAACTCCAGCCTTCCAAGCTGGCTACGGGAGTTCGATTCTCCTCACCCGCTCCAATTATATTTATAACAACCGTATGTACGGTTTTTTTTTGCTGTTTTTTATTCGTTTTGTATATATTCTGATCCAATATCCTCATAGTATTGCTCAGATTCCAGAACTGATTGACTTCATATTTTTCCCTCGTTATGATAAAAGTGCTCAAGATATGTGATCGAAAGCAAAAGCAGAATTCATGTTCTGCTTTTTTTACCTTTAACTTACTTCATATCCAAGTTATAATAGTCGAAAGGAGATTTATATGATACGTATATGTGATGCAATGGATTTGGACGACGCAATAGACTATGCATGGTCTCATCAATCAAATCCTTTAACTCAATCATTTCCAAAATATAAGACAAAATCAGAACTTTCAAAAATCATTAAGAAATCGCTTTGCCTTGCTAAATTCAACGATCATCAGGAAATTGTTGGATTTGGTGCATTCGCAATTGCAGAAGACGATTGCATTATGCAAACCGTAGCAGGTATCTATGCTTCGAATGATTACCAAGCAGTGTTAAGGGCATTTATTGATTATTTAAAAGCTGCGTTCCCAAGCTATCAATTACTTTGCGGTTTTCCAATCTCAAATCAAACCGCTTTAGAGGCTTACGATGATTTCGATGCGAATCTAATCGATGATTGTACTGTAATGACCTTAGATGTCGAACGCATTCCAAAATTGAAGCACGCTACTTTGCATATGGAACCTTTACTTGAATCGAACGAACAGCGATTTAAGCACCATCACGACCAGGTAAACCCCGATATTTTTTGGTCTGCAGATAAAATATTTAGAAATAAGAAACCATGGTTTGTTTTTCTAGAAATGAGTAATCAATCCGTGGTAGGTTCCATCACATTAAAAAAATACAACCATATCTATGCAGAGGTATTTTCGTTTTATTCAAGCATGGAGTCCGCATATGAATTCTTGAACCGTTCTGTAAGGTATTGCGCAGATCAAGGAATCGAAGAAATACTCTTCTTCGTAGATACCGAAAACGCTATCGCCCTTGCTGCCGCTACAGCGAATGGTTTTAGAGAACAAGACCATTATTTTAGTTTTAAGATTTCCCTTTAAAATATTTCCTGGGTGATTTTTAAGAACAAATAAAAACACACGCATTTATTGTGGAGTTGTCAAACAAAAGTAGACATTAATAAAAGACTAGAAACCCTTATCCATTTTATATTGGATAGGGGTTTTGTAATTTAAACAGTAAGCAGGTCTTTCAAAATTGAAATAATGTACATATTCTTCGATAAAATTTTCAAAGTTATCTACGGACCAGTATTGATAATCACACGCCATTTCTGCTTTAATCCATCCATTTAATGATTCGATAATTGGATTATCTGTAGGTGTTCCAGCTCGCGACATAGATCTAATTATGTTATAATTTTCATGCGCTTTAGCGAAAGCTTTAGAGTGGTAGACAGCTCCTTGATCTGTGTGAAGAATCGTGGGAGCTGTTTTTTTATTATCCTTAAGTAGCGCAAGGAGATCCTCGAGACACTTGTAGTAAGGCTTAGGATCACCAGTTGTACGCGATAATGCAGAACTTATAATTTCATTGTTGAAAGTATCAACCATTAAAGTCCATTCATAATTAATCCCTTTGTTTCGAATATGTGTCATATCTGAAACAATAATTTCTAAAGGTTTGGTTGCCTTCCATTGATTCTTTATAATATTAGGATAAATTCGACTTTGTGTTCCAGGTTTTTTATAGGAATAGTGTTTAACTTTTGATTTAATATTTAAAAACTTGCAACACTTGTGGATTAAATTATCGGAAAATTCAATCCCTAAATCACTTTGCTTTCTCATGACTGCAGCGATATCATGATAACCATAACTTGGAAAACGGCGATGCCAGTCTTTAATCACAAAGCTAAGAATCGCTCTTTTTTGTTCATAAATATTGAGATCATCCTTATGCTTTAACCACTTGTAATAACCAGATCGGTTCAAATTCATAAATCTAAGAATGAACGTAATCGGATGTTTAAAAGATAAGTCATGTGCTATTTGGAATTCTTGTCTTTTAAAGTAACGAACTCCTTGTTTACACCAACTCCTTTCACCTGGTACCCTTTTTTTAATCGTGCAATCTCAATATCTCGTTTTAGAATTTCGAGTTGAAGTCGTTCGATCTCAGTTAATGATTTACTCGTATGAAGCGCAGAAAAATGATTTCCTGTCTTTTTCTTGTTTTTTAAACCCTCTTTACCATCGCGCATGAATCGATCAATCCAACCATTAATCGTTCCTTTAGGTATTCCTGTTTCTTGTGATAGTTTCGCAGCACTTATATGTTCATCAATATGACGTGTAACGACTTTAATACGATCCTCATAAGTCCATTTATTATTTAATCCACCTTTGGGTCTTCCCATCATTAATACCTCCGTTTTATCTCTGATTTTATTATTACACAAAAAAAGTAGACAAGTCTTTTTTACTTGTCTACTTTTAGTTTACTACTCCACATTTATTGCGTGTGTTTTTTTGTTAATGTTTTTCCGATAGCACGATGCCACTCTGATAATTTAAGTTGTCGTTTCTCATCATCAATTCTTGAGTCCCACGAAGTATTTTTTGTGCGCACATCAATAAATGCCGCTTTATCTTTAAAAAAACCTGTCTGTAAGCCCGCTAAGAAACAAGCACCAAGGGATGTAGACTCCGACGTAAAGGATCGTTGTACATTCACATTTAAAAGGTCAGCTTGAAATTGCATCAAGAAATTATTGTTTGATGCACCGCCGTCAACTTTAAGGGATGTGATGTTAATGTTTGAGTCTTCTTCCATCGCCTTCATAATATCATAGCTTTGAAAAGCAATTGATTCTAACGCCGCTCGAATGATGTGATTTTTGTTTGTACCTCGGGTCAATCCAAATATGGTCCCTGTTGCATCCATATCCCAATAAGGTGCACCCAAACCAGTGAGTGCAGGAACAAAGTAAACACCCCCGCAATCACGGACTTTTTGGGCGAAGTATTCCACATCAGAGGCATCATCAATAATCCCCAATTCGTCACGCAACCATTGAATCACAGCGCCCGCAATAAACACCGACCCTTCTAAGGCATATTCTATCTTCCCATTTAGCCCAATCGCAATGGTTGTAAGCAAGCCATTCTCACTCTCTACAAATCGTTCTTTTGTGTTCATAAGTAAGAAGCAACCCGTTCCATATGTATTTTTCACATCTCCCGAATTGAAACACGTCTGTCCAAATAAAGCCGCTTGTTGGTCCCCTACAACACTGGAAATTGGAATTTGATACCCTTGAATGTTTGTATAGCCATATAAATGACTGCTGTCAAACACGTGGGGCAGCATGGACCTTGGAATATCCAATGCACTTAAGATGGTGTCATCCCACTCTAAATCCCTTATATTATAGAGCATTGTTCTTGAGGCATTTGTATAATCTGTAGCATGAATTTTGCCTCCCGTGAGATTATAAAGCAGCCATGAATCAACAGTTCCAAATAACAATTCTCCTCGATCTGCTTGTTCCCGCGCCCCTTCAACATGATCAAGAATCCATTTCACTTTAGTTCCTGAAAAATAGGCATCAACAATTAGACCCGTATGTTTTTTAATATAATCTGATAATCCGAGATCTATGAGGTCTTCACAAATTGGAGCGGTACGACGACATTGCCATACTATCGCATTATAGATGGGGCGCCCCGTATTTTTATTCCACACAACCGTTGTTTCACGTTGATTTGTAATTCCAATCGTTTCAATATGCTCGGGTCCAATACCCGCACGTGCTAAAACTTCATTTAAAACACCACTTTGTGTCGCCCAAATTTCCATGGGGTCTTGTTCGACCCACCCTTGTTTGGGATAGATCTGTGTGGTCTCTGTCTGTGCTTTCGCAATAATATTGTATTCTTTATCGAAAATGATGGCACGCGAACTTGTTGTTCCTTGATCTAGTGTAATAATATAGTCCTTCATGATTATCTCCTTACATGATTTTATTATACCATTCTAGTTCTGTTCTTATGTGAGTATTTGTAGGTTAAGGTTATTTTAATCCTCAATATGTGGAGAATAAATCACGTTTTGAATATTTAACCATAATATTTCATTTTTTCACTTTTTTTGCTTTACATTGTTCAGTTTGTTTGTTAATATAGTAAAGCATTAAGGAAGTAATTCGGAGGTTTAGCTCAGTTGGGAGAGCATCTGCCTTACAAGCAGAGGGTCAGCGGTTCGAGCCCGTTAACCTCCACCATTTTTTTTTGCTCAAACTGCCGACTTAGCTCAATTGGTAGAGCAACTGATTTGTAATCAGTAGGTTGGGGGTTCAAGTCCTCTAGTCGGCACCATAATGTCTCGTTAGCTCAGGTGGTAGAGCAACTGACTTTTAATCAGTGGGTCGTAGGTTCGAGTCCTACACGAGACACCATTTAATTTAAAAATATAAGCATCGTTTTCGATGCTTTTTTTGTGCTCACATCTTTCTCCATACAAATAATTTCTACAGAAAGCGATAACATCATGTTTTTTTTACACAATACTTCGGAAAAGTGATAAAATGTATGCAGTTTTATTAAGGAGATTTCTTATGAACATACTTAGTCAATTATTTTTAATCCTTGCATTTTCTTATGCTGGCGAAACACTTACAACCCTCCTTCATCTTCCAGTTCCAGGAAGTATCGTTGGGCTTTTTCTTTTATTCGGTGCACTTCAATTTAAACTTATTAAAGTCAAGCACGTTGAGGAATCTGGTTCGTGGCTTAAAAATAATATGGCATTTCTCTTTGTACCTGCAACGGTTGGAATTATGCCTTACTTTGATATTATTCAAAAATCATGGATAAATATTACGATCATCTTAATTTGTTCGACCTTGATTACCTATATCGTTACAGGTCTCGTCGCAGAGTTTTTAAATAAGAAGGGAGTGCATTAATGATGAATTCACTCTTTAACAATCCTTTATTTGGTCTTGTACTCACTTTCGGTGTTTATTTAGGTTCTCAAACACTCCAAAAAAAGTTTAAGTCCCCGCTATTAAATCCACTTCTTATTACTTCCCTAGCAATTATTGTAATGCTCACGGTATTTGGTATTGACTACGAAAATTATAACCAAGGTGGAAAATTTTTAACAGCGTTAATTGGGCCCGCAACTGTAGCCCTCGCAATTCCCCTTTATAATAATCTTGATCTCCTCAAAAAATATAAAAAATTAGTCTTGATAAGTACGCTAACCGGTGTCATTGTACACGCAGTGTGTATTCTGATTTTATCTCTAGTTTTAAATCTTGATTCTCAAATGATTGCAACTGTTATTCCAAAATCTGTAACGACCGCAATCGCCGCAGATGTTGCGCTGAGTTTAGGTGGTCTTAAGACACTTACAATATGCATTGTGATTGTGACTGGAATCCTTGGTGCCGCACTTGCTCCAATTCTTAATAAGGTCTTTCACATCGATAATCCCTTAGCGCAAGGTCTTGCTTTAGGAACTGCCGCACATGCAGTAGGAACTTCTAAAGCAATTGAGATGGGTGAGTTACAAGGAACAATGGCGACTTTATCTCTCATTCTTACAGGACTTGTTACCGTAGCGTTGAGTCCACTAACATTGAAAATTATAACTGCTATAATATAGTAGAGGTGAATTATGAAACATATTTTATTTGTATGTCTAGGTAATATTTGCCGTTCTCCGATGGCAGAAGGAATTTTTAAAGATTTATATGGAGATAAGTATGTCGTGAAATCAGCAGCAACGAGTTCTTGGGAGCATGGAAATCCGGTCCACCCCGGAACTGCATCGATTTTAGAAGCGATGGGAATTTCCTGTAAGGGTATGACCTCTTCACAAATCACAATTGAAGATTTCTATCACTATGACTATATCATCGGAATGGACAAAAGCAATATCCAAAATCTTTTAAAAATCGCACCCAAAGGTACTGAACACAAGATTCATTTGTTTTTGGATCAAGTTGATGACTTAAAAGGACATGAGGTTCCAGATCCTTATTATACCGGAGATTTCGAAGAGACTAAGGATCTTGTTTTACGAGGTTCACACGCTTGGGATCAATATCTTAGTAAAAAAGAATAAACTTTTGTTTATTCTTTTTTTATGCTTTTAATTAATTCTCCAACTAAGGCAATTATTGGAAAGATAATCCAACCGGGATGCCATAAGTTCATGGTGAAGCCAAGAATAAGGTAAACCATTGACGCTAACCCCATTAGAATTCCCGTTATGTTTTCAAGTCGCTCTTCCCGTTCTAATGTTTCTTTTAAACTTGAAGACTGCGCCTTACTTTTAGCCCACTCATAACGTGTTGTCAGTGCATCAATATGAGTTTTATTAACACCCGCATTAATAAATAATACGACCGCAACTGCGGTAATACTCATAAACACTAAAGGGGCGTACTCGCTAACAAACAAATATTCTTCCAAATACACAACTGAAAACACTGCGATGATACAGAGGGCAACACCCAAAACAATTGAACGAATAAATGAAGGTTGATTGTCTTTTTGGATTTGATCAATTCGTTGATATTGAACTGAGTCCACAATCCCTTTATTCGTAATATCGTCATAGGTTGCATAGATCATGCCATAGTATACAAAGAGGGTTACGCCCACAATCAGAGATAAAAAGAAAATTATTAAATTATTGAAAGACGCTGTTGCGCCTACACCAACCATAATGACCGCAACCCCTAATGAAATCATCATCGCGAATCGCTTAATAAAGTTGAGATATGCTTCAACTCGTGTAGCTTCCAGATAAATATTCACTTCATCATCAGCCATGTTTAAATCTAAGGCCTCTTTCAGTTCATCAATACTGCCAAACTCTCCAATTACCAAACCAATTGCTTCCGACTCTCCTTTTCCTTCTTCAATATACTGATTGAATTTTAATTCCATTGAGTCTGTTATGTTCATTTTTAGTTTTACAACTTCATCTGTTTGTGGCAGTGATTTAAACATCACTTCGATATAATCTAATATTTGATTCATAAGGTGTCCTCCTGATTTTGTGTAAAAATATCAATAATTTCTTTTACGAGATTCCACTCAACACACTTCTCTAGATAGTATTGATTTCCTAAATCTGTAATATGATAGTACGTTCGTTGGCGTCCTTTGGTTTCGTCACCACCGCTGTAAGATTTGATATACCCATTTTTCTCGAGACGCGCAAATGTGGAATAGAGCGTTGTTTCTTTTATTATGTACTTTCGATTGGATAGCTCTTGGATTTTTTGACCAATTTCATATCCATAGGAATCATTTGTGCGTAAGATATAAAGAACAATCGTATCATTGTATCCACGCATTACATCACTACTTAACATTAAACCACCTCTACTTCATCTGTCGTAGTAAATATAACACATCTACTACGACAGGTAAAGTAGTTTTGTGATTTTTGTCCATTCTCCACAAAAAAAACCAACTGCGAATGCAATTGGTCTTGTTTAAAAATCGATGACAACAATTTCAGGTCGAGCAAAGAGACGCATCGGAAGGACATCCACCGTTCCTCCAACACCTGAAGTTATATAGATACTCATATGGTCATCATGGACCATTCCGTAGCGATAGCGCTGTCCATACTCACTATGATTCGCAGCTGGAGCATAGAGACCAAAGAATGTTAGTTGTCCACCATGGAGATGACCCGCTAATGCGATGTCAATATCAGCACCCTTACTGAGTTTGGGTGCATAATCAGGGTTATGTGTAACAAGAAGATTCAGACTGTTATCATACTCAGGAAGTTTTATTTTACCGCGTTTATAGTCATCCACACCAATGATATTCATACCATGAAATCGAACTGTTTCGTTCTTAATCACCTGAACGTCAGCGTATTTCAAACCTTCAAGCGATGTTTCAAGATCACGATAATCATGATTACCAAGAACTCCAATTTTAGGTGCTTCAATTTCTTTTAAGTAATCAAAAATTCGTGTGTTTCTACGATGTTTTTGATGAATATAATCCCCACCAAGAATGACTAAGTCTGGTTCAAGCTGATTTGTTTTATCGACTACGTTTTGGGCTGCATGGTCCAGAAAATTACGGGCGCGATGATCGAATTGAAAATCAGACAGGAAGATAATTCGCTTTCCACGCAATTGTTCGGGAATTTCTTTTTTAATTTTAAAGTCTTTTACATTAATCTGTTTTGTTTTAAGCCAATAGTACTCAATCATTCCATAAACGATCAATACTATGACTAGGATTAAAATAAATAATATTAGTTTAAATACCATACGTTACTCCATTCATAAACTTATCGAAAGTTCGGAAACAAACTATATCATGTTCACTATTCATTGTCATTAATGATACTTGTTGATTTCAAATCCCTTCGTTGATACAGAATTCTCAATCCGTCATTCAGTAAATCAGGATTATAAATAAATTCTTTCATTTGGCTATGGATAAGTTGAGCATACCCGCCCGTAATGATTTTGGTGCATTCCATGCCCAATTCTTTCTCCATCATCATTGCAAGTCCGCTTATTTGAGCTATTAATCCATATGTAATCCCCGATTGAATACAATGCTCTGTATTGGTTCCAATTACATGGACTGGGATGTCCAACGCCACCTCCGGAAGGTGGGGAATATATTGTATTAACGCATCCAGTGATGTTTGTAAACCTGGAATAATTGCACCACCCATAAAGGAACCATCCGCGTCAATCACACTTAATTTTGATGCACTTCCAATATCTGCAATTATCATCGGCGCTCGATATTGTGCATAAGCACCAACAGCCGTCGCAATGAAATCCGCACCTATTTCATGAGGTTTATCTAATTTAACCCTAAAGTTTTTGGTGTTTTCGATTGACACACAATGAATATCACATTGAAACTGTTTTACCAAAACATCCATAATTGCTTGAGTGATACTTGGTACAACACTTGAAAGGACTACAGCATCAACCTTCGTTTCAATCGTTTCAAAAACTGAAGTATAGTATTTAAGTACATCTTTTTTTTCTGTGATTACTCTTTTTTTATAAACACTTTCGTTATCAACATAACCAATTAGAACAGTATTTGAGTTACCAACATCGATTGTTAAGATCATAGCCTTACCTCTTTTCATAATTACCATACACCATTTCATCATATTATTCTATAATTCATGATACAGAAAATCATGTCTGTATCATGTACGTAAGCCCGAAATCTTCTAATTTCATCGGTAAGTCTATGAAGAACAAAGAAATGTTTTTCATCAGTATGATCCGGTATCGCTCACCTTCTTGTGCAACTTGAATTGAGGTGCCTTTGCACATCTCTAAATCCGATGTGTTGATTTTTATACTGTGAAAATGGTTCATTCTCGAAATCACGTGTTCCTTACACAGCGCCAAGTTATTTTGGTTTCGATTCAAATCAACAATACAAAGAAAAAAACACATCGAAAGCATCAGTATTAAGATTTGTAGGTATCCTTCAAGGGCTTGTTTCATTAATTACGTGTTGTCATTGTTTGCCACTGATTAAGTAGTGTGGTTTTGAGCACGTCTTTAAATTCATTCGAAAAGACGATCATCCCCGTAGCAATGACTGTTACCACAAGGACTAAACCATATTCCTCAAAAAATGCTTTTATACAACTCACCCCCCTTCCATAAGTGAGACAACCACAAGTCCCATTAAAAGTAAAAACAATAAGCCTACACAAATTAGTGGAATTAATCCCAGCGCACTCACATGGGTTATTCTTACTTCTTTTTTTTGATTTCGAGAAAACATTAACCAATGATGCGACTCGACAATCATGGCATTGAGCCGTATGGTTGCATCATTGGTTCCTGAGACGCTGACGCGATGAAGCACCTTCATAACCTTTCTCACCTCTAAACTATCATAGTCTTTTAGGAAATTATGATATGGACCAATCGAAGATGGCTGTTCCTCAATACCTTTTACAAGTTCTTTAATCGAGCCGCGCAATGATTTTGGGGCAATGGGATAACTCAACTTAATTGCTTGATAAACCGTATTGTACGCTAAAAGGCACTGCAGTTCTCTTAACCACATTGGAAACTCATAGAGTAACTGCTCAAGTTGTTTTTTATACTGACGATAGACGTTCAAGTAAATCATTCCCTCTAAAAGCAGAAGTATTATGATACCACTCAAAAGAACTTTTCCACCAACTAAAATAAATGGAACAAGTATAAACATGAGGTTCTTATGAAGTTTCATGTACGTTGATGGATTTTCTTGTGTTATCCGTTTAAATCGATGATATCTACGAAGCAACAGCGCATCAAATAAAGGATCTTTGACGGCATGAATAAAGAAAATATAAACGAAACTCACACACATTCTAATCAATACATTCTTCCTCACAAATCCATGATGCCTTCATCCCTTTCATGGTTTCCATCAATACAATTAAAATTACGATAAGAAATCCAGTCACTGTGTATTGGTAAAACAAAGAATGATTAATGGGTACGGTCTCACGTAGCATTCCAATTGAAAGATAAGCAATCCCTACACTCATTACTATAAGAAGCAAAACTTTTAATCGCATTCCCAAAAGTTCTTGATTTAACTTCTCAGTGTATACCTTCCATTGATCGAGATCTTCCTCATAACTAAGAAGTGCGTGATCAAGACCCGCATTTCCATATGTTTCAGCCATCTCCATGATCACCGCAAGGGTCACAACTAAGTAATGTGGAGAGACGCGTTTATAAGCTTGTATCAATGATTCTCCCGAATTTATCGCCTCTAGAATAACTTCGGTATAGCAGTGAAATTCAGGTTCGATGCTTGCAAGGTGTTCTAAGCATGGCAAGGCTTTCTCCCAGTTTCGAAAAAAAGATGCATTCGAACTTAAAAATAGATACAGCGACTCAAAGGCAATTTTCTGATTTTGATAACAGCAAAGAATGTGAAGTTGAAACACACCACAGCATAATGCGAATCCACTTAGGAGTAGAATGAGAGTGGCTTTTAGTTTGAATATCGTCCCTAGATAAATAATCAACGATAATAAAATCGCTCCCATAAGATACAATGTGCACATTTTATCCATGCCGGTATAAAGATGTGGTTTTGTGATGCGTTTTATTGCTTGACTAAAATCACTACGATTTTTGTAGATATAAATTAGTAAGATTCCTATAAGTATCACCATTTGACACCATACAATTCTGCTTTTTCTTTAATCAACTCTGGTATTTTGGCCTGAAGCCGTTTTCCTTTAAAAGAATAGAGACGATAGTGACCTTCTCGTGTAAAAACTACAATTTCACGAATAAATCGTTGAATGCCATTCGCGCATATTTTTAAATCAATATGAATCCCAATATTAATCGCGTCAAATATTTTCTGTTCATTGATATATTCTGTAACAGGTGTCATTTGCTGAATCCGATCTGGTATTTCCATTGCACTTCGAGCATGCACTGTACTCATTACACTTGCACCCGTTGAAATACATCTCAATAAATCAACAATCTCAGCACCGCGAACTTCACTCAATAATAGCCAATTCGGTCTTTGTCGCAAACACGCTTTAATTGCATGCGAATAGCTAAATCGTTCATCAACCTTAATTTCAACAGTATCGAGCGTTGGGTAGATTTGCTTAAGATGCAATTCATAAGAATCCTCGATTGTAATAATTCGTTCATCACGACTAATATATCCCGCTAAAAACTTTATAAGTTCTGTTTTCCCAGCTCCAGGCAGTCCACTCACTAAAATATTACACTTAGACCGAACTGCATATTTCAGAAATTTTAACGCCGATATGCTCATATATGAGGAAGCCCCAATATACGCTTCACTTAAACGTAGTTTATAAGTTGTCTTTCGAATCGAAACGCTTAAAAATCGGGTAATGCTCGGATGAATCACACTTATCCGCAAATGATTAAAATCCGTTTCTAAGACAGGGTGTTGCTGATTAAAGGGTAAATTAACGATGTTTGACAGACGTGAACAAATCCTCCACATGACTTCGTGACTGGAAAAATTACGATGAACGAGTCTACCTCTCACAAGATCATCGATCCATAAATCAACGCCATTAAAATTAATATCTGTAATATTTTCATCTTCCACAAAGGGGGTTAAGGGTCCAAAATCAAAGATTGATGTTAAAATGTTCAACCACCTCTTTTTGTAGATCATTAATAACGTGAGGAATCCCGCTACAAATAACGACTGACAAGTCACCCATTTCCAATGCTTTATGAACAATATTCTCTAATTTTTGCGGGATTGCAAAACTGAGTACATTGGGTTGTTTTCCGGCTTCAATCTCATGTCCATCACGATCACGTACATTCACAATACGCACTCCTTTTAATAATGGAATTATCTTCCCTGAGCCATCAAACTCTCGCACTCGTACGCTTAGATTCACGTAATCACCGGCCCTCAAGAGATTACCACCCGTATTTACCATTGATGCTTCCGCACTCATTAGCACCTCTTCAGGTTCAAGTAATAATAGCGGCTTACCTTGTGAATCATCAAAATGCTCAAAATCACGACGATCCAAAATTTGCCCTTTGTAAAGAGTATGACCTAAACGTACATATCGTCCAACGATATTTTCCTTTGTACGGATCATCGTTTCATTAAGAATTTTCTTTGGAATTGATATTTCTTCCAAATGATGCGCTTCAATTTTTTCTCGTTGCACTAAATCCGTATTAAGACGATATACTTTTTCAAATTGACACCGAATTCGCGTCATAATTTCAACCAAACTCCCCATCATAATAATAGATAGCACCGCCAAAAAGACTCGTTTTTTTATACTAAAATCCCTCCTCAATCATTAATTCTCCAAAGGTAACTTCCCAGCCTGCTATTTTTGTTTTATACATGACTTGGATTAATTTTGGATAAAAATGGTATGTAATATCAAGAACCTCCCCCTGTTGATCTTTCATAAGATTTAAAAACTTCGACTCGAGATGATCAGTGGGTTGCATTTCTGTCATTAACGTTTCTAAAGCATTGCGATATTGGAATCGTTTTTGTTGGTATTCACGCTTAAAGACAGAATAGGAAACCATCAGGGCCAAGAGCATCATCATCACAACAGTATAGCCATACGCTAAAACAATACCTTTCATAAATCACCCACTTCTAATTAATTCAAAATCATTGATTTCCCTTTTAAAAATAAAAAAACAGACTTTCGTCTGTTTTAGTTTGGCTTCACAACCAAATTAACAATCTTATTCTTAATCACAATTTCTTTGATAACGGTCATACCTTCAAGATTTTTTTGAACTTGTGCTTGATCATATACAAGAGCTTTTAATTCATCTTCTGGTAAATTATTAGGTGCAATAAATTTAGCACGTACTTTCCCGTTAATTTGAACAACAATTTCTAATTCATCAAGTACTAATTTACTTGGATCAAACTTTGGCCATGGTTCATAGCTAATATCGCCATTACCAGACACAATTTCATAAAGTTCTTCACCCAAATGCGGTGCAAAACATGCAAGCATTTTAATAAATCCGAGAGCGTAATCTTTATACAATGTCTCTGCTTTATATGCTTCATTCACAAAAATCATCAACTGTGAAATTGCAGTATTCATACCAAATGTTTCAATATCATGTGTAACTTTTTGAACCGTTTGGTTATATACAAAATCAAGGCTACCATCATTAGTTTCCGTAATCTTATCAGACTCAACCATTAAACGGTAGACACGATCAAGCCATTTACGAATTCCATCAAGGCCACGTGTACTCCATGCAATAGCGCCATCTAAGGGGCCCATGAACATTTCGTAAACACGAAGAGCATCCGCACCATGACTTTCTACGATATCATCAGGATTCACAACATTTCCTCGTGACTTACTCATCTTCTCATTATTAGCACCGAGAATCATCCCTTGGTGATAAAGTTTACCAAATGGTTCTTTGGTATCCACAACACCTAGGTCAAATAGGACCTTATGCCAGAATCGTGCATAAAGAAGGTGGAGAACAGCATGCTCCGAGCCACCCATATAAAGATCCACAGGCATCCAATGTTTTAGAAGTTCTGGATCACCGATTGCATCATTATTTTCTGGATCAATATAACGTAAGTAGTACCAGCAAGATCCTGCCCATTGTGGCATTGTATTTGTTTCTCGGCGTCCTTTTGTGCCATCCGCAAACGTTACGTCCAACCAATCACCGGCATTCGCAAGTGGCGATTGACCATCACTCGCTGGTTTGTAATTTTCAACCTCAGGAAGTTCAAGAGGAAGTTCATCAAGTTCAACTGTACGCATGGTTCCATCTTCTAAATGAACAATTGGAATTGGCTCTCCCCAATAACGTTGTCTTGAGAATAACCAATCACGAAGTTTGTACGTAGTTTTCGCTTCTCCGTAACCATTCTCAACCAACCACGCTTGCATTGTTTCTATTGCTTCATCCTTACCCATACCATCTAAGAATCCAGAATTGATATGAATTCCATCTCCAGTGTACGCTTCTACAGAAGTATCGCCACCTTCAATCACTGGAATAATCTCAAGATTGTATTTCTTAGCAAACTCAAAATCACGTGTATCGTGTGCAGGTACTGCCATAATTGCACCCGTACCGTATGCTGCGAGAACATAATCTGCGATGTAAATTGGAACCTTTTTTCCATTTACAGGATTAATGGCATATGCTCCTGTAAATACACCTGATTTTTCTTTATTGAGTTCAGTACGTTCTAAATCAGACTTATGCAACACTTTCTCAACATAAGCATTTACTTCATCGATATTATCTGGCGTTGTAATTTCCTTAACAAAAGGATGTTCTGGAGCAAGAACACAATATGTATTTCCAAATAACGTATCTGCACGCGTTGTAAATACTGTAAATTCTTTATCATGATCTGCAATTTTAAAGATAACATTCGACCCTTCAGAGCGACCGATCCAGTTAATTTGCATTTCTTTTGTTGAATCTGGCCATTCGACTAAATCCAAATCTTCCAATAAACGATCTGCGTATTCCGTAATTTTTAAGACCCATTGACGCATTGGCATACGAATTACATCAAAACCACCCACTTCACTCTTACCGTCAATGACTTCTTCATTCGCAAGAACAGTTCCCAATTCAGGACAGAAGTTTACGGGTTTCTCATCAACGTAAGCCAATCCCATGTCATAAAGCTTTGTAAAGATCCATTGAGTCCATTTGTAGTAACCTGGATCTGTTGTGGAAATCTCACGACTCCAATCATAAGAAAGACCAAGACTTTTAATTTGATCAGTAAAGTGCGCGATATTTTGTTTTGTAAATTCATTTGGATGATTTCCAGTTTTCAGGGCAAATTGCTCTGCAGGTAGACCAAAAGCATCCCATCCCATAGGGTGTAAGACATTAAAACCATTCATGCGTTTATAACGTGCAATTACATCCGTCGCAGTATACCCACGTGGATGCCCTACATGAAGTCCATTTCCTGATGGATATGGGAACATGTCTAAAACATAATATTTTGGTAAATCAAAGTTATGAACATCTGTCTTAAACGTTTCATGTTCATCCCAATATTTTTGCCATTTTTTCTCAATTTTTAAATGGTTATACATTTTTTATCCTCCTATAACATAAAAAAAGTACCTCTAAAGGACGAATTGCTCGCGGTACCACCTTAATTCCTATCGATATTCGATAGACTCTCAATCCTTTAACGCAGGGGACGTAATTTCCTACTGATTCAGAAATTATGCTCAAAGATGAGTTCAAAAATCTTAATACACCGATTCACACCAACCATCAGTTCTCTTCGCTATTTTAATTTTCTACTATTTCTTATCATCGCTTTCTTAAATAATAGTGGAAACATCACCAAAAGTCAATAAACCAAGTCATTAAAAAAGGCGTCTTACGCCTCTTCATTTTTAGTTCCTTCTTTAACAATTGCCATGAGAACAATATTGGTTACGACTAAACCCGCAGCCAATAACATTGAGGGCTTCCGATTCGCCTTTTTAACCGCTTTATTTATAATTTTTTTCAAATGAGCCTCCTAAAGATTTAATCGCGATTCTAATTTATCTAAGTGATAAACATCCCACAGATTAATGCGTTTTATGTTTGAATACTGTTCAGCTTTTTCAGTGAAAACACCATTGGTAACAACAATACCAATCTTCGCCTTATGAAACACCAAAGCAGCCGCGAGCTCTGAAATCGGATCGGTCCCTACTTCCTTAGGATTAAATACGATTTTAAATGCACAACGCATCCCATCTTTCTTTGCAACAACATGAACGCCATGCGCATACTTCGCCTCAGGAACTTGAATCGAATCATAACCCAACAGCGGTAACAGATTTAAGAAATAATTTTCAAATGCCTTCTGATTACGGACCTCTAATATGTGTTTAGGAGTTTTAGTTTTAAAAAGCGAAGCAATAAAATTCATATTTAATACCACCTTTCGTTAATCAATAATTAAACCGAGATAACCAATCAACGCACTTGCTTGATCAGCACGAATGCGCATTCCTTTTATAAGTGAGGGAGAATATACAATCGTATCAAAGGTGCAAGTCGTTAAATCTAAAGCGTTACAGCGCGTATCCGAGAGATTTAACCCTGTAAGCTCGCAATCGTTAAACTTCATATTCTTATATTTTGCCATCATCAAGGATGTCTCATTAAGTCGGCATCCCTCAAACACGACATTTTCAAAACTTGATTGTGACAAATTCATAAAATTCATCAATGTATCTTTAAATAACACATCCTTAACTTTGCTATCGTAAATTTCACTCGCCATTAACTTACAGGACAAAAATTCACAGCGGTAAAGATAACTTTTTTGTAAAGAATGATTACTTAGATCACAACGATCAAACACAACATCCAGAAATTCGGCACGATCACACGCATCCATTTCAAATTCACATTTACTAAAACAGACTTGTTCACACTTTACTAATGCGTGATCTTGATAAATTAAACATGATTCATAACGTGTATTACACTTTAATTCCGAAAAGAGTACACGAGCATTGCTCACTACCAACTCTTCGATAAACTGAGGTCTTTTCATAATTTCTCTTTTCTATAGATTGCAAGACCAAATTCTAAGCCTACATTTAAGTGTGAATACTTCGTCAGTCTTTCAATATTTTCTTTGGGTGTACGATGGGCATAAGGAGTCATCTTGAAAACATTTAAAATATCCTCGGTTGAGGTTATCTCTATGGGTCCCTTAATTTGCATCACATCGAGTAATTGGAATCCTTCATACATTTTCACGTCAACATCGTTTGCATAAGGCTGATCATAGACGATTTCTTTGAGTTCCATCAAATGATTCGCAAGTGGAAATACCTGAACAAAGATCCCATCGTCTTTTAAAACCCGAAAGATTTCTTCAATCTTAAAAGGAGCAAAAACAGATAAGCATGCATCGAATGAATCATCAATGATCGGTAAATCAAAGGTACTTCCCACTGCAAGCATCAAATCTGAGTTTCGTTTTGATCCCAAATCAACGGCATTCTTTGAAATATCAACACCATAAACCGTTCGTCCTGACTTGAGTAACGATTCCGTATACCAACACTCACCGCAACCCGCATCCAAAATGTGATTACTCGAGAACCTATCAAAGACATTCTTGATTTGATCAAGCAATAATCCGTAGTATCCTTTATCTAAAAATTCTCTCCGAGCACGAACCATCAGCTTATCATCACCATGTTGCTTCATTTTATCTTTTTGGGACATGAGTAAATTTACATAACCACTCTTAGCTCGATCAAACTGATGACCCTTAGAACAAACGTAAGATCGTTCCTGTTCTTCCAATGCTTGTCCACAATTAGGACACTTAAAATATGTCATATAAATCCCTGCCTTACTTAGTAATAATTATACCACACCTCATTCTCTTTTCTACCAACATACTTAACATATATATGGACTATGTTTATCTTGCAATTTTAGAAAAAAGTTTTATAATTTAAGAGACTAAGGAGGTCATTATGAAAAAAACATTACTCGTCCTACTCGTTTCAATTTTCGTATTAACAGGTTGCACCTCAAATAATCTCATGAAAGATTATAAAGGATTCACCAAGAAAGATCATCACTACGTAACAACTGATTCTGAAACGATCATCAAAAACTTAGAAGATTCTAAAGAAGGTATTTACTATATCGGTTATGCTGATTGTCCATGGTGTGTTGCCCTTGTTCCCGAAATGGAAACAGTGATAACAGACTTAGAAGCAAGCTACAAAGAACAAGGAATCGAAATTAAGCCTGAAATTATGATGTT
The DNA here is from genome assembly GCF_038682365.1 of Erysipelothrix sp. P66. Taxonomy (NCBI): domain Bacteria; kingdom Bacillati; phylum Bacillota; class Erysipelotrichia; order Erysipelotrichales; family Erysipelotrichaceae; genus Erysipelothrix; species Erysipelothrix sp. P66. The sequence continues at coordinate 203,250 of NZ_CP152290.1, read as the reverse complement.
GGATGTTCAAAATTCAGAATACAGTAATAGCGATGACTTGAAAAAACGGTTGTCTGATTGGGATAAACAACTTCCTGAAGCACTCCGATCAAATGGATATGTACCTTTTGTTGTAGCGATTGATAAAGATGGAAAAATTCAAACACATTTAGGTACAGTTGATGGACACAAACCTCCAGTTGCACTCACTGAAACTCAAGTTAAGTTCTTGCACTTACGTCTTAAAAATATGTTTGACGGTATCGATGCTCATAGAAATTAGAGCCTAAGGTTCAATTCTATTTAGCACATAATGAATCAATAAAAAACGAATCCCAATGCTTGCTCGAAGCATTGGGATTCGTTTTTTATTAGAACCTATTTAATGGGTTTATGAACAAACCACCAGTCAAGGTACTCTGTATCGCCTTCATTTGCTTGCGCTTTGCGTTTCTCAGCATCTGCGATTGTTGATGCTGGTGGAACAATTCCATGATCACCGATAAATTCATTATTTGGCCAATTTTCAGGGATTGCAACACTGTATTTATCCGCTGTTTGAAGCGCCTTTGTAGCACGAAGAATTTCATCAATACTACGTCCAACTTCTTGTGGATAATACATTGTTAATCTTAGCACACCTTTATCATCTACGATGAATACTGCACGAACTGTATTTGTACCCATTGCAGAATGAAGCATGCCGAGTTGTGATGCTGCACGTCCAAGTTCATCCGCAATAATTGGGAATGGAATCTTAACATTTGCATGTTCATCGATCCATTCAATCCATTTCATATGTGCATGAACCCCATCAATTGATAGACCAATGAGGTCTGCCCCAATTGCATTAAATTCATCTGCTGCTTTCGCAAATCCTATAAATTCTGTTGTACACACGGGTGTAAAGTCACTTGGGTGACTAAATAGAACGAACCATTTCCCTGCATATGCATCCGGTAAGGTCATTTGACCTTGTGTCGTTTTTACATTTAATGTAGGAAATTTTTCTCCCAACAATGGGAATGTACTGTTGTTTTCCATATATATCCTCCTAGTATAGGGCACCTGCCTTATACATTCATTATAGTGATAATGATTATCATTGTCAACTTAATCCAGTGATATTCTCTAAGGATTTATGGTATGCTTATCTTACATTTATAAGGATTGAGGAAACGTATGCCAAAGATTATACATAACATTGAAGAAGAAATTTTTGCCAGCGCAGAACACCTTTTTTATTTACATGACTATGAAGACGTAAGTATGAAGATGATTGCGAAGGAGACAAACATCGCTGTGGGGACGCTTTATAATTATTATCGTGATAAAGCATCTCTCTATGCTGCAGTTGTGCATAAAAGTTGGGCTGACACATTTGCTCGTTTAAAAAATTGCATTACAACTGAAGTTGACTTTAATGCAAAATTTAGGAAGCGTTTGGAAGTTTTATACTACGACTCCGAGAAAAGACATGGCCTTGGAGTACATTTTAAACGTGTTCGAGGAATGAACGCTGAGAGCTTGGAAGATCTTCAAGGCTTTGTCCTTACCAATATTAAAGAAGTCTTCAAAGACATGCCGATTGCGAATCCTTGGGTATTTGATACTGAGATTATCACAAAGTTAATCTATTCATTATTATCGAATCTTTCATTTTTAATTGAAAACTATCCGTTTTCGAAAGAAGATAACATTGATTTCTTATACCATTCATTGATTGCTTTTTTTCATTAATACAACGTAAAAGACCACACTTGGTAAAAGGTGGTCTTTTTTTAGAATTTTTTAATGTGATTATATAAAGATGGATCAATGTGCTCTTGTTCTTCAAGTTTTACGAGCATCGCTTGCATGTTCTCGGTAAAATGGGGCATTGGGACACATTGTCGCTTTCCTTCATGAAACACTTCGTAGCATATATACATCAAATCATCGATATTATTGTGTCGCTTCATCGATTCACGTGCAATTCGACTCGTTTTAAATTTAACTTTCATTCCCCAACCCGAAATACCCGCTGGAAATTTATAAGGTAAAATTTCTTGCTTGAAGTGATTCATATTGATGCCTCGTCCTCGAGCAATTAAGAGTGTTTCACGAATTGTTCGTATGCAATGCGCTAACGCTTTACTGTTTGTCATCACATACTCGACAGAAGCACCCGGAAAACTAAGATTCCCATACAAAGCTACAGTTGATACAATTGCAGCACTTACTGACATTCTTACCCACATCCATTCTAACATATCATGTGGTATCTCAAAGGTAATGTCACAACTTTTAAAAAGCGACATCATAAGATTGTAGTTTGGAATTCGAGCATTCGACTTTGACTCAATCATGACATACTCATTTACGACGGCTGTAAGAACGCCTTCTTCATCCATCGAACCGCCTCCAACAGGATATCCTAAAATATAATTGTAGAATCCCATGATTTCATCGAGACGTTTGTGATCGGTCCAAACCCCCGTAAAGAGTAATACCGTTCCATGAATCTTCGCTTCCCGTAGGCAATCCATTGCTTCTTTTAGATTCCCTGATGATACACTAACAAAAATAAAATCATACTCTTTTTTTGTAGAAGGTTTAATTTTATAGTCAAAAGAAAGCTCTTTCCCCTTAGGATTGAGTCTTCCATCAAGTAATTTCACATGAACACAATCGACATGGTCTTTTCCTTCTCGAAGGAAATGTTCAACATTATGGCCCGCACGGAAAAACAAGGACCCGTATAGAGTTCCAATCGTGCCCAGTCCTAGAATTAAAATATCCATGAGCTCACGCCTCACTTCCTTTAACTCTATTTTAAACGATTTCTAAAATATTTTCATCTTTCTTATTATTTTCGTAGGCGATTATAGTTTCTATAGAAACGTTGATAACGTCGCCGTGATATCGGTAAACGTGTTCCATCATTTAAAAAAAGTAAGCTCGATGACACAGCGCGAACATATTTTAGATTAACCATTATGCCCCGATAACAGTGCTCAAATGTAAATCGTGACAAAAGCCGTTCCCAAATTGAGAAAATACGATTACTATAAAATCTTCCGTTCTTAGTCACAACCGCAATTTTTCTCCCTTCTGTCTCTACATAGTAGATATCCTCTGCCCGAATACACTGGGACGGCTTCCCATCGATTACAATATTATCAGACCAAGGACGGTGCTCCTGAATAATCGTCACTAAGCACTTGTACAGTTTTTGCGGACAAAATGGAATATGGTATGTATACCTCAAAACATCATCTGTAAGAGGAACATCTAGATAGACAACATGCTGATCCATACCAACATGCTTTGACTGCGACATGCAATGATCAGTAATCACAATTTGATAATGCTGGTCCGCTTTACGAACACAGTCCGCAACAATGGGCAACAGCAACAACTCACTACATTGAGTCACTACCTTTTTCACAAGTTCTCGATTTTTTTCTGCTTTAATACACATGGCAATAAATATCACTTCAATCACCTCATATCTTTCTCCACAAATTTATCGAATGTATAAACGCTTGTAAATGTAGTTTGCTTAAGTGGTATTTATATGCATAAGTGGCATTTTTTAATTAAACTTTTTCATCAATCTCGCCTAAGCATTTACCTTGACTTATACCGACTACAACTGTAATCTACTAGTAGAGGTGATTGAATGAAAGACACAAAATTAGTTTCCGATTCAGAATGGGAAGTTTTACGTGTTTTATGGACATTGAACCATGCTACAAGCCGTGAAGTTGCTGATCATTTTAAACTGTCAAAAAATTGGGAACCCGCAACGACGAAAACTTTAATTAGTCGATTGGTTAAAAAAGGTTATGTGAAAGCAGATACTGAGGGTAAGGCATATGTTTATCGCCCCACACTATCTGAAAAGCAAGGAACACAAAGCCGAATCATGGAGGCATTTGATTCAATTTGCGCCCAAGAAGTTGGTAGTACCTTAAAAAATATCATCGAGCACTATGAACTCTCGCATCATGATAAACACCTACTTTTGGAGGCGTTGAATCAAAAAACGTCAGTCGATGTTGTTAAATGTAATTGTGTCGTTTCATGTAACTGCGGTCAAGATACTTGTACTTGTAAGAAAGCATAATCTGCTTTCTTTTTTTATTCTTAAGAGAGTCTTAATAGGTTTTTATATCGTTCTCTCATATAATAGAAACGAAAGGGGACTTTATGAAAACATTTAAAATACTTGAAACACTCAAGAAAAGTTTTATTCAAATTAAAGATGACACATTTCGTTACGTATTAATCATAATCCTCGCGGAATCCATGTCACTACTTTTAATTAAACAAATTGCAGATCGTGTGTTTAAGATTGCGCTTTTTAGAGCAAATATAATTGGAATTACCAATGAAAACTTTTGGGAATTACTTAGCAGTCCCACGGCGCTCTTTTTTCTTATTCTAAGCATCATTCTCATTGCCATTTTTATTTTATTTCAACTCACCGTCATCATTAAGTTTGCAAACCGACCTTATGAGAAGCAAAAATTGGTTAAAAATGATTTTATTAAACCACTTCGTAAAATATTTTCGTCACAGATTCTACTCATCCTGGTTTATATATTTTTAATTATGCCTAACGCAAACATTGGTATGACCACCAATATTACCTCTAATGTACACTTACCTCGATTTGTGGTTGATGCGGTCTTGGAGAACCCAGCTGGATTAGTTGCTTATACTATTGCGATTGTTACTGCATTTATTCTTAATATTCGTCTTTTCTTTACACCGGTAATTTTTATTACGCGAGACGAACTGAGTTTTATAGAAGCTGCAAAGGAAAGTTGGGCCCTAACAAAACGCCGTACATTTAAAATATTTCAGCTCGTCACAGTCATTGCCTTGCTAACCACTGCGGTTACGGTTGCAGGTGTTTTTATTCTCTCAATACCTATGGCCATAGTTCCCGAATCAAACATGCAAGTCACAAAGATTACGGGTGCTTTGTCTGTTTCTATGATTTTCTTTTTTCTAGCTTTTACCATTTCATACTCGAATATCTTTACCTTGCAAGCTACGGTTGTCGCCTATCACGAGATTCTAGATGAAAAGCCAATTCTTACTGAAAAGAACTTCGCCCCCAAAAAACATCATCTTCGCATCAATATTATTATGGTGGCAGTCTTTTCCTTGTTTGGTATCAATGTTTATTTAAGTACACCCAGTGATGCTTTAACTTCATCGACAAAAGTCGTATCTCACCGTGGTGAGTCTGTAAGAGCCATTGAAAATACATTGGAGTCTTTACAAATAGCAAGTACTTACAAGCCTGATTATGTTGAAATGGATATCCAAATGACAGGAGATGGACATCTGGTTGTGTTTCATGATAATACGTTGAAACGACTGAGTGATCAAACGGACAACATTCATCTCCTCACACTTGAGGAAGTTCAAAATGTAACATTAGTACACAATGGATATGAAAGTCGTATTCCCACATTTGATGAATACGTTGCTGAAGCAAAACGCCTCAATCAACCGCTTATGGTTGAACTCAAAACATCAAAGTATGATGATCATACGTTTATTGATAAAATGATTGAGACACTGGATAAATATGACATGCGCTCTGTGACTGCGTTCCAATCCCTTGATAAGACCGCAATACTAAAACTTAAAGCCATGTACCCTGACACGTATACCGGTTATATCTTAGGGTTGAATATCGGTGGTTTGGAACGGTTAGATGTTGATTTTTATTCGATTGAAGATTCATCAATTTCCTCTCGCACCCTTAATGATATTGCGCGTTATAATAAAGATCTCTTTGTATGGACGGTAAACGAAGAAGATCGTATGGATTTATATCTCACAATGAAAGTTACGGGTATTATTACGGACCACGTGGAAGCTGCACAAAAAGTAATTGAAGATTTAAAAGCGGCAACACCTTTTGACCGTATTTACAAAGATGTTTTGTCTTCTCTAAATTGAAAATTGTGAAAGTCGTTCCTCATTCTTCTTATAACTAATAAATCTTTTGCTTCTTCGTAAATTCAGTCATATTTTTTCAAAACTATCGTTTAAGACCTTTTCAAATTAAGTGAAAATCTATAAACTTATCCCGAGAGGATGTTGTAAGTATGAAAAAAAATTATTTAATTATATTTCTAATTATCACAAACCTATGTGCATTAAGCTACATTGGGTGGAAACAGTCACAACCTGTTCCCTATAAATCGGAGTTGAGAGTATTTGTGGAAGAAATTGCACGAATAACAGGCGAAAGTCCCGATACGATTAAGGAAGAAATACGAACACTTGCAAAAGATAATAACCTAAATAAAATGGAAGCTGCGCAGATTCGACTACGCGATGCAATTTTATCGCAGAACGAACACAATTTATTTCAAGAGTAAGGACCGCTATTAGCGGTCCTTATTGATTTCATTCAACGTTAATCGCAACGCACCTGCAATTGTAGCGGGATTATTACGAGGCTGCCCAAAGTGATGCGATACATGTTCCATTTGTTTTAAAAAAGTTTCTTGAAATAATTTGGTATCAATAACTTCACGGTTGATGGATTCATGATAAATATATGCATATTCGCGCAGTCCTTGTTCAAACCAATAAACCTGATCTGATGACAACGCATACGCGCTCAGCCAATCCCAAATTATCTCTGAATCACTGACATTTGGATTATCAATATGACAATGTTTACAAAGTAAAACAAAGTTTGAAGGGGTATCCGCACCTCCAAGTGCATCCGCAAGTATATGACATCGATCTAATCGCTTTTTGACACCGCAACGCCAACAATGGGTGCTTGCTTGACTTGAAGATACGGTCAAATTCATCGTATCGATACGATCTGCCCAATAATCCGCAATTTCTTTTTTCGTTGTTTTGATACGTTTTGTCATCATGGCCTCCTACAAAAATAACACAGATATCTGTGTTATTTTTTCATTGCTTCAATTGCTTGTTCGAGTTTCAAATGAGGGTCTTCCCAACCCTTTGGTTTAATTGTTTTCCCATCTTCATTGTAATGAGGTTTTCCATCTTCCCAAAGTTTGCTCATATTTGCATGTTGGACAATTTCAAAAAGTGGTTCTGGTTCAATCCCCATCTCAACAAGCGTTCCTAGCGCAAAATATATTGTATCAATCATCGCGTCTGCTTGTTCAACAAGATCTTCTGCTTCAATGAACTCATTGATTTCTTCAAGCATCCATGCATAACGCTTTGCTGCACGATCCGCATCCATCATTACTGGTGATTCTTTGACAGGATGTCCAAACTTCTCATGAAATTCTTTAACGGCATTAAATTCTTTATTCATTCCCATAATAAACTCCTTTTATATCTGATATTAAGATACGTTACCTTAATCATATCAAATAAAGCTTTGAAATTCATGTCATTAACTAACCTTTATCCTCTTCGTCGATTTATGACGATGAGCGCCATTCCCAATCCGACCAGGAAAATCGAATCAAATTTTGATGACACACCCGTAAGCGGTAAGTAATTCTCGTTTGAATCATGATCCAGTGACTCGGTTTCGGGTTTTCTATTCGGACGCTCTGATGGTTTTTCAATCGGTTTATCGGTCGGGTTCTCTATCGGTTTATCAGTTGGGTTTTCCTCTTTATATTCTTCAAGGTTTTGATAGGCATTTGCCAATCGGATGTACCCCTCATCCACAACATCTTGGCTTAACGCTTGAAGACTAAGTTGGTCTTTCACTTCGTTCAAGACCTTTTGAAGATTACGCCAACTTCCAACCGTATATCGACGTTCCGACAGCCCTTCAACGGTTTCAATCAGTCTCTTGATTTCTTCTAAATTTAGTTTCTGTGCAAGATTTACGGCTTCAAATTTACGATGGATGACCGTACGTTTATCTTCAAATGAAACCTTCATAATTACATGTCGAGAGGCAATTCCACTGTGACTACGATTTTCTTTAGGCACATCGTAGAATGTTGTTTTAATATTTGATTGACCCGCATCGACGCTTAAATCTTCCAACTGAAATTTGTGTCTAAAATCAATCGTGTTGGCATCGGACGCAATCGTTTCATTCCCCAATCGTATTTCCACACTATTTGGCGTAATCGGCGCATTGCGCAAAACGTGGATGACATGTGTAGCGGTCGTAATCCCATCTTCCGCAACGGCTTTTATATGATAACTTGTTACGCCATTAAAAATATCGAGACACACGCTTCCAGTTTCATCAACCGTTTTGATTATGCCGTGATCTTCATTCACAACCGTCACATTTTCATGAGGAACACTGGTTTTGATTTTTAAGTCAAGTGTATTCTCAGTATCCGTAAAAATAAATGTGTCATGTTGGCTTAAGTCAATGTTTCCAAAAGATGGTTCAATTGCTAGAATCTCAACTTCATTCGACTGAATTTTATTAAGATAGACGTGTTTGTTATCAAGTGTAATTGAGTCACGGTCTGCAATCGATACCGCCTGCAATGTTCCATTCAAATCAATGTAAGATAATTTAAGAAGATCTGCTGGAACTGTGAGAATCATCTGATCTTCAAGTTTTTGATTGTGTATTAAAGCATAGGCTTCTCTGTCTTGGGTTGTATAGGTTTGGTGGATACGGTTCGAAAATTTTCCACTTGATGCTTGATGGATCACATCGATGTCATAGGTCTTCCCATCTTGTAAGGGGAATCGACCCTGGTCCACATAGTTGATTTGCTCTTGGTTTCGAACAAATACATGTGTTTTTCCTTCATAATTCGTTTTAACGTGATACATGTTTGCTTCAGCATTCATTATCTCGAATGTTTCGAGATGATACGTATTCGAGTCTGGAATTTGTATTTTTAGCGGTTCTATATCACTACTTTCAAAGAGAGAGCCACGATATGCTTTAATATCACTCACTTCAAGTGTGCGATTCTTTTGTGTATTGCCCCAGCCTGCAAACGCGAAAACTGGATGATCTCCAAGATGCTCAATATTTTCAAATGTATGAATGTGTTTGAAGCCCCCATCATTTAGAACATAGGCATGTACTTGGTTATTGCGATGTTCCAACGCAAAGGTTTGCTTGGTCGTCGGATTATCCTCTATCGTGTTTGTTGCGGCTTCTTTCCCCTGTCCATTAATCTCCTGAACAAACCCAATACCATCAGCATGAGCCCGTTTACCCATCGAGATATAGTTATCGCGATCTAAGGTTCCATCTTCCTTTTGCTTCATTAATAACATATAACTTGAATCCCAACTGTTCTGAGCACGTAAAGGCAAGCCATCCATTGTCGCAATGTATACGCGAGCTTCATCGGATGTTGGTTCGAGATCGACGCGTACAAGATTCGATAATCGATTATCGTTTTCCCATAAATCTTGGCCATTTTCACGATCGATTGTAAAGGATGTCGTGTTAAGGTTTAGCGCATGATTTCGGTCTTCAATTTGAACTTGAGAATTTAGAACCAACTGGTCTTCAAGTTGATCCACAACAAAGTACACAATGCCTTCTTTTTCATTGTAAGTTATCAATGCCTTGGCGATTCCGCTCTTTCTAATAGTTGGAATTCCACCTTCAAAAGATACTATCGCTTCATCAAAACTTTGAATGGTTAACGTGCTCATGTCAAAAGTCTCACCACCAATAAGCACCGATATGGAATCCATTGAAGGGTCTATATGGATAATGGGTTCATCAAATACAAGTCTTTCGGTCTGTATCTCATCAACGGTAATTGATTTCATGTTTGATTTGATGAGTGTATCATTCCAAACGGTATAGGCATAAATGTCTGTTTTTCCTTTTCGATGTGTTTGAATCACACCTTCAGCATCCACACTTGCGATGTCGGGATGCGTCGATACATAGTAAATGGCCCCCACAGGTTCAGTCGGTTTTTGATTTTCACGCTTGGTTAAAACATCGAGATCGACATCGTTAATCTGATAATGGTGAGGTTCCATCTCCTCAATAAGAACATTTTTCTTGAGTCCATCATCATAATTATTTCCTTCGACAATTACATTCTTACTATTCTTAAATTCTAAGACATTCGCAACTGAACCCGAATTGTTTTCTGGACCGTTGGGCAAGACACCTAGTCCTTGAACTTGATTACCATTCGCTTCCAAGCGGAGGGGGTATTCACGCCCAACTGCCAATGTTTCATCCCCGTCCAGGTGCAGACTTATTTCTGGGTTAAGACGTAATACCTTATTATTTCTAAAGGTGAGGTTCTCGACACTTTCTGCACGTAAGACACCATCACTTTCGAGATAAAAGGTATTATCCTCTATAAGAATATTTTTATGAATTGGATGCTCTGCGGATGGTAGATGGCCGCCTTTGGTTACAGGATGGAAGTAGATAGCCGGTGCATATTTCCACCAGGTCCTTCCTAGTGATCGAATTTTAAATGTATTGTTTCGAATCTCTAAATCACGGATTGGACCGGATTCATACCATTCATCCGAGTCATTCGAGAAAAATAAAGTTGGCATTGTCGGTGCATCAAAACGATTGTCTTCAATGATTACCTTTTTTCTTGAAGTTACAAGAATCATCCGAGTAAATACATTTTTGAAATCATTGTTTTTAATCAAAATTTCCGGTGTGTAGGTAATGTTTTCCGCAACATATTTGGGCTCGTTTCCAATTTTCTCATCAACATAATCGGGAATCCGCTCTTCAAATTCGACGACCATCGTACGAGGATTGGATGCATCAGGACCTTGAACATTTTTAACGGTATATTCCGTTTCTAAATCCTTAGATTCCAACGTATCGCGTGAATAGAAGATTACCTTGTCTCCAGGGTAAAATTGTGGAAACCCTCCTTGTTGTTTATGAATATAGTTTAATTGAAGTGTGGTGTCGGAGATTCTTTTTTCCACACGGGTAAATGTTCCGTGAATATTTATGGGATCATCATGGGTATTATTAAAAAACGAATTGGTAATTTCAATCTTCCCTTTTGATCCCGATACATGAATTCCATCTGCATAACTTGAAGTATTTTTACCTGTTTCAATATCTGTTTCCATTCTTAAACGATTAAAATAAACATTCTCAGACATTTGAACCAGCAGTCCAAAACCATGCATGTATGAAATCTTAACATCCTCAAACGTTACGTCTTTACTCTCCCACACAAGCGCTCCCGCAGTACTGCGTTCGGTATTGGACAGCAATTGATAATTCATGCCCAATACCGGATCAATCTGAGGTTTTGAGTTGTAGGTGAACCGTAGGAGTCCGCTGGGTAAGATTTCAATATTTGAAACACCATGAAATGGGTCTTGATTCGCATAATAGCTTCGTCCCATCATTTCAGTAGGATATTTAACTTGAATTCCATAGTTCCTATGACCATTACGTTCAGTCCAATACGGCTTCCCACTTGTATCTAACTCGGATTTCCATAAGATCGAATTCCCTTGAATTTCATAATTAAAATATGATGGAATAAAAAAATCCACCGTTCTATTTTCAGTATCGAAATCAAAAACCGTCATTTCAGATGTTGTGGGAACTAAGAAATCCCACGATAAGTTTTGTATGGTAATGTTTGAAGATTGGACGACCGCCAAAGCCATCATATTCCCCTCAAACAGTATTTGGGCTCCTTGACCATTTAGCGTTAAATTATGATTGTCTTCAATCAGAATCCCAATGTGTTTGGTTGGAAAATCAACACTATCTGTGTTTGATGTATGAATATCACGTGTTTGCGCAAATTCTTTGGTTATCCGGTAAGTTCCCGGATTAAATTGGACTTCGACTGGACCTTCAAACGCTTTCGCTACTTCAAGTGCTCGTGCAACAGCCGGTCCACTTTCTTTCATTCCCGATGCATCCGCACCATAATCATTCACTGAGATGATTTTCATTGAGTTATCCCCGCTAATTTTTGTAATTGGTAACAATGGTATCGCTAGGCTAAGTGATAAAAGTGTCATCACCATGCGATATTTACTTTTTTTCATATTCCCCTCCTGTATACGCTTTCATTAATCATTATAGATAAATCGATGATGACTATCAACTTTAATCCAGTAAAGATTAGGCGGTAACAATACTGAAGTTTACTAAAAATACCGCATTGGCGCATTGAATCCAATTAGGGTGCGCAAATGATTGGAGTTTTTAGGGGGGAATTTGTTATATTTAGTGTACAAAGTGATTTAAAAGCATCGCAGTTACATGCTCTAAACAGCATAAAAATAGAAAGAAGGCATACAATGAAGAAAGTAAAAAATGTTATTATTGGTTTTGGAAAAGCTGGGAAAACACTCGCTAAACGACTCGCTTCAGAACAAGAAGAAGTCTTCGTTATTGAGACGTCATCGGAAATGTATGGCGGTACCTGCATTAATATTGGGTGCATCCCTTCGAAGTCCTTAATTCATGATAGTGAAACGCATATTTCTTTTACCGATGCAGTTCGTTCAAAAGATCAAACGGTTTCGCTGCTTCGACATAAGAATTATCACATGCTTCAGGACAATCCACTTATCACGGTTGTAGATGGGACTGCACGTTTTGTTTCAAATACAGTCCTTGAAATCACAAATGACACAACGGAAACGTATCAAATCGAAGCTGAACGGATTTTTATTAATACAGGATCTGTTCCAATTCCACCCCAAGCTTCAATGCTTCAAAACAGTAAATATTTAATCGATTCCACACAGGCCATGAACCTTTCAAAATTACCCGAAGAGTTAATTATTATTGGAGCAGGCTATATTGGTTTGGAGTTTGCTTCGATGTTTAACGCTTATGGTTCCAAGGTAACCATTCTTGATGAAAAAGCGGTTTTCTTGCCTCGGGAAGATCGTGACATCGCCAATGCGATTTACGATGCCTTTACCGATCGAGGAATCGCGATTAATATGGGTGTTTCCTTGAGCGGTGTGGATGATTATCAAGACCATGCATTAGTAAGCTATATCACACAAGACGAACTGCACAGTACTCGTGCCTCGAAGATTCTCGGTGCAATCGGTCGTAAGCCAAATACCGAAAATCTTGGATTAGAACATACCGATATAAACGTTGATGATCGAGGTGCCATTCTTGTCGATTCACACCTTAAAACCAATGTCCCTAATATTTGGGCTTTGGGAGATGTGAAAGGTGGACCTCAGTTTACGTATATTTCTCTCGATGATTTCCGCATTGTGGAAGATGATCTCTTTGGTAATCATCAACGCACAACGGATAATCGAACAACCGTACCTTATACGCTCTTTATCACTCCTCCTCTATCACGAGTTGGCCTTACGGAACAACAAGCCCTTGATCAAAACATTGACATCCAAGTGTTTAAACAACCCCTCAGCACCATTCCTAAAGTACATGTAAGTGGCAATACAACGGGACTCTTTAAAATCATAATTGACCGCACCACAAATCATCTTATCGGTGCCTCACTCTTTGGCATTGAATCCCACGAAATGATTAACTTAATCACACTTGCCATGGATTTAAAACTCGATTATCGTATCTTGCGAGACCGTATTTATACTCACCCTACAATCACTGAGTCATTAAACGATATCTTGAAATAAAAAAACAGAGTAGAACGCACATAGCTGCGTCACACTCTGTTTTTTTTGGCTACTGTTTGATAAGCAATGCAATGGTTTCCACATGTGTGGTTTGAGGGAACATATCGACCGGTTGGACTTTTTCCAATCGATAACCACCGTCGATAAACATTCTTAAGTCTTTCGCAAGTGAAATCGGATTGCAACTTACGTAAACAATACGACGCGGATGTGATGTCAATGCGGCTTCAATAAATACAGGATCAAGCCCCTTACGTGGGGGATCCACCACCAACACATCAATTTCAATGCCTTGCTTAACCCATGCAGGCATAATTTTTTCAGCTTCACCCGCCTCAAACTGCACATTCTCAATGTGATTGAGTTTCGCGTTTTCTTTCGCCATAGTAATTGCATCTTCGACAATTTCAACACCATAAACAAACTTCGCTTTATCGGCAAGGTTTAAGGTAATCGATCCAATTCCACAATAAGCATCTACGACAACATCATCGTTTGTAACTTCTGCCATTTCAATGGCTTGTTGATAAAGAAGTTCCGTTTGTTTTGTGTTGATTTGGAAAAAGGACTTCGAAGAAATCTTAAATGTTTTTCCTAAAAGTTGATCCTGATAAATATCTTCTCCATAAAGAACGTTCTGTTCTCTTCCCAAAATAACATTTGTTTGTTTTGGATTAATATTTTGAACGATACTGACCGTTTTGGGTAAAGCTTCCACAATGGCATTCACAATTTCTTTTTCGAAAGGAAGTTTTGAACCATTTGTTACCAAAACCACCATTAATTCTTGCGTGTAATGGCCTTGACGCACCATAATATTTCGAACTAATCCGGTGTGATTTGTTTCATCATAGGCTGTAATTTTATATTGACGAAGTAAATCCCGAATCACTAAGATTGCTTTGTCCAAAGCTTCTTCTTGAATATAGTAATCTTCGATTGGAATAAGATCATGAGTTCCACGCTTAAAGAATCCTGTCTCTATGACACCGTTAACGGATTGGACCGGTATGGTTGCTTTATTACGGTAGTGCCATGGATTTTTCATTCCAAGTGTTGGTAGAACCGGAACACCATCAAGATTAATTACACGACCTAAGGTTGCCTTAACTTGATTTTGTTTAAACTCACATTGAAGGTCATATGCCATGTGTTGAAGGGGCATGGTTCCAATGCGTGTTCCGACTTTATCAACCAACTCTACACGTTTGGGTGATGGATTTTCAATGCTTAATATACGTCCGTAAGCATAGCGTTTGGTCACCTTCGTGACCCTTAGAGTAATGATTTCCCCTGGAATTGAATTTTCCACAAAAATTGGAAATCCTTCTTTTTTAACCACACCAAATCCTTCAAATGTGAGGTCCATTACTTCCAGTGTTAATTGTTCGTTTTTTATTACAGGTATTTTCTTCATATCCATCACCTTTTCTTCCTTTAAGAATAGCATAAATCCGGGCCATTGACACGACTTAAAGCATACAAGATGCAACCATCCTCCTTTAATTCTATAATAGGTATAAGGAGCGTGATTAATATGGAAATAACAAAAAAAGGTGTTCCAACCGCTTTAGCAGGATCTCAACCTGTTGTTGGAGAAAAAGCACCGACATTTAAACTTAAAAATTTAGAGGACGT
Source organism: Erysipelothrix sp. P66 (assembly GCF_038682365.1). NCBI lineage: Bacteria > Bacillati > Bacillota > Erysipelotrichia > Erysipelotrichales > Erysipelotrichaceae > Erysipelothrix > Erysipelothrix sp. P66. The sequence continues at coordinate 188,073 of NZ_CP152290.1, read as the reverse complement.
TTATGTAGGAACGGATACACTCACCGGAAACGTTGTATTGCTGAGTGTCTTCCCAGACATCAACACGCGTATCTGTGATTTACAGACGCGTCATTTCTTCCAAGTTGCGAGCGAACTTGACGATGTAACGATTGTGAATATTTCAAATAATACCAAGGAAGAATTTGCTTCTTGGTGTGCAACGAATGGCATTGATAGTGAGATGTTGCGTGATGAGGATCATGCATTTGCCGATGCTTATGGTATTTGGATTCCGGAATTTGAAGTGCTGGCACGATCTATATTTGTGATTGATCGCAAGGGCATGCTTGTTTATTCTGAGATTGTTCCCGAAATGGCACAAGAACCCAATTACGAAGCAGCAATTGCTGCCGCAAAAAATATTTAATAAAGAAAAACGAACATGAATCCACATGTTCGTTTTTTCTTTATTTTTTCTTCTTTGAGAACCAGTAGAAGATGCCTCCTATGAGGACAACTCCAATTCCCACATAAAGTGCAGTTTGAGTTGGCGTAACACCTGTTCCTGGTAATTTACCACCTGGTTTCTCTGCTTCTTTTTCTAAGATAGTAATGGGAAGCTCTGTTTTTTCACCTTTTTTGTTCGTATAGGTGATGGTTGTTGTTCCTGCTTTGAGTGCAGTAAAGGTTGCAGGACTGTTGAAGGTTGCAGAGAAGAATACTTTATCGTATACCCATCCTTCGCCTTTTTCTTGGTCATCGTTGCTTGGTGTTAATACGAAAACATCGCCAACCCGAACTTTATCAGGTAATCCTGTAAGTTTTAAAGTTACTTTGGGATCCGGTTTTGGTTCTGGTTTTGGTTCTGGTTCCGGTTGTTTAACCTCAATATCCATCGTATCACCTAAGTATTTGGTGAAAATTCCATTGGTCACATAGCGATAATCATCTTTTTGATGTGCTTTGTTTGTAATCGAGTTTGCGAAGATTAGAAGATCATGTGTATCATTTTTAAGCTCGATGGCCTGAATTGAATTTTTATAAGTGTCAATATGATCTTGTGACATAAAACCTTCAATGGGTTCATCATCAGTCGTTTTAATAAGTACTGTTGATCCTTCAGGTGCTTTTACGATACTGTTTCCACCGTGACCGTACATAATATAATCATTTTCTTGAGCATATTTTAATGTTATATAACTGGATTCAGGATACGTAACCGTTGTGAGGGCATCAAAGCTCATATCATAATTCGCTTCAATTTCGAGCCCCATTTTTTCAAGTGAATCCAACGCGTATCCACCATATCCAATATAGGACTTTCCAGCATTTACGGCATTCCGTTCATCCTCTCGTAATGGACGGTTCCCAATCACAATATCTGCTGCGTCAAGATCCTGGGTTAAATCAAATCCAAGTTCTTGTCCCCAAACATAATAATCCCAATTGAGGTTTGTATTGAGTCGATTTGTATAATTTGTATGACCGTAAGGCTCACCCGTGTCTTTTTTCACCGAGAATGATGGTGCAGCACCCGGCACATAAAGCAGTGCGGATTTTGTGATAACTTGTGCCTTAGGCATTGTATTGGTTCGCGTTGCTTGAAGAATATAATCGTCTTCAATCAAATCAAAGGTTGCTTCAGACATTACAAAGTCTCCACGATAATCGCCATCGGTTATAAACCCAACTGCTTCTTCAGATTTAAGTAATGCATTTATGGCTTGGATTGAAGCGACACTGTTATTGGAAACAATCACAATTTCACCCTTACCATCAACATGCGTTGTGGTTTCAGGTGCTGCATCAAGCCATGTAAATTCTGCGCTTTCGAAGGCACCAACTTGGGTGATCACATCCATATCAAAGCCACGTAGCTCTGAGAATGCGGTGAGTGGTTCTGAATAGAGGTCGGTCCAATTTTTAATAACGATGTTGTTGTAGAGTGCTGCATTGGCCATATTTCGTTTTGCCTGATGCAAATCAACAATCATGGTTCCTTTAGGATACGTGATGCCCTTAACGTCTATCTCATTTCCTAACACTTTTACCTTAACATCATTACGTAAAAGATATTCCATCATCTCGGATGCTGCGTGTAAGTTTTTTTGCATTGCCGGTTCCATTGGAATAACATAATACTCAGGGAAGAAGTTATTATTTTCTTCATAACGGGCACGGAAGATATCTGCTTCTGCGCCTTTTTCATCTTGTTGATTTACGTAGTATGGGCGAATTTCATCGGCATCAATATTCTTATGACCTCGGTCCCAACCTTTCAATTGGTTGGTATAAAATGCTTTTTTATGCATTCCCACATAACGTCCATTGTTGAGTAGTGCATACTTAACTGCTTGCGTCGCATCCTCATTTCCATATGGAACTTCAACGGTATAAGCAACGACACCGTGAAGCATCGAATATTGGGGTGTATAACTTGAGGACATATCGTCAAACGGTTCCCATTCATAGCCACCTTTATCGCTTGCTTTTAAATAATCACGCATCGGCATTTGGAAACTGTTAATTGATTTATTATTTGTAATCGCAACACCCCCAAACTCCTCACCTTGTGCGAGTGCATTCTCAATAAACAAATCATACTCCACGTTTGGCTCATGGGTTGGTGAGCAAGGTTCAATTTGGAATTGATTATAGAAACCATGAATTTCATAAAGGTTCACAGGATTCCACGTTGAAATAAGACGCGCCATGGCTTGTGTTTCTGGTTGTGTTTGGTAAGTGTTATCACGATTTAAATCGAACCCATTACCATTTGTTCGAACATTTGTTGCGGCTGCATCCGCATTTTCTGCAGGCACAACGATAAAGAACACATCCTCGAGCATCGTTTTAATGTTTAAGTCTACTTGCTCCATTTCATAAAATTTCGCAAGTTGTTCTTCACTTAAATTCGCAGCTGCATCGGTACTTTTAGGATGTTCTTCACTTTGAACGCCATCCCGGATATAACCCACTCCGGTGACATCATTTGCAATGAGTTCAGACCACTTAATACCTCTGCTTGCTTTTTCTGCCTCGACTTGTGCTTTTCCTTCAGACGTTAATCCATTAATACGACGGTATTCAACACTTCCATCAGCATTCTCGATCATCACGGATAAAAATTCCATAATCGCATCAATTCCCGGATTTTCATCGGAGTGAATGTTATTGTAGAGAATTGGAACTTTATAATCAATTGATCCCGATTCAATATCTTGAATCACAGATTGTGGATCCGCTTCTGCGCGTTCATTTAACGCAAGATGATTCGACAGCGTCTCAGCCGTATCCGCAATAAAGATTGCATTCATCGGTCTTCCCATTGCCGTACGTCCGAATTCGCGAACTTCCGCATGAATTCCCTTGGATAATGCGAGTGCTGCAAGATCTGCAAGACGTTGATCGATTTCATTATAAAGTGTGTAGCTATTATAAGGTTTAAAGGACACGGGCGTTGTTGCCAATACCTGTTCCCCTTCCACCAGTTTTAAATCATAGGTCCCTGTGTAATCAAGAAGTGCATTACGGATTAAGGCGCGATCACGACCATCAATTCCATTCACACCAAACATCAGCACATTCTTAAACGTTAACTGCAATCCTCCAGGAATGACTTCCGTTTTTATATCTTTAAATAGAGTATCGCCTGCAGTGGTAAAATTAGTTTTAAAGACAGTCCATTCATTCAAAGGTCCACCCAAATACTGATAAGGGAAATCCTCCTCATTTTGACCCCCTTCATCCCGCGTCAAAGTCCAAGACGTATTCTCAGCCAAAACTTTAAGTTCCTCAGGCGTTTTCCCCTCAAACATTACTGTCGCTTTATATTCTTTTGACTCTGTCATGGAAATGACTTCAGACTCACCCGTAGTATTTATAAAATCAATGACCGGTTGAGTATCACTATAAATTGGACGCGCATGACTGAATACCAGTCCAATCGATAGTACAAATATGGTTAAGCATTTTAGGATTCTATGTTCATTTCTTTTGTCCATTTTTTTCTCCTCATAGTATTAATAAAAATATACGAACATCCAATACTTAAACCGCTACAATCCCCCTTCCTTTACTTTTAATATTTTTGTGAGTTCACGGACTCACGCTAAGCATATTGTAATCAATTTTATTGGGTGTTGTAGGACATTTATAACGACTTTTTATGTATAAACGGTTGCACTTTTAGGGAAACTTTTTATTGAAATGGCAAGATATCAAAGCCTTCGTCCCAAATTACGCAGACATTCATAAAAACCGTGCAATTTTGTATTAAAAATAAAAAAAATGATTGAAATCCAATCATTTTTTATTTTTGAGAAAATTCATACCATATTCGATTGATTCACAGACTTCTTTGGTAAAGGCAGCCACAAAAATGCAACCCATATAAATAAAAATCAACCCCGTAAAATCGTCTAGAAAAAATACAGCGAGCATCATTATTATTTGTGCTCCGATAAACAACACTTCTTCAAATCGTTCTTTATTGATCATCAACACGTGATTATCTTCGGTCTCAGACTTCAATAAGTCATCCACACGCACACCATAATACTTCGCAATTTGAAGCAGCATATTCGCATCGGGGTAACGTTTCCCTTGTTCCCAATTTGAGACAGCTTGACGTGAAACGTTTAAGGCCTTCGCAACCGTATCTTGTGTAAGCGATCGTTTTTCTCGTAATCGTTTTAAATTATCATTAAGTTTCATAAAGCCTCCTCTAACTCACATTCTAAAGTAGCTTCACCGAATCGTAAAGACACATTTTGTTGCATCAAAGTTTTTCAAGGACCATAACACCAATTCCCAAAAGTCCCGTCAAAACAATAATCTTCGTAGGATCTAACTTAAATTTTCGTAAACCAAGGGTTGCGAATACAAATAGAATACCGTTTGAAACATCAAAATGACTTATATCGCGGACACCTTCACCAAAAAACGCAGTAATAAGGATTGTAAGCCCCGCTGAAGCAATTAAAGCCACCACGGTAGGTCTTAGTCCATCCAAAACATTTTGAATGATGGTGATATCACTAAACTTGTAATAGATTGTTGCAAGAAGAAGGACAATTACAATTGAAGGAAAAACATTACCTAAGGTGGCCGCAACGGCACCTGGAATCCCTGCTACCCTTAATCCAACAAACGTAGCTGCATTCAACGCAATGGGTCCAGGGGTCATTTGCGATATTGTAATTAAATCCGTAAACTCGGTCATCGTAAGCCAACCATGACCGACGACCACTTGACTTTGAATGGGTGCAAGCGCTGCATAACCACCGCCAAAACTTACCAAACCAATTTGCATAAAAGAAATAAAAAGTTCCCAAAGAATCATTGTGAAACCTCTATCTTTCCACCACGAGACAATGCCCCAACAATCCCTGCCGCAAGGATAATATAAAGGACATTAATCTTAAGGAAATATGCAGCAATAAATGACGTAACCATTATCACGATTGGTAAGGTTCGTTTAAGATTAAATACCTGCCGTGCCATCGTCATAACCACATCCACAATCACTGCCGCAACGCCCGCTTGCATCCCATGAAGTGCTGCATTCACAAACACATTGGATTTAAACTCCGCATAAAATTGAGAAATTATTGTGAGGAGAAATAAAGGTGGTAAAATGGTGCCGAGAATGGAAAATATCGCGCCTATAACCCCATCAACTTTATATCCAACTAAAATGGATGCATTCACCGCTAAAGATCCTGGAGAGGATTGCGCAAGTGCCATCAAATCCATCATTTCATCCTCATCAATCCAGCCTAATTCTTCCACAAATTTCGTTCGCATTAATGGGATGATGACATAACCACCTCCAAACGTAAATGCACTTAAGTGAAACGATGATTTAAACAATTTCCAATATACCTCTGATTTTTTCATAATCCACGACCTTCCACTGTTTACTATTCTATCGCGTATCTTTTCAAGATTGCAAATGCGAAAAAAAAGAGCGTAACTCACGCTCTAATTATTTAACTAAATTTTCATAGATATCTTCCAGTTTTTGAACATTTATCCGCTCGTCAAATCCTTTTTCAATTAATTGTTCCCGAGTACTTCGACGCTCATAGTCTAGATGTCCCACAATATAATCAGCCCACTCATGGGGATTATCTATGGGTAGAAAATGAAAATGATCTGTGAGAGCACTTTGACGATCAATTGTATCGGATGCAAAGCATAAGAGTCCTGCCGCTTGAGCCTCTACCAGCACATATGGCAACCCTTCAAAAACGGAAGGGAGCAAAAAGACATCGAGAACTTGTAAAACATCCGGAATATCATCCCTTAATCCAAGAAACTTAACATGATCTTCAATTCCAAAATTTTTCACTTGCAATTTCACATCGTCAAACAACTCCCCTTCGCCTGCTAGTGCTAAGATTGCATTGGGTTTTGTTTTCACGACTTCATTAAACACTTCAATCAGAAATTTATGATTTTTTTGGAAGTTAAAACGACCGATATGACCAAATACCAATTGGTCATCCACATTCAATGCTTTACGTAATCGTTTTCGTTTCGTTTCATTATACTCGTATTGTTCAAGATCAATTCCGTTATTCATAATTGTATATTCTAAATTAGGGTAGAGAAAATCGCCTGCTTCTTTTGAACACGCTAAAAGCACATCCGCATAATCAGGAATCTTCTTCATCAATTGATCCTTATATTTGATTAATAGAACATTGTCAACAAAATGACGACTCCCATGGGAATGTGAAATCATATAGGGAATTCCAATCTTACGAGCAGCTTGGAATATGAGTGGATTCAGTGCGTTCATATGACTGTGAATAATATCATATTGCTCTTTTTCTAACATTTTTAGAATTGTTTTACGTGAAGGATGTTTCCCAAAAAAATCATGGGGGGTTAATGGAATTCTAAAAATTTTACCCCCATGCGTAATGACTTCCTTATCGTAATAACCTTCCTTGCATCCAAAAACAAGAAAATCAATATGAACTTTTTTTGGATCAATATTTCGAAATACACTCATCATATATGCTTCAGTACCCGCTTTTTCAAGCGTTCCACCGTGGGCAAATAATACTTTAATTGGTTTCATAGACACCTCGAAAATAATCGTATCATTTAAAAATTACGATTGCAATGACCACAAAATACCACTTGACTGTTATTGCTTGACTTGATTGTAATATTCTATAAATTGATTCATGACCCCATCGATAAAGGTTACAGTCCCTTCATCAATTAACATCCCGGATTCATCAAATTTTGTATGTACAGCACCAATCAAGATATCATTGCCCGGTAGAAGCCACATAGGCATTGTATCAAGCACTGTATAGAGGTTTAGATAACCTCGTGCCCCAGCCGTTTGTCCCATCGAACAAGAAGCAATTAAACCCGGTTTATTCTTAAGTCCTGGTTGCGTACGGCTTGCCCAGTCAATAGCATTTTTTAATACACCTGATAATCCATGATTATATTCTGGCGTAATCATAAACACTGCATCCGCATCATGAATTTTTTGATTCATAACTTTTACCTTTTCAGGTGTATCCGTTGGATTATCCAAATCACCATTATAGTTTGGAACATCGATATCTAGTATTTCAATTTCCATCTGATCTGCATATCGTTTTTGTATATGTTTTCCCAACATCATATTGTAAGAACCTTTACGTAAACTTCCAACCATCATCACAATTTTTATCATAGCATGTGCTCCTTTTTATTTATAGTATACGTGATTTTAAGGGTTCGTATTTGAAATCTGTATTAAATGTTAAATTAATGTGACGAAATGGTGTTTTTTAATTGATATTATCTTGCTCTTTCTATATGATAGTCTTAGCGTTTTTAGAAGGAGGTCGAATCGATGAATCTAAAGCGATTTGTAGGCGATAAAGACTTTTATAAAAAGGCTTTATTTATTGCAATTCCGTTAATGCTCCAACAGCTTATCAGTACATCCGTAAACTTACTGGATAACTTGATGATCGGTCAGCTCGGGGACCATGCATTATCGGGTGTTGCCACCGTAAATCGTTACTTTATTATCGCTGTATTTGGAACAAATGGCGTGATTGCTGCATCAGCTGTATTTATGGCTCAATTCTTCGGAGCAAGAGACGAAGATCATATGAAGCAAACATTCCGTTTTTCAATTCTAACATCAATGTTGATAATGAGTACATTCGTCATCCTCGCATTACTTTTTCCAGGAAATATTATCCGGTTCTTTGTAAAGGATCCAAAAGTAATTGAGCAAGGTATGAGATATATTTACGTATGTGCGTTGGCGTTTATTCCCAACCTATTTACATTGGCCATAGCGGGCTCAATGAGAGCAACTGGAGATTCAAAAACTCCTCTTGTTGCAAGTGTTATTTCAATGATTACAAACTTTTGTTTTAATTATTGTTTGATTTATGGTAACTTCGGTGCACCACGTCTTGGTGTACTAGGTGGTGCAATTGGAACGTTTATTGCACGATGTGTTGAATTAACATTTATCAGTTATTTCCTTGTTACGGGAAATTATGCGTTTAAGACACGCATTCGTGATATGTTTGATATCTCTAAAACACTCGTAAAACGAATTACCGCCAAAGCCTTTCCCCTTGCTTTAAATGAAGTATTGTGGGCATCAGGAATGGCATTATTACTTCGTTTCTATGCAACCCGTGGAGCGGAAGTTATTTCTGGTTACTCGATTGCGACTACGGTTTCGGATATGTTCTTCACCATGAATGCCGGTATGTCTGTCGCCATTACCATTCTTGTTTCTCAACCACTTGGAGCTAATAAACTCGACGAAGCGCGCGAAAACGGGTATCGCCTTATTGGATTTGGTGTATTACTCAGTGCAGTCTTTGGCACCCTGCTTTTAGGTTCCACGTTCCTTATACCGAAAATTTATTCAGTATCGGCTGAAGCGATGTGGACCGCTCAAACATTCTTGAGAATTCAAGCACCATTATTTAGTATCTATGTGATTAATACAACATGTTACTTTATTCTTCGTGCTGGTGGTGATACACGTTCTACATTACTTCTGGACTCAGGGTATATGTGGTGTGTGAATTTGGTTGCGGTGGGCATTGCAACCTACACAACAGACTTAAGCATTCTTTGGCTTTATATTGTAGGGCAATCTACAGATATCTTAAAAATGATGCTTGCATTACGATTTGTGAATAAAGAAAAATGGATCGTAAATCTTGCGGAAGAAGAAAAGCAAGAAGAAGCATTTGTTTTAGAGTTTGAATCTTAATCGATCAATTGAAACGAAGAAAAACACCATCATAGTGAAAGGGAACTGACCTAGTTCCGTGGGACTAAAGAAAAAACCAAGTTAGGATGAAGTTAACCGATAATTTACGGGAGATTGATATCCTAGCTTTTCTTGTATTCGATTTTCATTGTAATATTTTAAATAGTTTATCACAGTTTGTGATACAATTTCAGTAGAACCCTTTAGTTCTGGGTTTAATTCGAATGTTTCACACTTTAGCGAGGCATGAAACGATTCGATAGGAGCATTATCAGCGGGTGTACCCTTACGGGACATACTCATGGTAATGCTTTTATTTTTACTTTGAGTTGATACTCTTTTGATGTATAGACACTCCCTTGATCAGAATGAAGAATACATGGCTGAACGATATCCGGAAGTTGATTTAATGTATCAACCACACATTCTAGGTTTTGTCTGTCACTCAATGTAGACGCAATAATCTCACCATTATATAAATCCATGATCGTAGATAAATAGAGCATCTTATGGCCATAAGGGATGTAAGTGATATCTGTCACCAATTTCTCTAGAGGACGTAGTGATTTAAAGTCGCGATTAATGATATTGGGCATAATGATCTTCGGATTTTTGTTTTTTCGATACCTTTTGACCTTAACACGGCATTGACATTGGTGTTTCTCATTATCTTTTGAACAGTATTCTTATTGATAATTCTTTCTTTTCGAATTAATGCAGTTATTTTTCGATATCCATAACGAAATTTATTTTCTTTACAAAGTTCAATTACTAATGCTTCATTGACAGAATAATTATTAGAATCTAGTTGCTCTTTTTTAGTCCAACGGTAATACGTTGACTTAGGTACCCCAAAAAGATTCAAGATATCTTTAATTGATACAGTGTTGCGATACTCTTCAACGAGCTTGATGATTATTTCAGGAACCACATCCTCTCTCTTTCCAAATACTTTTTTAATAGTTCAATTTGTTGCTCCAAAGATTTAATTCTAAGTCTTTGTGTTTCTTCGACCGTGTCTCCTTCAGGCCCTTTTCCAAAAGTATATTGCTTGCCTACCGGTTGAGAAAATCGGTAGTGTTCACCATTTCGATACCATCTCCACCATGTTTTGACTTGAGTTACATTTTTTATTCCTAGTTCAGTCTGAATAAACTTGCTTGAGTATCCTGCCAACTTCATTTCTATAACTTTCATCTTTGTCTCATAGCTATGCATAGTTCGTGTTCCCATATAAAAACCTCCTATATTGAACTATTTTACAATAATTCTCATACAAGAGGTTTTTTTCTTTAGTCCCACGGAACTAGGTCAGTTCCTAGGTCAGTTCCTTCCAAATGATGGTGTTTTTTTTAATGATCTGGTTTTTCTTTTGCTAATTCAAAGGACACAATTTTAGAACCATTGATTGTTATGATTACATGAGTGCCTTTAGTCAAGAATGCAAGTTCATCATTTAGAATAAGATTTGCTTGATAAATGGCTTCATCCCCTTCAAGACGAATGAGGTAATGCGTATTGCCATCAATGATAACTTGTTTAACATCTGAAACGACCCCGGTTTTCTCCACAATTTCTTCTGGAACAATACCTACTTGATTTCCCATAACATTGAGATAATTCTTCTCAGATAGTTGATAGGTGTCGCCTACGGCTGACTTGGTGTAATCTTGGTAATTAACCATTGAGAAACCACGAACTACACTCGATGTATCTTTGAGAGACATCACATATGTAGGGAATCCTCCAACGTTTTGTAGAATTGGTGTTGTTGGTGTATATCCTTTTTCTTGGATCGAACCAACTGAAGTCATTTCAGCCGCTGTAATAGAAACCCCTGGTAAATCCATTTGAAGCGTCTCTCCAGTTCGCTTATTCATAAATAAGAGCCCTGTTGTTGAACTTGAATCTAATTTTATGGGACGTATTCCAGTAAAGATATAGATCTCATCGTCGATACTTACATAGTTATAAGAACCTTCTTGCTGGTCTACAGCCATCACACCTTGTTGTTGCATGAAAGAGTTAAAATAACCTCCCTTTAAAGTGAAATGATCTTTCGCATGCGATAACATCATATCCGTTGGATAAACGGAATCCACCCACTCTGGGATTTCACTGAGTTCATAACGTGCAGTTTCTCCAGTGACCGCATCCACAACAATCACAGCATCCATGTCTTTAGCGCCCCAAATCCCAACACGTTTTGTAATCGATTGAACAATCCAATAGGGATGTCCTGCATCGTCAATTTCAAAGTTCCAATCATCAAGATAACTAAATTTATGGTGTAAAGCCACATGACGACGTAGATCATATTGTAATGGTGCACCTGGGTAATATTTAATGGGTGCGGGTAACGTTACAATCTCTGATTTCGCATTCATATTTCCGTCCCCTGTAGTTACAAGAACATAGTAGGGCACACCACTTGAGAAGTTCGTATATTTTTTAAAAGTATCCGCATAAACAAACGGTGCAACACGCGCCATTTTGCCTTGATAATTTATTTGGGTAAATTCATTGGTATTAATATCAAAACGCGATGATACCTCACTGAGTTCTCCCATTTTTTTCTCTGCCGATAACAACGCTGAGTCCTTATCTACATAAGAAACTTCAATATTATGATTTTCACCATAGAGATCTTTAAACTCTACTGGTTTTACTTGACCCAATACATTTGCATAACGTTTCGCATTAATCATACGTGATGATGTCACACTACCCACTAAGAAAACAATGGCAAAGATCCCTACGATGATGCCGAAGGTATTAAAGAACTTTTTATAGTTTTCACGGTCGATAAACAGTATTCCAGCAATCACTAAGATAAATGTACTTAAATAGAGCATCGAGCCGATATCCATGTAGTGATATGTATTTCCAAACCAGATATCAAGTAGGATAAATACAATCACAACGATACCGATTTGTATTGATTTGCGTTTATTCATAGTAGAACCTCCATCTCCTTATATCTTAACGATTTCTCACACGCAGTGCAAATAAAAAAGCTAGATAACCTAGCTTTTTTATTCAACAGTACAAACCCCATCAGTACACATCATTGCATCATTTTTTTGAGCATTAAGCGTCTCAACATGTTGGAGCGCTGACTTAAATGTTTCAATAGGTTGAGCTCCTGATAAGGATACTTGGTCATCAATTACAAAGTGTGGAACACCTCGAGCACCAATCATCTGTGCCCATTGCTCGTCTTGACGAACACTTAATCCGTACTCATCAGATTCAAATGCATGTTTGATGCCTTCTGCATCAAGTCCAACTGAGACACCAAGTTCAATTAAGGCCTCAAGATCGTTTAAGTAAACACCTTTTGAAAAATAAGCATCCATTAACTTTTCACTGTATTCATTTCCTAAACCTTTAAACTTTGCATACTGAAATACTTTATGTGCTTTAAATGTATTAGTATATTTCATCGCATCAAAATCATAGTTTAATCCAACTGTCTGAGCCATGGACCCTACACGTTCGTTATTCAATCGTGCTTCATCAACGGATATGTTATATTTTTGAGCCAACATTTCATGAATGTTTAAATCCGGTTGATCAACATAGTTTTGATCTAATTCAAAACTCATAAACTCTACTTCAATTTCTTTATCTAATTGCTTTATTGCTTCTTCCAAATGTCTTTTTCCCACATAGCAAAATGGGCAGACAAAATCGGACCATACTTGTACTTTCATCACATTCACCTCTAGATACATATTGTATCGACTAAGCGATTTGAGCGCCATCAATATGCCCCCCATGGTATAATATGACCAAGGAGGAATTATGAATAGTACAATTAAACAACAACTCAACCATCGTACCATTCGTCAATTTACGGATGAACCCATTTCTCAAGAAATTATTGATACGTTGGTTTCCGTCGCTCAAGCGACATCCACAAGTAATTACATGCAATCTTATTCAATTATTAGCGTAACGGATAAAGCAAAGAAGAAAGCAATCGCAACCATAGGCGCACAACCTTATATCGAAAACGTTGGTCACTTATTTATTTTTGTGATTGATCAACATCGTAATGGGAAAATTGCACACGAAGGAAATATCGACGACATCGAAGTCCTTGAAACATTTGATCGTATGATGATTGGATATACCGATGCGATTCTCGCTGCACAAAACACAATGGTAGCTATTGAGAGCCTAGGCATGGGTGGGGTATTTTTAGGAAGTATTCTCAATGATGCTCAAGCAATCATCGACTTATTAGAGTTGCCTGAATATGTTTTCCCTGTACTGGGACTTGGTTTTGGTTATCCGAATCAAAAGCCTCAGCTCAAACCGCGAATGCCACAACAACTCATGCATTTTGAAAATACATATCCTAACATGGATGCAATTACCGATGCGATGCGCGACTATGACGAGACGGTTACAGAATATTATGACTTACGTGATGCAAACAAACGCATCGACTCATTCACAAATCAGATTAAACAAAGCATGAGTCGACGACATCCTGGACGCATGCAGTTAAAAGATACGATGCATAAACAAAAGCTCGGTCTAAAATAAAAAAAGTCTATCACTTAAATGTGATAGGCTTTTTTTATTGATTTAAATATTCATCAAGCGTTAAACCACTGTTATAGATTTCAGTCGCAGCATTGCTACCAACATAGCGCAAATGCCATGCTTCGGGTTGATATCCTGTTATATGTTCTTTGCCCGCTTGATAACGAACAATAAAACCAAAGCGATGAGCATTGCGATTCACCCATGTGGATTGTTCGGTCTCAGAAAAAGCAAACATATTCCCACCTGGTGTCACCACATCAATAACGAGCCCCGTTTGATGTTCCGAATGTCCCGGTCTTGCCGACATTAAATCCGCTTGAACTTGGCCGTGAGATGCAACGTAATTGGTATACAGTTCTTCTTGGAAGTCATAACCTCGGTAGGATGAAGTAGCAAGCAACCACAAACCCGTTTCATCATAAAGAGCATCTACCATCTTAACAAATGATGAAACCGTATTAGGGGTTGCCTCATAACCCTCGCTGACAGCATAATCCGCAGGAATATAACTGAGGTTTGGATAAAAATCCCGTGATAATGATCGATGCTTATTTACCAAAACAAGTTCTGAATGAGAATCCACCACTGCAGATGTTCCACTATCATAATCCGTAGGATTTTCAACATCATGTGGTTTCCCTTCCTCCACATCATTAGCATGCTCTTTCAACACATGAACGGTCAATTTACGTTCAACTTGGTTTGTCTTATCATCGACACTATAGATCATGTCATAGGTTCCGGGTTCATCATAATCAATCGAGCCTTTCACATTTACCTTTAAAGATTCGCTTAACGATCCAAAAGCATAATCCTTTGCGACTGCAGTAATCTTTGATGATCCTATCGAAATTGATTGTTCGTCCCCCTTAATCGTAGTTCCATCATGTGTAATAATAATTTCGGGAGCTTTCGTATCTTCAGTTTTAATCTTCAAAAGGACGTCACGTTTCGGATTTTCTTTTAAATAGACACGCAATTTTAGATTTTCTTCTACTAAAATACCTTTGGGCTGTAATTCAAGCTTTCGCCTTTGAATTATCGCATCATTATGGTCTTGAATGGATAATTCCCCTTTATCCGAAACCACAACCATTTCATACTCAGATGTCTTCGGATCCACGATAATCTTATCGTGGACAACCGATAAAGCTACATCACTATCTGCTTCAACCACGAATTCATTGCCATCAACGATGCGAATCGCAGCACCAGACATCATGTATGCCATTACTGCTAAACCCAAAACGGTAACCACAAGCGCTGCGCCCATCACCCCATATTTATGTTTTTGAATCCATTTAATCATACACAATCTCCTTGCCTCACTCTTGACTTTAATTATCTCATTTTCTTTCATCCATATCCACTTCTAACTAAACTTTAGCTTTAGACATTCCTTGATTTAATTAAAAAAAAACGTTAAAAACCCATTTTCACTTTTCAACCAAACACTTATAGAATTCAATGGAGCGATTGACCAACATCACCGTAAAATGTAGAATTCATCTGTAAGCGTATTCAAAAGGAGGATACCATGAAACACACCAAAACATTATTATGTACCGGGCTCGCGCTCGTAATGAGTTCCAATGCATTGTTGATCCATGCAGACGAACCCACATCTTTAATCGAGAAACAACCACTTTTTTTTAATACCGAAAGTAAACCGGTAAACTCAAAAGAAATGGCTCTTACAATTCAAAAAGGACATCGTAAATTTGTTACGCCACTTCTCAGTGATCCAAATAGCCATTATCAATTTGAAACTACTGATGCCGCAATCGCATCGATATCAGAAAATGGTCTTATCCTTGGCCTTAAAAAAGGGAAAACAACCGTAAACATTAAATCAAAAGACACTTCTGAAATCGTTCAAAGCATCTCAATTGATATTACTGAAGATGCGGTTGATTCCCACTTTATAACGATGGAATCACGCTGGCAAGAACGTGCTGTTGGAGATGAATCCATCAACCTCAATGACAAACACATTCAAGATTATATTCAGGTTGTTGATGGAAAAGCAGATGACGCATTCTCAACACTTGACCAAAGTCCAAATCCTGAATTCCCATGGGCTAATGAAGACAACAAAACCGTAGCTGCTCATAACACCCGTCAATTTACAAATCTAAAGTCCATTGCGATTGCATTTGGAACGTACGGAAGTAAATATTATCAAGATGAAGCAACCTTAAACTTTATTTCGACGCAACTTGATTTTCTCATTAACGACCAAATGTATGGAAGTCCATTCACCGTTCCGACTCACGGAAACTGGTGGGATTGGCAAATTGGAATCCCAATGCGCCTTCTTGATATCCTCTCGATTGTAAATGATTATATCGACCAAGAGGACATAACCCGTTATTTAAAAGGAATTGAAGTCTACAATACAAACCTCACCACGCTCCTCAATGGTGCTCCAGCAACAGGTGCAAATAAAACAGATGTTGGTCTAATTTTCTTAGGGGTTGGGATCATGAAGCAAGATGCTTCACTTCTTGATTATGTAAACCAAGAGATGCCGGAAGTTGTTCAATATGTATCATCAGGTGATGGTCTTTACAAAGATGGATCACTTGTACAGCATAAAGATATTGCATACCTTGGTACCTACGGAAATGACCTCGTAAAGGGAATTGGGAAAATCGCATCGATTGTCGCGGACACACCTTGGGCTATGGATCCTGCAACAATGCAAAATATCTATACACTAATTGATGAGGGATACATTCCACTTATGTATAAAGGGAAAATGATGTCAATGGTTAATGGTCGAAGCATTTCTCGCGCTCCTTACATGAGTCCAACCGCACAAGAGTTTGACACAGGAAAAGAAAGTATCGCAAATATTATGTTGATCGCAGATGCAGCACCGGAACCACTAAAATCTACTTACAAACAACACCTCAAAGAGTGGATTATCGCATCAGATCGTTACCACGATTACTTTAGTCGTACTCGTGATTTCGAATCATTAGTTAAAGCCAAACAAATTTTTGAAGATGAATCCATCCAAACCTTGGAATCAACGCAACATGTGAAAATATATGGATCAATGGATCGCGTTGTAAATCGTAACCACGACTATACCGCAGCACTCAGCATGTTCTCAAAACGAATTTCAAACTATGAATCCATAAACAACGAAAACATGCAAGGATGGCATACAGGAAGTGGTATGCTCTATCTGTACACAGATAACGACATTGATCAATATGATGGTACCTACTGGGCAGCAGTCGATAAATATCGTCTTCCAGGAACAACCGTTGATACACGTCCATTAGCTAATAAAGCGCTCCACCGAAAACTATCCAAACAAGCATGGGTTGGTGGTTCATCAACTGGTAAAATAGGAAGTGCAGGAATGTACTACAACACAAATACGTTTAATAATGGTATGGACCTTCGTGCTCAAAAATCATGGTTCTTCTTAGATGATGCAATTGTTGCACTCGGAACAAATATCACAGGAACATCCCCATCATCCATTGAAACAACAATTGAAAATAGAAAAGTTGATGCCGATGCTCAAATCAAGCACAACGAAACATCCATTAGCGCTCCAAAACTAAGCCTTGAAAAAGGGGATACAATTACCCTCAACAACGGCGACAAAGGAACTTTTGGATACTACTTCCCAACAGAAACAGATGTTGAAATCAGTAATACCGTTCACAGTGGAAAATTTGTAGATCAAAACCTAATGTTTGATGACAAAATTGAATACAGCTCAAACTTCTTTAAATTGGGCATCAACCATGGAATAGTCGCAGACAATGATTCTTATGAGTATGTCATGCTTCCAAACAGTTCCGAAACACAAATTCAAGACTTCGCTAAAAATAACACACTCGAAATCCTTGAAAATAACAACTTAATTCAAGCAATCAAAACAGATACAACCTTTGCAATGAACGTGTGGGGTGTTGATGGTGCCAATCTCGAAGGAATTGGTGTTGACCGTTCCGCATCCGTTACTGCACACATTACAAACAACCGTACGTTAACCATTGCAGTGAGTGATCCAAAACATGTAGAGGAAGAAATTCAGGTAACCATTACCCGTCCCTACAAATCTGTAACCAAGATGGATTCAAACATCACTCAAAATGGAAACCAATTCACAATCAATACCAAAGATCTTGAAGGGGCTTCCAGCATTATCGAATTACGCCTTGATACAGAGGCACTTGAAAATGCTGTCGTGTCAGAGATTCGTACGCTCTTTAAAACAATCGATGCTCTTGATTTAGATCTCTATACTGAAGATTCTAGTAATGATCTAGTTGAAACACGATCACGCGTACAAGAAACCGTTGATAATCCCGATCGTACCCTCGAAGATCTCGAAGACGGCCGCAATCAACTTCAAACCTCCTACGATCATCTTGAACTCAAAGAAATCCAAGAAGAACCTGAAACAAAGCCGGAAACAAAGCCTGAAGAAGGAAAACCAGATGTGGAAATAGAGCCAAACATTGATCCTTCAAAACCAACTGAAAAACCAACTGAAAAACCAACTGAAAAACCAGAAAGTAACCGTGAAGAATCCGATACACTTCCTAAAACAGGTATCAATTCAGAAACACGATCCTTTGCAGCGTTTATGATTATTGGACTTGGCTTACTCTTTAAGCGTAAAGACTCTTAATTGCTAAGAAACAAGTAAAACGTAAAAACATCTCAATCTGACATGATGCCAGACTGAGATGTTTTTTTACTTTATCATTTATAAGAAACCGTCATTTTAGAATTACATATTACTTACTCAACTGAAGCAATATCCACTCAACCATAGTATCTAGAATCTCAGGGTACATCGTTTCATTAAGGATTTCATGGTATAGGTCTGGGTAAGCAATAAAACGTTTGTTTTTTGAACCGATGTTTTCATAAAGCCATTCACCTACTTCGATAGGAACAACCTTATCCTTTTCTCCATGACAAATTAAAACAGGATAGCGGTAACGGGATACATTTTTCGCAACAAACTCCGGTGCCTTAATTAAAAATTCACGCATAAATCCTGCAGTTGCTTTATGTAAAACATCCGGATCATTTTTATAAGCACTCACAACCTCGGGTACCGAACAAATGTCATCTTCCACAACATTACGAATGTTTATCTTTTTAAATGATTTACCGACTACATTTAATACTTTACCCATATTTCCTTCAACCGGCGGAAGTGGCGCCACAGCAGGACCTGATAGAATTTGGCCTTTTAGTTCATAGGGATGTGCTATACCATACATCGTCGTAACAAGCCCACCCATACTATGACCTAACATAAATACAGGAACACCGATATTCTCATCTTTAACAAATTTAACCATTTCATTACAATCTGAGATAAACGATAAATACGAATCGATATGTCCTTTAGGGGAGTCGGTACGACCGTGTCCACGTAAATCATAGCGATACACACTTAATCCTGCTTTATTAAAATGCTCTGTAACATGATCATAGCGACCAATATGCTCCGCAAAACCATGGTTAATAATAACAATAGCCTTCGGTTTTTCAACACAATCAGCTGCATAACGCAGCGAAACCTCATCATTAATCTTTAAATAAGATTCCATATTCCTATCTCCTATCTTTGAGTTCCTGAATCACTGTGGGATTTGAAGCACACATAAATTCAAAATTCTTATCTTCAA
Organism: Erysipelothrix sp. P66; assembly: GCF_038682365.1. Lineage (NCBI taxonomy): Bacteria > Bacillati > Bacillota > Erysipelotrichia > Erysipelotrichales > Erysipelotrichaceae > Erysipelothrix > Erysipelothrix sp. P66. The sequence continues at coordinate 168,606 of NZ_CP152290.1, read as the reverse complement.
ATATAATCTTATTATCGCATGTATCGTAAGTGAATGCACCACCAACTGCCTCAAGAATGATTGTTGCAGCTGCAATATCCCATACCTTCAAGCGCCGTGAGAGATACACCTGATGACGTCCTGCAGCGACACCACAAATTTCAAGCGACGCTGCTCCCATATAACGTACCGACATAAAATCATCATGCGCCTTAACCGCATCCCCAAACATAACCTCTAAAGTCTTAGTATCCGAATAAACAACGGAATCACGAAGTGTTACGGTTTGAGATAGCATTGGAAGCTTATGATCGTTGAGGTAAGCCCCTTCGCCTGCAATCCCGACATACATTTCATCACGACTCACGTCATAGACAATCCCAAAAACAGGTTTTTGTTCTTCATAATAACCAACAGATATCGCAAAATTACGTTTTTCAAAAATAAAATTTGACGTACCATCAATTGGATCAATGATCCACAAATCATCAAGTCCAGTCGATGCAACCATTTTTTCTTCGGTAATAAAATTTTGGTTTGGATATTTTGCATTAATGCGTTTGGCTAAAAATTGCTCAGTCCCTTTATCGACATTGGTAACAAAATCATTGCGTGCTGATTTCGTATCAATATTTAATTCTTGCTTCATATGTTCGCGAACATAGTCTCCTGCTTCATAAACTAATTGCTTCGCAAATGATAATTTTGATTGCATACATTTCTCCTTATAGTAGTGCTTTTAAACTTTCTTTAATCGTTTGATTGGATGCCGCGATAAATACACGGGGTTCATTATCAAAGTAAAGCGTATCCTCTAAATCCCCAAAGTGGTAAGTACCACCAACACATGTTAAGACAATCACCGCAGCTGCGAAATCCCATACTTTGAGTTTAGGAAAGACATATGATTGCCATCGCCCTGCCGCAATATGACATACTTCTAGAGCTCCCGACCCTAAAAATCGATGCGTAATAAATAGTGGTTTAAGTTCTTGAGGGGTCATTTTAAATAAACCAGGACGGTAGACATCACCGGAAATAATTGAATCTTTTAACTGAATATCTTGGTCGAGCATCGCTAATTTTTGTCCGTTCAGATATGCTCCTTCACCAACAATCCCAACAAACATCTCATCTGCCATGACATCATAAACAATACCAAATACAGGCATTCCTTGATGATAATAACCCACAGAAATACTGAAATTTTGTTTTTGATAGATAAAGTTTGTGGTTCCATCAATCGGATCAATAATCCATAAATGGTCTTTCCCCATCGTTTCCACGGTTTTTTCTTCAGTTAAGAAATTTTGGTTTGAATAAGCTTCCTTGATTCCTGAAACTAAAAAAATCTCTGTTTGTTTATCAACATTCGTTACAAAATCTGATCTTGATGATTTAAGACTAATATCAATCGATTCCTGCATCATCGTTTTAATGCGTTCTCCGGCTTGACGTACAAGTTTTGTCGTAAATTCTGCTTTTTTATTCATTTTAACGCCTCCATCTTATCATTATAAACCTTTATCAATAAATATGTACATATAAAAAAAGTCCTACACTCAAATCGATGAGTGTAGGCCCTTAATTTTAGAAATGCATTGATTTATAAACCTCAATTATCCACGAATAATTTCGCTAATAACGGAATCCTCTTCCTCAATTGTATTTCGTTCAATACGTTCTTGGCGTTTGAGTTCAGCCATTTCTTTAACCATTTCAGTTGATTCACGGTATAATTCAGAACCTGTTCCCGCTGGAATTTTCTTACCAATGATAACATTTTCTTTCAGACCCATGAGTGGATCAATCTTAGACTTGATAGCTGCATCCGTAAGAACTTTTGTAGTTTCTTGGAATGAAGCAGCTGATAAGAATGATTCCGTTTCAACAGAAGCTTTAGAAATACCGAGTAACACTGGACGATAACGTGCAGGGTTCTTACCTTCCATAAGGATATCTTCATTGATTTGAGTCATGTTATCAACATGCATTTGAACACCAGGAGAAATTCCTGTATCTTGTCCATCAATTACAATAACTTTACGCATCATTTGGTTAATCATAACTTCAATATGCTTATCAGAAATTTCGATACCACCACTTTGGTAGACTTTTTTAACTTCTTTTAAAATGTATTTTTGAACATCGAGACGTCCTGCATATTCCATAAGTTTCTTAGGATCTACAGAACCTTCTGTTAGTTTTTCACCGGCTGAAACCTCAGAACCAACTTTTAACCAACCACGAGCAGGTTGATGTGGTAATGTATGGTGCTCAACAGATGTTTTATCGTTTGCAACGGTGATGATATAACCGAAACCATCTTCGGCATTACGGATATCCGTAATACGTCCGGAAATTTCAGAAATCGCAGCACCCAGTTTTGGTGAACGCGCTTCAAAGAGTTCTTCAACACGTGGAAGACCTTGAGTGATATCTTCCCCACCAGCAACCGCAACCCCACCGGTATGGAACGTACGCATGGTTAGCTGTGTACCCGGTTCCCCGATTGATTGAGCGGCAACGATACCGACTGCTTCTCCAACCTCAACAATTTCACCTGTTGCCATGTTACGTCCGTAACATTTTTTACAGATACCATGTTTTGATTCACATGAGAATACAGAACGAATGCGAACTTGTTTGATTCCTGCATTCACAATACGTTTTGCAGCAAACTCATCGATATATTCGTCTTCTTCGATAATAACTTCTTTAGTTTTTGGATCAACAATTGTTTCTTTAATATAACGTCCAACAAGACGGTCATGGAGTGACTCAACAATTGTATTAGATTTACGATCTACAATTTCCTCTACAAGGAAACCGTTGTCGCTATAACAGTCATCTTCAACGATTGTGACATCTTGCGCAACGTCAACAAGACGACGTGTAAGATATCCTGATTCCGCTGTTTTAAGAGCAGTATCGGTTAGTCCCTTACGCACACCGTGAGTAGAAACGAAGAATTCACTAACATTTAGACCTTCACGGAATGACGAATAGATTGGAACTTCAATAATTGATGATTGATAGCCTGCTTTTGATTTTGATTGAGTAGGTTTACCCATTAAACCACGCATACCGGATAACTGAGTAAAGTTAGAAACGTTACCACGAGCACCCGATGTCGCCATCATATTGATAGGGTTTTTACGAGCAAGTTCGTCCATTAATTCCGCACCAACGCGTCCTTTAATACCATCCCATAGAGTCATCAGTTTACCTTCCCACTCTTGAGCTGTTAAACGACCACGTTTGTATTGTTTCATTAATTTCGCAGCTTGTTCTTTACCCTCATCAACATATTTTTCTTTGTTAGGGGCAACATTGATGTCACTTAACGCAACAGTCATACCCGCAACAGTTGAATAGCGGAAACCTAAGTCTTTAATGTTATCTAAGATTTCAGCTGTTTTATCGATTGAGTAACGATCAAAGATTTCTTTGATAATTTTCTCGAGATCTTTTTTCTTGAAGTCATTATTAAGTGGCATTGCACTAATAATTTCACGAACATCTTGTCCCATCGCAACAAAGAATTTATCCGGTGTCGCTTTAAAGTTATCCGGTGAAACCTCGTTTAAGTATGGGAAGTCACTTGGGAACATATCGTTAAAGATAAGTTTACCAAGCGTTGTAACAAGGTACATTTCGTTTTGTTTTGCACTTAACGTTGATTTCTTAAGTGATGATGCACGAACACAAATACGTGTATGTAAGTGAATCAACTCATGTTCATATGCAAGTTGTGCCTCATTGATGTCACGGAATGCTTTACCTTGGTTTTCACCAAAGCGACGCCATTTAGCACCTTCTTCCATATCGCCACGAGCTTCACATTGTAATGCTTTTTCTTCAAATTCTTCTGGAGATTCTTCCATGTTTAGATAGAAGTTTCCAAGAACCATATCTTGAGATGGTGTAACAATCGGTTTTCCATCTTTAGGACCAAGAATATTACGTGAACCAAGCATGAGCAATTCTGCTTCTGCTTGAGCCATTTCGGATAATGGAACGTGAACCGCCATTTGGTCACCATCAAAGTCCGCGTTAAACGCAGGCGTTACAAGAGGGTGAAGACGAATTGCACGACCTTCAATCATTTTCGGTTTAAAGGCTTGAATACCAAGACGGTGAAGTGTAGGGGCACGGTTTAAGAGCACAGGGTGATCTTGAATTACTTCTTCAACAATATCCCAAACACGTGGATCTTGACGTTCAATAAGTTTTTCAGCAGCTTTAGCATTATTACTAATTCCACGAACCTTCATCTCATTTACAACAAATGGTTTAAAGAGTTGAATTGCCATTTCTTTAGGAATACCACATTCATACATCTTAAGATCTGGTCCAACAGCGATAACTGAACGACCTGAGAAGTCTACACGTTTACCAAGTAAGTTGGCACGGAAACGACCTTGTTTCCCTTTAAGACTGTGTGAAAGTGATTTTAGAGGACGTCCACCAGCACCTGTAACAGGTTTTGAACGACGACCATTGTCAATCAATGCGTCAACAGCTTCTTGAAGCATACGTTTTTCGTTTTGAACGATAACTTGTGGTGTACCCATTTCAAGTAAACGTTTCAGACGGTTATTACGTGTGATTACACGACGGTATAAGTCGTTTGCATCTGAAGCAGCAAAACGGCCACCATCAAGTTGTAACATCGGACGTAAATCTGGTGGAATAACTGGAAGTTCAGTCAGTACCATCCATTCTGGCATGTTATCAGAATTAATAAATGCTTCAACCGTTTCAAGACGGCGAATTAACTTCTTACGCTTGTCACCTTTAGCATTTTCTAATAACTCAAGAATTTCATTACGTTCTTTTTCTAAATCCATATTTTCAAGCAAGGTTTTAATACCTTCTCCACCTGCTTGAGCTACGAAACCATTCGGTCCGTATTGATTGATGTATTCACGATATTCGCGGTCATCAATAATTTGTTTGTATTGTAATCCTGATTTCTTAGGATCCACAATAACCCATTTTACGAAGTACACAACTTCTTCCAAAATTTTAGGGGTAATGTTTAGTAATAAACTCATGCGTGATGGAATACCACGTAAATACCAAATATGTGCAACAGGTGCAGCTAACGTTATGTGCCCCATACGTTCACGACGCACAGCAGATTTCGTTACTTCAACGCCACAACGATCACAAATAACACCACGGTAACGTACTTTCTTGTACTTACCACAGTAACATTCCCAATCCTTTGTAGGACCAAAAATCTTTTCACAGAACAATCCATCACGTTCCGGTTTTTGTGAACGATAGTTAATTGTTTCTGGTTTTTTAACTTCTCCATGAGACCATTCTAGAATGCGCTCAGGGGACGCTAAAGCGAGTTGTATCGAGTCAAAATTATTAATACTCATGAGATTACCGCCTCCTTCTACGCTTGCTCATCAAGGTTTAGTGATTCAACCTCATTAGTTTCTTCGATTTCCACAACAATTTCTGGTTGCGGAACATCTTGTGATGGTGCTGAAGCAACTTCTTCATCACCATCTACAAGACTTTCTTTGATTTCTTCTTTGTTTTCGTCCAAGAATTTCACATCAAGTGCAAGTGCTTGGAGTTCATGTTTAAGTACTCGGAATGATTCTGGAATTCCAGGTTCTGGAATATCTTCACCATTTTGAATAGCGGCATAAGTCTTTGTACGTCCATTTACGTCATCGGACTTAATGGTAAGGATTTCTTGAAGTGTGTTTGCAGCTCCATAAGCATAGAGTGCCCAAACTTCCATCTCTCCAAATCTTTGTCCACCATTTTGTGCTTTACCACCAAGTGGTTGTTGGGTAACAAGTGAGTAAGGTCCTGTTGCACGAGCATGAAGTTTATCATCAATCATATGTGATAACTTAAGCATGTACATAACACCTACTGAAATACGTTCATCATAACGCTCACCAGTTTGTCCATCATAAAGTACCATCTTACCATCAGGTGAAACGTTACCTTCTTTCATGATATTAAACAGTTCATCTGTTTCAATACCATCGAAAACACTTGTAGCAAACTTAATATTTAAGTTCTTCGCTGCAATACCAAGATGTAATTCTAAGATTTGTCCAATGTTCATACGACTTGGAACCCCAAGAGGGTTAAGCATAATATCAACAGGTGTACCATCTTCCATGTATGGCATATCTTCTACAGGAAGAATCTTAGAGATAACCCCTTTATTACCGTGACGTCCAGCCATCTTGTCACCTTCATGGATTTTACGTTTTTGAACGATGTAAACCTTAACAGATTCACTTACTCCAGGTGGCAAGTCATGTCCTTCCGCGCGGCTAAAGATCTTGATATCTTGAACAATACCTGATCCACCGTGTGGAACTTTAAGTGAGTTGTCGCGTACTTCACGGGATTTTTCACCAAAGATTGCAAGTAATAATTTTTCTTCTGGAGAAATTTCGCTTTGTCCTTTAGGTGTTACTTTACCCACAAGGATATCGCCTTCTTTAACTTCAGCACCAATCATAACGATTCCGCGTGCATCAAGATGACGGCATGCAACTTCACTTACGTTTGGTATATCACGGGTAATTTCTTCAGGTCCAAGTTTTGTCTCACGAACTTCAAGTGTATATTCTTCAATATGAATTGATGTATAGACATCTTCTTTCACAAGACGTTCACTCATGATGATCGCATCTTCATAGTTATATCCGTTCCAAGTCATAAATGCGACTGTAACGTTTTGACCAAGAGCAAGCTCACCATTTTGCATGGATGGACCATCCGCAAGGATGTCACCATTTGAAACTTTTTCACCAAGAGCCACTAAAGGTTTTTGGTTAATACATGTTCCTTGGTTTGATCGTCTGAATTTCTGTAATAAATATGTACGTTCTTTTCCTGATACTCCGTTTACAATAACGCGGTTTGCATCAACATAAGAAACGATTCCGTCTTCATGACAGATTACCGCACTCCCTGAATCCTTTGCAATACGGTGTTCAATACCCGTACCAACAAATGGTGAGTTCGGTTTTAAAAGCGGAACAGCTTGACGTTGCATGTTGGCACCCATGAGGGCACGAGAAGCATCATCATTTTCCAAGAATGGAATCGCCGCAGTCGCAACAGAAACAATTTGTTTAGGACTCACGTCAATAAGTTCTACAGTGTCACGGTGGGCAAGAATATTTTCACCACGGTAACGAACAACAACTTCTTCGTTCACAAGTTTGTGATCTTGCACTTCGTTCGCTTGCGCAATAACATATTCAAACTCATCGTCTGCAGATAGATAAATAATATCTTCAGTAACGGTTCCATCTGGAGTAACGATTCGGTATGGTGTTTGAATAAAACCATACTTGTCAATTTTTCCATATGACGTTAAGTTCGAAATCAACCCGATATTTGGTCCTTCAGGTGTTTCGATTGGACAAATACGACCGTAGTGTGATGTATGAACATCTCGAACTTCGAAACCAGCACGGTCACGTGTAAGTCCACCCGGTCCTAAAGCTGAAATACGACGTTTGTTTGTAAGTTCAGCAAGTGGGTTTAATTGGTCCATAAATTGTGACAATTGGGATGAAGAGAAGAACTCTTTAACCATTGCGGTCAATGGACGAACGTTTGTAAGATTTTTGGGTGTTAGGTTCGATGAATCTGAAGAGATTGACATACGTTCCTTAACAACACGTTCCATACGGCTTAAACCGATTCGGAATTGATTTTGGATTAATTCTCCAACTGTACGAATACGACGGTTACCTAATTGGTCAATATCGTCTTCATTACCAACACCATCAATGAAGTTTAAGAAATATGAATATGTAGCATAAATATCTGATGCTACGATTGTTGTTTTTTCAAGTAATGGATCAATACCAACAATCTTCACAATTTCTTCATGATCATCTTCATGCGCAACAAACAATTCTTGCATTGCTGCTCCGACTAACCACATTGTTACGGGGCCATCTTCTAATGAATCAACAATTAGTTTTTCATTTGTTTTATTAATTTTAGGTACGTTGTAATTTGGTGTGAAACGATCTGCGATTAGATTTCCTTTTGCAGACATCATATCTGCTCCAGAAGCATCAAGAATACGTCCAACAGTATATAAACGTTGTGAGTAGTTTAACACTGCCCATACGTTATCTTTTGTTACCACAACTTCTTTACCCATGATACCTGTGTAAATTTGAATCGTTTCGCCTTTTAAGGTCTCAAGATCTTGTGCAGTAAGAACCGTTCCGCGTTCAAATTCAAAATCATCACCATCAACATCTTTCGATAAGATACGTCCAACTAAATGCACGGTTCCATCAACCGTGATATCACGTACATCGGGTGCAGAGAAGATATTCTTAAGTGGGAATACATTCATGTGTCCGCCTTCGCGTAATACATCACGTAATTTTAAGACATCATCACGACGTGTAATATGTGTTCCTTTTTCAAAAACAACATTACCGTTAATATCTTTGATATCACTTGTAAGAACGGTTCCATTTACACGATTGTAAACTTCAAGTTTTTTATGAATTTTATAACGACCTGCTTTATTAAGGTCATAACGGCGTGGATCTAAGAACTTCGCGTTCATCAAGTTGATAGCACCGTCAGTTGTAGGGATTTCATCAGCACGTTGGTTTTCATACATTACACGTAATGAATCTTCAAACGTAACAGTCTTATCTAATACTAATGAGTTCACAATCTCAGGATAGTTTCCAAAGAATGCTGTATAGAGTAACGCATATAAAGTTAAGAATTCACGTTTCTCACTATCAATTTCTTCCCATTCATCATAAACAGGTAAATTCATAGCATTTAAGAACGTTTTAAATGAATGTGTATCAAATGCATCTTCACCTTCTTGTAAATCAAGACTTAAACCAAAAGACTTGAACAAAATTGTGGATACAATCGTACGCTTACGGTCAACTTTCATGTTGATAACACGACCATTAGCCGCTTTACGATCATCACTCATAAATTCTAACCAAGTACCACGACTTGGAATTAATTCGGACATGAACGTGTCACGACCCGTTTTATCATCATTTTCAGACTTAAAATACGCTCCAGGAGAACGCACAATTTGCGAAACAATAACTCGTTCCGCTCCATTAATAATAAAGGTACCTGTTTCAGTCATTAAAGGAAGATCACCGAGGAACACCTCTTCTTCTTTTTCAATCACTTCACCAGTTTGTTTGTTAATTACTTCTAGACGCATTGTTGCTCGAAGTGGCGCAGCATAGTTTGCTTCGCGTGATCGACATTCGTCTACGTTATATTTAGGTTCACCAAATGAATAATCAATGAACTTTAGTTTTACATTTTCATTATAGCTTTGAATAGGATAGATTTCGTTAAAAACTTCAAAGAGTCCCTCGTTTTTAAACCATTCATACGCATCCGTTTGAATTTCTACCAAATTAGGCAATTCTAAGGTTCCACTAACTTGAGAATAATCACGACGGGTAGCCTTATTACCAAATTTCTTTACACTATATACTTGGTTTTTCTCCATTTATGCCATCCTTTCCTGTACTTTTTATAACAACCAAAAAAACGCGCATAAATCCACTATTATGCAATTATATATATTATCACTAATGTGGGTTACAGTCAACGCTTTGAGGCACAATAGATGTAATATCCCTTTTCTTTTTTTAATAACGTGCAATTACCAAATAATGCTTCACATTTTGCTTGCGCAGACTTCGCTCCATGTGACTTACGAATTACAAAGATAAACATCCCATCCTTGGTCAAAACATTGTAAGCATTATCAAATAAAGAATACATTTTTTCTTTTCCAACACGAATCGGCGGATTGCTAATTACAAAGTCATACACGCCATCCAACCCATCTTGAATTTTATTAATTCCATTCACATTATATTTTTCATAGTTTATATTGGCGAGTTCAACCGAACGCGGATTAATATCGACGCCCGTCATTTCAATATCACTAAAGAAATGCGAAAGAATCACACCCACAACCCCAATACCGCATCCTAGGTCTGCAACCTTTCCTTTTAAGGGATGATTGACACAGACTTTAAGCAGTGCTTCGGTACCGCGATCCAGGCCATCTTTCGAGAAAACCCCATCATCCGAGATAACTGAAAAACTAATGTCTAAAAACCGGAAAGGGATATCTCTCCGGTTTTTATTCAAATTAGAATTGTCTGTAAAGTAATGACTCACAGAAGATCCTTCTTAACGTGTTAATTATTTAACTTCTACAACTGCGCCAGCTTCAACAAGTTTAGCTTTGATTTCTTCTGCTTCTGCTGGTTTGATGTTTTCTTTAATTGCTGTTGGTGCGCCGTCAACTAATGCTTTAGCTTCCATCATACCTAAACCTGTGATGTCGCGTAATGCTTTGATAACTCCAACTTTTGAACCTGAGATTTCTTTCAAGATTACTGAAACTTCGCTTGGTCCTTCTTCTTCACCAGCATCTGATGCTGCTGCAACTGCAACTGGTGCTGCTGCTGAAACTCCGAATTCTTCTTCGATTGCTTTTACTAATTCATTTAATTCTAAGATTGTCATTTCCTTTAGGGAAGCGATTAGTTCTTCTGATGTTAATTTTGCCATCTTAATATTTCCTCCTATTTAATTAAGCTTCTGTAGCTTCTTCTTTTACTTCTTCTACAACAGGTGCTTCTTCAGCAACTGCTGCTTCTTCAACAACTTCTCCGCCCTCTGCACGTTGTTCAGCAACTTGTGATACAGCGTAAGCAAAGCTTCGAATTGGTGATTGGAACATTCCAGCCAACATAGCAATCATGCCATCGTGGTTTGGTAATGCTGAGAGTTCTTTGATTTCTTCTTGGTCTACTAAGTTACCGTCAACGATACCAGCTTTAAGGATTAACTTTTTGTTCTTCTTAGCGAAGTTAGCTAATACTCGAGCAGGTGCAACAGCATCTTCTCCAAACGCAACACCGTTAGGTCCTGTTAATTCGGATTTTAAACCTTCAAAGTCTGTGCCTTCGACAGCACGTTGGAACATTGAGTTTTTATAAACTTTAAATTCAACGTTTTCTGCACGAAGTTGACGACGTAGTTCAGTCATTTGATCTACGGTTAGTCCACGGTACTCAACAACAACTGTTGATCCGGCATTCTTTACTTTTTCTTGAATCTCTGCAACAACAGCTTTTTTATTTTCTAAAATTTCTGTACGCAAATGATTCACCTCCATTCGATCTCGGAAATCAAATTAAACCAAAAAAATAAACCCATCCAAAAGACAGGTTCAAAAGTTTTATACTTTCACCTCGGTAACATTATTAAGGTTGCCCCGTTACTGTCTTTGGTTAATTGATAACATAGATATTCTACCAACTTTATTCAGAAAGTCAAGATTTTTATTATTCCAGTGTTAAATATTTCCAACAAATAGCCCCTGCTATCCTTCATGACTGTTTAGATTCATGATTGAATAATTATTTAAAGGCATGCATGTACAAAGCGCCCCATCTTTTTGATGTAAAACAAGCGGACACATGACGTATCCGCTTATCACATTTTAACTATAACTCTGACTTCAATTCTGACTTCATTAAAAGGGCTTTCTTCCGTAAAAAAAGAACCAGTTCATTGATAAGTTTTATTTTGTTTTCTTCATCCAACTCTCGAATATTTAAACCGACTTCATGATGCGTCCCACATAAATTTAGCACATGATAAAACGCTAAATGTAAGCTCCATTCATCAAAATCTTGCATGTGTTTCGGTTTTTGACAGAGAAGACACTCCACAGAAATATTCAGTTCCTCGCAAATCTTTACAAGATTTGAAATATCTGGATTCGAAACCCCCACTTCCCACTTTGCGACTGCTTGTTGAGAATAATTTACACGTTTCGCCAGCTCACGCTGCGTTAATTTTCGTTTTAAACGTATTTTCTTTAGATTAGAGTCTAACATCGTGCTCACCCCTCAAATTGATTATAATCGACAAGTTTTGAAAAAAATATATCATTCATTGACTATATTCTTAAGTAATCTTAATGTTTCGCGGTCAATTCAAATCAAGTACTATGGATGACATTTAGAATTTGATATGATGATGGTACGAGGTATCTTATGAAAACAGTAGAATTTAAAGATAAAACATTGCATTTTGTATCCACCGCTCATGTATCCAAGCAATCCGTCCTTGATGTACAAGAAGCAATTGCTTCCGTTCAGCCACAGGCTGTTTGTATCGAATTGGATGATAACCGGGCTCGTAACCTTATGGAATCTGATAAATATAAAGAAGTTGATATTAAGCAGATTATTAAAACCAAACGAGTTGGTGCTTTTATTGCCACCTTGGTCCTTTCTTCCTATCAGAAAAAACTCGCAGATGACCTTAATACATCTGTAGGTCAAGAAATGAAGCAAGCAATTGAAAGCGCTAAAACGTTTAACGCTTCGATTCATTATATTGATCGTGATGTCCAAGTAACCTTTAAACGCATTTGGGGAAATCTCACTTTCTTTAAAAAAATATCCTTGCTTTCCACGCTCATTTTAAGTGTCTTCGAAGATGATTCGGTTTCAGAAGTTGATGTTGAGAATTTAAAAGAGAGTGATTTATTGTTTGAGTCTGTTCGTGAAATGGATGAAAAACTTCCAGCAATTTCTAAAAGTCTTCTCCATGAGCGAAATGCTTTTATGGCCGAAAAAATTAAAGCATTACCTGAAAAAGAAATTGTGATTGTTGTAGGGGCTGCTCATACTGAAGGTATCATTGAGGTACTGGATCAAGACCATTCGCTTTATGAACTAAATCAAATCCCCGCAAAGAAAAAATTGAATTTATCAGGTTGGATCGTACCGGGAATAATTATTTTATTACTGGTTGCGCTCACGCTTAAAAATCCACACATGGCTCTTAACGATCTTTTGGTGTGGTTTGCATTAAGCGGTGGCCTTGCAACCCTTGGTGCAATCATTTGCCTAGCACACCCGCTTACAATTCTCACAACAGCCCTTACCGCATGGATTGGGACACTCTCACCCGTTTTAGGCGTCGGTATGTTTGCAGGTCTCATGGAAGCATATCAACGTCCACCAACATTCGAAGATTTTGATGCCTTATCCACGCATGCAACCCAACCGAAAATGTGGTTTAAGAACAAAGTTTTACGTATTTTACTAATTTTTGTAATTACATCACTCTTTAGTTCAATCGGCACATTTATTGCCGGTGGAAATATTATTGGTTCACTATTCAAATAAAAAGAGTTCAGTACTTTCGTACTGAACTCTTTTTATTCTATGAAACGTTTGATTTCTTGAATACTCATGTTTTGAATCCCTAAATCTGCCATGCTTGGCCCCATTGTCCAACAATCTTTCCCTAATATGGATGAACCCAATGTCACAAGACTGTTCATTATCGAAGTTTCCACATGAATGTGCTGTGCTAATTTGGCCCACGTTGCGAGTCCAAAGGGAATATCTTCCGAATAATATCTTCCCTTCACATCAGCTGGACCTTTAATGGAAGCAAAACTCGGATTCTCTGAAATTACTTGATGAAGATCATCCGATGCATCCGGACCACCTACCCCTTTATTTACCGTTTCAAAATTGTATTCGAAAGCTTCAAGAAGACGGATTCGTTCTTGATCCAGCCCTTCAGTAGTACGCACAACACAAGAAGTAAATCCTTCAGTGTAAAAATAAAAATCCCCACGGGCCTTTTCAATCCGTCCTGCATTAAGGATACATCCTGGAACATGGATAATAGGATTTAAGCTGTTTAATCCACAAGCAACAATGCTTTCCACAGGTTGAATGCCATCATAAAGTTCCGATAATATCTGACAGACGCGCATTGTTTCTTTTGCTGGTAAGACACCAACTTTAAGTGGATCGAAGCGACTCATAATCATCACATGACCTGGCTCAATGATTCGTGTAGCATAAGGAAGTGTATGTGATTCCGCAAATACAATATTGGCATGATTGCCTACATCATTCATTGCCTTCTTAAATATCAGACTCCCAAATGTCCCTGGAACAATAAAAACGATCTGCCCTTCTTGCAAGCATGGTGCAAGGCGGTATGCATAATCTTTGTGGGCAAAGGCTGGCACGGCAACAAGAATAATCTCTGCGTCCGCAACGCCCTTTTGTAAGTCTGTTGTTACGGATGTTAGGGTTGCGGTGCCTTCCACGACACCGGTCACATGAATTTGGAGTGAATCAAAGACCGTTTGCATATTATGTTTAAACCGCGCATCTTCGATTAAAGTAACCGAGTACCCTTTGAGTGTTAAATCAGCGGCGGCTGCGTGAGCACCATTCCCACCACCAATGATCGCAATTTTTTTCATATTCAATCCTCCTTTAATTTCTACATTATAAATCGAGGCGGGTTCCATGTTTCCATAATGTAATAAGAGACATCGTTTGTGTAACGATGTCTCTTATTATTTCGCGATGCTTTTTTCGGGTTTGAGTAAAACGATAAATGACAGAATAAAGATAAAGCCAGCAAAGAGAAAGGTTGATGACGGCGAAATCGTATAAACCAGACTCGTAAGTAATGCCCCGAAAATTTTTCCGAGCATTAATAATGAATTATAGAGGCCTGCCAGTTGGTTCCCTTCCTCAACACTGCGTTTGTTTGAGATTACTGAATTTTGAAGAATAGGAATCATCACTGTGTACATACCAAACCACGCTAACGCAAAACCAACAAAGGGTTTTGATGTCTGGCTAAAACTTACAATCATAGCGAGCGTTCCCATCGCAATAAACACGGTTTTTAAAAGACCCAACTCAACCGCTTGTTTTTTACGATTGCGACGTCGAATTAAAATAACATTCAACACAACCGCAAACAATCCGGTAATGGCTTTAATAATTCCATTTTGGCTGGGTACAAAGTTGAAAATATCTTTTATATAATAATTAAAACTTTGGTCAAACAAAGTTGTTCCAACGGATGATGTGAACGTTACAATCAATAAAATCAAAACCACATCTTTCATTAAATGACGCGATGACTGAAGGACCTTTAATGGATTGGAGTTGCGAATCATGGACCATTCCATCTTTTCTTCGATTTTCTCATATCGTCCTAAAATAAAATAAAATAAAACACCTAGTACAATTTGAAATACCGCTTGAATCACAAACGTGAGTCGCACAGAAAAATCACCAAGATACCCACCAATAAAGAATCCAAGTGCTGCCCCTACACTGACTATAATCGATGAGATTGTTATGTAATGAGATTGGCGTTCTTCTGGTGCTTCATTCACTACATAACTCATAAGACCTACTTGGAATCCTCCAGCGAAAATACCACTTAAAAGTCTCGCAAAATAAATACTATAGCGATTTAACGCATACCCAAAAAGCAATTGAGCAATCGCATAACCAATCGAGGATATCATTAAAATACGTGTCTTTTTCATCCCATTTGCGACATTCGACCACACAAGAGCAAAAATAAAATTTGTAAGACACATCGCCGCAAACGACAAGCCAAAAACATGCGGTGGTAAATCCATCGATTTTAAAAGAGTCGGTGTTACAGGATGCCCCAAATTCATTCCAATGGTTAAGAGTAAATTTAACACCACAAATATACTCATCTTATACTTTTCAATCAATAACTTCACAACGTTCCTCCACTTAATGTTCTTTGGTCATTATAGCATATGCCTTCCCAAATTCTTATCAACTCGCTTTTTACCCTGTCGCTTCCCAACAGACTTCTCACCCTAAGCATGTCCGTTGACAAAGGACAAACACGAACTGCACACTATATAGAATAAAGTAAACTATGTGTGAGAGCTGATGTTGATGGAATTAACACAAAGACAAAGTAGTATTCTGTTGTTGATAATCAATGCACATGATGCAATTACAAGTGATGATATTGCAACTGAACTGAATATATCGAGCAAAACGGTTCAACGGGAAGTTCAGGCAATCGATCACATCCTTAAAAAAAGCAACATGGCCATCACCTCGTTACGCGGTAAAGGTTATCTGATCGATGACTCATACAAAAACGAAATGTGGAAAACCTATTTCTATAATGATGAGTTCGATAATAACGTATTACCGAATGTAAGACAATCTCGGGTTGAATGGATTATTCGTAAAATTGCGAACGGAACTTTGAACAGTACTTATTTTACATTAGAAGCACTTGCTGATAATTTATTTATAAGTTTATCAACACTCAAAAGAGATCTTGTTAGTGTAAGACGGATTCTAAGGGAATATCATATTTTCCTGGAAAATGACTATAAGCGAGGGTTGGTCCTAACCGGTGATGAAAACAGCATTCGTCGCCTCATCAATGATTACCTTGTCATGGAAAAATCTACCATTGACATGAATCGTATTATCGGACAAAATACCCCTCGCATGGATATCATTGAGCGCATTATTGTGACATGCATTCAAGAGTATCAACTCCATCTCACAGATATTGGATTTAAAAATCTTTCGATTCACATTGAAATTGCTTTGACACGTATTGAACAAGGTAAGCTGGGTTTAAGCAATACAACCACATCAATTCAAACGGATTCAAAAGCTTATTTATGTGCCGAAGCGTTAGCGGTGATGCTGGAAGAGGCATTAGCCATTAAAATTCCGAAGAGTGAAATCATTAATATTTATATCCATTTAAGTTCTCAAAAAAAACTCCATACAGATGTTGATAATGTCAATTCAGAGTCCCATCGCAATTTACAGATCCTCAATGAAGCCCTCGATGACATTTATCGGATTTATGGTAGTGATTTCCGTAACGATGAGATTCTAAAACAAGGCTTGATGACTCACCTCGAAAGTGCGCTCAAACGCATTGAACTTGGACTTTCAATCCGTAACGAATTATTGGATGATATCGAGAAGAATTATCCTTTTGAAATTCAAATTGCGAAAGTTCTTGCCTTTCATTTTTTAAAAACAAACGCAGTAGCCTTTAACTTAGATGAAATTGGGTTCCTCGCCCTTCATTTCTGTGGTGCTCGCGAACGCGCCCGGCACGACGAAAAAAGTGAAACAACACGCGCAATTGTTGTATGCACGACAGGAGTCGGGACTGCAATGCTTCTGAAAGCGAAATTAGAGTCTCAATTTAAAGAGGCACTTGAAATTAAAAAAGTAAGTGCTCTTTATCAACTTGATAAACACGATATGGATGATGTGGATTTGCTTATTTCTACGGTCCACATCGATCGTAATTTAGGGGTTCCTACAGTTGTTGTTTCCGCAATTGTTACCGACCAGGATATCGCACATATTAAGCGATATATCAAAGGCGAACCCACAAACACTCATTCTGTCGCAGATTTATTCGACGAGAAACTTTTTTTAGTTAATCCTGATGCGCAATCACCTCAAGAACTTCTTGAAATGATGAGCCAAAAAGCCCTCACCCTTGGCTATATCGATAAAGCGTGTCAAGAATCGATTCTAGAACGCGAAGCGCTTGGTTCTACTGAGGTCGGTAACCTCGTTTGTATCCCTCACAATATCGAAGGTTCTGTATACCGACCCTCCATTGTGGCATGTGTTCTCGATAAACCCATCCCGTGGAAATATGATCACGTTCAACTTATTCTCATGATTCTCATTGATCAAGACCATCGCACCCAATATTCCGACTTATTCGCAGAACTCTATACGGAAATCGACCATCAATACAAAGTGTCAAACATTATTAAAAATAAGAATATTTCTTATTTGAAATCACTCTTTACTGAGTAGGAAAGGTATTTTATGAAAACTATTATTGTAGCATGCGGCTCTGGTATCGCAACAAGTACTGTTGCCACATCAAAACTTAAAGCAGGACTCGAAGCAAAAGGGCTTCTTGACCACGTTAAATTTATTCAAACTTCACTTGCTGAATTGCCATCCATTGCATCGGATCAAGATGTAATCGTAACTACAGCTCAAGGTGGAGAAGGTTATGGAATTCCTGTTGTATCAGGGCTATCCCTTTTAACGAGAATGGGTGCTCAAGCAACCATTGATAACGTTATTGAAATTCTCGGCTTATAGAAAACGTGGTGATGACAGTGTTTAATGAAGATTTAGTATTTTTAGATTTAGACGTATCATCGCAAGATGAATTATTTGATGTGATGAATCAACATCTTCTCGATCTTGGATACGTTAATGAAGCTTATTTAGGTGCACTAAAGGAACGCGAAGCTACCTATCCAACAGGACTTGCAGCCCCTGTATGCAGCGTTGCAATCCCTCATGTCGATTCAACATACATTCATAAACCAGGGATTGCCTTTGTACGTGTATCTGAAGCAATCGCATATAAAGAAATGGTTACGGATAATGATCTCAATGTAAAACTGTTCTTTTTCTTACTTGTGAAAAACAAAGAAGAACAAGTGCAAATTTTAAGTAAACTTATGGGGACATTTTCCGATGACGATTTCTTAAATCAATTATTACAAGGAAAAACGAATCAGGAAATCTTAGATATTTTAACTAAAGGAGTAGCATAGTCATGTCAATTTTAAATTTTATTGTTGACCTTGGTCCTGCTGTAATGATGCCGATCATCTTTACCATCTTTGCGTTAGCACTCGGGGTTAAGTTTAGTAAAGCATTTAAATCAGGATTAATGGTTGGTATTGGTTTTATTGGATTAAATATCGTTATTGAATTACTTACAAAGAATTTGGAACCTGCTGCAAAACAGATGGTTGCGAATTTTGGTCTAAACTTAACGGTTCTTGATGTTGGTTGGCCTGCAGCAAGTGCTATTGCATTCGGTTCTGCTGTTGGGGTATTAATTATCCCTGTTGGGATTTTGGTTAACATTCTTATGTTATCAACAAAAACAACAAAAACGGTTAACGTTGATATTTGGAACTTCTGGCATTTTGCCTTTACAGGTTCTCTTGTTTTTATGATTACCAATGATTTAATTGTGAGTCTATTAATGGCAGCCTTTAATATGGTGATTATCATGGTTATTGGAGACCGTACCGCACCACTTGTTGAAAAACAACTTGGGTTACCCGGTATTTCAATTCCACATGCATTTACCGCATCTTTTGCACCCATCGCTTATGTTTTAAATGCAATTATTGATAAAATTCCAGGTATTAATAAAATTAAACTTGATGAAAAAGCATTCCAGAAAAAATTTGGTATGTTTGGTGATCCTGCAATCCTTGGTACTGTTGTTGGGATTTTATTAGGTCTTGTTGCCGGTTATGATTTCAAAGGGATTACAAACCTTGCAATCGTGATGGCGGCTGTTTTAGTCTTAACACCAAAAATGTCCGCAATTCTTATGGAAGGTTTAATGCCCATTAGTGAAGCAGTTCAAGCTAAAATCCAAAAGAAATATGGAGAAAACTCAAACCTTCTTATTGGACTTGATTCAGCAGTCGGTGTTGGTAACCCTGTTACCCTTACCATTTCACTTGTAATGGTTCCCATCACAATTATTCTTGCCTTTATCATTCCAGGTAACCAATTCTTGCCGTTCGCAAGTCTTGCTGGTTTACCATTTATGTTTGTTTTAATTGCACCTCTTTGTGGTGGAGACTTCTTCCGTACACTGATCGTTGGAATCTTTACCGTATCGATTGGTCTTTTAATTGGTACAAATATTGCTCCAATCTTTACTGAAGCTGCAAAAGCAGCCAACTTTGCAATCCCAGGTGGTTCTGCATTGATTTCAAGTATTGATTATGGTAGTTCATGGTTACCATTTATGATGGTAAAACTTGTTGAGTATAAATGGATCGGTGTTGCAATTGCCGGTGCTATCTCAGCGGTTCTTATGGTTTGGAACCGTAAGTTAATTCTTAAAGAACAAGCAATTAAAGATCAGGCTTAGTCTCTTTTCGATTAAAAAAATAAAAAGGATTGAATTCGGTAATGGTGCCGATTTCAATCCTTTTTTTATTTGTGAACGTTGCAATACCAACCTTCATATGATCCGTTATATTGATTCGTGAGGGATACGATGTGTTGTGAAATACCATTCATAGTGGGTAATGTTGGAACAATTGAAGCAATCATTCGGGTTTGAATCAAACCATCTTCCCGTGGCTCGATGGTTTGGGTATGTGCAAATTGTTCAAAGTGTTGACTGAATAGTTGTGCATCTTCTTGTCGTTCAAACACCGTTAACACTTCGACATCCCGTTCTACTTCAAATCGTTCTCCTTCGCGTTCAAGGTTCAAACAAAGATTTTGATTGTAGATCATCGCTAATTGATATTCGTTGGGGAATAGAACACTTTTGTAGATTTCAAAATCATCATGTTCACGAACAATGACACCCATGACTTCTTGGGGGAAGCGTTCTTTAAGGATGGATTCAAGACTTATACACGCTTTTGAAACAAAGAAATAGTCACAAACATCATTTCCAGTTATCGCTCCAATTAACTGAACATCCATAGGGCTTAAGAAATCTGTGACAGCAGTTTCAAATTCATTTAGGGTATCAAAAGCTAACTCCGTAGGAAATCCGTTGTCTCGCCCGTTATACGGCTTTCTAACAACATAGAGATGGGGATAATCCGGTTCAATAACAAGGGCATTAAGATCCACACGAACACTGTGTGGTTTTTCATCCATTGTGATTGGATAAAATTGAAAATTTGATTCATACATAACAATAACCTACCTTTATGTTTCTATAATACGACAGCTTTTCAATTAATGCCACCGTGTATCGATAAAGCCATAAAAAAAAGCTACGATAATTCGTAGCCTTTTGTAAATTATTTATCCCAAAGTTTTTCCGGGTATGTACCATCTTCTTGGAACTTCGCAAACTGCGCAAGAACCATTGGTTTATCTTCTTGATAGGTTACACCGAACCAACGATCGGGTGTATCTAAAATCTTAACCGATAATTTACCATCATGGATTAAAGATCCCACATCATTAGGGAGTAATGCTTCTGATTTCATAGGGTTTTTCGCAACATCTTCTTTTAAGAATGTTTCAAATTTTGTTTCCATTAGATCAAAGATTGCCGGTGTAAAGCCCCAGAAGTTCATTGAAACTTGTGTTCCATCAGGAATCAGGGTTTCATCAGGTCCACCAACAACCCCTTTATCTGTACGCTTAATGCCATCTGTTTCCACAATATCCGTTAAGAAACCTTCTACATTTTTACAGACCCCACGCGTTACTGTTCCATTATCAGTAATCGTATTGTCCACAATGTATCCCATCATTGCAGCTTGTTGATCTGTAACTTCTTCATTTAAGAATCGTGCCATTTCCTCAAAAGCAGCTTTTCCGTAGTAGTCATCTGCATTAATAATCATAAAAGGTCCCGATACATGGTTCCGTGCAGCAAGCAGCGCATGTGTTGTTCCCCAAGGTTTTTCACGGCCTTCAACCCCTTCAAACCACTCAGGAACATCACTTGTGCTTTGGAAAGCATATTCCACATTAATAAATGGACGAATTTTCCCAACAAGTTCTGCTTCAAAAATTGCTTCATGCTCTTCACGAATAATTAATACAAGTTTATTAAATCCTGCTTGAATTGCATCATAGATTGAAAAATCAATGATTGCCTCTCCATTTTTTCCGAATTTGTCAATTTGTTTTAATCCACCGTAACGGCTTCCCATTCCAGCAGCTAATATTACTAAAGTTAAATCCTTCATACTTGCCTCCTATTTTTTAACATTGTACCACAGTTATAACGCTTTCATCAGTAAAAGTTACTTCTAAAAATTAGTAAAGCATTACTAAATAACGGGAATTCTTAACTAAAAAATATTTCCTTGAAGTTTATTTGAAATAGTATTTGATTTTTTGAATTACATTGAGTATTATAGTAATGCAATGCCGCCATAGTTCAATGGCAAAATAGAGCAATGGTAATGCTCAGTTCCGAGTTCGATTCTCGGTGGCGGCACCATTTTAATTAAAACAAAGCACTTATTGGCGATTCCGTCTCCAGTAAGTGCTTTTTATTCATTTTATGAGGATGGACGTTCAAGAATTGAGGCTGAATTAAGCTTTAGATACTCTCCATCCTTAACATATATCGTAACTGGATCCGTAAAATTATTATTTTCAAGTATATCATCCACATTGTGATTGGATGTTGTTGTGATTTCATAATAACCACTTAATTCAGTTTGTAGTTTATACGTTCCCGCTTCTAAATGCTCACCAATCTTATACATGCCATCGGCCTGTGGGTTAAGTTTCGGTGATGTGGCATAAGGATATAAACGTGCTTTTGATACTTCAATTGTTTCGTTTTCCTTTAACGTGATAATTGAGTTTCCTTTAAAATTATCATTACTCTTAATTTGAGTCGCATTTTGATTTCTTATTTCAAAATACCCTTCTTGATCTGTCAGAAGCATATATTCTCCTGGCTCGAGATCCGTTCCCACAATGTAGTTTCCACTCTCAAGTGGAAATTCTTGAGGGCTTGCACTCGCTTCAAATGTTACTAAGAAATATAGACATGCGCATGCAACGATTAATACAAAAACACTTAAAAAGATTCTTCTCTTAATTTTTTTAGTTTCTTCCATGGACATCGCCTCCCAAACAGTACTAAGCATACTTCTTTTACACCTTAAATACTGCCCTTTTCTTGTCCATCTTGAGATAAAAACCGTAAAACGGATGTGATTTGTAGCGGCTTAAATAAGTTTCTTCCTTAAATGTGCTTGCTTTATTGGTTATTTTAGAAATCGATTTGGTTCAAGCGCATATCGCTTACATGAAAATCTAGTTATTTTATAAAAAAACCAGGTCTAAAGACCTGGTTTTGATTCTTTAATGGGATCCTCTCAATGTAAAACCATCAAGATACCATTGTGCATACACTGTATTGCGATCATTCATTTTAAAGAGCGCATAGGGTTGATGACCCACTTCTAAGAGGCGTTCTTTTGAATAGAGGTATTCCGCTTCATTATCACAGAATAAGTACTCATATTCGACATTGCGATCAATAATCTCAAAAATTTGTGTTATTAATTGTGTCGCAGATTCTAAATGCTCTACACTCTTTTCCGGTAGAATGTGTTCTTCCGCAATATCAAATTTCACGACCAATGCATCTGTTTCATTCGTGATGCTCATGCGCGCTTCCACATCTGTATCGCCAATTCTAAATTCAATATCAGCATAGGATGTTCGATAGGCAAGTTTTTCGATTGTGGAATAGATATTTCCATCCACAGTTTCGGTAATCCAATCGTGATAATCCCCTTCTTTCGGATGTGTTATTTCCATTTTAGTTTTATAACTATCCACAAGATCCATGATATTCTCAATTTGTCCAATTGTTTTATCTGAGGCTTCAAGTACAATACCAAGTCCTATAATTGTATTCATCGTATCCTCCTTTAAAGTAAAACAAATATACAATACCTAATCGTTTATGTAAAGACACACGCGCTTGGGAATTTTCCATAAACATTCACCAAGTTCAAAGGGGACACATGATAAACTGTCTTAAAGGAGGGGTAACTATGAATACAAAGAATCAACCAGCTTTTATACACTTATCAGAATCCTTACATCTTGTGAAATTTGATGTTTTGTCCGATGAAGCACGATCATGGATGGAAAACGAAGATTTGATGTTTGCGCTTCGCGGCGATCGTATGATTTTTTCGGATCAAGAAGTCGAATCGTATTATGCAAATCTTGCTGAGAATGGTGAGCTTTACTATATAGAAATTCTTCATGGGGATACCTTCCATCAATGTGGTAGTATCGCCCTTATTCGAAATCAGATTAAGATTATCATCGATCCAAAATATCAAAACCAACATATTGGAACTGCTGCGGTCGAAGGATTGTTATTTCGAGCAACCGTATTAGGTATCCCCGAAATCTTTGCACAGGTTAGAAACTACAATACGTTTTCTTTACGCTTATTTCAAAACCTTGGATTCAAAATTCTTGATGAAGCCGATCAAGTCATTACATTGTGTTGTGAGACGAAGCCATTTTGATGGCTTTTTTTATTTGCGCTTGACTTAATGACACCAGTGTCATAAAATAAGCTTAGAAAAATGACACTGGTGTCATTAAGTGAGGTGTTTCGATGACTCGTGTTTCAAATGAAGCAATGCGAAAGGCAAAATATGAACTGATTCTCGAGAAAGCACGCCTTGTGTTTTGCCGTAAAGGGTATGCTGGCGTTACGATGAAAGATATTATCGAAGAATGTGAGATTAGTCGTGGAGGAATTTATCTTTATTTTAGCTCTGTCGAAGAAATATTTAAAGATGTTGTCTTATCCCGAGAACGTCGTAAATTCGAAGGGATTCGTGACTCTGTTCATCAAAATGTTGATTTTTTGGAATTGTTGGACGCTTATTTTCTAACGCAGAAGAAACGTCTTCTCAATATGAGCGAGAGTTTATTACGAGCCATGTATGAATACAACTTTACGCATCGATCTGAAGCAGATTTTGCATTTCGTGAGGCTCAAGTGGATAGCATTCGTAACACACTTGAGGAGATGTTGTCTTTAGGGGTTAAACAAAATTATGTTGTAAGTCCCAATATCGACGCGCTCCGCGACCATATGATGTTTATGATTGAAGGATTAAGTGTGTATTCCCTTTTAGGAGGGCTTACCGAAGCAAATGTTGATGAACAATTTAAACAACTTCGGGCCATGATTTTAGCAAAGGATGTCTCTTATGAAAACGAATTTTAATGTATGTATTACTTCTGGTGGAACTTCTGAACCCATCGATACGGTTCGTCGCATCACCAATACCTCAACGGGTCGTTTAGGAAGCAAAATTGCGGATGCATTCATCGAAGCAGGGGCAAATGTTTATTATGTCTATGCACGAGGCAGTGCCCTTCCTACCCTGTCGTGTCGACAATTTGAAGTGGATACGGTAGCCTCCGTTTCTAGAGTGCTTACACACCTCTTTGATACCGTTTCTTTTGATGTAATGATTCATGCTATGGCTATAAGTGATTATGAAGTGGATGCAATTACGTCTCTTGATCGCATGACATCTAATGTTTTTGAATTCTTGCAACAGAATCCACAACCAACAAAAGAAGATATTAGACAAGTTTTATTGGATTCAAAAGAACCCATGAGTGCGAAGATATCTTCTTCCAATAAAAACCTGGTACTGACCTTGAAACAAACACCGAAGGTCATAAATCAACTTAAACTAAAACAACCCGATGTTTTTTTGGTCGGCTTTAAATTATTATCCAATACAAACTTAGAATCCTTAAAAATCGCAGCCGAATCTCAAATAAACCAGGCTGGAAGCGACCTTGTTGTTGCGAATCGGTTAGAGGATATTCATCACAGCGAACACATAGCGTACTTTATTGATAAAACCGGCTTGATTCACCAAGCGCATACCAAGGAAGCCATTGCGTCTTCACTCGTACAATTACTCTACACACAGAGTCAGGAGTCAATATGAAAACAATTATTTTAGGTGTTAGTGGAAGTATTTCCGCGTATAAATCTGCAGATTTAGCCAACGAGCTGACAAAACGCGGATATACAGTCCACGTTATTATGACCCATTCTGCACAAGCTTTTATTACCCCTTTAACGTTCCAGTCACTCACTAAAAATCTTGTTCATTATGATGTATTAAGTGAGGGTGATCCAAATAAAATCATGCATATTGACCTTGTAAAGTCTGCAGATCTTCTTTTAATTGCACCAGCTACCGCAAATATTATCGCGAAAATCGCTCATGGCATTGCCGATGATATGTTATCAACAACAACGCTAGCCGTGCATGGTATTCCGAAATTCATTGCACCCGCTATGAATACTTATATGTATGAAAACGAAGCAACACAAGATAACTTAGAACTTTTGGAAAAACGAGGTTGGGTTGAAATTGAGCCAAGAAGTTCAGTACTTGCATGTGGCGATCAAGGAAAAGGAGCGCTTGCCGAAATTGACACAATTCTCGATCATGTTGATGCTTTATTTCAAGGAGTTTCCGCATGATTTGTGTGATTAATATTGGGAATACTAATACCGCATTTGGATTTGGTGAACATGAATTATCAGATCAATTTACCATTCCGACTCATGCTTACCAAACCCAAAATGATTTCTTAAAGTATTTTGAAATGCAAAATAGACATCAAAAGATTAATGTTTGTATTATCGCATCCGTAAGACCTGATAAAACTCAATTAATTAAAAGTTCTATGGATTCCTATTTCAAACTGAATGCGAAAGTTCTAGAACACAGCGATGATTTTGGAATGGACTTCTCCCTTTATCCCGATGGAAAACTGGGTATGGACCGTATCCTCGCATTGTATGGTGCAAAAGAACTTTATGGCAACGACATTGCTGTTTTTGATTTAGGAACAGCCACGACCGTTAATGTGCTCTCTGAGAATCAATTTAAAGGTGGCGCTATTATGCCTGGGGTACGCCTGGGTTTAAGCGTTCTGGGTGAAAAAACTGGACTTCTTCCGACCATTAATCTTAATGATACACCTCATTACCTTGGTCTCAATACAGAACAGAATATATTATCAGGTGCATTATATGGTACTGCCTCCATATTAAAAAACTACCGTGCGCTTATATCTGAAGATTATCCAAGTACAACCTTTGTCGTAACCGGTGGCAATTCAAAGGCAATCTTACCGTTATGTAATGGATCTTGGCATTTCGAACCCGACTTACTACTACAAGGCCTCCTCTCATGGTGGATACAAAAAGGAAACAATTATGAAAGCTAAAAAGAAAACGCTCAATTATACACTCTTTACGCTTTTTGCCGCGATTATCATCCTACTATCAATGACACCCCTTGGGTTTATTCATCTCGGCTTTATAAAAGCAACAATCGTACATATCCCTGTCATTATCGGTTCAATTATCCTCGGGCCAACGGCGGGTGCAGGATTGGGTTTAATCTTTGGGATAAACTCAATGATCAACAACACCCTTAGCCCATCCATTCTATCATTCGCATTTTCACCACTTGTTCCTGTTATTGGTACAACATCGGGAAGTCCCTTAGCCCTTGTCATTGCACTTTTCCCTCGTATTTTAGTCGGTGTTATTCCTCACTATATTGTGGAAAGTCGTGTCATTAAAAACGATTCAGTACGTTTAGGTCTCGCTGGATTCCTTGGTTCCATGACCAATACAATATTCGTAATGGGGCTCATCTATCTTCTCTTTAAAGATGCCTACGGATCTGCGCGTGGTATTGAAGGTATTGCAGTTACAAAAGCAATCCTTAGTGTTATCATTATTAACGGGATTCCAGAAGCGTTTGTATCCACAATCATTACGATTCCTGTAGCGAAGGCACTCTATAAAATACGAAGAAATAAATAAAAAATCTCGATTTCGTCGAGATTTTTTATTTATTCTACATACAACTTGGTATACTTTTCTAATAATGCCTTGGGTAATGTAAAACCATACATTTCCTTAATTTTGAAGCCAACATCAACCGCATCCACATCTTTCGCAATGGGTAGATAAAGAAGATTATATATAACACCATAAGCTTCCCATGTATACTCTGTTACGACCGAATCATTTTGTTCATAAAAATCAATACGCTTCGTTCGAATAATACGATCATCCTCTGTTTCCGCTTTATCCGGTCTTTCACTCTCAATGAGTAACCCGTCCACATCAAGTGTCTCCCGTATTTTCTGTAAGAACAACGTACCGATGCCTTGTCCTCGTCTTGCTTGGGTAACAGCATAATAATCTAAAAGTGCAACGCGTTCATCTTCATCCGTAATAAAGTTTGCATAAGCGAGTACACGTTCATCTTCAACCATGACTAAAACGGAGTAACGTCCGTCTTTAAACATCCGTTTAATACTGTGTAACGATCTCAATTCATCATCTGGGAAATCGTTGATCATAAAATTGTTGTAGATGGGAATGAACGCCTCATAATCCAATTCTTTTATTTCGTAATCCACATTAATACCTTCTACTTTCATTCTCTATGTATATCATGACATATTGAGCAAAATATGCAAATGCGTAAAAAAAAATAACGAATGAATCGCTATTTTTATTGTAAATAAAAGATGCCCCACGCACCTTCTATTCCTTCATTTGAAAGGCATGATAGTTTTGCTACCAATAGTTATTACTTCCTAACAATACCTTAGTTTATTGAAATTTAGGTTAAATATGGTATAAAAGTTATAATTTTTGATATAAAATGCATAAAAAAAACGAATTTCTTCGTTTTTTTACCACTCGTTGTGGATTAACTCTTGATTTACTTGAGATATTGGAAGTCCCATTACCGAGTAGAAATCTCCAATAATTGACTTCACAAATACAGAACCAAACCCTTGTATACTGTAACTGCCAGCTTTATCTAAAGGTTCTTTAGTAGCAACATAAGCATCAATTTCTGCTTCTGTTAGTTCAAAGAATTCAACTTCAGTTTTTACTGAGAACACACGTTTGCATTCTGATGAAACAAGACATACACCTGTAATGACGTCATGTTTTGATCCGGATAATTTCATTAATGTATTTTTTGCGTCTTCTTCATTTTTGGGTTTTCCTAGGACTTCTCCATTGAACACAACGACGGTATCCGATCCTAAAACAACACAATCTTGATAGTTTTCAAACACACTTAATGCTTTCTCTTCAGATATTCTTTCAATTTGCTCCTCAACTGTAAGTGATAAATCAAGGGTCTCATCACTGGTTGGTGAAACAACATTAAAAGCCACCCCAAGTTTCGTTACTAATTCACGTCTTCTTGGTGATTGACTCGCTAAAACTAATTTCTTATGCATACAAATCCTCTTTTCACTTATATTATAAACTATTTGTTTCGGATGTACACATGTTTAACATTACTATTTGGAATCCTTCTTTCGTCGATGTCAAATTGTCCAAGTGCTTTGATGAGCGGAGTTAGTTGGTAATAACCATAATTCCGAGGATCAAAATCCGGTTGCTTTTTCATAATTAAATTCCCTAAATCCCCCATAAAAACAAAACCATTATCATCTGCGAGATCATTTACTGATGAAGCAATCAGTTGATGTAATTTATTTTTCTTATCAACTGAAAGTTTAGTTTTAGAATCAACACGCTCCGTTTCAACCAAGTCAATAATTTCTATATAAATGAATTTATCGCATGAAGCAATAAAAGCGCTTGGTGTCTTCTGTTCGCCAATACCGATAACATACTTGCCCGCTTCTCTTAAACGCACCGCTAAACGCGTAAAATCGCTATCAGAAGAGACAATGCAAAAGGATTCAACATTTCCTTCATACAAAATATCCATCGCGTCAATAATCATCGCGGAATCGGATGAATTTTTACCTGTTGTATAGGAGTATTGTTGGATTGGTGTAATTGCATGTTCCAATAAGTGGCTTTTCCAACCTGAAGCCGTTTGTTTCGTCCAGTCTCCGTATATTCTTTTAACGGTTGGCGTACCATAACGTGCAACTTCTCTTAATACACCGCCAATATTAGCATATGGAACGTTCTCTGCATCAATCAGTACAGCAATACGTGAATCAATTTTTTGTTTCATTTAAATTCCTGCCTTTCTAATTTCAAAAACTACGCCTTCATCGACGTTTGAAGCACTAACGACATAACCATAATTTGTCGCTACTTTATTTACAATAGAGAGCCCCAGTCCAAATTGACCTCCCTCTCCCTTTTCATAAGCATTAAAAATTTGTTCTGTTCGGTTTTCATTAATGGTCGAACCATCATTGTATACGGATAAATAATCATTCTTTAATGTAATCACAATTTTGGTTTCTGCGTAACGTAATGCATTATCAAGAAGATTTTCTACCACAACACGCCATGGTTCTTCCGTTCCAAAAAACACATTCTGTTCTTCTGCATTTAAAATTAAGTCAATTTCTGGTCTTATTTGACTTGAAGAAACGATTACAGATTCCATTGTTTCTCGCAGTTCAACATTACTATCCTGATCAATTTGTTCGTGGGTCATATAATCCATCCGATTCAACATTAATAGATTATAGACTTTTTTCTCTAACCGGTCAGCATGTTGAATAATAACATCCACTGATTTTTCAAGTGTTTCGTAAGGATACACGCCGTCTTTAATCGCTTCACTGTATGATTTAATTGTTGCTATCGGTGTTTTAAGATCGTGAGATATATTTTGAATCATCTCTTCTTTTACACGTTCTTGCCGCTTTAACTCTTCATTCATTTCGACGAGAACATCTGCCAATTCTCCGATTTCATCATGACGCTCAATATTCAATTCCGCATCCTCATTACGTTTGATTTTTTCGATGTACGCACGAATTTGATTTAAAGGATGGATAATATAACTTACCCATACAAGTAACAGTAAAAATACAACACCGATGATAATCAAAATCATATTAATTACGTTATTAAGTAATAACGATTTAAACTCATTTTGGTAATTTCGAGAAATTAGTGTCGCAATGCTAGCTTGTTTATCAGGGATGTTTGTAATTGTATAGAGGCTACTATCCTTAAAACGATAGTTGATGCTCTGTTCCAACTCAACTGCATCCATTTGAATTTTAACTTGTTTGAGTAAATCGACATTAATCAAACTTAAACCATTTGATTTGATACTGCCATCTTTGTTACGAATAACATGGATAATGTTTGGGTCATTAGCTCCATATAAATCGACATCATCTAAGCCCCGTTTATAGTTATAAATAACATTCTGTTGCGTTCGATGAATTAAGTCATACATTTGCTTATCCACAAACTTATCGATATTCAGTGATAACGCTCCAAAAAAGAATACTAAAAAGAAAGCAAACGTAAAAACAACAATTGCAATTAATTGCTGTGTTAACGATAGCTTTCTAATAAACTCACGAATATTTCTCATCATCCAAGACGATATCCAAATCCGTATATTGTTTGTATATTAAGACCAGGCATTTTTTTTCGAAGGCGTCTTAAGGTATCATCAACAACTCGATCTGACCCAAAATAATTGGTTTCCCATACATGAACAAGAATTTGTTCACGTGTAAAGGCGACACCTCTATTTTTGACGAAAAGCATCAGGAGATCAAACTCTTTTGTTGTAAGTTCAAGTTCATAGCCATCTTTGCTCGCTTTACGTTGTTTCTCATCAATGACATAACCATCAACTTCGGTTTGAAGATCTTGATTATAAGAACGTTTAATAATGTTATTAACACGCAATACCAATTCCTTGGGCGAAAAAGGTTTTGTAATGTAGTCATCACTTCCCTTTTCCAAACCAATGATTCGATCAAACTCTTTATCTCGCGCAGACATAAAGATTACAGGTGTTGCAGGTGAGTGCATTTTTATCCGTTCAATCAAGTCAAAACCACTCTTATCATCAAGCATAATATCCAAAATCCAAAGATGAACATCATCATCTTGGACATGAGCATTTGCTTCATCATATGTATAATAAGAGCGGACTTCATAACCAGCGTTTTCTAAATAACTTTTGACAAGCTCATTTAAATCTTTTTCATCTTCTACAATACTGATCACATATTTCATATTATCACCCTTACTCAATGTTATTGATTACATTAATCATATCATTGACATAGTGTTCACACAAATCATCTGTTTGTGCTTCAACCATGACGCGGACAAGTGGCTCTGTACCTGAAGGTCTTAGAAGCAAACGACCTTCATCACCAAGTTCATGATGAATTCGTTGCTCTGCTGCTTTAACAGCTTCATGGTTCATAACTGCTTGTTTATCATTAACACGAACATTTTGAAGAAGTTGTGGGAATCGAATACATTCCGAACCGAGCTCTGCTAATGTTTTTCCAGCTTTTGATGCTACTTCCGCAATAACAAGTGCTGTAAGTACACCATCACCTGTTGTCGCATAGTCTTTTAAAATAATATGTCCCGACTGTTCTCCGCCAAGTTTAAAATCATTCTCATTCATCGATGCATAAACATGCTTATCACCAACGTCTGTAGTAATTACATTCAAACCCGATTTTTGACATGATTTTAAAAACCCTAAATTTGCCATAACAGTTGATACAATTGTGTTTTCTTTAAGTTGCTCTCTTGATTTAAAGAATCGACCAAGAATAAATAAGATTTCATCACCATCAACCATTTCACCTTTATGGTTAACTGCTAAACAGCGGTCTGCATCACCATCAAAAGCAAATCCCATATCTGCTCCTAACTCTACGACCTTTGCTTGCAGTGATTCGGGATGTGTTGATCCACATTCCGTGTTGATATTAATCCCATCCGGATTATTATTCATCACAGTCACCTGAGCGCCTAAATCTTTAAACAGTCTTTCCGCAGAAGATACAGCCGATCCATTTGCGGTATCAAGAACAATTTTTAATCCATCAAATCGCACATCAATTAAAGATTCGAGATATTGAATGTATGTTTCTAATCCTTCCGGAAATTCCACTACACGTCCAATTTCATTGCTTTGGGCAACATCGATGGAAATTTCACCATCGATGTATGCCTCAATTTTTTCTTCTAATTCTGCCGATATTTTCATACCCGTCGAAGCAAAGCATTTTAAACCGTTATCGTAGTAAGGATTGTGACTCGCAGAAATCATTACACCTCCTGCGAAGCCTTCGTTTTTTACTGCATATGCTAGTGCCGGTGTAGCACAAACACCTAGTAGATATACATCAGCACCCATTGATGTCGCCCCTGCAGCAATTGCACTTGCGAACATTCCTGACGAAAGTCTTGTGTCTTGTCCAACTACAATTCTCTGCCCTTTAAACGAGTAACCCAAGTATTGTCCCACTTTAATTGCAATATCTAAACTCAGAGCATCATTCGCTTTACCGCGAAGTCCGTCTGTTCCAAAATACTTACCCATAAATACTTACCTCTTATTTTCTAAAACTAAATACTGCCGTTTCTTTTGTTGATTTAACTGAGTAGAGTGACGATGTTGGATCGTTATACTCAACATAAAGTTTCACTTCTTGATTATCACCTGGTTCAATGTCACGCATATCAATATATACTTTAACGTTCTCAGGTTTGAATTTCTCAATATTTTCTTTGGTTCCAAATACTTCTAGAGATGTTGTTGTCGCAGTCTTTTGATCACCCGAAGTACCTGGTGAGATTTTTAACTGGTTGACATTATGAACAAATAGAATTGGAATATCATCAAATTTCTTAGTTTCCCCTTCACCGAGTTTGATATCAAAGTTAACTTTTGAAACCGTACCATGACGGACTCCTGAAGGAAGACTAATATTATGAACGAGTTTCGTATCTTTTGTTAAACCGCTCGC
The DNA here is from genome assembly GCF_038682365.1 of Erysipelothrix sp. P66. Lineage (NCBI taxonomy): Bacteria > Bacillati > Bacillota > Erysipelotrichia > Erysipelotrichales > Erysipelotrichaceae > Erysipelothrix > Erysipelothrix sp. P66. The sequence continues at coordinate 135,325 of NZ_CP152290.1, read as the reverse complement.
TTGAATTGGAACTTTAATTTCTTCAATACTATCAAGTACCGATTGCTGTGCGTAAATTGTCATCGCTTCATTATCCATCGATAGCGATGCAATTGCCTTACCTTCCGGAATATCACCTTGGAAGACGGGTTTAATCGGAACTGTTTTATTCGGTGATGTTACATCTACCTTCGCTTTGACAGTCTTCGGTAGTACGTCAACAGTTGTTAAGCGTTCTCCTTGTTGATTGTATGCAACGATTTCTGCATCTGTTGTGAACTGTTCAGTTTGTCCACTTACATCAATCAATGCTTTTACAAAGGCAACTTGAGCCATTGTTTCTTTCGAGGCTTTAATTGTAACATCTTGTGTTTCGAGCTCAGGAGTACCTAAGACATATTGGCTTCCGAGTTTATTTTGGTTTACAAATTCTGTACTTAAGGTCATACGTTTTGCCTCTTTGATTCGAATTGTAACATTCGCAGAGGCTGGTGTTATCGTTGTTCGAATTCGTGCAGACGTAATATTTGTTTTGTAATTTACTTGATGTGTACCTTCTGCAAGTCCACTTAAGTCAAGTTCAACCTTAAGATCGTTTTGTGGGTTTACCATTGATATATCACTATAATCCCCAAACACAATCACATCAACCTTTTCATCAAAGTCCACAACTTCATACATTTCAGAGTTATATTTTACAACAACTGGGACATCTGGAATTTGACGTGCTTGGTTCACAGGTGATGGTGTTGAAGCAGAAACATTGAATGCAAAATAAATAAGCAATGCGACTGCAAACGCAACAAGTTTAGCGTGTCGAGGGTTAAAGAGAATACGGTCAAACCATGCACTTAACCAACGTAAAACGCGTAAAAATGCATCGCCGACTGATTCCGTTAGATTCGTAATTTTTTCAGATCGTTCTGCGATAATCTGCGCAAGCTCAAGTTTATCCTCAGAATCAAATTTTTTATTCTTTTTATCTTTCTTCGGACTCATTTGGCTCACCTCCTTCATCGTTTAGTTTATCGGATGAATTCGTATCATCTACGGTCGTTACGGGATCCACATTTTCGGACGTTTTTGATTCATCTTCTTGAGGAGCACTGGTTTCGCTACCTATTACAGCTTTAGCGTCATCTCCAGTTTTATCTTTAGCATCGTTATCTTTAGGTTTCTTTTTGAAAATACCCATTAATTTTGAAAAGTCTCTCTTTTCAGCATTTGATTCTACAGATTCAGTTGATTTAAGGTTTAAATCTGAGCTATCAACTTTTTCAATCTTAATAGGATCAACATTTAATTTTGATAAGTTAAACTTACGCTGTTTACGATGAGCACCTAAGCTTTGACTTACTTCTTTTTCGCTATTTTGGATTAACAAATTGAGATACTCTCGAAGACTTGCTGCATCCATTTCGCGAAGTTTTCCACCCTCAGCAATTGAAATTGTCCCTGTCTCTTCAGAAACAATAATTGTTACGGAATCGGTAACTTCACTTAATCCAATTGCAGCACGATGGCGTGCACCATAGCGCGTTGGTAAATCTTGAGCGGTTGGTGGGAAATATGCAGATGCACATGCAATTCGATCCCCTTGAATAATTACAGCACCATCATGTAAAGGCGTCGACGTAACAAAAATTGAACATAAAAGTTCAGAAGTAACGGATGAATTAATTGGAGTTCCTGTCTTAATATAATCCGCTAATGAATGCCCTTGTTCTAGTGTGATAAGTGCACCTGTTTTGCGTTCCGCTAGCACTGTTGCAGCATCCACAAGTTCATCCACAAGTTTTTCCTTTTCATTACCTGATAAAGAATGGAGCGCAGAAAAAACAGATGTTTTCCCGAGTCGTTCCAACATTGCTCGAATTTCTGGTACAAAAATAATGACTACGACCAAGAATCCATATTGAATCAATAGATCGAGTAGCGCTTTTAATGTAGTGAGACTTAGTTTATGAGCAACAAAACGCATCGCAATGATTAATACGATACCTTTGAAAATTTGAACAGTTCGAGAGTTGTTTCTAACAATTCTCAGAATGTAATAAACCAAAACCCAAATAATTGAAAAGTCTACGATAGCCTTTAAACTATTGATAATTGATTGAAATGTTATTAAGGCGAATGGCATAAGAACCTCCTTATTCTCATTAATTATATCACGCTATCGGTGAATATTCATGACTGTCTATAAGAATATCATATTTTGTGTTTTTATTAAATATATTCATAAGATTGTCACATAACTTCACATCAGTACTGACTCGTGTAGAGTTCATAATAAAAGCCTCTAAGTTCCATCAGTTCCTCGTGTGTCCCTTGTTCGACAAGCCTTCCCGATTTCATAACAAGAATCATATCTGAGTCTGTTACCGTTGAAAGTCTATGTGCAACAAAAAATGTTGTGTGAGATTTCATGATTTGGGTGAAGACATTTTGAATATGTCGTTCCGTTACAACATCAACGCTGCTTGTTGCCTCATCGAGTATAATGATTGGAACATCCATTAAAAGAGCACGCGCAATTGTAATAAGTTGCTTTTGACCTAAAGATATATTTTGTGACCCCAGTTTTATAGGGGCATCGTATCCACCATCAAGTGACATAATATAATCATGACATCCCGCTTGTTTTGCCGCACGAATAATTTCTTCCTCCGTCGCTTTTTCATTGCCATAAGAAATATTCTCACGGATTGTACCCTCAAACAGCCACGGATCTTGTAAGACAATTGACATCGTCTGACGAATACTTGATCGAGACACATCATTTACTTCTAATCCATCAATGAGTATTGAGCCGGAATCTGCATCATAGTATCGCATCAATAAATTTAGCAGTGTCGATTTCCCCGCACCGGTAGGACCGACAATCGCAACTTTACTTAAAGGATTTATTTGTAAATTAAGATTTTCTATAATGGTATGTTTTCCATCATATGAAAAATTAACATCATCAAATGCAACTGTCTTTCCTTCTAATTTTGTTTCTTGAAGACAATCTACTTCGTTTGTTTCGTTAAAAACCTTTTGTTGCCGCTGATAACTTGCTTTCGCTGCAATAATTTGCGAAATAATTGCGCTGAATTCATTAAACGGTTTTGAGAACATCATCGAATAACTCAAAAAGCTTGTCATCAACCCTACTGTAAGGGTGTTATTTAATACGCCGAAAGCGCCCGTTAATCCTAATAAAACATAGGATAAGTTGTTCATTAATCGAGTTGTCGGGTTGGTTAATGCAGACATGAATTGTGCTTTTTCACCAACCTTGTTTAGTTCATTGTTAATATTTGAAAATTCTTGAATGGCTTGGTTCTTGTAATTACTTGTAAGCACAAGATGATAATTGTCGACAAATTCAGAGGTTTTACCGCTAAGTTTCCCGGAAAGCTCTTGTTGTTTTTGGAAGTAGCCAAACGATTTTCGAGAAATTAATTTCGAGGTAAAATAAACGATTGGCACCATCACAAATACCACCAGACTCATTACTAAGTTAATACGAATCATGTAATAAGCTGCAACCAAGACTACGAAGACACCACCTAAAAACTGTGTCAACAAAAGATACATTCCATCAATAATCAGTTCACTATCCATAACAAATAAATTTTGAAGATCTCCATGCGCATGTTGATCAATAAATGAAATTGGTAAGTGCGTAATTTTCTTCATGAGATCACTTCGCAAATTTGATACGAATCGAACTGAAAAACGATTCGCCATACGGTTTGTCGCCCAGCTCAAAATAAAGTGCATAAAATACGCCACCGCGGTGTAACTTAACATTTTTGTGGCAAATTGGAGATCGACATTTTGATATCCCACCATGCCATCTATGGCTTTTCCTAGGAAATATGGAGTTATAACCAAGGCGAAGCTCGAAATGATGCTCGCTAGGACACATAACAAAAGAAGTTTTTTATTGTTTCTCATCATTTTCCTCCTCTTGCAATGCGTTGATGCGTCTGTATAAATCACAACTCTCTAGAAGCGTTTGATGGTTTCCTTGTGCGATGATGACGCCGTTATCGATCACAATAATATTTTCAGCGTTCATAACCGAACTCGTCCGCTGACTAATGATGATTTTGGTACTTTCCCCATAATAACGTTCTAAATTTTCACGCAAACGCTTATCTGTGAGGTAGTCCAACGCACTGAATGAATCATCAAAAATTAGGAGTCCTGGATTTTTCGCAAGGGCTCTTGCGATACTTAGACGTTGACGTTGGCCACCGGATAAATTCGTTGCACCTTCCTGAATTTGAAAATCTAAACCTTTATCAATTAATTCTTTCCCTTCAGCATGATGAAGTGCACTCACGACATCTCGCTTCTGTTCCATTTCTATGTTCTCCTCCATTGTCAAACTTAGAAATGAAGCACTTTGAGAAACATAACCAATATGTTCTCGTAATGAATCTATAGAATAAACCTTAATATCTTGATTATTAATTTGAATGCTTCCCTCACTCACGTCATATAAACGTGGCAAGAGTTTTACTAGACTGCTTTTACCACTCCCGGTGAGACCAATAATACCTAATGTTTCTTTGGGTCTGATTTTTAGATTGATATCTTTGAGTACAATTCTATTGGTATTCGGATATGCAAACGATACATTTTGAAATTCGATGTCCAAGGGACCAGCATATAGACCTTCTTTCCCTGATATATCCATACTGGACTTTAAGTGTAAAATCTCATCAACGCGCTTCTTAGAGGTATACCCTCTAGCAAAAATCATCACGAGGTTCATAAAAACGATGAGGGTCATAACAAGTTGAGTACAATAGTTAATAACGGCAACCATTTGGCCTTGTGTCATGAATCCTTCATTGATTTGGAGTGCTCCAGAATAAACTAATACCACAAGAACGAGATTCATCATAAACGAGGTGAGCGGGCTTGATAGGGTAGACACAAAACCAACTTTTAGTTGTTTCTGTTCTAAAGACTTATTACGACGTGAAAAATTATTAATTTCTCTCTCAGTCTGAGAAAAAGCACGAACAATTCTTACACCACTAAGATATTCTTTAACTTTTTGACCGACTTGATCAAGTTTAGACTGTGCATCAAGATGATAGACCATCGAAAAACGCATAAACAAACCCACAACGATAAGAAATAGAGGAAGCGTAAACAATAACTGCTTTCCAAGTATTGGGCTAAGATGGTAAAGCGCATAGAGGCTTCCTAACATAATCATGGGTGCTCGAACCGCAAGCCGAATGGTCTTAGCAATCATTTCCTGAATTTGATTCACATCCGTTGTAACACGCGTTGTGAGCATTGAACTGGAAAATAAATCTGTATCACCAAGTGATAATGAATTAATTTTTTCAAACAACGAAAGACGAATACGCCCTCCTACCTGCTGTGATATTTGTGATGCCAAATATTGGCAGACAATTGATGATAAATAACCCAAAATTGTAAACAGCAGCATGAAACCACTTATTTTATAAATATAGTTTAAATTATTGCCCACAATTCCGACATCAATTAACTTGACCATCAAAAGTGGCAAGAGCAGTTCAAAAACTGCCTCAATGAACTTAAAAATGATCGCGATAATTGTTTTAAATTTATAGCCTCTAAAAAAATCCATCATAACCCCCTATATACATTACTAATATTATACCTTATATTTTATTTTCCTGAATATAAAGAAAAAGCATCTCTTACGAGATGCTTTTACCAGCTTCCACCACCGGTACCGCCAAATCCTCCTCCGGAGAATCCGCCACCGCCGCCAGAGCCAAATGACCCGCCACCACCTGAAGAGGCAGTTGGTGCAGGTATTGAAACCATAGAAGCCTGTAATGTATTCATCGATCGACTCAAAGAATGCCACATATAGTATGTAGAGAAATTCGGTTGAGATGAAATATACCAGTCCGGTTGTTGGATTGCAATGGATTCAAATTTCTTAGACCAAACATCCGTTACACCCAGAACATAAGCATATGGAAGGATATCATAGAAGATTTCAGGAGTTTCTTCAGCCAATGCTTCAAGACGACTTTGCTCCGCAACCTCAATAAAGCGCTTGAGCCCTAGAATCTGTCCATACCATTCTGAACCGATTTTTGTTCTTCGGCCCATATTCGCAACACTTACAACACTTATTAAGAAAAAAACATACGCCAAGATCATTGGAAGTGGATTTTTAAAACCCCATCCGGTTGCGATGGTCAATGCGACGGTCGCAATTGCGCTTATGATAAAAAACAATAGGGACATACTCTTAGGTTTTCGAGTTCCCGCAACACCATCAAATGACGTAGCGTAATAACCAAAAATTCCGAGCACCATAAACAAACTATATCCCATTATCCCAAAGATATACGCATCATCCTCAATACCCATACGTGCATAACCTACTGATGCTAAAACGATTGCAATACCAATGGGTGCCACAAACATACCGATTGTTTTTAAAACAGTTGAAGATTTCGAAAAAATACGTTCTTCTTTATTCTGTCTGAATCTCAGTGACAAGGATGCCGTAGCATTACTAATTACGTTCCCAAATTTTGTATTGAGCTCTTTCGTTGTCACTTCTTCTCGATTTTTAAAGAGTGCATTAAATACACGCAATTCTTCACGATTTCGGACATCCGATAACTCAGCAATTTTTGTTAATTTTATATTCTTTCCTTTTTCATCCAATTCTTCAATTGTTAGATAGCCCTTAGATGCCCAGTAAATGATTAACGAGACAATATCATTGGCCTTCGAATAACCGCGATAAACGTATCCAGTTTCAGCACTCGAAAGTCCGTAAGGCGCACTAAATTCAACCGTATCCACAATTGGATATTCACGACCGTACTTGAAGAAAAGTATAGCCATGATTAGCGCTAACACGCCCGCTATCCCAACAGTAATTGGGGTCTTATCGAAAATTGGAAAAACGAAATAGTTATGAGGTAAATCCAACCACACACTCAACGCCTCTTGATAAAGGGGTTGATTAAAGGATCCTGTGATTGTTGTTCCATCTACTTTGTATTCCACTGGTAGATTATGCGCTGTTGCATAAAACTTGGGTGTTGCATCAAAAGACTTTGGCATTTGGATTTTAAATGAAGTTTTCATCATTGGAAAATCCCAGTACTGTGTAATTAAGTTTTGATATAACAAATCACCTTGTTCTAATTCTAAGTCTCTTGTGTTAATCACATACGAAAATTCATAGCGTTGAGAACCTTGTAAAAATTTTCCGGGTGTCCCAATTTTTAACACTGCACCATCACTATTATGATCTATCTCCACATCACGATTTTTCACACGAATATCAGAGGTCGGAAATACATAATCTTTAGGACCATTACCAAAATCATAATCGTTATAGCGGTCCGCTATTGTAACAAAAATCCCTTGTCTTGGTTCATGAAAATATGCATCCAATACAATATTAACGTTTATACGACCATCTTCTTTGACATCTAAAGCGATATCAAACGATTCTCCGACAACTGGAAAACCATAATCTTTATAATGATTCTGAATATCAGAAGAATTAGGACTCGGTAAGCTCGCGACTTTACTCCTTGTTTCATTTGCTGATAAAGGAGTGATGAATAATGTTAGAGCGAGTACCATTGCAAATATTAACTGTTTTATACGCTTCATAAAAGAATCCTCCTTATAAAAAAAGGGAGTAACCTCCCTCAATTAGAACTGAACTTTAACGTTTTGACGTTCTGTCTCATTATCAACTTCATAAAGAGGTTTACGTGCAAATCCGAACATATTCGCAAAAATATTTGTAGGGAATGTTTCACGTTTTATATTATATTGACGTGTAACACCATTATAGTACTTACGGGATTGTGCAATTTCTGTTTCGATCGTTTTAAGTTGACCTTGCAAATCCATAAAGTTTGTATTTGCTTTAAGATCAGGGTAGCTTTCTGTAAGCGCAAATAGACGTCCCATTGTTTTACTTAAATCGCCTTCAGCAGCTAACTGTTCTTCCATACCTTGAGCATTTACCGCTTTATTTCGTGCTGCAATGACATTTTCAAGTGTATCTTTTTCATGACCTGCATATCCCTTAACCGTTTCAACGAGGTTTGGAATTAAGTCATAACGTTTTTTCAAATATACATCCATTGTTGAGAAAGCTTCCTCAACCATATTTCGAAGTTTAACTAATCCGTTGTAAGCTGAAATCGCAAACAAAGCAATTACAACTACAATCGCTAAGATTATCATCCAAAGTTTCATATTCAACACCTCCATGTGTTATCTTGATAGTACAACTTAATCAGAAATAAGTCAATAAATCCTCTAGAGCATTCATGCATTTCTAAATTTGTAACCAATCATTCCTCCCCTTAAAAAAAGAAGCATAAATGCTTCTTATCGTTTCATCGCTTTCTCAATGTCTCGTTTAATACTTCGTTCTTTTTCAACTTGGCGTTTGTCAAAGAGATGCTTCCCTTTTGCTGTCGCAATTTCAAGTTTAGCACGACCTCGTGATAAATGGAGATCTAACGGAACAATTGTGTACCCTTGAAGTTGTTGAGCTTTAACAAGTTTTTCAATTTCATGTCGATGCAACAATAACTTACGCTCGCGGGTCTCATCATGATTAAATCGATTTCCTTGTTCAAACTGAGCGATATGCATTCCCTTAATATAGGCTTCACCGTTAACAATCGAGATAAAGGCATCTTTTAATTGAACCTTACCTTGTCGTACAGATTTAATTTCTGTACCTGTTAGAACAATACCCGCCTCATAGCGATCTTCAATATAATATTCATGAAATGCTTTACGATTTTTTGCGACGACGGTCATTAATTCTTCGCCCCTTTCGCTTTTCTTTATATTTTTTTTCATTCGGATGTTTATTGCGCTTGAAACTGTCCTTGTTTGAGTTTGGTTTACGACGACTTATTTTCTTTTGACCGATGATCTCAAAATTAACAACATGTTCAAGCTCATCAACCGAAACAAGTTTTACTTTAAGTTTTTGACCAATTGAGTATGTTCTTCCAGTTCGCTCACCAATCATTTTTTGTGAAGGGCCATCAAAGGTATAAAAATCATCATTTAAATTTCTAACATGGATGAGTCCTTCGACTGTATTGGGGAGCTCCACAAAAATTCCAAAATTACTAATCCCGCTAATGAAACCAACATACTCTTCGCCAATTTTATCAGACATAAATTGAGCTTTTTTAATCTTCTCAACTTGACGTTCTGCATCTAAAATCGAGCGTTCTTTCTTCGACACATGCAAACCAGCTTCAATCGTAAACTGCTCATCTTTTTCTAATTTAGAAAAATCATGTTTAACAGCATATTGTTTGATTCGTTGGTGTAGTAATAAATCAGCGTAACGTCGTATTGGAGATGTAAAGTGAGTATAGTCTTCTAGGGCGAGACCAAAATGGCCAAGCGGTTCTTGACTGTACTTCGCTTTGGTCATCGAGCGCAAAATAAGACGTGATACAACAGGATATTCTGGTTTCCCTTCAAAATACTTCAATGCTTTTTGAATTTCTTTAGGTCTTATCTCTTCTAAATTCCCTTTAAGGCGATAACCGAGAATACGAAGTGTATGACTTAACTCTTGCATCTTTTCACGGTCAGGTGCTTCATGGACACGGTATAATACTGGAATCGATTGATAACGGCAGTGTTGTGCCACAACCTCATTCGCAATAACCATAAAGGATTCAATCATCTCTTCTGCTTCACCACGTTCTCTTAAGAAAATATCCAATACATTTCCTTCGTGATCAATAACAAACTGACTTTCGGCGCTATCAAAACCAATTTGACCTGCTTGATTACGCTTGTATTGAAGACGTCGTGCACAATCGAGCATCATACTTACCATATCTTGAACTTCACCAAGATCGGGTGATGTATTTACCTCTTTATAGCTCATACGACGTTTGGAACAAATAACAGACTCATAAATGTTATAGTCAATAATTTCCCCTGCATAACTGATATCCATCTGACATGTCATCGTCAATCGATCGACGTTAGGATGAAGCGAACAAATACCGTTAGAAAGTTCTTTCGGCAACATTGGGACCACACGATCAACCATATAGACTGAGGAACTACGTTCATAGGCACTTCTATCTAAAGCAGTTTCAGGTTGAACATAATGGCCAACATCCGCAATATGGACATAGAGACGGTATCCACCGTTTAATGCCTCCATATAGATCGCATCATCCAAATCTTTCGCATCTTCACCATCAATCGTAATAACATATTGATCACGATGGTCCATACGATGTTTCGTTTCATTTTGATCAATTTCAGTCGGAACATTCTTCACTTCATCTAAAACTTCTTGTTTAAATTCATTATCAATGCCATAAACAAAAAGAACACTTAGAACATCCATTCCTGGTTCATCCGCTTGACCTAACACAGAAATAATCGCTACATGAATGCGCTCACCAACTGAAGTGATACGACCAATACAACGATCATTTTCCTTCAAATCATGATTCAATGGATCATACTCAACTTTAAATGTAATTTTGTTATCATAAGGAATAAAGAATAATTTTTTTCCATCTTTTTTCATCGTACCTAAAATTACATCACGGTTTCGTTTTAATGATTTAATCACAACCCCAAATCGTTTTTCATTGCTTTTAATTTCGAAGAGTACATCATCCATATCGAGCGCTCCATTAAAATCATCTTTCCCGATATAAAATGAATCACTTAGTGTTTCCGCAAACGCAAATGTTTCTCGGACAACACGAAAAGAACCAATACCATACTTCACATTATCAATATAGTAAAGATTTTCACCATCGATGACAATCTCTTTACCCAAAGACATTTCTTCAAGTACCTCATTAATTTCATCAACATTTAATTTTTTGTTTTCAACTACGCTCTCTATAAACGTACTTAACAACACTTGTTCTTTTAATGACTCCAACTGAGTCTTTACTGCTTCATAATTTTTATATTTACTCATAAAAATAAAAACCGCTTTAAGCGGTTTCTCCTATACTTGTGTTTTTAGGATAAACAAAACAAGAGCAAAGAATATAATTCCTGCACCCATTGTTAGATTAGAGATAACCTTCTCAGCACCACGTTCTTTTGTGTTCGAGAATAAGTCCAATCCTTTTCCGCCTGAGAAAGCGCCTGTAAATCCTTCTGATTTTCCACTTTGTAATAGAGATAAAACAATTATAACCGCAGATATGATTAGTAATAATACTTTTGCCATAATATCCAACCTTTTCTATCTTTTCTAGATTAATTTTAACAAATATTCATTCAAAATACAATTTATTCTTATATATACCAAAAACACCTTATTCTATTCCAACATATATGTCAATCATTCTAACCGCTACATAAATAATATTATCCATATTATTAAACTATCCTTATATATAATAAAAACCAAGAGATCCCCCTCTTGGTTTTAAATAAGTATCACGAATCGATAACCCCTCACCCATTCACCACTAGATATCATAAACAAACTCCAAGATATCGCGTGGTTGACACTTCAATTCTGTGCAGATGGCGTTCAAGGTTGAAAACCGAATCGCTTTGACACGAGAATTTTTTAATTTCGAAAGGTTCACTTCAGAAAGCCCTGTACGTTCCGACAACTCTTTTAGAGTCATTTTACGATCTGCCATGACCCGATCTAGTCTTACAATTATCACTTCGTCACCCCTATCTTTCTAATTTGATTATATCACACAATGATAATCATCATATATTTTCACGATTTTCATTTATACACTGTATAAGGCATTATAACCTAAAAAAACAAGAAAAAACATGAATGTTTCTTGAATTAATAACGATTATCATTAAATATTATACGCTTTTACTTGTGAAGTAGTGTACTAATCGATTGCGACCCCATTACATCTTGGCAAGATTTCTATCTAAATGTATGATAGATATACAAGATAATCATGGATAAAAGTCCGTGATCAAAATACTGTAGGAGGTAAAAATGGAAGGATTAGAACACCTAGATAAAATCACGATACTAAAGCGTGATAATCAAAAAATGAAATTTAATGGCGAGAAAATTGCAATTGCAATCAAAAAAGGTTTTGATTCACTCGAATCAAATAAATATTCAAACGATGATGCAAACCACGTCTACATGGAGGTTTTAAAACAAATCGAAGAAATCGCAGTGCATGAAGACTATATTTCCATTGAACATATTCAAGACTTAATTGAACGTGAACTACTCCGTCAAAATTATACTGATGTTTACGAATCATTTTCCCAATACCGTAATCGTCGAAATGAATCACGAAAAATTTTCATCTCTAAACAGCATAAATTTTTGAAGGCAATTGAAAAATTAAACCAAAAAGAGGCCGTCGATGAAGATTCCAAGCGTGAGAATGCTAATGTTGATGGAAACAGTCCAATGGGGATGATGTTGCAGTTTGGCTCAACCGTTTCTAAAGAATTCGCAAAAGCTTATCAAATGAGTGAGGATTACTATGAAGCCCATGATGCTGGACAAATTCATATTCATGATATGGATTTCTTACCCATGGGAACAACAACCTGTAACCAAATTAATCTAGAACAACTCTTTGAGGATGGCTTTTCAACAGGACACGGACACTTACGCAAACCAAAGGATATCATTTCGTATGCCGCATTGGCCGCAATCGCAATTCAATCAAACCAAAATGACCAACATGGAGGACAAAGTATTCCTGCATTTGATTATTATATGGCTCCTGGTGTGCTTGCGACCTTTAAAAAACAATTCAAACAAAAGCTTTATGATTTTTTAGAAATAACAGAACACCTCGACGAAGTTGATTTTTCGAAAGTTATTAAGCATATTGACCAGCTGCCATCAATCACCGTTGACATCCAAGCGTTTGAACCCCTCATGAAAAAGAATGATGTCTTAATGAACTTGGTGGATAAGGCTTATGATAAGGCTCTAAGAACTACTGATCGTATTACATTCCAAGCAATGGAAGCATTTATCCACAACTTAAACACCATGCATTCTCGTGCAGGTGCTCAAGTTCCATTTAGTTCAATAAACTTTGGAACGGACATAACACCTGAAGGTAGAATGGTTATGGAAAACTACCTTAAAGCACTTGATAAGGGACTCGGTAAGGGGGAAACACCTATTTTCCCAATCTCCATCTTTAAAATTAAGGAAGGTGTCAACTACTATCCTGAAGATCCAAACTATGATTTGTTTAAACTTGCAATTAAAACATCCGCAAAACGTCTTTTCCCAAATTTCTCATTTATTGACTCACCATTTAATAAACAATATTACAAAGATGGTCGTTATGAAACTGAAATCACGTATATGGGCTGTCGTACACGTGTAATGGGAGATGTTACAGATCCAGAACACGAAGAAGTAACCGGTCGTGGTAACCTAAGCTTCACATCTATTAATCTTGTGAGACTTGGAATCAAGCATGGAATTCTGAATCATGACGAACCGGACTTTGATGGTTTCTATAAAGAACTTGAACACCTTATGGAACTTGTGAAAGATCAATTGCTTGAGCGTTTCGAAATCCAATGCAGTAAATCCGTATCGAATTTTAAATTTTTATTGGGTCAAGGGGTTTGGAAAAATTCAAAAGATCTTAAGCCTAAAGACAACCTACGTAAAGTATTAAAACACGGTTCACTTGCATTTGGATTTATCGGTCTTGCAGAATGTCTAAAAGCGTTAACGGGTGCACATCATGGTGAAAGTCCTGAGTCCCAACGTATTGGACTTGAAATCGTTGGATTTATGCGTGATTTAGCCGATAAATACACTGAAGAAGAACAACTTAACTTCTCACTCATTGCAACTCCAGCCGAAGGTTTATCAGGTCGATTTGTTGGTATTGATCGTTCAATTTTCGGATCAATTCCAGAAGTTACTGACCGTACATACTATACCAATTCATTCCATGTTCCTGTTTATTATGATATTTCTATCAAAGATAAATTGGCAATTGAAGCACCTTACCACGCACTCACAAATGGTGGTCATATCACTTATGTAGAGCTTGATGGGGACACGACCCAAAATCTTGAAGCATTTGAAGAAGTCGTGCGTATGATGCATGACAACGAAATTGGATATGGTGCAATCAACCATCCCGTTGATCGCGATCCAATCTGCGGTTATACAGGAATCATTAACGAAGAATGTCCAAGTTGTGGACGACTTGAAAACGACGGTGATTATGGATTTGAACGCATCCGTCGGATTACCGGGTATCTTGTTGGGACTCTAGATCGCTTTAATGATGCAAAACGTTCTGAAGAACACGACCGAGTTAAACATCGCTATGAAAATTAGATTGGCTTCATTTATTTCAGACTCCATTGTGGACGGTGAAGGGATACGCTCTGTAGTTTTTACACAGGGCTGTCCTCACAACTGTCCTGGATGCCATAATCAAAGGTCCATTCCTTTCGATGGTGGTGAGCTTATTGAAGTTGACGAAGTGATTCAACAAATTCTTCGAGCTGATTTAAAACGAGTGACCTTTTCTGGTGGTGAACCCTTTGTCCAGGCTGAACAACTTTATTTCATTGCGAAAAGACTAAAAGAAGAAGGCTACAACTTATGGTCATACAGCGGTTACACCTTTGAAGCACTCTTACGTCATCGAGATCCTTTTGTACAAAAATTTCTTTCACAATTAGACATTCTCATTGACGGACGCTTTTTAATAAAAAAGAAAAACCTCGCTGCGCTGTTCAGAGGTTCTACAAACCAACGAATTATTGATGTTCAAGCATCACTCCAAAAAGGTGAGGCCATTATCGCCGAAAAATACCGTGATGAATTCTCAGAAAAAACTGAACGGGTAAACGATATCTTTATATAAAGAAAGCACCTTAGCGAACTAAGGTGCTTCTTTTATATTAAGGGGAAAGAATTCTGTATGAATATTATTATTGTTGTTATTCATAAGGGGATATGAATATTTTGGAGAAGAGGTTCATACAGGTAAGATTTCTTCTTACACCTAGAGTATACAAAATAATTGTGTTATTGATACTCTAAAACTATGTTAGATTATGTTATCGCTCAGTGTAACGATCGCGCAAAGCTGCAAGTTTATCAGCATCCAATCCATACTCTTCTTCGAAATAGGATTCGTATGATCCATATTTTTCAAGGATAGCTGAAAGTGCACTCTTTAAATAGCCCGGCTTAATAATGAGTCCTGGAACTTTATATAGTAATGTTTCCACAGTACGTCCTTCTTTAAGACGACGCACTTCGTTTTCAAAGATCGCGTCATAAGCTTCCATAGAAAGCATGTAATCATAAATAATTGCATCTTCATGCATACCGAGCGCTAATTGGATTAATGCAGTTGCGACACCGGTGCGATCTTTTCCAGCAGTACAATTATGTAAGTAAGGAACAGCATTGTCTTCCTGTAACACTTTAAAAACATTTTGATATGCAGGATTTGAAAAAGGTAATTTTTCGTAAAACTCAATCATACTTTCGGAAGATAAAACAGTATACGGAACACTTGGATCTTCTTCAAACCCTCCAAGATGTAATGATGCGGAAATATCATGAACATTCTTTGCAAGTCCTTCTTTACGTTCATCCTTATCCAACTCTGTTGGTTCTCTAAAATCATGTAAATTTTGAATGTTTAATGTTTTAACGTAAGCACGATCCGCTTCTGTCAAATCACGATATGAACCAGAACGATAGAAAATACCCGTCTTAATTTTTCGGCCATCTTTTGTCGGGTAACCACCAAAATCTCTAAAATTTATTAATTCACTCATAGTAATTCCTCCATTTAAGCATTGTATCATAAATCACGTTTTAACGTAAAATTAACAATTCCTTCATCATATTATAACGATTATACACTATATTATTAAATAGAGCACACGCTCATAGAATACAATCGACTCCATGATCGTATTCTATCCCAGCATAGACCACTGGGTTTAAGGCACTTCAAAGTGCCTTTTGCTTTAGAAATACACTTGAGTTATGGTATCTTTTAACCATAGGAGGTACTACAATGAGAAATCCATATACACGAGAATTACGAACAATATTTGTAGCCGGTGGCTGTTTCTGGGGAGTTCAAGAATATTATAAGCGGTTAAAAGGAATTGAGAATACTGCTGTGGGTTATGCAAACAGTAATCAAGAAGACATTTCATATCGTGATGTTTGTTCAGGTAACACAGGGGCCGTAGAAGCTGTAATGATTCAATACAATCATGCAGTCATCTCTCTTGATGCAATCGTCGATCACCTTTTTCGAATTATCGATCCTACCAGCCTCAACAAACAAGGTAATGATATCGGGACACAATACCGTACTGGAATCTATTTTGAACACGAGAGTGATCACGAACATCTTGAATCCCTATTAATTGCATATCAAGAACAATATTCAAAACCACTTGCAGTTGAAGTGCTTCCACTTTTAAACTTCACAAGGGCTGAAGAAGAGCATCAAGATTATCTAGAAATGAATCCTGGTGGATATTGTCACATTGACTTTTCACGTGCTAAGAAAACTGAGTTAAAAGAACAACAAAATTGATAACGTGTTTTAGATTGAATTTGTGGAAGTTTATTATTAATTTCACATATTTGTTCTGTTCGTGTTTAACACGATACAAATAGAGGCTGATTGTGTCTGAATTCATGTTTTTGTTGATTCACATAATAAATCCTACTATATAATATTCTTGTGAATTAGATTTTGATTTAATTCAGTATGATATCATCTTTGGTAGGATGATTGATTCTAATACTCAAATCGTTTAATCTCATCTAAGTTATCGATTAAACACAACTTCCTTTTTCAACAAAAGGTTTAATTAAGGCAATTGTGCCTGTCCTTAATTAAAAAATTCCCTTCAACTTCAATTCGAATGGAATCATAAATTAATAATAAAAAACCACCAGATTGGTGGTTTTTTATTATTTACCTAAAAGCTTAAACATGTTTTTCTTATAAACTTCAACACCGGGTTGGTCAAATGGATTCACATCCAACATATACACCGACATTGCAAGTGCTTTAAAAAAGAAGTACATCGCATAACCTAAGTTCTCTTCATTGGCTTCATCAAGATGAATAAGAACATTGGGCACACCACCTGTTACTTCATGTGCCTCTAAAGTTCCTTCGAATGCTTTCTCATTAATCCAGTGCAAACTCTTACCAGCCAAATAATTCATTTGGTCTAAGTCATCTTCTTCAGTCGGAACGACCATATCAGCAATAGGTTTATCCACAAGAACAACAGTCTCGAATAAAACTTTATTCCCGTCTTGAACAAATTGCCCCATTGAATGAAGGTCGGTTGAGAAGTTTACACTTGCAGGTAACAAGCCTTTTCCGTCTTTTCCTTCTGATTCTCCAAAAAGTTGTTTCCACCACTCCGCAAGAAACACAAGGTGTGATTCATAACTAACAAACATTTCCACTGATTTCCCTTGCTTCTCAAGCATACGACGTACAACAGCGTATACATATGCAGGGTTGGCAGATAAATCAGGATTATTTAACTCAAATGTTGCTTTCTTAACACCAGCCATAAACTTATCAATATCTAAGCCAGCTGCTGCCATTGGTAATAATCCCACAGGTGTAATAACTGAGAAACGACCCCCAATATCATCTGGGATTACAAACGATTCATATCCCTTGGCATCTGCTTGGGGTTTTAAAAGTCCTCGTTCTTTGTCCGTTGTTGCATAGATACGTTTAGAAGCATCTGCGCCATATTTCTCTTCCATAAATTGACGAATCATTCTAAATGCTAATGCTGTTTCGGTTGTAGTACCGGATTTGGAAATTACATTACATGCAACTTCTTTATCTTTAATATAGTCTAAAATACGAACTACAGAAGTTGATGAGAATGTATTCCCAACATAAATAATCTCTAAATCATTTTTTGGGAAAGGCCCTTGAATCATTTCAATCGCCGCACGACTTCCCAAATAAGAACCGCCAATTCCACAAACAAGTAAAACGTCAGCTTGATCTTGAATGCGTTTTGCACATTCTTTAATACGTGCAAACTCTTCAACATCATAGCGTTCTGCCCAATCAAGCCAACCCAGGTAATCATTACCTTTACCGCTTCGTGAATGAATCATTTCATGAATACGACTCACATCGTCTTGATAACTTAATACATCTTCTTCTAATAAAGCATGTTTTAAATCTACTCTAATCATTGGATTCTCCTTTTCCGATAACCACTGAGGCATCATATCCGCAAGCGTTTCAAAGCCAATGGAATCACTTGGGACTAAAGGTCTCTTGTGATCTTTTGACTGACGATCTTTACGTGAAGAGTAATTCAATGCTTTCAACGAGAGTCGTAATTGATGTGGTCCTTCACTCACATCAATTATTTTCGCAATGATACGTTCACCTTGGCTCACAAATTGGCGAATATCACGCACAAAATCATCTGAAATTTCAGATATGTGAATTAATCCAGTTGTATTTTCATCGATTGAGACAAAGGCTCCATAAGGCTGAATTCCTGTAATGGTCCCCTCAACAATCTGTCCGTTCATATACATTCTTTTCATAAATCTCTACCTCAATAACATTGTTATTATAACACAGTATCTAATGTATGATATAATAACTTCCGAAGAGGTGACCACATGAGCGATAATTTTTACCCCATTGTTTCTGCACTTGTTGCAAATATTTTAGCTCAAGTTCTAAAACCATTTTTCCACTATTTAAAAACAGGCGAAAAGAACTTAAGTATGATTTTTGAAAGTGGTGGCTTTCCAAGTTCCCATACCGCTCTTGTTATTGGCTTAACACTTGCACTTGGATACCAATCTGGATTTTCTTCGCAATATTTCTTTATTTCACTTGTCTTTTCATTAACAGTGATTTATGATGCTGCGAATGTACGCTATTACGCCGGACAAAACATTAAAATTACCAAACAATTAATTCAGGATATTGAAGTCTTAACACAAACAACATTAGAGAATCCAATTTATAGACAAAAAATAAAAGAAGTCCTCGGCCATAAATGGGTTGAGGTCGTTGGTGGCTTTTTACTAGGCTTTATTACTGCTTCACTACTCTACTTTATGAGGATACCATCATGACCCTAGAAGAACGCATTATTGAATCTCTCGATAAAATACGTCCCTACATCCAACGTGATGGCGGTGACATGGAGTTTGTCAGTGTTGATGAGCACGGTGTTGTTACCGTTAAACTCCTCGGTGCTTGTATCGGCTGTGGATTAATCGATTATACTTTAAAAGGCGGTGTTGAAGCCTTACTCATGGATGAAATTCCTGAAGTTACCGGCGTTATTGCCCAAGATTATTTTGAATGAGAACTAACGTTCTCATTTTTTTTGCATTCGCATCTCCAATAAAAAAGACTAGGGAAAATTCCCTAGTCTTCTTCTGAAAATTGACTGTTGTAAAGTGTTGCATAGAATCCATTTTGAGCAAGTAACTCATCATGACTTCCCTTTTCAACAATATCCCCTTTATCCATAACAAGGATTAAATCAGCGTTTCGAATTGTTGATAGACGGTGCGCAATAATAAAACTTGTGCGTCCTTCCATTAAAACATCCAATGCTTTTTGAATCAGAACCTCTGTACGTGTATCTACGGAACTGGTAGCCTCATCAAGGATGAGGATTTTTGGATCCGCAAGAATCGCACGTGCAATCGTTAAGAGTTGTTTTTGTCCTTGAGAGATATTGGTCGTTTCTTCATTAAGAACAGTTTGATAGCCTTCTGGTAGTGTACGCACAAAGTAATCAACCTGAGCCTTCATAGCTGCCTCGTGGACTTCTTCATCCGTTGCATCCAATTTACCATAGCGAATATTTTCATTTATGGTATCGCTATACAACCAAGTATCTTGAAGAACCATCCCAATTAAATTACGAAGATCCTCACGTTTAAGATCACGAATATCATGATCATCAACCTTAATCGATCCGGAAGTTACGTCATAGAATCTCATCAAAAGTTTAACAATCGTTGTCTTTCCAGCGCCCGTTGGACCTACAATCGCAATCTTTTGACCTGGCTTAACGTCGGCACTGAAATCATTAATAATCGTTACATCTGGATCATATCCAAAATTAACATTTTCAAAGGAAACATGACCTTCTACCTTACTTACATCAATAACGGTATCTGCATCTTCAACTTCTTCAGGTTCTTCTAAATAGTTAAAGACACGTTCCGCAGCAGCAAGAGATTGTTGGAACGTAGAAGATAAGTTACCCAATTGCGCAATCGGGTTCATAAAACTTCTCATATATTGAATGAAAGACTGAATATCCCCTACACTAATAATTCCGCCGGAAGCAAAATAACCACCAAGAATACTTACCACAACATAACCGAAGTTCCCAACAAAGTTCATAATTGGGTGAATCATCCCGGAAAAGAAACTACTCTTCCAAGCTGCATCGTAAAGATTATTATTGTGATCATCAAATTCTGCAATTGACCGTGCTTCACCATTGTATGCTTTCACTACAACATGGCTTCCATACATTTCTTCAATATGACCATTAAGGGATCCTAGATATTTTTGTTGATTTCTAAAGAACACTTGTGATTTCGACATAATGAAGAAGATAAGTCCAAAGGAGAGTGGTAAGACCAATAATGCCGCTAAGGTCATTTGCCAGTTAATCGAGAACATCATGTAGAGAATCCCTACAATCGTCGTGATGGATGTAATAACTTGAGTAATACTGCTTGTTAAGTTCTGATCGATGACATCGATGTCATTGGTAACAAGGGAGAGCACTTCTCCTGTTGTCGTTCCATCAAAATATTTTAACGGTAGTTTCTCGATTTTTTCATGCATACGTTTACGAAGGTTGTATGTTAAGTCACGTGATACACGTGCCATAATCCACCCTTGAATATAACTAAAGAGTAAACTTGCAAGATAGATACCAAGTAGCCATAACACGATTCCTTTGATTTTATCAAAATCAACCGAGCCAACTCCCTGTACTTTCGCCATTAATCCCTCAAATAAAACGGTCGTTGCTTGACCCATTACTTTTGGACCCACAATCGCGAAGATTGTGGATAACAACGCAAAGATAATCACAACAATCATTTTTACACTGTATGGTTTAATGAGTGCAATCATTTTTTTAAGAACTGCTTTAGAATTTTCTGGTTTCGAAGGTTTTACTGAAGCTTTATTTTGATTCATAGTTTAATTCCTCCTCCGATAATTGTGATGATGCGATTTCATAGTAAGTTGGACAGGTTTTCAATAACTCGTTATGAGTCCCCTTACCAACAATTCGTCCCTCATCTAAAACGATTATTTGGTCTGCATCCATAATTGTGTTGACACGTTGGGCAACAATAAGCAGGGTCGCATGATTTAAGTTTTCATGAATTGATTTACGTAGAAGTTGATCTGTTTTAAAGTCTAAAGCTGAGAAGCTGTCATCAAAAATAAAGATTGATGCATCTTTTACAAGTGCTCTCGCAATACTTAGACGTTGTTTTTGACCACCTGATACGTTTGTACCACCTTGGGCAATTTCATAATCAAGTCCATCTTTTTTATCAAGGATGAAATTTGCTTGCGCAATTTCAAGTGCCTTCGTTACTTCTTCATCTGTTGCATCTTCTTTACCGTAGACAAGATTTGATTTTGCGGTCCCTGTAAGAAGCACACCTTTTTGAGGTACATATCCGATTTCTTCACGTAAATCATGGGTTGATACATCTTTAACATCGACTCCATTCACCTTAACGGTACCCGAAGTGACATCATAGAATCGTGGTACTAGGTTAATTAAGGTAGATTTACCGGATCCGGTTGAACCGATAAATGCAGTTGTCTCTCCTGGTTTTGCCACGAAGTTTATATCATGAAGTACATATTCATCCGCATCACCATATTTAAAGTCTACATTCTCAAATTCAACGAGTCCACGTTCTGAAGCGTTAAATGTTTTTGCTTCAATTGGCTCATGAATTGTATTTTCTGTATTAAGCAATTCATTAATACGATTCAATGATACAACAGCACGTGGTACAAAAATAAACATCATTGCGATCATTAAGAATGACATAATAATTTGCATTGAATATTGCATGAACGCCATCATATCCCCAATTTGAAGGATTCCTTCAGAGATTTGATGTGAACCAAACCAAATGATGGCAAGCATTGTCGCATTCATAAGGAAGTTCATCAGCGGCATCATCAATGACATCACACGGTTGATGAAGAGCGCAAGATCAGCACGTTCCGAGTTTGCTTTATCAAAGCGTTTATTTTCAAAATCTTTGTTTCCAAATGCACGAATAACCATAACACCACTTAGATTTTCTCTAAAAACTAAGTTCAATCGATCTACAAATTTTTGCATAACCTTAAACTTAGGTACCGCCACAAAGTAAATAACAACTAAAAATGCGAGGAGGGCAGCACATGTTACGACGATAATCCATGTCATCGATGTATCTCGTTGAGAAATCATAATAATTCCACCAATTGCCATAATTGGCGCGTAGAAGAACATCCGAATTCCCATTGTTATCATCTGTTGAACTTGTGTTACATCATTGACAGTTCGAACGACCATCGATGATGATGAAAACTTATCAAACTCTTCCGAAGAAAAGCTTTGAACTTTCTCAAAAATTTCTTTACGGAGATTTTTAGAAAAACCAGATCCGATTTTAGCAGATACGAATGCTACCGCAATGGTTGCAATCATACCGATAATCGTAATTCCGATCATTCCGCCACCTTTTTTTAAGATATATTGATTTTGCATTGTTGGAATGTCTTTTCCGAGTTCTTCATAGAACATTTTCGCGAAAACGACACCCGTTTGTTCTTTCAAACTGTCTTCCATCCCGGCAGCCTTTTCATATGCTAATGCTTTGGTTGCAGGATCCATGTATTGAAACATTGGTGTTAAAGCATACATTTGTTTGATGTCAAAATCATCTGTGATTTGACCACTCAATGCAGGCATTTCTGATCCTGAACCTTCGCCAAGATTCATTAAGGTCCAAACACTCTCACCTACAAGAATATCTGTTGCTTCGCGATCAATATTTTGTTTAATAACATATCGATCACCACTCATCTCATATGATGATGAGAATGCTTTACCTTGTTCTTGTGGCAATATCGCTACAATTAAGTCATGACCATCTTTGCTTATTTCATCGGGACTTGCATGTTCAACACCATTTTGTTGAATACCAACATTAACGATATGAGACATGTAATTTGGTAACTTCAAATCCGCGAAAGCTTGGACAAACAAGAACGCAATTGAAATGAGTATTGCACCTAAGAATGGTTTTAAATTTTTTAGGACTCGTTTCATATACTAACCTCTTTCTTATCTATGCATATCTTAGCACATCAAAGTTTAGGTTATTTTATTAAACCCTCACATTAAAGATGTTTCAAAAATATTACATATTGTAGTTCATTATCGATATAATGAACAATGTTCATTTATTAGTATATTCCTATTTTTTTTATTGTGCAATACATTTACTTAAAAAAATATATAAATATTTATACAAATCCGACTTTCATAAATTGATAAAAAAAATAGACGGCTTTACCGTCTATTTTAAACTTCCATCACTTTTAAATGTATACTTTTTCCCATTAATGGTCTTTGAACCTGTAACCATCATTCCTGAGTTATCAAGGTAGTACCATTTGTTTGAGACTTTCTTCCAACCTGTTGCCATTGCACCGGATTTCTCAAGGTAGTACCATTTGTTTGAGACTTTCTTCCAGCCTGTTGCCATTGCGCCGGATTTCTCAAGGTAGTACCACTTGTTTGAGACTTTCTTCCAGCCTGTTGCCATTGCGCCGGATTTCTCAAGGTAGTACCACTTGTTTGAGACTTTCTTCCAACCTGTTACCATTGCCCCGGATTTCTCAAGGTAGTACCACTTGTTTGAGACTTTCTTCCAACCCGTTACCATTGCACCAGATTCATCAAGATAGTACCATTTATTCGAGACTTTCTTCCAACCTTTCGCAACCGCTCCGGATTTCTCAACATAGTACCACTTATCGTCTTTCTTATTCCAGCCTTCTTTTAGCGTTTGATTTTTTTCTGGTTTTGCTTCATCCACCGGTTTTTTCTGATCTATTGGTTTCTTCTGATCTATTGGTTTCTTCTGATCACCCGGTTTCTTCTGATCACCCGGTTTCTTCTGATCACCCGGTTTCTTCTGATCACCCGGTTTCTTCTGATCACCCGGTTTTTCTACTTTAATAGGACTTTCAGGTTCAACCTTGCCATCTCCCTCCCCTTTTTGGAAAGATTTAGCGATTGAATCAAGTTCTAACTGAATGCCTTTAATTTCCACCATCGTTCGAGCATTTTGAATCATATTTAAAAAGGCGTCTCGATTCACGAGTTTTACTTCTTTATTCTTTACTTTTTCTCCTTGTACGAATTGAGAATCAAAGATATTAGATTCTAAGTAATCGCGAAGATTTTCTTTTTCTGCCTCAACTACGGTTTGATACGTTCTATAAAATCTCTGAAACACATCTTGTTTTCGAATATCACCTCCCCTTTGAATATACAACTCAAGAAGTTCGTGGAATTTTTTATATTTTTCTTTCGAATCTTGAGTTG
Source organism: Erysipelothrix sp. P66 (assembly GCF_038682365.1). NCBI lineage: Bacteria > Bacillati > Bacillota > Erysipelotrichia > Erysipelotrichales > Erysipelotrichaceae > Erysipelothrix > Erysipelothrix sp. P66. The sequence goes on along the minus strand of NZ_CP152290.1, from coordinate 110,653 downwards.
TTTTTAGAGATTCAACTAATTCATTAGCTTGTTCAAAATCTGGATAAACATCGCGTAGCATTTGAATTTGTCGATTTCTTCTCAATGTAGAGAGTTCTAAGAGTAATGGATTTACTTCTTTTTCCATAAGATTTTCAAGGCGTTTGTAATCAATAAACTCGCTCACACCTTGTGCTAGCACACGGCTCACTTCCACAATTTTATCTTGAATGTTTGAAGCTTGGTATTCTAAGAATGACTCGTGGGTCTCTGGAAGGAGACTCACTTCAAAAGAAAGGTCATGAATCGTTCTCAATCGACTTCTTAACGGGACGATGAGCGCTTCAAGTGGTGCTCTTCCTTCAACCTTATTCTCGTACTTAACAAGTGTACGGTGTGATGTTTTATGGTTCACGAGCAAATCAATATAAGCTTCATCCAATTCCGGAAATGTTAATTTCCCAGAATCTTCAAGATACTTTGCCTCTTGCGTAAACTTATAGTAGCTCAACTCTGCAGCAATACGCTGAATTTCTTGTTTGAGTGCTAAATGGATTCCGTACAATCCATTTTCTTCAGATTCAATCTCTTCAATCAATGAATTAATGTCATTGTTGATTGACTCAACATCACGATGATATTGTGCCTCATTGATTAAAAAGGGCTTTATTTTTTGAATCACTAATTTTTTAGTTTGTTCTTTATATACTTCGATCATTTCTTGAATCATATCATCATGAATTCCAGGTATGATTGGAAGTGTTCCGATTTGAGTTCCTGCTATAGGCTCAACTAAAAAATTGGGCGCATCTGCAAACGCTGTTTGTAATGGCATTGCGGTTAAAAGTAAGCATGACATAAGGCTTACTTTCGGAAATAGGTGTTTTTTCTTTTTCATAATTTATCCCCCTCTTGATTTCCACTTGAAGAATAATATATGATGGCATAATTTGTAAATACATTCTGAAATATACTCTTTTCAGTAGTAAATTTAGTACTATAAACAATACTTTTTGAAAGAAAAACCACCCTTTCGGATGGTTTTTAATTAGAGATTATAGATTATATTCATTAATTTCAATTCAGTCTCTGTAAGATGTAACGCGTATTGACTCTCACGATACGGTGTCCCAAATGCACAATCTGATACCATTACAATCGGCGGCATTTGTACACGTTTATAGACTGCCGTATTCATCGTCTTAAGAACCCATTTTAAATCATCGATAAACATTTTACCATTTTCTAAACCGTATGATGTTAAATACTTCCCGAGTTCCGACTTATAAATCGATTGATCGAGATATGATTTAAGTATGGCTTCCAACTGTCCATGCATGAGGGCATTGACCAACGCATCATGGTATCCCCATTTCATGGGATCAAATTGATCTTGCGCAAGTTCCGCACTCGGTGCAAACTCCCAATCGACACAATCTTCCATTTCGGTAGGAATCAGATTTTGAGGAACAATTTCTGTACCTGCAATACGATTTAAAGTACGACCAATCATACCGACTTCCATTTTTGTGAGATCACCTAAAATGGCGAGTGCACCGATTGCATCTCCATAAAGGGTTGCATATCCAAGTGCCACTTCAATCTTATTACCATTATTCATCACAACACCATTTTCAAGACTTGAGATGGTCATGAGCGTATGGCCTCTAAGTCGTGCTTGAACATTTTCAAATGCGAGTCCTTGTACATCTTTGTAGCCACCAAACGCCATACTCTCAACCGTTGCATCGGTCATTGCAGCAATTGGGATTTCCAAGAACTTAAATCCTAAAACGTTACTGAGATGATATGCATTATTTTTGGTTATGTCGCGATTGAACTGGCTAGGCATTGTTACCCCCACCACACGATCTTTCCCTAATGCCTTAACAAGTAACGCAATGGACACACTACTATCCAATCCTCCCGAAACACCAACAATCCACTTTGGTCCATAGGGTAGTGCTTCTTCATCAAAGTAACGAATTGCTGAAATCAATGCATGATACATCTTATCGTCATCGTCGGGTGTATTTGATGCTTGAGAATTTAAATCGAATAGATCAAGTGTCTGTTTAAAATTAGCATCCAAATATGTCACCGATTCAGGAGATACAATCATACTTCCACCATCAAACAGTACAACATTCTTGCCGTTATTTTGCATCCCTGTCGCATTCACATAAATAAAAGGTATGTCCAAATTCTGTCTTTTAATTTCTGCTAAGCGCATGGATTCCTTATTTTTGTGCCATGGTGAACATGAGATGTTAATCATGAGATCGGGACTGTGTTGCATCATTAACGCGGTAGGTTTTAAATCACTTGCATCATCCCACAAATCTTCACAGATTTGGATACTAATACGATCACCCTTAAAAATGAACGGTTCAAAGTTGTGATTTCCAGGATCAAAATATCTTTTATCGTCAAAAACACCATAGTTAGGTAGAAGGTGCTTTGTATATACACCTTCGGATTCATGGTTTGCACGTTTAACCCATTCGCCTTGATATGCGAAAAAAGCCGCATTATAGAGTTTATCTTCTTTTTGGTAAAGATTTCCCCAAACAATCCCTATCTCTTGTGATAAGCAGCGTATACGGTCGTTATAGACCATCATCTCATCGATACTTGCTTGATTATTCATGCGATCGCCAATGAGATAACCGCCTACCGCTAATTCTGGGAACACAACCAGATCTGCTTTACCAATCGATTCTTCTACAATTGCTTGAATAGCTTCAAAATTTTCCTGTGGTTGATTTGCTTTTACTCTTAATTGTGCAATAGCAATTTTCATTTTCTCGCCTCCAATTGTCGATAGCGTTCATAAGCAAACACACTGCATGCACCAACACTGCTTAATGAAACGCGCGCATCGTAATCAATACGTACATGAACATCACTAATTTCTAACACACTCTTCGAAAGACCTCTTAAAGCACCACCTAAACAGATGCATACACGATCTGGTAAATTATAGTTTAAAAGTGACTCGCTCTCATCTCCGCGATATGCTGCTGCCATTACTACATTCTTAGCTTGGATCGATTTCAAGTCAGAACTTAAATCATCACTTTGAAGCCACCATAACGATTCACTTGCGCCGGCACTGGCACGAATTAGCTTTGCTTCATGTTCATAAAAATCATAATTTGGAGTAATAATACCGTCAAATCCAAGGGATGCGACGGTTCTACAAATTTCTCCAAGGTTAAATGGATCAGTAACGCCTTCAATACACATTAATGAAAGGGTCTGTTTCGGTAGATGACTTAGGGAATCACTGCTTCGCTTCCCACATGAGACAAGATAGCCACCATGCGTTTTATTCGACGCAAGCAAATCCATCTCATCACGAGATAATCGTTTAATTATAATCCCCTCAGCGATACGCTCAACATATCGTGATTCCTTGTCATTGTGTTTATCCAAGATTGCTACATATTCAATCTCACGTTTTCGCTCTTTAAGTATTGCCTTAACACTAATTTTTCCTGATACAATCATAATTTCTCCTTGACGCGTCATAACCACTTGACTACGACTTCTACCTTAATTATACAACAATCCCAATTAGATATACGAATACTTATCCCTGTTGGATAAAAAAAAACAACAAAGATTGCTTTCTTTATTGTTTCTTGACGTATATTAAACTTGAAAAAAAGCCCATCCACAGTAAATGAGGAGTATATCTAAAAAGGTTCCAGTTATACCAATTGCGTTGAGCAATGTCGTAAATTCTGGAATTGATAAAACATTCAAGCGATATCCAAAAACACAAATAATCACAAAGGATAGTACTACTTTTCCCACCCATCGATTATTCTTCTTTTGAAGCGGAGCTAAGAAATAACCAATCACAAGCATCAACACCATCCAAATTGTCGTTGCAATGCCCTCTAATGAGGATGGTAAAACAGAAATAAGAAATTTATAAACAATAGCACTGGCAAGAATCACCAATAAAGCAGACCATGTTCGTTTCATTCCACAACCCCCTCACATTTAAGTCTCAAATACATCCCAATCAGTAAACCAAATGACGGAACCGCTGAGGAAATAATCCATAAAATGGACGACCAATGAATGCGCATTAACTTCTCAGAGAATGTCCCCATTAATGGATTTACAAAACTATAAATCATCCATATGACACGACTTGATTCAAAAAACGATAGAATATAGAGCACGATAAAGGTTATAAAGAGGATCATAAATAAAACGATTAATGCAAAGTCAACACTCTTTAAAATTCGACTCTTATTTTTAATTGCAATGACAATTAGGTATCCAGGAATTGCATATACCAGAAATCCATAGATCGATACAATAATAATTTGAAAAATCATCGGAAGATTTGCCAAAAGTTTTGAGAGTGGATGAAGCGAATTATAGGCAAAAAGATGTATTGTGCCTAAAAGAACATGAATCATTAGAATAATTCCTAAAAACTTATAGTCCCCTTGCTTAAAAAATAATTTAAGTCGCGTAAAACCACTTGGCTTAGCATCCGTTGTTTGTGTTTGTTCCATAAATATCTCCTACTTCGTATTACGTGCTTTTAAAAACATACTATCTCCAAATGAGAAGAATCGGTATTTTGAATCAACTGCATGTTTATAGGCATGATCGATTGCTTCTTTACCCATAAATGCACTTACTAACATAATTAATGTTGATTTTGGTAAGTGAAAATTAGTAATGATTGCATCCACTGCTTTCCATTCATAACCAGGATAAATAAAGATTTCACTATTACCTTGGCATTCTTTGAACGTGCCGTACTTTGACATCACAGTTTCCAATGTTCGAACTGAAGTTGTACCCACTGCAATTATGCGGCGGCCATCTTGTTTCGCATCATTTAAAATCTCTGCTGTTTCTTGAGACATCGTATAGGCTTCACTATGCATTTTATGTTCAAGAACATTATCGACTTTAACCGGTCTAAACGTACCCAGTCCAACATGAAGTGTTACAGGGGCAATTGTAATTCCCTTAGTTTCAATTGCTTCAAGCAACTCCGGTGTAAAATGAAGCCCCGCAGTGGGTGCTGCCGCACTCCCTTGAACGCGAGAATATACCGTTTGATAACGCTCTTTATCTTCCATTCGTTCGTGAATATATGGTGGTAGTGGCATTTGTCCAAGTTCATCTAAGATTTCTAAGAATATTCCGTCAAAGACCAGATCAAAATTTCTTAAACCTTCTTCTCCAACATGTGTACAAACTGCTTTTAATTTTCCATTACCAAAACTTAATTCGGTACCCAACTTAACAACCTTTGCATTTCCGACAAGACACTCCGCCGTCTTTCCCTCAAATTTTAAAATTAAAAGTTCAACATGAGCACCTGTTTCAGGCTTTTCACCAAACAGACGTGCTGCAATAACGCGTGTATCGTTGAGGACTAAAACATCCCCTTCATTTAAATAATCAATAATATTATAGAAATGTTTATCTTCCAAGTTCATACCATCAACAACAAGCAGTCGCGATTCACTTCGCTTTTCAGCAGGAGTTTGCGCAATCAGTTCCTCTGGCAAATCAAAATCAAAATCATTTACATTCATAGTTTACTCCTTGGTTTGTATCGTATTACATCTTCACTATTTTACCATAAAGACCGTGCTCTGACACGATTTTGTGCAATTCACAAAATTGCATAAAAAAACTTGATTCGAATGAATCAAGTTTTTAGTTTGATTACCATCCAGGATGGTCATCGCCTGTAATTCCATAACTTTCATAAACTTGATCACGAAGTTCAAGCAATCGATCTTCTTTAATGGCTTCACGGATATCTTCCATGAGTTTTAATAAGAATCGCAAATTATGAATGGATAAGAGTCGCATACCAAAACCTTCATTACAACGAATTAAATGTCGTAAATAGGATTTCGAATAATTTTGACAGCATTCGCAATCACAGTTTTCATCAAGTGGCGAAAAATCATACTCCCACTTTTTATTTTTAATATTAACACGACCGGTTGAGGTCATTGCAGTACCATGTCGAGCAATTCGTGTAGGCAATACGCAGTCAAACATATCAACACCTCGCAATACACCTTCAAATATCGCATCAACACTTCCGACACCCATTAAATAACGGGGTTTATCTTCCGGTAAGAAATCAATGGTGTGGTCAATCATTTGCCACATAACATCTTTGGGTTCGCCAACACTTGTTCCCCCAATTGAATAACCTGGGAAATCCATTGCAACTAATTCTTTGGCACAATGTTCACGAAGGTCTGCATACTTACCACCTTGAACAATACCAAATAACGCTTGCGTCTCGGGATTTTGATGTGCTGCTTTACCACGAGCAGCCCAACGAATTGTGCGCTCAACCGAATTTTTCATATACTCATAGGTTGCAGGATAGGGAGGACATTCATCAAAACTCATCATAATGTCTGGCCCTAATGCATTTTGAACCTGAATTGCTTTTTCTGGTGTTAAGAACAGTTTTTCACCACTAAGATGGCTTCTAAACTCAACACCCTCTTCAGAAATTGTACGAATCTTACCCAGTGAAAACACTTGGAATCCGCCACTATCTGTTAGAATGGGTCCATTATAATTCATAAATTTATGAAGTCCACCTGCTTGGCGAACTACTTCTTCACCCGGTCTTAGCCAGAGATGGTATGTGTTGCTTAGAATCACTTGAGATCCTATATTTCGTAAATCTTCTGGTGAGAGAAATTTCACACTTGCAAGGGTCCCTACTGGCATAAACATTGGTGTTTCTACTGTTCCATGGTGCGTCTCAATAGTTGTAAGACGCGCCTTGGATTCATTTGATTTTTTAATTAAAGTCAACTTCAATGGTTTATTACCTAAACTCATATTATCGATCTCCTTGATTAATCAATATCTGAACGTCCTGCTCGTTTACGATCGATTGCTTTTAAATAACGTTTGCGTAATCGTAGGAAGTTCGGTGTTACTTCAACAAGTTCATCATCACGAATGAACTCGAGAGCATATTCAAGTGTCAATGGAATCGGTGGTGTTAGCTTCATCGCTTCATCACGTCCTGAACTACGAACAGCTGTTGCTTTTTTATTTTTTGTTGGATTCACATCCATATCAGTATCACGAGCTGCAATACCTAAAATCATTCCTTCATAAACATCTGTTTGTGCGCCAATAAAGAATTGACCACGTTCTTGAAGGTTGAAGATTGAGTATGTCATTGATTTACCTGTTTCAGTTGAAACCATTGAACCATTTGAACGTTGTGAAATTGCACCCTTCATAGGTTCATATCCATGGAATTGACGAATCATCGTTCCTTCACCATGAGTCATATTAATAAAGTCACCACGGAAACCAATCAGACCACGTGTTGGAACATTCCAGAATTGTTTTACCATTCCACGATCTTCTTCCATATTTGTGAGTTCACCTTGTCGCAAACTAATTTGGCTGATCATTGTTCCTGAATATTTTTCTGGCACTTCAACAATAACTTCTTCAATCGGTTCACATTTACGTCCATCAATTTCTTGTGTAATAACACGAGGTTTACTGATTGCAAGCTCATAGCCTTCACGACGCATGTTTTCAATTAAGATTGATAAGTGAAGTTCTCCACGACCTGAAACTTTAAATGAGTCTGCGGATTCCGTTGCTTCAACACGTAACCCCACATTCACTTCAAGTTCTTTTTCAAGACGTTCTTTAATATTACGTGATGTAACATATTTACCATCTTTTCCTGCAAATGGCGAAGCATTAACCATGAAGTTCATGGATAGTGTTGGTTCTTCAATAACAATTGGAGGCAATGGTTCAACATGATTGACATCACATAACGTATTACCAATTGAAATATCATCAATACCTGAAACAAGTACAATATCTCCAGCATAAGCTACGTCTGTTTCGACACGTTTTAACCCATCATATGTAAAGATTTTAGAAATATTTTGACGTTTCGTACTTCCATCATTGTCCGCTACAACGACTGCTTGTCCACGTTTAACTTGACCCTTCGTAATACGGCCAATTCCTAAACGTCCAACATACTCATCGTATGCAAGTGAAGAAATTTGGAATTGTAATGGATCGTTGTCATAATCTGGGTAAAGTGGTGTGTGTTCCACAATGGTATCAAACAACGGTTTAATGTTTGTTCCTTCTTCTTCAAGTGTCTTCTGAACAATATATTTTTTCGCAATACCATAAAGAATTGGGAATTCTAATTGTTCATCCGTAGCATCGAGGTCCATAAAGAGTTCATAAACTTCCTCGATTACTTCTTCAACACGACGATCTGGCTTATCAATTTTATTAATTAATAAGATTGGTTTCAGACCGGCTTCAAGTGATTTTTTAAGTACAAAGCGTGTTTGTGGCATAGGGCCTTCTGCACTATCCACAAGGAGAATAACTGTATCTACGGTTTTAATGATACGCTCGACTTCACTTGAGAAGTCGGCGTGACCTGGTGTATCAACAATATTAATTTTGATGTCACCATAATTTACACTACAGTTTTTGGAATAGATTGTGATACCACGTTCACGTTCGATATCATCGCTGTCCATAACTTGATCTAGAACAACTTGATTTTCATGGAAAACACCAGCTGATTTAAGCATTGCATCAACTAATGTAGATTTTCCCGCATCAACGTGCGCGATAACTGCTATATTTATAATTTTTTTCATATACATCGTCTCTTTTCCTATAACTGTATCATTATACATGAATTGAACATGAAATGACAGAAAATGCACTCTTCATGCTCATTTTTTGCGTATAAGTTCACTTAAACGCTTACATAAAAACACCATGTTAACGATAAACATGGTGTTCATTATTATAAATTAGATTGTGAAACAATCTCTCTTAACATCTCTGCAGATTCTTGGAGTGCTTCAACCTCATTGGAACTGTACGGAACTTCAATAACATGCTTAACACCCGTTCGTCCCACAACTGTTGGGACAGAAATATAAACATCTTCAATACCATATGCCCCGTTTTGAAGGCTTGAAACGGTTAAAATCGAATTCTCATCACGTAAAATCGCATTCACAATACGCGTTATCGCAAGTGCTACGGCATAGTTTGTATAACCTTTACGATCAATAATTTCATAAGCAGCAGTCTTCACATCGTGTGTAACTTTTTGACGTGTTTCTTCCGTAAACTCAATCCCCACATTCTCACAGTATTGATCAATGGTTAGCCCCGCTACAGTCGTTAAGGACCACGTAGCAATTTCACTATCACCGTGTTCTCCAATAATATTTGCGTGAATATTTCGTGCATCCACTTCAAATTTATTCGCTAACATCGATTGGAAACGTGCTGTATCTAAAACCGTTCCCGAACCAATTACGCGCTCTGCTGGAAAACCAGAAAGTTTATAAGTAATATGTGTCAAAATATCGACCGGGTTTGAAACCACAAGTAAAATTGCGTCTGGATTATACTTCACGATATTTGGAACTAATTCTTCATAAATTTTAATGTTACGATTCACAAGATCAATCCGTGTTTCTCCTGGTTTTTGTGCCAGTCCAGCTGTAATAATTACAATATCGGAGCCCTGAGTCTCTGGATAATCCCCAGCAATTATTTTAACTGGAGAAACAAACACACGACCTTGGTCTAAGTCCATTGCCTCACCTTGAGCTTTTTCTTTGTTAATATCAACGATTACGATTTCAGATGCAATATTGCTGTTCATTAACGCAAAAGCTGTTGTCGAACCTACAAAACCTGCACCAATAATAGAAACTTTATTTGTTTTCATCATATCACTCCTTTTTTTATATAATACCACACCTCTCAATTCTACTTGGCATATATAATCAAATTCGGTATGATATTTATAAAAGGAGTGCTCATTATGTACAATAAATTTTATAAAAGGACGATAACAGAACGCCGTAATGTTTTGGAAAATCAAAACCGTTATGACGATGATCTCGATATTCCACTCAGTTCGGAAATTTATGATCATATGATTGAAAATGCAATCACAACTTATGAAATTCCAATGGGTTGTGCTCCAAATTTTTTGATAAATAATCAAGACTATGTAATTCCTATGGTGACCGAAGAACCCTCTGTAATTGCAGCTGCAAGTAATGCCGCCAAAATTATGCAATGTAATGGTGGCATTCATGCTCGTATTTATAAACGCAATATGATCGGACAAATTGCATTCGCAAATCCTCAAAGGCAAACAGAAATGATACAATATTTGGAAGATAATCGTGATCGATTATTTACAATTGCTCGTGATGCTTATCCTTCAATTGTGCAGCGAGGCGGTGGTTTGCGTCACATTCATACCGCGTATCTAAATAAACCCAATAAGACACCTTTTTTGATTGTTTATTGTACCATTGACACGCAAGAAGCAATGGGCGCAAACATGATGAACACAATCTTAGAGGCAATCGGTAATCATCTTGAGTCTGTTTTTGATGAACATCCGTTGATGTCCATCCTTTCAAACCTTGCAACGGAATGTCTGGCTGAGGCCCGTGTCGTTATTGATCCAAAAACGCTTCGTTATCCAGACGATATTGCACTTCGCATTCAACAAGCAAGTCATCTTGCTGAAGTTGATCCTTACCGGGCTACAACACACAACAAAGGCATTATGAATGGTATTGATGCCGTTGTAATCGCAACCGGAAATGATTGGCGAGCCATTGAAGCAGCGGTTCATAGTTATGCATCAATGAGTGGAAGTTATCAACCCCTTGCAACATGGAATATAAATTCAGACAATATGATTGAAGGCATTATTAAACTTCCGCTTCCAATTGGTACCGTTGGAGGTTCTATTGCAATTCATCCCAAAGCTCAATTAAGCCGGAAAATTTTAGGATATAAGAATGCAGAAGAACTGATGATGATTCTTGCCTCTGTCGGTTTAGCACAAAACTTTGCTGCACTTTATGCCCTTACAACCGTAGGAATTCAAAGTGGACATATGAAACTTCAAGCGAAATCACTCGCTTTAGCTGTTGGTTGTCCATCCGAAGATGTTGAACGTCTTGTATCGAAATTACTTCAAGAACCGAAATTAAATCAGGACGTTGCGAAAAAATTACTGCAAGAACTTTAAGAAAAGAAGCTCAATTGTGAGCTTCTTTTTAAATAGGACGTTTTAAGGTAAAAACTGGCTTCATTGCTGCGAATTGATTTCCCGCTAGACGAGCAATCGGACCAAGTTTATTTACATCAAGATACCCTTGCTTCCGATCAAAAATTGAATCATCAAAATCTAAATGGATTACTTTAAGTAAAAACAGATCTGTACATACACCCCTTGCATCTTTTATTTCTTGATGACTAAATAATTCTGTTTCAAGTTTAATTTTTGTATCTTTAAGACTTGGAGTCTCAATCATCACACTTGATTGTGTTTCGAGATTAAGCTTTGTTACTTCACTTTCACCATAAGATAGAATCATCGAACTCTCATTCATTGCTTCCGCATTCTCGTAATTTGCGATATGAACCACGCACTCGCGTGTTTGTAAGATATTCTTACTGGTATCTTTAAGCTCTCCGTTATTCCGATTAATTGCAACGGAAACAATTGGAACTTCGGTTGAAACAAGACTAAAAAAACTGAATGGTGCAAGGTTGATTGAAGCATCGGTGTTTCGGGTTGTAATCCATGCAATAGGACGTGGAACGACACTGCCTGTTAAAAATTTATAACGCTCTTTCGCACTTAAATCTTGTGTTTTAAATTTCATAAAAATCTCGGGCTTGTTTAATTTCTTCTGGAATTAATTGATGGCCATGGTGCGTGTGAAAGTGTGTTGTGAAAATGTTAGATGCGTTCAGTTTTTCAATCATCAATTCAATATCTTGAACATCAGTATACGGATCCCCTTCACCACTGGTTATCAATACTCGGGTTGGTAAATTTTGTGGAAATGGAATCGCGGGTTGTACATGCATTGGATGAAATAACAGTGCATTTTTAAAGAGCGTAAAATTCATTTTTAGTAAGTTTAACGTAATATTCGCACCATTTGAATATCCTACAACGGAAACGCACTCTAATGATCGATCATAATTTTTAAGTAATTTTAGAATCTCATTTCTTAAATTCGTTGTTTCCTGTTCCAAACTTTCGAGATCGAATGTTTTCATATCGATACGTCTGAAATATCGATTCATTCCATCTTCCACAATATTCCCTCGAATGCCGATATATGTAGCTTCTGGATCGATATAACGTGCAATCTGAAACATATCCTCTTCCGTTCCACCCGTTCCATGTAAACCTATAATCGTCCGCTCTGAAGTTCCTGGTATCATCTTATGAATCATACAATCCCTCTTTCCCTATTTTTTTAAGAAGTGTTTGTAATGTCGCCTCTTCCTCGGGCGAAAGTCTGTCGAAACATTTTCGCATTTCCTGTTCATGCGTTCGATAGATAATTTCGATTTCTGAAAGTCCCTTATTGCTTAACATAACATAGTTTATTCTTCGATCACGTTCGTCTTTCAAGCGCATAACGAGACCTTTCTTTTCTAATAGATCCACAACATATGTCATACTACTGCCTGGCACAAGTACGGTATCACAAAGAGCCTGAGTCGTGAGCTTTCCTTTATGATAGAGTGCTTCTAGAGCTTGAAACTCGTTCACATTAATATCAAAATCCTTAATACTCTCCTTAACGTGATCTAAGATATTCTGATGTGTTCGGAAAAGTATGGTAAGTGTTTTAAGCGATGACATTAAAACACCTCTTTCTTGAATTCACGCGTACTGCGTACAGTATCAAAATTTTTAATTTGTGATTCAATATAGTCACGTTTTGGACGAAGACGTGGTGGTAATGTTAACATCTCTCCCAGAACTTCATACGATTCTTCGTCATCAATAAACCCTGGACCATCTGTTGCGAGCTCGAAAAGGATATTTGGAAGAATGCGGATATATAGCGAACCAAAATAGAATCGTTCAACATAACCCGAACTTGGAATCCCCATTTCCGATAACTCACGATACCATTTCATCAAATCTTCTTTCTCATCAACTCTAAAAGCAACATGATGCACCCCACCATAACCTTGAACGGCATTTCCTTGCGTTAAATTCTCGCGGACGATAATTGATCCACCATTGCCGCCATCGCCCATCTCATAAAGCGTTAAGGTATCCTCGGTCTTCATCTTTCGCATCCCAAATACTGTTGAAAGAACTTGATGCGTTAATTCAAGATTAGAAACATCCATAAACATCGGTCCAAGCCCTGTAATTGCATAAGCATCAGGAACTGGTCCTTTATACCATGGCTCTCCGGAAGGAATTCCTATATTTGTTTCATCTGAAACTAAAGCATAGCGTTGACCATCAAAATCTTCGAACGTGATTGATTTTTTACCAAAGAACATTTGGTCTGATTCAAATGGAATTTCATAGTTGGTAAAGCGTTTCTCCCAGTAAGAAAGTGCATCATTCGACGCAACTCTAAAACTCGTTCTTGATAACTCATTCGTTCCCCGTTGGGATTTAGAAATATTTGGAAAATCAAAAAAAGTCATATTTGTCCCGGGATTGCCTCGGTCGTCTGCAAAATATAAATGATAGGTATGAATGTCATCTTGATTAATATTTTTCTTAACAAGTCGCATTCCTAATATATATGTATAAAATTTATAAATCTCTTCAGCACTGCTTGTAATTGCAGTAACATGGTGTAATCCTTTTAACTGTTTCATAACTACCTCCTGGTTGTACTACTATATTATTTCTAATTCGAAATAATATCAATGATAATGCCCAGGTAATAATAAAAAATGAACCCCTAAGGGTTCATTAAACTTCTTTTTTGCGATATATTTCTCTCTTCACCACGATTGATCCTGGCTTATTGAGTAGATTATCAAGATAATCATAATAAGCACCCGGTGTAATAACACCACTCATTTGAAAAAGTTTCATACCCGTCGATTGAATAACATAATCCGCAATTAAGACACAGTTTGTGGTAAAAACATTATAGGTCTTAAATTCACCTTCTTTAAACTTATAATAATCAACAGAAGCTCCCGCATCAATCAAATTCGTAAGATGATGTTCTTTTTTAGTATCCAAATTATAGGGCCACTTAAAATAGTATGCAGACTTAAACAACTCATCCAAACGCTTTTCAACGAATTCACGTTATTCCGTTGACAACTCACAAATAAATCGAAAAACAGTTGTATCGTCATCCACCGCATACTGAACATAATCAACTTCGCTACCCACAATCATAACACCATCGCCATATGCCATAGACTTAGCACGATTAAATGGATCATGTGCACCATAAGAATAAATAACACCGTTATATCCAATATCTAAATGACCCATACGATTATAACCATGATCTTTCGCATAGATATAGATCGAGATATAGTTTCCTTCTGTCTTCACAACCTTATCGATAACGGCATCGGGATTGCTTTGAACTAATTTACGGGTCTCTTTTACAAGAAAATATGGATTCATTGCGGCTAGAAAAACCGGTGCCGATAAACGAACACTTGTTTGATGGCGCCATAAAACGCGAGCCGAAGATAGAATCGATACGATACCAAAAAAGATTACATAAGCACCAATTTGAATATTCATTAAAAATCGATTTGAGACGCCTCGTGTCAATAACACAATCCCCATAACCAAAGACACAATCGACGCAAAGAGCTTGAAGAGTTTATTTTTTTGCTTTTCATGAATTGCGACATAAAACTCAAGACCATGAACCACCGCATTAAACAGAGCCCAAATACCAAAAAACAATGCCATAATTTCGATATAAAGGGCTTCTTTATATATAATTAAACCAAGAAAAACACCCGAACCGAGCGCAATAAGTGCATCTGATATACTGCGATTCTTTACAGATCGATATAAGAATAGTACAAATGTTGCAGCTAACATGGCCACAAACATCCAATAGATTAATGACCATAAAATTTTATCTCTAAATATAAATAAAACACCAACTATGACTGTAAAAACACCTAATAGAAGTTGGAAGATCAACGTTATCTTATCTTTTTTAGAAAGCGATTTAGTATAAGTTTCCATAATTGTCCTCTTCACATTTTTTCCCACGTTTATTATACCATTTATTCTTGATTTCCGCCCTGATTCCGTATATCATATAAGTAACAACTTGGAAAATAATGTAAGTTGTTACCGCAATTCATTGTCTCTCTTGAAATTTACTTCATGATTTCCTTCTTAACCACTTATGAAGTAAATGATAATGAAACGCACTATCTCTCTAAGAAAAGAGCACCGAGCTCTTTTCTTTTTATGTTATCGTGTATACTATCATTATGAACTTTACAGAACGACTCATGGGCTGGTATCACGAACATAAACGTGAATTACCATTTAGATCTCAAAAAGATCCTTATAAAATATGGGTAAGCGAAATCATGGCCCAACAAACACAAATCGCTACCATGATCCCCTACTACGATCGCTGGATTCAACGATATCCGAATGTGGAAAGCCTCGCTAAGGCTGAGATTGATGAAGTCTTAAAAATGTGGGAAGGCCTTGGTTATTATCGACGTGCACGAAATCTCCATGCAGGAGCGCAATTCGTTATGGAACATTACCAAGGTAAACTTCCAGCTGATAAGAAAGAACTCATGAAAATTCCCGGAATCGGTGATTATACCTCTAGTGCCATCGCCTCAATTGCTTTCAGTCTTCCTGAAATTGCAATCGATGGAAACGTAAAGCGTGTAATGGCACGATATCTTAACTATACCGAAAATGTCAATACACGGGCGTGTCATAAGTATTTTGAAGCCTTTCTGAAGGAAGAGTTACTCCTAAACGGAGCTGACCCCAGCGATTTCACGCAAGCCCTTATGGAACTTGGAGCACTTGTTTGTACCCCAAGTAATACGACATGCGAAGGCTGTCCATTTAAAGAAATGTGTGCTTGTTATCGTGGAGAATGTGTGGGTACAATACCCTTCATCCCAAAAGCGAAACCCGTTCCAATTTATGAAAAATCCGTTATTATTTTTACCAAGGATGATAAAATTTTAATTTCTGATGATCATGAAGATGGGCTTATGGAAGGACTGTTACGATTACCTCAAATTGATGGGGTAATGGATTTGAATCCTGTGCTCACTTTGAAGCATAAGTTTTCCCATTTACAGTGGAATATTTCTGTTTTTATCGTTGAGAATATCCAAGACGTAAATCAAAATTGGTACTTTGTTCCACTCGAAGAATTAAAGAATCTAGCAATTATTACAGCTCATAAAAAAATACTCAAAAAACTAAACTTATTATAAAGAAAAGAACACTCATCGCTGTGGAGTAGTAAACTAAAAGTAGACAAGTAAAAAAGACTTGTCTACTTTTTTTGTGTAATAATAAAATCAGAGATAAAACGGAGGTATTAATGATGGGAAGACCCAAAGGTGGATTAAATAATAAATGGACTTATGAGGATCGTATTAAAGTCGTTACACGTCATATTGATGAACATATAAGTGCTGCGAAACTATCACAAGAAACAGGAATACCTAAAGGAACGATTAATGGTTGGATTGATCGATTCATGCGCGATGGTAAAGAGGGTTTAAAAAACAAGAAAAAGACAGGAAATCATTTTTCTGCGCTTCATACGAGTAAATCATTAACTGAGATCGAACGACTTCAACTCGAAATTCTAAAACGAGATATTGAGATTGCACGATTAAAAAAAGGGTACCAGGTGAAAGGAGTTGGTGTAAACAAGGAGTTCGTTACTTTAAAAGACAAGAATTCCAAATAGCACATGACTTATCTTTTAAACATCCGATTACGTTCATTCTTAGATTTATGAATTTGAACCGATCTGGTTATTACAAGTGGTTAAAGCATAAGGATGATCTCAATATTTATGAACAAAAAAGAGCGATTCTTAGCTTTGTGATTAAAGACTGGCATCGCCGTTTTCCAAGTTATGGTTATCATGATATCGCTGCAGTCATGAGAAAGCAAAGTGATTTAGGGATTGAATTTTCCGATAATTTAATCCACAAGTGTTGCAAGTTTTTAAATATTAAATCAAAAGTTAAACACTATTCCTATAAAAAACCTGGAACACAAAGTCGAATTTATCCTAATATTATAAAGAATCAATGGAAGGCAACCAAACCTTTAGAAATTATTGTTTCAGATATGACACATATTCGAAACAAAGGGATTAATTATGAATGGACTTTAATGGTTGATACTTTCAACAATGAAATTATAAGTTCTGCATTATCGCGTACAACTGGTGATCCTAAGCCTTACTACAAGTGTCTCGAGGATCTCCTTGCGCTACTTAAGGATAATAAAAAAACAGCTCCCACGATTCTTCACACAGATCAAGGAGCTGTCTACCACTCTAAAGCTTTCGCTAAAGCGCATGAAAATTATAACATAATTAGATCTATGTCGCGAGCTGGAACACCTACAGATAATCCAATTATCGAATCATTAAATGGATGGATTAAAGCAGAAATGGCGTGTGATTATCAATACTGGTCCGTAGATAACTTTGAAAATTTTATCGAAGAATATGTACATTATTTCAATTTTGAAAGACCTGCTTACTGTTTAAATTACAAAACCCCTATCCAATATAAAATGGATAAGGGTTTCTAGTCTTTTATTAATGTCTACTTTTGTTTGACAACTCCACATCGCTGAGTGTTCTTTTCTTTATAAGGATTGATACTTTTTAACTCATTGCTGTAATTACAAAGTTTAAAATAAATAGAATTGCACTACCATAGACGATTGGATGAACCTTTGATGCACGTTTCATTGAAACTTCTACTACAATGTAAGCAATAAAACCACATGCAATACCATTTGAAATACTATAGGTTAATACAGTCATGATTACTGTAAAGAAAGCTGGTACAGCTTTTTCAAAGTTAGCCCATTCAATATCTGCGAATGAAGCACTCATCAAGATACCAACAACGATTAATGCCGGAGCAGTCGCTGCTGGCGGAATTAAACTAACAACTGGCGCTAGAATAATACTTGCTAAGAAACACGCTGCTGTAACGACAGAGGTTAAGCCAGTGCGTCCACCCGCTCCAATTCCGGCAGAACTTTCAACAAATGTTGTAACATTTGAAGTTCCAAGAACTGCACCTGCTGTTGTCGCAATCATATCTGCAAATAATCCACGTTCCAATTTTGACTTCATACCACTTCCTGATTCTAATGAATCTTGGTCTTCTTGAGAAAAAATTCCTGAACGACGACCTGTACCAATAAAAGTACCAATGGTATCAAATGTATCGGTTAATGAGAATGCAAAGATGATTGGAATAATTTTTGTTAAATTGTAATTTGTGAAGAGGCTAATAAGACCTTCTTGACCTAATGCTTTTCCAAAAATTTCCCCAAATTCTTTAAAAATAACTGAGAATCCAACAGTTGATTGAGCCGCTCCTCCAAGCTGAACAACACCCATTGGAATACCGATAACGGTAGTTGCAAGAATACCGATTAAAATAGCACCCTTAACTTTTTTAAGCATTAACACAATAGTAATAATAAGGCCAATTACTGCCAACACGATACTTGGATCCTTGAATGTTGTGATTGATGGGACTGCTCCAAATTCAATAAATTTGATATTTAATAATCCAATATAAGCGATAAACAATCCAATTCCGGCACTGATTGCAAGTTGTAAAGTTTCAGGAATCGCTTTAATGAGATGCTTACGGATATTTGTAACGGTCATAAACATATTTAATAAACCGCAAATAAATACCATTGCGAGTGCTTCGTATGGTGTAAATCCCCCTACTAAAACAACTGTATACGTAAAGAATGCATTCAATCCCATACCCGGAGCTTGTGCATAAGGGATATTCGCGAATAACCCCATGATGAGTGTTCCAATTACAGATGCAAGAATTGTTGCAATATAAACCCCATTATAAGGCAACCCTGACTCAGATAATATTTGTGGATTCACAAAAAGAATATATGCCATTGCAAAGAATGTTGTTATTCCTGCCAGCACCTCCGTACCCACTGTTGTATTATTTTCCTTGAGCTTAAAGAATTTTTCCATTTTATCTCCTCTCCTTAGCTTTCTTTTGATTAAAAAACCAAATAAAAAAAGATCGGGAGAAAACGATCTTGCGAGTTTTCACCACGATAGTCGATGTGTTTACGGTACATCGGTAGATACTACCCAACCATATTATGGGTATTATATTTGGTTATTAATACATTGATAGTATAGGTTAGTTTAAGTACCAATGTCAACCACCATTTTTAAAAGGCTCCTATCATGGATCATTGATTCAATAAAAAACAACGAATGAACTATCCGTTGTGCGTTTTGTTTCCATTAATCCTGCGCGTTATCTTGAACGTTATCCTCTTTGCGTGCTTTTAGAATTGCAGTTGCAGAGCGTTCTGCCAACTTATCCATATTGGGAACATAGTTACCATTCCTCATTTTTCCTCGATCATCTGCCCCACGATATAATCCATAGAGCGCAACAAATATTCCAAACCACAAAAGCACCTCGTTGTTTTGTAAACCGATTCCTAATAGGAGAATCGCAATTCCTGAAAGTTGTAATCGTATTCCATTGTCCGTCATAGCATCCTCTTTTCTAGTACAATTATACAATTTATTTACATTAATACAAATGTATTCTGCACACGTGATACAATGATATCTATGAGGTGAGTACATGTACGAAATTATACAACTAAATGAGTCTAGCCTAGAAGAATTGGTAGAGGTAATCAATAATTCTTTTTCAGACTATGTTTTAAAAATAAAACTAACCGAGCTACAGCTCAAAAATAAACTGGAAAGCGTCCAAGCGAATCTAACCTATTCGTTTGGAGCTTTATACGAAGGTAAGTTAGTCGGCTTTATTATAAATGCAACAGATGATAGTTTAGCCTATAATGTTATGTCTGGCGTTGTTCCAAGTCACCGCCGTAAAGGTGTCTATACCCAAATGTTTGATGCAACAATTTCTTTTTTCAGTCTTTATGGTATTGACACATACCAACTTGAGGTTCTTCAGTCCAATGAAGAAGCAATTAAACTCTATACAAGAATGGGTTTTGAAAAAACTGTGTCCTACGCATGTTTTAGAGGAAATGTAGCGAATCAAGGAATTTCTGACAATGTGCGGGTTAATCTTGGCTCGAAATCAGATGAACTGAGTTATCTTTGGCACTTTGATCCATCGTTTTCAAATATGCACTATAACGTAAACGAACATAAGACCTATCGTATTGAAAAACAATCAATCGAGGCATTTATAACAGTCTCTACTACTGGCGGTGTACGCCATTTTGGCTATAACGATAAATCTCAATTCGTCGAACTCTTAACGCATGTCAGCTCAATTCATGATACTCTTATTATAAATAATATTGACTGTAATTCACATGAAGTAATTGAGTGCTTAATTGAACTTGGTTTTGATTTATATATGCGGCAATTCCAAATGGAACTTCATGTTTAAAAGATTATGCTTGGATTTGTAACTTAGAGTAGCGCGCGAAGGCGTGCACGACATATTTGGTTATTTATCCATAGTTTTGAATGAGATATTTTCATCAGTAGTTTCTCAGTGGACCATACTAATGGAAATGTCTCTTTTTTTATGGTTTTGTATGGTTATACTAGCCTGTGCCATTCCCATTCTCATTTCTTGCCACCAACGATCCTTTAAAGTTTTATTCTTAAGTTTAGTGTCATTAATTGATTACTTACTGATGCAGACACTATCGTATTTGAATAAAAGCTTGAATGTGAGATGTTTTGAATTGCAGGTGTCCAGTGAATTGGGAACATTACATGACTGTTTGTATAATCTCAATAGGGTCATTGCAAGTTCATCATAGCGTGTAATCACTTATCACAGGTATATTTGCACAGCAATTGCTTTGTGCTCATAGAAGGGCTACAAATATCTCACTTATGGATGCTAAGTACATTAATATGTAAATCTGATTGATCATAAAAAAAAGACACTCTAAATAGAGTGTCAAATTACCTGGCGATGAACTATCTTCACTAGCGCTTGGCTAGATATTGTCGCCGCTAAAGTGCTTAACTTCTGTGTTCGAGATGGGAACAGGTGTGACCACTTCGCTAAAACCACCAGATCTTAGTGCTTTAGAGAGATGAACTCTCAAAACTGAATAACAGAAATTTGATCTTTTTCGAATCGTTGTATCTTTTGTGATTAAAACCTCGACCTATTAGTATCAGTCAGCTCCACATATCACTATGCTTCCACCTCTGACCTATCAACCTGATCGTCTCTCAGGGGTCTTACTACTTACGTATGGGAAATCTCATCTTGGAGTTGGCTTCGTGCTTAGATGCTTTCAGCGCTTATCCAGTCCATACTTAGCTACCCAGCGATGCCCTTGGCAGAACAACTGGTACACCAGCGGTATGTCCATCCCGGTCCTCTCGTACTAGGGACAGCGCTCCTCAAATTTCCTACGCCCACAACAGATAGGGACCGAACTGTCTCACGACGTTCTGAACCCAGCTCGCGTACCGCTTTAATGGGCGGACAGCCCAACCCTTGGAACCTAATTCAGCTCCAGGATGCGATGAGCCGACATCGAGGTGCCAAACCTCGCCGTCGATGTGAACTCTTGGGCGAGATTAGCCTGTTATCCCCAGGGTAGCTTTTATCCGTTAAGCGACGGCCCTTCCACGCGGAACCGCCGGATCACTAAGCCCGACTTTCGTCCCTGCTCGACTTGTAGGTCTCGCAGTCAAGCACCCTTCTGCCTTTACGCTCGTCGATTGATTTCCAACCAATCTGAGGGTACCTTTGGGCGCCTCCGTTACTCTTTAGGAGGCGACCGCCCCAGTCAAACTGCCCACCTGACACTCTCCCGGTACCGGATCACGGTACGCGGTTAGAACTTCAAACATACAAGAGTGGTATCCCAATGGCGACTCCACATATACTAGCGTACATGCTTCATAGTCTCCCACCTATCCTGTACATGTAGGCTCAAAGTTCAATATCAAGCTACAGTAAAGCTCCATGGGGTCTTTCCGTCTAGTTGCGGGTAACCGGCATCTTTACCGGTACTAAGATTTCACCGAGTCTGCTGCCGAGACAGCGCCCAAATCGTTACACCTTTCGTGCGGGTCGGAACTTACCCGACAAGGAATTTCGCTACCTTAGGACCGTTATAGTTACGGCCGCCGTTCACTGGGGCTTCAGTTCAATGCTTCGAACGAATTCTAACATATTCCCTTAACCTTCCAGCACCGGGCAGGTGTCACCCCCTATACTTCGTCTTGCGACTTTGCAGAGAGCTGTGTTTTAGTTAAACAGTCGCTTGGGCCTCTTCACTGCGGCTCTTACGAGCACCCCTTCTCCCGAAGTTACGGGGTCATTTTGCCGAGTTCCTTGGCAACAGTTCTCTCGCTCACCTTAGGATTCTCTCCTTGCCTACCTGTGTCGGTTTTGGTACGGGCCAATACATAATTAACGCTAGAAACTTTTCTTGAGAGCTGGCATCAGTTACTTCGCTACTTCCTCACGGGTTCACTCCTCATAACGCCTTTGCTTTGCATGGCGGATTTGCCTACCATACAGCTCCTTCGCTTAAACCAGCACTTCCAGTCGCTGGCTTAACCTAGCCTTCTCTGTCATTCCTTCACTTATGTATCGGGTACAGGAATATCAACCTGTTGTCCATCGACTACGCTTTTCAGCCTCATCTTAGGTCCCGACTTACCCAGGGAGGACGAGCCTTCCCCTGGAAACCTTAGGCAATCGGTGTGTCAGATTCTCACTGACATCTCGCTACTCACACCGGCATTCTCACTTCTATACACTCCACTGCTCCTTACGGTACAGCTTCAACGCAGTATAGAACGCTCCCCTACCATTTATTGAAACAATAAATCCATAGTTTCGGTATCATACTTAGCCCCGGTACATTTTCGGCGCAGGGTCACTCGACTAGTGAGCTGTTACGCACTCTTTAAAGGATGGCTGCTTCTGAGCCAACCTCCTAGTTGTCTGTGCATCCCCACATCCTTTTCCACTTAGCATAAATTTTGGGACCTTAACTGATGGTCTGGGCTGTTTCCCTTTCGACTACGGACCTTATCACCCATAGTCTGACTGCCAACTACTATCCACTGGCATTCGGAGTTTGATTATATTCAGTACCCCGAGATGGGGCCATCATACATTCAGTGCTCTACCTCCAGTGGCCTTACATTGACGCTAGCCCTAAAGCTATTTCGGGGAGAACCAGCTATATCTGAGTTCGATTGGAATTTCTCCGCTAGCCACAACTCATCCGCCAGCTTTTCAACGATGGTCGGTTCGGTCCTCCATTTGGTTTCACCCAAACTTCAACCTGGTCATGGCTAGATCACTCAGTTTCGGGTCTACCACAATGTACTATATCGCCCTATTAAGACTCGCTTTCGCTTCGGCTCCGTCTCTTCAACTTAACCTCGCACATTATGAGTAACTCGCCGGTTCATTCTACAAAAGGCACGCCATCACCCATTAACGGGCTCTGACTTCTTGTAAGCATACGGTTTCAGGATCTATTTCACTCCGCTTCCGCGGTTCTTTTCACCTTTCCCTCACGGTACTGGTTCACTATCGGTCACTAAGGAGTATTTAGCCTTACCGGGTGGTCCCGGTTGATTCCGACAAGGTTTCACGTGCCTCGCCGTACTCAGGATACCACTAGAGTATCTTACGCTTTCGTCTACAGGGTTTGCACCTTCTTTGACTGGCCTTTCAATGCCATTCGACTAGCTTCGATATCCCACGTTGTGGTCCTACTACCCCATCACGAAGATGGTTTGGGCTTTTCCCGTTTCGCTCGCCACTACTCAGGGAATCACTTTTGTTTTCTTTTCCTCTTGCTACTAAGATGTTTCAGTTCGCAAGGTTGCCTCATCATAAACTATGTATTCATTTATGTGTAATACTGCATAACCAGTATTGGGTTTCCCCATTCGGATACCCCCGGATCGTTGTGTACGTACCACTCCCCGAGGCATTTCGCTGTTAGTCGCGTCCTTCATCAGCTCTTAGTGCCTAGGCATCCACCGTACGCCCTTACATATTTAATCACATGTAATTTCGCGCCCTAATTCTTAAAATCAGGTTTTTTTTACGCTTATCGCTTGATAAGCTGTGTGTTTGCTTTGATTGCTTACTTAATTGCTTAAGTTACTGTTTTTGTTTAACTTGATGTAAATCTAGTTTTATACAACTATTCGAAAAGATCATGTTGATAACATTTATTTCTTTGTCTATCTCTTTTTCTTTTCTGTTATTCAGTTTTCAAAGATCATTTTTCTTGAGATTCCAACGGACTCTCAAAACTAAACAGGAAACTTTAGGTGTCAACTTCACGTCTTTCTAATTACTCCTTAGAAAGGAGGTGATCCATCCCCACCTTCCGGTAGGGATACCTTGTTACGACTTAACCCCAATCATCGATCCTACCTTCGACGGCTCCCTCCTAGTAAACTAGGTTAGGCCACCGGCTTCGGGTATTACCAACTCTCATGGTTTGACGGGCGGTGTGTACAAGGCCCGAGAACGTATTCACCGCGGCATTCTGATCCGCGATTACTAGCGATTCCGACTTCATGGAGTCGAGTTGCAGACTCCAATCCGAACTGAGACGTACTTTCTGAGATTCGCTCCGCATCGCTGCTTCGCTGCCCTCTGTATACGCCATTGTAGTACGTGTGTAGCCCAGATCATAAGGGGCATGATGATTTGACGTCATCCCCACCTTCCTCCGGTTTATCACCGGCAGTCTCTTTAGAGTCCCCAACTTAATGCTGGTAACTAAAGACAAGGGTTGCGCTCGTTGCGGGACTTAACCCAACATCTCACGACACGAGCTGACGACAACCATGCACCACCTGTATCCGCCATAACTATTACACATCTCTGTGCTTTTGCGCGGTATGTCAAGACCTGGTAAGGTTCTTCGCGTTGCTTCGAATTAAACCACATACTCCACCGCTTGTGCGGGCCCCCGTCAATTCCTTTGAGTTTTACGCTTGCGCGCATACTCCCCAGGCGGGATACTTATTGCGTTAACTACAGCACTGAATTTCTCCAACACTTAGTATCCATCGTTTACGGCGTGGACTACTAGGGTATCTAATCCTATTTGCTCCCCACGCTTTCGAGCCTCAGCGTCAGTTACAGGCCAGTTAGCCGCCTTCGCCACTGGTGTTCCTCCATATATCTACGCATTTTACCGCTACACATGGAATTCCACTAACCTCTCCTGCACTCTAGTCTACCAGTTTCTATGGCATCACGGGGTTAAGCCCCGAACTTTAACCATAAACTTGATAAACCGCCTGCGCTCCCTTTACGCCCAATAATTCCGGATAACGCTTGCCACCTACGTATTACCGCGGCTGCTGGCACGTAGTTAGCCGTGGCTTTCTGGTAAGGTACCGTCATATAAGAAGCATTCCCTCTTCCTATCGTTCTTCCCTTACAACAGAGCTTTACAACCCGAAGGCCGTCTTCACTCACGCGGCGTTGCTCGGTCAGGGTTTCCCCCATTGCCGAAAATTCCCTACTGCTGCCTCCCGTAGGAGTCTGGGCCGTGTCTCAGTCCCAGTGTGGCCGGTCACCCTCTCAGGTCGGCTACGCATCATCGTCTTGGTAAGCCGTTACCTTACCAACTAACTAATGCGCCATAAGCCCATCTCGTTGTGATGTATCCCATCTTTAATTAATCTAAGATGTCTTAGATTAACGTATCCGGTATTAGCAGAAGTTTCCCTCTGTTATCCCAGGCATCGAGGCAGGTTGCTTATGTATTACTCACCCGTTCGCCACTAAGTTCCAAGGAGCAAGCTCCTCTTCACTTCGTTCGACTTGCATGTATTAGGCACGCCGCCAGCGTTCATCCTGAGCCAGGATCAAACTCTCCATTTGATTCTTTCTCTTTTTAACTCTGACGAGTTTTGTTTATTTATTTATCCGTATTTCTTTTTGAAATTGACGTTTCCTGTTTAGTTTTCAAAGACCATTTTCTGCACTCGGTTTCCCTTAGCGCTTGTATATAATACCACCCTCTTTATCCACCGTCAACACTATTTTCACTTTATTTTGACATTTCTTCTTTTTTTAGGTCTTTTCCGCCTTTTCGTGATTTTCACGGTTCATTCCACCCGTTTTTACCCCGTTTTTGATTCATTCCTCAGCCCTTTTATCTGCATTTTAATCGATAATTTCGTGATGTTTCTTTCGTGGATCCATACTTTCGAGGCTTTAGTTCATCGAAAACAGACCGACTTTCTACGCATTTATTTTCATCCTTATTTTAAAGAAGCAACGTTTAATAGATTTCATCGTAAATGCATCGCGTGTTGCATGGAGATGCATAAAAAAAAGACACTCTAAATAGAGTGTCAAATTACCTGGCGATGAACTATCTTCACTAGCGCTTGGCTAGATATTGTCGCCGCTAAAGTGCTTAACTTCTGTGTTCGAGATGGGAACAGGTGTGACCACTTCGCTAAAACCACCAGATCTTAGTGCTTTAGAGAGATGAACTCTCAAAACTGAATAACAGAAATTTGATCTTTTTCGAATCGTTGTATCTTTTGTGATTAAAACCTCGACCTATTAGTATCAGTCAGCTCCACATATCACTATGCTTCCACCTCTGACCTATCAACCTGATCGTCTCTCAGGGGTCTTACTACTTACGTATGGGAAATCTCATCTTGGAGTTGGCTTCGTGCTTAGATGCTTTCAGCGCTTATCCAGTCCATACTTAGCTACCCAGCGATGCCCTTGGCAGAACAACTGGTACACCAGCGGTATGTCCATCCCGGTCCTCTCGTACTAGGGACAGCGCTCCTCAAATTTCCTACGCCCACAACAGATAGGGACCGAACTGTCTCACGACGTTCTGAACCCAGCTCGCGTACCGCTTTAATGGGCGGACAGCCCAACCCTTGGAACCTAATTCAGCTCCAGGATGCGATGAGCCGACATCGAGGTGCCAAACCTCGCCGTCGATGTGAACTCTTGGGCGAGATTAGCCTGTTATCCCCAGGGTAGCTTTTATCCGTTAAGCGACGGCCCTTCCACGCGGAACCGCCGGATCACTAAGCCCGACTTTCGTCCCTGCTCGACTTGTAGGTCTCGCAGTCAAGCACCCTTCTGCCTTTACGCTCGTCGATTGATTTCCAACCAATCTGAGGGTACCTTTGGGCGCCTCCGTTACTCTTTAGGAGGCGACCGCCCCAGTCAAACTGCCCACCTGACACTCTCCCGGTACCGGATCACGGTACGCGGTTAGAACTTCAAACATACAAGAGTGGTATCCCAATGGCGACTCCACATATACTAGCGTACATGCTTCATAGTCTCCCACCTATCCTGTACATGTAGGCTCAAAGTTCAATATCAAGCTACAGTAAAGCTCCATGGGGTCTTTCCGTCTAGTTGCGGGTAACCGGCATCTTTACCGGTACTAAGATTTCACCGAGTCTGCTGCCGAGACAGCGCCCAAATCGTTACACCTTTCGTGCGGGTCGGAACTTACCCGACAAGGAATTTCGCTACCTTAGGACCGTTATAGTTACGGCCGCCGTTCACTGGGGCTTCAGTTCAATGCTTCGAACGAATTCTAACATATTCCCTTAACCTTCCAGCACCGGGCAGGTGTCACCCCCTATACTTCGTCTTGCGACTTTGCAGAGAGCTGTGTTTTAGTTAAACAGTCGCTTGGGCCTCTTCACTGCGGCTCTTACGAGCACCCCTTCTCCCGAAGTTACGGGGTCATTTTGCCGAGTTCCTTGGCAACAGTTCTCTCGCTCACCTTAGGATTCTCTCCTTGCCTACCTGTGTCGGTTTTGGTACGGGCCAATACATAATTAACGCTAGAAACTTTTCTTGAGAGCTGGCATCAGTTACTTCGCTACTTCCTCACGGGTTCACTCCTCATAACGCCTTTGCTTTGCATGGCGGATTTGCCTACCATACAGCTCCTTCGCTTAAACCAGCACTTCCAGTCGCTGGCTTAACCTAGCCTTCTCTGTCATTCCTTCACTTATGTATCGGGTACAGGAATATCAACCTGTTGTCCATCGACTACGCTTTTCAGCCTCATCTTAGGTCCCGACTTACCCAGGGAGGACGAGCCTTCCCCTGGAAACCTTAGGCAATCGGTGTGTCAGATTCTCACTGACATCTCGCTACTCACACCGGCATTCTCACTTCTATACACTCCACTGCTCCTTACGGTACAGCTTCAACGCAGTATAGAACGCTCCCCTACCATTTATTGAAACAATAAATCCATAGTTTCGGTATCATACTTAGCCCCGGTACATTTTCGGCGCAGGGTCACTCGACTAGTGAGCTGTTACGCACTCTTTAAAGGATGGCTGCTTCTGAGCCAACCTCCTAGTTGTCTGTGCATCCCCACATCCTTTTCCACTTAGCATGAATTTTGGGACCTTAACTGATGGTCTGGGCTGTTTCCCTTTCGACTACGGACCTTATCACCCATAGTCTGACTGCCAACTACTATCCACTGGCATTCGGAGTTTGATTATATTCAGTACCCCGAGATGGGGCCATCATACATTCAGTGCTCTACCTCCAGTGGCCTTACATTGACGCTAGCCCTAAAGCTATTTCGGGGAGAACCAGCTATATCTGAGTTCGATTGGAATTTCTCCGCTAGCCACAACTCATCCGCCAGCTTTTCAACGATGGTCGGTTCGGTCCTCCATTTGGTTTCACCCAAACTTCAACCTGGTCATGGCTAGATCACTCAGTTTCGGGTCTACCACAATGTACTATATCGCCCTATTAAGACTCGCTTTCGCTTCGGCTCCGTCTCTTCAACTTAACCTCGCACATTATGAGTAACTCGCCGGTTCATTCTACAAAAGGCACGCCATCACCCATTAACGGGCTCTGACTTCTTGTAAGCATACGGTTTCAGGATCTATTTCACTCCGCTTCCGCGGTTCTTTTCACCTTTCCCTCACGGTACTGGTTCACTATCGGTCACTAAGGAGTATTTAGCCTTACCGGGTGGTCCCGGTTGATTCCGACAAGGTTTCACGTGCCTCGCCGTACTCAGGATACCACTAGAGTATCTTACGCTTTCGTCTACAGGGTTTGCACCTTCTTTGACTGGCCTTTCAATGCCATTCGACTAGCTTCGATATCCCACGTTGTGGTCCTACTACCCCATCACGAAGATGGTTTGGGCTTTTCCCGTTTCGCTCGCCACTACTCAGGGAATCACTTTTGTTTTCTTTTCCTCTTGCTACTAAGATGTTTCAGTTCGCAAGGTTGCCTCATCATAAACTATGTATTCATTTATGTGT
Organism: Erysipelothrix sp. P66; assembly: GCF_038682365.1. NCBI lineage: Bacteria > Bacillati > Bacillota > Erysipelotrichia > Erysipelotrichales > Erysipelotrichaceae > Erysipelothrix > Erysipelothrix sp. P66. Next base: position 81,239 of record NZ_CP152290.1, on the reverse strand, counting down.
AATACTGCATAACCAGTATTGGGTTTCCCCATTCGGATACCCCCGGATCGTTGTGTACGTACCACTCCCCGAGGCATTTCGCTGTTAGTCGCGTCCTTCATCAGCTCTTAGTGCCTAGGCATCCACCGTACGCCCTTACATATTTAATCACATGTAATTTCGCGCCCTAATTCTTAAAATCAGGTTTTTTTACGCTTATCGCTTGATAAGCTGTGTGTTTGCTTTGATTGCTTACTTAATTGCTTAAGTTACTGTTTTTGTTTAACTTGATGTAAATCTAGTTTTATACAACTATTCGAAAAGATCATGTTGATAACATTTATTTCTTTGTCTATCTCTTTTTCTTTTCTGTTATTCAGTTTTCAAAGATCATTTTTCTTGAGATTCCAACGGACTCTCAAAACTAAACAGGAAACTTTAGGTGTCAACTTCACGTCTTTCTAATTACTCCTTAGAAAGGAGGTGATCCATCCCCACCTTCCGGTAGGGATACCTTGTTACGACTTAACCCCAATCATCGATCCTACCTTCGACGGCTCCCTCCTAGTAAACTAGGTTAGGCCACCGGCTTCGGGTATTACCAACTCTCATGGTTTGACGGGCGGTGTGTACAAGGCCCGAGAACGTATTCACCGCGGCATTCTGATCCGCGATTACTAGCGATTCCGACTTCATGGAGTCGAGTTGCAGACTCCAATCCGAACTGAGACGTACTTTCTGAGATTCGCTCCGCATCGCTGCTTCGCTGCCCTCTGTATACGCCATTGTAGTACGTGTGTAGCCCAGATCATAAGGGGCATGATGATTTGACGTCATCCCCACCTTCCTCCGGTTTATCACCGGCAGTCTCTTTAGAGTCCCCAACTTAATGCTGGTAACTAAAGACAAGGGTTGCGCTCGTTGCGGGACTTAACCCAACATCTCACGACACGAGCTGACGACAACCATGCACCACCTGTATCCGCCATAACTATTACACATCTCTGTGCTTTTGCGCGGTATGTCAAGACCTGGTAAGGTTCTTCGCGTTGCTTCGAATTAAACCACATACTCCACCGCTTGTGCGGGCCCCCGTCAATTCCTTTGAGTTTTACGCTTGCGCGCATACTCCCCAGGCGGGATACTTATTGCGTTAACTACAGCACTGAATTTCTCCAACACTTAGTATCCATCGTTTACGGCGTGGACTACTAGGGTATCTAATCCTATTTGCTCCCCACGCTTTCGAGCCTCAGCGTCAGTTACAGGCCAGTTAGCCGCCTTCGCCACTGGTGTTCCTCCATATATCTACGCATTTTACCGCTACACATGGAATTCCACTAACCTCTCCTGCACTCTAGTCTACCAGTTTCTATGGCATCACGGGGTTAAGCCCCGAACTTTAACCATAAACTTGATAAACCGCCTGCGCTCCCTTTACGCCCAATAATTCCGGATAACGCTTGCCACCTACGTATTACCGCGGCTGCTGGCACGTAGTTAGCCGTGGCTTTCTGGTAAGGTACCGTCATATAAGAAGCATTCCCTCTTCCTATCGTTCTTCCCTTACAACAGAGCTTTACAACCCGAAGGCCGTCTTCACTCACGCGGCGTTGCTCGGTCAGGGTTTCCCCCATTGCCGAAAATTCCCTACTGCTGCCTCCCGTAGGAGTCTGGGCCGTGTCTCAGTCCCAGTGTGGCCGGTCACCCTCTCAGGTCGGCTACGCATCATCGTCTTGGTAAGCCGTTACCTTACCAACTAACTAATGCGCCATAAGCCCATCTCGTTGTGATGTATCCCATCTTTAATTAATCTAAGATGTCTTAGATTAACGTATCCGGTATTAGCAGAAGTTTCCCTCTGTTATCCCAGGCATCGAGGCAGGTTGCTTATGTATTACTCACCCGTTCGCCACTAAGTTCCAAGGAGCAAGCTCCTCTTCACTTCGTTCGACTTGCATGTATTAGGCACGCCGCCAGCGTTCATCCTGAGCCAGGATCAAACTCTCCATTTGATTCTTTCTCTTTTTAACTCTGACGAGTTTTGTTTATTTATTTATCCGTATTTCTTTTTGAAATTGACGTTTCCTGTTTAGTTTTCAAAGACCATTTTCTGCACTCGGTTTCCCTTAGCGCTTGTATATAATACCACCCTCTTTATCCACCGTCAACACTATTTTCACTTTATTTTAAGTTTGTTCTTAAATAATTTGTATATGTGATTTTAAAGGTTTGTTTGGGTGCTTTTAAGCAATAAAAAAAGGGGAATATCCCCTTTAAACCACTTAATCATTTATTTTTATTTCTTTCAAGAGTCTTAAACTGTTTAAAATCACTAGAATTGTACTTCCTTCATGACCAACTACACCAAGCGGAAGTGATATGCGGTCAAAGAAGTTGGAGATGACTAATAGAAGAATGACACCAATTGCGAAGCCAACATTTTGAATTACAATCTTTCGAAGTTTTAAAGAGAGTTCGATAGCATATCGGATTCCGGTGATATCATCTTTAACCAGAATAATATCTGCAGCCTCCATTGCTATGTCGGTTCCACTTCCCATTGCAACCCCAATAGTTGCATTCGCAAGCGCGGGCGCATCGTTAATTCCATCTCCGATCATTACAACGGTTCCATATTCTCGTTCCAAATCACGAATAATAGTTGCTTTTTCATCCGGAAGACATTCCGCAATAATTTTTGAGACGCCAATTTGAGATCCAATATGCTCTGCTGTTTTCTGGTTATCACCTGTAATCATGACTGTCTTGATATTATTTTTGTTTAACCAACGAACCAAAGATAACGCTTCGGGACGGATTACGTCCGTCAGACCAAGCACACCAATAACATCTCCATCTTGTTGGACGTATACAAGACTATTCCCTTTTTCTGCAAATTCAAGTCCTTTGTCTGTAACAATTTGATCTTCTGAAGTCATATGGTCGAGTTTACCGATTCGATATTCTTTTCCTGCATAAACCCCTTTAATTCCATACCCTGCAATTTCTTCAACATTGTTTGCTGATGGATACTCTTCGATTTTTAATTCATTATAAAGACCTGTTACTACCGCACTCGCAAGTGGATGCGTTGAGTACTGTTCAATTGCAATGATCGCTTCACCGACCTCACGCGCATCAACATCATCAATATAGAATATATCAGTTAACGATGGTACACCCTGCGTTAATGTTCCGGTCTTATCAAAAGCAACTGCTTTTGCATCCATCATGTTTTCAAAATGGATACCGCCTTTTACCAATATACCGCGCTTTGCACCGTTTGAAATTGCCGATAAGGTTGCTGGTGTTACCGATGCAATAAGGGCACATGGTGATGCAACAACCAATAAAATCATTCCACGATAAAATGCCTCTTGGAACGATTGACCCATTGTGAGGATAGGAATAAGAATTACCAATAAAACAACAACCAATACAATACGTGCATAGTAATCTTCAATACGCTCAATAAAACGAGCTGTCTTTGACGGATATTGTTGTGCTTCTTCAACCATCTTCACAATTTTTTGAATAAGTGTATCGTTAACCAAAGTATTAACTTCAATGGTTAATGGATTCGAAATGTTGAGTGTTCCTCCAAAGACCATGTCTCCAACACTCTTTTCTTTAGGCATTGATTCACCTGTAATTGCCGCCTCTTCGATACTGCTTTGACCTTTGTAAATCATTGCATCAATTGGAACGGTTTCTCCAACAGCAACAATGACCTTATCGCCAATCTCTAACGCTTCGACGGGTACAACTTCAGTACTTCCATTTTTATTCATTCGTGTAGCTTCTGTTGGTTGCAGTTCCATTAAAGAACGAATTTCACGTTGACTACGGTCAAGGGTTAGCTCTTCTAGCGCTCCTGATAAAGAAAAAATAAATATTAAGACTGCACCTTCCATATAATAGCCGATTAAACATGCTCCAATAGCAGATAGAATCATTAAAAGTTCCACATTCAAATGTTTATTTTGAACTGTATCTGTAATCCCTTCTTTCGTTTGGTTATAGCCACCAATCGCAATTGCCAAAATTAATAGTACGTTGTTATTAAGTATTGCTCCTAGCAACAACAGAATCCCACAGATTATGGTTTCTTTTAAACTTAATAATGTTTCTTTCCACATAACTAACCCTCCAATAATAATGATAATGATTATCAATATATGTATATTATACCATCTTGAATTGATAAATCCACTCATAAGGTATAAGATTATTCATTCTTTAAATAAAATAATTCACAAGGTTGAATAAAAAAATAGAGCACATAAGCTCTATTTAATTTTATATTTATTAGGGTTCGTACCTAAATGTAGGTTTTCATTGTGATTATTCACAACATCTACTTCAGCATTTGTTAATTCAAAATCAAAAATATCAAAGTTTTCTTCCAATCGCTCAAACGATTGCGTTTTTGGGAATACGATCCAATCTGTTTGTATCTGCCATCTTAATGTAATCTGTGCAGGTGTTTTATGATACTTCTGCGCTAACTTGACAATGGCTTCACTTTCAGAAACTTTATTACGAGCAATTGGCATCCATCCTTCGCACGCGATATTATGTCGATCGCACACTTTTTTTAATTCTTCCTGAACTAAATATGGATGACGTTCAATTTGATTTACCATCGGAATAACCGTCGCTTCTTCTAACAAAATTTCTAACTGTTCTACATTAAAGTTCGAAACGCCGATTGCCTTAGCTCTCTTATTCCTATAGATTTCTTCAAAAGCACGCCATGTATCACATGAGGCTGGCTGTGGCCAGTGGATTAAATAAAGATCAACATAGTCCAAACCAAGCTTTTTTAACGATAAATCAAAAGCCTGAAGTGCCGATTCATAGCCTTGATCCTCATTCCAACACTTTGTCGTAATAAAAAGTTCTTCTCGTGGAATTCCAGAATCTTTAATCGCACGTCCAACTTCCACTTCATTATTATAAATCATGGCAGTATCAATATGACGATATCCAAGTTCAAGCGCTTTTAATACAATTTGATATGCATCATCTTCCACCAAGCGATATGTTCCCAAGCCCAACATCGGCATCGTAGTTCCATTACGCAACGTTTTAAATTTCATGAGAGTCCTCCCAATTCTTCCTTAATTCGTTCCCAGAGTGTTTTTTTCTTTACGAGCGCTTTTATGTCATCCTTATGTTTTTCAACAACAAGATCCGCACGATCCATGGTAAAACGACCTTTACCAAGTTCAAAAACCCACACATCATCGAGCGGAACATTTATATGAATATCCGCTTTCTTCACAATATGATAATCTTCTTCAATCCGCATCAGATCCATGCAACGTGTCGCAATAGCCATCAGTGAATTATATTCATGAAATGACTCATTAGAATGCATCGTTACAGCGATTGTTTTGTCAGCACCATATGCCTCTACTAATTCGAGTGGCAGGTTCATTCGCACACCACCATCTACCAGCATATATCCCTGGTATTCCATTGCTGCTATCACAAACGGAAATGAACACGATGCACGCACCGCTTTAGCCAACGGAATATCCGTAACAATCTCCCACATTGGATCAAGCGTTTTAAATTCATTGGGATGTGAAACAAAGCAGATGATTTTCCCCGTGGTTAAATCAACAGCTGGAATCGCAAGTGGAATTTTCACCTCTGAAATATTATGTACCCCGATTTCATCAAGAACTTTTTGAAGTTCATCTTCGAGTTCTTGTCCATCCACATATCCACCCGTAAGTTTTTCTTTTGAAAATGGAAGTAATTTAAGGCTTGGCTTTGAGAAAATATGCTTTTCTTTAATATTTCGCTCTAATTTCAAAACAATATCCGTCAATTCATCGGAGGTTAATCCACAGGATACCAGAGCAGCAATTACAGAACCCATTGATGTTCCTGACACCATATCAATTTTTATGTTCTCTTCGTTTAATGCTCGAATAACAGGAAGTTGAGAAATTGATTTAACACCGCCTCCTGATAAAGCTAATCCTATTTTATTCATATTGACACCTCTATCCTTATTATACTATAAAATATTCGATCTATTCGATAAACGCATGAAATTGACACGGCGACGCTGAAGTGTCGTATAATAGTTTTAATTAAAGGAGCCACTATGACACAAATATTATTAATACTTATTATTGTACTTTTACTTATCCTTATATATTTGCAATTAAGTTTTCAACGAAATCCTACGAATCTTGACGACATTACCAATCAGGTCTCACAACTTAAAGATTTGGTAACACATCAAGCAAACAACGCAATGAATCAAATGGTTGCACTTGATTTTGAAAGTCGAGAGAAGACCTCTGATAAGTTTAATCAATTTACAGACCGAATAGATATCCGTTTTAATGACCTAACACAAAGAAATATTGTATTTGAAAAAGAGGTCAATCGCGCTTTAATCCTCTTTCACGACAAAATGAATCTTCAATTGGATCAACAGTTTACAAAACTCACAGAGAGTGTGGAAAAAAGATTACTGCTTATGGACGAAAAAGTAAACCAATCACTGGATCAGGGATTTAAAAAAACTAACGACACCTTCACAAATATCGTGGAGCGATTAAGTAAGATTGATGAAGCCCAAAAGAAAATTGATGCCCTTTCAGTTGAGATTGTTTCATTACAAGATGTTCTTACCGATAAAAAAACACGCGGAACTTTTGGAGAAGTGCAGCTGCATCAAATTTTAGCGTCAATTTTCGGGGATAAAAATGATCGAATTTACCAAATGCAGTACAACTTATCACCAGGCATACGACCTGATGCAGTTCTTTTTGCACCCGAGCCACTTGGTACACTAGTTATCGACTCCAAATTCCCACTTGAGAATTATCGACGTATGATTGATAAATCTTTGGACCCAAACCAACGACAAAATGCAGAACGACAGTTTGTTCTTGATTGCAAGAAGCATATTGATGCAATTTCGAATAAATATATCATTTCGGGGGTTACTTCGGATCAAGCATTAATGTTTGTTCCTGCCGAAGCTGTGTTTGCTACCATTAACGCTTATCATTCGGACATCTTGGAATATGCACAAAGAAAACGTGTGTGGCTGGTTTCACCAACAACACTTATGAGCACACTGACGACAATTCAAACTATCCTCGTAAATCTCGAACGCGAAAAATATGCAAGTGTCATCCACGATGAACTCAATCGCTTGCACACTGAATTTGACCGTTATCGTTTGCGATGGGATAATTTAAGTAAACATATCGAAAATGTCAATCAAGATGTCAAGGATTTACACATCACATCTCGTAAGATATCCAGTCGCTTTGAGTCAATTTCTGGTGTGGATCGCGAAGCCCTCTCACAAACACAGATTGATAATCAACAATCGCAATGATAACTTTTATTGGTAGGGCATTTATGGGCGCCTTACACCCTTTCTGTCCTAATTTATTGTAGGATACACATGATGATGTTTTTACACGTCTAATAATTATGAAGGAGAATATTGAATATGAAATTAATTGCTTATGCTGTCCGCCCCGATGAAACGGAAGCGTTTGAACGTTATGCTAAAGAAATGAACATTGAATTAAAAGTTGTTCCTGCGCAACTTAGTAAGGATAATGCGTTAGAAGCTAAGGGTTATGAGGCAGTGGCTTTTCTCGGTAACTGCGATGCAAGTCGAGGCGTTCTTGAGATTCTTGCGCAGGGCGGGACAAAATACATCGCATCTCGTTCGGCTGGGTTTAATAATGTCGACATGGATGCCGTTCGCGATCTCGGTCTAAAATTCTCAAATGCAACGTACTCCCCCAATTGTGTTGCCGATTTTGCGGTAATGTTAATTCTAATGTCATTACGTAATATGAAAGCAATCATGAAACGTACAGAAATCAAGGATTATTCTTTAGCCGGTCTTCAAGGAAAAGAGATGCATAACATGACATTTGGTGTTATTGGAACCGGACGTATCGGATGTATTACTGCACGTAACCTCTCAGGGTTTGGTGGCCGTATTATTGGATATGACCTTTATGAAAATGATGCCATTAAAGATGTTTTAACTTATGTGGATCTTGAAACACTTCTAAAAGAAGCGGATGTCATTACACTACACGCACCGCTCTTTGAATCAACACACCACATCATCAACGACAAGCATCTTGCGCTTACAAAACCTGGTGTAGTAATTGTCAACTGCGCACGTGGAGAATTAATTGATACAGATGCACTCATTAAATATGTTGAAAACGGTCATATTGGTGCTGTAGGTCTTGATGTTCTTGAAGGCGAACTCGGCATCTTCCATAAAGACCACCGCTTATCCACACTGACAAATCACCAACTAACGTTATTAGAAAGTCATAAGAACGTTATTATCACACCGCATTGTGCTTTCTACACAGATCAAGCTGTATCGGACATGGTCGAGGTTGCCTTGCGCTCTTTGGATTCTTTTGTTAAAACAAATGAAAGTTCATGGGAGATTCAATAAATTCTATTTCTGAAAAGGATTAATCTATATGGAGTAGTAAACTAAAAGTAGACAAGTAAAAAAGACTTGTCTACTTTTTTTGTGTAATAATAAAATCAGAGATAAAACGGAGGTATTAATGATGGGAAGACCCAAAGGTGGATTAAATAATAAATGGACTTATGAGGATCGTATTAAAGTCGTTACACGTCATATTGATGAACATATAAGTGCTGCGAAACTATCACAAGAAACAGGAATACCTAAAGGAACGATTAATGGTTGGATTGATCGATTCATGCGCGATGGTAAAGAGGGTTTAAAAAACAAGAAAAAGACAGGAAATCATTTTTCTGCGCTTCATACGAGTAAATCATTAACTGAGATCGAACGACTTCAACTCGAAATTCTAAAACGAGATATTGAGATTGCACGATTAAAAAAAGGGTACCAGGTGAAAGGAGTTGGTGTAAACAAGGAGTTCGTTACTTTAAAAGACAAGAATTCCAAATAGCACATGACTTATCTTTTAAACATCCGATTACGTTCATTCTTAGATTTATGAATTTGAACCGATCTGGTTATTACAAGTGGTTAAAGCATAAGGATGATCTCAATATTTATGAACAAAAAAGAGCGATTCTTAGCTTTGTGATTAAAGACTGGCATCGCCGTTTTCCAAGTTATGGTTATCATGATATCGCTGCAGTCATGAGAAAGCAAAGTGATTTAGGGATTGAATTTTCCGATAATTTAATCCACAAGTGTTGCAAGTTTTTAAATATTAAATCAAAAGTTAAACACTATTCCTATAAAAAACCTGGAACACAAAGTCGAATTTATCCTAATATTATAAAGAATCAATGGAAGGCAACCAAACCTTTAGAAATTATTGTTTCAGATATGACACATATTCGAAACAAAGGGATTAATTATGAATGGACTTTAATGGTTGATACTTTCAACAATGAAATTATAAGTTCTGCATTATCGCGTACAACTGGTGATCCTAAGCCTTACTACAAGTGTCTCGAGGATCTCCTTGCGCTACTTAAGGATAATAAAAAAACAGCTCCCACGATTCTTCACACAGATCAAGGAGCTGTCTACCACTCTAAAGCTTTCGCTAAAGCGCATGAAAATTATAACATAATTAGATCTATGTCGCGAGCTGGAACACCTACAGATAATCCAATTATCGAATCATTAAATGGATGGATTAAAGCAGAAATGGCGTGTGATTATCAATACTGGTCCGTAGATAACTTTGAAAATTTTATCGAAGAATATGTACATTATTTCAATTTTGAAAGACCTGCTTACTGTTTAAATTACAAAACCCCTATCCAATATAAAATGGATAAGGGTTTCTAGTCTTTTATTAATGTCTACTTTTGTTTGACAACTCCAATCTATATTAATCCTTTTTCTTAACGTTTACCCTAACAATATATACCAAAAGGAGATTATATGAGTATATTTATCTTTGATATGGATGACACGCTCTACGATCAAATTATTCCATTTAAAAAAGCGCTCGATGACGCTGGATTTATTGACGTAAAAGATGTCCGTTCGTTATACATTCAAAGTCGTATCTACAGTGATTCTGTGTTTGAAGCAACCCAAAATGGCACAATGACAAACCTCGAAATGAGACGTTTTCGAATTCAAAAACCTCTCGAAGATATTGGAATCCAAATAAGTCCTGCCGAAGCAGATTTTTTTCAAGAACGCTACGCATATCACTTGGATCACCTCGAACTGCATCCTGCCATTCATGATTTGTTCACTATCCTTAATAGTCGCAACATACCTTTTTATGTCTTAACGAATGGCCCTTCTGAACATCAATGGAAGAAAATTAAAGCCTTACGTTTGGAAGATTACATGCCTCATTCCCAGATCATTGTTTCCGGGGATGTCGGATATTATAAACCTTCCCGGGAAATATTCCAAGTTATTGAAGCACAACAAACTGGCTCTCTAATTATGATCGGCGATTCCCTCACAAACGACGTTCTTGGCGCAAGAAATGCAGGATGGGAAGCTGTTTGGTTTAATCATCGGCGTCGTGATGGTTATTATGATGGTCTCACTCTATTTTCATTTAGTCAGATAAAGTCGTATGTTTTAAATTCCATAAATAAAGAAGCTGTGGGACTGACCTCGGTTAATGGGACTCCTTAATAAGAACAGTCAATCCGCACGGAGTTCAATTTGGATCAAGAACGTAATCGTTTAAGTCTTGAAAGACCGAGCACTGATGAATCTTTGATGATGTTCAACACATTCTCAGTACACAAAGAAGGAAGAAAGAATCATTAAAACAGTATGAATATCACTCTCAACGATGGTTATCAGATAACATCACGCATATTGAAACGCGATACGTATCCTCTGGGAAAGAACACGGTTTCAAGCATTAGGCAGTATTTTAATCTTCAATGTTGAGTCACGAAAAACTGGGATTTATATCTTCGGTACATTACCGCAAGTTACAAATCCCAGTTTATTTTTTTAGAGTCCCCGTCTCGTTCCTCTTTTATTTTCTTTTGTCGATATGAACAATCTTTTTATTTTGAATATAATGCCGAGTAATACGTTCGCTAAGGGTTGATAGAAGTACGTACTTCGAAATCCCTGTAATGTTTTCTAGTTGCGCACAGGTTCTATGTTCACCTATCAGTTCAACGACATCACCCAAACAAACATGTTCATCAATTCGTATCATCGTCTGATCCATACATATTTTTCCTACAATCGAATACGGTCTTCCATTAATATACACCGGAACTAAATTATTTCTTACATCGAAACAATCAGCATAGCCTATTGGCATGGTTCCGAATAACTCTTTGGTCTCCACTTCATAGGTGTAATCATAACCAATTGACTCCCCTGCCTCGACCTCATCGATATGCAATATCGTGGAATGCAGAGACAGCACTGGTTTTAATACTGGCATATCCACTCGATACCCGTAGACCGCAAGTCCCATACGAAAACCATTTATGACTGAACTGTTTTTAATAATTGAAACCGGTGCATTCCCAACATGAACCCATTTAAAATCACGGTTCGATGTGGTGACAATTTTTTCAAAACGTGCTAATTGTTCACGTCCTTTTTCAAGATTTTCAGGGCTTGGAAAATGGGTGTAAATTCCTTCCAGTGAAACCTCACTCGATAGAATTTCTTCAATTTCTTGATTGTGTTTTATTCCAATTCGGTTCATGCCTACATTGATTTCTAAATGCAACCGCAGGTCGAGGTCTAACGTTTGAACTTTACGAAACCATTCAATTGAAGGGATGGTGTATACGAATTGCTCTTGATGATTTGATGCAATGAAATTTGGATCAACATAACTGAAAATTAGAATGTCATGAAGGATTCCTTTTTCAACCAAACGTTGCGCCTCGTCGATTGATGAAACACAAATAAACGGGAGATTTTCTTCGATCATGATGCGACTGCATTCAACATCACCATGACCATAAGCATTTGCTTTTACAACACCAAAAAGCGACTTCCCTGTCACTTCTTTTATTTTATTAATATTGTATGAAAGATTGTCGAGATTTATCGTTGCAATCGTCTCTCTACCATCCATTAAATGATCCTCGAATAATTATAACTTATATAAATCGCTAGCAAACGATATGCAATCCATAAAACGGAATGAATCTCGTTTTGTGCTGCATACTTAAAGATAATTTGATAACTACTTAACTCGAAAAGGCCCGCAATTCCCATAACGGTCACGACATCACTAATGATGATTGCCAACAAAGTAAACAAGGCTGCGATAATCGAAAATTTCATTTGGACGCCACGACCAAATTTCTGAATCGCAAGTGCAATAAGATACCCAACACCTACAATAACTAATGAGAAGTTCGCAACTTTATTTCTAAAAATTCCTGATACAATTCCTAAGACTACTGCCGAAACTACCCCAACAAGTAGTGCTACATTAAATCTTTGTTTCTGTGTTAATGATCGTGTATTAAAGATTTCCATAATGGTTTCGTTCTCCTTTATATCATTTTATGATTAACATAATTAATAAAGTTATCATAAGCAATCGCATTTGTAAATTTTTCACCCAAGGTATTTTCGATTTCCAGAAGTAAATTTTGTGTTTTTGAAGCGTCTTCTAGATACTTGATTTTAGTTGCAATCCCATCAAAATCTGAACCAAGTCCAATTTGCTGCTCACAACCCATTTCTACTAAGTATTCTATATGACGCACTAAATCAGAAATTTCGGTTTCTTTTTCGTCATCGGTTACAAAAGCATCATAGTACACGACATGAATTGGAAAACCCCCTTCAAGCATACGTCTGATTTGATTATCATTTAAATTACGCCGATGGCTCGCAATAGCCTTCACATTTGAATGACTTGCAATAACATGCTTTGCACTATTAAGTACGTCATCAAAACCTTTTAAACTAATATGAGATACATCTACAAACAAATTTCGTTCATTGAGTTCTTCCACTACATTAAATCCAAAAGCAGTCAGACCTGCGCCACGTGGCTCACCAATTCCATCACATGCTAGATTCGCATCATTCCATGTCATCCCAATGGAGAGAACCCCCTCATCCAACAAATGCTTTACTTTTTCCATGTCATTTCCAACACAATCAAGACCTTCTAAAGTTAAAAATGTACCAATTTCATCCGACCCTAGTTTCTCGATATCACTAAAAGATCTTATTTGAACGACATGAGGTATTGTAAGCACACGATGTTTATATGCATCAATCTGTTCGAGAGCAATTTGATATTTATCATTAAAGTTTAAATCGGGATCTATAAAGATTGCCATCGCTTGAACTTTCGTATTGCTTGCTTTTAATTTTTCATAATTGACATCTAATTCATTTGAATCTTTAAAATTAAGTGATTGATCCTGTTGGAGTTTCAAAAGCACATCACAGTGCCAATCAATGATTTTATATTTTTTTGTCATACGCGAGTCTTTCTCCCCCATCTTTTAAAGTTATTCTACCACAAAGTTGGTATCCTGTTTTCATCAACAGTGCATTCATAGCAAGATTGTTTTTATGCGTATCGATTCGAACCACGGAAAAGCCTGCTTTTCCACAAGTGTTTTCTATCTGTTTAAGAGCATGTGTCGCAATTTTCTGACCATAATATGCTGGATGAATCGCAATTCGATGGATTACCGCATAGGGACCTTCTTCATTCCATTGCCCCTCTTCAATCGTATCATAATTTTCATCATCACCCAGTTGAAGCATCAAGGTTCCTACCAAATCTTGTTCCTTGAGAATCACAAAGCCATTCTCATTTTTGATATCGTTTCGTATGGTATCTTCGTTTGGATACCCATTTTGCCATTGATCAATACCTTTATCGCGAAACATCGCTTTAGCTTGTTCAATAATATGCATGATCTCGGGTAAATCACCAATTTTAGCTTTTCGTATCTGTATTGTCATCATAATCCCTCTTGTTTTCCTAGATATCTCGATTGAAATTCTTTCATAAATAAAGAATACTCTTAACCCTTAGATTTTGTTATAATTAGAGTATGAAAAAAACAAAAAATTATTTACTTTGCATTGCTGGTGCAATAATGTTTGCACTCTCTGTTAATCTATTTATTATTCCTGCCCAGATTTATAATGGTGGTATGGTGGGGATCGCGCAGTTATTGCGGGATGCCCTCCAATACGTCTTCAAATTTGAATTTGGTTTTGACATTGCTGGAATCGTAAATTTATTTCTTAATATTCCTTTGCTTATCTTTGCATGGTTCAAGTTTTCGCATTCTTTTGTGCGTTATACACTTGTCACTATTGTAACACAAGCAATCTGTTTTACATTAATTCCTGTTATGAGTCAGCCAATTGTAGATGATGTTTTTATTTCAATTATCATTGCGGCTGTGCTTGGTGCCTTCGGTGCCTCACTTTCATATCGCGCCAAAGGGTCCTCGGGTGGTTTGGATGTAATTGGTTTTTATTTATCTCAAAAAAAGAAAGGAAGTTTGGGTTCATTATATTTAATGGTGAACTGTTCAATTTATCTTGTGTGTTTAATTGTTTATAATGCACAAACCGCACTTTATTCGCTCGTGTACTCCTTTATCTTTTCCTTCTGTCTTGATAAGTTCCATGAACATAATATTGAGGTAAGTGTAATGGTATATACGAAAAACAAAGATATCAAACGTGAAATTATTGAAGTTATCCATCGTGGCGTAACGTATTGGGATGGCTATGGTGCATATACCGGGAGTCAAATGGATGTATTTGTAACCATTGTTGCGCAAAGTGAAGTTGTTGAATTAAAACAACTTATTCGAAAACATGATCCCAATGCCTTTATCATTGTCACAAAAAATTTAAAAGTAGACGGAGGATTTGAAAAACGTCTCATCTAGGAGGTAAGTATGTTTGTTCCAGAATATAATGGCAACTTAAGATCGCACATTATTCGTGTGCCTGAATCGATTCAGGAAGCAAGTGGAATTAAATTATTTGGTCGTACAATTAAGTCATTTTTATTCACGACTGATGTCGCAATTATTCGTAATTGTAATGCCGATGCAGTTATCGCAATTTATCCTTTTACACCCCAACCAATAATTACACACGCAATTAAAAACGTTGCGGATGTTCCCGTCTTTTCTGGAATTGGTGGTGGCACTACCCGTGGACTTCGCGTTGTAGGTCTTGCAGTTGACGCTGAACAACAAGGTGCAACAGGTGTTGTCCTAAATGCTCCAACTACAAATAAATTAATACGTCTTGTGAAACAAGCGATTGAGATTCCGATTATCATCACCGTTCTTAACGAAAATGAAGATATTCAGGCACGTCTTGATGCCGGTTCAACAATCCTAAATGTATCCGCGGCAGCGCGCACACCTGAAGTTGTTGCGGCAATTCGAAAGAATCATCCGCAAGTACCAATTATCGCGACTGGTGGCCCTACGGAAGAATCATGTCGGAAAACCATACAAGCTGGCGCAAACGCTGTATCCTTTACACCCCCAAGCACAGCCGATATGTTTAAAGACTTGATGGCTACCTATCGAGAGTAAGCATATTACATAATAATTCAGCCAGAGTGTGATAACATAACTTAAAAGAGGTGACACAATGAAATTAGAAGTATCAAAAGAAGCAGCAGAGTGGTATATTCGCGAACTGAATCTTAAAGCAAACGACAGCGTTAAATTTTTTGGAAAGGTTTATGGTCCTCACGGTGGTTTCTCATTTGCTTTGGCAATTATGGAACCAAGTAGACCACTGGAAATGATCAAAGTAGAAGGCATCAACTTTTATGTTGAAAAGTCAGATGACTGGTTTTTTGCCGATAAAGACCTCAGTATTACGTTTGATAAAGAACGTGATGAACCAAAATACGATGTCACAATTATAGAGGGGTAACCCTCTTTTTTTTACTTTCTTCTAGATATCATAGACTTTTAATATTTTATGATAAAATAATCTTAGAGGTGAGTTTATGTCACGAAATGAAGTTATTATTAATAATCAAAAATTTAAAGTGCCCACAGACTTTGTAAATCAAACCAAAAATTTCATTGCTTTAATGCTTTTATATGATTGCGCAGTACGCGAAATCACCACCAAACTTGAAATTTTGGACAGAGAACTTGGAACACTTACGACCCGAAATCCAATTACAACCATAAAATCACGCGTTAAAAAACCACAAAGTATTGTGGAAAAGCTACTTAGACTTGAAGTCCCTTTGAATGTGGATTCAATCCCTCAGCACTTAAATGACGTTGCAGGTGTTCGGGTAATCTGTTCATACATTGATGATATCTATATTGTCGCAGATATGATTTCAAATCAAGATGATATCCAAGTCCTTGAAATTAAAGATTATATTCAATTTCCTAAAGAGAACGGTTACCGCAGTCTTCATTTAATTGTGGAGGTTCCCGTCTTTCTTTCAGATGGAAAACATTACGCAAAAGTAGAAATTCAAATTCGTACAATTGCCATGGATTTTTGGGCTTCATTAGAGCACGAAATTCGTTACAAAAAAGATCATCGCCATCTTGAATTAGTATCCGAAGAACTTTTCGACTGTGCAGAGACGATTGCAAAAACAGATCAAAAAATGCTTGATATTCGAAATTTAATTGACGATGAAAATTCAAAGAGTAATTTTTAGAACGCTTATGCGTTCTTTTTATTGTTTTCTGGGTGTTCTTTTATTCATTTAATGCTTTTTATTTAAGAAAAATTAAGTTATATTTATGAAAAAGGAAGTGATTTATGCGTAATCAAACAAACCGGCTTTTCTTATATTTAAGTATTTTACTTATTGGCTCTGCATTTGTTCTTGATTCACCCGCAACCATTTTTTCTGGAATGATTCAGATCATTGTTCAGTCAGATATTTTGATTACCGATTATTTCGCAATCGGCGGCGTTGGTGCAGCTTTATTTAATGCTGGTCTAATCACGCTTATTTCCGTTTTAATCATTATGTATTCTGAGACCGAGTTTTCAGGCTCGGTCATAGCCTCAATTATGCTTATGTTAAGTTTCGGATTGTTTGGTAAAAACATTGTCAATATTATTCCGATACTCATTGGTACTTATCTTTATGCGCTTGTAACCAAAGAAGCTTACAAAGATATTGTCCATATCTCTTTACTGGCGACAAGCTTTTCTCCAATTGTTAGTGAATTAATGTTTGTCGTCAATCTCCCTCTATACTTACGGCTGATTCTAAGTATTACAGTTGGACTTTCAATTGGTTTTACGATTAAACCCGTAGCACGCTCTCTATATAAAGTTCACGATGGTTATAGTCTTGCGAATATTGGGTTTGCGGTTGGAATTATGAGTACCCTCTATGTTTCGATTATGAAATCGTATGGCTATGTCCCTTATAAGCGATTAATCGTAACGACAGAATACACAATTCCCTCTGCCGTTGTATTGTCGATTTTGTTTCTCTTGCTTTTCTATATCGGTTGGCTCAGTGATCATGACGCTTTTAGAAAATACCGCCAATTACTTCGTGAAACCGGTCATGGGGATAATGATTTTTATAAAAAATATGGCCTCGGTGCCGTTTTAATTAATATGTCCGTGAACGGATTCTTAGCTTTATTCTTTGTGCTCGTGGTTGCGAAAGGTGCACTTAACGGACCGAATATTGGGGGCATCCTTACCATCATTGGGTTTTCAGGGGCTGGGAAGCATTGGAGAAATATCACCCCGATATTTATTGGTGTGTATCTTGGCGGTCTTACGAAAAGTTGGTCATTAGATCAGCCTGCCGTTTTACTTGGCGCCTTATTTAGCACCGCGCTGGCTCCAATAGCTGGTGACTTTGGATTTATTTGGGGTATTGTCGCTGGATTTATAAATTCCTCAGTTGTTTTAAATTCCGGTTCGTTACATGCTGGTATGAACCTCTATAATACGGGGTTTGCTGTAGGTATTGTAGCAGCGGTAATGGTTCCTGTGCTACGCTTATTTATCCCTTTAAAAGAACAACGTTTTAAGTGATGCACTCTTAAATATGTATTGCTTTGAAGTTGGTGACACCAACTTCTTTTTTTGTGCTAAAACGTATCTGTTCGGTATGATTGTGATATAATTCTAAAAAGGAGTGACACATATGAAACAATTAGAATTAAAAGATTTTTTGAATTATACTTATTTGGCTTCACTTACAACAAGTCCTGCTAAGAAACACATGGCATTTATTAAATCGGTTGGACGTTATGATGAAAACGATTATGTTCACGATCTCTATCTTTCCGACGGATTAACACACAAACGAATTTTTGATTTAGGAAATGATTCACGTTATTTTTGGGAAACGGATAATACCCTTTTACTCCCTTTAGCGCGCTTAGAATCTGAAAAAGAAGCAATAAAAGCTAAACATTCAGTCTTTTATCGTTACGATATTCACTCAGGTGAACTGAATCATGCCTACACGTTTAAATTTCCAGTAGGATCTTTGAAAGTCATTGATGAGAATCATTTATTACTTTCAGGAAGTTTAAGTGTCACCGATCATGTATTCCTTGATGGCGATGATGATGCGCGATCAAAATATAACACAGAAGTAGAATCCAGTTCATTTTTCGAAGTCTTCGAAGAAATCCCTTTCTACTCAAATGGCGGCGGTTTTAACCAAGCCAAACGAAGTCAGTTGTTTATTTATACGATTGATGAAGACCGTTATGTCGCCCTCTCAGATAAAAACGAAGATATTTCACTCTATCATTTTGATAAAGAAAAACAATGCATGATTTATGCTCGTGAAGTTGCAACAGGTAAACCGGATTTCTATCAAGATATCTATCTTTATGATTTTACGAAAAATGAAGAGACAGCACTGTATACGCAACATAATTTTTCATTCAGTTCCGTATTTATGATTCATCAAACAATTTATGCATTCGGTAGTAATTTAAACGATTATGGTATCAATCAAAATGGCGATCTCTATCAAATTACCCACAACGCACTTATCAAGGTTCAAGATTTCGGTTTAAGTGCCTGGGGGTCCATTGGAAGTGATGTCCGCTACGTAGATTCCATTACAAGTCGTGTTGTTGATGATGTGTATTATTTTGTAGGAACATATCGTGATCGAACAGTGCTTTATAGTTTTGATGGAACATCCATCAAACGTGCATTTGATGCACCCGGTAGTCTTGATGGTTGGATTAAATATAATGATGAGTTTTACGGTATTGGTCTTTACAATAATAATCTTCAAGAACTTTATCGACTTGACCTCGCTAACAATGCAGTCACAATGGTTTCGGAATTTAATCAGTCTATTTTAAAAGATACCTTCATCGCAAAACCCGAACACTTTGAATATACTCATGATGGTCAGTTGCTTGATGGTTGGGTCCTTTTACCTCAAGATTACGACCCAACTTCATCATATCCCGCCATCTTAGATATTCATGGCGGACCAAAAACTATTTATTCTGATGTTTTCTATCATGAAATGCAAGTTTGGGCAAATAAAGGTTATATTGTCTTCTTTACAAACCCACGCGGCGGTGATGTCTATGGAAATGAATTTATGGATATCTTTGGTCGTTATGGTGATGTTGACTATGCTGATCTGATGAAGTTTACAGATATCGTCTTGGATCGCTACGCTATTGATCCGAAGCGCGTCGGGGTAACTGGAGGTTCTTATGGCGGATTTATGACAAACTGGATTGTTGGTCATACAAATCGCTTTAAATGTGCAGCAACCCAACGCTCAATTTCAAATTGGATTTCATTCTATGGGACTTCAGATATTGGATTCTATTTCGCTGATGATCAAACGGCAGCAGATCCCCTTGAAGATACTGAAAAGATGTGGAATCAATCACCACTAAAATATGCTCGCAACGTGAAAACACCGTTACTCTTTATTCACTCTGATGAAGATTATCGCTGTCCAATCGAACAAGGTATGCAATTCTTCACATATCTCAAAGAAAATGGCGTGGATACGCGTTTTGTTTGGTTGCGTGGAGAAAACCACGGACTTTCACGTAATGGTAAACCAAAAGCTCGTATCAAACGACTTGAAGAAATTACCAACTGGATGGATAAATACTTAAAACTGTGAGGTCTTTAAATGTTTGGTAGTCTAACTCTAAAGAATTTTAGATGTTATAAAGATTTGCGAATCGAGTTTAAAAACAAACGTGGTACTGTAAAACCGCGTATCTACATTTATGGTGATAATGCCTCGGGTAAATCATCACTCTTGCTTTCCTTTGCGTTTTTACGAAAAATGAATAACGGTCTTTACCTAAATCATTTACTTGAAACACGTGATCATCCAAAATATGATCATCCTTCAATTGAATATTTCAACCTTCGTGAGGAGGCAAAACGTCACTACCGTATTTTCGCACAAGACAATATGGTTTTAGCGTATGAAATGATCCTTGATGGCCAGGTATTTGTTTACGAAATTGTTTTCAATCAATATCAAGAAATTGTGAGTGAAAGCCTCTTTAAACGCATTAATAATCGAGCTATCATTATTTTTACGGCATCGCCTACAGACTTTTCATTTGGACGAGGTATGATTCTAACCAAAGACATTCCAGTAATCCAAAATCTCTATGATACGTATTACGGTGAACACACCATGTTGTCAATTTTAAACTTCATTATTGAACGTCAATCCGTTTATAAAATTGCGATTAAGTATACGTTGCTCGATGTATGTATGTTTATCCGTCGTATGCATATTGGTGTTGAACCCTATTACGATCATCAAGCATATTTTAATTTCTTTACTGATAACAATATCACCCCTTTTACAGGAACCCATGATCCAATTGGCAAGCTCGCTTTCGAAAAGGCTCAGCCCTTATTAAGTAATATGTTGGTGACACTTTTTCCTAATGTCATTGAAGCATATTATGCCTTTACCCATAAGGGAAAAGATTTATGGGATTATGAGTTAAAAGTCGTAAAGAAAGGAATAGAAGGGAATTACACCATCCCCTATGGGGATTTCCCTTCGGGAACTTATGATTTTGTGAATAAGATTTTTGCCCTTTTTGATGCATTGATGGGCAGTACGTTAATCGGTGATGATTTCGATTTGTCACTTCATACTTTCCTCGTGCAGCATATTATTCAGTACTATATGCCACAAATTGAAGGGCAAACATTTTTAACCATGGATAAACTTTCAACTATGAACATCGTTGATCCTGCAAGCATTTATATTTGCAGTGCAAATTCTGATTTAAGTTATACTGTAAATTGTATTGAAGATATTGCACCGACCCAAGCCAATCACAACGTGCGAAACCGTTATGAACAAGGCGTGTATGGTGAACTCCATCGTCCTCAGTTTGTGAAAAATGATGAGTATTTCGTAGAGTTTAAGAAGTGGGTACAGCAGGTGCACCGTGTAATGTATAAAGAAGACTTGTTTTAGTCTCTATGAGGTGAATTATGAAAATCGGTTTTATCGGCGTTGGTAATATGGCTAACGCGATCATAAATGGTATTGAGAATAAGGATTCGATCTATATTAGTGGAAGAACCTACGAGTCAACTTGTGATAAAGCATCTGCACTCGGCGTCCATGCATGTAAATCAAATCGTGACTGTGCGCAAAGTGTCGATTTACTATTTCTATCTGTTAAACCGGAAATGTTTGAAACAGTACTCAATGAAATTAAGCCCGTATTAGATCATCAAACCTTAGTTTCAATTGCGGCTAAAAAGACCCTTAAGGATATTGAATCCTTATCTGGTCCCATACCAATCATAAGAGTTATGCCTAACTTGAATGTTGCGATTCAACGTGGGATCTCTGCAGTTTGTCATAATACGATGGTATCTCCTGAAGCTTTAACTGAAGTTCAAGATATTTTCGATGCACTCGGTGGGTTTGTATCCATCCCTGAATCACAATTTAGTGGTTTTATTGGGATAGCTGGGAGCTCTCCTGCATTTGTATTTAAATTTATCGATGAACTTGCGAAGTCAGTACTTGAAGAAGGCTTTGATTATGAGACCGCCCTTAGAATTACCTGTGCTGCAGTTTCAGGAAGTGCAGATTATTTAAGTCAAAGTGGCGAACCGGCAGATGTCCTTGTTGATCGTGTATGTTCGCCTGGTGGCACAACAATCGAAGGTGTTCGTGCACTTGATACGCATGGATTTGCTGAGGCAATTCACGCTGCTTCACACGCTACAATTCTTAAAGATAAACAAGGATAAAAGAGCCAAAGGGCTCTTTTTCTATTTTCTAGACAATTTCATCTTGTGTGCTTTGGATTCCTATTGTATCCTTTGTTTAGATAGATTCGAGGTATCATGATGATTATACAAATAACGACATATTGTTTGATTGCTTTGTGTTTTGGTTTATTAAGCACGTATTTAATGAATCAGGAACATCAGAAACAATCCTTTTGGCTTAATCTTTTAGGTTATGGCATTCTTGTTAATGCTGTAACGATATTATTCATACGCTTTGGTTTGGAGAAGCCTCAAGTTTTATTAAGCAGTGCTTATACTTTAAGCTTTGCACTTAAGTTTGTGCTTGTTTCAATTCCTGTAGGATTACTCTTCATGTTTCTTCAAGCGATTATCAATAATACGATTATTTTTATTCCTGGAGAATATGTTCGTGCACGGAGTTACCGTATTGTAAATAGTATTCTTGTCATACTAATTGTGATCGGTGTTGCATTTTTCTTCTTTTCACGTTGGTTTACAGCTTTCTTTGGTGCACTCACACCTGAGCAGTTCATCTTTAACCTTATCTCACCAGTCAAAGGAACCGGAGATAGTGTTATGGTTCAATTATTAAAACCAATCGTAAAGACTGCTCTGGTTGCTATTATATTTGTTCTTGTCCTCTTAAACAAAAAGGACTTACATATTTTTAGAAAACACCGACGCGAAGTATTTACCGCTCAGCAATTGCGTACATCAACTTTAATCATTGGAATTGTAGTTGCTTTATTGGGGACTGTGTATGGCGTAAAACGATTACGACTGGATGAAGTCGCAACTTCAGTTGCAAGTAAATCTCCCTATATTGAGTCAAATTACGTCAAACCGAGCGATGATATACTTCATTTTCCAGAAAAAAAACGCAATCTAATTCATATTTATGTTGAATCTGTGGAGAACTCTTACCTACCTAAAGAATTAGGTGGACACATGGATGTGAATTTGATGCCAGAGATGACTGAACTTGCGAAAGAGGGGATGAGTTTTTCTCACAATGACACCTTTGGAGGACCCTATCAAACATATGGATCCGGATGGTCTGTCGCAGCAATGGTTAATATGGGAATGGGAATTCCTTTAAAAGTTCCAGCAGAAGGTCAAGACTACGGTAAATCGGGATATTTCTTACCGGGTGCTCGCGGTATTGGAGATATTCTTCATGATCAAGGATACGAACAAACCATTATGTTTGGGGCTGATGCTGATTTTGGAGGGCTTACAACTTACTTTACTTCTCACGGTGGGTTTAATATATTCGATTTAAACCATGC
Organism: Erysipelothrix sp. P66; assembly: GCF_038682365.1. NCBI lineage: Bacteria > Bacillati > Bacillota > Erysipelotrichia > Erysipelotrichales > Erysipelotrichaceae > Erysipelothrix > Erysipelothrix sp. P66. The sequence continues at coordinate 57,743 of NZ_CP152290.1, read as the reverse complement.
GCGAAGTGAGGGACTTATTCCGCAAGACTATCAAGTATGGTGGGGCTATGAGGATGATAAACTGTATCGCTTTGCAAAAGATGAAATAACACGTCTTTCCACAACTGGAAAACCGTTTAATTTCACCATGGAAACAGCCGATACACACTTTCCTGATGGCTACTTACAAGAAGGCGCACCCACACCACACGATTCTCAATATGCAAACGTAATTCAATTCTCACAAGCAGAAACTGTTAAGTTTGTTCGTTGGATTCAAGCGCAGCCCTTCTATAAAGACACAACCATTCTAATCACGGGTGATCACTTGAGTATGGATAAAAAATTCTTTGAGCATTTTGATCCGAGCTATCAACGCACGGTCTTTAACCTAATTCTCAATGCACCTCAAAAATCCGCAGAAACTCATAACCGTGCATTTTCCCCCGTTGATTTCTTCCCGACAACACTTTCCGCAATGGGTGTCGAGATCGAAGGCCACCGTCTTGGTTTGGGTACTGATTTGTTCTCAAAAGAACCAACACTGGTTGAACGTGATGGTCTTGAGACCTTTAATGCAGAACTATCTCGTAGAAGTACTTTCTATGATCGTTCTTTAATGACAACACTCGATAAATAATTAAAAGGGTCAGACACGTGTCTGACCCTTTCCTTTTACGATATATTTATACGATGTAAGCTGTTTTAAGCCCATAGGACCACGCGCATGCAACTTTTGAGTACTAATGCCTATCTCAGCCCCAAAACCAAACTGTGAGCCGTCTGTAAAGCGTGTTGATGCATTCACATACACTGTAGATGCATCCACTTCTTGCGTAAAGCGTTGAGCCGTTTGCTCATTATTTGTAATGATCGCTTCTGAATGCTTAGTATTATAGAAATTAATATGCGCAATCGCTTCTTCTAAAGAATCCACAACCTTAACCGACATTTCTAGATCCAAATACTCTTTTCTAAAATCATCCTCATCTGCGAGTACCATTGTATCCACAATTTCACACGCAACCAAATCCCCATGATAAACAACATGAGAAAGCTTATTCACTAATAAAGGTAAAAATGTTGGTGCAATATCTTTATGAACAACTAAAGACTCCATCGTATTGCACACACCCAATCTCTGACATTTCGCGTTTTCAATAATATCTAAAGCCATCGATACATCCGCATCGTGATCAACATAAATATGACAATTCCCTGCCCCCGTCTCAATAACGGGTATGGTACTGTTTTCCACAACGGCACGAATCAAGCCCGCGCTCCCTCGTGGAATCAAGACATCGATATATTTATTAAGTTTCATAAGTTGGGTCGTTACTTCACGACGTGTATCTTTAATAACTTGGACACAGTTGGGATTTATATTTAAATCCGTCAAGCTGTTACGAACAATTCGTTCAAGTTCTATATTGGTATGTATCGCTTCTTTTCCACCTTTTAATACAACCGCATTACCACTTTTAAAACATAAACCAAAAGCATCGACCGTTACATTGGGTCTTGATTCATAAATAATCCCAATAACACCCAGTGGTACGGATACTCTTTCAATGTACAATCCATTTTCAGGTTCTAAAACCTCTAAAACTTCACCAACTGGATCCTTTAACAGCGTAAGTTCATTTAGACCTTGTACCATCGCTTCAATGCGTGCTTGATTTAAAATTAAGCGATCACGCAATGCGCCAGTAATTCCATTTTGATCTGCCGCTTCCAAATCCAATTGATTCGCTTCGATAATTACATTAGCTTGTCCTAATAAATCATCGCCAATATGTTTAAGTGCTTTATTCTTCTGTTCTTGTGTCAGAAGTGCAAGCGAGCGCGATGCTTCTTTTGCGTTAATTCCAATTTCTTTCATCGTTCCTCCTACAAATAAGCTTCTAAATCAAATGATTCTGATTTATTTGCTTTAAAATAAGTTCCAACTACTTCCCCATCAAGAATTTGATGAAGTATATTCACGTCTTTCCCGTTTGCCAAGACCATATCTGCTCCGGAACTGGTTACAATGCGACCTGCATCAATCTTGGCACTCATGCCACCCGTACCAACAGCGGAAGAACTTGTTTCTTTCCCCATTTTCAGATGACGTTCATCAATTTTCTCCACATATTCGATGAGTCGCGCATCTTCATTTTGTGATGGATCATCCGTATAAAACCCATCAATATCCGAAAGAATAATAAGCAAATCCGCGTCAATCATCGCAAGTACAAACGCACTGAGATGGTCATTATCCCCAAACTCAATCTCATGAGTAGCTACGGTATCATTTTCATTCACAATCGGAATAACACCCATTTCTAAAAGTTCATGAAAAGTATTTTTGGCGTTGTTGCGACTTTCTTCTTTAAACATTGTATGTTTTGTAAGTAACACTTGCGCAACCACTTGATTGTACTCCGCAAACAATCGCTGATAGGTCATCATTAGCTTCGCTTGACCAATCGCGGCTAGTGCTTGCTTCTTGGCCATTTTATCGGGGATCTGAGATAGATTTAATGCCTTTCGACCAACTGCTTGTGCTCCAGAAGACACAAGCACAACTTCTTTACCTTGGCTTTTTAAGTCAGCCAAAACTCGGACGAGTTGCTCGAGTTTACGAAAATTTAAGTCTCCTGATTCTTTATGCGTAAGGGATGATGACCCTACTTTCACCACAATACGTTTTTTATCTCTTAAAACTTCTCTATTCATGATTTTGTCCCTCTATTTCTCCATCTATAATACACTATCTTGTATCTTTTAAAAAGTGCTTCGATAACGTCTAATTATTGTAGTTTTACGGAAATATTGTTATAATGGTGGTCCTGGGGATGTCATGGTTTCGACAGGATTTCGTTTGATTCGAATTGCAGTGGAGTTGCTACCTAATAGCTAAAAAAAATTAACTGGAAACAACAGTTTACAATTCGCTGCTTAATTAGCGTTTAACGCTGCAGCCTGATATCGGGCGTTTGGTCTTTGGGCAAACGATATCAACTCACTCACAAAGAATAAGGGCCAGCACTGCTCGGTGTATGCCACGAAAATTTTAGAGCACATCAAAGGAAGGTTTGTCTGGAGCTTGAACTTTGATTATTTAGAAACAGACTAAACTGTAGACATTCGAATGTGGAACACTTCTTGGACGCGAGTTCGACTCTCGCCATCTCCACCATATTAAATTTCAAACCACCTTCCAGTGGTTTTTTATTTTACCTCCCCACATTCCAAAATGTTCAAAATATGATACCGCAACATTTTGCTATTCAAATCCGTTATAATTGATGTAAAGGGGGAAACATGAAAAAAAATTCAAGAATCATCGTCTTTATTGTTTGTATCGGTGTTTTAGTCCTGATGGGTCTTCCCAATTACTTATCAAAAGGAAAACTCCAATCTATTGATCCAACACAGGTTGAATCAATCACTTACAAATCCAAAGAGACTGAAATCACTACTCACGATGCAAATCGTATTTTAGAGAGCATCACGCTCTTAAAATCTCTTGAACTAAAGGGTTCTACACGCCAGATATCACAGCCTGATACGAAGGATGATATGGAGCTCATATTTAAGGACAAAAATCACATGAAGCTTTCAGTCTTTGACGATAAGCTTGTTGTTGATCGAAAAGTCTATCGCATCGATCCCAACCACGCTACGAAACTCATAGACCATATTCAAACACAAAAATAAAGGAGAACTTATGACAAAGAAAAGTCTACTTCATAATTATTTACAAATTTTTATTATTTCAGTTTTCATCCTATTAATTCCATTTGCACTTGGATTTCTAGATTTTGGGGTCAACCCCTTCATCTCAGCAGTAATCCTGATTTTAATTGGACTGGTATCGATGCTCCTCCATGGTCTGGTGGAGATGGTTGTTTTCTTCAGTCGTCTTGAAGATGCGGAACTGAATTGGGACCTTGTAAAACAAGTTGCAGCGTATGTTGATTGGGGACGGGCACTCAAATTTTATTTACTTTCTGCGCTTGCAATTACAATTGGACTTGTTCTTTTACTTGTTCCTGGTATTTATATCGCAATTCCTTTATCAATTCTTAGTTTTGTGCTTGTGGATTTCCCAGACGATCATAATCTTTTTGAAAAGTGTTTTGAAATCAGCAAAGGATACCGTTTACGCATTTTCGGTTTTACCCTTGCCCTTGTCTTTATCCAATTTTTATTTAAAACACTCTTGGATTCAATATTTGGGCCAGGCACAGCGCAAGGAAATATACTTGACCATGCTCTGAGCCTGCTTCTTGCACCAATTTCCGTAAACTACTTTACAAACCTTTATCTTGAAGCTACCGGTCGTCTCGCATAAAACATAATAAAAGCGTATTTCTCAACATGAGAAGTACGCTTTTTTACTAGTATCCAAAGAGTTGTACTGCGTATGCATAACCATCTTCAATATAAACAGCTGTCGCTGTGTAATTAAAGTCGTTCATGATATTACTGTAATGTCCTGGAGAGTTCATCCATAAGTTCACTAAGAAATCCATATCAATACGACCGTATACAATGTTTTCACCATTGATATCATTTGCCATTGATAACACCGATTGCCCATTCGGACGAGTGTGTTCAAACAGAACAGAAATCTCTTTTGCTCTTATTTGAGCTGAATTATAAAGGCTATTTGACCAAGTTAAATTGCTTAAACCGTTAGCACGACGCTTTGCGTTAATGAGATTATAAACCTCAGTTGCATAACCATCACTCATTGATCCCCGTGCTTCATACGTTCCATTCACAATAATCTTATTAACAGGATGTTTAACGACTGAGGAACTTTTCACAGTCCATTCTGAATCCACACCATCCACAACCTTGACGCTGTAGACAATTTCTTTCTTGCCGTTTTCTCCATCACGTTGAACGTAACTTTCACCTTTATTCATTGATGCATCTTCGCGGTATTCCTCAGAAAATGCAATGGATTCATAATCTTTCGCTTCACGATAGGTTACCGTTGGTTCCTTCTTCTCAGACGGTTTCTCTTGTTTTTTCTCAGATTCTTTTTTCACTTCGTTTTTAGTTTCTTTAGATGCTTCTGATTTCGATTCTTTTTTGGAATCTTTTTTTGTGTCTTTTTTTGAATCCTTTTTTGCGTCAGTCTCTTTTTTCGATGCTTCTTTTTGTTCCTTCAAAACATCCGTTATTTTCTGATCGCCGTCTTTATCATCCAATAATGTAAATGGAACTCTGACTTCCTTCTCATCAACCATAAAGACCATGTTTCCATCTTTATCAACCTTGACTTCATTATTTTCAGTAACATCCAAACCATGTTTTTTAAGAAGTTCCACGTCTTTTGTTGTTAGGGTTTTAGCTTCAAGTGTTTCCTCAGATTTTGTCTTTGCGCCACAACCTGTTAGTAATACAATACATAATAATAATAAGGTAATTCGTTTTTTCATAAGTATCGACTCCATTCCTAGTTTATTATACGTTACAAATAATAGGAATTCACCCCACTCCTTTCTCACATTTTTCATAGTGTTTCGCTTTTGATGAACAAAAATCACGTTTTCGATACATTTTCGTTCTTTTTGATTTCAAATCGTTCATTATTTGTCCAAACTCCCGTATCCTAAATCATGTATAATAGAATAAAAAGTGAGGAAGCTTATGAACTATGATGCAGTTATCTACGATCTCGATGGGACGGTCGTAAACACATTTGACATGAACCTTTACCCATTAATGAAAATTGTTGAAGAGGAGCTCGGAATTCATATGACTTATGATGAATTGATTCACTTAACATGTTATGACGGGCATGGTGTTTTAAAAGCATTAGGCATTTCGACAGATGTCTATCCACGTTGGGTTCAATATGTGAATGAATATCCACATCCTGCAACGTTGTTTGACGGTATTGAATTTGTACTCGAATCTCTTGATGGCATCGTTAAGCAAGGTGTCGCGTCATCAAAACGTCGCTTACAGTATGATATTGATGTGGTGGAAAACGGAATGGATGGTTATTTTAACGCTGTTGTGTTATCCGGAGATACACAACATCATAAACCACACCCCGAACCCCTTCTTGTCTGTGCAGAAATGCTTGATATCACGCCCAACCGCGCTTTATATGTTGGAGATAGTATTTTTGATTATCAAGCTGCTAAGGCCGCTGGAATGGCTTTTGGACTGGCAAGTTGGGGTAATGTTTCGATGGAAGGAATGGATGAAATTGATTTTGTTCTTGAAACACCCGCTGACATCCTCAAAGCAGTATTCTAATGGATCTGTTTATGAATCAAGCACATCAACTCGTCGATGATGGATATGTCAGTGGACTTGCCTTTGCCGTCTATGAAAATGGCATCTGGACCGAGACGATTTATGGCACCACAACATTTGAAGGTCAAAAACTTGAAGAAACGCACCAATTTGATGTGGCATCAATCACCAAATTATTCACAACAACGCGCATCCTTCAACTTTGCGATGAAAAAGTACTCTCCTTGGATGAACCCATCCAAACATACATTAACGATTTTAAAAATCCTGAAATTACCATATCACACTGTTTGCTTCATCGTTCAGGTTTGGCTCCAAGTGTTAAAGGACGTTCTGAAATGAACCGTGAACAAATTTACTTAAGCGTGATGAATTGTGACGATCTCATCAATGCCCCAAATCAAGAAACCATTTACTCTTGTATTAATTTTTTAATCCTTGGATACCTTATTGAAGCAGTAGACACCGATTTGAACCAGAGCTTCTCTAAATCTATTTTTAATCCCCTCGAGATGACGAACACAACATTTAATCCGAGACAGACTGAACGGTGTATTCCCACGGAGTTAACGGAAAAATATGGCCTACTCCAAGGTGTTGTCCACGACGAAACGGCGCGAAATTGTGGGGGCATTGCTGGCAATGCCGGTCTTTTTTCTACATTACCCGACCTAAAACGATTTATGGAAGCAATGCTTACTTCCGATTCTCGCCTTTTATCATCAAAATCCTATGAGCAAATTCGAAGCACAAATATTAATTCGCGTTCGTACGGTTGGAACCGATACGTCTATAACGATATCGATGCCTGTTATCATACTGGATTCACAGGACCGCTTCTTGTTTTTCATGATAATCGAGCCATGATATTACTTGCTCATCGCGTTCATCCAACTCGTGAAGATCATGGTTATCTGCAAAAGCGCGAAGCGCTCATGCAAACGTTTCTTGTAAAAAAAAGAAATAGCCTTTAAGGAGCTATTTCTTTTTTTATACCTATTTTAATTAGAATTGAATTCATGATTTTAAAGAGTTCATCCTGATATTTCGTAACCTCATATGCGATTAGAATACCCAACAACGTCCCTACCAAAACATCCGATGGATAATGAACATAAGCATAAAGCCTTGAAAATGCCATGAGAATCGCTAAAGTGAGATAAATAGGCTTGTATTTAATATGATTAAAGTACAGAATCATTGCAACCGCAAATGAACTGGCTGCATGGCCTGAAGGAAAGGACGATCCTCTCGGAACCGAGATGATTAAATCTACGGGATTAGCGTAAAAAGGTCGAGGACGCATGACTATTGGTTTAATAATGCCGCTAATTAAGACCACTTCTATCGCAAGCGCAATGAGCCCTAAAATTGCGATTTTACGTGTTTTTTTCATTATAAATAAGATTATTAAAATGATAAACCAAATCTCACCATGATCACCCAATGATGTAAAGAGCGCAAAAAAACGATCCAACATCGGTGTGCGCAAAGTCTGTATCCAGTTTAAGATTGATAGTTCCATATTTATCACCCTATTCATCATACCAAATCCGAATTATAAAGTGTGGATTCTGACATAAAAAAACCGCTATTTCTAGCGGTCAAAGATTGTTTCAGCATGATTGATACTTACTTCACGGCCCAAGTCCGTTAATTTAATGATATCTCGATCAATCGTAACATACTTTTTCATTTCTAAACTTTCAATAATTTTTTGTATCTTTGTTTGAGACCAGTTGAGGTGTTCATAAATACTCCATACACCCGCTTCTTCTGCTTCTACTTCACTTTCTTCGTGATTAAACAGATGGAAGAGAACTGTAAGTTCAGCAAATTCGCTTTTTTGTTGGTGACGGCGAATTTTATTTGAAATTAAACCCTCTCGTGGCGAGAAGAGAAATACGATACCAAATGAGATTCCTGTCATCAGTGCCATACTTCCAGCTATTGAAACGTCAAAGTGACTTGCGAATTGATAACCCGTAATGGCATTAAAGATTGCGAACCCAGAACTAATAAGAATCAATTTAACTAAGTCATGTGTCAATAAGAATGCTGTGATTGGAGGTCCAATCATAAATGCGATAACAAGCACCGATCCAACGGCATTAAATGCACCGACAGCCGTTACTGAAATAAGCGTCATTAACGCATAATGTAGGAGTACAGGCGCAAAGCCCAGTGTTGCGGCAAGAAGTGGATCAAAACTTGTAAGTTTTAGTTCTTTAAAGAATATTAGTACAAAGAGTAAATCAACAACGAGTATAACCGACATCGTAACTAAACTCTTTGGCAACTCCATCCCAAGAACGAGCATTGTATCAAATGGCGCGAAAGCAATTTCACCCAATAATACTGCATCGGTATCTAAGTGTACCGAACCTGCATATCGCGTAATTAAGATAATTGCGATACTAAAGAGCAGTGGAAATACAACACCAATTGAGGATTCTTCTGAAAGAAGACGCGTACTTTGCAACATCTCAATGAGGTATACGGTGAGTACACCTGTAATGGATGCTCCTAAGATAAGGATTGGGGAGTTAAAATCATGTGTTATAAAGAATCCGATAACGATCCCCAATAAAATCGTATGCGTAATTGCATCACTCATCATCGCCATTTTTTTAAGAACTAAGAATACACCGAGTAATGAACAGGATAAAGCGACGACAACCGCAATCATCATGATTTGCATTGGAATTGATATTGTCATAACTGATCACCTCGATTTTGTTCGTATTCTAATTTCGCAACACGCGTTAACTTAAAGTACATTGAGTCATCAACCCGTTCGACCATATGTCGTTTCTTGAGATTGTTGAAGAGACGATCAAACGATTTTCCTTCACGATGATGATCAATAATACATGCTTCTTGTAATTGCTCTTTTGTAAACTGTGCATCAATATCAAGCAATTGATGTGTCAATAGATTAATAATTGCCATATCTGCTTCAAATGCTTGTTTTGCACCGTGTTGACGGAGACCTTTGTTAATAATTCCACGTCCAGGAGCAAATAGAAGACTTACAATTACAATACTGCTTGCAATCACGACAATCGCAGGACCTGTAGGAAATTTATTTATGAGAGAACTTACGATGGTTCCTCCAAGACCTGAAATTGCACCAAATACTGCAGCAAGAATTGTCATTCCTGTTAAGGATCGGGTCCATTGTCGAGCAGCAACTGCAGGTGCAATAATAAGTGCTGACATTAAGACAACCCCTACCATCTGTATTCCCATAATAATTGCAGCGACAATAAATCCAGATAATACAATATTAAGAAACTGTGTGGATAACCCAATTGAATGCGCATAAATCGGATCAAATGAGAACACCTTAATTTCTTTCCATAATAAGATCATAAGAACAACCACAACAAGAGTTACCCCTATTACAAAGTAAACATCTCTTTGTAGAATTGTGGCCGCTTGACCAAATAGAAATCGTTCCAAACCAGCTTGTTGTGAATCCGGCATTTTTTGAATATGAGTAAGAAGAATAAATCCTACACCAAAGAATACCGACATCACAAGTGCCATTGCACTCTCGAAATTTATTCGAGTGTTGTTTGAGATTGAGTTAATAATTAACGTTGCAAGAAGACCTGCAATAAGGGCACCTAGAAGCAATATCTCTGTATTTTTAGTTCCGGTCATAATAAATGACACCGTAATCCCAGCTAATGCTGAGTGAGCAATACTGTCTCCAAGTAAACTTTGTTTTCGAAGTACCGCAAATGTTCCAGTAACTCCGGTAAGAATTCCTAACGCAATCGATCCAAGTGCAACGATTTGAAATGTATAGTTACTAAACAAATCGATAATTGCATTCATCATGATTTTACAATACCTCCTACATCTGTATGGTAGGTAAGTTTTAGGTTTTCTTGAGTAAAGGTATTTTGAACAGGACCCCACGCAACAAGTTTTACATTAACAAGTGCTATGTTATCAAAATAACCTTCAATGCTTGTTAGGTCGTGATGCACAACAATTACCGTTTTACCTGCTGCCGCAAGTTCTTTGAGCAATGTCATCAAGATTTCTTCTGTCTTAACATCTACCCCTTTTAAAGGCTCATCTAAGATATAAATCTCAGCTTGTTGTGTTAATGCACGAGCAAGGAAAACACGTTGTTGTTGTCCACCTGAGAGTTGACTAATTTGTCGATCCCGATAAGCACTCATTCCAACACGTTCGAGCATCTCATTTGCGATTTCACGGTCTTCTTTACGTGGGCGTTTAATCCATCCAATATGACCATAACGTCCCATCAAAACGATGTCTTCCACGGTAGCGGGAAAATCCCAGTCAACACTTCCGCTTTGAGGTACATAAGCGATATTCTTATATTCATCCTTTTGATGCTGTCCATTTATTGTTATTTTTCCAGAAATAGGTTTTAAAAGACCCATAATCGCCTTAATCATAGTCGATTTCCCTGCACCGTTAGGTCCAACAATTGCGGTCAATTTCCCCTTTTCAAATTTTACATCACAATCCCATAGAACAGGTTTAACGTCATAAGTGACCGTCAAATCTTCAACTTCGATTGCATATTCCTTCTCTGCCATATTCACACTCCCTTTTCTTTTATTTTAAGTTGTCTACAATTGTATCAACATTAATTTTATACGTCTCGATATAGCTCGCATCTTCTTTTAAGGAGTCCGAATAAATTTCTCCACCAATTGAAACATCAAAACCACGGTCTTTTACTGCTGCTTGTAACGATTCAATTGTTTTCTTAGGTACGCTTGATTCTGTATAAATTGCTTTAATTTTTCGATCAACAATCAAGTCTGAAACTTTATTGATATCTGCGATACCCGCTTCAGATTGTGTTGAAATCCCTTGGATTGCTTCCACATGAACACCAAAGTATCGACCAAAGTATGCGAACGCATCATGGGCTGTAACTAATACACGTTGTTGTTCTGGAATCTCAGCAATACGATTTTTAATATAAGTATCCATATCTGATAATTCAGATACATATTGTGTTGCATTATTTTGGTAATAATCTTTGTTCTCTGCATCAAATGCTGATAATTTATCCGCTACATGTTGTGCACTTTTTTTCCAAAGATTTACGTCAAACCAAATGTGTGGGTCATGACCCCCTTGTTCTTCATCATTAATGATGTCACTTGGTACAAGTGCATCTTCAAGTTTAATAATGTTTTTACCAGATCCTTCAAGACCCGATAGAACATCATCCAATTTAGCTTCAAGATGAACACCATTAAATGCTACAACGTCCGCTTCTTGGATTGCTTTAACATCACTTGGCTTTGCTTTATACAAGTGAGGGTCAACACCAGCAACCATCATTCCACTAACGGTTACCTTATCTCCACCAATAATTTCCACCAGGTCTTTAATCATTGTTGTTGTCGCAACAACATTAAGTTTCCCCTCTTTTTCAGTCGATGGTTTATCGGGTGCGGATTTACATCCTGTTAATACTAAGAGTGAAACAAGTAAAACTGCTAATATTTTTTTCATACTATTCCTCGCTATCTAATATTACGTAGATTTCTTGTGATGCCTTATGACTTACCGGAACATGACGATTGTCGATCAAGATATGGTGGGGTCCCTCATATGGATCAACTTCCACAACTTCAAACGTTGCACCTAAATTTAATTTCACATGTTCTAAATAATTTAAGAGTTCTTCGTGATCACGTACTTTCGCTAGCACACCACGTTGGCCTTTTTTTAATGAACTTAATGGGACTGACAGATTCGTATCTGCCGTCGCATTTCCATAAATCCGACTTCCGTGAGGACAGTGTTCTGGAAAACCTAGAAATTCATTTAACCGATCTGCAAGGAGTTCTGAAGTACCATGTTCAAGAACTTCCGCATCTTCGTGAACTTCAGTCCATGAATAACCAAGATGCTCTACAAGAAATACTTCCCAAAGACGATGCTTACGAACTAACGTTTTGGCTTCATTTGTTCCCTTTTCCGTTAAAGATAATCCAAGTTGTTTATCTTTAACGACATGATCTGATTCAATAAGCTTTCGAACCATCTCACTTGTTGAAGCAGGAGAAACGCCTAATCGTTCCGCAAGTTCTTTATTGGTTAGCTTTTCATTTTTTTCATTACATGAGTAAATTGTTTTAATATAATCTTCACGATTCGGTGTCATTGCATACCTCTTTCTAATAATTAGGCTTACCTAATTCATTAGTAGTATACACCTAACCTCTATGTTATGCAACCCATTATCCATCATTTTCCTTTCACACACCTTACACACAGTCCCGTGTTACACTAAGATAAAGGAGGTCTTTCTATGAAATATATTTGGCACGGGCATTCATGTTTTGAAATTATTTGTAACAACAATCGTATGATTATTGATCCATTTATTACAGGAAATCCTTTAAGCACGACCGATATCACTGAGATATCCGTGGATGCGATTCTCATAACGCACGCACATGAAGATCACGTGGGTGATGCAGCCCGAATCGCGAAACAAAATAACGCCCCGATTATTTGTATCGTAGAGCTTGCGAATTACTTCGAGGAAGAAGGGCTTGAAACCATTGGGATGAACTTGGGTGGAACGTATCGTCTTCCCTTTGCGTCCATAAAAATGACGCCTGCCCTCCATTCTTCATCTTATAAAGGAAAGGAACTAGGTGTCGCTGCTGGATTTGTCATCGATGATGGGACTTCTCGTTTCTATCATGCGGGAGATACCGCACTATTTAGTGATATGGAACTTATCGGTCCAGTTGACATCGCATGCCTTCCCATTGGAGATCACTTTACGATGGGTATTGAGGATGCAGCTCATGCTACCCACTTTATTTCATCCCAGTACTATATACCTATGCACTATAATACCTTTCCCCTCATTCAAGCGGATCCAGAATTGTTTAAACTAAAATGCTCCCCCAAAAAAGTTATGATCCCCAAAATAGGCGAAATATATCACGTAAACTGACATCTAAGCGTGGTTTTGTTGTATATAGAATGTTTTCGCTCTTTCAGTATTGTTTAGTAAACATAGAGGAGTATAATAAAAATAAAGGAGTGATAATTATGTTACAGGAAAGAATTAATCGTGTTATTAATAATCATCAAATGAGTTGCGAACACCGCAGTCATTACCTCTATATCTTAAAAGGATTTAATGTTGTCCTTGATCGATTTACGGTTCCCGTTGAAAATTTAGATATCAATCGTATTGAAGAACAAAAAAACTTCTACATTAAATATGAGGAAGCGATGACCCTAGGAGATGGCATCATCAAACGACTTAAAGATAATAACTATGATATTTGGATTGTTGAATTTAACCTTTTTGAAGGGGCTTATCTTGCAAAACGGGTTCTTTCAGATTATCTTGAAGCAACACCACTTGATGATTTCTATCTCGTTCAATATCCTGATCTTTCATGGGTGGAAACGCATAAAACGATTGCGATTTTCAACACTGATAATCCCCTCAAGGGAATTTCTGACATGCCATTGGATAATGATGCCCGTCTTGATTTGTTTAAATCTATGAAATAAAAAACTTAGTATAAAATATACTAAGTTTTTTATTTAAATGAAGATGGATTTTCAGCCCAAGCTTGGAGTAATGATAGGTTTTCGTCCGTTATCGCTTCCATTTCCCGTGCTACTTGAATCAATGTTGAGTAATTGGACAAAGTATGTAACGTGATTTTTGCTTCATTGAAAGCCACTAGAGCTTTTTGGAGCTCATAAGTAAAGACCGCATAAACACAAAGAACTTCAATTCCTTCATCTTTCAATGCATCACAAACCTTGATACAACTTCCCCCAGTTGAAATCAAGTCTTCGATAACGATAACTTTTGAACCTTTTGGAATCATCCCTTCAATTTGTTTCACTTTCCCATGATCTTTCGGTTTAGGTCGAACATAAGCCATGGGTTTGTCTAATAAATCTGCGACCCAACATGCTTGTGGAATTCCAGCAGTTGCAGTTCCAACAATATAATCTACCTCTGGATACGTTTCACGAATTGCTTTTGCAAAGGCTTCCGCAATATATTTTCGAACATGAGGATAACTCATTGTGATTCGGTTATCACAATATATTGGACTCTTTATTCCACTTGCCCATGTATAAAGATTATCTGGACTTAAGGTTACAGCTTCTACTTCAAGAAGATATTGTGCTATTTTTTTAGATGTATTCATGATGCGACCTCCCATTCTGCAACAATCTGTTCATATGCTAAGACAGGATCTTCGGCTTGCGTAATAGGTCTTCCCACAACAATATAGCTTGAACCATTTGCACGCGCTTGAGCAGGCGTCGTTACCCTTTTTTGATCTCCTTTATCAGCAGCGTTTGGTCTAATGCCCGGTGTAACGGTTAAAAAGTCATTTCCCAAAGTTTCACGAATCAGTTTGGATTCGAGTGGAGAACACACCACACCATCAAGTCCAGCACTCTGTGTTAGCTCAGCATAGTGCAGTACCGAATCGTTTAAAGATGCATGGACAAGTTGTTCTTGTTGCATTTGGAATTCCGATGTTGATGTTAATTGTGTTACCGCAATTAATACACCCTCATCACCAAACCCATGTCGTGCCGCCTCCATCATTTCAAGACCGCCCGCTGCATGAACATTCGTCATGTCAACACCCATTGTTTTTAAGCGACGCATGGTTCGCTCAACAGTATTGGGGATGTCGTGGAGTTTAAGATCTAAGAAAATTTTATGTCCTCTTTTTTTAATCTCATGAATAATAGAGGGACCATTTTGATAATACAGCTCCATTCCCACTTTCACAAAGAGGTTCTTACCCTCGAATAAATCTAAAAATGCTAATGCAGCGTCCGTTCCATCAAAATCTAATGCAATAATTACGTTTTCCATTATATTCTCCTTTTACGTAGTTTCAAGTACAACTCTATCAATTCCATCCGTCTCAATCGTCTGAACATAAATTCGTTCTTTCTGAGAGCTTGGAATGTTTTTACCAATAAAGTCTGCACTAATAGGTAACTCGCGATGGCCTCGATCTATAAGTACAGCGAGAGAAATTGAAGAAGGACGACCTAAATCAATAATCGCATCCATCGATGATCGAACACTTCTTCCTGTAAATAAAACATCGTCCACAATAACCACGTGTTTTTGTGTTAAAACATCAGATCGTTCAAAGATTTGTTTTGAGCGTACATCATCACGATAATCATGAATATTTAAACTCAGACATGCAACAGGTCCTTCAATACTTTCAAGTTTTTTCTGTATTCGAGATGCGATATCGATACCTCGTGTTTCAATTCCCACAAGTACGATATTTTCAATGCCTTGATAACATTCTATAATTTCAAATGCAATACGGTTAATTGCACGTTGTATTTCCTCTTGATTCATAATCATTTTTGTCATAATTTCCCTCCAATCATAGAAAAGAGCCCCTTCTCGCGCACGAAAAGAGGCTCATCATTTGATGAAGTGGTTGTTTCTCTTTCCTTGCTTGCCTCTCTGGACAATTTTAAAGGTTCCTATTTCTTACTAATCATATGCGTTTATGCGTTAACTGTCAACTCTTTAACATAATAACCGTGTCAGTCAACAGTTTGTGTTAGAATGAATTTAAAGGGGGTAATACGATGCTTGGAACACTATTAAGAAATGAACGACTCAAGCAAAACATGAGTCAACAAGCCCTTTGCGAAGGAATCTGTTCGGTGTCTTATCTGTCTAAAATCGAATCAAACACCGTTACACCGAGTTATGAAATATTTGATTTACTGTTTGATTGTTTAGGAATTAATTTAGTTCGAGATCAATCAAAAATTGAACTGTTTTTATCCGGTTTTAATTCCCTTTGGAATGATTATCTGGCATATACGACTCCAACAGTCCCTAAAGAATTAGAAAGCCTTGCAACAGAGTGCTTATACTCTCATCAAACAATTAATGCACATATTCTGCTTTATTATTCCACAAACGACGCTCAATACCTTAATCGTCTCAAGGATTTTGAAGCGCTGTTTTCTGTTGATCAACACCTTGCTTACACACTTGCTTATTCTCAAACATTGAATTCAGAAGGTCAAATACAGTATTTACTTCATGCAACGGGAATTGATCACTACGGTATTATTCACCAAGAACTCGGCGTTGCTTACTATATTACAGGACTTTATTACAGCGCGATTGAAACACTTAGTCACGCATACGAACGTTTTTCACAACAAGGTAACGTTAAAGGGATGTATTTGAGCTCGTTTACGATGGGATCATCCTATGCGAATTTAACTTACACAAGTCCTGATCAGTTAGATATGATGGAATTTTATTATAATCGCGGATTAAAGCTCAATCGTTATCTCAAAGATCCTAACGCTTCAAGTTCAATAAACTACAACCTCGGTGCGACGTATTTATTAATTGGGGATTCCACAAAAGCTCAACTACATCTCACCCGTGCGTATGAACACACCCAAAGCGAAACATTACAACATACTGAACTAAACACATTAATTCTCCAAAAGTTGTGTCTTCTAAACATTTTCCAAAACAAACGAGATCTAGCACAAAACCATTTCGATCAACTGGAAAAGCCAACAGATTCACTCTCTAAAACTGTCTACGCCTTACTCGATTTTATGTTAGAAAATCCAAACTATATTCATCAGAAAGAATATGAAACGATTTTAATAATGTGTAAAGATACCGCAAATCTTCAAGCTCATCACGGCTATGTTCTTATGTATGTGAAATTTCTCATTCAGTACTACAAAGCCAATCGTCTCTATAAAAAAGCACTCGCACTTACAAGCGAGTTCAAGATTTCTTAATTTCTCTTCATTATTGTCTAAAATGAGTTAAAATCACATCAAAATTTCCCAATATCAACCTCTTACATCTTTTAAACAAAACGTGTTTAATTAAAGTAGGAGGTTTTTCTATGCATAAACCATTATGGAATCAAAACTTTATTCGCGTATTTTTAGGTACAATTTTCTCAGAAATGGGTGGTATCGGACTTAACCTTGCCCTCAGCTTAGTAATCTTTGACCAAACACAATCGACTTTACTTTCAGGAATCTTTGCAGCACTCTCTATGATCCCTAATTTAATACTTCCACTTGTAATTGGACCCCTTATTGACCGTAAGAACCCACTCAAAGTTCTCATAACAAACGAATCGACCTTACTTATAGTCTTTATTTTTGCTGGACTGTACGTCCATTTCTTTTCGTTTAATTACTACTCGTATTTATTTATAATCCTTGCGATTAGCTCGCTTGGAAATATTTCCGCAATTGCATCACAATCCATCATTCCTCAAATCATTCACCCGGAAAATTTTTCTAGAGGTAATGCGATTCTTAATACAATTCATCCTTTATGCAGTGTAATCGTTACACCCATCGCTATGATCCTGTACCGCAATTTTGGTCTGGATTTTATATTCTTCGCATATGCCCTTCTAACGCTTATTGATGTACTTATTGAGTATCAGATAAATGCGAAATTTGACTATATTCATTCTGACAAAACGAACTTAAACGATTTATTTAATGACCTGGATGAAGGTCTACACTATCTCAAATCAGATCGCGCACTTCGTTCAGTATTCATGTTCTTTGCACTTGTTATTTTCTCAAGTGCTTCATCAACTTTAATGTACCCTTTCTTCATGTCGAGTCCTTCTTTAAATGAAAATCACTTCGCTACACTGCAATCCCTCGCAAGTCTTGGTTACCTAATTGGTGGATTGATCCACAGTATAGTTATTTTTAAAGATAACCATCGTTATACAATCGCAGTTTCTGTCTACGTTCTTTTTATCGTACTCGAAAGTATTTTCTATTTTGTCTCTTTTCCATTTATGGTTCTGATTCGCATGACACTTGGCGTATTGGGTATGAACAGTGCAAACATTCGAATAAGTTCTGTCCAAAAGCATGTCCCTGCACAATACCGTGCTAAGGTTAATTCCTTTTTCATCATTCTTATTTCAGGATCTGGCATGTTTGGTCAAGTCGTGTTTGGTGCTCTAGCAGAATACTTTCCGATTCCTCAAATTCATCTTTTTGCACAGCTATTCTACCTACTTGCATTGTTTATTTTTATACTTCCTCAAAAAAATAAGGTTAAAGATTTCTATAATTATAGTACGAACTAACTTACAACAATGTAAGGTCGATGTAAGTAAATTCAATGGCGAAAATTTCAATATTTTTCTATGATATTTATAGAAGGAGTTGATACTTTGAATACATTACTTAGCTCAATAAGTTATTTTAAAGATTTATTACCACTCATCAATCCGCTCATTGCTTTACTCGGATTTCATTGTTTTCTGGCCTCAAAAAATAGACGGATTATGCTTTACAAACTCTTAATTGGTAGTACTCTTGTGTTTATACTTAATGCATTATTCAATGCTTTCGTCGTAGCACCGCAATATCAAGTTCATACAAATCTATGCATTACACTTTTCTTAATCTTTATACTTTTATATCTGTATGAATATTTTATTACTGAAAAATATCCAACATTTCAATTAATTGGTTGGTTCCTGTTACCATGCGTACTCTTTTTGATTTTCAAGTTTATTGAAGACGCTGGTATCATTCTCGCATTTTTAAGTATTCTCTATATTTTTAGAGACTCTTCTTATAATCAGTTATTCGGGTGGTTCATACTCACTTTGATACTATCAATCTTAATGAATCCCTTTTATTCTTTAAGCATCTTATTCTTTCCCCTATCTAAAATTAGAAAGTACGACTCACTTCGAACATTTATTTCTTCACTTTTTCTTATATATCCACTCACACTTTGGTCAATTAGCATCTTCGCTACATTTTTCTAAAAAAAAAACGTCCGGGTTATGTAACCAAGACGTTTTTTAAATTAATTGATCTGTATCCATCGTAATTTCTAATTCGTAATGAATTCCTTCACTTCGTAAATACGCCGTAATTTCTTGTTTAATGCGATCAGGTTCATGTTTTAATCCATCACACAGAACAATTTCAAATCTTAGTACATGATTAATTATACGTAAATCATGAAACTTACATCCCTCGCAGGATTCCTTCAAGTAAGTTTTTATCACACGTTGTATGTTTAGAATCTCTGGGCTATCCATATCCAAAGGATCGAGATGTATTACTAAGTCTATATTTGTTTCCTTCTTTATTTCGCGCTCAATCGCATCAATAATATTATGAGCTTCAATTAATGATAACTTAGCATCGACTTCCACATGCACAACACCATAAACATGAAATGTACCATAGTTATAAATCATCACATCGTGATATCCTTCAATCTGCGGGTTGTCACATAGAATTTGTTTAACCTTTAATAATGTATCCGTATCCGGTCTACTACCCAGAAGCTCATTCATAAACTCTCGAAGCATTGTGATTGATGAATAGATTATAAATAATGCAATGATAATCGCAAGATACGTATCGATCCTCAGATTTAAATAATATTGAATAAAAAGTGCAAATAAAATCGAGCTGGTAATAAATACATCATTACGACTATCTTTTGCATTCGCAACCAACACCTCAGAATCAGCTTCTTTAGCTTTCTTTGAATAATATAAAGACATTCCTAACTTCACAATAATAGATATCACTAATACAACCACCATAGCCTTACCCATTTGCATAGGCATCGGATTTAAAATATCCTTTACGGATGATTTAATGATATCTACACCTAAGTAGAGCATGATGATGGATATCACAAAGCCACTGATGTATTCAAAACGTTCATGCCCATAAGGATGCTCCTTATCTGCAGGCTTTGCGGCAATTTTAAATCCAACAATCGTGATGATTGACGACAAACTGTCTGATAAATTATTGATTGCATCCGCAAGAATCGCAAAACTATGCGATAAAGTACCAACGATTAATTTTAAAGTAAAAAGAATCAAGTTACAGATTATTCCCACAATACCTGCCTTGATTCCAATCACATTTCTGTTTTCTAAGTTTTTCATATACCTATTATATCATATTAAATTTTCTCAAAGATAATGTTTATGTGAAATGGATCGATGATTTCAAAATGATTCGCATCTAAGTCCACAATCTTCTCACCGGCTTGAATAAGTTCTTCCCTATAGGTCACAAAGGAAGGTGTCGAAATCGTAAAGGATTCCATACCACTTGTGTTTTCAGGTAAATCCGCAATATTAGGTCCTGCCCATTCATTAATCCCAATGTGATGATGATACCCATCACGTGAGACAAAAAGTGCCTTTTGCATTTCCGTTTTAAGTTCAAAACCTAATCGATTCAAGTAAAAACCACGAGCACTCTCGATGTCTGATACTTGGAGATGAACATGTCCTAAGATAGTATGTTCAGGCATTCCACTCCATGATTGAGGATGAGCAATACGCATGAGCCCCTCAACATCCACACTTCTTGTTCCCCCAATAATCGTTCCATCATTATTGATGATCCATGATGATCGCGGACGATCCGCATAAACTTCAATCCCGTTTCCTTCGGGATCATTGAGATAGATAGCCTGAGAATAAAGATGATCCCCAAGTCCTGTAATTGGTTGTTTTAAAGCAACCAGGTGTTTAATGAATTGCCCAAGATACGCTTCCTCTGGCAATAAAAATGCCATATGATAAAGTCCGCTGTAATTTTGATTAGGTTTTTCATAACGATTGGAAGTCTTTAATGTGAGTAACGGAATGTGATCAATTCCTAAAACAACGTTCTCTTTATGTTGATTTAGAACTGTAAGCCCTAATGTTTTTTCGTAGAAAGATTGCATTGATTCAATGTCTAAAACTTTAAGTACGACGTTTTTGATTGATATATTGTTTAATGTTTTCATAGCTTCACCTCTGTTAACATATTACTACACTATGTTATAAAAGAAAGGATTATGCATAAAAAAAGTGCTAAGCACTTTTTTGACACTCTGGACATAACCCGTAGAGTTCTAATTGATGTCGATCGATAATATACCCGCTATCACGCGCAACTTTACCTTCATAATCTCCAAGTGGACATCCCTCAATAATTGTGATGGTTCCACATTGGGTACAAATAAGGTGATGTTTATGAATATGTCGTTTATAGTCATATACACTTTGCGATGGCTCAAGTGGCACTGTCTTGGTTATAATATTTTTTTGTTCAAAGACATCCAAAACACGATAAATCGTGGATAAGTCCATGTATTCTCCAACCGCATCCAATGATTCGCGAATTTGATTGATTGTGATAGGTGTATTACTATCTTTTAAAATCGTTAAAATCGCTTCACGTTGACGTGTTGATTTTATGCCATGATGATTTAATTCTGTTTTGATATCCATAATCAAGACCTCCTAAATAAACTCAATTGACTCTTTAATAATACTCTTACTTATAGTTCCACGTGTTAAATCATTTAACGGTTCCAATAACATTGGATCGGTAACACATATCTGATAGCGTGCTAAGGAATCATAGTTACGATCCAAAACAGTACCCACACTTGTAATGTGCAATTCCACCTCGTTAATAAACTCGTAGGGAAATGAGAGATCCATCGTATATACCTTTTGAGGTGCTAGCAATTTCGCTTCTTCAAGAGTAAGAGAGACCGTTGAACCGTAAGCTCTAATCAAACCGCCTACACCAAGTAAAACCCCGCCATAATAACGCACCACAACCGCAATTACCCCTTCAAGCTTATGACCACGAAGGACTTGAAGCATGGGTAAGCCTGCTGACGATGCGGGTTCGCCATCATCATTTGATCGTTCGATCTCACCCGTTCGATAAGCACTACAATGATGCGTAGCTTTAGGATGCATTTTTTTGATTGATTTTAAATATGCCTTCGCTTCTTCTTCAGAATTAATTGGCGCTAAAAATCCAATAAATTTAGATTTATTGATTTCTTGTTCCGCAATTACTTCCGATTGAATTGTTATATAGTCTAATTGTTCCATGTATGTATTATAAATCATTTTGGTTCTTTCATAAAGGAATATAATAGTTTGACATTCAAAGTATTATATTCTATAATGCTCTCATCGGAGGATATGTATGAAAAAATTAGCGATTGTATGTGATTCATCAGTATGTTTCACACCAGAAGAAATTAAAAAGTATAACGTTTTTATTGCACCATTAACTTTAATCCACAACAACACTGAGTACTTAGACCAAGAAACTATCTCAAAAGAAGAGGTACATGAATTACTCTCAAAGAAAGAAAAGATTATGACTTCTCAGCCTAATCTTGGTTCATTAATCAATCTTTTTGAAGCAATACGTGATGAAGGGTACGAGCAAATTCTTGCGGTAACACTTTCTTCAAATCTATCAGGGACTTATAGTGCATTTAATCAAGCTGCATCACATATAGAAGGATGCGAAATTCATGTTGTCGACTCATTTACCTTAGGGGGTCCGGTCCAACAAACCGTAAAACTTATAAGAGCTATGGAACTTAACGGCGTGTCAATCGATGAGATGATAACACGAATCAATACATTTTTATTACGCACCGAGTCATTTGTATATCCACAAAACTTAGATCAATTACGTGTTAGTGGACGAATTTCAAAACATGCTGCGACTCTTGCATCACTTTTAAAAGTTAAACCCCTTCTATATCTTGAAAACCATGGTTTAACCATCGAAAAATTTGGAACTGCGCGTACAGAAACTAAGATTTTCGAACTGTTGATTAACCATATGAAGGAACAAGGCGTTACACCTGAGTCGTATGATTTTTATTACTTACACAGCGACGCGAAAGAAATAACAACACGCCTTCGTGATGCAATTTCTGAATCCTTTGGTACTCATGATGCATATATTATGGACTTACCGGCTGCTGTCGCAACGCACGCGGGTCTTGGAACTGTCGCAATTCAATGGATTCCTAAAACCGATAAATATATCAAGTGAGGTCGTATGCCTTTCATTATTAGTGTATAATGATAGTACTTGGAGGTTGTATTATGAAAACTGCGGTTATTGTCGATAGTAGTAGTAATTATTATAATGAAAATATCGAAATGGATGGTCTTTTCGCGATACCCTTACAGATCATCAATGAGGACGATGCTTCACTTGAAAGTGTTGAGATTTCAATTGATCAGGTTAATGCCCTCATGAGGGAAAACATCATGCTTCAAACATCACTACCAGCTCTTGGCATGATTGAAGACTTATTTAGAGAGATTAAAGCTAAAGGATACGAGCGAATTCTTGCGATACCTATTACCACTGGAATCTCTGGTACTATTGGCGCAATGAATACAGCTGCCCAATTTGTCGATATAGAATTTGTTTTCATTGATTGTTTTACAGCTGCATCAATTGAACTTGATTGTGCACTCGCTGCTCGAAAACTTCTTGATCAAGGATATGATATTCCTGAAATCAAAGAACGTATTGATGTGGCCCTCAATAATGGTAACACGTTTATTATTCCTGATGATTTGGCGCATCTGTCACGAGGTGGAAGACTTTCCCCTCTTGCCGCAAAACTTGGTGGTTTTCTAAAAATTAAACCAATACTTCATCTCAATAAAGACACTAAAGGAATTATTGAACCCTTTGATAAAGTTCGAACGATGTCCAAAGCAATTGATCGTGTAATTGAAGCGATGCGAGAAGCTGGTGTTGATGAAAATTATAAAATTACGATTGTGGATGTGGATGCAAAGGATGAGCTTAATAAAGCTGTTAAGAAATTTGAAGAAGCATTCCCAAACACAGAAATCTATGTTACTGAGTTAATTTCAACAGTAAGTGTTCATGTTGGAATTGGATCTCTTGCATTTCAATATATGAAAAAAATCGAAGTCTAGAAGACTTCTTTTTTTTAGAATTAGTGTTTTTAACGCAAAAAAGGACATCCATTTGAGGATGTCCATTTATTATTCGCTTCTTAAAGCAATAACTGGATCTTTCTTAGCAGCCATTCTTGAAGGGATTACGCCCGAAATGGATGTAAGGATAATACTAATAATGATTAAAATCACAGCGTGTAAAGGATTAACTACAGCAATATTCTCTGTTTTCGTTAAGTTATAAATAATCGCATTAATTGGGAAGGTTAATAGGTATGTTACCACAATACCCAATGTACCTGATACAAATCCAATCAAGAACGTTTCAGCATTAAACACACGTGAAATATCTTTTTTACGCGCTCCTAAACTACGAAGCACACCAATTTCTTTTGTTCGTTCAATTACGGATACATAGGTAATGATTCCAATCATCAATGATGAAACCACTAGAGAAATTGATGAGAAACCAATTAATACATATGAAATCGTATTAACAACTGTTTCCATAACACCGGTAATCATCTCTGACATATCACTATATGTAATCTTATCAGCATCTTTTTTATCTGTATTATAGGCATCAAGATGTGATCGAATCTCCTTTTTAGCTTCAAAGTCTGCAGGAATGATTGAAATGTTTCGTGGTAATGAAGAGGATCCGAGTTCCTCAAGTTGATCTTGATAAAGTGCATCGGCTTCTTTAAATGGATGCCCTTCAAATCCCATTCCAGAAACAACGCTGTATTCTTTACCTACTTCTTTTTGTGCTTTAACTACTTCTGAATCTGTAGAATCTTTAATGAATGATTTTACTAAGTCAGAACGGTAATATAAACCTGGTTGATACATTTGGAACGATGAATCTTCTTTTTGTCTCATAACACCAACAATGGATAATGTCTTCGCTTTATCACTTCCGTAGATTGTTTCGTAATTTTGTTGACTAGCTTCTCGATAAAGTCCAAATTCATCTTTAACAAAATAATCATTATTTTGAATTAACTTAAATTCTTGACCTACTAAGGACTTTAGATCGACTTTATCCTCTAAATCACCCAGTCCAAGTTCTTTAACCGTTTCTTTTGCAATTCGGTTATAGTTATCAACAACTAAAATCATTTCGTTATCGCCTTTAGGCATACGACCTTCAAGAATATCGTATTGATTGTTATTGAAGTCTTCATTATCAAGTAACTCTCCCATGTGGGATGAACTTGATTGAACATGTACATACTTATCACCTGATTTACGAATCATATTCATATTCGCTTTATGAATATATTGTATCGAAATATATTTATCGGAATCGAGTTTATTAACATGGTCAATATATTCTTGAGTAATATTGTTTGTAATGACATTTGTTTGAACTTTAGGTTCATATATTTGAAGTTTAGAATCTGTAGGGAATTCGTTCATGTCAGTAGTATCTTCTGTAACTACAGGACCTGAGAAATCAAAATCAGATGATCCGATTGTAATTGGTGATGTAGCTAATGTATCGGACTGCATTTTATTAATTGAATTTGATAACCCTGAAGAAAGTGCAAGAATTAATGCAATACCAATGATTCCAATGCTTCCGGCAAAACTTGTAAGAACCGTTCTCCCCTTTTTGGCCCACAAGTTTTTTCCACTTAGACCCAATGCTGTCATATAAGGCATTTTCGTACGTTTACGCTTCGCAAGTTTTTCACTATTTATATCTGCATCAAAAGGATTACTGTCACTTATAATTTGCCCGTCCAACAATTCTACAATTCGATTGCTGTATTCATGCGCAAGCTCTGCATTATGAGTAACCATGATAACAAGACGATCTTGAGCAATTTCTTTGAGTAAATCCATGATAATAACACTGGTTTTACTATCAAGTGCTCCCGTGGGTTCATCGGCTAGAATAATTTCAGGATCATTAACAATCGCACGCGCTATTGCAACGCGTTGCATTTGTCCACCTGACAATTGATTCGGTTTTTTATTAATATGATCGATTAATCCAACTTTTTCTAAAGCAGTACGAGCACGTGACTCCCCTTCTTTTTTTGAAATTCCGGATAATTTTAATGATAGTTCAACATTTTGAAGAACCGTAAGATGCGGAATTAAGTTATAGGATTGAAAAACAAAACCTACAGAGCTGTTCCGATATGAATCCCAGTCACGATCTTTATAGTTTTTCGTTGAGATTCCTGAAATATTAAGATCCCCACTCGTATAACGATCAAGTCCACCTATTATATTCAACATCGTTGTCTTCCCACATCCTGAAGGACCGAGAATTGAAACGAACTCGTTTTTTCTAAATGTTAAAGAGACGCCCTTGAGCGCTTCTACTTCACCATATCTTTTGGTTATTTTATCTAATTTTAACATTTTATTTTCACCTCTAATGTATTAACACAGTAATACATTAGAGGTTATTAGTCAATCTTTTTCGTATCATTGTCAAAAATAAACTTCTCACTGTAGTACTTCGAGTACTCAAAAACGAGTGTAAAAAAACCAATGGCCGTCGCAAATGAAAATGCAATCTCGTAGATGCTGACATCATAGACAAGCACACGAAGAGGGAGAAACAACATGCTAAATAGTGGTGTTAGGGACAAATAGACACCCCAACCTTCGGTCATATGATAACGTGTATTGAGAAAAATCGATAGATAGTAAATACATAACATTAAAAAGTATAGCGGACCATGAACACTACCTGCTTCTTCAATGGATCGAATACGAACTGCAAGTACGAGTAGGATGATTTGAATCGTTGCAATTCCAACCATTAGAATTAAAAAGGCACATCCAATATTAATAAAATCATTCTGTGATAAGTTTAAGTTCTTTATGATATCAATAAATGTTTGTCCCTCAAAATCAAGAATACCAAGTGTTTGTAATAAATCGACCAACCCCTCACCTTGATCATATGTCTGACGCATGCATACCCAAAAACTAAAAATAAGTGCAAGACTTGTGAGTTGAATTGTCATCATCATGAGTCCAAGAATTACTTTAGTAACAAAATATGTTTTCACATGAATCACCGAACATACCATCTCTAGGACGTTGGAAGTTTTCTCCATAATAACCTCACTCATTGCGGAAGAACTTAAAGAGGTAATTAAGAAATATAAGGTTGTAAGAATTGAAAAGACAATTTCAAGATTAAGATTATTCTTGGCGGTAGTCTTGTATAAAATCACTGGCTTCTCATGACTCCCATTTTCATAGCTATCAATAATCAAGCCTAATGTACTCTTCTCGGTCGGACTTAAGGGTGTTTCCGTTTGGATTGTATAAACGCCTTCTTTTTTTGTAATTAGAACTGAAGCTTCATCATCATATTTTATGATTTTTTCGAATCCATCAGCAAAACGTTCCCAATCAATATCGATGGTTTTAATGGGTGTTGGTTCTGAAACACTGGGTAAAAGAATCGCTAAAATTTTATCACCAAAAAGCAAGCATCCCATCACGGTAAATACGATTGCATAAAATAGGATGGTAGCCCGATTCAGCATGCGTCGCTTAATTGAAAACTTAATGAGTGTCTTCATAGGTAGTTTCCACCATTTCTTTTAAAGAAATTGAATCAACGATAATTTTTTCAACGCATCGATTCTCAATTAAATTTGGAAGTATAGTTTTTAAAATGTCCTTATTATGAATAATCAGATACACCTTGTCCTCTACAACTTTAAAGTCTAAGCCAAGATGTCTGATATCATAAAACTGTTCCTTTTCCACGATTAGATATGTTATCGCTGCATCCCGCTTTAACGCTTTGAGTGATCCATATTTCATCATTTTCCCGTTTTTTAAAATTAGAACGTAATCGGAGACCTCTTCGACCTCTTCATATTGATGGCTTGAAATTAGAATTGATTTTCCTTTTTTCGCCAGTTTACGAAGTAATCCTTTAATCAGTCTCATATTGTGGATATCCAAACCACTGAGTGGTTCATCCATTATGATTGTTTTGGGATCGTGAATCAGCCCACATAGAATTTGTACTTTTTGCTGGTTCCCTTTAGAAAGTGTCATGATTTTAGATTTGAAATAGATTTCAATTTCCAAATACTTCATCCAATATTCCAAACTTGACCGTATTTCATTAAGTTCCATACCATGCAATTGCGCATAGAGTTCTAAATGCTCTTTTACTGTAATATCCTTATACAGCGAACGATTTTCCGGAATATATCCGATGTTAGTAACATAAATATTTCCTGAATCTTTCTGAATTAGACCTGTAATTGTCTTAAACAGCGTCGATTTACCACTTCCGTTAACCCCCAACACAGCGAGAATTTCACCGTCATTGATTTCGAACGAGATATCTTTGATTCCTCGTTTGTTCTTATAAAGCTTCGTTAACTGTTCAACTTTCATAGTACACCCCTCTAATAGATGTGCACTCTTTAAATTTTGACCTAAAAAAAAGTGGATCTACCACTTTTTTAAATCATTTAGCACGAACTCTAACGGATTACTGTTAAAAATATCAATCCATGTACTTTCAGTTTGATGCTTAAACCAGGTAATTTGACGCTTTGCCAATCTTCGGGTGTTTTTTTTAATGGATTCTTGAACTTCATCTAACGTACTATTCCCCTGGAAATAATCTACGAACTCTCGATACCCTATCGATTGCATGCTTTGCATCGTGAATAACTCAGGATACTTCGAATAAAGTTCAGTCACTTCTTCCAAAAGTCCTTGTTGCATCATTATATCAACACGAGCATTTATTCGGTCATAAAGTCTTGAACGCTCCCCTTGCAAGAAATAGATTCTAGCATCATAAAGACGTGTTTTTCCCCTATTCTCATTAACATCCGCTTTGGTCAAATTCGCACTCTTGACCATTTGTAAAGATCGAATAAGACGCTTTCGATTGTTGACATGAATTTTTTCTGCAGTAACTGGATCAATTTCTAATAGTTCATTCAGTAAATCTTGGTTGGATAACGTTTCATCAATTTGAGGAAGGTGAACCTCCTCATTAAATCTATAATCATTAAGCAATGCATTAATATAGAGCCCTGTTCCACCTACCACAATTGGTGTTTTACCTCTACTTAATATTAAGTCAATCGCTTCTCGAGCTTCTTTTTGAAAACGTGCAACATGATATGCGTCCGTAATGGAAACAATATCAATGAGATGGTGCGAAATTCCATCTTGTTCCTTTTCGGTTGGTTTTGCACTGCCAATATTGAGTTCTTTATAAACAGCAACGGAGTCGGCACTTATAATTTCTCCATTAAGTTCTTTGGCTAATGAAACTGCCAAGCTCGATTTTCCGGATGCTGTTACACCGGCAATGACGATTACTTTTTTCATCGTTTAAACTCCTTGATGAGTTGTTTATGCTCAACTGTAATAAATGTTGGTCGACCATGTGGACAATGAAAGGGTTGATCACACGCTCTCAGTTGTCGCACCAACTCCGTCATCTCATCCATAGACATATATTCATTAAATCGAACTGAAGAATGACATGCTAACGTAGCCAAAACATTTCGTCGTAAGTCTTCTTCACGAATTGTTCGTTCATCTTCAAACATATCCAAAACTTCGTGTATAAACTCCGAAACGATTTTTTCCTCGATCCATAAAGGTGTACTTCTTAATACAAATGCATCATCACCAAACACTTCCAACTCAAGTTGAAATTCTTTAAGAATCTGATTAATCTCGTGAACACGACCAATAATTGGCTTACGTCCTTCGATTATTAGAGGTATTAAAAAATCTTGTGTAGGGTTGTTTTGATTTAACATTTTATTTTGATAATATTCATACCGTACACGCTCCATTGCAGCATGCTGATCAATGATATACAGGCCTTGATCGCCTTGAGCTAAAATATAACATCCACTCATTTGTGATAAGACGGTAAGGGGTTCGATTCTTTCAGATACCTCCAAAGGTTCAATTTCTCGGGGTTTAAAGTCTGAAAGTGGCAATGATTCAGGCAGATAATCAGGCACATAGACTTTTTTGGGTTCTTCAATCAACGGTTCAAAACGTGGTAGTGGTTCACCAAGCAGGTCTTCTTTTATATCTGTTTGAACGGGTGGTTGCGTGGGAAAGGTAATGCGTTGTGGACGCATATGTTGATCTAAAATTGATGAAAAACAGTCCTGAATCAGTTCCACAAGAACATTATCTTTTGATAAACGAATTTCCCACTTGCTTGGATGTACGTTCACATCCACTAATTGAGGATCAACGTGAATATTCATCACAACAATTGGGTAGCGATCAGTAGGCATATGACGGCGATAACCATCAACGATTGCTTTTTGAATCTTAGGGAATCGAATCATACGATTATTAATATAAAGCCAAATTGAATATCGGTTTGCGCGATTATGTTGAGGGAGCGCCATAATTCCATCAATTTTGAAATCGTAATTTTCAGCATTAAAAAGTTTCGTGTCTTGAGTCACTTGAGCACCATAAACACGATGAAAAACATCCGCTATATCATTCCGGCCATAACTTCTAAAACTTATTTTACTTTCGTTATAAAGGGTAAATGATATGTGTGGATTTCCCATAGCAAACTTTTGAATTGTATCAAGGATGATTGATGTTTCATAATGGATGTTTTTGATATGCTTCAACCTTGCAGGTGTTTTAAGGAATAGACTTGAAACAGATATGGTTGTTCCTTGATTGCGAGCTGCTCGCTCTTTAA
Organism: Erysipelothrix sp. P66; assembly: GCF_038682365.1. Lineage (NCBI taxonomy): Bacteria > Bacillati > Bacillota > Erysipelotrichia > Erysipelotrichales > Erysipelotrichaceae > Erysipelothrix > Erysipelothrix sp. P66. The sequence continues at coordinate 26,948 of NZ_CP152290.1, read as the reverse complement.
CCTTTTTTACTCCATTATCAATAATAATGCGATGACCTTCAGTACCGTCATTTGATAACGCTTCAACATGACTTACTGAAGCAATCGATGGTAATGCTTCACCCCTAAATCCAAAAGAAGCAATCGCATTAAGATCGAGGACACTATTAATTTTTGATGTTGAGTGACGTTCAAATGCTTGTGATAAATCATCACCGCTCATTCCATCACCATTATCACTGACCTCAATAAGGCCCATCCCACCTTCAACAATACGCACCTCAATACTTGTAGCATTCGCATCAATTGAATTTTCTACAAGTTCTTTAATAATACCCGCAGGACGTTCTACAACCTCTCCAGCAGCAATCATATTCGTTAGATGTGTATCCAGTACTTTTATTTTATTCATCGCCCTTGTCCTCAATGATTGATTTTAATTCAGAAAGAACCATGAGTGCTTCAATTGGTGTTAATTGGTTAACATCAAGGCTCTGCAATTTATTTTTTACGACACTATATCCCTGCGGTTCTACTTCTACCGTAACAACCTTAGAATCAATATCTAAACGGCTTTTGGACAATTCAAGAACCTCTAAATTGTGTTTAGCACGTTCAATGATACTTTGAGGTAAATGAGCCAAACGCGCTACATTAATCCCATACGACTTATCCGCACGTCCATCAATGACTTTATAGAGGAACGTCACTTCATCGTTTTCTTCATGTACTTCCACATGAATATTTTTAATCCCCTCATACATCGATTCTAACGTCACTAATTCATGATAATGCGTTGAGAAAATTGTGCGACTTTGAATTGAATTATTGATATACTCGATAATTGCCTGAGCTAGTGCCATTCCGTCATATGTTGACGTTCCTCGTCCAATTTCATCAAAAAGCACTAAGGAATGTTTGGTAGCACGCGAAAGTGCTGCTTGAGCCTCCATCATTTCAACCATAAATGTTGACTGTCCCATTAAAATATCATCACTTGCACCCATTCTTGTAAAGATTTGATCTACAAGGCTGAGTGTCATGCTTTCACACGGAACATAACATCCAATTTGCGCCAAAATAACATTAAGTGCGACCATTCTCATATAGGTACTTTTACCACCCATATTGGGTCCCGTTAAGATTAGAGTATTACGGGTTGCATTCATTAATACATCACTTGCAATATACTGGTGATCTTTTAATGTTGATTCTAAAACTGGATGCTTTCCGTTTTTAATATCTAACTCACTCCCGGATACAAATTCTGGACGTTGATAACCTGGTAAAGCAGACACTTCTGAAAGTGAGAGCAAAGCGTCCATGAGCGCTATCGATGATCCAATATTATGGATTTCCGTTGAAAATTGTGAAATATATTGAGTAACAGAATCAAACAACTCATGTTCAATTTCTAAAATACGTTCACTGGCTTGGCTTGTTTTTAATTCATATTCTTGTAATGCTTCACTAATGTATCGTTCAGCATTTGTTAAGGTTTGCTTTCGAATATAACCAAACTCTTCACGAACATTCTCAATTTGGCCTTTACTAATTTCAATGTAATATCCAAAAGCACGGGTATAACCCACTTTTAAGTTCTTAATGCCCGTTCTTTCGCGTTGTTCCGCCTCAAAATTAACAAGCCATTTCTTCCCATTTTTTGATAACTCTAAAAGTTCATCAAGTTCAGAATGAATCCCTTGTTTGAAGGTTCTCCCTTCTTTAAGTGCAACCGGCGCATCGTCTAAAATATGTGTATCAAGTACTTGATACGCATCCTGAAGAGGGTTGATCTGCATAAAGTTAAAACAGTCAATACCGTCCACTACTTCTTGTATTCGTTTGAAGGTACCGAGTGTTTTTTTAAGACGTACAAGATCCTGTGCATTATGCTTTGCGGTTGATAAGCGTGCAATAACGCGATGAATGTCATAAGTTTCTTTTAAACATTGAGAAAGTGCATCCGCAAGAAGATAATCTTCGATAAGTGTCTCAATTTGAATGTGTCGCTTATTGATGGAATCAACGCTCACCAATGGTTGCATCAACATTTCTTTAAGTGCGCGTGCTCCCATGTTTGTTTTAGTATGATTAATAAAGTGGAATAGGGATAATTCTTTTCCCTTTTGATGGTCAATGAGTTCGAGATTCGTCATTGTAGCATAATCCATACGTAAATATGCTTCATCATTAAGCACTACAACTTCTGATAAATGATTCAAACTACGCTTATGTGTATAAATGAGGTATTGAATTAACCGTGCTTGTGTTTTACAAATTGTTGGATCTTGATGTTGAACATCTTCTGCTAAGTCTTCTTGATATGAAATATAGATTTCGGTTTTACTTTTAATTTCATTTAGAATTTTAGAATCAAAATGTTCAGAAACAACAATTTCTTTTACTTGAAATTGTTGGAGTACTTTAATAATTTCAACAAAATCATTCATGACACGAATTGCACGTAGATTTCCTGAAACGATATCGCAACTGACAATCGTTGCATACACTAAATCGAGCGTTATTGAAGCAATTTCGCGCGTTTCGTTATCATCCATTTCAAAATATGTTCCTGGCGTTACAATCTCAACAACATCACGCTTAACAATCCCTTTTGCGTTTTTAGGATCTTCAACTTGTTCCACAATTGCTACTTTGTACCCTGCGGACACTAATTTTTGAATATAACCTTGCGCCGCGTGATGTGGAACACCACACATTGGGGCCTTTTGATCCTTTCCAGCTGAACGCGCTGTTAAAACAAGATCCAAGACTTTTGATGCTGTGATAGCATCTTCAAAGAACAATTCATAGAAGTCTCCCAAGCGATAAAACACCAACGCATCATTGGTGTTTTTCTTTATGTCCATATATTGTTGTAACATTGGTGTTAATGTTGCTTGTGTCATTCTTCAGCATCCTCTTCCGCTTTAGGAAGTGTATCAAGATGACGATTTACCGCACGTTGCAACATATACGATGAGGATCCTACAGAAAGTGTAAAACCTTGTCGAGTCTCAACGATACGAGTAACCCCTTGTCGGTGTAATCCTGAAACATTTAATTCATCACGATCACGGAGCGCAACATGGATATGCGTTGGTGTGCTTGAAATCGCTTCAATATTTTCAAGGCCTCCCAATCGTTCAATAAAATCATTAACACGTTCTTTTTTACTTCCAATATTTAAGACATCAATTGCCATTCTACTATAGTAGAAACGGGTCATCGCAAAGTAAATAATAAATGTAATAATACCAACTAATAAAATAATCATAATTTTATTAAACATTACTGTATTTCTCATAAGACCAATAAAATCGATAAGGTTTCCCGGTGTTGCACTTGTCAACGTTCCCAAATACGAGAAGCCTACGGTTGCTCCAAATCCAACAAGAATCGCATAAATAAATGCGGTCATAAAGAGATGGAAGAAATATAGAATTGGACTTGTTAAAAGCATTAACAACTCAACTGGGAAGATAATTCCCCCGAGCATTGATGTTAGAATTACAATAACGAAGAGTGAAATGTTTTTCTTTAAAACTTTTTTATTGGAGATTGTTGAAACAACTGCAAGCAGATAACCTGGAATCGCAAATAGATTAAGCACATAGTATGCACTCGTATAGCGTCCAGCACCACTAATCATATTTAGACCCTCTTTAAGTTGAGCCGTCCAAATATTGGCATCCCCTACAAACGTTTCGCCTCCAATATTCATCCAGGACCCCCCAAGAGATCCAAGCCATATTTCTTGATGCATCATCGTTTGAATGTTCCCAAGTGTTAGAAGTCGTTCTAACCCTCCGTATGCAAAAAGACTCATCGGATTATGAGAATCTGAAGATATAAATTTCAATGCATTGTAGATACCATCCACAAACATAGGCCATCCATATGCAAAAAGCGCCCCTACGATTGCAGATCCAATAATTGCATTTACTAATTTAAGTGTATCTTTATCTAAATAAGAAACTTGGGAGAAACCAGTTGTTTCTTTATGGCTTCGATAACAATATCGAACCACAAGGAGTACGGCTAAGAAGCCAAAAATTCCTGTTTTAAACAAACCATATGATTCGTTTCCAATTGTAATGTTTAAAATGTCTGAATACGCAGCTTTTGGTGATGTTGTTGGTGACAACAGCGTCATCACAACTAAGAACACTAAATATGAAATAAATCCTGTAACCACGACATTGGTTTCATCATTTCGATGCGTTAACAATTTAATAAAAACATACAGTGGAAAATATGATAAAATGATACCACCAGCATACAACAACAATTTCGATGCTGTAACAAATAGTGGACTGTTAAATTTAAATATCATTACGATATATGGGTTTGCTATGATAGAACCGATTGTAATCAAGAAACAACCCAAGAATAATGATTTCAATGGGAGTTGTAACTGTTCATAATATGTCTGAAGACGATTCATTTTGAGCACCTCTAACTTTTCCATTCTATTATACACTATTACATTCATTCGCAAAAGGAGGCACGATGAACAAATTTATAAATGAAAGCAAACGACACTTCACCCTTGATGTAACTTTAATTGTCTTACTCTTTGCACTCTTTGGAATAAGTCTTGTGGCAATTCATCTTGCAGCACCACTTATGAACCAAGATGGGGGCGTCAATTTAGTAATAAAACAAATTAGCTGGATTGTCGTAGGTCTTGGAGTCGTTGCTTTTCTACTCAAAATCGGCGTCGATCGTATCTTCACTGCAGTAGATATTGCCTATTGGATTTTAATGGTATGTCTACTCGGTCTTGTTATAGCACGTGTTCTATCTTCTCGATTCGGTATTCACATACCCTTCGCTGCAGAAATAAATGGGACGCATGCTTGGTATTCTATTCCGGGTATTGGTTCCTTCCAACCGAGTGAATTTATGAAAATCGTACTCGTAATTAAAACCGCCAATACTATTCATGAACATAATACATTGAAAACTGAATATTCATTTAAAAGTGATTTTGAATTAATCTATAAAATGATTAAATATGTTCTTCCACCCTTTATCTTGATATTTCTACAACCTGATACTGGGGTTCCAATTGTTATTCTTGTCAGCCTCGCTACGATGTTCTTCCTATCTGGTGTTCGACGCGAATGGATCATTGTTATTGTTGGTCTTGCACTTGGACTGCTACTGGGTATTGTTTGGCTTTATTACAATAATCAAGAGTTACTCAATACCATTTTGGGTGGTGGTGCAACGCATTATCGTCTCACCCGTTTCTATGGTTGGCTCGATTATGAGAAGTATCCTCAAACATATGGATACCAACTCTTCCAAGCACTGTTATCACTTGGTACTGCAGGTCTTACAGGTCATCCCTTAGGATCTGTAATTGCTCAGTTCCCAGAACCTCAAACTGACTTTATTTTCGCCGTTATTTCGCAAAACTTTGGGTTTCTCGGTGCATCTTTAGTTGTTATCTTATCATTTGCCTTTGATATAAAACTTGTGATAAATACACTAAGAAGTAATTTATCTAAAGAACGATATATGATGATGGGAATCATTGGAATGATTGTGTTCCAGGATTTACAGAATATCGGTATGATTCTAGGCATCCTGCCAATTACCGGAATTACCTTACCCTTTATATCTTATGGAGGATCATCTCTTGTTTCCTATATGATACCCATTGCTGTCGCACTGCATATGTACAGCGAAACCATTAATTTACACAAACACTAAAAAAGAAGGAAGGACTTTAGGGTCACTCCTTCTTTTCTTTTTAAAATAAAGCATTCAATCGTTGAATATGCGGAATATCATTAAACCGCGCAAAACGCATCACTTTTGGATAGCTAGAAATTCTAATCTCATGAATACCATCTAAATGCTTATGAAGGTGATCATAACATAATAATGCATGATCGAATGAATCACTTTTTAGAATTATTTTAGAGTCCGGTTTCATAATCAAAGGCGAATCCAAACTGCGTGCATATCGATGATGAATTCCAGATATTTCGGTTAGTTGTAGTAAATCTAATCCTGGGAAAATAACGGCACCACCGATGGAACGATTATATGCCGTCGAACCATATTGCCCAGAGATACAAACACCATTCCCTCTAAATGTCTCGAAATAACAATCATCAATGTAAATATCTAACGCTTGTGTTTTAACGATGTTTTCAACACGTATTTCATTTAGTGCACAAACATGGATTTCACGTGTATCGTTTATACAAAGTGCTTCAAGAATCCGTTTTTCTTCAATCACGGGTTCATTATGGATTACGTCTTTTATAAATTGATCCACACAATCTTTAGTATAGTCTGTGGAAAAACCCAACGTTCCCGAATGAATTCCAACGAAGGATACATCGTCAATAATGTGAATCCAGTCATGAAACGCTTTTAAAAGTGTTCCATCTCCACCAACACAAATAATGAGTTCAGGATTCTGGTCATCAAATATAAAATTATTTTCCACAAGAGCATCGCGAATCTTCATGCAGATACCTTGTGACGCAGCATCACCACGTTGAACAAGTGTAAAACGTTTCATAATCCACTTCCTTTTCCTTTAGACTTATTGTACCATAGATGTATGAAACAACATCTCGAAATTGAATATAAAACTCAACTCACCCAGGACGAATTTAACCATATTTTGAATTCGTTCCCTTTTAAAGATCCTAAGTATCAAGAAAATACATACTATGATACACCGAAAGGTTCTTTATTTAAACAACACTCCATGTGCCGTATACGCACAATTGGTAGTATTCATGAGTTCACATTAAAAGTACCTCAAGAAGAAGGTGTATTGGAATACGAGGTTATTTTAAATGAAAAGTCACTTATGGATGAACGCATTATTGATTTTTTAAATGAAAAAGACATTGACGTAAATACGATGGAGGTCATCGCATTCAGTAATACAGTCCGCTATGAATACTCTGACATCTATGGTGTTTGGTGTTTAGATTATACCCGTTTTTTAAATAATTCCGATTATGAACTGGAATATGAACTTCATGAAAGCAATGAAAAAGCGTACCCGCACTACCTTGATACGCTTCAATTATTGGGGATTCAATATAAACCTTCAAAACCTAAATATCTACGAGCTCTAGATTCATCTGCTGAATAAGATCCTTGTATGATTGTGATGCTGTTTGATTTTTAATGCATAAAGAAATTGAGAACTTGAAATCTTCAAGTTCTTTTTTTATTACCCAGGAAATACCAAGCAAGGGATATATTTGATTCTTAAGGGATGAACAGGGCAATGATATGGATGCAGTTTTGTTTCCATAATAGGTATATCCAATCGGTCCGATTTTATACTTTTCTTGATTGGTAGAAATCATCGACTCCTGAATAAGCGTCCACTCCGTCCGAATGCTTGATAGGATATCTCTTAGACGTTGATGCTCGAGATCTTGAATAATGTCACGTTCGCTTAATTCATGTTTATGGACTTTGGTAAACCACTCATCCAGCCCAATTTCTAATCCTTTGTTTAGAAGATTCAATACGGTATTTTGGTCATCATCCTCAAGATAAGTAAATGATTCTAAACGTTTGGTAAGTTTAAAATCTACTTCATGGAGATAGATTGGTGCAGCAAAGAACTTGAGATCTTCGAGTTCGATGCTCTGAATTTGCTTTGGCACTTCATGATCTTTAGTACGGTTCAAAATTGCTTCTTCAAACATTTCAAATGAAGTATAGCCATTCATGGTTCCATACTGATCCCATGTTCGTTTTACACTCATGGTGCGCACTGTTTTTGCGCGACCATAACCAATAATCCCCTTTTCTTTCGTTTGAGGATGGATATAACGCTTGTCTAAGAAAAAAAGTAAGTCGCCAACATCAAACCGCTCAAAGCCTTTAAGACTGAGTCTCCAAAAATTTACGGTTTGATTTCCATTAATTCGATGATATTCAATCATCTTTTCATCGGAAATATATGCTATTGAGCTCATATGGACCTCCTATTTAACTTTACTGCGACCCTCAAAAGCTTTCATCAATGTCATATCATCTGCGTAGTCTAAATGACCACCAATTGGTAATCCAAAAGCTAAACGCGAAACATCTGCTTGATCTTCTAATTTTTTCGCCAGATAAAGCGATGTCATTTCCCCTTCAACGGTAGCATTGAGCGCTAATATAACTTCAGTTACGTTTTCATCAACACGATTAATGAGTGACTGAATATTCAAATTCTCTGGAAGAATCCCTTTTTGAGTAGAGATTAATCCCCCTAAGACATGATAAACACCGTGATATTCATTCATTTTTTCGATTGAAAATGCTTCCTTTGCTGTTGCGACAACGCAAATGATTGAACGATCACGCGTTTCATCTTGGCATATTTGACAAACCGCCTCATCCGCGAGGTTATGGCAAACTTTACATGATTGAATTTCATGCCGTGCGGTACTCAAATCTTGTGAGAATTTATCCACATCTTCTGGTTTTTGATCTAAAATGCTGAGTGCATAACGCTCAGCCGTCTTTTGTCCAACCCCAGGCAGCATCATAAACGATTCAATTAATTTTTCTAGTTTTTTAGGATACATTTATTGACAACCTCACGATTCTATAATCTCTACGATTCCCCCAAACAGTTCTTTTACTTTTTCTAAACTTTCATCTTTTTGTTCAACTTCATCTTCTTGAGATTGATCGTTAAACGGTTTTGCTTCTATTGGTTCTGGTAAATTGTTGTTCTTTGAAAGATCTAGAAATTTAGAAACAGCTTCTGCGTACATTTCTTGTGTAATGGCTAAAATTTGCTTTGATCCACCAAAAAGAACTTTTGAAAAATGATATAGTTCGCTTTGATTTCGTATTTCTGCCACTTCTCGAACCGCTGCGTCATTGACGAGTGCAATAACAACAAAGAAATTACTGCTTAATACCAGTTTCCCACCACTTATGAGTCTACTTGCGCGTGCCCACGTTAAATCAACCTTATAGCGATCAATTGCTTGATATGAGGCATCGTCTTGGATACGAATTGCTTTATCAGCCGTTACCATATACTGAACAACTTCATCTACTGTTAGAAGTGCATCCGGCTGGTTATTTGGATCTGTAATAAAGACTTCTGTATCAATTTGAATTTCTTCTTCAATAATCTCATCTTCAATCATTTCTTCCGGATTATTTGTTTCGAAAATAATTGGTTCATGAGTCGACTCGTTTGACTTAGGAACATCGTTGTGTGATGTCTTTCTCTGCTTATTACCATGTTCTAATCGATAGATTTCTTCAGCTGTCATTGCTTCTTGGCTTTGTTGATTCAAATTCACATTATTTTTTTTATGATTAAATGAATTAAAAACATCCACCATAGCGACTTCAAAATATGTTGATTGATTTTGAGAAAATTTCATTTTATCCATATAACCTAATAGTTTGTCAATCACTTGCAATCGTTCTTGAACCTGTAACGACTTCGCAAGATATTGGATAAACATTAAACTATTCTCGTTGACAAGCGTTTCAGAATTTGTATGTGAATAGATAATTGAATCTTTTAATCCACTAATGAGATCCATCATCAAGCGATCAATATTAACACTCTTCTCACTCATCATTGCAATTTGATTCACAAGCGTTTCCATATTTTGTTCCTGAATGCTATTGAATAAACGAATCTTATCTTGGTCTGTAATGATACCATTGGTATCATAAATTTGTGCTACCGTAATCTGATCATCTGCGAGAACAATTGCTTGTTCTAGAATCGTTAATGCATTTCTTAAACCACCGCCAGATAAACTTGCAATAAGTTTCGAAACTCCTTGTTCAGCTTCTACATCTTCTTTTTCAAGGACATAATCCAATCGCTTCGCAATATCCACTTCGCCAATACGATTAAAATCGTAGCGTTGACAGCGCGAAATTATTGTAGGCAACACTTTATGTATTTCTGTTGTCGCTAATATAAATACAACATGACTTGGTGGCTCTTCTAATGTCTTAAGAAGTGCATTAAAAGCACCTTGTGAAAGCATATGAACCTCATCGATGATGTAGACTTTATATTTTCCGAGAATCGGTGTATATTTCACTTTTTCAATAAGACCACGAATCTCATCAACACCATTGTTACTTGCGGCATCAATTTCAATGAGATCTGGATGCGTTCCATCCGCTACAGCCTTACAATTGTCACAAGTTCCACAAATTACTTGATCAGGATTCTCACAATTGACTGCCCGCGCAAATAATTTCGCTATCGATGTTTTTCCTGTTCCACGTGGACCACAAAAAAGATATGCATGTGATATCTTATCTTTAGTAATTGAATTTTTTAAAACATGAACGACATGTTCTTGCCCCACAACTTCGTCAAGATGTGAAGGTCTATATTTACGATATAACGATTGATACGACATATTATCACCTTTATCTCATTATATCATGGAGGACCTTATATTGATATTCTGTTTTACAATCTATATAATGTATTTAAGGTGGATGACTATGGAAAACAATACTAAGAAAAAGAAAAAATTTAATTTATTTGGTTTTTTAGGAATCATGATGATCCTCGCTGGATTAGGAATAATCATTTACGATGTCGGTTCTTCTTACCTTGAACGCGAAGCGCTCAAACGAGAATTACAAGACTTTCTAAATGCTCCCCTACCTCAAGATGATTCTGATGGTCCTTCAAAACAAGAGACGGATAAATGGGGCTCGATCGAGATTGAAAAACTTGATATCAACCATTTGATTGTGAAATCAGACGACTGGGGTTATCTCAACCGTTATGTTGTAGCTTGGAATCGTTCAATTGATCCGCCTGGAGAAGGAAACTTCTCGATAGCAGGACATAATGGACGTTGTGCAAGCTGTGTCTTCCGTGATTTCGAAAAAATCGAAAAAGGCGATACAATTAAATTGCATCGAAAAGAAGATAATACAACTTATATCTATAAAGTCTATGACAACTTTGAAGTACCTTATACGGATACTTCTGTACTGAATGACGATGAATCACGTGGTGCAACACTTACACTTGTGACTTGTACCGAAGCGAACGATTACAGCGTTAACCGTACAATAATCAAAGCAGAGCTTGAAAGCTCTGAACCAACTCGTTAAACATATAAAAACACCGTTTCCTGGAACTGAACTAGGTCAGTTCCCTAGTTCCCCTTATTGAATCGGTGTTTTTATATGTTTAATCATTTTAATATGGGAAATACCTACTTCTTCAAATATTTCCCCAGTTATTTCAAATCCTTGTCTCTTATATACGTTCATTGCACTCAGTTGTGCGTTCAATTCAATTTTATCAATCCCATTGTTTTCTGCTTGGATAATTGCATAGCGAACTAGTTTGGAAGCAATTTTTTTATTACGATATGGTTTTAGAACTGCGAGTCTTCCAATTTTCATTGTTCCATCAGAGCAATATAATCGCATTGTACCGATAACGTGATTCTGTTGCATTGCAACTACATGACTAACTTGTTGATGGTCAAGGATGTCAAGTTCATCATATTCTTCTGAAGGGTCAATATTTTGCTCATCTACAAATACTTTTTTACGGACATCAAGATAGCTTTCAAACATAGATTCATCTACCTTTTTAATTTTCACTTGTTTATTTCGTTGCTGTTTAAAGAAATCCAACATCAGTTGTTTGGTTTTATCTCCTTGTATTCCCGCAATCACTTCTGGATAGTGGTTATAGCCCTCTATCTTCGTAAAATCGATTACCGACCCTAAACAACCACTTTTAGGTTCTTTTGATCCGTAAACAACGGTACTTACCCTTGATTGCATAATGGCTCCTGTACACATTGCACAGGGTTCCAGTGTTACATATAAAGTGCAACCTTCTAAATTCCAAGAACCAAGTGTTTCTCCTGCCTGATCCATCGCAATAATTTCCGCATGTCCAGAAGGTTGGTGTTGCGTTTCTCGAACATTATGACCTCGTCCAATGATTTGATTGTTGTAGACAACGACAGCACCAACAGGAACTTCTTCTTTATCATAAGCTTGAAGTGCTTCTTGATATGCCGCATCCATATATTTGTTATGTTCGATAGTAACGCCCCCTTATATACAAAAAGAGCCACAACACACATAAGAGCTAATGTAAGGCTGCTGCATTCCTGCCCTGACCTGGTTAACTAGATTATGTTGTTGTAGCATAGTTATTATACCAAAACTGTCTTAAAAAGCAACCTCTTAAACGACTAATTTAAATGTTCCACGTGAAACATTATGGTATAATTTCAATGGAGGTTTCTTATGATTAAATTAATAGCAACTGATATGGATCACACGCTTTTAGATGATGATTCAAATCTTCCTTGTAATTTTGAAGAGGTGCTTGCGGAGCTCAAGAACAACAACATCCATATGGTACTTGCAAGTGGTCGCACCCTCTTTAGCATTAAGAAGAAGGCCCATGATTATATCGATGATCTTTCGTTTGTTTCTGATAATGGTGCGATCGTTGAACATCAGGGTAAGATACTTTATCAATCTGTCTTTTCAAAACGCGATATTAAGACCGTTACCGAGGTTTTTAGACAATGCAAAGAAACATCGATTATCGCTTCCGGTATTGATTGCGCCTATGTCGAACTTGGTGATCCAGTCCACGAACAATATCTTGAAGAGTATTATCCTGGTTTTGTTATCGTTGATGACTTAACAGACGTTGATCTTAATTTCGTTAAAATAACTGCATGCAGTCTTCATCACACCGTTTCTAATTTCCAAGAGATCGTACAATCAGCTCTAAACGGAACCTTTAATGCCGTTACAGCTGGCGCGGTGTGGATCGATGTTATGCACTCTGATGTTAATAAAGGACAAGGAATCCAGCACCTTCTACAAACGCTTAATATCGATGCTGCGGACATTGTTACGTTTGGTGACTATCACAACGACATCCAGATGTTAAAGCTCGCTGGACGCTCGTATGCCGTTTCTAACGCACACGAAGATGTGAAGCAAATCGTTACTGAGGTAATTGATTCAAATAACAATAATGCGGTAATGAATCAAATTCAAAAATTAATCACTAAATAAAAAAATAGAGCCTATTGATTCGGCTCTATTTTTTTCTTAAATCCCATATAGGGTTGTAATGCTTCTGGTATAAGTACGCTTCCGTCTGCTTGAAGATTGTTTTCTAAAAAGGCGATAAGCATTCGTGGTGGTGCTACTACCGTATTGTTTAAGGTATGTGCGTAAACACGTCCTTCTGGTGTGTCAATACGTATTTTTAATCGACGCGCTTGTGCATCTGTTAAATTTGAGCAACTTCCAACTTCAAAATATTTTTTCTGTCTAGGACTCCATGCTTCTACATCAACACTCTTGTTTTTTAAATCGGCAAGGTCTCCGGAACAACATTCGAGTACACGTACTGGAATATCAAGGGTTCTAAAGAAATCTACTGAATTATGATAAAGTTCTTCAAAGAGTGCTGCACTATCATTTGGATGACAAACGACTACCATTTCTTGTTTCTCAAATTGGTGTATACGGTATACACCGCGTTCTTCAATACCGTGCGCGCCCACTTCTTTTCGGAAACATGGTGAGTAGCTGGTAAGTTTGTGTGGTAGCGTTTCTCCATCAATAATTGTATCGATATACTTACCTATCATTGAGTGTTCACTCGTACCGATAAGATAAAGGTCTTCACCTTCAATTTTATACATCATGTTTTCCATCTCTTCAAAACTCATAACACCACTAACAACGTCACGATGAATCATAAATGGAGGGATTACATAGTCATATCCACGATCAATCATGAAATCACGGGCATAAGTTGTCACCGCTGAATGAAGTCTCGCAATGTCTTTTTGTAAATAGTAGAATCCTGCTCCAGCAACCTTACGTGCGGCATCAAGATCAATTCCACCAAATGACTCCATAATATCCGTATGGTAAGGAACATCGAAGCCTTTATCGATAATTTCACCTACAGTATAACGTTCTACATTTTCGCTATCATCTTTTCCGATAGGAACATCATCCGCAATAATATTAGGGATTTCCATCATCAAACCTTTAATTTTTTCAAATAGAGGTTCTTCTCTCTCTTCGATTTCTTTTAGTTCAAGGGCGAAGGCCTGTACCTGTTCCTTTACAGCATTTGCTTCTTCAATCTTCTTTTGTCCCATAAGTTGGCCGATTTGCTTACTTAAAGCATTACGTTGCCCTCTTAATTCATCCGCACGTGTTTTAATACCGCGGTATTCGATATCCAAAGCAATGATTTTATCTACCATATCTTCCTTATGATCTTGGAATTTCTTCTTAAGGTTGTCCTTAATAAGCTCAGGATTCGTTCTAAATAGATTAATATCTAACATATTTTTCTCCTTTTGAAAATAAAAAAAACACCTCTTAAGGGACGTATGTACGTGGTGCCACCCTTTTTCATATGTTCCACGTGGAACATACCTTTAACAGATAACGGTTGTCTTCCGAAATTAATCTCTCCAGGGTGGAACTATAGCGTTTTATAATGATTTTCACCAAACATCATCTCTCTTAAATAAAACAGTTATATTATTCCCTTTCAACGAGTTTAAGTAAATTATAGCGATTATCATATTTTAAGTCAAATAGAATCGAAAGAAAAAAAGCAAGGATTTTATCCTTGCTTTGCTTATTCGGTTATTTCTATTTCTTTGTTTTCAATTTGTACTTCCGGTTCGTTCGTTTGATCGTCTTCGGGTTCCTCATCAACTGTCGGTTGTAGAATTGCTACTTGAGAAACAGAATCCGATTCACCAACGTTAATCAATCTTACACCAATTGTTGAACGGCCATAGATTCCGATATTGCTAATCTCTGTTCGAATAACAGTACCCTCGTTTGATATAATTAATGCTTCTTCATCACCGTTAACTGCACGTAATGAAACAAGTTCGCCGTTTTTCTCAGTAATATTTACTGTTTTAACACCTTTAGCACCACGTTTCGTACGGCGGTATTCCGAAATGTCTGTACGTTTACCGTATCCCTTTTCAGTTACCGCTAAAATATATTGACCTTCACGATCCGTCGCAATCCCTACAACTTCACCTTCATCAACATTGAATCCAATAACACCTGACGCTGTACGTCCCATTGAACGAACCTCATTCTCATCGAATCGAACAGCTTTACCGTTGCTTCCTCCGATAATGATTTCGTTGTCCCCGTTAGTCATACGAACACCTACGAGTTCATCATCTTCTCGTAACGTAATTGCAATTTTACCGTTTTGACGGATCGATTCAAATTCTTGAACTTCAACTCGTTTCACTATACCTTGCTTTGTAACGAAGAATGCATATCTCGATTCATCATCTTTGGCAACTTTCACGAGCGTTTTAACGGTTTCGCCTTCTGCAAGATTCAATAAGTTTACAACAGGTATCCCCTTTGATGTTCGGCTTGAAGACGGTACATTAAATCCACGAATACGGTACACTTTACCAAGGTTTGTAAAGAGTAGTAGATAGTCATGCGTCGACATTGCAATGAATTGATCCACTGTATCTTCATCATAAGTACTAATACCACGTACACCTTTCCCACCACGGTTTTGTGTGTTGAATGAATCAACTGTTGTTCGCTTGATATAACCATTCATAGTCATCGTAACAACAATATCTTCCACCGGAATTAAATCTTCATCCAACATGTCAATATCCGCTTCTACGATTTCTGAACGGCGATCATCACCGAATTTTGTTTTAATTTCGGTCAATTCGTCTTTAATAATGGTAAGTAAGCGATCATGGTTCGCTAAAATGTCTTTTAAATCAATAATTAGAATTGTTAATTCATTAAATTCGCTCTCGACTTTATCACGTTGTAACCCAGTTAAACGACGTAATTGCATATCTAATACCGCTTTAGACTGGATCTCTGTTAAGTCAAATGCTTCATTAAGTCGGGTAATCGCCTCCGGATCGTCTTTAGATGATCGAATAATTGAGATTACTTCATCGATATGATCAAGTGCAATCATCAACCCTTGAAGAATATGTGCCCGATCTTCGGCTTTCTTCAATTCAAATTGTGTTCTACGTGTAACGATTTCAATTTGATGGTCGCGATAATGACTTAATACCTGTAATAGATTTAAGAGCTCGGGACGGCCATTCACCAACGCAAGCATATTTACCCCAAAAGATGATTGGAGGGCAGTAAGACGATAAAGTTGATTTAAGACAACCTCTGCTTGAACTTCTCTTCGTAATTCAACAACAATACGAATTCCTTCACGGTTTGATTCATCTCTTAAATCGGTAATTCCGTCAATTTCTTTATCACGAACAAGAGTAGCAATTTTTTCAACTAATGTGGCTTTATTTACTTGATATGGAATTTCAGAAATAACAATACGTGGCTTCCCGTTTTTCATTTCTTCGATATCCACTTTAGCCCGCATAACTACAGAACCGCGTCCTGTTTCAAATGCTGACTTAATACCACTACGACCTAATAGGAGCGCACCTGTTGGGAAGTCGGGTCCGAAAATGTATTCATCCATTAATTCTTTAATTGTAATATCTGGATTATCGATAAGTGCAATCGTTGCGTCAATAACTTCGCCAAGATTATGAGGAGGGATGTTTGTTGCCATACCAACCGCAATTCCGGTTCCACCATTAACGAGAACGTTTGGGAAACGTGACGGAAGCACTGCAGGTTCGCGTTCTTCACCGTCGTAGTTATCAATGAAATCAACGGTGTTTTTATTGATATCACGAATTAATTCCATCGAAATTTTAGACATACGCGCTTCGGTATAACGCATCGCAGCTGCACCGTCGCCATCGATTGATCCAAAGTTTCCGTGACCATCAATCAACATATAGCGGTATGAAAACTCTTGAGCCATACGTACCATTGAATCATACACAGCCGTATCCCCATGCGGGTGATACTTACCAATTACTTCACCAACAATACGTGCTGACTTTTTATAAGGTTTATCACTCGTCATACCAAGATCATTCATTGCGTATAAGATTCGACGATGAACGGGTTTTAGACCATCACGGACATCTGGCAACGCACGTGAAACAATAACCGACATGGCATAGGAGACGAATGATTTTTTCATTTCTTCAGAAATATTACGTTGTTTTATTTTGTCATAACTTTGTGTATTATCTTCCATTGTGTCCTCCTAAATATCCAAATCAGCATATTCAGCGTTCGTCTGAATAAATTCACGACGCGGTGCCACTTCATCACCCATTAAGGTTTCAAAAATAACATCGGCTTCCATTGCATCATCAATTGTAACTTGTATTAATGTACGTGTTTCTGGATCCATGGTTGTATCCCATAACTGCTCCGGATTCATTTCCCCAAGACCTTTGTATCGTTGTACGTTAAATCGGTCTCCAAATTCGACCTTTAGTTCATCCAACTCCTCTTCCTCATAGGCATAAGCAATCTTATTTCCACGAGAAATCTTATAAAGTGGTGGTTGCGCGATATAGACGAATCCATTTTCAATGAGCGGTCTTAAGAATCGGTAGAAGAATGTTAATAATAACGTTCTAATATGTGCACCATCGACGTCCGCATCAGTCATAATAATAATTTTATGGTAACGTAATTTTTCGATGTCCATTTCATCTGATACACCCGTACCAAATGCTGTAATCATCATACGAATTTCATTGTTATCAAATATTTTATGTAGGCGTGCTTTTTCTACGTTAATAACTTTACCTCGAAGCGGTAGAATCGCTTGGAATTTGCTGTCGCGGCCTTGTTTAGCACTACCACCCGCAGAATCCCCCTCGACGATATAAATTTCGCACTCAGATGGATTACGATTTGAACAGTCCGCAAGTTTTCCAGGTAAAGAAGAAACTTCAAGAGCCCCTTTTCGACGTGTTAACTCACGCGCCTTACGAGCAGCAACACGCGCTTTCGATGCGATTGCAGCCTTATCTACGATGATTTTAGCGTCATCCGGATGTTCCATCAAGAAACGTTCTAATTGCTCACCAAAGACACTAGAAACAATCTTACGCACTTCACTATTCCCGAGTTTAGTTTTAGTTTGTCCTTCATATTGAGGATCAGGATGTTTTACAGAAATAATTGCGGTGAGTCCTTCACGAACATCGTCCCCTAAAAATCCATCATCATCCTTTTTAAGTAGATTGTGATCTTTTGCATAATTATTAATTACACGTGTTAATGCGAGTTTAAACCCATCTTCATGGGTTCCACCTTCATGTGTATTAATATTATTACAGAATGAATAAATGTTTGGCGTAAAACCATCATTATATTGCATTGATACTTCAACGAGTATTCCTTCTTCTTCTCCTTCACAATAAACAATCTCTTCATGTATTGGAGATTTATTCGCATTCATATACTGAACATATTCACGGAGCCCATCTTCGTAAATAAATTCCAGATGTCTTGTTTCTTCAGGTTCACGTTCATCTTGGAAAACAAGTTTAATTCCCTTATTTAAAAATGCAATTTGACGTAAACGATCACGTAAAATATCATGTGAGAATTCAGTTGTTTCCGTAAAAATAGTAGGATCAGCCTTAAATCGAACCGTTGTTCCTTTTTTATCTGTTTTACCAACTTCTTTAAGTGGTATTGCTACTTTTCCACCTTCTTCAAAACGAAGATAGTATTCTGTACCATCCAAATAAATTTTAACTTCCAACCATTCTGACAACGCATTAACAACAGAAGCCCCAACACCGTGAAGACCTCCCGATACTTTATACGCACCACCACCGAATTTTCCTCCGGCATGGAGTACTGTAAAGATCGTCTCAGCTGTTGAAACGCCTGTCTTCGCATGAATTCCAATTGGAATCCCACGACCATTATCTGATACAGAAATTACATTATCTTTATCGACATTCACAACAATTTCTGTCGCAAATCCAGCTAAAGCTTCATCAATCCCATTATCTACAATTTCCCAAACCAAATGATGTAAACCACGGGATGAAGTTGTACCAATATACATCCCAGGTCGTTTACGTACCGCTTCCAATCCTTCAAGAACTTGAATATCGGAAGACGTATATGAATGATCTACTTTTGTATTCGACATTAAATAACCTCCTCTACATTACCACTAACAACTTTAAAGACCGTCTTATCGCGTTTGGATTTAATATAATCTAAATCTGTAGTAGTAATAAATACTTGCATTTCTTCGTGTAACACGTTTAGAACACGCTCACGTCTGACATTATCCAATTCAGAAAACAAATCATCTAAACACAAAATTGGATAAGTTTTACGACTTTGAAAAATCAATTCCACAATCGCAAGTTTAAAAGCAATTATAAGCATTCGCTTTTGTCCCTGAGATGATACATTCACAACAGGAATATCATTTATCATAAAAATAAAATCATCGCGGTGAATTCCATTCTGTGTGACTTTAAAATCACAGTCACGTTGGAATGAATCTTGCATCTTTGATAATAATTGCACCTTCAAATCCCCTTCGAGTGTAATCGGTGCTTTATAATGTAGAACGATATGATCATCAGAATCACTGAGTAGATGATAATAGTGATTAATGATTGGATTGAGCGCTTGAACAAATTTTGCTCTCAGTTCAATAATCAAAATAGACGCATCCACTAATTTTTCCGTTAAAATTTCTAGATAATCTCGATCAACATTTTTATTTTTCAAGTACGCATTGCGTTCTGATAGTAACTTATTCGACAAACTTAATTGATTGAGATACCGCTTTGACATTTTCCCCAATTCAAAGTCAATTTCTCTTCGTCTTTTTCTCGGACTATTAGAATAAAAGTTAATATCCTCAGGATTAAACAGCACAACATTACAACGACCGATAAACTCGGTCATTTTTTTTAATGGTTGTTGGTTTACTTGAAGATACTTTCCAGCAGTACTGAGTACTACCTTAAGGTTTTGAGTATTATTCTGATCCTCAATATCGGCAATAACACTTAAAAATTCCTTACCGTATTGAATGAGATATTCATCCGAATTAACACGAAAGGATCGCCCTGAAGAAAGATAGACAAGCGACTCGATAATATTCGTCTTCCCCTGACCATTATCCCCTACAAAAACATTTATGTTTTTGTTAAATGATAGATTGAGATTCGAAATATTTCGAAATTGCCTTAATTCAAGATTTTTAACCTTCATGTTCTGTTGTGATTTCGTGTTTATTACCGTTAATTACAACAACATCTCCAGGATACAACTTTCTACCGCGTCGGTTCTCTTCTTCACCGTTTACTTGAATCGAAAACGTATGAATGAGGTGTTTCGCTTCTCCACCTGAATTAACATAATCCGCCACTTTTAGAAATTGCCCTAAAGTGATATATTGAGTCTCTTTTTTCATAGCAACCATCCTTTTTATTACCTTATTATTATACTATAAAAACGAATTAAAATCATCTTTTTACGGCTCATATAACGCACAAAAAACCACATTCTTTAAACCAAATGTGGTTTCATGATAATTGTGTTAAAAAAGAACTAATTACGCTTTAAAATACCCATTAAAAGCCCACTAACAATCGAACCAATAATGATAAATAGAATATATAAGAGTGGTTGACTCACAAGAAGAATCACAAAGAGACCTCCATGTGGTGCGTTAACGGTAATATTAAATGCTAATGACAAGGCTCCTGTCAAGGCAGAACCCACAACGAAACTTGGAATAACACGAAGAGGATCACTGGATGCAAATGGAATCGCTCCCTCAGTAATGAACGAAGCACCTAAAATTAAGTTTGTCATACCAGCTTGACGTTCTTCATCTTTAAATTTGTGTTTAAAGAACAGTGTAGCAACAAAAACAGCAAGTGGTGGAACCATCCCTGCTGCCATAACAGCAGCCATAACAGCGCTACCTTGCCCTGCGGCAGTTGCAGCTAACGTACCCGTTCCAAACACATAAGCAGCTTTATTAATTGGCCCACCAAGGTCTACAGCCATCATACCACCTAATAATGCACCTAACAGTATTGCATTGGTACCTGATAAACCATTTAAGAAGCCATTCATCGCCTCATTTACGGACTTCATCGGTATATTAATTAAAACCATTAATAAACCGGTCACAAGTACACCTAAAACGGGATACAAGAGGATTGTCTTAATACCATCAAGACTTTGTGGAAGCGTTGCAAGGAGTTTTTTAATCATGTTCATTGCATAACCCGCTAAGAAACCACCAATTAGTGCCCCTAAAAATCCTGCTCCACCTGCCGAAGCAATACCTCCAGTAACAAACCCTACAACAAGTCCTGGACGATCAGCGATACTGTAAGCAATATAACCAGCGAGTACAGGCAACATAAATCCAAATGCTTGCCCACCAATATCTTTTAAAATCGCTGGAAATGCGTTATATGAACCAAGCTGTCCTAATTCTGTAGTTGGAACTCCCATCAATTGGTCAAGCATAAATGCAATCGCAATTAGAATACCGCCCCCTACAACAAATGGGAGCATGTGTGATACACCATTTAAGAGATGTTTATACAGATTACTGCCTTCATTTTCCTCACTCGATGTTACAGAAGATGATGACGTATAGATTTCCGATTCTGTTAATGCTTTATCAATAAGAGAATCGGGATGACTGATTGCGGAAGCAACCGGAACTTTGATTAATTTTTTTCCGTTAAAGCGATTCATCTCTACATTAATATCTGCGGCAACAATAACTGCATCAGCATTATTAATATCACTTTGTGTCAAACGATTTCCTACACCCGAAGAACCGTTTGTTTCGACTTTAATTGCGATTCCTTTGTTTTGAGCTGTTTCTTGAAGCTTTTCTGCTGCCATATACGTATGTGCAATCCCTGTTGCACATGCTGTTACCGCAACTACAAAAGATTCACTCTTATCATTATTCTCTTTTTCTTCTTGATCAACATCAAAAGCCGCCACAAGTTCATCATACGTTGAAGCAGTTTTTAATGCTTCTTGAACTTCTGATTTCATGAGTAAACCTGATAATGTAGATAAAATAGCTAAATGATCATCCCCAGAATTTTCTGGAGTTGCAATCATAAAGAACAAGTGGGCTGGCTCACCATCCATAGAATCAAAATCGATGCCCTTATCACTTCGACCAAAGACGACAACAGATTCTGATACGACTGAACTTCGACCATGAGGGATTGCAATACCATCTCCAACACCCGTTGTACTAATGGCTTCGCGTTCTTTAAGTGTTTCGATAAACGACAGTTCATTTGAAACAATTCCCTCTTTGCTTAGTTTTCGAGTCATTTCAGATAGGACTTCTTCCTTAGATGATGCATTTAATTCGAAAATAACAAGATTTGGTTTTAAAACTTGAGTTATATTTTTCATATTATTAATCGATCCTTTCGATAATTATTTTTTCATTTAATTCAGATATTGATGTCGCTGATGCAAGATGGTCCGAAAATGCAGTTGCACTTCCCGCAGCACACGCTAACTGATACGATTCAAGTAATGAATATTTATTTACATAACCATAAATAAATGCAGCAACCATAGAATCTCCAGCACCTACAGAATCCACTAAGACACCTTCCGGCGCGTAAGCTCGATAACATGCATCTTCAGTTATCAATAGAGATCCCTGTGATCCAAGTGAGACAATGATATTACGAGCCCCCCTTTCAATAAGTATTTTTGACTCACTTATTAAACGTTCTAATGATAAATCGTTTTCTTCGATGCCAAGAATAGCACGAATTTCATCCTGATTCGGTTTGATAAGAAGCGGATGATAAGCGATCATATCGATGAGTTTATCGGAACTGACATCTACTGCAAAGGGAATATTTTGTTTATTCAATGCCTCACAAACTGAGACATACCAGTCGTAAGACATGCCCGATGCAACACTTCCTGTTAAGACTACAAAATCATTCGGAGTAAGTGTCGTGATAAATGTGGAAAGTTCTTCAATTAAAGCGTCATCAATCGGATGACCACTACCATTAATTTCAGTCTCACCTTTATAATCGAGTTTAATATTTATGCGGGTTGGATTGTTTGCGTCCATAAACCCATCAACAAGCAGAGGATATTTTTTCAATTCTTCACGAACATGATTCCCTGTAAAACCTCCAAGAAAACCAATACATGTAGAAGATTGTCCCAGATTGTTTAAAACAATACCAACATTAATCCCTTTTCCACCAATACGTATCTGTTCTTCTTGAGAACGATTGGTAACGCCAAGTGATAACGTTTTAGGTGTCATTAGGTAATCAATCGAAGGGTTAAGTGTAACGATATAAATCATATTAATTTCCTCCTAAATATAGAATAACACAATATGTAAGTGGTTTCAAACATTATTTATCATATAATATCATTTATATTCAAGTTATAAAAAAAGGTGAACTTAGTGTTCACCTTGTATTTTAATATCATAATTTTTATATGCTTCGCCTGGATCTTTATCCGTAATGAGCAATCCATCATCTGATAACGCAAAACTCACACTGGAGCGCTTATTAAATTTAGAGCTATCCCCAATAAAGAATACCTGCGATGATTGCGCAACAATCGTAGATTTTGTTACTGCTTCCATTTCATCCGGTGTGGAAAAACCAAAATCTGCATCCAAAGCATTAAATCCGATAAAGGATTGATCAAAATTCATTTGCTTTAGATATTGGGTACTTAATCCACCCACTGCTGCACGAGTTGTCGGCTTCACAAATCCACCGATAACATAGCACTCAATACCAAATTGAACTAACGCGTCAACATGATGCAATCCATGTGTATACACAGTAACATGCTTATCTTTAAGATACGGTATCATCCGCGAAACAGATGTTCCTGCATCAAGATACACGACGCTATTCGGCTTAACCAACGCTGCAGCTGTTTTAGCGAGTTGGTCTTTGATTTCTGAATTCACATCATTTCGAGTATGTAATTCAACATCATTTGAATAATCACGAATTGTGATGGATGTCGCACCACCATGTACTTTATGAACTAACCCTTTTTCATCCAACTCATTAATATCTCGACGAACGGTTATTTCGGAAACATCCACAAGTTGTGCAAGCTCTTCAACTTTAGCAAATTGATGCAAATCAATATAGTGGATAAGTTGTAAATGTCTTTGATTCTTTAACATAATCGTTAATCAAATGTTCTTACAGGTAAAACAAGTTGGACAATTGAATCGTCTTCTGGGTTTTTAAGAATAAACGCTTGCATTTCTCCCACAAATAAAATCTTAACGATATCTGTTTTAAATGATTTAAGGGCTTCAATCATATAACGTCCACTGAATGAGATTTTTAAGTTACCACCAATATAATCAATCGGTCTTAAAATTTCCTCTGAACTACCAATTTCTTGTGACTTAGAACTAATTAGGACACCATCATTGGATGCCTCCAATTTAACAGTCCAATATCCATCACTCTTTAAGAAAGAGGATCGATCGATTGCACTGATCATATCGTGACTGTTTACTGTGAGTTCAAAACCATATTCCGAAGGAATTAATCGATTAACATCGGGGAATAATCCATCAATTAAACGGGATTGAATTAACGTTGAATCGACATAGAATTGAACAAGTTTATCAGAAACAGCAATATGCACATCTTTATTATCACTAATCGTTTTTGCTACTTCATAAAGGTTAACTGCTGGAATACATATATTAAAATCCATTGGTGTAGGAAGTTCAATTGATTTTTTGGCTAATCGATAACTATCCGTAGCAACACAATTCATAACATTCCCATCTGCTTTAAAATTTACTCCAGTAAATATTGGACGATCTTCACTTGTCGAACAAACAAAAGCAGTTTGTTGAATTACTTCAGAAAGTTTAAAGCCTGGCATCTTAAATTCTTTTGTTGGTTTTGTAAAATCAATTGTTGGATAAAGTTCTGCTTTACTACCATTGATGTTGTATTCTGCTTTATTTCCACTAATACGTGTTAAAGCACCATCAATGATTTCAAAGTCGATAAAATCGCTATCAAGTTTTCGAACTGCTTCAAGAATATAACGAGATTCTAAAACAACTTCCCCTTCTTCATATACGTTCAATTTATTTTCGTCATTCGCATAAAGAACTTCTTTAATTGAAATATTAGAATCACTTGCAATTAATGTTAGAGCATCATCTCTTAATTCAAATTTAATTCCTGAAAGAATTGGTAATGGTGAATGTGTAGATGCTGCACGTCCTACAGAGGACAATGCTTTATAAAATGATTGTTTCTTTATATTGAACTTCATATAACCCTCCAAATGATAAACACTATTGTATTAATTATATCATATTATGTACTTTTTATTATATTCTTTTTTATAAAAATAAATGGATCACTGCGAGAACTTTTAAGTAAATTATTCTCCAAGGCGATATGTTTATTAGTATTAAATAATTAATTAGTATTACTAGGGCCTGTGGATAAGTGTATAACTTGTATAAAACACTCTAAACAAGCGACAATACTTACGAAAAACGGTGTTATTAAAGTGTGGATAACTGTTGATAACTATTTAATTTTGGCTTCAAGTTCATAAACAGCACGAGCCAGCATTTGGTCCGTTTTAAGTTTCTTTTCAATCTTGTCACAAGCACTAATAATTGTAGAGTGATCACGTTTTCCAAAATCCTCACCAATTTTATTGTAAGGCAAATCAAGATGCTTACGACATAAGTAGATTGCAATGTGTCGGGCATTTGCAATTGCTTTGGTTCGAGCCTTTGAAACAAGCTGAGCTTGGGTTAACCCATAGTAATCTGCAACAATCCGTTTAATGGTCTTTGTATCCAATTCATTTGTTTTAATAGGTTCCCCATTTGTTTTAAAGGCGTTCATTGCGATGTTAATGTCAATATGGTCATTTTGAGAAAACTCAATCGAGAAAAAGAGCAGTCGATTTAAGGCACCTTCTAGCATACGGACATCTTTAGAAAAATTAGAGGCGATGTAGCTTAAAACATCTTCATCAAATAATCCTGGATCAACACTTTTATGTTTGATTTTCAATTCAAGAATGGCAAGTGAGGTCTCAAATTCCGGGGAATCAACACCGACCGAAAGACCTGAAGAAAATCGACTGATTAAGCGGTCTTCTAGACCTTTTATCTCGGTAGGAAGGCGGTCACTTGTAATAACAATTTGTTTCTTATTGTAAATAAGTTCATTAAAGATATGAAAGAAGATCTCATGAGATTTTTCTTTACCTGCGAGGAACTGGATATCATCAATAAGTAAGACATCGAGATTATACATTTGTTCTTTAAAGTCTTCAATCGTGCGATTCTGTATTGAATTAGCAACTTGTCTAACGAAATCTGAACTAGACGTATAAAGGACACGTGCATCTGGATTTAATTTTTTGATGTAATTTCCAATTGCATTTAAAAGATGTGTTTTTCCTAGACCGGAGTTTCCATAAATGAATAGGGGCGTATAAAATTGTCCAGGGCGATACGCACACCCTAATGCTGCAGAATGGCTTTCTTTATTGCTTGGACCAACGACAAAATTATCAAAAGTTTGATTTGGGGCAATGCCATCATTGCGAACAACGACTGGAATTTGAGGTTGAACAGGAACTTGAACGGCGATATTTTTCTTGAATTCATTTTCAAGCAGAACCTCACACACCATAGATGTTTTATCTAAAATTTGATTAATAACATCATTTAAAAAAGGAATTTCTTCAGAAAGAATTACTTTTTGGAGATAGGTTGGGACCACAATAATCGCTTTTGTCTCATCCAACGCAGCAAGGTT
Organism: Erysipelothrix sp. P66; assembly: GCF_038682365.1. Taxonomy (NCBI): domain Bacteria; kingdom Bacillati; phylum Bacillota; class Erysipelotrichia; order Erysipelotrichales; family Erysipelotrichaceae; genus Erysipelothrix; species Erysipelothrix sp. P66. The sequence goes on along the minus strand of NZ_CP152290.1, from coordinate 165 downwards.
TGTATCTTCGATGTAAGTATTATAAATGGGCTCATCGAAATGATTGCTTTCCTTGATCGCAAGCTTTACTTTTCCCCACACATCTTCTAAATAAAATTTCATAGTTGTCATATTCAAATACCCCTTTGCAAGTTCTATAATATCAAATTTAGAATACAATTCCAT